>CAMTXT010000027.1:0-13107 GCA_947085835.1 uncultured Nitrosomonadales bacterium | reverse complement strand
GCCAGCCTCCATGATCTCCGCCAGACTGAATCCTTCGGCCAGCAGATCCTGCGCTGCGCCGACCCGGCAGGAGTGACCCGAGACGCCGCCGTCATCGAGACCGGCAGCGCGGGCCATCCGCTTCATGGCTCGCACCACCGCCATATGGCTGATGCGTGTCCCGCTCACTACTCCGGATTTTGACACCGAGCGGAAGAGGGGGCCGCTGT
Source organism: uncultured Nitrosomonadales bacterium (assembly GCA_947085835.1). Classification (GTDB taxonomy): domain Bacteria; phylum Pseudomonadota; class Gammaproteobacteria; order Burkholderiales; family Gallionellaceae; genus Gallionella. The sequence continues at coordinate 12,898 of CAMTXT010000027.1, read as the reverse complement.
GGCGCGGTGCGCACGCCAGCCACTCATGGAGCAGCAGCACGGTCGTCGCGCTCACGTACATGATTTTCCCCATGCCACTCTGATCGGTTTTTCCCAGGGAGATCAGCAACCGCCCCGTGCCATCCTCCCGCACCTCCAGGTGCTCGATATCAAAACGGATCAGATCTTCACTCCGGCACAGACACTCAAACGCCACGGCGACCAGGGCACGGGTAAAGCGGTCGATGGGGCGATCGCCCAGGGCGACGGAACCCGCCTCAATGTGAGCGTAGTTGAGCGGCGCGGCTTGTCGTTGGCGCCCCTCACCACTGACGGCCTTGGCCCGCCGCAGGGTGCGCAGTGCCAGGAGCACCCGCTCATCTTTGGTTGGATCGGGCAGCTGCGCGGCCCGGTGCAGGGCGGCGAGCGAGGCGAGATATCGCTGCAGTGTGGCCGTCGTGCGTCTCGGCCCCAGCGCCTCGATGTAGGCCACCAGGGTATCCGGTGACGCCGGCAGCGGGGTGTGGCCATGGGTCTGACACCAGGCCCAAAACCCCTTGGCGTCGGCCTGCCACGCCTTGAAGGTATTGGATGCATAGGCGCCGGCCGCTTTCTCGGCGTAGCGCTGGAGGCGAGCGTATAGCGCCTCTAACTCCGCCGGCAGGGACTGATTGACCACGCCCTGCATGTCCATACCCATATTCATGTTATGCGTCTCCCGCCCGTCGCCATCGCAGCGTTCCGTTTGTCATTTTTGTCTCAATCGCCTCAGGCCGCTCCAGTTCGGCTGAGCGTATCACTTATACGATAGATAATGACACTTATCTAACGTGTAGTGCTATAAACGATAACGTACGTATCTTGTACGGTAACGGATAACGGGGTGCATTAATGATCATGAGTTGGGTTTGAGCGGTTAAAACGCCAGCACCGCTCCCACCTACGGCACACACGACATAGTATAGGTAACAACCGATGACGACGGCCGAATCAGCAGAGATCACGGGCACTGAGACGACGGAACGGGTCCGGCAGGCGGCCGATCAGCTACTGCTGGCGGGACGGGCGCGCGACATTAGCGTCCGCGCCATCTATCAGATGATCCAATACGGCAGCCAGACCACCATCAACAACACCCTGGCGCAGTGGTGGGCGGAGCTGGGACAACGTGTCCGCGAACATGAGCAGTTACCGGGGCTCCCGGAGCACCTCCAAGCACAGGTGGTGACGCTGCTCACCACGATCCAGCAAGAGGCGCAGGCAGTGGCTGGCCAACAGTGGCTGGAGCATGAGCGCCAGGCGAATATAAAGGTGGAGGAGGCCGCCGCGCGGCGTGAGGCGGCTGAACAGGCGCAGAACGCTCGGCGGCGGAGGTCGAGACCTTGCGCCACCGTCTTGAGTCTTTGACGGAACGGGCCCGTGCCCTCGAGGCTGACCTGAGGGCGGAACGGGCGCGACTGCAGGCGGCCGAGCACCATCTCGAGGCGGCCCGCGCAGAATCCGAGCGGGTGCGTGCCGATGCCGCCACCCGGGTCGCCCAACTCGAACAGCAGCAGGGGCTGGAGCGCGAGCGCTTCCACGCCCTCGAGAGTCGCCTCATCGCCCAGCTCGACGAGCACAAGATGGCGCGCACCAAGCTGGAACAGCTCAAAAATGAGGCTGATCAGACCTGGCGTGCCACAGAGCGAGAACTGATGACCCGTATTCATACGCAGGAACAGGATCGGGTACGGCTGGAACAGCAGCTGGCTCAGGAACAGCAGCGTAGCGAGGGGTTAACCGCGCAGATCACGCAACACGAGGGGCAGGGCAATGCGCTCTCCCGCGAACTCGCGCAGACGCAGGCGTCCGTCATGGCGCTGCAGACAGAACTCGCCCGCACCCAGCCCACATGTGCGGCAGAAGAGCGCCGCGCCGTCCAGGCGGAACGCCAGGCCGCGCGCCTGGAGGAGCAACTCCTGCGCCTGGCCGGTGGCGCCGCACACCAGGAGGAGGTGACAGAATAAACCACCCAATCATGATCACCACCGCGACTCTAAATATGTGAACCCAATAATTCCATATACTTGGCTCAATATTGCGCTCTTATATTGTGGTAGTTGGGGTACTATCTTCAGTGTAAAAAAACAGATGTTCAAAACAGTATCTGAATTGCGGGGGTAATTTGGAAAAGATTGATCGTATCTATACGCTGCACAAGCTGCTGAGTTCGGCACACCATCCTGTGTCGCGTACTCGCATTGAAGCAGAGTTTGAATGCAAACGCGCTGCTGTAGGCCGTACCATTAGTTACATGCGTGACTTTCTCGGCGCACCGATCGAATATGATTCGAATCGTAATGGTTACTACTATGACCGCAAAGCGGGCGACCATCCCTACGAACTACCAGGTCTCTGGTTCAATGCCCATGAACTGCAAGCCCTGGCTACTCTTAGTCAGCTTATTGGTGACCTACAGCCGGGACTTCTCGAAGAGCAGCTGCGCCCTTTCCACAAACGAATAGAAGAACTACTCGACAGCAAACAGTTCGGCAATGGCCAGCTCAAGATGGGAGTCCGTCTGCTCGGTATGGGTGTACGTAACGGCGGTGAATCCTTTCAGAAAGTGGCTGAAGGGGTATTACAACGCAAGCTACTGGCCTTCGATTACCACTCCCGCGGCAATAATGAGACCAAACAGCGCACCGTTTCCCCGCAACGCCTCGTTCACTATCGTGACAACTGGTACCTTGATGCCCACTGCCACCTACGTAATGAACTACGCAATTTTTCCATCGATCGCATAAAAAACATCCAGCTGCTCGATACCACAGCCCGACAGATCGACGAACAGATACTCCACGATCACTTCGCCGACGCCTACGGCATTTTCGCCGGTAAAGGCGACAACACTGCCGTACTACTCTTTAACGAATACCGTGCCCGCTGGGTAAGCGAAGAGCGCTGGCACCCCAAACAACAGGGGAAATTCATGACCGATGGCACTTATGAACTGCGCAGTCCCTACGGAAAACCGCTCGAACTCACTATGGATATCCTTAAATACGGCCCTGATGTGGAGGTCATTGCCCCAGAAGAACTGCGACAGGCCGTGAAAGATAGGCTGCTACAGGCCATCATCCAGTACCAAGAAAAATAGATGCCAGCCTGTATCACAGAATGGAGCACCCCCTATGTTAAAACATGAGCCTATCTCCGCCTTCCGGTGATGTATTGAATGAATAATGTTTCAATAAGGAGAGTGTAATCATGAGTATTCATAGATTCACGCCACGGTGTATTAATCAACTGTTATGGACGTGATGGAGTCTGAACCGACAGGGGCATTTGGAAAGCTTCAGCGTGATGCCGAAGGGGCTATCGTCGGCTGGCATTCATTGGTTGATCACATGATTGATGTGGCGGCTTGTTTTGAATGTCTAAGCACTTGTCATTCAATTCGTCGGGCGATGGAAAAGGCGGCTGGCAGGGAGTTAGATGAGTGTGATATTGCGCGCCTTTCGGTGCTGGTTTTCTTGCACGATATTGGCAAAGCCAACAGCGGGTTCCAAGCAAAACGTTGGAAAAATTCGCAGGATATTCCAAAAGGTTGGCCTCTTCATGCGGGGCATGGTATTGAAGCAATCAAGCTGTTTTATGAGACTCTAGCCCGACAACCGATTGAATTGTTGATTGAGAAAATTTGTACATGGGGTGATGCAAGTGATCCACTGCTGATTGCCAGCATCAGCCACCACGGTCGTCCGATCAAGGACAATCCAGGAGATTGGAACAAAAATATCTGGAAAAAAGTGGCTGGTGTTTACGACCCCGCCGCCGTGTTAGGCGATATAGGCGAGCGTGTTGTAGACATCTATCCGCAAGCTTTTGAATCAGGAGGCACGCCACTGCCCGATGCACCAGCCTTTGGGCATCTGTTTGCAGGTTTGGTGCAATTGGCTGACTGGCTGGGGTCGGATACTGACTTCTTCCCTTTCTCTAAAGAAGGCGAGGATAGGGCCGCCACCGCTATGGAAAAAGCGCGAGAGGCCATCTCCGTCATTGGCCTGGATGCTGATGGTTGGCGCAGCAAGCTGAATGGTCGCTCGCCCAATTTTTTAAATACATTCGGCATTGCAGAGCCGCGCCCCATTCAGGCGGACATGATCGATGACCAGCTTGGGCCGCTGGTGATACTTGAATCGGAAACTGGCAGTGGCAAAACTGAAGCGGCACTATGGCGATTTGTACATTTGTTCCGTGTAGGGGCGGTGGACAGCTTATATTTTGCTTTGCCGACCCGCGTGGCTGCAACGCAGATTTATAACCGTGTTCAAATGGCCGTCAGAAATTTATGGCCGGAGAATCCGCCTTTGAACGTGCTGGCTTTGTCCGGCTACGACACACAAGCCGACGGCGGGAAAGTCCATCTCCGACTGGGCTTTGAAGTGCTATGGTCAGACAACCCGGATGATGCCAAAGCCCATCAACGTTGGGCGGCGGAAAATGCCAAACGCTTTCTTGCCGCGCCGATTGCCGTTGGCACCATTGACCAAGCCTTGCTGGGTGCATTGCAAGTGCGCCACGCCCATTTGCGTCATGCCATGTTGGCGCGCAGCCTGTTGGTGGTGGATGAAGTTCATGCTTCCGATCCCTACATGACAGTGTTGTTGGAACGCCTGCTCAAGGCACATCTGAACAGTGGCGGTCACGCATTGCTGCTTTCTGCCACGCTTGGCTCCAGTGCGCGTAACCGTTATCTGGCACTCGCTCCCAAAGGGCAGCGGAAACAAGCCAAGTCCATGACATTTGAAACGGCCTGTGCAGTCCCTTATCCAGCCATTTCTGATCAGAAACAAACGCGAGCCGTTGATGCCACTGGCAACACCAAACAGGTGACATGGACGGCGCATGACATTATTGATTCACCCAATAAGATCGCAAACATGGCGATAGATGCCGCCAAGCTCGGTGCAAAAGTGCTGGTGATTCGCAATAACGTAGCGGCTGCCATCGCTACCCTGAACGCCATTGAGGAATGTATTCCCGATAAGGCTTGGCTTTTCACTGTCGACGGCGTAGTCACCCTGCACCACAGCCGCTTTAGTCGGCAAGATCGGCCCATCATGGATAAGGCTATTGGAGAGCAGCTTGGCAAAAAACGACCCGTTGGCCCGTGCATCGTAGTGGGCACGCAAACACTGGAACAAAGTCTGGATATAGACGCTGACGTGCTAATCACCGACTTGTGTCCGATGGACGTATTGTTGCAACGTGTCGGACGCCTACACCGCCATAGCCGCCCAGCATCAGAACGCCCCGAGGCGTTTCAAGCAGCGCAAGCTTGGGTACTAACGCCAGCAGGGCATGACCTTAATCCGTTAATTGCTAAATCACAGCATGGTTTGGGAATGTTTCACAATGGCGGTGGTGTCTATGCCGATTTGCGCGTGCTGGAAGCCACACGGGCATTGCTTGTCGAACGTCCTGTTGTGTCAATTCCTGCTGACAATCGTTATCTGGTTGAAGCTGCCACTCATCCAGATAAGCTGTACGCTATTCAAGAGGAACAAGGGGATGCATGGAAAACATTGGGACAGAAAATCGAAGGAGGTACCGGCGCACAACAAACGATTGGGCACTTACACGCATTAGACGTTGAGAAAATCTTTGGTGAGCAAGAATTTCCAAACGACGTACAAATTGCTACTCGCCTTGGCGCACAAGACCGGATTCTGCACTTTGAACCGGCTCTTCCTGGCCCATTCGGTGAACCTCTCAAAGAGTTGCCGATTCGTCACCACCTGCTACCCAATGGCTTGTCTCCTGATACTGAGCCGAGCGACATTAGACAAACCGCAACAAGCATTACCTTTCGCTTGGGCGATGCGCAATTTCGCTATACTCGCCTTGGGCTGGAACGCCTCAAGGATGATTAACTTTCTGATGCTGGAGGACTACTGTGATGCTTCAATACTCCCTGCTCGATGAACCGCTGATACGCGCCCGGCTGGTGGACGGCGGGCAACCCGTGCAATACAGCCTGCCCGGTTTGTTTGTGGCACTGGCGCATGATGAGGTGCGCGACTTTTCCGCATTACGCCCCCACCAACGCCACCCGTGGCACGCTTTTTTGGTGCAGCTTGCCGCTATGGCTTTGCATCACGCAGAGCAAGCCCAGCCTTTTGAAACGGAACAAGAATGGAAAGATGCGCTGCTGGAACTTACGCCGGAATACCCGGACGGTGCAGCGTGGTGCTTGATTACACCGCACGACAAACCGGCTTTCATGCAAGCCTCTGTACCGGGCGGCAAGATAAGTGAGTGGAAAAATACGCTGCATGCACCTGACGAACTGGACATGCTGGTGACTTCAAAAAATCACGACCTGAAGCAAGCCCGGATGCGACAAGCCCATCTGGATGATTGGATAATGGCGCTGATTAGTCTGCAAACCCAGGAAGGATTTTTGGGTGCGGGGAACTATGGCATTTCCCGCATGAATGGCGGTTTCGCCAATCGCCCGGCTATAGGCGTAATTCCTAAAGGCCACTGGGGACGACGCTGGCAGCGGGATATAGCAACGCTACTGAAGCACCGGGACGAAATTGTCGAGCACTTGGGGCTTCAGAATGAAAATGGTATTGGACTCCTGTGGCTGAAAGCATGGAGTGGAGAGACCAGCTTAGCTTTTTCTTCTCTAGACCCTTTTTATATCGAAATCTGCCGTCGCATTCGTTTAATTCAGCCTGATAATGACCAATCAATTGGCGCAATTACTACCGGTAGCAAAACCGCTCGTGTCGAAGCCAAGGAACGCAATGGCATCACGGGTGATCCTTGGATGCCCATTGACACGGCTGCGGGTAAAGCCTTAACCATCGGTGCTGACGGATTTCATTACCGATTGGCAGCCGAACTGCTCTTTGGTAGCAAATTCCGCAGCCCTATCGCTCAAATTCCTGATGTTGCCGATGGTACGGAAGGCATAGTGGTGCTGGCACAAGGTGTGACACGCGGTCAGGGGAAAACCGAGGGCTATCACGAACGTCGCATTCCTGTTTCGCCCGCAGTGCGCAGACTATTACTACAAAAGCAGACCGACCGTCTGGCGAAAGTCTCTGAAGATCGCGTCGATGCCATTGGAAAAATACGTAGCGTACTGTGGACTGCTGTCGCTACGCTGTTCGACCAAGGTGCCGCAAAAGACAAGTTTTCAGATGGTGCCAAGGACAAAGCAAGTGACTTTACCAAGTCCTTTGAACAAGCCGAAGACTCCCGTTTTTTCGTCGAACTCAATGCTGAAATTGAATCCGACGACCCGGATAACACGCGCTTGCAGTGGCTACTTTCAATGGTCGATCACGCCGAAAAAACACTCAAAAATGCCTTTGTTGCTGGGCCACAAAGCAGCGAACAGCGATACCGGGCTCGATCAGCTGCGCTGTCCAGATTTCACGGTGGTTTGCGTAGCGACAAAACACTCCCCACTCTCGCCAATTACTACCGCCAATTAATCACCAATAAGGAGACTGCGAATGAGCCTGCCTGATTCTGTTCCACAGGGACAGCCCGAAAAACCAATAGAAGGCGGGACAAATCACTCCGTCCGATCAGAGCAACCGATCTCGCGTTTGGCACGCATTATTGCCCAAGCCTCACGCTTTACGGGTGATGCTCACGGGCTGGATAACGGCGAACGTGCCGCGCTGGCACGACTAGACCCGGATGGCGAACTGCGTCCTCATCAAATCGCCGCACTGTCGCGCGCCTTGATTTACGCCGAACTTGAGCCGGATACATGGAAAGCAGAAACTTGGTGTCGCTGGGCACTGATTGCACATGGCATGGCACTGGCTGGGCATGATGCCAAGCAGAGTTTGGGACAGCAACTGAGTCAAGCGGGTGTATCTGAATCCCGCGCCACCAAGCTGTTCACATCCCGTGGCGATGCTTTTCGACAACTGTTGCCGCGCTTGTTGCGACTGATCGCCAGCAAGGGTGTTGCGCCCAACTGGCACGAGTTGGGCGGATTGATTCTTAACCAAGAGCGCGATGAGGAGAAAGCCGAAGAGATACGCCTGAAAATTGCGGGACGCTTTTTCTCCGCTGAAGCTAAAAAACAGAAAAATTCTTAACGATTGGAGACCGATCATGCCACTACCGCGTTTTATTCAAATTCACACCCTGCACACTTACCCCGCTGCCCTGTTGAACCGTGATGATGCGGGTTTGGCGAAACGTTTGCCGCTGGGTAACGCCGTGCGTACCCGCATTTCTTCGCAATGCCTGAAACGACATTGGCGCGTGACGGACGACCAGTTTGCCTTGTCAAAACTGGATGTCCCGATGGCGATTCGCTCACGTGGCACATTGGAATTCATTAGCAATCGCATGCAGGAAAATGGCATTTCCGCTGCACTGGCACAAGCCGCCGCCGAAGCATTGCGTGATGCCGGATTGCTCGACAAGAGTGGCAAAAACATAACAGGGGAAGATGCCCTAAAAACAGGCCAAGCTGTGCTGATGGGCAAGGCAGAAATAGACTACATTACGAAACTCTGTGTGGATACTATCCCACGGGCCATTGAGCTTAAAAACAACATCGCGCAATGTGATGGATCGCCAGAACAAATTTATACTCTATTGAGTGGTTCTAGTTTCTTGCCTACCGCTTTAATAAAAAAAATTGATAAAGAAGGCATAGATAAACAAGCGCTAGCCGATGAGCTGAGCAAACTATTCAAAAAAGATGTGCAAAAGCTATCGGAATCTGACGTTCTCAAGAGCGAGATTAAATTCAGGCTCATCTCCGAAAAAGATAACATTGAGGCGCTCAAACACGGCAGCGGCTTGGAATCAGCTTTATTTGGTCGCATGGTGACATCGGATATTCTCGCCAGTCGTGACGCATCCGTTTCTGTTGCCCACGCTTTCACCGTACATCAAGCTCAAGTTGAAAATGATTACTTCACGGTAGTCGACGACCTGATGCGGGAAGCGGGTGAATTGGGATCGGCAGGAATTTTCGACACCGAACTCGCCTCCGGTCTTTACTATGGCTATGTTGTTGTGGACGTGCCGCAATTGATTGAAAATCTGGAAGGCATTGCTGCGAAGGATTGTTTCGCGGACGGCACACCAGCGGAACGCCGCGAACTGGCGGGGCGCGTGGTGCAACACCTGCTGCATCTGATAGCTACCGTCAGCCCCGGCGCAAAGCGCGGTTCGACTGCGCCCTTCGACTGGGCAAAATTCATGCTGGTGGAAGCGGGCGACTGGCAGCCACGCAGCTTGGCGGGCGCGTTTCATGACGCGTTACCACTGGAAGACAAAACCAACGCGGGCACGATCCGCCAGCGTGCCGTGACGCGCATGACACAAGAAATATCAGCGATGGATGATGCTTACGGTGCACCATTGGCGCGGCGTTTTCTGGCATTGGATGCCGTTGACGTGCCCGGAGCAGAACGCGCAAACCTTGCCAAGCTGGGCGAATGGGCGAGTGAGATTGTGCGGCAGGGAGTATGTTGAGATGCCACGCCATCTATTGTTGCGGCTAGAGGCACCGCTCATCGCCTTTGGCGGCGAGACCATCGATAACTTCGGCGTGATTCGCGACTTCCCGGCGCTTTCCATGATTACCGGATTGTTTGCCAATGCGCTCGGCTGGCGGCGTGAAGAGTGCGAATTGCATGATCGTTTGCAGAGTCTCCTGGTGGTTGGAGCGAGGCTGAATACGCCGATACAACGCCTCACTGATTTTCAAACAGCACAACTAGGAAAAGACGATAAAGGTTGGACTAGCTGGGGGGTTCCCGAAGAAAGGCGAGGCGGGGCAGGCACTTATGAAGGGCCTCATTTGCGTTACCGCGACTATCACGCCAGCCTTAACGTCCTCGTCGCTCTGCGCCTGGAATCTTCGGAAGAAGCGCCCACGCTGGATGATCTTGCCGTTGCGTTAGATCACCCCGCACGCCCCTTGTTTATTGGCCGAAAAACTTGCCTGCCCAGCCAACGGATTTTTTCCGGATGGCAAGAGGCAGACAACGTGCTGCACGCGCTACAAATCGCTCACCTTCCCGAAATCGGCAGCACGCAATCCCTGCGGATGCAGTGGCCGGACGGTGAAGGCAGTCTTGCCGGAGATCGCCTGATTGACGTGTGTGATGAACGCAACTGGACGAGTGGCGTGCACGGTGGCTGGCGGCCAGTGCGGGAAGGTAGTTTCACACCACAAGGAGCGCAAACATGAGCTTTCAATTACTACGTTTGCAACCCGATGCTAAAGCACTTGCGGTATGGGCGACTCGCCACGGCGTATTATCGCCCGATGGTGATTATGGTTACGCCTTGCACGGTTTGCTCAGCGCGGCATTTGGAGAGCAAGCGCCCAAGCCGTTCCGCTATATGGGGAACAAGCAGGGCTTGCTCGCCTACACCTTGGAGAGTCTGGAAACTTTGCGACTACATGCCAGCTTGGCCACGCCGGATGTCGCACGCGCATTGGGGCTGAATGCGTTGGATGCGCGCCCGTTTCCGAGTGTATGGAAAGAAGGGCAGACACTGGGTTTTGAAGTGAGGGTGCGTCCGGTGATTCGCGCAAAAGACGGTCGTGAACGCGACGCTTTTTTGCACGCCGTTGATGCTACTCCGGCAGAGGAAGGTGGAGGAATTGCCCAGCGTGCCGTGATTTATAGCGACTGGCTTATCAAGCAGTTTGCCGGAGATGGGGCAGCACAAATTATCCAGGCACAAATGGAAGAGTTTCGTTTAACTCGTGTGTTACGCAAGGCAAGCACTGGCGAAAACGGCAAACGCAAACCGCTCGGGGTTACTGGCCCGGACGCAGTATTCAAAGGGCAATTGCAGGTAGGCAACCCAGATGCTTTTGCACGCCTGCTGGCACGAGGTATCGGACGGCATCGCGCCTTTGGATTTGGCATGCTGTTGCTTAAGCCCGCGCGCTCATGCTGAAAGGTCGGTTAGGTCTTGAAACGGCTCGCATCCCGCATGCGGACCGGCATGGTTTAGTTTGGCTGGAACGTGGCGAACTGTGTGTTGTCGATGGTTGCCTCAACTTTCTGGTAGGCAAGAACACTCTCACCCCGCAAATCTACCAGATTCCACATCAGGCCGTGTCGATGATCCTGCTCGGTCCTGGCAGTAGCGTGACGCATGATGCATTACGACTATTGGCGCGGCATGGCACCTTGATGGCAGCAGTGGGGCAGGATGGTGTACGCACATACACCGCGCCAGCGCTCATGCCGGACCGTTCTGATATCGCCCGCCGTCAGGCAGAGTTGTGGGGAAGCCCGCGACGTCGCATCAGCGTAGCGCGCCACATGTATGCCCTGCGTTTGGGGGAGGTATTGCCTCATCGAGATTTGGATACCCTACGTGGCATTGAGGGCGCACGTGTCAAAACCATTTACCGTTTAATGGCAGATAAATATGACATCGAATGGAACGGGCGGCATTATGACCGCGCCAAACCAGAAGCCACGGATATCCCAAATCAGGCCATTAACCACGCCGCGACGGCGGTACAAGCGGCGGCTGCAATTGCCGTACAAGCGGTAGCGGCTATCCCACAGCTAGGGTTCATCCACGAAGACTCGGGGCAGTCTTTCATTCTGGATATCGCTGACCTGTATCGTGACACCATCACCCTGCATATCGCGTTCACTGCCGCCAAAAAAGCGAAGTCAGATGATTCGACCATAGATCGCTTGGTCAGACGTGAAGCGGCTACGGTATTTCGTAAGCAAAATGTGATCCCGTCAATGATTGACAGCATTAAAAAGGTAATACGAATGGAGGAGCTGGGTGGCACTGACAGTAATAGTGACGCGTGAGGTAGCAGACCGGTATCGCGGGTTCCTGGCATCGGTCATGCTTGAAGTGGCGCCGACGGTGTATATCTCACCGCGCATGAACGCAGGCGTACGCACACGTACCTGGAAAGTATTGAGTGATTGGTACAATTCCGAACCCCGTGGCAGTCTCATAATGATTTGGCGTGATCTTAACGAAACGGGAGGAGTGGGGATTGCGACATTGGGTTCCCCTTCTCGTGAGTTAGTGGAAGTTGACGGCCTATGGTTAACACGCCGACAGCTGTGAATTGTTCTTTAAAAATTTGGATGTAATTTGATGTTTTCTTTTCTAGATTATGGGCTTATCTAGTAGAGTTTCCCCCGCGCTCGCGGGGATAGGCCCGCCCCGAATTACCGGTTGGCGCTTCGGCCGCTGTTTCCCCCGCGCTCGCGGGGATAGGCCCCGTTTGGCCGCGTTCTACGGCATGCTTAGTCTGTTTCCCCCGCGCTCGCGGGGATAGGCCCGCCACCTGAGCCGCGCTTATGGGCAGTTCCACGTTTCCCCCGCGCTCGCGGGGATAGGCCCCGGTAATTCCGGGCGTTCGATATTTGCGGGCAGTTTCCCCCGCGCTCGCGGGGATAGGCCCACGATTTTTAGAGCTTCAATGTTATTCACTGGGTTTCCCCCGCGCTCGCGGGGATAGGCCCGATATGAGGCATATAAGAGTACACCAGCGTACGTTTCCCCCGCGCTCGCGGGGATAGGCCCGCCATTCTTCCGGCCGAGCTGGTATTGCTGGCGTTTCCCCCGCGCTCGCGGGGATAGGCCCGAGCTGCGCCTCATACCCTAGCGTTCCATTAAGTTTCCCCCGCGCTCGCGGGGATAGGCCCAGAGCCAGCGTAGAGTGCGCCAGCAGGAAAATGTTTCCCCCGCGCTCGCGGGGATAGGCCCACTCCGGACGAGCAGAGGCAGATGATATTCGAGTTTCCCCCGCGCTCGCGGGGATAGGCCCTTGCAGGAAGCGGTGGCTGAACAGATGCTTTTGTATCACCCGCGCTCGCGGGGATAGGCCCCAGTGAAAACCCCAGTCGCCACGAGTGGGCACGTTTCCCCCGCG
>CAMTXT010000026.1:0-16696 GCA_947085835.1 uncultured Nitrosomonadales bacterium | reverse complement strand
CACGTCGATCACGGCAAGACTACGCTGACTGCGGCAATCACGATGGTGTTGTGCAAGAAGTTCGGCGGCGAAGCCAAGGCTTACGACCAGATCGATGCAGCACCGGAAGAAAAGGCACGCGGTATCACCATTAACACCGCTCACGTTGAATACGAGACAGCTAACCGTCACTATGCACACGTTGACTGCCCAGGCCACGCCGACTATGTAAAAAACATGATCACCGGCGCAGCGCAAATGGACGGCGCGATTCTGGTTTGTTCCGCAGCTGACGGCCCTATGCCTCAGACGCGTGAGCACATCTTGTTGGCTCGTCAGGTTGGCGTTCCGTACATCGTTGTGTTCCTGAACAAGTGCGACATGGTCGACGACGAAGAGTTGCTCGAACTGGTTGAAATGGAAGTTCGCGAATTGCTGTCCAAGTACGATTTTCCTGGCGATGATGTGCCTATCATCAAGGGTTCTGCGATGTTGGCGATCAAGGGCGATCAATCTGAAATCGGCGAACCGGCGATTCTGCGTCTGGCTGATGCACTGGATACCTACATTCCTACCCCAGAACGTGCAATCGACGGCGCATTCCTGATGCCAGTTGAAGACGTGTTCTCGATCTCGGGTCGCGGTACCGTTGTTACCGGCCGTATCGAGCGCGGTATCGTTAAAGTCGGCGAAGAAATCGAAATCGTTGGTATCAAGCCAACCTTGAAGACAATTTGCACCGGCGTAGAAATGTTCCGTAAGCTGCTCGATCAAGGTCAGGCCGGCGACAACGTGGGTGTATTGTTGCGCGGTACCAAGCGTGAAGAAGTTGAGCGTGGTCAAGTGTTGTGCAAGCCTGGTTCAATCAAGCCGCATACCAAGTTCACTGCTGAAATCTACGTGTTGGGCAAAGATGAAGGTGGTCGTCATACTCCGTTCTTCCAGGGTTACCGTCCTCAGTTCTACTTCCGTACAACTGACGTGACTGGCGCTGTTGAGTTGCCAGCGGGTACAGAAATGGTAATGCCAGGCGATAACGTCAGCATCACTGTTAACCTGATCAACCCGATCGCGATGGAAGAAGGTCTGCGTTTTGCGATTCGCGAAGGTGGCCGTACCGTCGGTGCAGGTGTGGTTGCAAAAGTTATCGAGTAATAAAAAGCTGGATTCAGGATTCGGGAGTCAGGATATGGTAGTGGTTTTGCTGAATCCTGATTCCTTGATCCTTGATCCTGATTCATAGGCCAGTAGCTCAATTGGTAGAGTATCGGTCTCCAAAACCGAGGGTTGGGGGTTCGAAACCCTCCTGGCCTGCCAAATAGTAAGTAACAGTTAATCGGGCAATCACGCATGTCGGACAAAATCAAGTTGCTAATTGCATTCCTGCTGGTCGTGGCAGGTATCGCGGGCTACTACTACTTGCATGACAGTGCCGCAGTGTTGAGGTTGCTCTCGGTGCTGGCTGGTGTATTGTTTGCAGCAGGTGTTGCATCCACAAGTGAATCAGGTCGTCGCTTCATTGCGTTTGGTCGCGATTCAATCGCTGAAGCTAAGCGTGTGGTTTGGCCTACGCGAAAAGAAACGATACAAACTACCGGTGTGGTGATCTTGTTTGCCATAACGATGGCCTTATTCCTGTGGTTGGTTGATGCCAGTTTGATGACGATGGTAAATAAGTTGATGGGACGGGCTGAATAATGGCGATGAGTTGGTATGTTGTTCACACGTACTCTCAGTTTGAGAAAAGTGTTTCACGCGCATTAGCTGAACGTATTCAACGTGAAGGCATGCAGGAAAAGTTCGGTCAGATTCTGGTTCCGGTTGAAGAGGTCGTTGAGCTCAAGGGCGGCCAAAAAGTAACCTCTGAGCGCAAGTTCTTCCCCGGATATGTTCTGGTTGAGATGGAAATGACTGACGAATCCTGGCATCTGGTTAAAAATACGCCAAAGGTCACTGGTTTTCTGGGTGGTTCGGCAATGCGTCCGACACCGATCAGCGAAAAAGAAGTGCAGAATATCATGCAGCAAATGCAGGCGGGTGTAGAAAAGCCCAGGCCTAAGGTTCTGTTTGAGGTGGGTGAGGCTGTGCGCGTCAAGGAAGGTCCGTTTACAGACTTTACCGGCATGGTTGAAGAAGTTAATTATGACAAGAATAAAATACGGGTGGCGGTGACTATTTTCGGTCGTGCGACACCGGTAGAACTGGATTTTGGCCAAGTAGAAAAAGGCTGAAGCGAGGGAAACAGGCATGGGAAACGCGGCTTGCAATGAATGCAGGCGCTGTTTCCCGTTCGCTGTTTCCTGTATTTGGGGAGAGACGCAAGTTTCGATTACCCGTTTGATAGGAGAGTAACATGGCAAAGAAGGTCATAGGCTACATCAAGCTGCAAGTGCCAGCTGGTAAAGCAAATCCAAGTCCACCGATTGGTCCAGCATTGGGTCAACGTGGTTTGAACATCATGGAGTTCTGTAAGGCGTTTAACGCCGCAACCCAAGGCGTTGAGCCTGGTTTGCCAATCCCGGTGGTTATCACCGCGTTTGCTGACAAGAGCTTCACTTTCATCATGAAGACACCGCCTGCAACCATTCTGATCAAGAAGGCTGCCGGGATTCAAAAGGGTAGTGCGACTCCGCACACCGTCAAGGTTGGTCACTTGACCCGCAAGCAGGCGGAAGAAATTGCAACAACCAAGATGCCGGATCTGACCGCAGCTGATATGGATGCAGCCGTTCGCACCATCGCTGGTAGCGCGCGCAGTATCGGTATCACCGTGGAGGGCGAATAATGTCTAAGCGCTATAAAACAATTGCAGCCAAAATCGATCGCAATAAGCAGTACGCTTTGACCGATGCATTGTCGCTGGTTAAGGAAAACGCTGTCGCAAAGTTTGATGAATCCATCGACGTTGCGGTGAATCTGGGTATCGATGCGCGTAAATCTGACCAGCTGGTTCGTGGTTCGGTCGTGTTGCCACGCGGAACGGGTAAAACCGTTCGCGTAGCCGTATTTGCGCAAGGTGCCAAGGCTGAAGAAGCTAAAGCTGCCGGTGCGGATATCGTCGGTTTCGACGATCTGGCTGAAGCCATCAAAAAAGGTGAGATGAATTTTGATGTTGTGATCGCAAGTCCGGATGCAATGCGTCTGGTCGGTCAGTTGGGTCAGATTCTGGGTCCTCGCGGTTTGATGCCTAACCCTAAGGTGGGTACTGTTTCAGCTGACGTGGCTGGTGCGGTTCGCAATGCCAAGGCGGGTCAGGTTCAGTATCGCAATGACAAGAACGGTATTATTCAATGCACTATCGGCCGCGCTTCATTCGCGCCTGAAGCATTGCGTGAAAACCTGCTGGCATTGATCGATGCTCTGGCTAAGGCAAAACCTGCATCGTCCAAAGGTGTCTTCATGAAGAAGGTATCGCTGTCCAGCACGATGGGTGTGGGTGTACGCGTCGATCAGACTACGTTTAGCGCTTAAAGCTTCAAATCAGGCGGCAAGGTATCTGCCTTGTCGCCGATAATCTTTGCACTGCTGGCGGTAGTCAGCATCAAAGACCGTAGGGGCTGTCATGAGTCGGGATGCAGGATGCAGGATGCAGCTTGAATTCAGATGAATGGCAGCTTAATGGATGGATCAGTATTGGGTCTTGGGGTTTTTCTGAATCCTGAATCCTGAATCCTGAATCCTGATCCCCACGCAGATGGTGTGCCCGCGAGCAGGAATAGCTGTTCTCCTGTCTCAAGGTCGCGGTTGTAAATGATGGAATGTGTGCTAATGCATTCTGGATAATGGAGGAAGACTTGAGTCTCAATCTGCAAGAAAAACAAGCCGTGGTAGCGGAAGTAAGTGCACAAGTGGCGCAATCGCAAACCATCGTTTTGGCAGAATACCGTGGCATCCAAGTGGCCGACATCACTAAATTGCGTGCAACTGCACGTCAAGCAGGGGTGTATCTGCATGTGTTGAAGAACTCTTTGGCACGTCGCGCGGTACAAGGTACTTCATTTGAATCGCTGGCAGATAGCATGGTCGGACCTCTTGTGTATAGCATGAGCGCTGACGCTGTCGCTGCGGCAAAAGTGATGCACGATTTTGCCAAAACAAACCCGAAATTGGTCATTAAAGCTGGTGCTATGGCAGGTTCCCTGATGTCAGCGGAACAAGTCGCTGTATTGGCTGCAACACCAAGTCGTGATGAGTTGATTGCTCGCTTGATGGCAACCATGAATGCGACGACTGCAAAGTTCGTTCGTACATTGGCTGCTATTCGCGATGCGAATGCACCTGTTGAAGTAACCGCTGAAGCATCTGCTGAAGTCGTTGCTGAAGCCGTTTAAATTTTTGAATTAACTGAACAAGGAGAACAATATGGCTATTACTAATGCTGAATTGATGGATGCAGTTGCTGGCATGACTGTGCTGGAACTGTCTGAACTGATCAAGCAAATGGAAGAAAAGTTTGGCGTATCAGCTGCTGCTGCTGTTGCTGCTGGTCCTGCTGCTGGTCCTGCTGCTGCCGCTGCTGAACAAACTGAATTCGACGTATTCTTGACCGCCATTGGCGATAACAAGGTAAGTGTAATTAAGGCTGTTCGCGCTATCACCGGTCTTGGTCTGAAAGAAGCCAAGGATCTGGTTGATGCAGCACCTAAGGTCGTTAAAGAAGGCGTTTCCAAAGCTGATGCTGACTCAGTTGCAAAGCAACTGATCGAAGCTGGCGCTACCGCTGAAGTCAAGTAACAAATCGTGTTGTCAAAAGGCTGACGGCTTACCGTCAGCCTTTTGGCGCTTTAAGAAGCTAATGGACGAGAAGTCTGGTTTCAGGCTTCCCGCCCCCTGTCTTTTTGCCTAGTCGTGGAGAATATATGAGCTACTCTTTTACCGAAAAAAAACGTATTCGTAAAAGTTTTGGCAAGCGAATCGGTGCTTTGCCGGTTCCTTTCCTTTTATCCACCCAATTGGAGGCCTTTGCGGCTTTTCTGCAGGCTGATACCCCGCCGGAAAAACGCAAGAATGAAGGCTTGCAAGCTGCTTTCAACGGAATTTTCCCGATTGAAAGTCATTCAAAGAATGCGCGGCTTGATTTCGTCAGCTATATGCTGGGCATGCCCGCATTTGACGTGAAAGAATGTCAGCAGCGCGGTCTGACTTACGCTTCCCCTCTGCGTGCACGCGTGCGTCTGACCATCATGGATAAGGAAGCTTCCAAGCCGACTGTCAAGGAAGTCAAGGAGCAGGAAGTCTACATGGGCGAAATGCCTCTGATGACCAATACCGGCTCGTTCGTCATCAACGGTACTGAGCGCGTTATCGTATCCCAGTTGCATCGTTCTCCAGGCGTGTTCTTTGAGCATGACCGGGGCAAGACGCACTCTTCAGGCAAGTTGCTGTTCTCAGCGCGGATCATTCCTTACCGTGGTTCATGGCTGGATTTCGAATTCGACGCTAAAGACTACGTTTACTTCCGTATTGACCGCCGCCGCAAGATGCCGGTTACGATCTTGCTGCGTTCATTGGGTTACAGCAATGAAGACATGCTCAAGATGTTCTACGAGTTTGATACTTTCCATTTCGGCAAAAAGGGTGGCATTCAGTTCGAAGTGGTGGCAGAGCGCCTGCGTGGCGAATTGGCTCGCTTTGATATTCTGGATAAAGCCGGCAAGGTCATTGTCGCTTGTGACAAGCGCATCACGGTGCGTCACATCCGTCAGATGCAGGAAGCGGGCATCGACAAGCTGGCCGTGGGCGACGACTTCCTGATGGGCCGTGTAGTTGCCAACAACATCGTTGACAAGGACAGCGGTGAAATCATTGCGAATGCCAATGATGTGATCACTGAAGAATTGTTGCGCAAGTTGCAAGATGCAAATATTACCAAACTGCATACCTTGTATACCAATGATCTTGATCATGGGGCGTATATGTCTCAGACGCTGCGCACCGACGAGACGACTGACAAATGGACTGCACGCGTTGCGATTTATCGCATGATGCGTCCTGGCGAGCCACCAACTGAAGAGTCCGTGGAAGGCTTGTTCAATGGCTTGTTCTTCAGCGAAGAACGTTACGATCTGTCGGTTGTGGGTCGTATGAAATTTAACCGCCGCGTCGGTCGCGAAGAATTGACAGGTTCTCCTATTCTCTCCAACGAAGACATCGTTGCAGTCGTTAAAATCCTTGTTGAGTTGCGCAATGGTCGCGGCGAAATCGACGATATCGATCATCTGGGTAATCGCCGTGTTCGTGCGGTGGGTGAATTGGCCGAGAACCAGTTCCGCGTAGGTCTGGCACGCGTAGAACGCGCCGTCAAGGAACGTTTGGGTCAGGCTGAAGCGGATAACCTGATGCCGCATGATTTGATCAACGCCAAGCCGATTTCGGCTGCGATCAAGGAATTCTTCGGTTCCAGTCAGTTGTCGCAGTTCATGGATCAAACCAATCCGTTGTCAGAAGTGACGCACAAGCGTCGTATTTCTGCCCTGGGACCCGGCGGTTTGACACGTGAGCGCGCAGGCTTCGAGGTACGTGACGTACATCCGACCCATTATGGTCGCGTATGTCCAATCGAAACGCCGGAAGGACCGAACATTGGTCTGATCAACTCGCTGGCATTGTATGCTCGCACCAACGAATACGGTTTCATTGAGACTCCATATCGTAAAGTGACCAATGGTAAAGTTTCCAATGACGTGGACTATTTGTCTGCGATCGAAGAAAGCAATTACACAATCGCTCAGGCGAATGCCGAGCTGGACAAAAAGGGTCATTTCACCGATGACATCGTGTCTGCGCGTCGCCACAATGAATTTGTGCTCGCAGCGCCTGATACCATCAATTACATGGACGTATCGCCATCGCAGGTCGTGTCTGTTGCGGCCTGTCTGATTCCTTTCCTGGAACACGACGATGCGAACCGGGCCTTGATGGGTGCCAACATGTCACGTCAGGCTGTGCCCTGCCTGCGCGCTGAAAAGCCGCTGGTAGGTACTGGTATCGAACGTACGGTTGCGCTCGATTCCGGTACGGCAGTTCAGGCTGTCCGTGGCGGACGCATCGACTATGTTGATGCTGCCCGTATCGTGGTGCGTGTGAACGACGAGGAAACGACAGCAGGTGAAGTCGGTGTTGATATCTACAACCTGATCAAGTACACCCGTTCCAATCAGAACACCAACATCAATCAGCGTCCGCTGGTTAAAGTGGGCGATGTGATTGCACGCGGTGACGTGGTTGCCGACGGTGCTTCGACCGATATGGGCGAACTGGCGCTGGGTCAGAACGTGCTGGTCGCGTTTATGCCCTGGAACGGTTACAACTACGAAGATTCGATTCTGATCTCAGAACGCATCATCGCTCAGGATCGCTTCACGTCGATTCATATCGAAGAGCTGACCGTGGTTGCACGCGATACCAAGTTGGGTACCGAAGAAATCACCCGCGACATCCCTAATTTGTCCGAAGTGCAATTGGCGCGTCTTGATGATTGCGGTATCGTGCACATCGGTGCCGAAGTGGCAGTGGGCGACGTTCTTGTAGGTAAGGTTACGCCTAAGGGCGAAACTCAGCTGACTCCTGAAGAGAAGTTGTTGCGCGCAATTTTCGGTGAAAAGGCATCCGATGTTAAGGACACCAGTCTGCGCGTATCCGCTGGTAGTTCCGGTACGGTCATCGACGTTCAGGTATTTACCCGCGAAGGTTTGCAGCGCGATCGTCGTGCTCAGCAGATCGTCGACGACGAACTGAACCGCTACAAGAAGGATCTGGCGGATCAGATGCGTATCGTTGAAAGCGATGCCTTCACCCGTCTGGAAAAACTGCTGCTGGATAAGGCGGCCAACGGCGGACCTAAGAAGCTTGCCAAGGGCGCGCTGTTGACCAGTGCCTATCTCTCCAGCGTCGAGCATCATCAGTGGTTTGACATTCGTGTGGCTGACGATGAAGTCGCGGCGCAAATGGAACAGGTCAAGGATGGTCTGGCGCAGAAGCGTATCGAATTCGACGCAGCATTCGAGCTGAAGAAGAAGAAGATGACTCAGGGCGATGAACTGCAAGCTGGCGTGCAGAAGATGGTCAAGGTCTACGTTGCGGTCAAGCGTCGTCTGCAACCAGGCGACAAGATGGCGGGTCGTCACGGTAACAAGGGTGTGATCTCGCGCATCGTGCCTGTGGAAGACATGCCTTACATGGCCGACGGTACGCCGGTTGATGTGGTGCTGAACCCGCTGGGTGTTCCTTCACGGATGAATATCGGTCAGATTCTCGAGACGCATCTGGGTTGGGCAGCGAACGGTCTGGGCAAGAAAATCGACCAGATGCTTCAAACCAATGCCAAGATCACTGAGTTGCGTGGTTTCCTCGACAAGATCTACAACAACAACAACGGTCAGTCTGTTGATTTCAAATCGTTTAATGATGACGAAATCATCGAGTTGTGCCGCAACCTGCGCAAGGGTGTGCCCTTCGCGACCCCTGTTTTCGACGGCGCAAGCGAAGAAGAAATCAAGTACATGCTGGCATTGGCTGATCTGCCGCTGTCCGGACAAACAACGTTGCATGACGGCCGTACCGGTGAGGCGTTTGATCGTCCGGTTACCGTTGGCTACAAGCATGTGCTGAAACTGCATCACCTGGTCGATGACAAGATGCATGCCCGTTCTACCGGCCCGTACAGTCTGGTTACACAGCAGCCGTTGGGTGGTAAGGCGCAATTCGGTGGTCAGCGTTTCGGTGAAATGGAAGTGTGGGCTTTGGAAGCGTATGGCGCGGCGTATACGCTGCAGGAAATGCTGACCGTTAAATCAGATGACGTGGCGGGACGTACCAAGGTTTACGAAAATATCGTCAAGGGCGATCACAAGATCGAAGCCGGTATGCCGGAATCCTTCAACGTGGTCATCAAGGAAATTCGATCACTGGCCATCGATATGGATTTGGAGCGTAACTAGATATAGGAAGTAGGGAGTGGGAAATAGATAGTGGTAAAACCACTAAGCTGCTTCCTGCTCTCCATTTACTACTCCCCACTTACCAGATTTAGGAGTTACACATGAAGTCATTGTTAGATTTGTTCAAGCAGGTCACACAAAAAGAAGAGTTCGATGCGATCAAGATTGGACTGGCATCGCCCGAGAAAATCCGTTCGTGGTCTTATGGTGAGGTTAAAAAACCTGAAACCATCAACTATCGCACCTTCAAACCTGAGCGCGACGGCTTGTTCTGCGCCAAGATTTTCGGGCCGGTAAAGGACTACGAATGCCTGTGCGGCAAGTACAAGCGTCTGAAGCATCGCGGCGTGATCTGCGAAAAGTGTGGTGTTGAAGTCACGCTGTCCAAAGTGCGTCGTGAACGCATGGGCCATATCGAACTGGCAAGCCCGGTCGCTCACATCTGGTTCCTGAAATCGTTGCCATCCCGTCTGGGTATGGTGCTGGACATGACCTTGCGCGACATCGAACGCGTGCTGTATTTCGAAGCCTATGTGGTGACTGAGCCCGGCATGACGCCACTCAATCGCGGTCAATTGTTGTCTGACGATGACTATCTTGCCAAGACTGAAGAGTATGGCGACGAATTCACTGCCCTGATGGGTGCTGAAGGCGTTCGCGCGCTGTTGAGCGGCCTGGATGTGACGAGTGAAATCGAGACACTGCGCGCCGATTTGCAGGCGACGGGTTCTGAGACCAAGATCAAAAAATACGCCAAGCGCCTGAAAGTGCTGGAGGCCTTCAATGCTTCCGGTATCAAGCCGCAATGGATGGTGCTGGAAGTGCTGCCGGTGTTGCCACCTGAATTGCGTCCGTTGGTGCCGCTGGACGGTGGTCGTTTCGCAACGAGCGATCTGAATGACCTGTATCGCCGCGTGATCAACCGTAACAATCGTCTGCGTCGCCTGCTCGAATTGAAGGCACCGGATATCATCGTGCGCAACGAAAAGCGCATGCTGCAAGAAGCGGTGGACTCATTGCTGGACAACGGCCGTCGCGGTAAGGCGATGACCGGCGCGAACAAGCGTCAGTTGAAGTCGCTGGCAGACATGATCAAGGGCAAGAGCGGTCGTTTCCGTCAAAACTTGCTGGGCAAGCGCGTCGATTACTCCGGTCGTTCCGTGATCGTGGTAGGTCCGCAACTCAAACTGCATCAATGCGGGTTGCCGAAGAAGATGGCGCTTGAATTGTTCAAGCCGTTCATTTTCAGCCGCCTGGAAGCAATGGGTCTGGCCACTACGATCAAGGCATCAAAGCGCATGGTTGAGGCTGAAGAGCCGGTCGTCTGGGATATTCTCGAAGAAGTCATTCGCGAACATCCGGTGATGTTGAACCGCGCGCCAACCTTGCACCGTCTGGGTATTCAGGCGTTCGAACCGATTCTGATCGAAGGTAAAGCGATACAGCTGCATCCTCTTGTTTGTACGGCTTTCAACGCCGACTTCGACGGCGATCAGATGGCTGTACACGTACCGTTGTCACTGGAAGCACAGATGGAGTGCCGCACTTTGTTGCTGGCATCCAATAACGTGCTGTCCCCGGCAAACGGTGAGCCTATCATCGTTCCTTCACAGGATATCGTGCTGGGTCTGTACTACATGACTCGTGAGAATATCGGCGTCAAGGGCGAAGGTTCAATGTTCGCCAACATCGCCGAAGTGTCCCGCGCTTATGAGTCCCGTGAGGTTGATCTTCAAGCGAAGGTGATCGTGCGTCTGAAGGAATTCCACAAGGATGCGGACGGTGCACTGGTTGAAAAACTGGTGCGTCATGAAACGACAGTCGGTCGTGCGCTGCTCTCTGAAGTGCTGCCAGCCGGTCTGCCGTTTGAGCTGATCAACAAGGCATTGAAGAAGAAAGAAATTTCCAAGCTGATCAACGCCAGCTTCCGTCAGTGTGGGCTGCGCGACACCGTCATCATGGCGGATAAACTGATGTACACCGGCTTTACTTACGCGACACGTGCCGGTATTTCGATTTGTATCGACGACATGTTGATGCCGCCGGAAAAGGCTGATCTGATTGGCGCCGCTGAAAAAGAAGTCATGGAAATTCACACCCAGTACACCTCGGGTCTGGTAACCGATGGCGAGCGCTACAACAAGGTTGTGGATATCTGGGGACGTACCGGTGACATGGTGGCCAAGGCCATGATGGATCAGCTCAGTTCTGAGCCAGTTCTCGATCGCATCACGGGCGAAGCTCGCATGCAAAATGGCAAGCCGATGATGCAGGAGTCGTTGAATTCCATCTACATGATGGCCGACTCCGGTGCGCGTGGTTCTGCTGCGCAGATTCGTCAGTTGTCAGGTATGCGTGGTTTGATGGCCAAACCGGATGGTTCGATTATCGAAACGCCGATCACGGCGAACTTCCGTGAAGGTTTGAGCATGTTGCAGTACTTTATTTCTACCCACGGTGCTCGTAAGGGTCTGGCGGATACAGCGTTGAAGACGGCTAACTCCGGTTACCTGACTCGCCGACTGGTAGACGTGACGCAGGATCTGGTGGTCGTCGAAGAAGACTGCGGTACGAAAGACGGCGCGATGATGAAGGCGATCGTCGAGGGCGGTGAAGTCATCGAAGCCCTGCGTGAACGTATCCTGGGTCGTGTGTTAAGCCGCGATGTGGTCAATCCAGAATCGGGTGAGACACTGTTTGAAACAGGCTATTTGCTGGATGAAACGGCCGTTGAGCGTATCGAAGCGCTGGGCGTGGATGAAGTTGAAGTTCGTGCGCCATTGAAGTGCGAGACGCGTTTCGGTCTGTGCGCCAAGTGTTACGGTCGCGATCTGGGCCGCGGTTCCATGGTCAATGTGGGTGAGGCGGTCGGTGTGATCGCGGCGCAATCCATCGGTGAACCGGGTACCCAGCTGACCATGCGTACCTTTCACGTCGGTGGTGCGGCATCAAGAAATGTGGTTGCCAGTCAGGTTGAGGGCAAGTCCAACGGTGTATTGAAATACAGCCCTAACATGCGCCTGGTTAACACCTTGCGCGGCGAGGCGATTGTTGTCGCGCGCAGTGCTGAAATTATCATCGCCGATGATTATGGTCGTGAACGCGAACGCCATAAGATTCCTTACGGTGCAACGCTGGTCATCAAGGAAGGCACGGCTGTTCGCGCCGGTGAAGTTTTGGCAACCTGGGATCCGCATACCCGTCCGATTATCACGGAGTATGCAGGTAAGGTCAGCTTCCAGAACGTGGAAGAGGGCGTCACCGTAGCCAAGCAGATCGATGAAGTTACCGGTCTGTCAACGCTGGTGGTAATCGATCCTAAGCAGCGTACCGCAGCGCAGATCAAGTCGGCTGTGATGGTTCGTCCTATGGTTCGCTTGTTCGACGAGAACGGCGATGATGTTAAATTGACTGGTACGGAAACGGCTGTCAGCGTGACCTTCCAGACGGGTTGTATCATTACCGTGGAAGACGGTCAGCAAGTCGGTGTGGGTGATGTGTTGGCGCGTATTCCTCAGGAATCCTCCAAGACCCGCGATATCACCGGTGGTCTGCCGCGTGTTGCCGAGTTGTTTGAAGCGCGTATTCCCAAGGATGCCGGTATGCTGGCTGAATGTACCGGTACGGTATCGTTCGGTAAGGAAACCAAGGGTAAGCAGCGTCTGGTGATTACCGATGTTGAAGGTCTTGCCAATGAGTTCCTGATTCCTAAGGAAAAGCATGTGCTGGTGCATGATGGTCAGATGGTGACGCGTGGCGAGATGATCGTCGACGGCCCGGCCGATCCGCATGACATCCTGCGCTTGCTGGGTGTGGCTGAGCTTGCGCGTTACATCACCGACGAGGTTCAGGAAGTTTATCGTCTGCAGGGCGTCAAGATCAACGACAAGCACATCGAAGTGATCGTGCGTCAGATGTTGCGTCGCGTTCAGGTCAGGGAAACAGGTGACACCCGCTTCATCGTCGGTGAACAGGTAGAGCGCGCTGACTTGCTGGAAGAAAATGAAAAGATGATGGCTGCGGGCAAGACGCCGGCAACTTTCGAATTCATGCTGCTGGGTATTACCAAGGCATCGTTGTCGACCGATTCGTTCATCTCGGCGGCTTCCTTCCAGGAAACCACTCGTGTTCTGACCGAAGCTGCAATCATGGGCAAACGCGATGAATTGCGTGGACTGAAGGAAAACGTCATCGTCGGTCGCCTGATTCCAGCGGGTACCGGAATGGCATATCACAATGCCCGTCGCAAGCAACGTCTGGGCATCGATATTGCGCAAGGACGTGATTTACAGGCAGCAGATTCAGTCGTATCTGGAGAGTTACTTGACAGTGCGGTAATTTCTGAATAGAATCTGCAACCTTTTTATTGTCGCCGCAGTTCCAACAGGGCTGCTGCGACGATATGCTTTTTAAACATTAACGGAATTTCAGAAATCACTTTAGGATGTATAGATAATGCCAACCATTAATCAGTTGATCCGCAAGCCGCGTGTCGCAATCGTAGAAAAGAGCAAAGTGCCCGCACTTGGCAATTCACCACAAAAGCGTGGTGTGTGTACGCGTGTGTACACCACAACACCTAAAAAGCCTAACTCTGCGTTGCGTAAAGTGGCCAAGGTTCGTTTGACCAATGGTTTTGAGGTAACTAGCTACATCGGCGGTGAAGGCCATAACCTGCAGGAGCACTCGGTCGTGCTGTTGCGCGGCGGTCGTGTAAAGGATTTGCCAGGTGTGCGTTACCACATGGTTCGCGGTAGTTTGGATACGGCTGGCGTGAAAGATCGTAAGCAGTCACGTTCCAAGTACGGTACCAAGCGTCCTAAGAAATAATTTAGTAACTGTAATTTTTAATATTCGAGGTTGATATGCCAAGACGCAGAGAAGTACCCAAACGTGAAGTGTTGCCTGACCCAAAGTTCGGCAATCAGGATTTGTCCAAGTTCGTTAACGTATTGATGACGGCTGGTAAAAAGTCAGTTGCTGAGCGTATTTTGTACGGCGCGCTCGAGCAGGTCGGTAAGAAGACTGGTAAAGATGCGATTGAAATTTTCAATCTGGCATTGACCAATGCCAAGCCGCAGGTCGAAGTTAAGAGCCGTCGTGTGGGTGGTGCAAACTACCAGGTTCCTGTAGAGGTTCGCCCTTCCCGTCGTATGGCGCTGTCCATGCGCTGGTTGCGTGAAGCAGCCCGCAAGCGTGGTGAGAAGTCCATGGGTATGCGTCTGGCTGGTGAATTGATCGATGCGTCCGAAGGTCGCGGCGGTGCAGTGAAGAAGCGTGAGGAAGTTCACCGTATGGCTGAAGCTAATAAGGCGTTCTCGCATTTCCGTTTCTAATTTGTAGCACAACTAATAGTTAGGTATTCATCGTGGCTCGTAAAACACCTATTAACCGTTACCGCAATATCGGTATCAGCGCGCACATCGATGCGGGCAAAACTACGACAACCGAACGTATTTTGTTCTACACCGGCGTAAGTCACAAGATCGGTGAAGTGCATGATGGCGCTGCCACTATGGACTGGATGGAGCAGGAGCAGGAGCGTGGTATCACGATTACTTCTGCTGCAACTACATGCTTTTGGAAAGGCATGGAGAACCAGTACGAGGAGCATCGCTTCAACATCATCGATACGCCGGGTCACGTTGACTTTACGATCGAAGTTGAGCGTTCTATGCGTGTACTCGATGGCGCTTGCATGGTTTACTGTGCGGTAGGTGGTGTGCAGCCTCAGTCTGAAACTGTTTGGCGTCAGGCTAATAAATACAAGGTGCCGCGTCTGGCCTTTGTGAACAAGATGGATCGTCAGGGCGCGAACTTCTTCAAGGTTGTCGAGCAAATGGCGACGCGTTTGCGTGCTAACCCCGTGCCGATCGTTGTTCCTATCGGCGCCGAAGAAAAGTTCGAGGGCGTAGTTGATCTGATCAAGATGCGGGCTATCTACTGGGATGATGCTTCTCAGGGTATGAAGTTTGACTATCGTGAAATCCCGGCCGATTTGCTTGAGATCGCAGCCGAATGGCGCGCAAAGATGGTTGAGACTGCTGCCGAAGCCTCTGAAGAGTTGATGAATAACTATCTTGAGAACGGCGAGTTGACTGAGGATGAAATTATCCTGGGTCTGCGCACTCGTACTATCGCATGCGAAATTCAGCCTATGCTGTGTGGTTCTGCATTCAAGAACAAGGGTGTTCAGCGTATGCTGGATGCGGTCATCATGTTCATGCCATCGCCTGTTGATATTCCTGATGTCAAGGGTGAAGACGAAGATGGTCAGCCGACAACGCGCAAAGCAGATGACAGCGAGAGCTTCTCTGCGTTGGCTTTCAAGCTGATGACGGATCCGTTTGTAGGTCAGTTGACCTTTGTTCGCGTCTACTCAGGCGTGCTGAAAAAGGGCGACACGGTTTATAACTCGGTTCGTGGCAGGAAAGAGCGTATCGGTCGTATCGTGCAGATGCACGCGAACGAGCGTATTGAAGTCGAAGAGATTCTGGCGGGCGACATCGCTGCTTGTATCGGTTTGAAGGAAGTGACGACGGGTGAATCGCTGTGCGATATCAACAACACGATCATCCTTGAGCGTATGATTTTCCCTGAGCCGGTGATTCACGTGGCTGTTGAGCCAAAGACCAAGGTTGACCAGGAAAAGATGGGCTTGGCGCTGGGTCGTCTGGCTGCTGAAGATCCTTCGTTTCGCGTACGCACCGATGAAGAATCAGGTCAGACCATCATGTCCGGTATGGGTGAGTTGCATCTGGAAATTCTGGTCGATCGTATGAAGCGTGAGTTTGGTGTCGAGGCTAACGTCGGGGCACCTCAGGTTGCGTATCGTGAAGCGATCCGCAAGTCTGTCGAAGTCGAGGGTAAGTACGCCAAGCAAACCGGTGGTCGCGGTCAGTACGGTCACGTGTGGATCAAGATGGAGCCAAACGAAGCTGGTAAAGGCTTCGAGTTTATCGATGCGATCAAGGGTGGTACGGTTCCTCGCGAATACATCCCTGCCGTTGAGAAGGGCTTGCGCGAATCATTGCCTAGTGGTGTTTTGGCAGGTTTCCCTGTTGTCGATATCAAGGTAACGCTGTTCGACGGTTCGTACCACGATGTGGATTCCAACGAAAATGCCTTTAAGATGGCGGCTTCGATGGCATTTAAGGAAGGTATGCGCAAGGCAAGTCCTGTTCTGCTTGAACCGATGATGTCGGTTGAAGTTGAAACGCCTGAAGACTATACCGGTACGGTAATGGGCGATCTGTCCTCGCGTCGCGGTATGGTTCAGGGTATGGATGACATGCTGGGTGGTGGCAAATCGGTTAAGGCTGAAGTGCCATTGTCGGAGATGTTTGGATATTCAACATCGTTGCGTTCTGCGACCCAAGGTCGTGCAACTTATACGATGGAATTCAAGCACTATACCGAAGCGCCAAAGAATGTCGCAGAAGCGATCATGAACAAGAAGTAAAAAGCAGTCGTTAGACGTTAGACGCAAGTTGTAAGTAGATCCGCATGATTGGGTTTCTGCTTGCGACTAGCGTCTATTAACTGTTTCTAGAGATAACTATTAGATAAAGGCGATAATCATGGCAAAAAGTAAATTTGAACGTACAAAACCGCACGTCAACGTCGGTACAATTGGCCACGTCGATCACGGCAAGACTACGCTGACTGCGGCAATCACGATGGTGTTGTGCAAGAAGTTCGGCGGCGAAGCCAAGGCTTACGACCAGATCGATGCAGCACCGGAAGAAAAGGCACGCGGTATCACCATTAACACCGCT
>CAMTXT010000025.1:0-48392 GCA_947085835.1 uncultured Nitrosomonadales bacterium | reverse complement strand
GCGAGAAATCGCGGGCTGGTGTCGATGTGTTTGTAACGCGCCATTTATCTCTCCAAAATATCGTCCCGCACTTTGACATTGATATTAAGTTTGGTTCACGGCAAGATGCGGTATGAACAGACTTTTTCTACAGCCTCGTTGGGCCTCTCGCAAATTCAAAATGGAAATTCACGAAAAGGAGCTTTTATGAAAATGTGTCGGTTTGTTTTTATGGCTATAGCATTTATGTTTTCCATTTCGGCGAACGCGAAAGGTAGTCAAGAGCGGATTTTCTTTAGGGTTGCAGCAGTGCAATTACAAGCTTCTGATGTGGGAAACTTCGACAAAATGAAATCACTTGCTGTAGCGGCCAAGCAACAGGGCGCGCAGTTGGTGATTTTTCCTGAAAGTTCTATTTTTGGATGGCTAAATCCTGCTGTGTTCACTGAGGCTGAACCGATACCAGGTAAATTCAGTGATCAGTTTTCTGCCATCGCAAAGAGCGTGAACATTTGGGTAGCTGCTGGTATAGAGGAAAGAGGCCCTAAGGCGGGGTCTGGCTCCCTTCCAAATGCTTATCAAGCATATGATTCGGGAATATTGATCAATCCACAAGGGGAACTGGTACTACACCATCGAAAATATAATGTTCTGAAAAATGCGTTTAATCCGGATGACTGTAAAAAGATTCTCGGCCAAGATCAGTGCAGTTATATCGAAGGCTCACTTTCTGACATCACAACAGTTCAAACCCCGTTCGGAAAAACTTCCCTTATGGTATGTGCCGATGCGTACATTCCTAGTCAGTACAACACCGGCCTTGCCTTGAAAACACTTAAGGCGCTAGCGCCGGAATTTGTCATTGTTCCTTGGGGCATTACAGCAGGAACGCAAAGCGAATGTGGCACTTCGGGTTTTAACGCGACGGGCTATGCCTCGCAAGCCGCCAGCTTCCTCAAGTCGGCTTTTGTTATAGGAGCGAATGGTGTCGGCCCAAGAGTTTACGGTAAATACCTACCATCGGTGTATTGCGGTACCAGCGGCTATGCCGATCCGACAGGGTACAGCGTAGAAGCCACGAATCCGACCGAAGAGTTGACACTATTCACCATCAACAACACATTCACGGCTGAAGCAGGTCCCATTTGGAACAATGCGGTGGACGCACCAAAAAAATGTCCCAATACCTGCGCTACCTATAACGCAAAATGGGATGGACAATGGTGGACAACCGTATGGGGAAAGATGTCCGTATGTGAGTGCATAAATGGTACTAATTAGCCGGCCCAACCCGGCAGTCGAGAGGGCCTGCGCAAAAGCGCGCAGCCCCTCACTTTTAGGCTTCTGGTGGAAAGGAGTAGAAATGTTCGCCGTAAATTTTGACGAGTTGCAATGGGAGTCTCCTTTGCCAGGCGCTCGATTTAAATCATTTTCTCGTGATGGTAAAAAGTTGCGCATTGCCGAGTTCACCAGTGAGTTTGTTGAGCCGCACTGGTGCGAAAAAGGACATGTCGGCATTGTCTTGAGTGGCGAGCTTGAAATTGACTTCAAAGGTAAAGTGGTTTGCTACCCAGAAGGCACTGCAATCTTTATTCCTGCCGGAGCGGCGCACGGTCACAAAGGCCGGGCGATTACGAAAACAGTGAGGTTTTTCCTTATCGAAGAAGCCTAATTCGTTAGGCCCAAGCAAAGAAGGTTCTCAGATCAATGCCAATTACAAGAATATTTCGAGTTCAAATCGCCCCAGAATTAAGGCAGGAGTTCGAGGATAAATTCTCTTCGATTTCCGTGCATGTAGTTAATGAAGCGCCAGGTTTTATCTCCGTCTCTATTCTCAAGCCCACGAAATGGGCTCCTGATGAATACGCGATGATTTCTCAGTGGGAGGATGAAGCGGCCTTGAAAGCATTTGCTGGTGAGGAATGGAGCCATGCTGTAATTCCTCCCGGAATGGAAAAATTCGTTGTTGAATGCCGGGTGCATCACTATGAATCGTGGGCTTAATCGTTGCATCAATTAATGGAGAGCGATGGTGATTAACCTTGAAGGCGTAGTTTCGGCGAATTGGCAAAACCTTCCCGCGAAGGAAATCTTTCCGGGAATTCGTAAGCGTACCCTCTGGCAGGACACAAACGGCGCCAAGGCGCTAATTCTCGAAATCGACCCCGGCGCCAGCTTCACGACCCTCGATACCCACGCGCCCGGCCCCGAAGAAGTCTTCGTGGTTTCCGGCGTGTTTAACGACGGTGTCCACGATTATCAGGCAGGCACTTTCATTCATAATCCCGCAGGCTCGGCGCACATTCCTCAGTCTAAGCAAGGCTGCGTAATCTTCGTGTTCTTCCCCGAGGGTTGAGCCCATGCAACATAACCGCGTCAACCATCTCAAGTGAGCGCCAGAATGAAATTGGAATTTATACAAGCAACACCAGACAAAGCAAAAATTATAGGTTCTCTGGTCGTCCAGCTTACACAGGAGATCTGTGAGCGCACTAATGCACAACATTTCGATATTGACTTGGAAGGCACAGTTCAGAGGTGTGAAGCGTTGTTAACGGCAGGCCACTACGCGGCAATTATTGGCTGGTCAGATAATATTCCTGTTGCTGTTTCGACAATCACTGAAACTTACGCTTTATATGCAGGTGGAAAAATAGGAGTAATTCAAGAGTTTTATGTTATTCCTGAATTTCGCTCTTCAGGTGTCGGAGCCATGCTGATGGAGCAGGTCAGAAATTATGGACGACAACATGGCTGGTCGTGCATCGAGTTATGCACACCGCCGCTCCCTGAGTTTGAGGGCGCATTGAGTTTTTATCAGAACAACGGCCTCGCTCCTGTCGGGGGTCGTAAAATGAGACAGAATTTAGCTTCGCATGGCTAACCATCCGCCCGGGTGCCAAGCTCGCTCTTTCCTGCGCGGCGCTGTTCATCTGAATTCAAACGTCAACCAGATACCAAGCGGAGAACCTTATGGGTCAGCAATTTGCCGAACTGTCCGAAACGCATATTAAATTTATTGCCGAACAGCGGATTTTCTTTGTCGGGACAGCCACCGCTGACAGCCGCGTGAATATTTCGCCTAAGGGCATGGACTCGCTGAGAGTCCTGGACGGCAACCGTGTCGTCTGGCTGAACGTCACCGGAAGCAGCAATGAAACTTCCGCCCATGTACAGCAAGCCCCGCGAATGACCATTATGTTTTGCGCCTTTGATGGACAGCCGTTAATCCTGCGGCTTTACGGCACAGCAAAGGTCGTTCACAAAAGAGATCCCGAATGGGCCGGACTATTCTCCCTGTTCAAACCAATGCCGGGTGCTCGCCAGATATTTGACGTTGCGCTCGATCTTGTGCAAACTTCTTGCGGAATGTCTGTCCCGCAGTACAATTATGTCGAAGAACGCGAGTTGCTCAGCGACTGGGCCGCAAAAAAAGGCGAGGAAGGTCTGAAGCATTACTGGGAGGAAAAGAACCAATTGAGTATCGATGGAATTCCCACAAACATTGTCGCCAAGAATGGCTGAGATTTCATTCGAACAGCCACTTAACAGCCTGTCAGGCGCCACCTCGCCAGGCGTTTTTACCAAGTTACAGCAGCCACATCAAACATGAAGCAACCTCCCGTCCTGCAACGCTTGAGAGCAAAAAAACGCAGCCCGTCGCTCCACGTTAGGCTTTTTGGATAATCACCGTGAAAAGTATTCAACCGCCACCAGATGTACTTCGCTCCATTCCTGCGGATTTACCAATCCCCCTGGATGACGGTGCGTGTGAGCACCTGGAAAACATGCTGATGCCCAATGTTTCACTATGGTCAACCGATGATCAAGAAATCAATCTATCCCGCTTGTCCGGTTGGAACGTGGTCTTCTGCTACCCGATGACAGGCCGCCCCGGAGTTGCCATCCACGAAGGCTGGGTTCAGATTCCCGGCGCCGCCGGATGTACGCCTCAGGCATGTTCTTATCGTGACAATCACACTGAACTCAAACGCAATGGCGTAGGCGTTTATGGCATAAGCGCTCAAACATCAGAAGCACAAAAAGAAGCATCTGATCGTTTGGTGCTGCCTTATCCGCTCTTGAGCGATGCCGGTCATTTCTTTTCCTCCGCTTTGAAATTGCCTCTGCTTGAAGTTGGCGGTTTAAAACTGATCAAAAGGCTGACGCTCATTCTTAAAGATGGCGCGATCAAAAAGTGCTTTTACCCTGTATTCCCGCCAGATAAAAATGTTGTTGAAGTGATAGCTTGGTTCTCCGAAAATCAGGCCTAACCCTGCAGTCGAGCGGGACGTGCCGCAAGCGGCCTGCCCCTCGATTTGAACGTTAGACATCAAGGAAAATTTATGCGTTGTAACTGTTTGTGTGGTCAAGTTGAGTTTGAAACTGTTGGCGAGATACCCAATCTCTATCAATGCCATTGCTCGCTCTGCCGCAAGCAAGGTGGTTCCACATCTAATACTGCAACAGTTATTAGTCGCGAAAATTTTCATTGGCTGTCAGGCCGAGAGCACATTACATCTTGGTTAAAAGACAATGGGTTTCGCTCTGATTTTTGCTCGAAATGCGGGACTCCCGTTCCCAATCCTTTAGGTAATGCACCCTATTATTGGGTGCCTGCTGGTCTATTTAGCGAAGAGGTGCCATCGGCAATTGTTGCTCATCTGTACGTTGGCTCTAAAGCGTCATGGGATGTTATTTCTTCATCAGGCAAACAGTATGAAACCATGCCTGGGTTGTCTGAAGTAATAGAGCTTTTGCAATCTGACGGTCATGTCTAACCCTGCATTCGAGCGGGACAGGCCAGAAGCGGCCTGCCCCTTGCCTCAACGCTATGCGGCTTTTTAGATTTACGCTGTACCGATCTAAACACAAAGAGGAAGAATGCTATGAGTATGATTCAAGAGTTTAAGGATTTCGCTGTTAAGGGAAACGTGATTGATATGGCCGTCGGCGTCATCATAGGAACCGCATTCGGGAAGATCGTTTCTTCTTTTGTCGCAGATGTTGTCATGCCACCAATCGGCGTTCTTCTTGGCGGGGTCGATTTTTCCGATCTTTCCATTACTGTCCAGGCGGCTGTTGGAGAGTCCCCGGCTGTGATTATTGCTTACGGTAAGTTCGCCCAAACAGTGATTGATTTTACGATCATTGCGTTTGTCATATTCATGGTTGTGCGAGTTATCAATTCGCTGAAAAAGAAGGCTGAAACGGCGCCTTCGGCACCGGCAGCGCCTTCAGCCGAGCAAGTTCTGCTTACTGAAATTCGGGATCTGCTAAAGAAGTAATGGGCTTCAGTGGGCGAGCCGCATAACAATTCGCTGCAGGCGCAACGGCCCTGACGGGCCGCGGCCCCTTGCCTCAACGTTAGAACGGAAACAAATGTCACCGGATAGGAAAATGATAAAAGACCTGCACACGTTACCCGCTAATTTACCGGTTCCAGCAGATGATGGCGCATGCGACCATTTACCGGGAAGCACCTTACCTTCGGTCTCACTGGCCAGCACCACAG
This sequence comes from uncultured Nitrosomonadales bacterium, assembly GCA_947085835.1. GTDB lineage: Bacteria > Pseudomonadota > Gammaproteobacteria > Burkholderiales > Gallionellaceae > Gallionella. Next base: position 42,898 of record CAMTXT010000025.1, on the reverse strand, counting down.
GGAAGGCCATTGATCTCAGCACGTATGCGGGCACACTGGTTATTTATTTCTACCCGATGCTGGGTCGTCCCGATAGCCCTCCCCTCATCGGCTGGAATGACATACCCGGTGCCAGGGGATGCACACCGCAAACGTGTGCCTTTCGCGATTTACACACTGAGTTGGAGCAGCTTGGTGTTGAGGTGTTTGGTGTAAGCGCGCAACGTTTGGAAGAACAACAAGAAGCCCATGCAAGGCTACACCTCCCCTTTGCGTTGCTCAGTGACGGACAACTTGCTTTAGCTCAAGCGCTGAAACTGCCAACATTTGAGTATGCTGGCAAACGCCTGATAAAGCGGTTAACAATCATTGCAACGGACGGCCTTATTCGGAAGGTTTTCTATCCGGTATTCCCGCCTGATAATAATGCGCGTGAGGTCATCGCATGGCTTACGGCACATCAGGTCTAACCCATCGTTCGAGCGGGTCGCCGCAAAAGCGCGGCGCCCCTTACCTTAAGCCAGGCCTCTAACGTGCGCGACGACCCGCCGTATCAGCTGCTTGCGGATGTGGTGCTCACGCTCCACTTCTTAGTCGTCGCGTTCGTCATTGGCGGCCTCCTTCTGACGATCATCGGAAACTTCAAAGCCTGGCGGTGGGTCAACGCCCTGTGGTTCAGGCTTGCGCACCTGGCAGCTATCGCCGTCGTCGTAGCACAGGCCTGGTTCAGCGCCACCTGTCCTCTCACCTCTGTCGAAATGTGGCTGCGTGCGAAGGCCCGCGCAGCAACCTACCATGGCAGCTTTATCGAGCACTGGGTACATCAGCTTATGTATTATGAGGCTCCATCCTGGGTTTTCACACTTGCCTACACGCTCTTTGGTCTGCTCGTCGCGGCAACCTGGTGGCGCTTTCCACCTGCCAGCAAACGACGATAAAACAAATACCTGACCCTGCGCTCAAGCGGGACGGCGCAGCCCATTTGTTACGATAACTATTCCGCAGCAAAAGGTGACAATAGGCACACATCAAGCTAAACTTGCGGCATGAAACCATTTCGCTGGAACCATCAGAAAAACGAGACGCTTAAAATTGAGCGCAGTATTTCGTTTGAGGAAATCGTTCTTGCGATTGAAGCAGATGGTTTGCTGGATATATTGCGCCACCCTAACCCGGAAAAATATCCAAACCAGTCCGTTTTTTTCGTAACACTTGATGAATATGTTTACCTGGTGCCTTACGTTGAAGAACCTGATTACTACTTCCTGAAGACAGTGATTCCGAGCCGAAAGGCGACCAGAAACTACTTGCTGAGGAGCAACCCAGATGAAAAAACTTGACGCATTTGAGAAAGATATCCTGACCGCCTATGAAGCTGGCGAGTTCAAATCCACTTCACCATCAAAAGCCGATTTAGCCAAATTCAAGGCTGCGGCCAGCGCAACCTTTATCAAAGACAGGCGAATCAATATCCGGCTATCCTCGCCGGATCTGATGGATATTCAGGCGCGCGCGCTGGAGGAAGGTATTCCGTATCAGACTTTTATCGCCAGTATTTTGCACAAGTATGCATCTGGCCGCTTGTTTGAAAAACCATCGAACCTGCCTCATCGCTCAAGCGGGACGCGCTAAGGCGCACGCCGAATTGCAACTAACGGTGAACTGGTTTAGCGGAAACTTTTGAGTGCGCTTCTTTTAATGCCTCACTTAGTTGAAACACCGACATCGCATAATAATCGCTGTTGTTGTAGCGCGTGATGACATCGAAGTTGTTGAATCCCAGCCAGTATTCGCGGCCCTCTGTCACGGTGTAGTCGAGCAGACGCGACGGCTCATCCGTCCTGATGTTCGCGGTAACGCCCACGGACGCCCAATCGGCCAGGCTGCGCGGGGTGCCGGCAACATTTGCACAGCATTCCTCACCGACTTGTGCGCGCACGGCAATCGGCCCGCCTTCAACCCAGCCGTAGCCTTTCATATAATTCCCCACACTGCCGATCGCATCGGCAGCTTCGTTCAGCAGGTCTGTCTTGTGGTTACGGTTAAAATCGACCGCATACTTCCGATAGCTGCTGGGCATGAATTGCGGGATACCCAGCGCACCGGCATAGGAACTCTTCACATTCAGCAGGTCGAATTGCTGCTCGCGCGCCAGCAACAGGTAATTTTCCAGTTCCTCGCGGAAAAATGCCGCGCGGCGCGGGTAATCGAACGCCAGCGTGGTCAATGCATCGAGCGTGCGGAAATTTCCCATGTTTTGACCGTAAATCGTCTCCACACCGATCAGCGCAACGATGATTTGTTGCGGCACGCCGTATTTTTTCTCGGCTCGATATAAATCAAACCGGTACTTATGCCAGAATTCCAGACCGAGATTGACGCGTTTGGCATTGACGAAGGCGGCGCGATATTCCAGCCACGGCTTCGAGGTAGCCGGGCGTGAGATCGCCTCGATAATCTGCGGCTTATGATTTACCCGCTCTAACAGGAGGGTCAATTCATCCCGATCAAAGTGGTGTTTAACGACCATTTCGTCAATAAACTCGGGGATGCCGGGCAAAGTCACGGACAAAACCGGGAGCGCCAGCGAACTTCCGGCGAGTAGAAAAACACAGCGTAAAAATAGTTTCATGTGGCTGATTTTAACCGATGCTCGACAGATTACCGCCATTACTGGTAAATTTCGCCCATCGCTGAATAATCAGCCCAACTACCGCCGAAAGCACCGCCATGACCACTCAACATCATCGCCTCATTATTCTGGGTTCAGGACCTGCCGGATACACCGCCGCCGTTTACGCGGCGCGCGCCAACCTTAATCCCGTGCTGATCACCGGCATGGCGCAAGGCGGTCAGTTGATGACCACCACCGAAGTGGACAACTGGCCCGGCGACGTGTCAGGCGTGCAGGGGCCTGAATTAATGGCGCGATTGCAGCAGCACGCCGAACGCTTTGAGACGAAGATGATTTCCGATCACATCCACACCGCGAAACTGCAACAAAAACCGTTTCAATTGACAGGCGACGCGGGCACCTATACCTGCGACGCGCTGATCATCTGCACCGGCGCATCCGCGCAATATCTGGGGCTGCCGTCCGAAGAGGAATTCATGGGACGCGGCGTCTCGGGTTGTGCAACCTGCGACGGATTCTTCTATCGTGGTCAGAATGTGGCGGTAATCGGCGGCGGCAATACCGCCGTGGAAGAAGCGCTGTATCTGGCGAACATTGCCAAACATGTCACGCTGGTACACCGGCGCGACACCTTCCGCGCCGAGCGCATCATGATCGATCATCTGATGGAAAAAGTGGCGGAGGGCAAGATCACGCTGCAACTGAACAGCACGCTGGATGAAGTGTTGGGCGACGCCTCCGGTGTGACCGGCATGCGCGTCAAGGATGTGCAAAGCGGCGAAAAACAGGATATCGCGCTGACCGGCGTGTTCATCGCCATCGGCCACAAGCCCAATACCGACATCTTCGCCGGACAACTGGAAATGGACAACGGTTACATCAGCACGCGCGGCGGTTCAACCGGCAACGCGACGGCCGCCAGCATTTCCGGCGTGTTCGCGGCAGGCGATGTACAGGATCAAATCTACCGTCAGGCTGTGACCAGCGCGGCAACCGGTTGCATGGCGGCGCTGGATGCGGACAAGTACCTGGCCTCGATCGGCAAACTGTAAAAACCGCACTCCGCCCTTCCCGCTTCTTCCTGATGAAAGCCATTCGACTGAACGGCAAAGCCGCAAGGTCGCCGCTTGCCACGCAGCAGGAAGAAGTCCCGCCACGCGAGGCTCGCGTTGACGGGGATGCGGCGCTATTTCGTGCGGCTGTCGGCCCTGTCACGCCGCTGACTGAGCAAAACCGCATCAATCCGTCCAGGCCTGTCACTCAGGCCCGGGTCCGCACTCCCGCCCAATCCCATGTATTGCCTGACACCCTGTCCGACCATGCATCCGGCAATGCGCCGGAAGACTATCTGGGCAACGGTTTGTCGCACCTGACGTTGCGCAAATTGCGGCGCAGCACTGCCCAGGACACTCTTGATCTGCACGGCAATCCGATCGATGCGGCACGCATGCTGTTGCAACATTTTTTGTTTGAAGCGGTGCAAAACAACTTGCGCCATGTGCTAGTGATACACGGCAAGGGCACGAACAGTCCGGGCGGCGAGGCCGTGCTGCGCACGCTTACCCGCAACTGGCTTATGCAACATCCGCAGGTACTGGCTTATTGCGCAGCGTCACCCGGAGTGGGCGGCAGCGGTGCCGTGATGATATTGCTGAAAGTAGCTAGTCGCTAGTCGTAACTGCAAACCGGAAACCGGAAACTAATAACTACGCAACCTCGTCGCGCATGCGCAGCGCCGCTTCAATATCCACGGTCACCACTTTGGACACGCCCTTCTCCTGCATCGTCACGCCGATCAACTGCTCGGCCATTTCCATCGCAATCTTGTTGTGACTGATGAACACAAACTGGGTATGCAGCGCCATCTTTTTGACCAGCGCGCACAGTCGTTCGGTGTTGGTGTCGTCCAGCGGTGCATCCACTTCGTCGAGCAGGCAGAATGGCGCCGGATTGAGCTGGAACAGCGAAAATATCAGCGCGATGGCGGTCAGCGCCTTCTCACCGCCGGAGAGCAAATGTATCGAACTGTTCTTCTTGCCGGGCGGTTGCGCCATGACCTGCACGCCGCTGTCGAGGATCTCCTCGCCGGTCAATACCAGCCGCGCCTCCCCTCCTGCGAACAGGATCGGAAACAGCTCCGCCAGCTGCAAATTGACCTGATTGTAAGTATCCATCAGCAGATCGCGCGACTCGCGGTCTATGTGCCTGATCGCATCGATCAGCGTCGCCATTGCCTGTTGCAGGTCCTCTGCCTGCGCATCCAGATACTGTTTACGAAGGGTTGCGGTTTGCAACTCTTCGAGAGCGGCGAGATTCACCGCACCCAAGGCTTCAATCGCCCGGCCCAGCCGGTTCAGATCGCTCTGCAGCTGACCGGGTTTGGCGCCGGCCAATAACGGCACGAGTTGCGACTCATCCACCCCCTGCAACTGCGCGGCCCATTGCTCGAAATACAAACGCGCTTCCTGCTCTTTGAGTGCATATTCATTGAGCTGCTCGCGCAATCCGGAAAGCGCATGCTCGCAGGACATGCGAGCCTGCTCCCTGTCCTGCAACTGCCCCGTCGCATTTTCCAGGCCGTTGCGCGCCTCACTCAGCGCCTGTTCGGCGTGCTGACGGATTTGCAAGGCGGCTTGCAATGCAACCGTTGCCGCCTCATCGCGGCTGTCGGACAACTCGGCGCGCAGCTCTGCCAAATTGCGCTCGGACAGCATCAGCGCATCGATCACGATCTGAATATTGGCATGCAAATCTGAAATTTTGTCCTGGCAGGTGCGTGAGAAGAAATGCGCTTCATGCCGTGCGTGCTGCACCTGTTGCGCGCGCTCCCGCTGTTCTCGCCATGCCATCTCCTGCGCATCGGCATGACGTTGCGCCTCGTCCACCTGCATCTGACAAGCCGCGAGTTCCTCGCGCAGCAGAGCCATCTGCCCGATTGTGTCGCGCAGCTGTTCCTGCTCAATACCCAGCAATTCGAGCATTTCCTGCATCTCGTGCGCAATCTGCTGACCGCGTTCGGCACTTCGCTGATGCGCCTGATTCAGCCTGAGTATCTGCATTTGCAGCGCATGCTGGCGCAGCTTTGATTCATTGACGCTGCTGCGCAGCGGCGGAATTTTCACCTCGACCGAACGATAGCGTAGCTCCGCTTCATCGAGCTGACTTTTAAAATCATCAACCGATGCATTGTCAATTATGTATTGGTTTTCCAGCTGTTCGATCTCGCGCTGGCGGTTCAGCACGCCATACAACTGGCTGTCCGGCGCATGGAACAGCACGCTGTAACTGTCTACCAGATGACCGTCAGGCGTGACAAAGCATCCCCCGGGCGGCAACTGTTCCCGCCGGACTAAGCCTTCGGCCACGTCTGATACGGTATAGATGGACGCCAGCCATACGCTTATCGCAGGGAGTACCTGCTCATCCTGACACTGCACGTAGTTGAGCAACGGGGTCAGCTGTATGCCTTCCTCATCCACTGCGACAGACCGAGGCGTACTCGGCTCAAACAGTGCAAGTCTGGCCGGCGGTTCATCGCTCCAGTCAGTCTCGTCAAGCTGAACCGCCAACGCGTTCATCCGCTCGCGCAACACCGCCTCCAGCGCATTTTCCCAGCCGCTCTCGATACGGATGGATTGCCAAAGCCTGGGCAGTCCGTCCAGCTTGTGCCTGTGCAGCCAGCTTGTTAAATTCTTGTCGCAATCCAGCTGCTGCTGCAATTGCTGCAAGGCATGCAAACGCGCGCCGGTTAATGCCGCCTGCCGTTCCTGTTGCTGCAAGGAGGCGCGCAGTCGCTGCCTTTGCTGGTCAGCTTGCGGCAATAGCTCATGCAAATCTGCCAGTTTTTCTTCGAGTTCAGCATGCGCCATTTCCAACTCGGCCAGCTCTTCTTGCGCCTGTAGCAGCGCATCGTCATCGCTGCGCGGCAGACTGTCCAGCTCCAGCAACAAGCGTTGCCGGCGGGACTCCAGCTGCCCGATATTACGCAGCAAGTTTTCATGCTGCGTCTGCGCCACTTGCAGATTCAGCTGCTGCTGCGACTGCGCCCGCTGCAATCCGTTGCAGCGCTCCCGGGCCGTACGCGCCGCCTCCTCTGCCTGCGGCAGATTGACGCCTTCGAGCAGCGAATTTTGCTCGGCCTCAAGCAGCTTGATCGCCGCCTCTTCCTGCTGACGCTGCCAATCTTCGAGCTGGCCCAGTGCCGCCAGTTTTTGCTGTTGCTGCTGTTCGATTTGCCGCCCGGCATTGTCGATTTGCAGTTGCAGCCGCTGGTGTTGCGAGGCAGCATGCTGGATCAGCTGTTCAAGGCGCGAGATCTCCGCATTCGCGCTGTACAGCTCGCCCTGCCTGGCGTGCAGCGCGTCGGACAGCTGGTAATGGCTGCTGCGCACTGTCTCCAGCGCGCTTTCAATTTCGCGCAGGGCAGCTGTTTGAAATTCAAGCTCGGTGCGCGTCTTCTCGATCTGTCCGGTGAACCCGGCGCGCGTCACATCGGCTTCCTGCTTGCGTAGCAGCCAGAGCAATTGTTGCGCGGTGTCGCGCTGTGTTTCCAGCTCACGATATTGCGTCGCCACTTTGGCTTGCTCACCCAGATGAACCAGCTGCTTGTCCATCTCCTGCAAGATGTCATCGACACGCAATAAATTGTCGCGCGTGTCACCCAGGCGCTGCGCCGTCTCGCGTCGGCGGTCACGGTATTTTGAGACGCCTGCCGCCTCTTCGAGAAAGACGCGCAATTCTTCCGGTTTGGCCTCGATGATGCGCGAGATCATGCCCTGCTCGACGATGGCATAAGCGCGCGCGCCCAGCCCCGTACCTAGAAAAATATCGGTAATGTCTTTGCGACGCACCTTCTGATTATTGATGTGATAGCCGGATTCGCCGTTGCGCAGCAACACACGCTTGATACAAATTTCCGCATAGCTTGCCCACTGACCGGCAGCTTTACCCAGCGAATTATCGAACACCAGCTCCACACTGGCGCGCGCCACAGGTTTACGCTTGCCCGACCCGTTGAAAATCACGTCCTGCATGGATTCGCCGCGTAGCGCCGAGGCTTTCGACTCGCCCAGCACCCAGCGCAGCGCATCGATCACATTCGACTTGCCGCAGCCGTTTGGGCCCACCACACCGACGATCTGCCCCGGCAGATGAATGTGCGTGGGATCAACGAAGGATTTGAATCCGGCTAACTTGATTTGTGAAAGACGCAATTTGGCAGTCGCAACGATATAATGACGGCTATCTTAACCCAAGCGAGACCCGCGACCAAATGACTACTAAACCTGCCAAAGCACTGGAAACCTTCCCCAATCCAAATTCTGCCCGCGATTACCACATCCACATGGAAATTCCCGAGTTCACCTGCCTGTGCCCCAAGACCGGCCAGCCGGATTTCGCCACGCTGATTCTGGATTACATCGCCGACGAAAAGTGCGTGGAATTGAAGAGTCTGAAGCTGTACATGTGGTCGTTCCGCGACGAAGGCCATTTTCACGAAGATGTCACCAACCGCATCCTGGACGATCTGATTGCAGCCACCCATCCCCGCTTCATGCGTCTGACCGCAAAATTTTACGTGCGCGGCGGCATCTTCACCAACGTCGTCGCCGAGCATCGAAAACCCGGCTGGCAACCCGCTCCGTTCGTTGAACTCAGCCAGTTCGGCAGCCAGTCAAATACGCGCGGCTAGTATCCAATCAGACGAAAGACGACATCCGGTCTGTCAGGAATGACAGCCCTAAAGTTTGCCCAGCAATGCCTCGAATTCCTCTACGGACACGGGCTTGCCAAACAGATAACCCTGGTAGGAATCGCAGTTGTAGCTATCGAGTAAAATCCGTTGCTCCTCCGTTTCCACCCCTTCGGCAAATACGCCCAATTCCAATGATTTCGCCAGATTGGCGACAGTCTTTATCAACAACGCATCATTACCATCCAGCGCGATGCCTTGCACAAAGTCCCGATGTATTTTGAGCTGATCCGGGGAAAGTTGTTTCAGGTAGGACAGCGATGAATACACCGTACCGAAATTATCCATCGACAATCTGATACCCAGATTTTTTAAGGCTTGAATTTTAGCCATTGAACTGGTGATATCAGTGAGCACCAGCCTTTCCGACAACTCAAGTTTTAAACGCGCTGGAACTGCCAGATATGTATTCAACATCCCTGCAACTTCGTCCACAAAATCAGGCTGGGCGAATAGCTTGGCACTGATATTCACCGTCAGCGTCAAATCGCGCGTTTTATCGTGCTTGCTCCACAAGGCGAGTTGCTGACAGACCTTTTGCAAAACCCAACGGTCAATATCGACAATAAGTGAGCCTTCTTCAGCAACCGGAATGAACTTGTCGGGCATGATCTTGCCGTGTTCCGGATGTATCCAGCGCAGGAAAGCTTCCGCTCCCAGCGGACGATTGTCCTTATCCACCTGTATCTGGTAATGCAACTGTAGTTGCTGCAACGCCAGGGCGTGATGCAAATCATTCACCAGTGCATCATGCGCGGCCAGGTCGTGTTGCATGATGGGATCAAAAAATCGCACTGCATTTCGCCCGGTTTTCTTTACCTGATACATCGCCATGTCGGCGTGCTCAATCAACATCTCCAGCGATTCTTCATTACCGTGATACAAACTGATTCCGATGCTGGGTGAACTGTGATGCTCATACCCCTTGAGCTTGTAAGGCAGCACCAACGCTTCGCGAATTTTTTCGGCAATCAACGCTACCCTGTGTGTCACATCATCCTTGTCATGGCTCAAGGCATCAATCAGCACAACGAACTCGTCCCCGCCGTACCTTGCGACCGTATCCATTTCCCGGACGCAGGCTTTGATACGCAGCCCCACCTCTATCAGCAACAAATCACCATAATCGTGTCCAAGGGTATCGTTAAGCGTCTTAAAACGATCCATATCTATAAACAAAATCGCGCCATAATCGTTGCGGCGAGCGGAAGCCACCAACGCGGTGCGCAAACGATCGAGGAACAAGCGTCGATTGGGTAATTTGGTCAGCGCATCATAAAACGCCAGATTATGAATTTCCCCTTCGGTTTTTTTACGTTCGGTAATATCGCTGAAAATGGCCACATAATGGGTGGTCTCCTGCTTCTGATCCTTAACCGCAGTGATCGTCATCCATTTTGGATAAATCTCGCCATTCTTGCGCTTGTCCCAAATCTCACCCGTCCAAAAGCCAGCGTACAGCAACTGCTGCCACAGCTCGATGTAAAAAGACCGGTCGTGCCGACCAGAACTCATGAAGCGAGGGTTCTTACCCAGCGAGTCCTGTTCACTGTAGCCGGTAATTTCAGAAAAGGCCCGGTTGACCCGAATAATGTTGGAATGTACATCAGTGATCATGATGGCTTCATGCGTCTCGAAACTCACGGATGCAATGCGCATTTCCTCTTCTGCCAGTTTGCGTTCGTTGATGTCCTCATGAATCAGCGCGACCTCCTGAACGTCACCAGCCGCATTTTTTAACGGATAGATGTACGAGCGCACCCAGAATTTCCTGCCCGAACTGCTCACTTCTTCGTTTTTAAGCAAGTCATAAAAAACGGCCGGAACCTCTGTGGCCTCACCGGCAAAAGCCTTCTCAATATAGGGCATGACACCGTTGGCAATGAGTTGCTTGTCATGCAGGACATTGTATTGCGCCAGCGCTTCCCGTTTGATTCCCCACATCTTTTCCCATGCCCGGTTGACGTCCTGCGTGTAGCCGGCCGGCGTGAATATCTGAATACTCAAGGGGGATTGCTCCATCATGGCGCGAAAACGGTTTTCAGAGTCATGCAGTCTCTCTTCCGCAAGCTTGCGCTCGGTGATGTCTTGCAGTGTCCCCTGCATTGTCAAAGGGTATCCCCGTGCATCGAACTCAAGTTTGCCTAATCCATGTACCCAGCGTTCTGCCTGATCGTTGGGCCGGATGATGCGAAATTCCTTATCGAAGGCCTGTCTTTGTCCAATCACTTCATTTCTTAAATAATCGATCATCATCATGCGGTTATCGGGATGAAGCAAATCACGCCATCCTTCCACTGAATGTGGATAGGCGTCGTCTATCCCGAGCAACTTGTTCAGCACCTCGGAACCCGGCCAGAATCCGCTTCTGATATCCAGAACATAGGTGCCCAGGCCTGCAATGAGCTGGAATTCCCTGAGGGTTGCTTCGCTATCAGTGATCTTTTTCTGCCATATTGCAACGGCGCGATCCGCTCTGGACACGGCGAAAAACAGCGCGGCATACAACATGGAAAAAGCGCCAAATACCAGCAATGCGATCTCAAGCAGGTGGGCATGGAGTCGTTGAAAAACGGGGGTAACATCGCCGTAGAGTTCGATGACGCCAATGCGGTTACCCGCATGCATCAGCGGCATGTAGGTCAAAGCCACATTAACATCATGTAGTTCGCCAGTTGCGCCTAAAAACGTATCACGGAATTCCACACTGTGTACCGTTTCGCCGCGCAGTGCTCTTGCCAGAAAATCCGGATGCACGCTGGTTACGCCGATTTCGCCCCTGGCAGAGGAATAAATGATGGTTCCCGACAGATTGTACAGCTTCAGCTTGAGGACATCGCGTTCACGAATAATGTCCAGCGCAGATGCAAATAAATCATCAAGATTCGAAATCGTTTGCAGGGCTCGGGTATCAACCGCATTGTCGTTGCCGATGAAGGCATTGATCGGTTCCTCCAGCGCGTGCGTGAGGTAAGCCAGGGTTTTTTCGTTATTATTTGCGGCAAGGGCCGTGTGCTCGGCAATTTGATCTGCTCGATACAGCAATATCAGGGTGACCGCAGTGATAAGCATCACCAACAGACTGACGATCGACAGCCTCCGGCGCAGCGAGAACGTGCCGGCGACAGGACGCCTCCCTGCATCAGCCACTTGACTATTGTTGGCGGTAGTCATGTTCGTTTCCAAGTTTAACGTGGACAATCCGTGACCACCCGGCAATCCCGCTGACCTGATTAACGAAACTCAGGCCCGGTAATTTTGCGTCACCGCCTCTCGACGGTTTTGCCTTTTCAAGTAGGCTGGATAATATCAGTTATCACCCAAAAGAAATATACGCCGAAATATAGCAAATTATCCATAACGACAAACTAATTTATGCATTCGAGCACATCAGAAAATGACCTGAGTATCAGGGGATGAAAAATCTGCTCATTGCAGTGTCAATCAGCACTAAATATTGGCACCTTGCCGCCGATAACTCAAATACAGGGCAGCCGCCCGTAACCCAAACTGCCGGAGGTGTGACATGAGCATCGTGACCATGAATATGAGCAGCTTTGAAATCGCGCGCAATGTTTCGGTTGCCGGTGACGATGAAGTAATGTCGGCGGATTTCAGCCCTGCACTGACCTTACAACAGCAAACCGCAAACCGAAAGCTCCACTCCATGCCACCGGATATGATTGCGATTGATGCGGACGCGTTCCTGCAAAGAATATACGCTTATCAGCAGTAGTAGCGGGATACAATAGCGGGCAACGTCTTACACTTGAGTCCTGAATATGCCCGAACCATCCGATTTGCTGCTGTTGCGCGACAAGCTGCGCACTTTTGCCGGTGCGCGCGACTGGGATCAGTTTCATTCGCCAAAAAATTTGAGCATGGCGTTAATGGTGGAAGTCGCCGAACTGATGGAGCATTTTCAGTGGCTGACTGAAGCTCAATCGGCTAATCTGGAAGAAGCCAAAAAAACTGCCGTCGCGGATGAACTGGCCGATGTGCTGCTGTATCTTGTGCGCATTTCGGATAAACTGGGCGTCGATTTGCTGGAAGCCGCCTTGCACAAGCTGGAGAAAAATGCGGTAAAGTATCCTGCAAATCAAGTCAGAGGCAGCGCAAAAAAATACAGCGAGTACTGATTTACGCCAGACAATTTCAATTTGCTGACAACATTCAAAAAATCTTCCGGATCCTACAAACAATGAGCGACTTCCCTGCCCCACGCAAAAAACGCAGCGCACTACCCGATGCCAGAGTCGAGAAAATCGGCATCGCTACCGCCCGCCTGCACCGCATACTCAAGGATCTCGGACATACTCGCCATCTGGAAAAATCGGCATCCACCATGCCGGATGCGCGCGAGCGACTGTCCTTTATCGACAAATCCATGCACGACGCATCGGAGCGAACCATCAGCGCCGTTGAAGACTCTCTGCCGATGACCAGTCGCAACCGGGCTACTTGCGCCGATCTGTCCATGCGCCTTGCCGATGCAAATTTCACCGAGCATCAGCCCCTGGTACAGGATGCAATCTCAAAACTGGGCGAGATCGCAATGGCCGAGGAATCCGTGCACCACAATCTGCTGCAGATCATGGAAGCGCAGGAATTTCGCGATGTAGCGGGACAAATGGTCAACAAGATCGTGGATGCCGCCGTCGAGATTGAAAACATCCTGCTCGACATCCTCAAAGAATATGCGCCAAATGCACAAGACTCACTGATCAGCACCGCAGGATTAACCGCAGGTCCGGGTCGTCAAACGAACGACAGCGTCAACGGCCAGGACGAAGTGGACGACCTGTTAGCCTCCCTCGGCCTTTAAATAACAGCAGCCGGACACGGCTTAAGAGTAACGCATCCTGACACAGGGCGCGTTACTCGCCGTCAAAAAGACGACTTCACCACCACGCCTGACGCACCGGTTTTCATCGTGCCGATCACGGCTGCCTGCTCGAACCCGGCCTGCTTGAAGCACGCCAGCACCTCGTCGACCGCCTCGGGCGCGACCGACACCAGCAAGCCGCCGCTGGTTTGAGCATCGGCTAACAGGCGTTGCTGCCAGCTAGCCATGCCATCGGCGAAATGAACGTCACATCCATAGCTTTCCATATTGCGTTCGATTGCACCGGGGCCGTAGCCCAACTTCGCCAGCGGCAATGCGGCGGGCAAGATCGGCACCCGGTCAAATTCGACTTCGCCGGTCAGTCCTGCACCTCTGCACATTTCCAGCAAGTGCCCGAGCAGACCGAATCCGGTCACATCGGTCAGCGCGTGCACGGCATTGATGCCGGACAGCGCGGTGCCCACGGTATTGAGTTTGGTGGTGTTGGCAATCAGCTGGGCATAGCCTTCATCGCTGAGCGCGCCTTTCTTCAGGGCGGCCGCCATGATACCCACCCCCAGCCCCTTGCCGAGGATTAACACATCGCCTGCCCGCGCGTTGCTGTTTTTCTTCAACCTGTCAGGATGCACGACCCCTATGGCCACCAAGCCATAGATCGGCTCGGGGGAATCGATCGAATGCCCGCCTGCCAGCGGGATGCCTGCTGCACGACAGACCGACTCGCCGCCCTGCAGAATCGCACGGATGGCTTCGACGGACAGCTTGTTGATCGGCATGCCGACGATGGCCAGCGCCATAATCGGCGTGCCGCCCATCGCATACACGTCGGACAGCGCATTGGTCGCGGCGATGCGGCCAAAATCGAACGGATCATCGACGATCGGCATGAAAAAATCGGTGGTTGCGATGATCGCCTGGCTGTCGTTCAGCCGGTAAACCGCCGCGTCGTCGCTGGTCTCTGAGCCTACCAGCAGATCGGGGTAGGGCAATTTATCTTTAACGTCGCCTAAAATTTGTTGCAACAATGCGGGCGCTATTTTGCAACCGCAGCCGCCACCGTGAGACAATTGGGTCAGCTTTATTTCTATTTCCGACATAGGTTCCTCATTGACATGCTGTTCAGAACTGCAAACCTATCACAAGTAGCCGAATTTGACGCAATTATCGACGTGCGCACGCCGGCTGAATTTGCCGAAGATCATCTTCCGGGGGCGATCAATTGCCCGGTATTCTCGGATGAAGAGCGCATCATCGTCGGCACCTTGTACAAACAGGTGTCGCCTTTCGAGGCGCGCAAGGTGGGCGCTGCGATGGTAGCGAAGAACATCGCGCATCATCTGGAAACAAAGTTTCGCGACCATCCCAAGTCATGGCGTCCGCTGATCTACTGCTGGCGTGGCGGGCAACGCAGCGGCGCGATGAGCATCATAATGGCGCAAGTGGGCTGGGCGGCGCACAAACTGGAAGGCGGCTACAAGTCGTACCGGCGCGACGTTCTGGAACGACTCGAAACATTGCCGCAAAATTTCACATGGCGCGTCATCTGCGGCCCGACCGGTTCCGGCAAGAGTCGCCTGCTGACAGCGTTGAACGAGCGCGGCCGGCAAGTGCTCGACCTTGAAAACCTGGCGCAACATCGCGGTTCAATGCTGGGCCGCCTGCCGTCACTGCCACAACCTTCGCAGAAGAGTTTTGATAGTACGCTGCTGCAGGCTTTGCAAAAACTAGACCCGGCCCGGCCTGTGTATGTGGAGGCCGAGAGCAACAAGATCGGCCTGATCACGCTGCCCCCGGCCTTGATCGCCGCGATGCACGGAAGCGAATGTTATCTTGTCGAAACGCCGACAGCCTGCCGCGTCGGGGGACTGCTGGAAGACTACCGGCACTATCTGGAAAATCCCCAATTGCTGATCGCCCACATGCAGAATTTGCACCGTTTTCACGGCGAAAAACAATTGCAGCACTGGACGACACTCATCAACGCGGGCGACTTTGCGACGATGGTAGGCGAATTGCTCACGCTGCACTACGACCCGAGCTATTTGCGCGCCACGTCGAAACATTACGCAAAACTGCCGATGGCCAGGGTCGTCCCGCTGCATAGCCTGTCGGCGGAGGCGCTGCTGCAAATTGCAGAAACACTATAAAAAAGCACGGCAGTGAATTCAATCGGCGTGTTCTGTCAGCGTCACACCACAACTCTGATGCGGCAACCCCAGATAACGGTGTGTCTGCATCTCGGCCAAGCGGCTGGCAATGCGCTGGGATTCGCCGCTCTGCCAACCCGCCTCGTATAAATTTTCGGGCAGGACTGCAAAACTGGCCACCAGTTTGACGTGGTTATCGTACAGCACGTCGATCAGCCAGGTAAAACGGCGGGACTCAGCGGCATTATCCGGCGTCATTCGCGGCACCCCTGACAGGAACACCGTAGGGTAACGATGGGCGATCGCCAGATAATCGGACTGGTCGTGGTTTCCCCCGCACAGCTCCTTGAAGTCGAACCAGACGATGTCGCGTGCCGCGCGTCTGACAGGAATCCGGACAACACCCGCCTCAACAAATCCTTCATGGGTTTGCAGGCCGGCGGTGAGTCGCCTGAACAAGGATTCCATGCGCATAGCTGCATCTTCAGACACCATGAAAACCGGATCGCGCACCATCTGCAGCATCCGGTAATCCTTATTGCCATCGAAATGCAACACTTTCAGTTCCTGCTTCAGCAGTTCGATGGCGGGCAGAAAATTCTGCCGTTGCAGCCCGTTCGGATAGAGGCCGTCCGGCGGGTAATTGGAGGTGGTCAGCAGCACCACGCCGCGTTTGAACAGGGCGCTGAGCAAGCGCCCCAGGATCATCGCATCGGCGATGTCGTCCACATGTAATTCGTCCAGACAGAGCAGGCGGGTTGCCTGTGCGATATTGTCGGCCAGCGCCATCAAGGGATCAGGCGCGTGGGAGAGCCGCTTCATCTCGTGGTGAACTTCAGCCATGAAGTTGTGAAAGTGGATGCGGCGTTTGCGGCGATAGGGCAGACAGTGATAAAAACCATCCATCAAAAACGTCTTGCCGCGCCCCACCCCGCCCCAGATGTACAGGCCATGAGGTACGTGCGGGCTTAAAAGACTGCGCCCCAGAAATCCGTCGCGCCGGCTCTTGAACTCGACCAGTTGCTGCCAGAGCGTTTCCAGTTCCTCAATCGCGGCAGTCTGCGCCGAATCAGCAACAAAGCCCGCTTTATCGCAGACATCCCGGTACCAGCGTTTAGGACTCATCACTGTGTCGTGTTGAGGCATCCGCTACTTCACCTCGATGAATTCCAGCGCGTTCTGATCCGGATCACGGCAGAACAGCGCACGGCGACCGGATTGGCTGAGGGTGTAAATGACACCCGCACGATCCAGTCGCACGATTAACATCTCAACATCCGATACCGTCAGCGCCACATGGCGGTCGCGCCCGCCGTGCGCGGGGCGCTGCAAACCCGACTCAACGTCGGGCAACGCCATCAGGTGGATCTGCTGACCATCCGCCACGCGATACCACACCCCGTCGAAACTCATGACCGGACGTGCGTGATCCGGCCGCAAGCCGAGCAGGCCTTCGTAAAAGGTGCGCGACCTTAACAAATCAGAAGTCAAAAATGTGGTGTGATGTATGCCTGTGATCATGGTTTGACGGGTTTTACAAGGCTCGCTGCCAGTTTGGCACGACCCCTCGCCTCGTCGGTATCAGCCCCCGTTGCCAGTGCCACGCCCATGCGGCGGCGAAGAAAAGATTCCGGTTTGCCGAACAGGCGGATGTCGCTGTTTGGCACGCGCAGGGCATCACTCACCCCTGCGAAAGCGATGCCTTTTTCATCCATCTGGCCGTAGATCACGGCGGATGCACCAGGCTGACGCAGCGCGGTATCCACCGGCAGGCCGAGAATCGCTCGGGCATGCAGCTCAAACTCATTCTGCACCTGCGAGCACATCGTCACCATCCCCGTGTCGTGCGGGCGCGGGCTGACCTCAGAGAACCACACCTCATCGCCCTTGACGAACAATTCCACACCAAACAGGCCAAGACCGCCCAGATCGTCCGTGACTTTTTTGGCAATGTCGCGCGCGCGTTGCAAGGCCAGTGGTGACATTAACTGAGGCTGCCAGCTTTCCACATAGTCGCCGTTCACCTGCACATGACCGATGGGCGCGCAGTAGTGGGTTTCCGTGTTGCCATCCGCACCCTGCGCACGCACGGTGAGCAGCGTGATTTCATAATCGAAACGAATCACACCTTCGACGATCACACGGCCCTGATTCACGCGACTGCCGCTGGCAGCATAGTCCCATGCTGCATCGACTTCAGCCGGCGTATCCACCTTGGACTGGCCCTTGCCGGAGGAGGACATCACCGGCTTGATGATGCAAGGGTATCCAATGCAGTCAATCGCGGCGCGCATCTCATCCAGGCTGTCGGCGAAACGGTAGGGAGAGGTCGGTACACCCAGCGTTTCAGCTGCAAGACGACGTATGCCTTCGCGGTTCATCGTCAGGCGTGTAGCTCGTGCGGTAGGAATCACCCGCGCCTGTCCTTCACGCTCGATCAATTCCAGCATATCGGTGGCGATCGCTTCGATTTCCGGCACGATCAGATCGGGCTTTTCCTGTTCGATCAAGGCACGCAGCGCTGCGCCATCCGCCATGTTGATCACATGAGCGCGATGCGCCACCTGGTGCCCTGGTGCGTCGGCATAGCGATCCACCGCGATGGTTTCCACGCCTAGGCGTTGCAGCGCGATGATGACTTCCTTGCCCAGTTCGCCGCTGCCCAGCAGCATGACTTTTGTGGCAGAAGGGCTGAGCGGCGTACCGATTACAGATAGTTGAGCAGACATGTTGTAAGGCCTTAAGTATGAACTGGGCGAAATTATACGACATGATGCCGCTTGCATGACGACAGAAATCGATCAGACATCCCCGATTACCAGTCGGGATAAACTCATTAAAACCTAAATATATCAACATGTTGAATGACAACAACAGGAGTAATATAACGCTTTATTAGCCATTTACAAGGAGATAAATCATGACGAACATCGTGCAACTACTGGCGGATGAAGCGGAGCATCTGTTGAATCACCGCTGTGCAGGCATCCCCAAAGAATTGCTGCATCTGCCGGGTGCGGATTATGTGGATCGCGTGGTGGCAATGAAGGATCGCAAGCCCGGCGTGCTGCGCAGCCTGCAAGCCCTGTACGGACATGGCAGACTTGCAAACACCGGCTATCTGTCGCTGCTGCCGGTGGATCAGGGCGTGGAGCATTCCGGCGGCGCCTCGTTCGCGCCCAACCCGATTTATTTTGATCCCGAGAACATCGTCAAACTTGCCATCGAAGGCGGCTGCAACGGCGTGGCCTCCACGCTCGGCGTGCTCGCATCCGTCTCGCGCCGCTACGCACACAAGATTCCGTTCATCGTCAAAATCAATCATAACGAACTGCTCACCTATCCCAATAAATTCGATCAGACGCTGTTCGCCAGTGTGGATCAGGCCTTCGACATGGGTGCAGTGGCGGTCGGTGCGACCGTTTTTTATGGTTCCGAACAATCGCGCCGACAAATCAGCGAGGTATCAGAGGCGTTCGAGCACGCGCACAATCTCGGCATGGCGACCGTGCTGTGGGCCTATTTGCGCAATCCGGCGTTCAAAAAGGACGGCATCGATTACCACGTTGCCGCCGATTTAACCGGGCAGGCCAATCATCTGGCCGCCACCATCAACGCCGACATCATCAAGCAGAAAATGGCCGAAAACAACGGCGGCTACAACGCGATCGGCTTCGGCAAGACCAGCGCAAAAGTTTACAGCGAGCTGAGTTCGGATCATCCGATCGATCTGGTGCGTTATCAGGTGGCAAACTGCTACATGGGGCGCGTCGGCATGATCAATTCCGGCGGCGCATCGGGCCATGACGACTTGCATCAGGCGGTGCGCACGGCTGTCATCAACAAACGCGCCGGTGGCATGGGCATGATCTGCGGCCGCAAGTCCTTCCAGAAACCGATGCAGGACGGCGTGAACTTGCTCAATGCGATTCAGGACGTGTACCTGGACATGAATGTGACGGTAGCCTAGGGAAACGCTGAATAATTCACCACGCAATTCTGCTGCGATTTCCCGATTTCGCTGTAAAACGCGACGCAAACCACATGCTCGCGACGCGCATTCAAAATGCCTCAGCCCGTTGGCAAGCGACACGCGACTCGTCTTGTCTGACTATGCGTGTTTCGCAGACATGCGCAATGCGGTACTATTCTGTCCATCCGAAAAAAAGCATGAAAGTCAGCAAAACTTAATGAGAAACTGGTGGCAGGCACTCGACATTGGAACCAAGCTGAACATCCCTATCCAGGTGATGTTGGTCGTTGCATTGTCATTCGCCCACATCTGGGTGATGGAGCACATCGAAGGAGAAATCCTGGATGGCGCAGAGAGGCGCGCCACCGTCTCCGCTGACGGGATCATCAACGGCATGAACATGCTGATGGTTACCGGCATGATTTCCGACCCTGAAAACCGTCGTCTTTTCATCAAAAAGATGGGGGAATCAAAGGATGTGAAGGAGTTGCGCATCATTCGCGCCAAACAGGTACAGGATCAGTTCGGCACCGGCCTGCCGGAAGAACAGGTTGCAGACGAGATGGATAGGCGCGTGATGAAGTCGAAGCAGCCGGATTTTCTGTTGAGCGAAGATCGCAACGCGCCGACGCTGCGTACCGTCGTCCCCTTCATCGCGAGCGCCAATTATCGGGGCACCAATTGTCTGACCTGCCACAAAGTGGAGGCAGGATCGGTGAACGGGGCCGCCAGCATCACGATCGACCTGACCGAAGATTTCAATGCCATCAGGCAAACCCAGGGCATGCTCTGGCTGGGACAGATACTGTTGCAAATCCTGCTGTATTTCGCTACCCGCTGGCTGATAAGCCGGTTCATGCAACCTATCGTGAAGCTGCAATCCGCAATGGAATCGATGCAACTCAGTGGCAGCATAGAGCATTTCGTCCCTATTGCACTGAAGGATGGCGACCAGGACGAGATCGGCAAGCTAACCATCGCATTCAATCGGATGTCAGAGGCGTTATGCAGTTCCGATAAATCGTTGAGATTGGCGGCCTCTATCTACCAGTCCAACGCAGATGCCATCGTTGTGACCGATGAGAATAACCTGATCGTGGATGTTAACCCGGCCTTCACGCGCATAACCGGCTATACGCCAGCTGAGGTAATCGGCAAAAACCCCAAGCTCATGCAATCCGGCCTGCATGACGCTCACTTTTATCGGAAGATGTGGCAATCAATTCTGAGCAAGGGGCACTGGCAGGGGGAAATCTGGGACAAACGTAAAGATGGCGAGCTTTACGCAAAATCAGTCAACATCATCGCGCTGCGCCACGAGGATGGCAGCGTTTACCGCTATGTCGCGCAGTTTTCAGACATCACCGAAAAGAAACAAAAGGACGAACTGATCCACTGGCAGGCCAACTATGATCCGCTGACCAACCTGCCTAACCGTCGCCTGTTTCATGACCGGTTGGGGCAAGCAATCAAGCTGGCACATCGTACCGAGTTGCCACTCGCCCTGTTCTTTATCGACCTGGATTACTTCAAGGAAATCAACGACACGCTGGGACACGCCAACGGCGATGCGTTGCTGATGGAGGTGGCACGGCGCATCAGCAGTTGCGTGCGCGAAGCCGATACGGTCGCACGGTTGGGTGGTGACGAATTCACCGTCATCCTGCCTGAGCTTGGCGATACAACGCAGACCCTGCGGATAGCAGAGCAGATCGTTGAGAAGCTTGCGCAACCTTTTTTCTTCGTAAATGACGAAACCGGATATCATATTTCAGCGAGCATCGGGATTGCCCTGTATCCGCAGGATGCAACCGATTTGGCAGGTTTGCTAAGATCTGCGGACAAGGCGATGTACGCTGCCAAGGCAGCAGGACGAAATCGCTTCATCTACTGTTCGGAATCCGGGCAGTAAAAACCATGCAGCCTCAATCAACAGCATACCGAACAGATGCGTTATCATTTGTTAAATTTCACAGATCAATCTGAGCAATCTGTGAGCCAGCCTTCATGCTCATAGCTTAATCCACACCATGACCGAAATCTCTGTAGAGCTGACCAAAAGATTATCCGCCGCAGTGGAAAAAATGCCCGCTTTCCCCAAAAGCGTACAGCGTATTCTGGAGTTATCGCGCGACATCAATTGCTCGCCTAAAGAGCTGGTCATGGTCATCGAAAAAGATCCGGTGATGACCATGAAATTGCTGCGTGTCATCAATTCCGCCAGCTACGGATTTACCAAGCAGGTAACCTCGGTCAATCAGTCTATGGTCTATCTCGGTTTGAATACCATCAAGAATATGGCCTTGTCATTTGCGGCGATGGGTGCCATGCCGCCGCAAACCGAGGTAGGATTCGATGTGCACGGCTACCTGACGCACTCCCTGACGACGGCAGGTCTGGCGCGCGCGTTATGCCAGAAGTATGGCCGGGATGATACCGATCCTGCCGACTGTTATATCGCAGGTCTGCTGCACGATTTCGGCAAAGTCGTGCTGGGCCAGTTTCTGCCTTCAGAATCCAAGGCCGCGCTGGCGCACAGCATTGAGCAATCGATCTCTTTGCATGCCGCTGAACGACAGATCATCGGTACCGATCACACCGTCATCGGCGGAATGCTGGTGGAGAAATGGCGTTTCCCCACACAACTCATCGAGACGATACGCAATCATCACAGTGCGATTCCACCGGACGACACGGTGCAAAGTTGTCTTTTTGTGGCGAATCAGATCAGCAAACAGCTAGGTCTTGGCAGTGGCGGCAATCTTCAGGTGGAAGAGCTGCCTCCCGCTTTGGCGGCGCGTTTTAACGGTTCTTTGTCAGACATCATCGCCAGCCTGGGAGATCTTTCAAGGATTGAAAACGAAGCGCAAGTCGTAGCCCACGTCGGACGGGAGATCGACGCATGAAATTAAAATTCTGGGGGGTGCGCGGCTCGATACCGTCACCGGGCGATCGTACCGTGCGTTACGGCGGCAACACGACCTGCATCGAGATACGCACCGATGACGACGAACTGATCGTTCTGGATGGCGGCACGGGCATTTTTACTTTGGCGCAAACGCTGCTCAAAAGGCTGCCCATTACCGCGCATATCTTCAATACGCATAGCCACTGGGATCACATCCAGGGCTTGCCGTTTTTCATTCCCATTTTCATCCCGGGAAACACCATCAAGCTGTACGGCGCCATCGACCCCATCACCGGCGAAGGGCCTGAGCGCATCATCAATATGCAGCTGCAATACAGCTATTTCCCGGTCAGCGCTGCCGAGATAAAATCCCGCTTCGAATACACCGACATTATGCCGAATGAGACCGTTACCGTGGGTGATGCCACGGTCACCTCCGTCTTGCTCAATCATCCGGTCATCAATCTGGGCTATCGGATCGAATGCAATGGCCGGGCAATCTTTTTCACCGGCGACCACGAAGCGCATTTCAACATCTACGAGCCGGCTGACGAGGGACATGCCGAATATCAGGCCTTGATCGAGGAGCAGCGGCAGACCATCGTCGAATCCATGCGCGGGGTAGATATCCTCATCGCGGACTCATCCTACACGCAGGAGGAGTATCCGGCAAAGAAGGGCTGGGGGCATGGCACCTTCGACAGCAGCATCCAACTCGCCCTCGATGCCGGTGTAAAAATTCTCTATTGCACTCACCATGAACCCACCCGCAGCGATGATGAACTGGAGCAGGTGTTCGCCCAGGCCCTGAGCCGCCATGATTTAGGGGTGCTCGATGTCAGGCTGGCACGGGAAGGCGTCGAGATCTTCATCTGATCTTAGCGCTTTTCCTCAGCTACCCGCCCCGGGTTCTGCATGCAGCCGCCCTGACAACAGGCTGGCGGAAACGATCAGCGCGGCCCCTATCCAGTCGCGCAATTTCATCGCCTCGCCTGCCAGAAAATAGGATGCAATTGCGGCGATAACCAATTCGAATAAAAACAATAACATGGCGCGGTTTGCCGGCATATGCGTGACACCGTATTGCACCGCAAAGCTGACCGCGCACAGCGCGACGCTCAGCAACCCCAGTATCAGCCAGGCTTGCGTGCCGATTCCCGACAGCGACACGCCGCCTTGCCAGCATAACAGCGGAGCGGTCAGCAACGCCGTCCCCAGCCAGATACTGAATGTTTTTGTCTCAACGCTAAGGTTCGTTGCGCGACGCGACACCACGTTGGACAGTGCAAAACCGATGCCTGCCGACAAGCCTGTCCACTCGGCGCTGTTTTGCGGGAACGGCATGCCCAGAGCCGGTTCCCACAGCATGATGAATGCGCCGGCGAGCGACAAGGCGATGACCAGATATCCGTAACGATTCAGGCGCTCGCCAAGCAGCCAGTAGGAAAACAGGATGGTCCAGACCGGCGCGAGATAGAACAGCAGCAGCACGCGCATCACCTCGCCGTGCAGCATCGCCAGCACATAGCCGAAATTGGCCCAGCCTGCACTGAGCAACAGCAAGAGCGCCCACCAGCCCGCAGAAGAAAACTCGCGCCACACGCGCGGCAACATGAACCCGCCCAGCAGCATCGCCAGCGAATAGGTAATCATCGTCCCCAACGGGCCTGATATCCCTACGCCCTGCAACACGCGGTAGGGATACCAGATCAGCCCCCACACCAGTGCGCCGCTTAAGATTCCTGCGATCGGCATTACATTTTGTTTTGATGACACACGCTACACCTTTATAATCACAAAACTTTACGAGTCCGTCATTCCGGCGAAGGCCGGAATCCAGTCATTAAGTTGCCTTATTACTCAAAACCGCTGGATTCCGGCCTTCGCCGGAATGACGACAGAGGCGCATCATAAATTTCGACTAGGCCATCAATAAATGAACCCTGATTTACAACGACTCCAGCCTTACCCGTTCCAGAAACTCGCCGCATTGTTTTGCGCGGTCACACCCAACAAGGACTTTTCAGCGATCAGCCTGTCCATCGGTGAGCCCAAGCACACCACGCCGCAATTCATCCGCACTGCACTCATCGATAGTCTCGATGGCCTGGCCAGCTACCCCACAACCGCAGGCTCCGACGCGCTGCGCAGCACAATAGCCGATTGGCTGTCGCGGCGCTACTGTATCCCTGCGCCTGATTTCAAAACCCAGGTACTGCCGGTGAACGGCAGCCGCGAGGCCTTGTTCGCTTTCGCACAAACGGTCATCGATCGCAGCCGCCCCGATCCTGCCGTGGTTTGCCCCAATCCGTTCTACCAGATTTACGAAGGCGCATCATTTCTGGCAGGCGCCACACCCTACTTTCTGAACACGTTGCCCGAAGATGACTACGCGCTGAATTTCACCCAGTTGCCCATCGATGTCTGGCAACGCACCCAGCTGATTTATGTCTGCTCGCCGGGCAACCCGACCGGACATGTGATGTCGCTGACTGAGTGGAAAACCCTGTTCGAGATGTCCGACCGCTACGGGTTTGTGATCGCCTCGGACGAATGTTATTCGGAAATTTATTCCGACACACCGCCGCTGGGCGCGCTGCAAGCAGCCCTTCAACTGGGGCGTGGCGACTATCGCAATCTGGTGGTGTTTTCCAGCCTGTCCAAGCGTTCGAACGTGCCGGGGATGCGCTCGGGCTTTGTCGCGGGGGACGCTAAAGTCATCGAAAAATTCGCGCTGTACCGCACCTACCACGGATCGGCGATGAATCCGGTGATCCAGGCCGCCAGTATCGCGGCCTGGAATGACGAGGCGCATGTCGCAGAAAACCGCAGGCTTTACACCGAGAAGTTTGCCCGCGTGGTGGAAATTCTCAAGGACGTGTTGCCCGTATCTCAGCCGGATGCCGCGTTTTATCTGTGGATACGCACGCCGATTGCCGACACAGCCTTCGCGCAGGCGCTGTATCGCGATTATAATGTGACGGTATTGCCGGGCAGTTTCCTGGCCCGCAGCGCGCAAGGCATCAATCCGGGAGAGAATTTTGTGCGTCTGGCGCTGGTCGCCGACACGGAAGAAACCGTGGAAGCCGCAAAAAGAATCGCTGAATTCAGTAACAAACTTGCAGCTTGTAGCTTGTAGCAAAAACTTCGTAGCGAGCTACCAGCTACCAGCTACCAGCTACCAGCTACCAAAATTATCTTTTATTATTAAGGAACTCACATGGACCAATTACAGAAAATCATCGAAACCGCCTTTGAACGTCGCAGCGAAATCACCCCGCGCAACGCGGATGCGCAACTGAAAGAAGCGGTCGATAACGTCATCACCCGGCTGGACAATGGCACACTGCGCGTGGCGGAAAAAATCGACGGCGAATGGTTCACGCATCAATGGCTGAAAAAAGCCGTGCTGCTGTCGTTCCGTCTGGAAGACAACGCCTTCATCAAGGGCGGCTTCACCAACTATTACGACAAAGTGCCCTCTAAATTCGCCGACTACAACAGCCGCGATTTCCGCGAAGGCGGTTTCCGTGTTGTGCCGCCAGCTGCCGCCCGAAAAGGCGCCTACATCGCCAAGAACGTCGTGCTGATGCCCTCTTATGTGAACATCGGCGCCTATGTGGATGAAGGCACCATGGTGGATACCTGGGCCACGGTCGGCTCCTGCGCGCAGATCGGCAAAAACGTGCACCTGTCCGGCGGCGTCGGTATCGGCGGTGTGCTGGAACCGGTTCAGGCCAATCCGACCATCATCGGCGACAACTGTTTTGTAGGTGCACGTTCGGAAATCGTCGAAGGCGTGATCCTGGAGGACAACGTGGTGATCTCGATGGGCGTGTTCATCGGCCAGAGCACCAAGATTTACGATCGTGAAACAGGCACCGTCACCTACGGGCGCGTACCCGCCGGATCCGTCGTGGTCAGCGGCAGCCTGCCTTCGCCTGACGGCAAATACAGTCTGTACTGCGCGGTGATTGTAAAGAAAGTCGATGCCAAGACGCTGTCCAAGGTCGGCATCAACGAATTGCTCAGAGGCATTTAAACAGCTTGTAGCTTGTGGCTTGTAGCTACCCGCTACCGGCTACCAGCTGCTCTTTCAAGGAGCTCACGATGATCGTCACACCTTTGCTGAAGTTGGCGGCCGACAAGCAAGCCTCCGACTTGTTTTTTTCGGTCGGCGCGCCAGTCAACATCAAGATTGACGGCATCGCCATGCCGGTCAACTCGCAGATACTAAGCGCAGATGTCATCAAGCGGATCGCCTATGAGATGATGTCTTCGAAACAGATCATGGATTTCGAAGCCAGCATGGAGATGAACTTCTCCTACCGCGAAGATGGCCTGGGCAATTTCCGCGTCAACATCTTCCGTCAGCGCGGCGACATAGCGATCGTCATCCGCTATATCAGAGGCAAAATCAGCGACATGGAAGAATTACGCCTGCCTGCCGTGCTCAAGTCGTTGATCATGGAAAAGCGTGGTCTGGTACTGGTGGTCGGGGCTACCGGGTCAGGAAAATCTACCACCTTGGCCGCGATGATCGATCATCGCAGCAGCATCCAGACCGGACATATTCTGACCATCGAAGATCCTATCGAATACATTTTCAAGCATGACAAGTCCATCATAAACCAGCGTGAAATCGGCACCGACACGCTCAACTACGAAAACGCGCTGTCGTGCGGCATGCGTGAAGCGCCCGATGTGTTGATGATAGGTGAAGTGCGTGACCGCGAAACCTTGAAGCACGCGCTGATTTTTGCGCAAACCGGGCACTTGTGCCTGACTACGCTGCACGCCAATAACAGCTATCACGCGCTCAATCGCATCGTCAATTTTTTCCCCTA
Organism: uncultured Nitrosomonadales bacterium; assembly: GCA_947085835.1. Lineage (GTDB taxonomy): Bacteria > Pseudomonadota > Gammaproteobacteria > Burkholderiales > Gallionellaceae > Gallionella. The sequence continues at coordinate 15,811 of CAMTXT010000025.1, read as the reverse complement.
CGATTCACGTCAAAGCGTTTTGTCCGACCTTTCCATGTGTTTGCGCGCAGTGGTTTCACAACGCCTTGTGCGCAACATGCAGGGCAAACAGGTGCCTGCGGTGGAAGTATTGCTGAACACCACCTTGATCGCCGACTTGATCAAGAACGACGAAATCGAAAAGATCCACGAGGCGATCGATAAAAGCGTGTCTGCAGGTTCACAAACCTTCGAACAAGCCCTGTACAGGCTGTTTAAAACCGGCGTCATCAGCAAGGAAGAAGCCATGCGCAACGCCGATTCGGCCAGCAATCTGTCCGCACTGGTTGATTTTTCGGAGCGTACCAATACCATGACGACGCCTACTTATTCGCCCAATCCGATCACAAGCAAAACCACCTCGCCGCAATCCGACTTCAGCGGCATCAAACTCGATCTGGACATCTCTTAACGTGTATGGCAAAAACTCCTCATTCAGTCATACCCGCTCCCCTCTCTCCTAGCTCTCTCCCACAAAATGGAGAGAGGGACGATGTATCGCTACGCGAGCTTCCCGTGAAGCTATACGGCATTAATAATTGCAGCACGGTTAAAAAGGCGCGCGACTGGCTCGCGCAACATGACATTGCGGTCGAATTTCATGACTTCAAAAAATGCGGTCTGGATACAGAAACCGCGAAAAAATGGCTGCAACAACGCGACCAAAGCGATCTGATCAACCGTAAAGGTCTGACCTGGCGCGGACTGACAGTCGAACAAAAACAGGTGGTTATAGATGAGGCTTCTGCGCTGGCTTTGATGACAGACAAAACCAGCGTCATCAAACGTCCGATACTGGAACAAGATGGCAAGTTGCTTTATGTCGGTTTCCAGACGGCAGCTTATGCCCAAATATTTAACGTGAAAGGTTAATCATGACCGAAACACTCGAACTCGCCAAGGCGCTGATTGCGCGCCGCTCACTCACCCCGGATGATGCGGGCTGCCAGGAAATTCTGATCGAACGGCTGGAAAAATCAGGTTTTATCGTCGAACGCATGCGTTTTGGCAATGTCGACAATTTCTGGGCGCGGCGCGGCATAGACAGCCCCGTCGTGGTGTTTGCCGGGCATACCGATGTCGTACCCTCGGGTCCTGAACAGTCCTGGTTCAGCCCGCCTTTCGAGCCCACGATACGCGATGAAATGCTGTTTGGTCGGGGTGCGGCGGACATGAAAACCTCCGTCGCGGCCTTCATCACGGCCATTGAAGCGTTCATCGAAGATCATCCCGACCACGAGGGTTCAATCGCCTTGCTGATCACCTCAGACGAAGAAGGCGTGGCGGTTGACGGCACGGTGCGCGTGGTCGAAGCCTTGCAGGCGCGCGGCGAAACACTGGATTATTGCATCGTCGGCGAACCCACTTCAAACAAGCTGGTCGGCGACATGATCAAGAACGGGCGGCGCGGCTCACTGTCCGGCACGTTGATCGTTCAGGGAATTCAAGGGCACATCGCTTATCCTCACCTGGTTAAAAACCCGATCCACATGGCAGCCCCTGCGATAGCCGAGCTGTCCACGACCACCTGGGACAACGGCAACCAATACTTTCCGCCGACTTCCTGGCAAATCTCCAACATCAACGGCGGCACAGGGGCGACCAACGTCGTGCCCGGCACCGTGGAAATCCTGTTCAATTTCCGTTTCTCCACCGCCAGCACCGAGCAGGAGCTGAAAGACCGCGTGCATGCGATTCTCGACAAACACAATGTCAAATACGACTTGCAGTGGGAATTATCCGGCAAACCCTATTTGACGCCAAAGGGTTCTCTGGTTGAGGCCATCAGCCACGCGATTGAACAAAGTTACGGCATCACCCCGGAACTCTCGACTTCCGGCGGCACTTCGGACGGACGCTTCATCGCGGACATCTGCCCTCAGGTCATCGAATTCGGGCCGTTGAATGCCACGATACACAAGCTTAACGAGTGCGTCGCCGTCGCCGACATCGAGCCGCTCAAGCTCACTTATCAGCGCACACTGGAAAACCTGCTATGCAAATGACCAATTACTTTTCCGCAGCCTCTCAAAATCTGTCCACCGTACGCGACTATCTGCGTTTTGCGGTCAGCCGTTTCTATCAGGCCAAGTTATTCTTCGGGCACGGCAGCAATGATGCCTATGACGAAGCCGTCTATCTGATTCTGCACACGCTGCACCTGCCGATCGACACGCTCGCACCCTTTCTCGAGGCACACCTCACACCGGCTGAGCGCGCCGAGGTGCTGAGCGTCATTCAGCGGCGCGTCGAGCAGCGCATCCCGGCCGCCTATCTGACCCATGAAGCTTTTTTGGGCGAATACAGCTTTTATGTGGATGAACGCGTCATCGTGCCGCGCTCTTTCATCGCCGAGTTGCTGCGTCAGCAGCTCTCGCCCTGGATCGCAGACCCTGAAGCGATCGATAGCGTGCTGGATCTGTGCACCGGCAGCGGCTGTCTGGCCATTTTGGCCTCAGACGCCTTCCCTAACGCCCATGTGGATGCGGTTGACTTATCCCCCGGCGCGTTGAGCGTTGCCGCACGCAATGTTGCCGATTACGAATTAGCGGAACGGATAACCCTGATCGAATCGGACTTGTTTACCAAGCTGTCAGGCCGTAAATACGATCTGATCATCAGCAACCCGCCCTATGTCGATGCGGAGTCGGTAGCCGCCCTGCCCCAGGAATATTTGCACGAACCAAAACTGTCTTTGGGCAGCGGACATGACGGGCTGGATGCCACGCGCGCGATACTCAAACACGCAGCAGAACATCTGACCGACAACGGCATTTTGATCGTCGAAATCGGCCACAACCGCGATATATTGGAGGCCGCCTATCCTAAGTTGCCGTTCACCTGGCTGGACGTGACGGCGGGCGATCAGTTCGTGTTCATGCTGCACAAAAACGATCTGTTGTAAGCTATGACGCTAGCTATTGACCAGGTAAGGCGCGAGGCCAGTAAATTACTGGACTCAAAGCAACGCTCCGAACTTGGGCAGTACATGACCCCGTCACCTATCGCTGAGTTTATGGCTTCGCTATTTTCCTACCACGGCAAGGTGAAATTGCTGGATGCGGGTGCTGGCGTAGGTTCATTAACTTCTGCTTTTTTCGATCAGGCGTTGCGCGAAGAAACTTCAGTAGATGCTGAAACATGGGAGATAGATGGCACTCTGGGTGGCTACCTGAAAAACACACTGGACGAATATGTGCAGCTTGGACAGGGCAAAATTAAAGCCTGCGTTCATACTTCGGACTTTATCGAAGATGCAACTTTCTCCATACAGCTCGGCGGCGACAACCGGTACACACACGCAATTCTCAACCCTCCTTACAAGAAAATAAGCACCAATTCGAAGCACCGTAAATTATTGCGTATGGCAGGCATTGAGACAGTCAACCTGTACACGGCTTTCGTCGCACTGACCGTGTTATTAATGGCAAAAGGGGGGGAGATTGTCGCTATTATTCCTCGCTCATTTTGTAACGGTAGTTATTACCGCCCGTTCCGCAATCTGATTTTGCAGACTTGCTCCATTCGCCAACTACATTTATTCGAGAGTCGAAACAAAGCATTTCATGACGATGAGGTTTTGCAAGAGAACGTCATCATCCACATGATCAAAGGTGAACTGCAGGGGCCTGTCATCGTATCCACCTCGCATGATGCAAAATTTTTGGACTATCAGCAGACTACGTTTGACGCTGCCGCAATTGTGAAGCCGAACGATTTGGAACAATTCATTCACATCCCGACCACAGCTGGGCAAACAAACGCCCCTGAGCTATGCACACACACGTTACAAGACATAGGGCTGGAAGTTTGTACCGGGCCGGTGGTGGATTTCCGGCTGAAAGGATACTGGCGGGATGAACCTGGCCATGACACTGCCCCCCTGCTCTACCCCCACCATTTCAGCGGCGGCACCTTATGCTGGCCAAAATCACATAAGAAACCCAATGCGTTGCAGCTTTCCACTGATATTTATAAATGGCTAATGCCGCGTGGACACTATGTACTCGTCAAGCGGTTTTCCACAAAGGAGGAACGCCGCCGTCTCGTGGCTTACCATCTAGCCCATGAGGCGCTTGATGCAGCTTATATCGGCTTCGAAAATCATTGGAATGTATTCCACATCGGGAAGCACGGCATGGACGAAGACTCCGCCCGTGGATTGACCACTTTTCTTAATTCGACCGTTCTTGACGAGCATTTTCGGGTGTTCTCTGGCCACACGCAGGTAAATGCCACGGATTTGCGAAATATGCGTTATCCAAGCCGCGAACAATTGCAGAAACTAGGCCAACGCGCAAAAGAACAGCCCAACGATCAAGTCACCATTGATCGTTTGCTTGAGGAACTGCAAATACCATGACCGCAAAGCAGGAACGAATCAACGAAGCACTGGATGTGCTCAGACAGATCGGCATGCCCAATGAGCAGTTAAACGACAGAACAGCTATTTGCCTGTTGGCGTTACTCGATTTACCTGAAACCACGACCTGGAATAAGGCCAGCAATCCAATGCTGGGCATCAGAGCAATTCTTGATTTCGCCCGTGAAAAACTCGAACACAATTACGCCGAAAATTCACGGGAAAGCGTCCGAAAATACAGTGTCAAACAGCTGGTTGCTGCTGGTGTCTTGCTTCACAATCCGGACAAACCAGACAGGGCAGTCAACAGTTCGGACAACTGCTACCAAGTAGAATCCAACGCCCTTGCCCTGCTCCGAAAATTTAGCACAAAGGGATGGAAAAAATCCTTGCACACTTACCTGGAAACAAACCAGACATTGGCAGAACAATTCGCCCGTCACCGTGACATGCAACGAATCCCGGTGGTCATCAACCATGGACGTAATATCAAGTTAAGTGCAGGCAAACACTCTGATCTGATTCGCGCGACCATTGAAGAATTTATTCCACGCTTCGTGCCGGGTGGAGAACTTGTTTATGTAGGAGATACGGGAACGAAATGGGGTTACTTTGACGAACAGTTGCTTGAAGCAATAGGCGTCAAAGTAGGAAGCCATGGCAAAATGCCCGATGTGATAATTTACTACCGCGAGAAGAACTGGCTCATTCTGGTCGAGGCCGTTGCAAGTGGCGGCCCGGTGGATGGCATACGTCATGCAGAATTATCCAATCTGTTCAAAGCCGCCACGGCGGGACTGGTATTCGTGACGGCATTCCCCGACCGTGGAGAAGTCATGCGCAAGTTTCTATCCGTCGTAGCTTGGGAAACCGAAGTATGGTGCGCCAGTGACCCGACACACCTGATTCATTTCAACGGCATCCGTTTCCTTGGCCCTTACACTAAACCGTAATTTTACAGTCCATGCCAGTTGATCACTACGAGAATTTCCCGGTCGCCTCCATCCTGATGCCCCGTCGGCTGCGCAAACCTGTGGCGGCGATTTACCATTTCGCAAGGGCTGCGGATGACATCACCGACGAAGGCGATCTGCCGGACGATGAACGACTCCGCCAGCTAGAGACTTTTCGCACCGAACTGGATCGCATCGGTAAAAATGAAACACCGCTCACGCCGCTGTTTCAAAACCTGGCGTCAACGATCAGACAGCACAACCTGCCCTTGCCGCCACATTACGATCTGCTCGATGCGTTCTCGCAGGACGTGGTGACGAAGCGCTATAACAATTACACCGAACTGCTCGATTACTGCCGCCGTTCCGCCAATCCGGTAGGCAATCTGCTGCTACATCTGTATGGTGAAGCCACGCCGGTCAATCTGGCCTACTCGGACGCGATTTGCACCAGCTTGCAACTGATCAATTTCTGGCAGGATGTGGCGAAGGATTACGCGATACAGCGCATCTACCTGCCGCTGGATGAAATGAAACAATACGGCGTCGCGGAGAACCAGATTGCACTGCAAGTCTGCGATGACAACTGGCGAAAACTGATGAAATTCCAGGTGGATCGCGCACGCGCACTGATGCTGCAAGGCGCGCCGCTGGGCTCTGTCCTGACCGGCCGTATCGGCCTTGAAATGCGCATGATTATCGCAGGCGGACTGCGCATCCTCGACAAGATCGAAGCCGCCGATTACGACATATTCCGTCGCCGCCCGGTGCTCGGCCCGTTCGACTGGGTTATCATGCTCGCAAAATCGGCACCCCACTCCTATTGAAATCATGACTCCAGACCAATACTGCCAAGACAAAGCCGCAGCCAGCGGCTCCAGCTTTTATTACAGCTTCCTGTTCCTGCCATCGGCAAAACGCCGTGCGATCACCGCGCTGTATGCCTTCTGCCGCGAAGTGGACGATGTAGTGGACGAATGCTCTGATGAACAAGTGGCACGCACCACACTGCAATGGTGGCGCGGTCAGGTCGCGGAAATTTACGGCGGAAAACCGCAACATCCTGTGGCTCTCGCGCTTGTTCCCGTCGTTGTGCAGTTCAACATGGCACAGGAACTTCTGCTGGAAATCATCGACGGCATGGAGATGGATCTGGATCAGCCGCGCTATGCCGACTTCAAGTCGCTGCAACTGTATTGTTACCGCGTAGCCTCCGTGGTCGGCCTGCTGTCGGTTGAGATTTTCGGCTATCAGGATCGTCAAACGCTCAAATATGCGCATGATCTGGGGCTGGCCTTTCAGCTCACCAACATCATCCGCGATGTCGGTGAAGATGCCCGGCGCAACCGCATCTATCTGCCGATGGACGAGATGAAACAATATAACGTGACGGCAGCGGATATTTTGAACGGGGTTGAGAGCGAGAATTTCCAGAAGCTGATGGCGTTTCAGATTGAGCGCGCGCAGCGCTTCTACGGTCAGGCGCTGGCACAGTTGCCGGACGTCGACCGTAAAAACCAGCGCACCGGACTGATCATGGCAGCGATCTACCGCGCAACACTCGATGAAGTGGTCGCCTCCGGCTGCCACGTACTCAAAGAGCGCGTCTCGCTCACTCCGTTGCGCAAACTCTGGCTGGCCTGGATCACCTGGGTCAAAAATTAACAGCCATGAAACATTCCGTCATTCCGGCGAAAGCCGGAATCCAGTTATCAAATAGGCTAGACACCGGCATACGCCGGTGTGACGACCCTGATTCACCTAATGCCTCGATGAGTATCGCCGTCATCGGCGGTGGGTATGCGGGTATGGCGGCAGCCGTAGCGCTTGCCGAAAAAGGCATTCCTGTCACGGTGTTTGAGAGCGCAAAACACCTGGGTGGACGGGCGCGCGGCGTTGCGCATCAAAATACGCAGCTGGACAACGGTCAGCATCTGCTGCTGGGCTGTTATCACCAGACTCTGCGCATGATCGAACAGGTCGGCGGCAATCTCGAACAGGATTTTTTGCGGCAGCCTTTGCAACTCGATCTGCACGGCCATTTTGCATTGCGCGCGCCGCGTCTGCCTGCCCCTTTTCATCTGCTGGTCGCCTTGCTCCGCGCTCATGGGCTGACATGGGCTGAACGGCTGAGTGCAGCTCGCTTCATGTTCACATTGCGCCGAATGAATTTCAAGCTCCCCGCACGAGGGACTGCGGGAGAGGACGGCGACATGACGGCTACCGAGTTGCTCGCCCGTCACGGACAAAGCGCTGTGCTGGTGCAAAAGCTCTGGGAACCGCTGTGTATCGCCGCGCTGAACACGCCCGTTGCTATCGCTTCCGCCCAGGTGTTGCTGAACGTGCTGCGCGATGCATTAAATCAGAAACGCGCCGACAGCGACATGCTGATCCCGCGCATCGACTTTACTGAACTGTTTCCTGCTCGAGCCGCACGCTATGTGAAGAAACACGGCGGGCATGTACTCACCTCATGCGGCGTGGAAAGCATCATCTCCCACGAAGACCACATGGAAATCACAACAAAACGCGGAAGCATGACTTTCAGTCACATCATCTGCGCCACACCGCCGACAGCGGCAGCAAAACTGTTACGCACGATTCCTCCCCTCAGAGACATGATCGCGCAAATCGACGGCTTGCAGCATCAGCCGATCTACACCGTCTATCTGCAATACCCCTCACCTGTACGGTTGCCGCACGCCATGCTGGGACTGCACCAGCGCATCAGCCAGTGGCTGTTCGACAAGGGACAGATCGCAGGGCAACACGGCCTGATCGCCTGCGTGATCAGCGCGGAAGGCCTGCATCAGGATTGCTCACAGGACGAACTTGCGCAAAAGGTGATCGCCGAGCTGCATGCAGAATTCGGCATTGACGAGCAACCTTTATGGCATAAAGTCATCGCGGAAAAGCGCGCCACGTTCGCCTGCACGCCCGACTTGCAGCGACCCGACCAGCAAACGTCCCTGCCCCGTTTGCTGCTGGCCGGCGATTACACAAAAGGCGATTACCCCGCCACGCTGGAAGGCGCGATACAAAGCGGCCTGCGTTGCGCCGAACTACTCAGTTCATAGTTTACGGTTTACAGTTTTCTGGAATCTGTGAACTGGAAACTGGAAACCGGGGGTCATTCGTGACACAATCGCGTATCTTTCGCCACAAAAATTCAACTCATCAAGCCTTATGACAACCGAATCCATTCTCCCCCCGCAAGACGAAAACCAGATCATCACCGAGCGCCGCAACAAACTGGCCGCCATCCGCAAAGCGGGAATCGCTTTCCCTAACGACTTCGATCGCACCCATCTGGCGGGCGACTTGCACGCCAATTTTGGCGAAATGACGCACGACGAACTGGAGGCTGAACAGATTCAGGTGGCGGTTGCCGGGCGCATGATGTTGAAACGCGTGATGGGCAAGGCCAGCTTTGCCACCTTGCAGGACATGAGCGGACGTATCCAGCTGTTCATCAGCAGCGGTGATATCGGCGAGGAGGCACATGGCGCGTTCAAACATTACGATCTGGGCGACATTCTGGGTGCTGTCGGCGTACTGTTCAGGACCAAGACCGGTGAGCTGTCTGTGCGCGTGTCGCAAGTGCGCATGCTGACCAAGTCGCTGCGTCCGCTGCCGGAAAAGTTCCACGGTCTGGCCGATCAGGAACAGAAATATCGCCAGCGTTATCTCGATCTGATCACGAATGGGGATGCGCGCGAGGTATTCCTGAAGCGCACCAAGATCATTCAGGCGATACGCGAATTCTTCATCGCCGAGGGTTACATGGAAGTTGAAACGCCGATGATGCACTCGATTCCCGGCGGCGCATCGGCCAAACCCTTCGAGACGCATCACAACGCGCTGGATATGCAGATGTTTTTGCGCATCGCGCCCGAGCTCTATCTGAAGCGCCTGGTGGTCGGCGGATTCGAAAAAGTGTTCGAAATCAACCGTAACTTCAGAAATGAAGGCTTGTCCACACGCCACAACCCTGAATTCACGATGCTGGAATTTTACGAAGCCTATCGCGATTACAAATATCTGATGGACTTCACAGAAAAGCTGCTGCGCGAAGTCGCGCAAAAAGTGCTCGGCACGACGCTGATCAGCTATCAGGGCAAGGAACTGGATCTGGCCCTTCCCTTCCACCGCTTGACCATGGTGCAGGCGATCCAGAAGTATCATCCGCAATTCACCGATGCACAGCTGGGTGACCGCGACTTCGTACTCTCTGAATTGCAGGATTTGAAGGCCAAACACAGGCCCGAAGACGCACTCGGCGGCCTGCAATTGTCGCTGTTCGAGGAATTGTCAGAAACGCTGCTGTTCGAACCGACCTTCATCATCGACTATCCGGTGGAAGTCTCGCCGCTGGCGCGCAGCAGCGATGCCAACCCGTTGATTACCGAACGCTTCGAGCTGTTCGTGCTGGGTCGGGAGCTTGCCAACGGCTTCTCGGAGCTGAACGACGCGGAAGATCAGGAAGCGCGCTTCGATGCGCAGGTTGTCGCGAAAGAAGCCGGCGATGAAGAGGCGATGTTCAAAGACAATGACTACATACGCGCGCTGGAATACGGCTTGCCGCCGACCGCAGGCGAGGGCATCGGCATCGACCGTCTGATCATGATGCTGACCGATTGCGCCAGCATTCGCGATGTGATCCTGTTCCCGCAAATGCGCCCGGAGATTATTGCTCGTGGTTCCAATACGCTGCAACCGATTCAAATAACCGCCTCAGCAGATAATGGCTGAAGTTTTTCTTCGCCCTGTTAATCATCGCCATGATTGATAGCGACACCCGCTCCCGCGTCCTGCAGCTTTATCCGATGCTGCGGGAGTTGCCGGCCGCCGAGTTTGCTCTTGTAACCGCAAGTCTGATGCGGTTCCCGGCGGGAACGGTGATGTTCGACGAAAACCAGCCCTGCCAGGGGTTTCCGCTGCTGTTATCCGGCAGCATGCGCGTCATCAAGTCATCCGCAAACGGACGCGAGCTGCAACTGTATCGCGTCGTTCCCGGAGAGAGCTGCATACTCACCAGCAGCTGTCTGCTGGGCGACACCCGCTATCAGGCGCGCGGCATCGTCGAAGAACCGCTCGAAATGGTCATGTTGCCCGCCACCGTTTTCCACAGTTTGCTCGGAACATGCGACGCATTCCGCAACTATGTATTCCGGCTTTTTACCGAGCGGCTCACCGACATGATGGAACTGGTCACGGCGGTAGCCTTCCAGAAGCTCGATCAACGTCTGGCACTTCTTTTGACAGCCAAATCCAACCCGATCCATGCCACACATCAGGCGATCGCCGATGAACTCGGGTCGGCGCGCGAGATGGTCAGCCGCCTGCTCAAGGGATTTGCAGAACAGGGATGGGTCAAATTAGGTCGCGAACAGATCGCCGTGACCGACCTGGCCGCACTCAAAAAGTTCGCAACACTTTGATTTACTGGAACGTCATATATGGACACCACCGGAACTGCAATCGCTTTCAATCGGTTTTAAACTGAAACAGATTGCAGCCGTATATTCTGACTTTGATTTATGGAACTCGCCAAATCGGCCCAACCGCCAGCTTTACCGCTCCCGTAAACTCTCGCTCGAGTACTGTATCAGCGGACTCAGGAAATACTCGATCACGCGTCGCGTACCGGTCTTGACTTCGACCGTCACCGCCATGCCGGGCGTCAGCCGCACGATCTTGTTCCCGACATTCAGTGTGTCCTTATCCAGATGTACCTTCGCAGCATAAATCAGCCCGAGTTTCTCGTCGGCAATCGCGTCCGATGAAACCTGTGTGATCTTCCCGTGCAGCGTGCCATATTTGGTATAGGGAAAGGCTTCCACCTTCACCTCGGCATCCTGCCCCGGATTCACAAAGCCGATGTCCTTATTGGGCAACATGGCTTCAATTTCCAGCGTGTTATCGTAGGGCACGATCACCATCAGGGCTTGAGCGGGCGTCACCACCCCGCCCACGGTATGCACCGCCAGTTGCTGCACGACACCTGCTACCGGCGCTGTCAAATGCATCAGGCGACTGTGCTGCTCGGCCTTGTTCAGCTCCTGTTCCAGTGAAGAAGCTTTTTGCGCAGCCAGATTGTGCTGATCCAGAAGCTGCCTGCGCGTCTCAGCCGCGAGGGTGGCTTGCCGGCTTTGCACCTCTGCCAGCGTGGCGCGAATTTCCCTGACCCGGGCCTGGCTGACGGCCAAATCCTGCTCCTGCTCGATGCGCACCTGCTCGCGATCAAGATAACCATGCCGAGAAATAAAGTTATCCTTGAGAAGCTTCCGGTAATCCTCCGCGCGTCGTTGGGCAATAGGCACAGTTTGTTCCAGCTTGACGACCTGCTCCTGCGTCGTTTGGAGTTCTGCCCGGTGATGCGCGATTTCGGCCTGCAGTTGCAGCTGGTGAGCCTGATATTCCTGATACTGTCCGAAAAGTTGCCCCTGCTCGGCCAACATGCGCTCAGCGTTACCCCCGTCGATTGCACCGAGTTGCGGCGGCTTCCCGTTCGTCAAGGCAGATAACATGGCTTGCGCGCGCATGGCCTCCAATTGTGCCGTCAAGGCTTCGTTGCGCAAGCGTTCGCTGTCGGAAGCGGCAGCGGTGGCATCAAGTTCGATCAGCACCTGCCCGCGTTTTACCACCTGACCGTCGCGCACAGCGATCGATTTAACCACGGCGATCTCCATGGGCTGGATGACTTTGGTGTGATCGTTGGTGGTGACCTTGCCTACTGCCGTCGCCACCACATTGATCCGGCCAAAAATAGCCCACAGCAGCGTGATCAGCGCAAACAACATGATAAGCCAGAGTGCGATGCGCGGCGCGGGGTGAACCGGCGTGTCGCGTAACGCCAGGGCCGCAGGTAGAAACTGTGCCTCATGAGCATTCAGGGAAGGATCGTCCATTTCACCGCGCAGCAGCCAGGCGTGCCGAAAAACGTCGGCATGGCGCTTTATCAGTTCGCCTATGACTTGCAGCCTGTCGATACCCTCACGCATGTTGCAATTGATACAGACGAGAATAAGGGCCGTCTTTATGCGTCAGCAACTCGGCATGCGTCCCGGCCTCGACGATCTGCCCGTGATCCATGACCAGAATGCGGTCGGCATGACGCACCGCAGACAGTCGATGTGCGATGATGACGGTACGCCCCTGACAGATGGCTTTCATGTTGTTCTGGATAATGCGTTCGGATTCGTAATCCAGCGAACTGGTCGCCTCGTCGAAAATCAGGATGCGCGGCTTGTTCATCAAGGCGCGCGCGATGGCGATGCGCTGGCGCTGACCGCCGGACAGGGTCGATCCGTGTTCGCCAACCATGGTGTCGTAGGCTTCAGTCAATTCCAAAATGAATTCATGCGCCCCGGCCAGCCTGGCGGCTTGAATTACCTGTTCCAGCGGCGCACCGGGGTCGGCCAGCGCGATGTTCTCCCTTAACGTCCGGTTGAACAGCACATTCTCCTGCAACACCACACCGATTTGCCGTCTGAGACTGGAAGCATCAACCAGCGTCAAATCCTGCCCGTCGATCAGCACGTGACCGCGCTCCGGCACATAGAGGCGTTGAATCAGCTTGGCCAGCGTGCTCTTGCCCGAACCGGAACGTCCGACGATGCCGATGATTTCACCCGGTTGAATGTCGAGGTCGACGTTTTTCAATACCTCGGGCGTATCGGGTCGGTAGCGAAACTGAACCTGTTCGAAGGTGATGCGCCCGGCAATCTGCGGCAGGCTGCTCTTAGCACCCGAAGCCTCGATCGGCGTATTGAGAATATCGCCCAGCCGCTGGATGGAAATACCGGTCTGCTGAAAATCGGTCCACAACTGCGCGAGCCGCATGATGGGTTGTGCCACTCTACCTGCCAGCATGTTGAAGGCGATGAGCTGGCCGACGGTCAACTTGCCTTCGATGACTAGCCTTGCACCCAGCCACAATGTGCCGACGGTCACCAGGTTATTGACGAGATTCGCAGCTTCATGTGCCAGCGTGGCGAGCGTGGTAGCCTTGAAGCTGGCGGACACGTAGCCTGCAAGCTGATTATCCCAGCGACGCTGCATCTGCGGCTCCACCGCCATGCTCTTCAAGGTGTCGATTCCGGAGATCGTCTCGACCAGGAAGGACTGATTCTCGGCACCCCGGTTAAACCGCTCGTTCAGTCGCGCGCGCAGGATTGGCGTAACCAGTAACGCAATCAGAAAATACAAAGGCAAGGAAGCCAGCACCACCAGCGTCAGCCAACCACTGTAAATCAGCATCACGCCGATGAACACGACGGAGAAAAACACATCAAGCACCACCGTGATCGCGTTTCCGGTAAGAAACGAACGGATGTTTTCCAACTCGCGCACCCGTGCCACCGAATCGCCTACACGCCGCGCCTGAAAGTAGCCCAGCGGCAGATACAGCAGATGGCGAAATAACCGCGCCCCCAGCTCCACATCGATACGGCTGGTGGTATGGGCGAATACATAGCTGCGCAGGCCTGAAAGCAGCACTTCAAAAATCAGCACGACGAAGAGTCCGATGGCAATCACATCCAGCGTGGTCAAACCGCGGTGCACCAGCACCTTGTCCATCACCACCTGAAAGAACAGCGGGGTGACCAGTGCGAAAAGGTTCAGCACGAACGACACCAGCATCACTTCAAGCAGCAGCTTGCGGTATTTAACGATAGCCGGGATAAACCAGGAAAAATCGAATCTGGCCATCTCGCCGATCATCGAGGCACGGGAAGTAAACAGGATGAGCTCGCCGTTCCAGTGCGCCAGCAATTGTTCTTTTTCGACTATCTTTGGCAGCTGGACGCGCGGATCGTGAATCAGCGCCTTGTCGTCGGCGAAACGCGCGAGGATGAAATAGCCGCCGCCCTTATCTGCCGCCATGGCCGGCAGCGGGGTACGCGCCAAGCGGTCATATGAGGTCTTGACCACTTTTGCCTGCATACCCAGTTGTTTGGCGGCGAGCAGAATGTCGTTCTTGCCGAATGATACACCTGCCACCTTGAATTGATGCGTCAACTGTCCCGGGTCAGCGGCGATCTGATGAAAGCGCGCCAGCATCACCAGGCAGGCGAGTCCGGTGTCCACCTTAAGCGGAATTATGTCCTGTTGTTCTTGCATGAGGAATTATGATCGTACCGTACATATGCCTTCACACGCGCGTCTATCAGGCTGAACATCTGCTACTTCCAGTTGGCCGCAATCACCGTATTCAGGTTTTCCTGATAAGCCGGCGGCAACGTGGTCTGCCCGGCTGCAGGCGGAGCAAAGCTTGCCATCGCATTCACCAGATTTTGCACATTGCCGTCGATCAGCAATTTGGCGTCGGCGGCGGTCTTGAACTGTTCGATATGGTTGGCGGAATTGAGATACCAGTCCTTGATTACCATCTTGTCGCCGGTACCGATAATGCTCACTTCCAGATTGTTGGCGACTTGCTGAAACCAGAGTTGGTCAGCGGCGATATCTCCCTGAAACTGCACGACATCCTTGTTCCCCGTGCTTGTGTCATTTTCAATTACGTTGTCGGTGCCGTAGCTGCGCCCCATGACATAGTTATCGTTGCCTGTGCCGCCTGCCAGCAGATCATTTCCCGCACCGCCGTCGAGCAGATCGTTGCCGATTGTTCCTGATAACGTATCGTTGCCATTCGATCCGGGCACAAAGTTATCCAACACGGTGCCGTCGTCGAACGCAAATTTTTCGATCTTGTATACCGGGCTGGAATAATAGTTCTTGATGCGCAACGAGTCGTTGGTATCCTTAACCTTGATGACCAGATCGCTGCTCGGATTGCCGTAGCTGTCGACTTCACGCGCATAGCTAATCTGCGAGGGCAGCAACCCGACCAGCTTGACGGTGTCGATATTTCCCGCCGTGGGGTCGTAGTCGTTGATGGTGTCCTGGCCCGAGCCCGCCGCGAACAGATAGGTGTCGTTGCCGAAGCCGTAGCCGCTGGTCGAACCATAAACTGCGGTGCCGGCGGCATTCCTCAGGTCGATCAGATCGTTGCTGTTTGTAGCGTACAGCGTAGTGCCAGTGGGAACTGTCCGAGCTGCTGCCAGTTCCGCAGCGCCCCACACCGTGCCATCGTCGAACTGCACCTTCTCGATCTTGTATTCAGTACTTGCAAAGTAGTTCTGCACCGTCAGCGTGTCGCTGCTGTTGTTGATGCCGATCACCAGATCATTATTGACAACGCCGTTGACGATGCTTCGGCTCAACGTCACTTCCGAGGGCAGCTTGCCGACGATCTTGATGGTATCGATGTTGCCCGCAGTGGGATCGTAGTCGTTGATGGTGTCCTGGCCTGAACCTGCCGCAAACAGATAGGTGTCGTTGCCGAAGCCGTAGCCGCTGGTCGAACCATAAACTGCGGTGCAGGCGGCATTTCTCAGATCGATCAGATCGTTGCTGTTTGTAGCGTACAGCGTAGTGCCAGTGGGAACTGTCCGAGCTGCTGCCAGTTCCG
>CAMTXT010000024.1:0-7602 GCA_947085835.1 uncultured Nitrosomonadales bacterium | reverse complement strand
CGAGGCGATTGCCTATGCACAAAAATATTGGAGCAAGCTCACTCGATATGTCGAGAACGGCGAGTGGCCTATCGACAACAACCCAGCAGAGAATGCGATCCGACCGTTTGTCATCGGCCGCAAGAACTGGCTCTTCAGCAACACCATCAAAGGCGCCGGCGCCAGCGCCGTGCTCTACAGCTTGATTGAAACTGCCAAAGCCAATCAGCATGAACCCTACCACTACCTGCGCTGGTTGTTTACGGAACTGCCTAAGACTCCAGAGGGAGAGATCGAGCGACTGATGCCGTGGGCTGTTGAGCCCATGACTATCCAGGTGATTTGATCAAGATGTAGTTGGCCGGACGCTTACCAAGAATCACTCGATAGGGACGACGCCCGCACTGCGGCCCAGATCGAGCAGCGCATATTGCTCGAACTTCTTGCTCACAGCCTTATGGCTAGAAACTTGGACCGGCAGGTCACCGAATCCACGTCCGGATCGCGGTTTTCAACCGCAAGCCATCCTTGCCAAACCCGACTCAGATCCAGTACGATAGATCTGCCCAGGTGAAAGGGGCAGCCCGATATTCACCCGTTTTCGGCAAAAAAACCTCAAAACAGCCAAACAAATTACAACCCAATTTCTAACAGAAAGCTGCGAGCCTCTGCTTGAAAATCAAGCGATGGCGATAACTGCTTTACGATTCCCTCAAAAACGACCAGAGCCAAAATTACGGTGACAAAATCGGTAGTTCCACGTAGACCGTTGCGCCGAAATAACTCAAAGAGTTTCTTGGCGAAGTGAGCCACCTCGAATTGTTCTGCGCTCTTACCAAAGTTTGTGTTGATGAGTTCACACATCTCATTTTCGAAGCAGCTCCAGTCGAAGAGCTTGGAGCGCCAAGTGGATGTTGAGAGAGCTATTTTCGCGCACTCGCTGCCATTATTTGTTGCAATAGACAAGAAGAATCTAGTGAACTCAGACTGTCTCTTGGAATCCAGGTGAACAACTAATCCGCAATCGAGTAATACGAGATCTTCATCATTCTTGAACCTGACATTGCCTGAATGCAAGTCACCATGTACGAACCCGTCGACAAAAATCATTTGGAAAAGTGCTCGGAGGCAAGTTTTGGCGAGTTCACCTGTGCATTCCACTTTTTTAGCCGCTTGCTCGACTCTTTGCAGACCGTCGAGATACTCCATTACCAGCACTCGGTCGTTTGAGATCTCACTGTGTAGCCGGGGCAACTGCACGTGTGACGATCTGCAAAAATTCTCTCTGAATTTTGTATAGTTGCAAGCCTCCGCAGATAAATCAAGCTGACAAATCAGAACATGGCGAACTTCCTCTACCATTGTAGCCAATGGGATTAACCTCATCCGCGGCAACAAACTGAGTATTTTAGCCGTTGCCGAAATGAGTACCATGTCACAAATTATCCGCCATCGCACTCCCGGTCGCACGACCTTTACCGCGACCACGGAGCCGTCTAACAGTTCCGCCCGATAAACATGGGCAACGCTACCGGCTGCAATTGGTTCTTCTTCGAAGTGTCCGAAGACGCTGTTTAGCTCTCGGCCAAGGTACTGTGCTATCAGACGCTTTACTCGCGCGGGTTTTCTGGACTCCACTTGTTCTTGCAGGTCGGCTAACCGAGATGAGATTTCTGGCGACACTAAGTCCGGTCTGGAGCTGAGGATTTGGCCAAGCTTGATGAAAGTCGGCCCGAGAGCCTGCAACGCTTCACGCAGAGAATTGCCCTGTGAAACAAAATAAGCACTTCTTGAGCTGAACCGCCTCAGAGACCAACTTAAGAACATTTTCAGGGCATAGGCTGAGACAACAAAGCATATTTCCGTTACACGCACTGGCAGAAGAATTACGAGTTTGGCGGAGTCACGCAAGCGACCTGCTTGGTTCGCCGGATGCGTTCCTGAACAGCCCTTGTCGTTATTAGGCGTTTTTGTTTCGTCTCGCATGGCTCTCACTCTTTAAACACAATTAGTTTGGCGCTAGCTCCTAGAGAAACGCTTGCAAAGCGATGACCTGTTATTGGGTTAAGCGCAAGAACTGGATTTTTTTCTTCTTTCCGCCCCGATTTAATTCTCATTTTTACCGCTATTATATTTCAACGCTCGACTGGTTACTACAACAAATTCGTCAAAAATTCAAAAAATCCAGATGGCGCTGCTCGAAGGAATGACGCTGGTGTCCAGAAGAAGTTAAAAGCGTTGAAAACTCAGACGGTCTAAAAAAGTTGAAAGGCCATCTGCTCATCGGAGAGGTTGTAAAGTTGCTGTATGATGACAATCCGAAATTACTTCGACCGGATAGCTCTGTGCACCACCTCGACTTATATCGACTTGAGGTAGAGTAGCCTCAACCTCTTTAGCAATAGCTGAGAGGTCGACCGTCGCATCGATTTCCTGGAGCGGATCATAGCATTGTATAGTTTCAATTCCCGCTCATGGGCGGCGAAAAGGCTGACTTTTATCTTTCCCCCTGGTTCTTGAAGTGGGCGCTTTGTCATCAACAAATATTTCCTCAGAGTTTTCACCTATTTCTAACGATATTTGATCCTCATTTCATCGACTCTTGGTTTCTGGATGTTCCGTTTTATGTTAACAACCCTTCGTTCCGTCACAAATTTGAAGAATACAAATATTCAGATTGGCATGACCACGCCAATTGCCGTCGCAGATGTGCCAGAAGATTGGCTGTCTCGGCCCCTATACATGGTGCGATTCGTAACGCTAGAATTAAAACCGTAGTTTAACGCTGCCAAATCGACTAGAAACCCAACAAGGTGAAAAGGAAAAACTAATGATTAAACTTGCAGATATGAATATAGAGGATACAGGTCCTGCACTCCCAAGAGAAATCGCAGCTCCTTGGGAGGCACTCCGCAACCGCGCAAGCGAAATCTTGCTGAGAATGGAGCCGCGACGCACATTCCCAGATGGTACGCGCGGCTACAAAGCGACGTCGCAGACAACGATTGAAGTGGTTGTCGGAACAAAACATGACGATCCTAATGCCCCGCGCGAGCGGTTCGAGTTCCCTGAGGCGGAGTTCGAGATCCAGGTTCATGACCCGGTCTTTAGCATGAACGGTACAATTCGGCTAGACTTGGAAATTAAGAACTACCGAACTGAGACGATCAGCAAAGTCCTTTTCCCCGGCCAAACTGTAGCTCTCGGTGTGGGCACTTCTTTTAATGCCGATCTCGCTCCTTCGATTGGCCGCCTGGAAATTCCACTTGGAGTCGAATTCGGACCGGAGTTTGTTCGCAGCCAGCAGTTCATTCATTTGGCTGTTGAAACACCGATTGGGGTTCTGCACAACCCGGACGCAGGTCAGATGCAAGCATCCGTAAACCAGATTCCTCCAGTTGGTTCTGTTTATCACCAGAAAGGGCTTGTACCGATGGCGAATGCGCAAGGCGAAATCGTTGCCATTAAAACGCTGACTGAGACGAAAATCGTCAAGCTGTTGCCTTTGACGGAGTAATCCCCACTAACGGCTTTGCAGCCTCGTTGAGCCTCTACCTGCGAAACGTAGGCTGCAAAGCTAATTTAAAAATTTCTACAAAGAAGACAGTTAGCACATTTATGCACAGCCCACGACATACAAACTGCTCCAATCGTCCACCAAATTGCAGAATTTGCGAACAGCGTCTCCGTCAATTTCTTGATCTAGGTAGGCATCCCCGGGCAGATTCATATCGTCGTCCTGGCGACCATTCGCCTGAGCTAATGTTTGAGTTGAAAGTCGGCGTGTGTGAGTCGTGTCAACTAGTGCAACTCATTGACGAAGTGCCCCCCGAGATGATGTTTAATTCGGACTACCCATTTCGAACTTCTTCGTCCCAACGGATGCAGCAGCATTTCCGTGATACGGCTCTTGAAATACTCGACTTCGAAATACAAGCTGACTCAGCGCCATTTATTGTAGAGTTTGGCTGTAATGACGGCACCTTTCTTGATTCATTTGCCAAGGCGGGCTTTATGCATCTCGGCATTGATCCAGCTTCCAATCTCGTTTCGGAAGCGGTGGATCGCGGAGTTAATGCCAAGACTGGTTGGTTCAACACTGAAACTGCTGCCGAAATATTGGAATCGGCTAGGCCGGCTACTGTAATTTATGCAGCGAACACACTTTGCCACATTTCTGATCTCGCATCAGTCTTCAGAGGAGTTGATCTGCTTCTTGCTAAAGATGGCCGCTTTATTTTCGAGGATCCCTACCTAGGCGATATCGTCACGAAATGTGCCTTTGATCAGATCTATGACGAGCATATCTACTATTTCAGTGCAACTAGTATGGATTTGATTGCCCGAAAGTTTGGCATGAAACTGATCGACGTCGATCACCTAGAAACCCATGGAGGGCAACTTCGGTATACGGTCGGGCGTCAGCACCAAATACAGTCACGCTCGGTTGTAGACTTTATAGAAAATGAACGTCAGGCTGGCCTTCATTCTGTCCGGCGTTTGAAGGAATTTGCGGAAACCGTTGAGGCTCGCCGATCCGAATTGCCGAAAGTTCTACAGGGATTGGCTTCTGCTGGTAAGACTGTTGCCGGATACGCAGCAACCGCAAAAAGCTCAACAGTCCTAAACTACTGCGGGATCGACCGCAACCTCCTCCAGGTTATTTACGACACGACTCCCGAGAAACAAGGGCGACTATCTCCCGGAACAGGCATACCAATTGAGTCGTTTCCTCAAAGTATTGAGGATTATCCCGACATTTTCCTGCTCTTCGCTTGGAATCACGAGGACGAGATCATTTCTCGAGAAGCCGCTTTCCGTGCTCAGGGCGGATCATGGCTAAAATTTGTTCCCAGCGTCACGTTCACGCTCGACCCTGGTTAATGAATTCGCGAACTCATCATCACTTTGCT
This sequence comes from uncultured Nitrosomonadales bacterium, assembly GCA_947085835.1. GTDB lineage: Bacteria > Pseudomonadota > Gammaproteobacteria > Burkholderiales > Gallionellaceae > Gallionella. Next base: position 2,710 of record CAMTXT010000024.1, on the reverse strand, counting down.
CGGGTTTCTAGGGCTGACGCGTTTTTCGAATTGCAGAGGTGGCGGCTGGTAGCCAGAAAATGGGCATCTGCAACGGCAACGCGGATCCCTCTTTCCGAAGTTAGGCAGTGGGAAACGTCAGAGTTAAGCCCTGCCTATAGTCACTCGAGCGGAATGTTCTTCTCTGTGGTTGGTGTCACGCACGGTTTTGACGGTGACGAACGCTCTACCGCCACCGCAATGATCGATCAGCCGGAGGTCGGACTTCTTGGCCTTGCAGTTGCGCGATCCAGCTTGGGTTTGTTGGCCTTGGTCCAGGCCAAAGCAGAACCGGGAACTATCCACTGCTGTCAGATTTCGCCTACCGTTCAGGCAACACGAAGCAACCAGATCCGAGTTCACGGTGGTAAGCCAGTTCTCTTTCTAGAACTTTTTCGAGCTCCGCGCGTAGTATTGCTCGACACTGTTCAATCCGAGCACGGCAGCGTCTTTTGGCAAAAACGCAATCAATCGATGATAGTCGAAGTGCCGTACTTTGAGCCGCCTCTCGGATTTCGTTGGGTAGAGATCAATGATCTTATAAGGCTGCTATCGGTGGGCAACTTGATCCACTCAGATCTGCGAACAATTTTTGCTTTAGGTCCGTTCTGGCAAAGCCTAAATGCGCCATCTCTGGTCGCTGAAGCTGATCGAATTCAAAAATGGCTCGGACATCATCGTTCCAGAATCGCGTTTTCCGCGACTCGCGTTCCTCTGAGTGATCTAATGGGCTGGCGCCGGCAGCAAAACAAGCTCCATCGCATTGACGGCTCCGGGCACGAGGTTGTCGGTGTTCGCGTCGACGCGGTCGGCAGAGAAGTCGATTTCTGGGATCAACTCATGGTGAAACCCAAGGCGGTTGGACTTGTTGTCCTAGCGGTTCGTGAACGCGAAGGCGCACTTCAGGCTTTGTTCAGAGCTTGTGTTGAGCCGGGCATTCGGGATTTTGTGGAAATCGGCCCAACGGTCCAAGTTTCTGGCGGAGACCAGCCTTCAGACAAAATGCAGGATCAGCTGGTGCGTACACTGGACCCCGCCACCGGGAAAATCAGCAGAGGGCAGATTCTTTATGATAATTTTCAGTCTGATGAAGGCGGGCGCTTTTTTCAAAGTGTAGTTCGTTACGTCTTAGTTAACTGTGACATTTCACCTCCTAGCGAGGAGTACCGTTGGTGTGACGTCAAAACGCTCATTTCAATCGCGCGATTGGGAAACCTTCTAAATATTCAAGCCAGAGATGCATTGGCTTGTCTGTTATTTGTAAGCGTCTGGCCAACTACATCTAACCAAGCCATTAATCCCGAGGCATGATCTGACTTTCCAAAGGAGAGTCAGATGAAGGCCTCAACCCAACATGTAAAAGTGAAATACTGGCGTGATCACATTCGTCAGGCGGAGCAGTCCGGTGAGACTTTTAAGCACTATGCCGAGCGTCATGAGCTGAATCTCAAGGCGCTGTACGATTGGCGCAGCCACCTGAAAAAGAAAGATGCCCCTACACGCTCTGTCGCAAAGAAGGCTGCTATCTTTGCCAAGGTTATCTCTGCGCCACCACCCCGCGCAGGTGTTGAGCTGCGTGTTGGCGGCGTCACACTCTCTGCGGATGCGCTTCCCGATCCAGCCTGGCTGGCACGCCTGGTCCATGCGCTGGAGTTGTGTTGATGATGCGTCCTTCACGTGATCTGCCGGAGGTCTATCTGTGTGTGGCGCCAGTCGATTTCAGGAAGTCGATCACCGGTCTGTCGTTACTGGTGGAGGCGGGTCTGGGGCTGGATCCTTTTGCGCCAACGCTCTATGTGTTTATCAATCGCCGTCGCGATAAACTCAAGATTCTCTACTGGGATAAAAATGGTTTTTGTCTCTGGTACAAACGTCTGGAGCAGCAGCGTTTCAAGTGGCCCCGTGCTGTGACGTGTGCGACGGTGACGCTTAACGGTGAAGAGTTGAATTGGCTGCTGGATGGCTTTGATGTGTGGCGCGATACACCGCATAAAAAACTCAATTTTAATTCAGTGATGTAACTGAGTTTATGTAACGGTGGGGTATAATCTACCCCATGATTCACACTGCCGAGAGCTTGCCGGATAACACTGCGTTGCTGAAGGAGATCATCCTACAGTTATCGCAGAGGGTCGCGTCACTCGAAGAGTTTATCCGTCTGGAAAAACAGCAGCGCTACGGCGCCAGCAGTGAAAAATCTGCAGATCAGGGTGAGCTGTTCAACGAGGCCGAGGCCATCGTTGAAGAGAGTGTTGCGGCTGAGGCTGAAGCAAACGACAACGCTGTTGCACCGAAGCGTAAACCCGTGCGCAAACCACTGCCTGCCGAGTTACTGCGCATTCGTCGGGTGTATGAACTTTCGCTCGAAGAGCGCCACTGCGCCTGTGGTTGCACGCTTACCGAGATCGGCGAAGAGATCAGTGAACAGTTAGAGGTAATCCCGGCGCAGCTGCGCGTCATCCAGCATGTGCGCAAGCGCTACGCCAGTGCTGCCACACTCGCCTACACCATCACCGCCAAATATCAGGACGGCCTGCCGCTCTATCGCCTGAGTAACATCTTCCAGCGTGCCGGTATTGAACTGTCACGCCAGACACTCTCCGACTGGGTGATCAACACTGCCGAACGATTAACACCCGTGATGCAACTGCTGCAACAGATGCTCCATCACGGCCCTGTCATTCACTGTGAT
>CAMTXT010000023.1:0-107863 GCA_947085835.1 uncultured Nitrosomonadales bacterium | reverse complement strand
TTTACCCCCTTTGCCGCATTCTACCCGCACGCACATGCGGTCAGGTGCGCTGTCGATGTCCTTTACACGCAGGGCGCAGACTTCGGAGACGCGCAGACCAGTGGCATAGACCGTTTGCAGCAATATGCGGTGCAGCGGGGACTCGCGCGGCCCAGCGCGCCAAGTTGATTCGCATGGACCAAACGCTGCCAGCATATGCATGCCGCAACGCGGTGGCCAGCAGCATGAAGTCTGAAGGGCGACCGGTGGACGAGGTTGCCGCAGCGCTCGGTCATTCATCGGATGAATGCCAGAAATTTTATGGGCGGGCCAACGCCGGCCACAAGGGTGGTGGTGGCAAGGTGCTGGATGTAAAAACGGCGCGGCCGGTTCGGAAAACCGGGCGAACTCTGAGTTTTCAAGCCGAAGTATTAAAATGAATCCATAAATGGATGCGGTTTTAGAATCAAAGCCAATTTGTGGCCAAAAATGGATATGCAGCTCCATTTATGGCCACAAATCATTTTTGAAGTGTAGCTTTTTAAGTCATAAATCCATTTTTGGCTATGCTTGCGTATTCCAATGAATTCCGCCTCCATACTTCAAGCCAGAATCGCTAAAGCACGAGAATGACAACTGGAGAGCAACGTCCTTCGCGTTGAACGCCTTGGCTACGTAGTTCCGCAGTATCTGCCCTAGGTGGTCAAACAGGCTGGGGTGCCGGCGTCTGGGTAGGTCTCGGAGAGCCGGTCTGGGCTTTCCGGAGCGGCGACGGTGGCTGTGGGTTTCTTAAATGCCATTTTCACTTTAGCCCAGTGGCCGACACATCGGCCCAATCTCCAGCTCCGGCGCGCCTCCATTCATTGCCTGTTGATTTCAGTGTTCGCCCCGGACACCACTTCTGGCCCGCGGAGGCGCGCCCTAGTAAACGATCTTCAACACCGGCCTCTTGTCGCCCGACATGGGTGGTGGCGGTAGCTGAGTGACCAGCTCGCCCACCAATGACTCAATCTCATCCAGCGGTATGTGCAACTCAGCCGCGATGTGGTCCCTGGTAATGCCGTCCTTCCAAAGCTCGTCAAAGACCATGAGCCAGAGTGTGGACTTCTCACGCGCAAGACCTTGAGGTTCGGTTGTTCGGTATCCCAAGTGGCTCATCTGCTTGCACAGCTCGCGGTAGTGCCAGTCCGAGATCAGACCGGCGTCGAACGCCGTGCGTGCCAGAGCCGACACCGAGACGCCCCACCGCTTTTTGGCTGATACCAGCCGCGCTAGGGAGTTGACCCGGCCCAGGTGACCAATAAGGTCGCCCCGGTTGATCAGGAACGCCGAGGCGAACATATCGGCCTCGCGTTCGATATCCCGACTGCCATTTGTCATGCCGTGGATGTGCAGGACCAGGTGGGCCAGCTCGTGGGCCGCATCAAAACGGCTGCGCTCCGCTGACTTGAAGGTGTTCAAGAAGATGTAGGGGGTGTTACTTCGCCAGCAGGAAAATGCATCGACATGCTTGTGCTGCTCGGCCAACGAGAAGACCCGAACACCCTTGGACTCCAGCAGCTTAATCATGTGCTCGATCGGCTTGGTTCCCATGCCCCAATGGCTGCGCAGAGCCTCGGCAGCCGCAATGGGATCTTCGTCACGCAGGTCAAGCAGCTGCGTTGCGGGAAGCTCGAATCTCTCGGCCACCCAGCCGTGCAACTCAAACGCCAGATCGCCCGCTGCCAGAGCCGCGTCGCGCTGGCGAGCCGTGAGCGACGACAAGCTACGAAAGCTCACTGCCTCGGCACCAAGCGCTTCGCTGTCACTGAGATAGAAAAATTTCGTCGGGTAATTCAAGACGTGGGCCAGCGCACGCACGGTGTCGCTGCCCGGTTCTGGGGTATCGCCTGTCTCTAAGCGCGTGAGAGTCAGGGCCGTCAGTTGTGCCTTCTCTGCCAGTTCCTTTTTTGTGAGCTGTCTGCGCTTTCGAGCTAGCGTAAGCCTGCTCCCGTTAAACATACGCTGCTTCGTTCTTCATCTTCATCTTTATTTTCACTTCTTTGCTATTCGCACCTCATGCTCCACGGATCCGTTGCCGTCGTCGGGCTGACCGATGTTGCCGGGCGTGTGTTCCATATCCTCGTCAACGACCCAGATACGTTTGCTGAAGCCCTCGAACTGGTTGCCCTCGAAGGCTTCAGGGCAAGACACCTCGGCCCGCAACCTTTTGGAATCCGCGCTCACGCAGACAGTCCACACGGTTGGTGTGATTCCCAAGGCGTCCTCTGCCTCTGGGGCGTCTCGATCGAAGAGCTCGGCCTGGCCGTTCTGGATGAGCTTGCGCGACCCAGCTCCCTTCCCCGAGATAGCCTGAGGGTTCTGTTCTGCGCAGGCGATGTCGACGTTCTGAAAGCAGATCTGAATCCCTCGCTTGTCGTTGACGGTTGCCTCCACGTTGCCGGTGCGGCTTAGTCGCCAGCCCAGAGGCAAGAGCTCCATGCGGATGGCCCTGACGCCATTGATATAGGCCAGAGTGCCCGGAGTACTCGAAGGGTCGATCTCTAAGGCTTCGGCCTTGGCTGCAGCAGCTTTCCGGGCTATGGACGTGACAATGTCCGCCGTCAGCCCGAGCGAGTGTAGCTCCTGATGGACCGAAAAACCTTCATTGATGACAATGGGTGTTTGCTGGATCATAAGTTTAGACATGTTGATTTTTAAAGGCTACATTGTAGGATAAAAAAATCAACACGTGTGAAATCTTTTTCAATGTCGCCGCGGTGTGCTCCAGCCGCCATTGAAGAGTGTAAACGGCATCAATGAGGGGGCGTTCGAACTTATTTCCAACGTCTGAGAGGCAGCAATGGTCGGGAGTGAGAGTTTGTGAGATCGGGGCGCGACTGTTCAACGCGATTCTTGGCTGAAGGGCAGGTCAGCAATGCATCGGTTTCTGCCGCACCTTCGGCTTTGACTGCTCAAAATCAGGCATTGATCGATAACCCTGTTCAATGCCTGATTTTCGAGTTGGGCCAGGGCAAATCCAGATTTAATATTTTCTATGCACATAACAACCAGATAGCGGTTTGCTTTTGGCACTAGCCCGCATGGGCTGTCTGCGAATTTTCTGCAGCTTTAGGGGGAAATGCTCTAGCCGTTCGCTCCCGCCCCTTTGCTAAACCGGTTTTAAAGTCTTTGAACAACTTGACTTTTCTCACGAACGACGCGATAGCGTCGTGTACTTGTGCTCGTTTAATTCCACCCAATGGTTCAAGCCGCACAGGCGGCTTGTCATTATGGGGGGGGGGAGCCGTAGGTGGGGGAACCCCAAGGGGGTGCCCCGCGCTTTTGCGCGTTTTTTGAATTTCTGAAATAAATAGTGCATTGTGAAGGTGGCATATATCGCAGTTAACGCGTAATTTCACGATTAAAAGAAGGATAAATAAAGACTAAAAGAATAAGGTGAAAAAAAGGTTGTTTTTTATGCGCAACATCAAAGCCTTACAAAAATGACCTGTGACCTATACCTACCGATTCGGCGGTTTTTTTTGCGACCTGTGACCTATACCTACCGAAAAAAACGCGAGCTGTGACCTATACCTACCGTCGCAAAATTAGATTTGTTTAAAAATTAAGCGGTTCCTTGCGACCTGTGACCTATACCTACCGCGTTTTTTCTGGGATATAGGGCACAGAAGCTCAAAAAACAGCAGCTGTGACCTATACCTACCGCGACCTGTGACTTATACCTACCGGAAATACCCGCGACCTGTGACTTATACCTACCGATTATTTGTCAATTGTTGATAACTTTTCTTTGCGCTTGTTGGCCGCTTTTGCCTCAGCCACAAATTCACTGGATGGAGTTAATGTGTAAACTACATCCGTAATTTTACCGCGCACACCATCCTCGACGCGCCGGGTTAGTCCCATCAGAACCCCATGTTCTTTTAGTTCGTTCATAGAGCTTTCGCAAGCGACCCGCGCATCGACGGGACGCGAATAATTATTCAGCATCGCGCTGTCCCGCTGGATAGTCGAGTAACGCATTTCAAACGGGTGTAACCTGCTGGCAAATGTGTATTTCAGGATGAGTTGTTTATGCAACCAACGCGCCAACTGCGTTGTGTGGCTCATTAGCTGGTGATAATTAAACTGACGATATGAAAGTTTATCAATACTTGCAGTGACAAAGGGATGGAACTGCACCATCCATTTTTTGTTAGGATCGCTAATCATGTCTTTGCGGGTTACGCCGGTCATGGCCGTCAGGTAGTTACTTTTTCCGAAAGGCATATCAATCGACGTGGGCGAATTGGCAATTATGTTGATGTTGCTCCCCGACAGAATATCCAAGCTCAACGTGATTTCGTCGAATGATCTGGTGTGGCCGCGCTGTTTTAATTCGTTACGAAGTTGGTATAGGGTGAAAGAGACCCCACTTCTGGCTTTAGGTTTTTCGTCAATATAAAAACCGCTCTTCTGGTTAACAGCTAATTTACGTAAAGCTTCTTCAACCAGCTCTTCGTTTGCGCTAGGATAATATGCAATTGTCACCGGCTTGCCATCCCATGTTTTTTTCAATTTTCCGTTCTTGTCTTTTACTTCGATTTGAGTTGCTTGGATCGAGACACTAAACTTTGTGCCCCTGTATTCAAATTGAAGTTGAAGCAAGGGTAGATTGCCATGCTCGTCGCGCATTTTTACCATTGCTCGCCTAGATATGGAGTAACGTGGAACAGCATCCCAAAGCTCTATGGAATTTGATAATTTTTGTCGCTCATCATCAGTATTACAAAGGAATCCTTGAAACAAACTAAGTTGACGATTTTGTAAGCAACGCTCACGCGTTGTGTTCTCGATTGAAACTTTGGCTGCGAATGGTTTCATGAACGAACTTCACGAAGCTTGTGAGGCTGATTGCTGTGCCACTTTTTCTGCGTTGGTCGGCCTGCCTGGTCGACGTAGCCCTCTCTGTGCATCGAGCGTGGCTGCAAGGTCTAGAATCGAGCAGGCGCGCCGTCTTTTTCCGAGCGTGAATGTTTTTACAGGGAATTTCTTGGCAGACACCAGATTGTATGCGGTCTGTTGAGCCAAGCCGAGCACTCGGGCCGCTGAAATGAAATCAATATTTATTTGACCCGGGAACATTTCTCGCAGCAGAGCGAGGGATGGGGAATGCTGCTTCATTACTTTCTCCTTGGCGCAAGGAGAAAGCTGGACATCAAAGTGAGGTCAGCAAACTCCTCACGCGAAAATCAAAAAACTGGGCTAGAAGCCCGAATCGGATTTAAGCGTGAGGAGTGGAGCGCGGAGGTCTGTCCTCCGATGGGGAGGTAACGCTCCTAAAGGATGCGTCGAGTTTGGAGGGTAAAACTGTATAGGAAGCGGGAAACCTTATTCTAAACCACTCCTGGATTTCTGCCCTTTTGTCCTGCAAGACGAGGCAAGGCAACCAGAACACAGCAGCAACCAGAATAAGAGCCGGTAGAATTACAGGCGAGACAGTAATACCAAAATTAATTGCCAGCCCGAAGACTGTTATCAAGCCGGCCAGAGCAAAGAAAAGTAATGAGAAAGCGCGCGTAGAAACAGCACGGTCAAATTTGTCCGTGGCTGTGTTGTAAGTGTTCTGCGCGGCGATCCAATAGCTCATTGTCAGAGGTCAGAGTAAGATCAAGTAGCTAACAGACTATGCCAGTAATTTGATACTGTCAATAGTGCGCATGCAAAAATGAACTTGAACTCGTCGGGGACAAAACGGGGACATTGCAGGCAAGAATTTTAGGTAATTCTAAGTAACTTGAAGTAGCTCCGGGTAATTGAAATTACCCGGAGCCCTTTAATTTGGCGGAGAAGGGGGGATTCGAACCCCCGTTGGGATATTATCCCAAACACGCTTTCCAGGCGTGCGACTTAAACCGCTCATCCACCTCTCCGAAGGGGGCGCAGAATAAACCAGATCGCTGTTTAGTGCAATCGGTATGTGGAATATTCGAATTTAAAAATTGTCTCGCCACTCGCGCAAGGCGGTGAAGACGGCGAGTTCGGAGGTGTCAGTCAGACCGCGCCGTTGCAGGCTGTTGATTATTTCAGGCTCGGTGCAGCGCAGAAATGGATTGGTGGCCTTTTCGAGCCGTATCGTGGACGGGACGGTGGACAAATTGGCCGCGCGCAGTTGCAGCGTGTCGTTAATGCGTTGTTGCACGGCAGGATTTTCAGGTTCGCACACTTGCGCGAAACGCAGATTGGATGCGGTGTATTCATGGGCGCAATATACATGGGTCGTGTCGGGAAGCCGGGACAGGCGCTGCAATGAATCGTGCAGTTGCGCAACGCGCCCTTCGAAATTTCTGCCGCAGCCCGCACCAAACAGCACATCGCCGCAGAACAGTATCGGCGGAATCGCGTTGGGTGCAAAAAAAGCCAGATGGTCGTCGAGGTGGCCGGGGACTGCCAGTATCTCAAACGTCAATCCGAACGCGTCCAGTATGACTTGTTCACCGTCCTGCAGGTCATGGCTGATGTGCGGATTTTGTTGATGTCTGCGCCCGTACACCGGCACGTTGTATACTGCGCGCAATTTTTCGATACCGCCGATATGGTCATGATGGCGATGCGTGCATAATATGGCGGTCAGAGCGACGTTCTGTTCAGTCAGGAACGCCAGCACGGGTGCGGCGTCCCCCGGGTCTACCACAACGGCCTGACTGTCGTTATGGATGGCCCAGATATAATTGTCCTGCAGGGCGGGGATGGCGGTGATTTTGTACATGGGTAAATGAAAGTTGAGCGATGTCGAATTGTAAGTCAACGGCGCTAAGTTTGAGCGAGTGGTTTGCCACCGAGCAGGGGGGCTATGTGCTTGAGCGCGAGCAAGCCTGGTTCGATCGCACCGTGAACGATATCTTCGGCTACAACGCGCTGCAACTGGCTTTGAGCGAACATGATCTGCTGCGCAACAGCCGAATTCCGTTGCGTTTTACCGGCGAGGACAAGCCGGGCGCTGCTGTGCGCCTGTGCGCTGATGAATTGCCGTTCGATACCGGCAGTCTGGATCTGGTGCTGTTGCCGCATATGCTGGAATTTTCCGAACAGCCACACGCGATTTTGCGTGAGGTGGAGCGCGTGCTGATGCCCGAAGGCAGTCTGATTATCAGCGGCTTCAATCCACACAGCTTGTGGGGCTTGCACCGCACGCTGGCAAGGGGGCGCGGTTATCCCTGGTGCGGGCATTTCATCGCGTTGTCGCGCCTCAAGGATTGGTTGTCCCTGCTGGGGTTTGAAGTGGTGGCCGGGCGCTTTGCCGCTTATGCGCCGCCGTTTCAGCAAGGGAAATGGCTGGGGCGCAGCGATTTTATGGAGGCGGCAGGCGATCGCTGGTGGGCGGTGAGCGGCGGCGTTTATTTTTTGCATGCGATCAAGCGCGTGCCGGGGATGAGACTGATCAAGCCGAGATGGAACGAGAATCTGGTGAAAAAATTGTTGCCGGTCGCGCCAAAACTGAATAACACGCAATGCAACTCCGATTCAGCCCGCTCCCGAATGGGGGTGTCAGGTGCAAGCCGGCCTGACGAAAAGATTAAGTGAAGAATAAACATGACTAAAGAAACTGTGGAAATTTTTACCGACGGGGCCTGCAAGGGCAATCCCGGTGTGGGCGGCTGGGGCGCGTTGCTGCGCACGAAAGGCCATGAGCGCGAGCTGTTCGGCGGCGAAGCGCTGACCACCAACAATCGTATGGAGCTGATGGGCGCGATTTCCGCGCTCGAAGCGCTGACCCGGAATTGCCATGTGAAGCTGCACACCGATTCCAAGTATGTGCTTCAGGGCATCACCACCTGGCTGGCCGGCTGGAAGCGCGCGGGCTGGAAGACGGCAAGCCGTCAGCCGGTAAAAAACGAGGACTTGTGGCGCAGACTGGATGCCGCGGTGGTGCGACACGAGATCGAGTGGATCTGGGTCAAGGGGCACTCCGGACATGCCGGGAATGAGCACGCCGATGTATTGGCGAATCGCGGCGTCACGATGATCCAGGAACAAGGCAGGGGGTTACTCTGATGCGCAAGATTGTGCTGGACACCGAAACGACCGGGCTGGATCCTAAAAAAGGCCACAGAATCATCGAAATAGCCGCGATCGAGCTTGAGGGGCGCAAAGTCTCCAGGCGGCATTTCCATCATTATCTGGATCCCGAGCGCGAAGTGGACGAGGAAGCCGCCCGCGTGCACGGTTTTACCTGGGATATGCTGAAAGGCCGTGCCAAGTTCGCCGACATCGCGGCAAGCTTCCTGGAATTCGTCGACGGGGCGGAATTGATGGCGCATAACGCGCCGTTCGACATGAGCTTCATCAACAACGAACTGCGCCTGCTGAATCTGCCGCCGTTGCAAAATCCTGTGGTGGATACGCTCAAGATGGCGCGCGAAATGAACCCGGGCAAAAAAAACGGCCTGGATGCGCTGTGCAACCGTTATGAAATAGACAACACGCACCGCACCTTGCACGGCGCGCTGCTGGACACCGAGCTGCTCGCCGAAGTGTATTTCGCGATGACGCGCGGACAGGAGAGCCTGTTAGGAGAGGATGCCGCACCGGCAATCCGTCAGCCCGCCATATTGAGCACCGATGCATCCCGTCCGAAACTGCGCATTTTGTTGCCCAGCGCCGAAGAATTAGCCGTGCATGCGCTGCAACTGCTCGACATCGACAAGGCCAGCAAAGGTTCGTGTCTGTGGAAACAACTGGAAGCCGCAGCATGAATTTATGGACACGCCGTTTAGCGACAGGTTTGGGTGTGCTGGCGTTGCTGTACGCGGCGGCTTGCGGCTATATGTGGACGACACAGATGGAGCAGGTCTTTGTGCCGACACAAGAGTGGCAAACCACGCCGGATCGCATGGGGATGAAGTATGACGCGCTACGCATTCCGGTGGGTGCGGACCAGGGCGAACTGGATGCCTGGTGGGTACCATCCGAAATGAACGATGCGCCGACCATGGTTTATTTTCACGGCAATTATCGCAACATCGGCAATAATCTGGAGCATACGAAACGCTTGCACGACTTAGGGTTTAACGTGTTGCTGGCGGATTATAGAGGTTATGGCAAGAGCACAGGCGGCAAGCCCAGCGAGATCAAGGTGTACGAGGATGCGGAAACCGTCTGGCAATACCTGATCAAGCGGCGCGATGTAAAGCCTGGCAAAACTTTCATCTACGGGCATTCGTTAGGCGGCGCGATTGCGATCGATCTGGCGGTGCATCACCCGGAAGCCGCCGGTTTGATTACCGAAAGCACGTTTACCTCGATGCAGGCGATGGGCGAGAAGGATTACGGATTCCTGCCGATCGGCTATCTGCTCAATCAGCGCTTCGAGTCGCTGCAAAAAATCCCTGAGCTTAAAATACCCCTGCTGATAATACACGGCACATGGGACAAGAAAGTGCCGGTGGAGATGGGCAAACAACTGTATGCCGCAGCCCATGAGCCCAAGCAGCTGCTCCTGATTGAAGGCGGCGAACACAATAACAGCAGTGCGGTAGGCTGGATCGAATACCGCGCTGCGGTGACGGCCTTTGTCAGACAAAATGCGCACTGACTTAAAAAAGACAATATAATCCGCAAATTACGACCGTCTCAACAAAATTTTCGGCGTTGAACGGTCTGCTTACTTAATACTTAACAACTCCCTTTTTCGGGATGACGGAACAAATATGAAATCAGATGTAATCATTATCGGTTCAGGCGCAGCAGGCCTGATGTGCGCACTTCAAGCCGGGCAGCGCGGTCGTTCCGTGGTGCTGCTGGATCACGCCAAGAAGCTTGCGGAAAAGATCCGCATCTCGGGCGGCGGGCATTGCAACTTCACCAATATCAATACCCGGCCTGAAAATTTTATTTCCAGCAACCCGCATTTTTGCCGCTCGGCACTGGCACGCTACACGCCGAATGATTTCATCGCGCTGCTGCAAAAGCACAACATCTCTTATCACGAGAAGACGCTCGGCCAATTGTTCTGCGATGAAGAATCCGAAGTGATCATCGCGATGCTGCGCACCGAGTGCGACGCGGCAGGTGTGAAGCGTTTCATGAGCTGCGACATCGAGGAAGTCAAGCACACGCCCTATGCCGCGGATGCAGGCATCGGCAAGAAGGCCAAATTTTACGTCAGCACGTCGCGCGGCGAATTCGAAGCGGTATCGCTGGTGATTGCAACAGGCGGCCTGTCCATCCCCAAGACCGGCGCGACGCCTTACGGCTATCACGTCGCCGAACAATTCGGCGTGCCGATCACCAAGCTCAAAGCAGGTCTGGTGCCGCTGACCTTCGCCCCCGATGAATGGAAGCCTTATGCCGATCTGACCGGCGTCTCATTCCCTGCCATCGTCACAACCGGAAAACAGTCTTTCCGCGAAGACCTGCTGGTCACGCATCGCGGTTTGAGCGGCCCGGTCATTTTGCAAGCTTCCTCCTATTGGCAGCCAGGCGAGGCGCTCCACATCAATCTGCTGCCCGATCTGGATATGGAAAGCGTGCTGGATGAGCATAAAACCAGCAAGAAGCAGCTTGCCAATTTCCTGACTCAATGGTTCCCAAAGAGCTTTGCCGATGTCTGGTGCGAAGTAAATAAGGCTTTTGAAAACAATCCATTGAACCAATATAATGACAAACAACGCAAAGTCATCGCAGAACAACTGCACGACTGGCAAGTGACGCCATCGGGCACCATGGGCTATGCCAAGGCCGAAGTGACCTGCGGCGGGATCGACACTCAGGCGCTGTCGTCCAAGACGATGGAATGCAACGATGTTCATGGCCTGTATTTCATCGGCGAAGTGGTGGATGTGACAGGGCAGCTGGGCGGTTACAACTTCCAGTGGGCCTGGGCTTCCGGCTTCGCTGCGGGTCAGGCGGTTTAAGCTTTGAGGCAAGGTTCTCTGTTGAGTAAAGCGGTCGCGTTGATCGTAACCGCTTTGCTGATCGTTTTCGGGTTGATGTTCTCGGCCGTGTTGCTGGTGTTCATTGTGACCGCAGGTTTAATCGCCTTCGGTTATCTGTGGTACAAAACCCGCGCGCTGCGTAAACAGATGCGCGAACACCGTCAGGCGATGGGCAGCGCGGCCAACGACGCCGACGCGTTCAAGGGCGAAGTCTATGAAGGCGAAATCATCGAGGGCGAAGTTATCCGCAAGGTCGTCACGATAGATGAGGTTGAACGTTAATCCTGAAAAAAAACAGTTGTCCACGAATTGGTTTTAGCAGGGATGATGTTAGCTGAACATCAACTCGCAAAGTCACGAAAAGATTTTGTAGAAGCGGATACGGCTGGCAGCATCTAGGCTGGTCACGGTTTCCGAATTTGTGATGCGCGTCATGCGTTCCACCCACATCCCCTGTGCGCCGCCGAAGATGGTACGCAAACAACGGTGGGGTTAGGCGAGCACTGTTTGAGTTCCGCAACGGGGCGCGATGTGTGCGCACCGCCAGGGCGAGTTGCGCGGCCCCGCTTGTTTGTGAACTATCGAGGGAACGCCGTACTCGCAAGACCGCAAGGGTCTTCCCGCGAAACAACGGAGCTGAAGCTCCTGTTTCTGAATGAAGGGGCATCTCCGCCGGATTCCCGCTGCTGTGCAGCGACCATGGCGAGACAGGCGCGGCAAGCCGGGGTCGCCTTCTTTTTGGTTATTTTTTCTTGGCGATGCAAGAAAAAGTAACCAGCAGCCGGTCTGCCACCAGATTAACCACGAATCTTAGCCAGCACCGTCTGAACCAGTTGCATCGCGCGCGTCTGGGTTGCAGCCTCGCAATAACAGCGCAATTCGGGCGCGTTGCCCGATGGTCTGAGGTGCACGATTTCACCGTTGTCGAAAGTGATCCTGAGTCCGTCTGTGGTGTTGCAATCAACGGGCTTCACATCATCGGGTGCCAGATAGCGCTGCAACGCCTGTGGATCGTTGGTAAGTTCAAGAATCAACTGGCGGCTGGTCGCCACCGGATAGTCCTGCAGCCGGTCGCTGGCGGTGTAACGTGCGGGCAGATCCTGCATCAGTGCTGAAACCTTCACCTGGCGTTCGCGCGCTGCGGCCAGCACAGCCAGTGCGGGCAACACTGCATCCCGGGTGGGCAAGGGCTCCAGGATTTTTCCATCGTTCGTCACGCGGGAGCCCACCAAAAAACCGCCGTTGGCCTCGAAGCCGACCACTGCGGGAATTGACAATTGTTTTTCTCGTTCGCCTCCTCTCCCGCTTGCGGGAGGGGAGAGCGTAGCGAGGGGCCGAGGAGAGGGAGGTTCATCCGCAAGCGGGAGAGGATTGATGAGAGGGGAACTTACTTGCTGCATGCCGGCAATCACGTACGGCGAACCGATCTTTGTGCGCAGCACCGTTTCAAAGGCGCCGCAAAGTTCGATCGCCGTGTTGCAACTGACTGGCACGACCACTTTTTGCGCCCCGAGGTAGCGGGCGCAAATCAGGCCGACGATATCGCCGCGCAGCCAGGCACCTGTTTCATCTGAAATCAGCGGGCGATCGCCGTCGCCGTCGGTCGAAATGATTGCATCGAAATGGTGCGCCTGAGCCCACTGGCGGCCCTTGAGAATGTCCACCTCTGCGACTGCCTCGGTATCGATGGGTACAAACTCTTCGGTACGCCCGAGCGAAGTCACTTTTGCACCCAGCCCCTCCAGTATGTTTCTTAAGACATCGCGCGCCACGCTGGAATGCTCGTATACGCCCAGATGCAGGCCTGCAAAATGCTGCGCCGGGAAAAAATCGAGATAGCGCTGCACATATTGTTCAACTGCTGCGGGATTAACTTCAGGCAAATCACCGCTGACCTCGTTTAATTCAACAGTTGCATCGGCGATCGCCAATTCGTCGGACTTGGTGATTTCACCGTCGGGACGATAAAACTTGATGCCGTTCCTGTCGAACGGGATGTGGCTGCCGGTCACCATGATGGCCGGGATGCCTTCGTTCTGTGCATACAGCGCCAACGCAGGAGTCGGCAGTGCGCCGCAGTTGTCTACAAGGATGCCCGCATCAAGCAGGGCTGCCGCACAAGCCGCCGCGATGCGAGGACTGCTCGGGCGCAAGTCGATTCCCAGGGCGATGCGCGTAACTTTAAAAGACTGGCGAACCACCGACAGGAACGCAGCCGCATAGGCGGCGCACACCTCGTCCGTCATCGCACTTACCAGGCCGCGCGCGCCGCTGGTGCCGAAGGCCACGCCGCTGCTGTTCATTACATCGCGAATTACAACTGTTTTCAATTGGAGCCCTCTGATATTCGTTTGCGCTTGCCACGTCTGGCTGCGTGGGCGGGTATTTTACTGTCCCGAGCGTCTGTCAGTTGCATTTTTTAGTGCTATAGTTACCGCCGTTGAATTTATTTATAAAACAACATTGACCAGGCACGATGATGCATGTGCAAAGTCACTGCTAACCGGGGGAATGATGATGCGTATCTTACGGATATTTTTGATCACCTTGCTGCTGAGCGGCTGCGGCTATAACACTTTCCAGACTACCGACGAGCAGATCAAGGCTGCCTGGGCGGAAGTGCTCAACCAGTATCAGCGCCGCGCCGATCTGATCCCCAATCTGGTGAACACCGTCAAAGGCTATGCCTCGCAGGAAAAAGAAGTGCTGCTGGGGGTCACCGAAGCCCGCGCCCGTGTCGGCAGCATCCAGGCAACCCCTGAACTGATCAACGACCCGCAGGCATTCGCCAAATTCCAGGCAGCACAAGGGCAGCTGACATCAGCACTGAGCCGTCTGCTGGTCGTGACGGAGAATTACCCGCAACTCAAATCCGATGCCAATTTCCGCGATCTTCAGGCTCAGCTGGAAGGCACGGAAAACCGCGTCACCGTGGCGCGCAACCGCTACATCAAGGCGGTGCAGGAATACAACATCGCGGTGCGTTCTTTCCCCAGCAACCTGACCGCAATGCTGTTCAGCTATACCGTAAAGCCATCCTTTACGGTGGAAAATGAGCAGCAAATATCTCACGCGCCGACCGTGGATTTTGCAGCGCCCAAGACTGCACCACCCGCAAAATGAAAACCTTGGGCGCGCGAGTCTTGTTGCTTGCGCTGTTGCTGGCAGGCATAGCGCACGCCGAGGTGGCTGTGCCGACGCTGGCGGCGCGCGTCACCGACCTGACCGCAACACTGGACGCGCAACAGACTCAGGCGCTGGACGCACGGCTGGCTGCCTTCGAGGCGCAGAAGGGCGCGCAGATAGCCGTGCTGATCGTTCCCACCACCCAACCTGAAACGATAGAACAATTCGGCATACGCGTGGTCGATGCGTGGAAGCTCGGGCGCAAAGGTGTGGATGACGGCGCGTTGTTGTTGATCGCAAAGGAGGATCGCACGCTGCGCATCGAGGTGGGCTATGGTCTGGAAGGTGTATTGAACGACGCCACCGCGCACCGTATCGTTGACGAAATCATCGTCTCTCATTTCAAAAGCGGCGAGTTTTATCAAGGGGTTGATGCGGGCGTCGCGGCGATGATCAAGGTGGTCAGCGGCGAGCCCCTGCCGCCGGCAAAACGTGCAAGCGCTGCCGGTAAACAGGACTTCGAATCGTTGATGTTTATCGGCTTCGTGATCGCAGTCGCGCTGGGCGGCATGTTGCGCGCACTGATAGGCCGCCTGCCCGCAGCGATGCTGGTGGGCGGCGTACTGGGCGGACTGGCCTGGCTGGTACTCGCATCGGGGTTGATTGCGTTGCTGGCAGGTATTGCGGCTTTCGTGTTCGTGCTGCTCGGCGGTGGACGCGGTGGTTATGTCGGCAGTTTCGGGGGCGGCGGAGGCTTCGGAGGGGGATTCGGCGGCGGGGGTGGCGGGTTCGGCGGTGGCGGTGCCTCGGGGCGATGGTAATGAATATAAAACGGATCATGCTGCATCTGTCGACTGGCCGTGCCGCTGTGCGGCGCGCTTTTTCAAACCTGTCACTGGAGGCGATCGAGCACGCCATCCGAGAGACGGAAGCGCTGCACGACGGGCAGATCCGTTTTGCGGTAGAGGGTGCCCTGGATCTGGCGCCGTTGCTGGCGGGGCAGACAGCCGGGCAACGCGCGATCGAGGTGTTTTCCAGATTGCACGTATGGGATACCGAACACAATAACGGCGTGCTGATCTATCTGTTGCTGGCGGATCGGGATGTCGAGATCATCGCCGATCGCGGCATTCATGCAAGGCTTAACAAAGAAGTCTGGGAGGCGATTTGCCGGGACATGGAAGCGGCATTTCGTGCGGGCCATTTTGAAGCCGGTGTGATCGCCGGAATCCATGCCGTGGGCGAACATCTGACGCACCACTTTCCGGCGCAGAGCGGCAAACTTAATGAAATGCCGGATCGTCCGGTGCTGTTATAGGGCCGTTTGGGAGGCGGGGTGCCTACCGCTGCGTTCAACTTGTCAGGGGTGAATGAATCATGGCTATCGGAGAAATTTGCAACCGCGAAGTGGTTATCGTGCAGCGCGACACTACGGTACAGGAGGCCGCCAAACTGATGCGATCTCATCATGTCGGCGCGCTGGTGGTGGTCAGGGAGGTATCAGGCAAGCGCCATCCGGTGGGTCTGGTCACCGACCGCGATCTGGTCGTCGAGGTGCTGGCGCCGGAGCTTGATGCGTCGGTCATCACGGTAGGCGACATCATGCTGCCGAAACCGGCAACCGTTCTGGAGACGACCGGCGTGTTTGAAACCATCCAGTTGATGCGTGACAAGGCGGTGCGGCGCGTGCCGGTGGTGGACGAGCATGGCGCGCTGATCGGCATCGTGGCGCTGGATGATTTGCTGTCATTGCTGGCCGAAGAGTTGAGCGAACTCTCCTCGCTCGTCTCGCGCGAACAGAAGAAGGAAATGGACTCCCGCCACTGAGGCGGCGGATCAGAGCGTCATGCATCCGACTTTTCATCCCGCTCTGGTTAACGGTTCAGCGGGCGATCCCGTGCTGTTCGTCGACTGCCTGTTCGACAAGCGCGCGCTGCTGTTTGATCTTGGCGATATCAGGGCGCTGCCGCCGCGCAAACTGATGCGCATCAGCCATGTTTTTGTCAGCCATGCCCACATGGATCATTTCATCGGCTTCGACTGGTTGCTGCGCATGCTGCTGGGAAGGGACAAGGCTTTATATCTGTTCGGCCCGAAAGGCTTTGTCGCGCAGGTGGAGCACAGGCTGCACGGCTACACCTGGAATCTGGTGCAAAACTACGACTCCGACTTTACGTTGCATGTCACCGAACTGGACGACGACGGCGCAGGGCTGCGCGCCAGCTTCCACTGCCGCAGCATGTTCCTTCGTGCAGATGAAACGCCGGTCGTTTTTCCCGGCAACGTGCTGCTGAGTGAGCCTGCGATACAGGTGCGCTACGCCTTGCTCGATCATGGCGGAATTCCCTGTCTGGCTTATGCGCTGGAGGAGTCGGCGCATGTCAATGTCTGGAAAAACCGCCTGCAGGATCTCGGCCTGCCGGTGGGCGCCTGGCTGCATGAATTGAAACAGGCGGTGTTGCGCCGCGAACCTGAACACTGGACGATACTTGTGGCATGGCGCGAGGGCGGTGTTGAGCATCAGCGGCTGATGGCGCTTGCAGAACTGAAGTCCGCGTTACATATCGTGCCCGGCCAGAAAATCGTCTACGTCACCGATGTCGCATGGTGTGAGGATAACGTGGCACGCATTAGCGGATTGGCGCTTGATGCCGACTTGCTGTTTATCGAGGCGACATTTCTTGAGCGTGACGCCGAACATGGACGGCACAAGTTTCACCTGACCGCACGCCAGAGCGGCGAAATCGCCCGTGCCGCAGGTGCAGGCTGCGTGATAACGATGCATCATTCGCCGCGCTACCAGGGTTCGGATCTGGCATCGTTGCGCGCGGAAGTGGCCTCGTCTTTTGGCGGCAATGTGCTGTGAAAATACTTTTATTACACTCCGTAACTGTTTGTTTTAATTTAATATGAAACGCTGGGAACACTTTTCTCATCAGGCAGATATCGGCGTTCGCGGCCTGGGGGCGACGATGGCAGAGGCGTTCGAGCAGACCGCGTTAGCGCTGACTGCGGTGATTGCCGATCCGACAGATGTAGCGCCTTCGGAGATGATCCGGATTAGTTGCGATGCGCCCGATGCAGAGTTGCTGTTGGTGGACTGGCTCAATGCGCTGATTTACGAGATGGCGACGCGCCACATGTTGTTCAGCCGCTTCGACGTGCATCTGGACGGGAATCGCCTCACCGCGAAGGCGTGGGGGGAAACGCTTGACACTGCCCGCCACCGCCCGGCCGTCGAAGTGAAAGGGGCGACCTACACTGAACTTGAGGTGGTGCAGACTGCTGACGGATGGCTGGCGCAGTGTGTGGTGGACGTGTAGTGAAACGGAGGAATGGTCATGGATCTCGCCCTGTTTGAACACAAATCAGAATTCGAATGGCATATCAGGCCGTTCGGAAAAATGCGCGTGCCGGGCGTGATTTTTGCGAGTGAAGCGCTGATGCGCGAGATGGATGCCAAGGTCTATGAGCAGGTCACCAATGTGGCCATGTTGCCGGGTATCGTCAGGTCATCCTTTGCGATGCCTGATGCGCATTGGGGCTACGGCTTCCCGATCGGCGGCGTGGCGGCATTCGATGCCGACGCGGGCGGAGTGGTGTCGGCAGGCGGGGTGGGTTTTGATATTTCATGCGGCGTGCGCACGCTGCATACCGGCCTTACCATTGAAGACATCATGGCCGTGAAAGAGCGGCTGGCCGATGCGCTGTATCACGCGATACCGGCAGGCATGGGCAGCACAGGCACGATCCGGCTGGATGATAAACAGATGAATTCGATGCTGCGCGGCGGTGCACGCTGGGCGGTGGAGCGCGGTTTCGGCACGACGGGCGACCTTGAACGCATCGAGGAGGGTGGCTGCATGCACGGCGCCGATCCTGCACAGGTTTCCGAGCAGGCCAAAAAGCGCCAGCGCGATGAGATGGGCACGCTGGGCTCCGGCAACCATTACCTTGAAATTCAGCAGGTGACCGATGTGTACCAGCCTGATATCGCCGCCGCATTCGGCGTGAAACCGGGCGATATCGTTGTCAGTATCCATTGCGGTTCGCGCGGGCTGGGCCACCAGATCGGTACAGAATTTTTGCGACGTATGGTGATGGCGGCCGCCGGTTTCGGCATCGAACTGCCCGATAGGGAGCTTGCCTGTGCGCCGATCAATTCACCGCTGGGCCAGGAGTATCTGGGCGCGATGCGCGCAGGCATACCAGGTAGCCGGAACGTTGCTGTTTATCGTCGCCGTCTTTCAATTTGTGATGGCGTTGCTGACCGGCGCACCTAATATACAATTAGTCGAATTTGGCCGCAGCCTGGGGCGCTACTTTCAGCAACTCGTCGATTTCCTGACATTTGCCACAGAGCCGATCCCTTTCCCGTTCAGTGTATGGCCTTCGGGCGACTGATCTCCCCTGGGGCAGACTGTCGGGCTTCGGGTGCCGGCGACCAGGCAGGACGTTCTGTACTGTCTGAATCGATGATCACCAGATAGCGACCGGACCACAGTGTGGGCATCCGATCGGGACGAAGCATCCAGAGCTTTTCTCCGTTCGCCAGCGCCAGTTCATAATCGGCATCCAGGATTCCATAGCGGTCGATGAAGATATTCAGCGTCTCGGGTATGCGTATGCATCCTTTCGATCTGGCGACGCCCAGATATTTTTCGAGATAATCGGGATCGGTCGCATGGATCAGCAAACGCATCTGACTTGTTCCGCCTTTCCCCCATCCGCGCACGCCCTCTGCCCAGCCAAAATCAAAAACACGCATACCCTTGTCGCCCAAGCCCCGTATTCCAAGCGAATTCAGGGTGCCTTCGACGCGAAAATCCTTGTTATCCAGTGTATGCGCGAACACGCCCAGCGGCGTGGTGAAATAGTCGAACCGGCCGGGTTTTCCGGAGGATACCGGTGAGGCCCTGATAAAGCGAAAACGGTCTGATGATGACTTGAAATCTGCTGATGTCATAACTTTTGATGATACCTGGGAGTCCAGCCAATATATGAAGACGGCTTGTACGTGCGGATTGCTGTCTACCAGCACGACATACTGGGATTTGAAAAGCGGAATCGCAGCGCTTGCCAGTGCAGATTCCAGCAAAGCCGCATAGCGCGCCTGATCCGGTTCAGGAACATCAAGCGCAGGTTTGACTTCAAGCTGGAAGGCCGTAGCGAGCACGGTTCCGTCTTCGGCCCTTGTGGACGATACGGCAAGCGATGTTCCGTCTTCGGCGTTGGAGGTTGTGACTGAAAAGAAAAACAGCATGAGCAGCAGGATTTTCTTCATGGCTGGGCTGCTTTGCAGTATGAGTTGCGCGATCTCAGACCCTGTCTCCTTCGGCAATATGCCGGTAGACCAGCGCCTTGAGCCAGAGCGCGTCCGCAGCGGCAACATTGTTAAAACTGACGCCGTATTCCAGCAGGTTGGATTCCATGGTCTGACCTGCATCAGGTGCATGCACATGCAGGATCGTTGCATCGAAATTCAGCGTGGATTTGAGCTCATCCATAACCACATGCATCGAGAGCCGCAGGGTGTCACCCGGTTTTCCCAGGGACGGCTGCGCATGGAGCCGCCCCCCCTCGAAGCTGATGTTGACCAGACGGGCGGTTTCGCGGGCGCCTGTCGCATCGGTTACGGTGACGCCCATACTCACACGGACCCAGGGCGATTTTCGCAGTTCCTGCATGCGCACCTCGAGCGGGTAATCCAGATGCAGATACTGGACAGGGCTGATGCACAGGCGCTGGATTGCTGCCCGGAACGCATAGATATGCCTGCCGGTCACCATGCGCACTTCCACCAGTTCGCCTTCAATCGGGATGAAAGTATTTCCGGCAGGCCTGCTTACCAGTATGCTGACGTTCCTGATGTAGCCGATCAGGCGCGCGTAAAAATAACGATGTGGATGCTGGTTGGGCAGATGGAGCTGCACCAGTTCCCCGATCTGCGGCTTGATGCCCGATGGTGGAAAAACACCCGACGGTGCGATTTCCTTGAACTCGGCCCAGTCTCCCGTCTCACGGGTGAGCGAGGGTGCGTCAATGTCCTGCAGCAAGCCGCCGGCTTGCAGACTCTCCAGCTGTTCGCGGCTGGAAACCATTTCCCCTTGCGCAAACACGATGTAGCCGTTGCGGTCATAAAGCCGCCAGGGCAGAGGCCTGCCAAGCGGGATGTTTTCAACTGGAACAGGCTGGAGATTCATGATGGTTCATCCGCCGGGTTAACGTGGGTCATTCTAGCATTCTTCACTGTGCCAAATGCCGGATTGATTTCTGCCGGCGCGGTACAATGAGCCGTCTGCCGGGGCCGTCCCCGTTCATCAACTATCCTGATATTGGCAACATGAAGCTCATCCAGTCGCGCGACAATCCATTTTATAAAGAACTCGTCAAGCTCACCACGTCGATACGCAGCCGCAACAAGGCGGGGCATACCTTGCTCGATGGCGCGCATTTGCTGTCGGCGTATCTGAATGCGGGGTTTCAGCCACGTCATGTCTTGCTGAATGCGGCCGCATTGCAGGATGATGAAATCGCAGCGCTGTTGTCGCGCCTCATCGCCGTGCCCGTCACACAACTGGATGACAGGTTGTTCAGTGAACTCTCCGAGCTTAAAACGCCCACAGGCATACTCGCGCTGATCGATTTGCCGCAGCCGGAAGTCAAAACAGCCCGCTTCGCGTTGTTGCTGGAAGCGATTCAGGATCCTGGCAATCTGGGTTCGATGTTGAGATCGGCTGCTGCTGCAGGGTGCGACGCTGTGTTTCTGTCGCCGGCTTGCGCCGATGCCTGGTCGCCCAAAGTGCTGCGTGCGGCGATGGGCGGGCATTTCTGCCTGGCGATTCATCAGCAGCAGGATTTGAAGGAGGTGGCGACGAACTTCCCCGGCAAGCTGCTGGCAACGACGCTGCAGGCCACGCAAAGCCTGTTCGATTGCGATCTGACCGGCAATGTCGCATTCATGATGGGAAACGAAGGGGCGGGATTGTCTGACGAGCTGCGGGAACTGGCGACCCACCCCGTCACCATTCCGATGCCGGGCGCCGTCGAATCACTGAATGCCGCTGCGGCCACTGCGATTTGTCTGTTTGAAGCGGTGCGCCAGCGATTGGCGTTGACGATTAAACCTTAAAAATGTTTTTCATCCACAATTGCTTTCCCGGCATCAAGGCAACCCTTCAGGCATTTTTAAACTTCAGGCTCTGCGGACTGCGTAGCATCAGTCTACAATATGGACACTCGATGATGCCATCGCAACGGGTTTGGAGTTTCGTAAAATGGAACCAGTAACTACGGGCAAGCAAACACCGGTAAAAAAGCGGTCGCTGTGGGGCCAGTTGGGGCCCGGTCTTGTTGCAGGCGCGGCCGATGATGACCCGAGCGGCATCGCCACCTATTCCCAGGCTGGCGCCGCGTTCGGCTACGGAATTCTGTGGACTGCATTCTTCACGTTCCCGCTGATGGTCGGCATTCAGACCGTGAGCGCCCGCATCGGCCGGGTGACGGGTCGCGGACTCGCCGCCAACATCCGCCGGCATTATCCCGCCTGGCTGCTGTACGGCATCGTCGTGCTGCTGCTGATCGCGAACACGATCAACATCGCTGCTGATATCGGCGCGATGGGCGCGGCGCTGCAACTGCTGATCGGCGGGTCTGCCCACTGGTACTCGATCGCATTCGGGATACTTTCCCTGGTACTGCAAGTCGTCATTCCCTTTCCCCGTTATTCGCCGATATTAAAGGTGATGACCCTCGCGCTGTTAGCTTATGTGGCGACTGTGTTCGTCGTCAAGGTTCCATGGGTTGAGGTGTTCTATCAGACGGTCATGCCGACCCTGTCGCTTAAAGCTGATTATGTGGTCGCGGTCGTGGCTGTATTCGGCACTACCATCAGCCCGTATCTGTTTTTCTGGCAGGCCTCGCAGGAAGTCGAGGAGCTGCGGGCAGCGCCTGATGAAAAAGCGCTTTTAAGAGCGCCCAGGCAGGCGCGTGCGCAATTACTGCGCATCAAAATTGATACTTACGTTGGCATGGCATTTTCCAATATCGTCGCTTTTTTCATCATGCTGACGGCGGCCGTGACCCTGCACGTACAAGGCATCACGGACATTCAGACGTCCACTCAGGCAGCGCTGGCGCTACGCCCGCTGGCGGGCGATTTCGCATTCGCGCTGTTTTCAGCAGGTATCGTCGGCACCGGGCTGCTCGCCGTACCGGTTCTCGCAGGTTCGGCCGCCTATGCCGTCGCCGAGACGTTCAAGTGGCGCATCGGACTCGGCCTGCAGTTTTTGCAGGCAAGAGGCTTCTACATGATCGTTATCATCGCGACCATCATGGGCGTCGCTCTTAATTTCACCTCCATCGATCCGATCAAGGCGCTGTTCTGGAGCGCGGTCATCAACGGCGTCGTCGCTGTGCCTATCATGGTGGTGATGATGCTGATGGCGATACGAGCGGACATCATGGGCCAATTCGTCATCTCGCGCCGGCTGAAACTTTTAGGCTGGCTTGCAACCGGCGTCATGGCAATCGTTGTGCTCGCCATGATAGTAACGTGGGGACAATGAGCGAGGCTATATCGTAGTTCTTCGCTGGCCAGATACATAGGCTGTTTGGCATATTGACCGCTGTCCTGCGGGCAGGGTGCAGGGCAGTGTGAGTTGAAACAAGCCGTAGCCTTCCCTATTTGATTACCAAAGCCTGCCTCCACTTAATCAAACAACTTGCCATAAGGTAGCTTATAAGCTACATTATTCCCATGATTGAAGTGTTCCGATATCAGACCGCAGAGGGTAAAGAGCCATTGACCGATTGGCTTCAGTCGCTGCGAGACAAACAGGCGCAGGCCAAGATTCGTGTTCGCCTCAAACGATTGGAGACGGGAAACTTTGGCGATTGTGATCCGGTAGGCGAAGGGGTGCAGGAATTGCGAGAACACCTTGGTGCAGGCTTTCGAGTGTACTTTGGCCGGCACGGTCAGACGGTCGTGATTTTGCTCTGCGGTGGAACCAAGAAGTCGCAACCTGCGGACATCAGGACCGCCAAAGAATATTGGGAAGATTGGAAACGGAGGCAATAATGAGCAAGAAACTGAAAGCGGCTGTATCTCACTATGATCGCGAAGTGGCCGAACTGCGTGCGGATCGTGAATTGGCTGTCGAGTATTTAAAAGCTGCCATGGAGTCGCTCGACAACCCCGACGATCGCGCCGCCGGTCTTCTTGCGCTGCGCACGGTTGCGGACGCGTATGGTGGCCTTGGTGCCGTTGCAGCTGAAGCTGGAATTAGCCGTGAATCGCTGTACCGGGCACTATCAGCCAAAGGAAATCCAACACTGAAAACGCTGCTTGCGGTTCTGAAGGCTGTCGGAATGAAACTTTCGGTAGAGCCAGGACATCACGCTGCGGCATAGGTCCTTTTGAATATTTAACTTTGTCCTGCGACACGCTGCCGGGGGTAGTTCGGCGGCTAGTCACTTTCATAATGACGACACTTCACCCTGAGCGTAGCGGTCATAGCGTAATCTACGGGAACCGCAAGGCCCACCCCTTCACTCAGGAATAGGCGATTTCATTCAGCAACAGCAGCCTTGGCTGCATTGTTGCGTGGGAAGACCCTTGCGGTCTTGCGGTATGTATTTCTCGCGTAGGCCAGAATACATAGGCTGTTTGGCATATTGCCTCTTTCTCTGTGAGCGTGTAGGGTGCAGGGCAGCGATTGGAGTGAACAAACCGTGTTCTTCCCCTATTATTGGTAAAGGAATAGTCATGAACATGATCCGATTGATTGGGGTGATTATTCTCTCAACATGGATTTGTGGGTGTGCTGAAAAAGCAGCCGTGACTCGACCTGTCGGTGCTGTACCCCCTACTACCAAGTCTGCTCCAACAGTAGTTTCATCGGCCCCTGTAGCCGCCCAGTCAAATCAGGGCGTTGTTTTTTCAGGTGCAACAGGTGCTCCAATAGCAGCTGAGGCTGCCCCTGTAGCCGCCCCTATTGCTGCCAAGCCTACCACCTCCAAGCGCGTAAGTAAAAAGTCTGCACCGCCGAATGTCTATTCCGCGAGTGAGCAGCTAGAAGGCCATGCGAAAAGTGCCAAGGCAGTCTACGGCGATACTGGTCAAAAAGCCGAGGCCGATGCTAATAGGGCTAGAGCTGAGGCCAAGGCCAAGGCGAGTAGGGAGGAGGGTATAGTTATATGGAAGAAGAGTGCTAGGGGTGAGGCTATGGCGCGAGCTCCTGCTGCGGAAGGGGTGGTTGCCAAGCTTTTTGTAGAAGTACCCATACCTAGTTTTCCGTGGCCACCACCTGTGGCTTCAGCTACAGCAATAGTGCCACAGTATTTGTTGTTGCCAAAGACTTTGGCGACATCAACACCAATGCTAAAGGACGTGGATGCAACGCTTTCGAAAGCGCTGGATTTGGCGGGATACACAGATAAAAGCTACTATGCTGTACCTCAGGGTTTTGCGATGGTCACCCGACTGGAGCGGATTGATGCCGATGGAACACCCATGCAAGAACCTACTCGCTGGAGTATGGAAAAGAAGCCGCTTTCCAAGTTCTCATTTTCGACCTACCTGAAGGCGCTCTTCACTGCCGAGCCTGGTTATTATAGGGTTATAGTGTTCGTTGTTACTCCGGTGCCATTCGCACAAAAGGATGCGGTCGTGACAGATGCTGATGCGAGGGTGTGGTTAGAGGGTGGGCTCAACAAACTGCCCGAATCTATCGGAAGCGCAGCGTATACCGATGGATTTACCTGCACGGCTTTAGTCTATGAATTCGAGCAGCCCGCTACGCAGAAGTCAGGGAAAATTATGATGCCGGGACTTTTGTCTGGCAAAACGCATCTTATTAAAGCGCGTATTTGGAGCGCAAATGTTTGGGAGCACTGAACATGGAAATGAAAATGGTAGAGTGCAAGAAACACCTCGCCGTGGTTTGGTTTGTTGGTGGAGGGGTTTTATTTTTCATACTATTCCTCCAGAGCATCCGAGGAGTTTATGGTGACAAAGTTGCCGACGCTTGGGGGTGGCTTATGCCCAGTATTATGCCCACCTTATCGTTAATGATAGCGGTCTTTGTGATGGATGCACTCAATAAGAGTAGACAAGTACAGGACGTAATTGCCGATGTCTTCTTATTTCGGCTTACGTTTTACTTGTCCATTGCATACCTTGTGGTTGCGTTACTTACTATTTTGCTTCAGCCTTTTTCGACATCATCGCCCTCAGAGATCATGCAACTGTCGCATCTTTGGATGGGTCCGTTTCAAGGTCTGGTGACGGCTTCGCTTGGGGCGTTTTTTATGAAAAATAAATAGTATCCTGCAACTTTTCCTGGATGGGACGACGCATTTCAAAAAAATATTAGCCAAAAGATAACGATAGATTCGCTTCAGGCTTCGGGGCTTGAGCTTGAGGCTGGCGTTAGCGCAAAGGTTCTTTTAAAAGGTATTAAGGATGTTCGCGAAGCCCTCCAACATCTGTCAGCCAAGAGAAAATTTGTGCTGGAAAAAGTACAGGTCAAAATACCCGTCGGGCATCAAGCTATCCCTATCCACATGTCGAGTTTTGGTACTGCCAAGATTCCAGAAGATCATCTGAACGATTTCTTACATATTTTGAGGGCAAGTTTGGCTGCGCAGAAAACAATGAAAGGGCCGTTGGTGTCTGCCATCGAATTGTAGATGACGACCGTTATTGGCAGGTGTAATATTTCTGCCTGACGGGGGTGTGGCTCGTGGGGTCAGCGAACATGGCAACGAGTATCGCTTTAGTCTGAAATACCACTCCCGTCATCTGCATCATCCGATACGCCTGCCGTATAATGCGGCTGTGAATTTATTTTAACGAGTCAATGAAACCTTCCTTAGCCCTGCAGTTACACAGAGCCGCCATTCGCGAGGTTGTGGAGCGTCACCGTTCCCGCAATCCGCGCGTGTTTGGTTCGGTACTGCATGGCAACGACCAGGAGGAAAGCGATCTTGATTTGTTGGTAGAGCCTATGCCAGGGGCGACATTATTCGATCTGGGGGCAATTCAAATCGAACTGGAAGAACTGCTGGGCGTGTCCGTCGATGTCCTGACTTCCGGCGATTTACCCGCAAGGTTTCGCGATGGGGTGGTGCGTGAGGCTGTTTCAGTATGAATGCCAAACAACGGCAGTTGCGAGCCGCCGACTACGTTAAACATATGCTGGATGCTATCAGGTTGGTGCTCGGTTATGTTGAGGGTATGTCTAAAGAGGATTTTCTCGCTGACAAGAAAACACAGCAAGCAGTCATATTGAATATTATCGTGATCGGCGAGGCAGCCACCCAAACCTCCGATGAGTGTCCTGATTTCGCAGCCGCAAATCCAGATGTTCCGTGGAAACAAATGCGCGGAATGCGCAATCGTATGGCTCACGGTTATTTCGAAATCAACCTCGATGTTGTTTGGGATACTGTGCAGCAGTCTTTGCCTGAATTGCGCCAGCAGTTGTTGCGCATTCAGCTTTAATTTTCTGTATATAAAAACCATTCGCCCCATTTCTTCCTGTTGTTAAACGGCCTACCCATGTCGCGGTGCCAGGTCTTCAGTTGTAGTATCGTGCCGTACAGTGTCCCCAGCCCCTGTGCGCCGCCGAAGATAGTTCGCTATAAAGTCTGACGAAAGAAAATATGATCCCCAATAAACTGATCGATACCGCAACCTGGGCGGGTACAACACTGCGGTTATACCAGCGCGGCGACGAGTATTCCATCCGCGTGGATAAAGCGGGCGAACTGATGAACAGTCGCGCTCATAACTCGGAGGATGTGCTGGCTGAACTGGCATGCAAGATGATTGCTAAACGGGATGCGCCTCACCTGCTGGTGGGTGGTCTCGGTATGGGTTTTACGCTGGCAGCAGTGTTATACCATACGGGCCCCGGAGCACGGGTCACGGTGTCAGAATTAATACCTGCGGTGGTGCGCTGGAACCGGGATTATATGGGGAGTCTTGCCGGATTTCCGCTTAAAGACGCGCGTGTTCAGGTTAAGATGCAGGATGTCGGACGGGTTATGCAGGAATATAAAAACGGTTTCGACGCCATCATGCTGGATGTAGATAATGGCCCGAGTTCATTCACCCATGATGATAACAACGCGCTATACAGTTTGCACGGACTGAGCTGTGCCTATGATGCGCTTACGCCAGGCGGCGTACTCACGGTCTGGTCAGCAACCGAAGACCCCGCATTTACCCAGCGCATGATGAAGACAGGTTTCGAGGTGACGCAACAGCGTGTAGGGTCGCACACCTCGAAACGCGGCAACCGACACAACATCTGGATCGGTGTTCGGCCTGGCAGCTGAACAGACCGTAATAACAGGAGCGCTTGATTTTCTGTATCAGGGGTTTGAGCGGAGGCCTACAGGAATCTGTCCAGCAGTTTGCGGCTGTGGGCATCCAGTTGTTCCAGATCGCGTATCAGAAATGAAACGCCGTGGCTGTCGGTGATGAGCAGTGCAGAGGGGGATAAGCGGCGGATGTGATCCTCGGCTTTGAGCAGCAGTTCTGTGTCGCCCCGATTCGTTTCAACCTGCCAGGTACTGGGCGTGGCGAAGCTCGATACCTGAGTGATGCGGCTGATTTCAGGCGTGAACTCCCGGCACGCCAGTTCGTCGATGATCAGGGCGCGGATGTTTTCAGGCAGCTCGGTCAGCTTTTCCAGCCAGGCCAGTTCGTGACCATCGCGGCTTGTTAAAGAGATACACTCGTCGGGGGCCGCAATCGGAAAGGCCCGGACCGGGACGACGCCTTCATGCGTCTGCCCGTCACCTGAGGTAAAAACCAGGCGGCCGGCTGCGTTGCGCATCAATGTGAAATTCGCAGAGCGATTCGTTTGCTCCATCGCCTGCGTGCGGGAGAGGGTTGGGGAGAGGGGGACGGGCACGGAGGGGTTCATCATTGTAGCTGCTCCTTTGCCATGCCCGTCAGTTGAAAATTGCTCATGCGCTCACCTTGTGATCAATCCGAATACCGGGCACATCATTCAAATCCGTGTCCACATTGCGCGCCTGCGCCTGATAGAGACGGTAATAAGCGCCTTCCTTTGCCATCAGTTCGTCGTGACTGCCGATTTCGACGATTTCGCCCTTGTCCAGCACCACCAGACGATTCGCCTTGTGCAGCGTGGAGAGGCGGTGGGCGATGGCGATGGTGGTGCGGCCATGCACCAGGTTATCCAGCGCTTTCTGGATTTCCTTTTCCGTTTCAGTATCGACCGATGCGGTCGCTTCATCGAGTATTAAAATACGCGGGTCGATCAGCAGCGCACGGGCGATCGAGATACGCTGTCTTTCGCCGCCCGACAGTCCATGCCCGCGTTCGCCGACCAGCGAGTCGTAGCCGTGCGGCAGGCGCAGGATGAATTCATGTGCATGGGCGGCACGGGCGGCGGCGACGATTTCCGCACGACTCGCATCCGGCTTGCCGTAGGCGATGTTCTCGGCAATGCTGCCGAAGAACAGGAAAGGGTCCTGCAATACCAGCCCGATGTGGCGACGATATTCGGAGATGGGCAAGGATCTGATGTTCACACCATCGATGCTGATTGCCCCCTCTGAGACATCGTAGAAGCGGCACATCAGATTGACCAGCGTGCTTTTCCCCGAGCCGCTGTGGCCCACCAGACCGATCATCTCGCCGGGTTCTATGATGAGATTCAGTCCCTTGATGACAGCGCGATTGCCATAGCGGAATCCGGCATCGTGAAGTTCAATGCGACCTTCGATCTTGTCCAGATGGACCGGGTTTACCGGCTCGGGGACGCTTGAGACATGATCTAAAATATCGAAAATTCGTTTGGCGCCGGCGGCGGCTTTCTGCGTGACGGATACGATACGGCTCATCGAATCGAGGCGCGCATAGAAGCGGCTGATGTAGGCCAGAAAGGCGGTCAGCACACCGACCGTGATCTCGTTGTTGGAGACTTGCCAGATACCAAACGCCCAGACCACCAGCAGGCCGATTTCGGTCAGTAGAGAGACGCTGGGCGTGAACAGCGACCAGATTTTGTTGATGCGGTCGTTGACCTGCAGGTTGTGCTGGTTTGCAACCCGGAAGCGTTCCGCCTCGCGGCCTTCCTGGGCGAACGCCTTGACCACGCGGATGCCGGGAATGGTATCGGCCAGCACATTGCTGACTTCGGACCAGACGCGATCGATCTTTTCAAAGCCGGTGCGCAGGCGATCCCGCACGTTGTGGATCATCCAGGCGATGAACGGCAGCGGCACCAGTGTGACCAGCGCCAGCCACGGATTGATCGAGAACAAAATGGCCGCCGTCATCACGATCATCAGCACATCGGTCGCAAAATCAAGCAGATGCAATGACAGGAACACGCAGATCCGGTCCGATTCAGAACCGATGCGCGACATCAGATCGCCCGTGCGTTTGCCGCCGAAATACTCAAGCGACAGGCGCAGCAGATGCTCATAGGTAATGGTGCGCAGATCGGCGCCGATCCGCTCGCTGACCAGCGCCAGGATGTAGGTCTTCGCCCAGCCTAAGGCCCAGGCCAGCAGCGCCGAGCCCAACAGGCCGGCTAACAGCCAGGTTACGATGACGAAATCGATCGGCGTGCCGTTCTGATAGGGAATCAGCACCTTGTCCATCAGCGGCATGGTAAGGTACGGCGGCACCAGGGTTGCTGCGGTGGAGGCCAGCATCAGCAGGAAACCTGAGAGCAACTGCCACTGGTAAGGCCTTGCAAAGCGCCATAAACGCAGCAGCGTCCAGGTCGATGGCGGGGCATTGATGGTGCTGCTGCAATGCGGACATTCACGCTGACCTGCACTCAGCGGCGTCAGGCAATCCGGACAAAACTCGGGCGCATCCTCGATGGTGGCGATGCCGGTGACAAAACCGGCCAGTTGCAGCTCGAATTGTTTTACAAAGCGCGTGGCCTGAACATTGTGCGCCAGCGTGTAGAACCAGCAGGCCAGCCGCACTTCGCCGTCAAACAATTCAATCCGGCCCACGCCGCCATGATCGTGACGCACGATTGTCAGTCCTTCGTGAAAATCATAGCTGCCACAAGCGGTTTGCCGGCTATCAAAGCAGAGCAGACGCTGGTTGGTGATCAGCAGCCAACTTTGCGAAAAGTTCAGGCGGGCATCGAGATTGATTTCCAGCCAGGCCAGGATTTCTTCATTGTCGGTCAGACGTGATTGCAGGGTGGCTCGCCATGCGTCCGGGGGTAATGTTGTCAAGGATGAGGGTATCTGATTGTTCACTGGAGCCGATATTACTACAATAAAACGCCGTGACAAACAGTTTTGCCGCGCCCTCTGGTAAACTTAAAACCGCTTCAGGTAAACCGATACCGGGTGGTCTGCGTTATCCCCCCGTGTCCTATTCTTAAATTCACCAGGAAAGTCTGATGGAGTTTCTCAAAATATTGCCTCTGCGTGGCCCGAATATATGGACTTATCGTCCCGTGCTGGAGGTATGGCTGAACATCGGTGAGCTGGAAGATTCCCCTTCCAATACAATTCCCGGTTTTTACGAACGACTCACAAAATGGTTGCCAACCCTGGTCGAGCACCGCTGCGGCATCGGTGAGCGCGGCGGTTTCCTGGAGCGTTTGCGCGAGGGCACCTGGCCGGGTCATATTCTCGAACACGTCACGATCGAGCTGCAAAATCTGGCTGGCATGCAGAGCGGCTTCGGCAAGGCGCGCAGTACACAGGTGCGTGGCATATACAAGGTTGTGGTGCGTTCGCGCAATGAACAGGTGTCCCGTATGGCGTTGCACGCTGCACGCGATCTGATCATCGCGGCGATGCAGAACAAGCACTTTGACGTCGCAGCCACCATCGCAAAGCTCAATGAAATGGTCGATTCGCTCTGTCTCGGGCCCAGCACTGCGTGTATCGTGGATGCGGCAACTGACAGAGGCATTCCGTCGATACGTCTGACCGGAGGCAATCTGGTGCAACTGGGCTACGGCGCCAGCCAACACCGCATCTGGACGGCAGAAACCGATCAGACCAGCGCGATCGCCGAGAGCATTTCCCGGGATAAAGACCTGACCAAGACCTTGTTGCAGGCCTGTGGCGTGCCGGTGCCTGAAGGCCGGATCGTCGACAGTCCGAGCGATGCATGGGAGGCCGCCGAAGACATCGGTTTGCCGGTTGTCGTCAAGCCTTCCGACGGCAATCACGGACGAGGGGTGTCGACGGAGCTGATGACGCGCGAAGAAGTCGAGGCGGCATTTAAACTGGCCGATGACGAGGGAAGCTGCGTCATCGTCGAACGATTCGTGCGCGGCAACGAGCACAGATTGCTGGTGGTAGGCGGGCGCCTGGCGGCAGCGGCCCGGGGCGAATCGGTGTCGCTGGTGGCGGATGGGAGTTCTGCGATCAGAAAACTGATCGATGAGCAGATCAATACCGATTCCCGACGCGGTGCAGGCGAAGACTTTCCGCTCAGCCTGGTTGATTTGAATGACGATCCGGCGGCCAGATTCGAACTCTCCCGTCAGGGTTATACGGGAGACTCAATCCCTCCTGCCGGCACACAGGTATTGATCCAGCGCAACGGCAATGTTGCCTTCGATGTCACCGATCTGGTTCATCCCGATGTGGCTGCAACGGTAGCCCTCGCTACGCGCATCATCGGACTGGACATCGCCGGCATCGATCTGGTAGCGGAGGATATTTCCCGCCCGCTGGCCGAACAAGGCGGAGCTATTGTCGAAATCAACGCAGGCCCCGGTCTGCTGATGCACTTGAAACCGGCATCGGGCAAGCCGCGTCCGGTTGGGCGCGCCATCGTCGACAGTCTGTTTGCTGACAATGAGAGCGGTCGTATTCCGGTAATCGGTATTTGCGGCACGCATGGCAAAGCTCAGGTCGCGCGTATCGTGGCAAGATTGCTGAAACTGGCGGGGCTTCATGTAGGGCTTGCCAGCAGCGAAGGCTTGTCATTTGACAAGCGCATCGTGGACAAGAAGGATTGCGCGAACTGGGCGTCCGCGCAGAAAGTATTGCTGAACCGTTCTGTCGAAGCTGCGGTGATAGAAAACTCCATTAATACCATCTTGTCCGAAGGACTGGGCTATGATCGCTGTCAGGTCGGGATTATCACCAATCTTGAACCGGCAAGACATTTTGGCGAGTATTACATTGAAACCGATGAACAGGTCTGCAATGTGCTGCGCACTCAGGTTGACGTCGTGCTGTCGGATGGCGTAGCCGTACTCAATGGATCCGATCCGCTGGTCGTGCAAATGGCCGAATATTGCGATGGCGAAGTTATTTTCTTTGCCAACGACGGCCAATTCCCCGCCGTGACCGGACATCTGGAAAAAGCCGGCCGTGCCGTGTTGGTGAGAGATGGCCGAATCGTGCTGTGCAAGGGTGCTGACGAAATCGTGTTGCTCCAACTGGCGGCAGTCCCCATGTCGACTGGCGAGTGCAATCAGTCGCAACTTGAGAATGTGCTGGCGGCGGTTGCTGCGGCTTGGGCGCTGGGGATTTCGCTCGATCTGATTCGTGCAGGTATCGCTACATTTGAAGTGGAACGAGCGGCCGTTTTGGCGAGCTGATCTTTAAAAAGTTGTTCCCGCAAGCGGATTAAATCGCCGTTTGACAGGCTAATACAAGGAAGTTTTTTAATGGAAGTGTCACGCATACGCGCACTGCGCGGTCCTAATCTGTGGAGTCGGCATACCGCTATCGAAGCTATCGTGTCTTGTTCAGACACGGAGTGCGACATCGCAAAAATAAACGGTTTTGAGAACAGGTTGCGCGCGCGCTTCCCTGAAATCGGTTTATTGCAACTGCCCGGTCACGCCGAGGCGGTTACCATGGCGCACATTCTGGAAGTAGCCGCCTTAGCCCTGCAAGCGCAGGCCGGATGTCCCGTTACCTTCAGCCGCACGTCGGCAACGATGGATACCGGTGTATATCAGGTAGTGTTCGAGTACAGCGAGGAGGCGGTCGGCCGGCTTGCGTTCAAACTGGCCCAGTCGCTGTGCGATGCGGCGGCTCGGGATTTGCCTTTTGACCTTGACGCGGCGCTGGCCGAGCTACGCGAACTGGACGAGGACGTGCGTCTGGGCCCCAGCACGGGTTCCATCGTCGAAGCGGCCATTCGCCGCAGCATTCCCTATCGCCGCCTGACCGAAGGCAGCCTGGTGCAGTTCGGTTGGGGCAGCCGTCAGCGCCGAATTCAGGCCGCCGAGACCGATTGCAGCAGCGCCATAGGTGAGGCCATTGCGCAAGACAAGGAATTGACCAAGAAATTGCTCGAAGCGGCGGGTGTACCCGTGCCGCAAGGCAGGCCCGTGTCTGATATTGAAGACGCCTGGCTGGCGATGGGTGAGATCAATGGGCCGGTGGTCGTCAAGCCTCTGGATGGCAATCAGGGCAAAGGGGTGACGGTCAATATCCTGACGCGCGAACACCTGAATATCGCCTATGCGGCCGCAGCTGAAATCGGCTCGGAAGTACTGGTGGAACGGTTTATACCCGGCAGCGATTTTCGCATGCTGGTAGTGGGCAATCAGCTGGTCGCCGCAGCCCGTCGCGAACCGCCGATGGTCATCGGTGACGGCGTGCATTCGGTGCGCGAACTGGTTGAACAGGTGAATAGCGATCCACGGCGCGGCGAAGGACATGCGACTTCGTTGACCAAGATGCGTCTGGACAATATTGCCCTGGCCAGATTGGAGGTTCAGGGTTATACGGCGGATTCGATACCTGACAAGGGAAGCTGTGTGGTGCTGCGCAACAATGCCAACCTGAGCACGGGCGGTTCGGCGACCGATGTCACCGAGGATGTGCATCCTGACATGGCGGCCAGCGCGGTCGCGGCAGCCCAGATGGTCGGTCTGGATATTTGCGGCGTGGATGTGGTGTGCGACTCCGTGTTGCGACCGTTGGATGAGCAGGGTGGGGGAGTCGTCGAAGTCAATGCGGCCCCCGGCCTGCGTATGCATTTGCAGCCTTCGTTCGGCAAGGGGCGCGCGGTGGGCGAGGCGATCGTAGCTTCGATGTTCAAAGAGGGCGAGGATGGACGTATTCCGCTGGTTGCCGTCGCCGGAACTAACGGAAAAACCACCACGGTGCGCCTGATTTCGCACATTCTGGGATGCAATGGTTTGCGTGTCGGTATGACCAACTCAGATGGCGTATACATTCAAGGAAAACGCATCGATACCGGCGATTGCAGCGGGCCCAAGAGTGCGCGCAATGTGTTGTTGCATCCGGATGTGGATGCGGCCGTTTTTGAAACGGCACGCGGCGGCGTGTTGCGCGAAGGTCTGGCGTTTGATCGCTGCAATGTCGCGGTCGTCACCAACATCGGCATGGGCGATCATCTCGGTTTGAATTACATCAGCACCGTGGAAGACTTGAGCGTGGTGAAACGGGTCGTGGTGCAGAATGTCGCCACGGATGGCGTCGGGGTACTCAATGCGGCTGATCCGATGTCGGCGGCCATGGCGGATATCTGTCCCGGTTCGGTCACCTTTTTTGCAGCCGACCGTCACCATCCGGTGATGGCCGCACACCGCGCACAGGGTCGGCGCGTCGTGTATGTCGATGGCGATCAGATTGTGGCATGCGAGAACAAAGTTGAGCAGCGTGTCTCATTAGGCCAAATTCCTATTACCCGTAATGGCGCGATCGGTTTTCAGATCGAAAACGCGATGGCTTCGATTGCCGCAGTCTGGGCGCTCAAGGTGGATTGGGACACGATCCGTCGCGGATTGGCCACATTCGTCAACGATGCTGCAACGGCGCCGGGGCGTTTCAATTTCTTCGATTATCGCGGCGCTGCCGTCATCGCAGACTATGGTCATAACCCGGACGCGATACTCGCGCTGATTAGTGCCGTTGAAAATATCCCGGCTAAAAATCGTATGGTCGTGATCAGCGGCGCCGGTGACCGGCGCGATGAGGATATTCGTCTCCAGACCGAGATTTTGGGCGATGTGTTTGACGAGGTGATTCTGTACCAGGATCAGTGCCAGCGTGGCCGTGCGGACGGCGAAGTATTGGGCTTGCTCAGGCAAGGTCTGGTGAATGCCAAACGCGTGAAAAACACCTGCGAAATCAACGGTGAGTTTC
The DNA here is from genome assembly GCA_947085835.1 of uncultured Nitrosomonadales bacterium. Taxonomy (GTDB): domain Bacteria; phylum Pseudomonadota; class Gammaproteobacteria; order Burkholderiales; family Gallionellaceae; genus Gallionella. Next base: position 72,728 of record CAMTXT010000023.1, on the reverse strand, counting down.
TGGCCATCGATACTGCATTATCTCGTCTGCAAGCCGGTGATTTATGTCTGATCCTGATCGATCAGGTTGATGAGGCATTGGCACATATTGCACAAAGGATTGCAGAGGCATAAGGGAACTTCTGATATTGCCCGGATGGCGTGAGGATTGAAACCACCACGCCATTCTGCCAGCTTTCCGTAAATGATCAACGATGGGTAGAGTATGGGAAGGTTCATCGACTGCAACAGCAAACGGATTTACTATTTGACATAATATACATTGGATTCAATGAGTTAGAGTTTAACCCTATCAATTCACTTGCATTTGCTGGGGTGGGTGTCATATTCAAAATGACAACCCCCATTATCACTGCTGCTGCATGACTGACAAAAGGGTGCCATATCCGGCGCCTTTCTTCCTTCTTCTCGGTGACTAGCTCACTGGCTGCTATCACTGCAATTCTATCCATGCCGATCAGGTCGGCCACCATCACGCAAGCGTAGGTTGGTAATCCAATAATTCCAGCTTTAGCACTTCTTAGCGCACTTGGGCTTTGTCCAATTCTTAGTCCTAATTCTTTTTGGCTTCCGGCCGCTTTCTCTGCGTTCTCGATTATTTCTTTCAGTTCCATAACAATCTCCTGTTTTTCTGTTGACAGCCAAGAATTCTTTGCTCTATCATGCGCCATGATTTCTTTGCGCTCATTGTTTCATGCGCTTAGATTGCATCAAACGGGGCAACAAGTCAACAAAAGGGGAATTTGTGAGACAAAGCGGTTTTAATCATCGGTTCGATTTCTGCATACTCAGGCAGCTTATTAGCGTCTATTCGTATCAGTGGAATTTTTGCCGTTACCAGCGCTTCGTTCTTTTCTCTGTCGGCTTTTTGTCTGCTTGCTTCAAGGTGTGTTCGTCCGTCAAGTTCAATGCATACCAGTACATTCAGTGCGTTATCACAAATAACAAAATCTACGCTTTTTTGACTGACTTTATTAAACCAGTATTGCCAGTCGTTTCCTTTTCCAACTTCAACAATATCGGCAAGTCGTACCTGTGTCAGAACGTGGTAATCCGGTAGCGTGATTTTGAGCCGGTGAAACAGGATTTGTTCTTTTCCGTTTAGGAATGTTTGTTTTTTGAAGTAGGGCGGTTGTTCGTCTTTTGGTGCAAATGTTCGTTTTTGCTTTATCAGATTAAAAAATATGTTCAATGCGATTAGTACGCCGATTATCGTAAAAAAAGTTTTCATATTATTTCGTTGGTTGATTTTGTGTGCAGTTAATCATTTGGGGGCGATTATGACAAGTAGTCATTCAGCAAGTCAGCGGCTTACAGGCGTTTCTAGCATGATTCCGGTCGCGCTTGAACATGAGTTACACCTTACAGCCGCTACGATGCGCCGCAATTTTGGCTTTGCATATTCAGATACTTTTTGCGAAGTGGTCACGCTCGGCCTTCAGGCTATTCAGGCAAAAGGTTTTGCCGCTAATCGTCAATCCGACGATTTAATCCGAAAGGTGAGGGCGTGAATCTTTCACCAGCCAGCAAAAAAGCCGCTGAGGATCTGGCGGCATTTGATGCTCTAAACCCGACTTCAAATTCTGTCGAGCTCGAATTCGTCGGGCTGGTCATGGTCAATGGTAAGGTTGTGCAAGTGCCGAACCGTATGGCTTCATCATTGGATGGTGTCGCCATAATTGACTGGCTCAACTTCACGATTCATGAGTCAACTTTGATTGATTCATCGTTTGAAAAACAATGCTTTTCCGATGATGATTTTGTGATTGCATATTCGGTTCTCCTTGAAAAAATGCTCGGATATGGCATTACCAAGCGCATGCCCAAGGGCCTCAATTTTTACCAAAAATCATGGATGCTGGGCGATGACTATGGATTCGTCTGCTTCGGCGGTCAACAGTCCACTATTCTCACTAAAATTTCTGGCACGGGTTGCACGGCTGCCAAACATGGCTGGGAATCACGCATTCAAGATTTTTTAACCCACAAGGCTGACCAGCCGCGCATTACTCGCGTCGATCTGGCCCATGACGATTTCACCGGTGAAACCTACAGCGTGGACAAATGCTCTGAAGAATACGATCAGGGCTTATTTTCTGCCGGCGGTCGTCCTCCCAATATTGAACTGCGCGGCAACTGGCGTAATCCAAACGGCAAGGGTCGCACGGTCTATGTCGGCGCCAGGACAAACGGTAAATTCTTGCGCGTCTATGAAAAAGGTCGCCAGCTCGGTGATGAATCCAGCGAATGGGTTCGCATTGAAGTTGAAATGAAAAACGTCGATCGCGTGATTCCGTTCGACGTCCTGACTAAGCCAGGTGCGTATCTGGCAGCAACCTATCCGGCGTTCAATTTTCTGTCTGTCAATCAGTGTCGTGTCGAAACAATTTCGCGTACAGCCAAAGTTGGCTATGCGCACACTTTGAACTGGGTTAAGCATCAATGTGGTTCGGCTCTGGCATTGGTCGAGGAAATTGAGGGCGGGGCAGGGGCGGCATTTGACAAGCTCAAGCGACCGATTGAATTAAAGGGCGCGTTGTTAATTCCGTCCTGTGATATCGATCAGACGCAAATACACAACAGGGAACGATTTGTGCATCCAGATATGCCGCTGCCTGAAGCGCGGTTGGCTGTTGTCGATTCCATGTTGCCTGAACCGTTTTAGTTTTTACCTTCCTGTTTTTCCGGCGCACAGGGCATAAGGTTTTAGTCGGGTATTAAAGGAAAAATCATGAAATTTAAAGCACAGGTTGTTGTTACGGGTATGAAACGCGCAAAGGGTGATTTCGAGGGTACGGCTTACGATTCAACGACGGCTTATGTCGAAGTGGATATGGATGAGTCGCAGAAAAATGCACGTGGTAAGGCCACTCAAGATTACAAAATCGGTACTTCTGAGGTATATGAAAATTATGTGAATGTTCAGTTTCCGTTCCGTGCTGAAGCTGAGTTTGAAATCACTACAAACGGCAAGACACAACGTCAGCGCATTGTGTCTCTGGTGCCGATCAAGACAGCGTGAGTCTAGAACTATCAATTAAACAGGTATGGATTATCCAATGCAAAAGCACGGGCGCATTCTTAGCCAGCGATTTGACGTATTCAACCAGCTTTCGCAGGGCGGGGCGGTTGTATGACGTTGATGAAGCGCGTGACACGGCATCGGATAACCTTGATGACGATTTTGAAATCCATACCTTTTATGAGGTCGTTCAATCCCGTTCGCAAAGCTTTCGACACTATGATTAACGCTGATTATCAGGGTGTTTCGAGCGGTACAAATCGACCCGCGCAGCGGGTCGGTTTGATGCTCCCCCCCCCTGATAAGATGGGGGGAAAGGTAGCAAATAGGGTCATTTGTGGGAAATTTGAAGGACAGTTGAGGGAAATATGATTGGTGATCTCGCTGGGTACGCTTTACAGGATTTGATTTTTTACCTGTCGCTAGTGGTGCTTTGGGCGATGGGTGTGCAGGCTGGTTTAACTCGATGACTGATTATGTCGAGCTTGCTGGATTCGCCTTGGGTTCGTGGGCGATTGGCTTCGGGATCGGTATTTTGATTTCGTCGATCCGAAAATTCACGGACAAAATTTAACGAAAGGATTCAAAAATGAAAATGCTCAAAAAAGTTGTTGCTGCTGTTTTGGTTGTTGGTGCTGTTCTGATTTCTGCTGCTGCTGAGGCGGCTCTTCCCGCTTCCGTTGGCACTACGGTCACGGCCATTCAGGCTGATGGTCAGGCGATTTTCGATCTGATCTTTCCGGTTGTAGGTGTGTTCATCGGCTTGGGTGTTGTCATTACCCTGTTCAAGCGTTTCGCTAAAAAGGTTTAATCAACTCAATTTCAAGCCCTTCGGGGCTTGTTTTTCTTTATTCCTATGAAAATTAAACTATGTAAATTATTTTCCTTTTTTGGCCTGTTGGTCGGCTTGTTTTCGTCTGCTTCTTCTTTTGCTGTTAAGCCGGTTGAATCGTGGAATAATGGCTATAGTCTTTATGGCTCTATGACTGAAGCTGCAGATGCGACCTGTGCAATGTTTGGTCTAGGTAAATTTGGCGCTATTTATGCGCCCTGGACTGCTTCCTACGCTTCGCCATATTTCACCTGTCAATATGGTTCGGGCAAATATTCTGCTTCTCTTGTTTCATCATCTCCTCCCCCTCATGGGTCTTGTGTTCCTTTTTCTGGCTTAACTCCTCCGGTTTGCACTTGTGATTCTGGTTTTATCGATCACGTAACTACGTGTGATCCTCCGCCTGTTCTGACTGCGTTGCAAATAGCAGCTAAGGCTGCTTATGATGCCGCGATTGCTGCCGGTAAATCTGCTGCGGCTGCACAAGCGGCCTCTGATGCTGTGACGGCTCACCCTGAATGGGGCGGCTCTCCGTCTGCTCAAGCGGGTATTGGTGCGGCGGCGGCTGATTCATATACAAAATCGATTGCAGCGGGTATTCCTGCTTCCACTGCCGCGTCTTTTGCGACAAGTTCGACTAATGCATTCGCTTCGATTATTACCGCTAACGGTACGATGGCACAGGCTACTTCGTTCGCTGCTACAACATCGGCTTTTTTAGTTACTCAAAATGCGATTGATGCCATAACGTCCGGTACTCCTACGGTGGCACAGGTTGCTGCGAATATGGCAGCGGGTGCTTTGACGATCGCTGCTGTTGCTGGTGCAATTGCGGGTGCTGCGCCCGTTGGTGTTGCTTTAGCGGCGGCTGGGGCTATTCACGCTGCTGTGATTGGCGCCAATATCGATACGGCTAATCCGATTACGGCGGCGGCTGTACAGGCTGCGGCAACACAATCAATTAAGTCTGGTGCAACTCCGTTGCAGGTTACGCTTGGCGTTTCCACTGCGGCGGCGGCTTCTTCGTCTGCTACGTCTGTTTCTGCCGCAACGGCTGCTGGTAATGCGGTTTTATTGGCTATGACGAATCCAAATGCGGATTGGTCTATGCCGATAACGCCAACGCTTGCTCAGACTCAATCAGTTAATTATTTGCCTCCTTCAACTTCTGCTGCTGATACCTTGGCTGCTATTTCTGGCATGGCTGCCGGTTCAGCTGCGGTTACTGCGGTTAATTCGGGGCTTACTATTTCGGCTGCTGGATTTGCTGGTGAGGCTGCGGGTTCTGCGACTGCTGCGGGTGCTGCCGCTTCTGCCGTTGATGCGGCGGCGGTTGCTGCTGGGCTTGCTGGTCAGGCTGGTTTTACTCCTGCTGCTGCCGCTTCTGCGGGTAAAGCTGCTGCGGGTGTTTCGTCTGGACTTTCGGGTGCTGTTGTCGGGGCTGCTGCGGGGGCTGCGAATATGGGAACGACAGAAGGGCTTTTGCGTGATGTTCGGGCGTTGTTGGGGTTCGGCCAAACTTTTGATTCTTCTATTGTTGGCACGACTCCAGATCAAAATGCGGTAGGTTTTGCTTCCGGTCTTTCTCAGGTGACTACGGATTTAAAGGCTGCTGAAGCGACTGATGAGAGTTCTGTTATGGGGTTTTTTACTCTTTCGCTTCCTTCGGCCAGTTGTACTCCATCCAGTAAGGCGGTTCACGGCGTCTCTGTGTCGCTCGATTGGTGTGTCTACACTGAAAAATTGCGTGAGTTGTTGGCATGGCTGTTTGCGGTGTTCGGCGCGTGGTCTGTTTATGGTCAGATATTCAAGGAAAAATCATAATGCCATTTATCGGTACTTTTTTTAGTTGGCTGGCTCCGACTCTGACTCTCTGGTTTGTTCAATTTTTTGGGCGAAAATTGCTCGTCGTTACAACGTCGATCGCTACGTTTATTTTTCTCACGGCTGCGCTGATTGTTTGCATTAAACATCTTGTTCTTACTTTGCTTGCGTTGGCAATTCTTCCGGCTTGGGTGTCAGCAGGCATTGGTGTTTTTTTGCCCGGTAACTTTGCGACTGTTCTTAGCACGATTATCGGCGCGAAGTCGTGTCGCTGGGCGTATGACAAGGCGATGGAAAAAATGCGTTTGGTTAATTCTGCTTCATGAGTAGTTTTTTCATCACGGGCAAACTTGGGTCTGGAAAAAGTCTGGTCGCTGTTGGGCGTATGTTTGAATATTTGATGCGTGGTTGTATGGTCGCTTCTAATATGGATTTGAAGTTGGACGGCTATCTGTTGCCGCAAAGTAAGCGTACTTTTATCCGCATTCCAGACAAACCAACGGTCGAGGATTTTGATACTTTGGGCTTTGCCAATACGGGTTACGATGAAGAAAAAAACGGCTTGTTGGTTCTTGACGAATTAGGCTCATGGTTCAATTCGCGAAGCTGGCAAGACAAAGATCGTAAGCTTGTTCTTGAATGGTTCTTGCATCTTCGTAAACGGGGTTGGGATGTTTTCCTTCTGGTGCAAGATATTTCGATGGTCGATGTTCAGTTGCGCAATATGTTGGCTGAGCATCTTGTCACCTGTCGCCGTCTGGATCGTGTGCCGATTCCGTATTTGGGCAAGTTTTTTCGGATGTTCGGTTTGTCTGGGAATATGCCAAAAGTTCACCGTGCCAAAGTTTTTTACGGGGAAAGTGTAAATGATCTTCATATTGATACCTGGACTTATCGCGGGGTGGCTTTTTACAAGGCATATGACACTAAGCAAATTTTTTCACCTTCTTATCCTCACGGGGTTCATTCTGTGTTGTCTCCTTGGCATGTTACAGGCCGATATATGAAAATTCCTGCTCCTTCACCTCGTAATCTTTTTATCGCCTTGGCCGTTGGGTTAGCGGTTGGTTTTTTCAGCTCTTCGCTGCTTGCTCGGCGTGGTCTGCCTGAATTGCCTGTGATTTCTGCTACCCCGTCAAAAATCGAATTTGTGCCTGATGTGTTTGTTTCGGGCACGTTTTATGATGGTTACTATACGCATGCGCTGTTGACTTCTGGGGCCTCTGTGATTATTACGAAAACTGATCATGACGGCGCTGTTCCTCAATATCAGGTTGGCAAATTGTGGTACAAGGCGCAACCATGAGACGGCTTTTAATCTGCTGTTTATTACTGTTATCTGTTCCGGTGTTTGCGGCTCCGGTCGGAGTTCCGGTTACGTTAGAGCTTAAAGCCGTTACAGTAACGGATTTGTCTCGGTTGCTTTTTGCAGATATGTTGCATGTGCCTTATTTCGTCGCGCCGGATGTGTTGTCTGATTCGCGCAAATTGTCGCTTTCGTTGTCGGGTCAAACGTCCGCTCAGGCGTTCGACACGATAAAGGCCGCGCTGTTGTCGATTGGTGTTGATGTGAAATTGTTGAACGGCGTTTATTTCGTCTCGAAGCTGGCCACGCCTGAACGGATTGCGGATTCTGCGGTGTTGCCTGTTTCATCTGGCGTGGTCGCGCCGCCTGTGGCTGTGGTCGAGGTGGTTGAACCGTCTGGTGAGTTGATATCGTATGTGCCGCGATATCGTCCACTAGCTTATCTGTCTAATATTGCGCGGTTTGCGGGGGCAGTTTTACCGCAAACGGGTGTTGATGGTAGCGTCCTCGTTTATTCCGTGATTGATAAACATGCAGCGCGGGTTGTTAAGGCATTGGCGGCGGCTGATGTGGCTCCCAGATCGGTTACGATCAAAGCGGCGTTGATCGAATACACACAAGCCAGTGACAAAGAATTTGCCCTTGGTCTTGATGTTTTGACGAAGCGGCTCGCTGTTGCTTATCATCCGGCTGCGGCTTTGGCAAATGGGGTGCTGCTCAAGGGGGCAACGATTCAGGCGGTTTTTTCAGCGATCAAGGGGGATTCTCGATTTAGCTATACGGCGCATCCGCAGATTCTGGTTGTCGATGGTGAAAAGGCTTCGTTGTCAGTGGGGCAGGATGTGCCTGTGCTGGGGTCGGTGTCGTTTACTCAAACTGGTACACCGGTACAGTCGATTACATATCGGCCTTCGGGTGTTTCGTTGCATGTCACGCCGCGTATTTCTGCCGATTCCGTATCATTGATGATCGAGCAGGAGACAAGCTCTTTCAGCCCCACAACGTCAAGCAATATCAACAGCCCGACTATGCTTAAACGGTCTGTCAAGTCTGTGGTCAGCTCTAAGGTGGGGCAGTTGGTCGTGTTGGCGGGGCTGGATGAGGATAAGGATTCAGATTCAAAGAATGGGCTTTCGTTTTTGCCTGATTTTCTGCATTCGTCAATTCATCAGGTGAATAAAACTCAGATGCTATTGATGTTTGAGATTGTTGACTCTGAAACCTGATTGGATTGTCATTTTTTGAAAAGGGAAGGGGGCCGTAGCCCCCTTTTTTCATGCTCTTCTGTGCTTTGTCGGCTGTAGAATTACGCGGTCGCGTAGCGCCTTACATCAAGCTCAACGCCATGTTGAGCAGCTACATTAGCCTGCTCAAGCAATTCACGGGTTACAGTTGCATCGTGGTATGCCTCCCCGCAGTTCTCGCAAACTTCCGCTGGTACGTTTTTAAACATTACGGTTGAATTGCCGCGTTCGAGTGTGATACTTGCCACGCCGTGGTGTGTGCTTCCGTGTTTGCAAATTGGGCATTTCATTGTTATCTCCTTGTTTTCAGGTCTTCGAGCCAGATTTCCAGACTCGGTTCGTATACTGTGATTACGATTCTCAATTCTTCCTCGATGGAATCGGCATACACGACATGAACGGCTTTATCACCGGCTTGGCCTAGTAACAATGCGCTAGGGTAGGGCGTATCATTTGGATATTCATTGATGTTTGTGCCGTTTTCGATTGCCTGTTCAACCTCTATTTCTGAGATAGAACGCTCGTGCATTCGTTTGATCGCGTGCTGTCTGTAAATTATCCTCATTGTTTTCCTTCCGTTGATGGTAAAGACTAAATGATTTTCACTGCATTAGCAATTTACGCGAATAATTGCCTGTTCTTTGTCGGTGTCCAGTCAGCCCATTTCAGAATGTCTGTGCAGATCACCAGGTCCAGCGCCTCCTGAACGGGTGCAACTCGCTTGGCCGCTGGCATTCTGAAATTTTTTACCCACTTTTTTAGCCAGGCTGCTGAATTTTCCTGAACCTCGGCCATGATCTGCAAGGCGATGCCGACCGCATCAACGAAGTCGAGCCATGCCTGACGGGCTTTGAATTCTGCGCTTTTCATGTATTTGCATTTCATGGTTTTGGCCTCTTCAGCATCTTCTGTTGTTCGTTGCCGGCTTTTGATTTCCTCGCGGTGCAGGTTTTACCGCTTGCTTCTTTGCTTCTCCCGTCATCCCGTCGCCTTGCAATATCAGCCCGTAGCAATTTCATAAATCAATTATTTTGCCAAAATCGCAGCACACGGTTTCATCGTGTGACCGATTGCCGGAAAACCCGAAGGGCGCACAGCTTTATCGTGCGTGGTTGATTTCTGAAATTGTGAAGGGAAGATTTGCGTTTTAGGCGGCGGGATGATGGGAGAAGCATTTGCGGAGTGCTGCACGGTCGAGTCAAAAAAATAGATCGCCCGAAGGGTGACAATCTAAACGACAGCTTCATCCGTCGTTTAGGCTTTTAGTGCTGTTGGCATTAGCGTAGTTGATTTTGTTTTTTGCTGACCGGGTGATATTCTCCGGCATGATTTTTCATACATACCCAAGCTGGTCAGCGGCCATTCGCAATCATTACTGGATATTGCGCGGTGTCCGCCGTTTTAATTCTGCGCGGCTTCGAAAACAGTACCGCCTAATCGAGAAAGAAAAAAAACGCCTGCATGAAACAGGCGTTGATGTTGAGGTGGTGCGGTTGTTATGCCGTCATATGGTGAACCCGCGGAATCCATATGCTGAGCAGCGATTCTGGGCAGCTTTTCATAAAATGGAACAGGCCCCGCAACCTGTTTAACTTTCTTCTTCTATTTGACATAATATACATTATGCGTATTTAAAGCAGCCAAAAAATCTGCCGAATGTTGAGTCCGTGGAGCTGTTGTCACTGGCGATAAATATCAACTGGCGTTTGTGGATTGAACAATACTCAGCAGGTGCCTTGGCGGACTGTCTTCGCCATCACTTGGCGACTGCTTGCGAATTCTGTCCATTGCTTCTTGCAAGTCATCAATCGCCAACTGTCTCGATTCCTGACTGAGTGTTTCAAAGTTGAGCAACAATCGCATCCCGATGCGCTCTCTGATGAATATTCTTCTACGCTCCACATCCACAGGCGTGATTCCCTGTAACGAGAAGCAGCGTATTTCCTTGGCGATCCCCTTCGCCTTGATTGGCGTGCGCTCTTCACAAACAAATTCGTCTTGTAGCAGTGCATAAGTTTCATAGGACAACATGATGCCATCCGGCTCGCATGCCTGCTCCAGCCTTGCCGTCAGGTTTACCTGCGCACCGATGATGGTGTAATCCATCCGGTATTCGCTGCCGAAGTTTCCCACGTCACAGAAGCCGGTATTAATCCCGATGCGCATCTGGAACGGACGCAGATAGCCTTTTTCGCGCCAGATGGCCTGAAGATAAGCCATGCGGCGCTGCATCGCCACCGCCATGCGCACGCACTGCAACGCATCTTCCTTGGTGCCGAGCGTTTGCGGGTCGCCAAAAAAAATCAGCATCGCATCACCGATGAACTTGTCGATCGTCGCGCCATGTTCAAGGGCGATTTTGGACATTTCTGAAAAATAGTTGTTAAGCAGATAGGTCAGGTCTTCCGGTTCCAGACCTTCGGTGATCTCAGTAAAGTCTTTGATGTCAGAAAAGAGTATGGTCAGTTTTTTGCGCTTAGCCTGAATCCTGACATCCTGCGCGCCTTCAAAAATGGCCTTATATACCTGTGGAGAAAAATATTTTGATAATTTCTCGGATAGCGCTCTGAGTACGACGGTACGTTCGGTTAACGCAAGCTGATTGCGTACCCGCGCCAGCACAGTCGGCGGACTGATGGGTTTGATGATGTAATCAACCGCACCGAGACTGATGCCCATGGCTTCATCTTCAGGCTGGCTTTTGGCTGTCAGAAAGATGATCGGGATGTCACGTGTTTTAGGATCCTGTTGCAGGCGACGGCATACTTCGTAGCCATCCATCTCAGGCATCATAATATCGAGCAGAATCAGGTCAGGCGGGGTTCCAGACTGTGCAATTCTGATCGCTTTTTCCCCCGTGCTTGCGACCTTGACAAGGTATTTATCCCGGAGCAAGCCACTCATGAGTGACAAATTATCCGGCGTGTCATCCACCACCAGAATGGTTGCTGTGGAATTCAGCGCATAGTTCATATTTGTGTCATATCAATTAATTTATCAAAACGATGTTGAATGACTCAACGTTAACGGAGCCGGTTCGCTTGTTCAATTTGTTGCAACGCCTTCTCGAAATCGAATTGCCTGATCGCTTTATCAACTTTTGAGAAATTTTCCGGGCCCAGTACATAGCGTAACAGGTCAATATTTTCGTCCAGCACATCGGCAGCTTCGCTGTCATCGTTGGACAGCAAGTCATGAAGCAGACTGAGTGTCTGGGCCGCTTTCTCGGCATTCACCAGCACGGGCGCATCAGTCGTTTTTGGGTGCACAGCATTTTTCAGTGCGGTGATCATCGCAGCATGCACGTCTGTAAATTCCGCGATTTTATCTGTGTCGGGCGCGGCTCCTGTGCGGAGCATGTCCTCCAGTTCCCCCGCCATCCCTTGCAAACGGGTCGCGCCGATGTTGCCATTGACTGCTTTGGCGTTGTGCGCGATGCGCTCTGCCGTGGCCAGATCATTTTTATCCAGCGCTGCACGTAATTCAGTCGGCGTATATTCCTGATTGATCAGGTATTTGCGCAGCATGTTCAGATAAAGCGAGTGCTTGCCGAGCACACGCTGCAATCCCAGTTCAACGTCCAGCCCGTCGATAATCGGCAAATCACCCGCCTCTTCACCGGCAACCAGTTTTGCGGGCAGATTCGCGACAGTGACCTGTGCAGGCCGGGGTTTAATCCACTTGAGCAAGGTACGGAACAATTCATTCGGATCAATTGGTTTGGGCAAGTAGTCGTTCATGCCGGCCTGAGCGCATAAATCCTTATCCTGCTGCATGGCATTAGCTGTCATTGCAACGATAGGCAGGTTCTTGAACAGTGCATTCTTGCGAATTGCTATCGTCGCAGTCACGCCGTCCATGACCGGCATGTGCATATCCATCAACACGATGTCGTAAGCGCGCTGGCTCACCATATCCACTGCGCTCTGACCGTTGTCGGCGATATCCACCGCAAAGCCACCATCAGCCAGCAAACCCACCGCCACTTCCTGATTGAATTCGTTATCCTCAACCAGCAGAATGGACGCGCCCCTGATGGTGGACAGCCACTCTGTGATATTAGGAACCGCATGGGTGCCTGAACGCGCGCCTTCATCCTGCGCGCCCAGCACGCGCATGGTGGTGTCAAAAAGCATGGAGGCGGTGACCGGCTTGACCAGCGTATATTCCAGTCCGGCCGCCCTCGCCTCATTCATCACTTCCTCACGCCCGTAAGCCGTCACCATCATCAGATGCGGGGTGTTTTTCAGATGCAGGCCATGGATGGCATTGGCGGTTTCGATTCCATCCATGCCGGGCATACGCCAATCCAGGAAGACAACTTCATAGGGGGTATCTGACAAATCGGCCTTTTGTACGGCAGCAACGGCGGCTATGCCTCCCGACACCTGATCAACCTTGAAGGACATCCTGGACAACATGTCATCGAGCACATTGCGCGCCACGTCGTTATCATCCACGACCAATACGCGACGACCACGCAGATCAGGCATCGGCAAGAGATTCATGTCCTTGCCGACAGATTTGCCAAGCCTTGCGGTAAACCAGAAGGTGCTGCCTTTGCCAACGGTGCTTTCCACCCCGACTTCCCCGTGCATCAGGGCAGCAAGTTGTTTGGAAATTGCCAATCCAAGGCCGGTGCCGCCATACTTGCGGCTGGTCGAATTGTCGGCCTGCTGGAAGGTTCGAAACAGCGTGTCCATTTGTTCATCGGTGATGCCGATACCCATATCGCGCACCGCGAAGCGTAACAGTACCTCATGCTCTGTTTCTTCCAGCACGCGGGCTGATATAACGACTTCGCCCCGTTCGGTGAACTTGACCGCGTTATTCGCATAATTAATGAGGATTTGACCCAGTCTGAGTGAGTCGCCATGCAGGAATCTGGGTACAGCACGGTCGATGTCAAATACCAGTTCCAACTCCTTCTGCGATGTTTTCTCTGAAATCAGTTGGGCAACAGTGCTCAGTACTTTTTCCAACTCAAAATCTGCCTGCTCCATTGAGAGTTTGCCGGCCTCGATTTTTGAGAAATCCAGAATATCGTCAATGATCCCCAGCAAGTGCTGTCCGGATCCCTGTATTTTTTTGATGTAATCGCGTTGTCTGGGCGTCAGATCCGTGTTGAGTGCCAGGTGTGACATACCAATGATGGCGTTCATCGGTGTGCGAATTTCGTGGCTCATATTGGCCAAAAAATCGCCCTTCGCCTTGTTGGCATTTTCTGCGGCATCTTTTGACTTGCGCAAACTATCGGTTTGTTCGGCGACAATTTTTTCCAGATTATCGCGATACTTATTGAGCGATTCCTCTGTCAGTTTGCGCTCGGTAATATCTCGCGTCACGTTTGAAAAGCCGCGCAATGCACCATTGTCATCATGACACGCGGTAATGATCACATTGGCAATGTATCGCGAGCCGTCTTTGCGCACACGCCAGCCTTCGGCTTTATAACTGCCGGCTGTTGCGGCAACGCCCAACTCATGTTCAGGGACGCCTTGTTCAATATCTTCAACGGGATAAAACTTTGCAAACGTTTTGCCGATTATTTCCTCCGCCTTGTACCCGTGAATTTTTTCAGCACCCGTGTTCCAGTTCTCCACCTGGCCTGCGGCATTCAGCATGATGATGGCATAGTCCTTGACGCCGGACACCATCAGCCTGAATTGTTTTTCACTTTCCTCCACCTTTTTCTTTTCCTTGTTCAGGGAATGAAAGTAAAGAAACAGAAAGGCGGCGCCTAAAATGACAAAGCCGCCAATTGATGCAGACAGAATAAAATTACTCTTCCACTCAAGTTCAAGGGCTGGCCATTCAGTCAGTTCGGCTTCAGCGAATACCTTTAAACCGTACTCGGGCAATGCGGCTGACACGAGCAAATGAGGATTTTTTTCATTCCGGATTCGCTTCAAATCTCCGCTGTATACCCCTTTCCACGGCTCGATCTTGAGCTCGTCAAAATTGGATTTTCGGTAAAGATCGAACCTGTCTTTTGCGGATAACCGGTTTGCAGGCGCATCAGGAATGGCCATCATCTCCATGTCATGTTCGTGTGCCATGATGATGATTCCGTTGCTGTCAACGACATAGGCATCGGCCTGACTGGTCAAAAAAGACAGTTTGGGAATATCGACCTTGGCAACCACAACGCCCATAAATTCACCGCCAATAACAATTGGTGTTGCAAAATACAGTCCGGGAATATGCGTCGTTTTCCCCATCGCGTATTGCATTCCACTGTGACCATTATGTGCATCTTTAAACCAGGTACGGTCAATATAGTTCGTCGCGATCGGCGTGCTGGCGACATCCCAGTTGCTGGCTGAAATGCAGTCTCCCTTCGCATTAACCACAAAAATCAAATCAACGTTTAGCGCATGCTGATTCAATTCTAAATAACGGTTCAAATCCCTTAAATCAGGATCAGCCAGCCGGCTATTTTGAATTATCACCTTCGACAATGAGGGATCCTGCCCGCTGAATTTGCTGACCGCTCGCTGCACCCGGTGTAACTGTGCAAGCACGGTGGGTATCCCGGCAACATAGTTAAGGTTGCGGGTGATGCTATTGGTCACATCAGTCGAAATCACCTGGGCGTGAATCTGCTCTTTCTGCACGAGCGTGTTGACATTGTGTAGAAAATTTTGCCGGGCGATGTACCAGGACAGCATTAGCCACAGCGCCAGTAACATCGTTGCCATAACAGCCGTATTTCGCAGGTTTATTTCAAAAAATCGCCGCATCGTATTTTCTATCTCGTTACTGTTCAGAGCCGAAACCCAATAGCCAATCGAAGTCATCTCAAGTGCAACTATCCACTTTAATATGCAAGCCGATGACGCATACATCCTCTTCCGGGAGCCCGTTAGGATAGCGTCTGATATTGTAGCTTATCTCACCAGTTGTATGCTTCCGTCGCATAACGGCGCATCATGCGGTGACTGTTGAAATAGGAGGCATTCTTGCTGATTGCCCCCTTCATCAGCCTGGCCCATCCGCCATCACTGCGACCGTAATACAGCGGCAACACCAGATTTTCAAGTTTGTCGTAAAGCATGGCTGCATCACCGTCTGCGATTCCCGCAGCATCACCGATTGCCCATCCGGTTACGCCCTCGATACAGCCCTCGATCCACCAGCCGTCGAGCACAGAAAGATTCGGTACACCGTTGAAGGCTGCTTTCATGCCGCTGGTACCCGATGCCTCCAGCGGCGGCAACGGCGTATTGAGCCACACATCCGCACCCGCCGTCAGCGTCTGCGCCAGCGCCATATCGTAATCTGGCAGATAAACGACGGTGATTGTGCCGACCAGTGCGCGTGCCTTCGCATGCAGTTGTTCGATCAGATGCTTGCCGTTTTCATCCATCGGGTGCGCCTTGCCGGCGAGTACGATCTGAAACGGATGCTTCATCGCGATGGACTGCAAACGTTCAAGGTCAGAGAACAGAAAATCAGGGCGTTTGTAGGCGGTCATGCGCCGCGCGAAGCCGATGACAGGAATATCCGCCTGTAAGACCACCCCGGTGAGCGCCTGTACTTTTTCGATCAGCAGCTGTTTGGCCTGCACATGCGCCTGCCAGATTGCCTCATCGGGAATGCAGCAGTCGGCGCGTATCAGCAGCTGGGGTTCGTGGCACCAGCCCGGCAGATAATGGTCGTAAATCTGGCGAAAAGGCTCGGCGGCCCAGGTGTAGGGATGCACGCCGTTGGTGATCGCATGCACGCGGTAGCCGGGGAACATCGCATTCGACACTTCTGCATGCTTTCTGGCAACACCGTTGACATATTCGCTCAGGTTCAATGCCAGACGCGTCATATTCAGGTTGTCATCGCCCGCCAGGTGTTTGATGGTTTCGATGTCGTAGCCGTTATCGAGTATGCGCCGGACCAGATCATAGGCATAACGGTCGTGCCCCGCCTCGACCGGGGTGTGCGTGGTAAAACTGCACATATCGCGTACGCGCGGAAAATCGTAGCGCGATTCCCCCGGCCGCAAGTGCTCGGCAGAATGCGTATAGCGCCGCATCAGTTCGAGCCCCAGCAAGGCGGAGTGCCCTTCGTTCATGTGGTAATGCCGTATCGTGAAGCCTAACGCCTGCAACAGGCGTGCACCGCCTATACCCAGCACGATTTCCTGCTTGAGACGATAGGTGGCGTCGCCGCCGTAAAGATAATGGGTGATTTCGCGGTCAGAACTTTCGTTCTCATCCAGATCGGTATCGAGCAGCAATACCGGCTGGCGACCGCCCATATGTCCTTCGAGCACGAAAAGCCAGGCGCGTATCCAGACCGTGCGATCCTCGATGTGCACCGCGATCTTAGCGTCAAGCGGCTGTGCCCAGCGGCGCGGCTCCCAGGTCGCGGCCTGTTCCAGTTGGCGGCCCTGATCGTCAAGCGTCTGGCGGAAAAAACCTGCGCGACTGATCAGACTGACCGCCACCATGGGCAGACCGAGATCGGTTGCGGAGCGCATGGTGTCGCCGGCAAGTATCCCGAGGCCTCCCGCATAGGTCGGGATTTCACAGCGCAGCGCAATTTCCATCGAGAAATACGCAATGCGTGGTTTGTGGATGAATTCGTCAAGCATGACTATCCCCTGTTCCCTATTCAACGACAGCCTGTAATTACCCGAAGAAGCATACTGCAATTAGTTGATTAATATAAATATACTAAAACACAAGTCGCAAGCATGCATGTATGACCTTTTTGAAATATCCTGACGCATCCGCTGCGTCAGGCCAAGGTTAGTTATTTCCCCTCTTGCATCGGCATATCCTGACGCTCGAACATCTGTTCCATCATCATCTGCATCATTTCCATGCGCTTCTCCATCATCTGGTGCATGGGCATCATGCCGGATGCCGGATTCGCTTTGCCACGCCCCATCATACCCATGCCCTGCCCGTCGCCCATCATGTCCGTCATCTTCATGCCGCGCATCATGCCCATGGTGTCGCGCATCGCTTGTGCATGCTCTTGCATAAACCTTTGACGCTCGGCAGGATCTTTGGTCTCGTGCATTTTGGCCATGAGCGCCTGCGCCTGTTTCATGCGCTCTTGCGCCTTCTCCATCTGCTCGTCCGTGACACCACAGCCGCCAGCGTCCCCTGCAGGCTTTTTGGATGCAGCGGACTTTTTGTCGGCTGGCACAGTTTTTCCGGTAACTGCCTTGGCAGCCGGCGCGCTAACCTGATCAGGATGATGCGCATCATCGGCATAAACCGCCGGCGCACCCGAGCACAACACTGCGACCACACTGCAAATCAGCAACTTTTTCATGACTAACTCCTTTTAGATTGAAAAATATATACACCTCAGGGTTGGAACAACTCCATACGACTAGTCAAGTGCGCTTCCACTCATCCACCAGGCTACTAGTGACAACCCTTTTTATTTGCAACCTCAAGACTACCAACCTCGCATTCTTCCAGATAATTGATAAAGGCCAGTTTGAGACGATCTATCCAGTCTCCGCCGAGCTCGGAACCGATAAAACTTAGCTTTTCTGCGATCTGTTCAGTGGTAACCTGCATCAGGTCATATTGAATTTCGATCTTGTTTGCCTCGATGCGAACCGCCTGTATCCCCATCATCGAAAGCAGCGCATGCTTCACCTGTTCGGACTGAACGGCATCCAGTGGTTCCGATAGCATCAGACTGCGTTTCTTGATCACTTCTTTGCCTTGTTGTGCGGGGGCTTTGTGTCCGGGAAGTCCAATGTATAAACGCTGATTCGCCAGAAATCTTTCGCGGCACTGCTCAGAACAAAAAGCATAGTGGACGCCTTCATATTCGCAGGCATTTGACGTGATTGGGACTTGCATGTGGCAAACCGGATCCTCTGCAATTACATTTGAATTCATGATTAACTCCTTGTAATTAAGTAATTATTGTTAACAAAAATATTTACTCCTGACTGCGATGCCAGGCATGATGTTCATACACACCTGACCAGTACGTCCCGATACCAAAGCGGCAGAACCAGGCTGGTGATAGATTTGTGGCGGGCAATCGCGGGAGCGTTCATGTGCAAGCGACCTTGCCCGCGGTGACGGGCATCGCTGCCGGACCGTGCGCGCGGATGCCTTCCAGTTTGGTTCGCTTCAGCATCAGCGCATTGATCGCCACGATGAGGGTACTGCCGGACATCGACATCGCTGCAACCTCCGGACTCAGTACAAATGGGTAAAAGACGCCCGCAGCGAGCGGGAACGCGATCGTGTTGTAGCCCACCGCCCACCAGAGATTCTGGTGCATCTTGCGTAACGTTGCGCGCGACAGCTCGATCGCGGCGAC
The DNA here is from genome assembly GCA_947085835.1 of uncultured Nitrosomonadales bacterium. GTDB lineage: Bacteria > Pseudomonadota > Gammaproteobacteria > Burkholderiales > Gallionellaceae > Gallionella. The sequence continues at coordinate 54,202 of CAMTXT010000023.1, read as the reverse complement.
GATGTCATAGGGATCGCTCTTCATCAGCACCACATCGGCGCTTTCCATCGCGACGTCGGTGCCGGCGCCAATGGCAAAGCCCACGTCAGCCTGGGTGAGCGCCGGCGCGTCATTGACACCATCGCCCACCATCCCGACCTTTTTCCCGGTGGCCTGCAGTTCCTTGAGCTTCTCGGCCTTCTGGCCCGGCAGTACGTCGGCCAGCACGCTGTCAATGCCGAGATCCGCGGCGATGCGCTTGGCCGTGGCCGCGTTGTCGCCGGTCAGCATCACCACTTCGATGCCGCGCTCGCGCAGCTTTACCACCGCTGCCTTGGAGGTTGGCCTGACCGCATCGGCGATCGCGATGAGGCCGATCACGCGAGCGGCTTGAGCCACATGCACTACGGTGCGCCCGTCACCCTGCAGGCGTGTGACCTCGGCCTCCAATGGGCCGAGCGCGAGCTGTTGCGTATCCATCAGCAGCCGGTTGCCGAGGAACACCGTCCCGCCAGGAGTCTCGGCGCGCGCACCCATGCCGTCGAGGCTTTCGAATCCGGCCGGTGCCGCGACGGTGAGGTTCGCCGCCCGGCGCAGGATGGCCTGGGCCAGCGGATGGTCGGAGCCCTGCTCGACGGCTGCGGCAGCGGTCAGCACCACGTCTTCGGTGACGCCGTCCGCCGTCACGATCTCCACGACCTCAGGCTGGCCGACGGTGAGCGTGCCGGTCTTGTCGAAGACAATGACGTTAAGCTTGGTGGCGTCTTCAAGCGCCGAGGCGTTCTTGAACAGAATGCCGTTCATCGCGCCCAGGCCGGTACTCACCATGACCGTCATCGGCGTCGCGAGTCCCAACGCATCCGGGCAGGCGATCACGAACACCGTGATGGTCAGTGTCACCGCGAATAGCAGCGGCTCGCCGATCCACCAGAACCACACCGCAAAGGTCGCAACACCGATGACGATCGCGGCAACCACCAGCCATTGCGCGGCCTTGTCCGCCAGCAGTTGCGCCGGAGCCTTTGAGTTCTGCGCCTCCTGCACCAGCTTCACGATCTGCGCCAGCGCCGTGTCGGCACCAACCTTCGTCGCCTTGTAGCTAAAGCTGCCGCTCTTGTTGATGGTCGCACCGATCACCGTGGAGCCCGGCCCCTTCTTGACCGGCATCGACTCTCCTGTGAGCATGGACTCGTCGACCAGCGATTCGCCGGTCTCCACCGTGCCGTCAACCGGAATCTTGTTGCCCGGCCGGATCACGACAATCTCCCCCGCCAACACCTCCGCCGTCGGCACTTCAACCTCGGCGCCGTTGCGGATGACAGAGGCCTGCGCCGGTGTGAGATCCATCAGCGCCTTGATGGCGGACGATGCACCCGCACGGGCGCGCATTTCCAGCCAGTGGCCGAGCAGGATGAAAACCAGCAACACGGCTACGGCCTCGAAGAACTGCCCGGCCTCCTTGAAAAAGAATGTGGTGACTGCACTGAAGAGATACCCGGTGCCGACGCTCAATACGACCAGCGCCGCCATGCCCAGGATGCCCTTCCTGATCGCGCGCCAGGCGGAAACGAAAAACGGCCAGCTCGGATAGAGAACCGCGGCGCTGGCGAACAAGAACAGCCACAGGTTAAGCTCCAGCCCGAACGGCGGTGCCGGCGGCTCGAAGAAACTTCCCATCGGGGCGTAGACAAAGATCGGCACGGTGAAGATCAGGCATATCCAGAAACGGTTGCGCATGTCGCGAACCATGGCCGGCAGATCTGTGCCGCTATGGCCCATTTCATGCGCCATATCCGCCGCCATGGCAGGCGGTGCCCCCGGCTTCGCGTGGCCTTCGTGGCTCTCGTGGCCGTCAGCTGCGGGAGCGGCTAGTGCGGGTTTCGGTTCAGAGGCGCCCGCGCCTGGGACAGCTTTCGGCGCATCGGCTGCGGGCGATGAAGGCTGCACGACTGGCACTGCGTGGCCCTTGTCTTCGCCAGCAAGGGTATCCCGTACCCAAGCGGTAACCTTGTCAAGCGCTCCTGGCTCTTCATGGTCCTTATGTTTGTCGGCTGGAGGAACTGCGGGTACAGCTGCCGGAGTGGCGGCGGAAGCGTCCGTGGGAGGTTTCGGCTTGGTGGCTGCGGCAGCGGTCGGCGGTGCATCCGCGATCGCTTTGTCCTGTTGTCCGTCGCCTACCGGGGCGGCTGGGGACGGTTTAGGTGCAACGGCTGCCGGCGTGGAAGGTGGCGCATCCGGCACCGCTTTCTCATGTCGTTCATCGCCTGCGGACTGCTTGCCGCGTTGGTGCACGAGCACCTTGATATCGGCGACTTCGAGCAGGGTTTCGTCATAGCGCACCGTGGCGTTTCCCGCAGCGTAATTGACCGTAGCGCTTGCTACACCCGGCACCTCGTCAATTCGTTTTTCAACTTCATCCACGGTCAATACTGACAGCATGTCGCGCATTTCAATAACGCTCGTTTTCATTACTCCTCCTTAGCGTCTGGGGGTGTTGACGGCGGCGCAACCGGCGCCTATTTGTCATGTTGACCGTCGCCTGCAGTGGGCGCGGCGGCAGGCGCAACCGGGGCAGCTTTTGGCACAGCGGGTGCTGGAATTGGAGGCGTGGCGCCTGGCGCTGTGTGACCCTCGTGGCCTTCGCCTGCGGATGCGGCAGGCTCGACCGGAACAGCTTTCGGCGCAACGGATGCCGGCGCAGCCCACCGCGTTGGTTCTACAGTATGCTTATGTCCGGGCTTGGGTTCGGACATGCCTTCACTCACATCCTTGGCTTGAGAACCGTCTGCGGACTGCTGCCCGCGTTGGTGCACGAGTACCTTGATATCAGCGACTTCGAGCAGAGTTTCGTCATAGCGGACGGTGGCGTTTCGCGCAGCGTAATTCACCGTAGCGTTTTCTACACCCGGCACCTCGCCAAACCGCTTTTCCACTTCATCTACGGTCAATACCGACAGCATGTCGTGAACTTCAATAACGCTGGTTTTCATCGTGTCTCCTTAGCGGCATTCATTTTCATTCACAAGTACAGCAAGCAGCCCGGTGGGCGGAAACAGAACGTCAAAAATAGCGCTCAAGATATATGCCACACTCAGAGTCGTTTCCAGCCATCACGCATGTACTTTCCAGGAATCAGTCCAGACAATTACATCTTATGTTTTCCGTAGCGCTCTGTACCGCCCGGTCTTTCATCCCAAACCATTTCGCACACTGCCATGGCTGTCGATGCACCGGCACGCCAAAACCATCCCACCGGGAGAAAGCGATCTGTCTGGTTTGCGATTTCTTCCGCTGGCTGGAAGGATACTTCCAAGCCTGATTCCACCTGTATGACTTCATCCGGAAGGGGCCGGAATTCACCCGTTTGTTCGTCATGCATGTGCGGCATGAAGATGCCCAGTCTGTATTCGGATAGTTTGCGTAGCATCTCCTGGACTTCTGGAAGATGGATTGCCTCCTGAGCGGTTCTCAACGCTTGCGGCAAACCACTGGTGCTTCCTTGTGTAACATTCGCTATCGTCATGATGCTCTCCTGCTTGGATGTTATTGACCCATTCGAAGTGGTCAGGTCAAGTGCCAAGTGCATTTTTTCGAGGTAGCACCAACCTCGTTATAGCAACTGTGCAAGATGCGTGTCGGACTTTAGTTTCATGGCTGCATTTTTTCCCCGCGTTTTCCGAACATCCATCAAAACCTTAAACCGATTTCTCAACCTGGCCGCTGAACTTCGGCCAGAACGCCGGTGTTTTGTCGGCATAGCGTCGATATTCCTCGCCGAATTCGGCTGCCGCCTCGTGTTCTTCGCGCCGCGCCAGACGCACATACATCCACACCAGCACAGGGAACATCAACAGGGTCAGCAGCGTCGGCCATTGCAGCAGGAAGCCGAACATGATCATGATAAAGGCCGCATATTGTGGATGGCGAATGCGCGCATAAGGCCCGGTTGTCACCAGTTGGTGACTGCGCTGCGCCTGATAGAGCACTTTCCACGCAGCAGACAGCAAAATGAATCCGCCGCCGATGAACACAAAACTGAGCATGTGTAACGGATCGGTGTGCGGATCACCTTTCCAGCCGAGCAGGGTATGCCAGAGGTGTCCGGCATCATGGGATAAAAAGTCCACCCCGGGGTAGTTGGTTTGCAGCCAGCCGGCAAGCAGGTAGATCGTCAGCGGGTAGCCGTACATCTCGGCGAACAGCGCGACGATGAATGCCGAGAACGCGCTGAACGAACGCCAGTCGCGCGGCGTTTTCGGCTTGGTGAAGCTGAACGCGAAGATGATGAACACCAGCGAATTGATGATGACCAAAGACCAGAGACCGTAATCAGGAGATTCATTCATTTCGAGTCTCCTTCGGATGAGCCGTGATGATGTGTATGCTGGTCGTCGCCGTCATGGCCGTGGTGCATGAACATGTGCATCAACGGGCAGGCCAGCAGGAACAGATAGGGCAAGACTCCTAGTACATGGGCGCGGTGTTCCGTGAACAAAAAGAACCCGGCAACCGCGAGAAAACCATAAAGCACCCAGCGCGCTCTGGAAAGATGTTGTGTTTCGTGTTGATCCGACATGACAGCCTCCTGTTTCAGAATTTAATCTTAATAATGCAAATTATCGCCTCTTGGTTGGCTGAGTGCGATGCCAGGTGAAATGCTCGTAAATACCGGCCCAGTACAGCCCGAAAGTAAAACCGAAAACGAGTTCCTCCAGCGGAATGCCGACTAGCAACACACCCGAAAGAGCGGGCAGATTCCATACCTGCCCGATATAACCCGGCGCAAAAATGATCAGCGATAGCATGAAGACCGCGTAGAGCAACAAAAACAGCACCCCGCCGACCAGGGTATTGCGCAGCAAATCCGGGCGGCACAGCACGTTGGCGATTCCGCCTGTCGCCAACGCAACGATGCCGGGGTAAATCGGATTCCACGGCAGGAAGTACAACACCGGAAAAACCAGATACGGTGACGCAATGGCAAGACGATGCCAGCGGTGGCGTCCGCTGTGCCGCTCTTCATACGGTATTTCCTCGATATCCTTGTTGGCACGCGCGTTGTACATCACTGCGCCGATGCCGCCGATCGCGAAACAGAAGATCAGACTTTCAATGTCGAAGCCGGTGCGTTGCGCGAGATCGAACAAACTTGGCGGATTCCAGTATTCCGGCACGAAGATCGGCTCGCTGAGGCCGAGCAGACTGGTCGCCAGACTGACGCGCAGCATTTTCCGGCGGAAACCGGGCTTGACGAAATACAGCCATGCCCACGGAATCAGGAATGCAACGGACCAGGTCAGCCACACGTATTTCATGCCAGCCTCCTATAGTTTCACGCGATTAAGCCGCAGCGCGTTGGTAATGACTGATACTGAACTGAAGCTCATCGCGGCAGCGGCGATGATCGGCGAGAGCAGCAAGCCAAAGAACGGGTACAGCACGCCTGCCGCGATCGGAATGCCCAGCACGTTGTAGATGAAGGCAAAAAACAGGTTCTGGCGGATGTTGCGCATGGTGGCGCGTGACAGGCGCAGCGCACGCACGATGCCGTTCAGATCGCCCTTGATCAGCGTGATGCCTGCACTCTCCATCGCCACGTCGGTGCCGGTGCCCATCGCGATGCCCACCTGCGCCTGAGCCAGTGCAGGCGCGTCGTTGATGCCGTCGCCTGCCATCGCCACGATGCGCCCCTCTGCCTGCAACTGCTTGACGATTGATGCCTTTTGTTCGGGCAGCACTTCTGCCTCGATACGGTCTATGCCCAATTTTTTTGCCACCGCTTGTGCCGTGGTGCGGTTGTCGCCGGTCAGCATGATGACCTGCACACCTTCCTCATGAAGGGCGCGGATCGCATCCGGCGTGGAGGCCTTGACCGGATCGGCCACGCCGATCAGACCTGCCGCATGTCCGTCTATCGCCAGCAGCATCACCGTCTGACCGTCGCCGCGCAACGCTTCGGCACGCGCAGGCAAGTCAGCTGCATCGATGTTCAATTCTTCAAACAGTTTGAGGTTACCCAGTGCGACCGCCCTGCCCTCGACCATTCCTGCCACGCCCTTGCCGGTGATCGAACGGAACTCGCTGACCGCCGTAAGTTTGATGTCCTTATCCTGCGCACCCTTCACGATCGCTGCGGCCAGCGGGTGTTCGCTGGCGCGTTCCAGGCTGGCACCCAGCCACAGCACGACTCCTTCTTCGAACCCGGCGAGCGCAATGACCGAGGTCAGTTTTGGTTTGCCCATCGTCAGCGTGCCGGTCTTGTCCACCACCAGCGTGTTTACCTTCTCCATGGTTTCCAGCGCCTCGGCATTTTTGATCAGCACGCCCGCCAGCGCGCCGCGCCCGGTACCGACCATAATGGACATCGGTGTGGCCAGCCCTAATGCACAAGGACAAGCGATGATCAGCACCGCTACGGCGTTGACGATGGCATGCGCCAGGCGCGGTTCCGGCCCAAAGAGTCCCCAGACCGCCAGCGTGGCGAGCGCGATCCCCACCACTGCCGGCACGAAATAACCGGCAGTAACATCGGCCAGCCGCTGGATCGGCGCGCGCGAACGCTGCGCCTCGCTCACCATGTGCACGATTTGCGCCAGCAGCGTATCGGAACCTACGCGCTCGGCGCGCATCATCAGACTGCCGGTACCGTTCACCGTGGCGCCGATCAATCGCGCACCCGTGGTTTTTTCCACCGGGATGGATTCGCCGGTTACCATGGATTCGTCCAGCGAACTGTTACCTTCCAGCACCACGCCGTCCACCGGCACCTTCTCGCCGGGACGCACGCGCAGCACGTCATTCGGCTGCACTTGTTCCAGCGGGATGTCTTCCTCGACACCATCTGTACGCACGATGCGCGCAGTCTTGGGTGCCAAGCCCAGCAGCAGTTTGATCGCCGCGCTGGTCTGGCTGCGCGCGCGCAATTCCATCACCTGTCCTAACAAAACCAGCGCCATGATGACAGCCGCCGCCTCGAAGTACACCGGCACCGTCTCGCCCATGCTGCGCATCGCGGGCGGAAAGATTCCCGGCAGCAGCATCGCTACCACGCTGTATATCCACGCCACGCCGACACCGAGCGAAATCAGCGTGAACATGTTGAGGTGGCGGTTGACCAGCGAAGCCCAGCCGCGCTGGAAGATCGGCCAGCCGCCCCACAACACCGCCGGGGTAGCCAGCACGAATTCGATCCATTGCAGCATCAACATCGAAACGGACTTCGGCATCGCTTGCGGCACCAACTCGGTACCCATCGCGATGACGAACACCGGCAAGGCCAGCGCCGCGCTCAGCCAGAATCGGCGCGTCATATCTTTTAATTCTGTATTGTCTTCTGATGGCGCGTTGCGCGCCTCCAGCGCCATGCCGCAGATCGGGCAATTGCCCGGTGCATAGCGCACCACTTCCGTGTGCATCGGGCAGGTGTAGGTCACGCCGCCGGTAGATAATGGTGACGATGCTGGACGCACATCGATATAGTCACTCGGAGACGCCTGAAACTTATCCAGACAGTGCCGCGAGCAAAAACGATAGAGCTGACCTTGCTGCTCCAAGTGATGCGGGGTATCGTCGGCAACCTTCATACCGCAAACCGGATCAATGTTAGGTGTCATGACCTGCTCCATTCATTTATGTTTGACGAGATGGCCGGATCGTGCGGCTGCATGCACTTGGCTTTCACCATTTCGCGCAGTGTAGTCTCTTCTGCCAAAAAAGCCTGCACCGCTACCGGATCAAATTGAGTGCCGCTCATTTTTACAATTTCATCATACGCCTGCTCGAATGAGCCAGCTATACGATAAGGGCGATCGGAAGTAATCGCATCCAGCGTATCGATTACGGCAAACAGTCTCGCTCCCAAACAGATTTGCTCGCCACGCAGTCCGCGCGGATATCCGCTGCCATCGAAGCGTTCTTCATGGCTGAAGATGATTTCGGCGGCTTCTTTCATACCCGGAATTTGCGCCACGATGCGATAACCTTTTTCTGGGTGAGTCCGCATTTCCACCCATTCCGTTTCGTCGAGCGCGTTTTTTTTCAGCAAAATAGCATCGGATATGCCGATCTTGCCTATGTCGTGCAGCAAGGCTCCCCAGTAAATCTGGCGCAGTTGATCGGTATCTGCGGTAAAGCGGCGCGCCAGTACCTGAGTATGGCAGGCAACCCGTTTGGAGTGAGAGCCCGTTTCATGCTCGCGTATATCCAGCGCCTCGGCCAGCGCCTCGGCAAAGGCCGCATCTGCCTGCTCTAAAATATTGGCTTCTTCAGCATTCACTTCGTCATCTCCGATTTCAATCTGAATTCTGTACTGCCGATACTCTTCAGGGTGTTCGAGGCACGAAACGCGATAATTGCGCCTAAACCAAGCAGGCCAGCTGTTATCCAGAACGGCACTGCGCTATGCACGGCAAACAACCAACCAGCAGCGGATGATCCCACGGCATAGCCGAGACTGCCAGCAGCAGTCTGTTTGCCGAGTGCCGCACCGGGCGCAGAACCGGCTGCGAGGGATATCAGATAAGCAAGCGCAGGGATCAGCATACCGGAAGCTGCGGCAATTAGTCCTATGACAATCAGCATAACCGGAAAACTCGCGGCGTAGGGTAGCAGTGCGATACCAATTGCCATCACGAGAAAAGATGGTGCCAACAAACTACTGCCAACGCGCTGAAGCAGCGGTGTGAACACAAAAACTTGCACCAGAATCATGACCAGGCTGCATTCGCCAAGCATCCAGCCGATCTCGCGCGGTTGCAGATTCAATACCTGCTGCCCCAGCAAAGCCATTCCCACCTCGAAGCTACCCAAACCAAGCATTACCAGCAGCGACAGTGCCAGCAGCCACATCAAGGACGACACAACCCGCTGCGGCTCGCTGTCGCGAATGGACAGCGATTCGCTCTCTGGAAGAACGCGATAGGCCGCAATCCATACTATGCCACTGAGCAATGCGGCCGCGTAAAACGGCAATGTCAATGCGCCATCCTGCGCGAGGGTTTTGACGGATACCAGCCAACCGCTCAACGCCGGGCCGAACATGAAACCGAGCGCACTCGTCGCGCTCAACCACGCGAATGCCTGGGACCGCGTGCGTGATGCGGCCACTTCACTTACCAAAGCCAACACCACCGGCAGCACTGATGCAGCGAAGACACCGGCGAGCGCCCGTGCGCCGTAAATAGACACCAGACCGCGCGCCAACCCAAACCACAGCATCGCACCGCTAAAGCCTGCGAGACCGATCAGAATTACAGTCCTTCTGCCAATGCGATCAGAAATGTATCCCCACAGCGGTGCGAATAAAAACAATGCCAGCATATACACACCTGTCAGCATTCCGGTGTGCCAAGAAATTCTGGCACGCTCCGCCTCACCGATGAAATCTGCCAGGACGAACGGCAACACCGGCAGCACCACCCCGTAGCCCAGCAACACCACGAACACCGCCGCGAGCGCAACGGTGATCGGGTCGCGACGGATCTCGCGCAGCTTTTTCCATACGATGGTGCCGACGAGGCTGCTCATCTTGCCACCACCAGTTTTACCCAGTTGGAATGCATGTTTTCCTCGCTCTCGATGACCAGTCCCGCCGCGCGCATGCTCTCGATAGTGCGACGATTGATGTGCGGGCCCATGAACCGGCTCACGAGGGGATCGAGCAGATCGAAGAACAAACCCAACACGCCGTGCGGTCGTACGTGTTCCAACAAAACGATTTTCCCGCCCGGCTTTAATACGCGCTTTATCTCCCTGAAGCCACGCGCCGCATCTGGTACGCAGCAGAACACGCCGCTGCCCACCACGGCATCCAGCGAGGCGTTTGCGAACGGCAGATCCTCTGCATCGCCGACTAGGAACGCAACCTGGCGCGAAAGTGCGCGTGCCCTGGGCACTGCCAGCGCAAGCATGCCGCGGCTCAAGTCCAGGGCGATCATCCGGGCATCTTGCGGGTAATACGGCAGGTTGCGGCCGGTCCCGACGCCCAGCTCCAGGATAGTCCCGCTCAGGCCAGAAAACAGCTGCGCGCGTGCCTGTGCGAAACCCAGCATGTGCTCCATGGATTCGCTCATGTGGTCGTACGCGGGGGCGTGCTGGTCCCATTTTCGGCTCAGCTTGTGCGTCAGGGTTGGGTTGCTTGCCATGGCTCAGCTCCGTGCGGCGATGGTATCCAGGCGCGCCTGTTCCATCTGAATAAAGGTACAGCGCAAGCCCTTGGATCGGCTGATCACATTCGAGCTCGAGCATTTCGCCTGCGCGCATGCCGGCGCGTATAGCCGCTCGCTCCAGCGCCGCTTGCCTGCCACCGTGCCTTCTACAAATTCACTCATCTTCTTCTCCGCTTTAACGTGAAGTTCGCATAACAGCTCGTCCTAGTCTTTGCCTTCCAGCAGATCCCGCGCCGCCGATCGGCACCAATGCTTACTCAAAGCAATATCCATAACCAGTTTTGTGCGAGCCATTCCATGCGATATCTCCCCTTGTTGCAGTGATCACAAGATTGATTCAGCGTGGCTGTTGATAAAGATCATGCCGCGTGAGCGGAACCGGGTTTGAAAACGATTCGCGCCTGGAAATCAGGACTTGATATATCCCGGCGCAGCCTTGTTCGAACTGCAATGCGCTGGCCGCCATATACAGCCGCCAGATGCGAAAGACGGGTTCGGTCACATATTTCAGCGCTTCTTCATGGTGTTGTTCGAGGCGTGTTACCCACTCGCGCAGCGTCAGCGCATAGTGCTGTCTGAGGCTTTCGACGTCATGAATCTCGAAACCGGTATCTTCCATGATCTGCTGCACCGTGCTGATGGTTTCCACTTGACCGTCAGGAAACACATAACGATTGATGAATTCGGTCGCAACGCTTTTCTTCCAGCCGCCTTCATCGCTGGTGATACCGTGGTTGAGGAATAGTCCGCCGGGTTTAAGCTGACGGCATGCGATTGAAAAGTAGCCCGGCAAGTTTTTCAAGCCGACGTGTTCGAACATGCCGACGCTCACCAGCTTGTCATACCTGGCATCAACCGGAAGGTCGCGATAATCAACAAGTTCCACCGAGACCTGTTGTTCAAGCCCGCGCTGCTTGATCACATTTTGAGCATAGTCATACTGACTTTGGCTTAACGTGATGCCGTGTGCGTTCACGCCGTAATGTTCCGCAGCCCAGCAAATCAGCGCGCCCCAGCCACAACCGATGTCGAGCAACTGCTCGCCGGGTTTGAGTCGCAACTTGCGGCAAATATGATCGAGTTTGTTGCGTTGCGCTTGCTCCAGGCTCTGACCGGCAGCCTCATAATAGGCGCAGGAATAAACCATTTGTTCGTCCAGCCACAGCGCGTAGAAATCATTGGAAACGTCATAATGAAAAGAAATGGCATCGTGATTGAGCTGTCTGCTGGAACGGATGCCCAGTTTTTGTCCGAAAGTTTTGGCCCACCTGGGTGTATCGCCGCTATTTTGTGCGATTTTTTCCGGCTTGATCCTCAATGCTTTAGTCGCAAGTTCGGCCTTTTCGATCAGCGACAATTGCAATGAGCTCAGATGGTGACGAAGTTTGAGTGCATTGTAGAGGTCGCCGTCAATGTCAATGAGCCCCTGAAAATAGGATTCCGCCAGGCATAACGGGTCGCGCGACAGAACGAGTTGCTGAAAAGTTTTTGCCGATCGGAAGGTCAGCGAAAACACCGGATGGTCGCAACCCGTATGCATTTCGGAACCATCCCACAGGCAGATGCGGATAGATTCGTCGAAATCCCGGAACAGGCGATGCAGAATACGTTTAGCCAGTTCGATGCCGTGCATTGCAGACGGCAAAGCTATTTCCGTGTTGTTTGACATTTAACAGGTCTCCTCTTGCCAATAGTTTAGGGAGGTTCCAATCAAAAAAAATGGCTAACGAAGGAACGATATTACCAATTCAGCGACCATTTTAAGCTTCTCAAAGACTTGTCATTTGCCGGATATTCAGTTGAATATTCAAGGCGTTTAGTCGAATTCAGGCTAACGACAAAAGCCTTGTTCGTCAATGTATTATTTAATTTTTTGTACAACTTCACCACAAGTGGTTACTGTAATTCAAGTGATTCTCCGTGGATGCGCGGCAAGTAACTTCACCGGACACGAGCGGTGTGCGCCAAGACGTCATGCGTCCTGGCGCACACCGGGAGGTATAGCTTAGTGCTTCTCTTTCAAGTGGTCATGCATAGGCATGTCTTTAGGCATGGATTCACGATGACTCTTACCGCTCTGAGTCTCCGAGACAGGGTTGCCGGTTTTCTCTTCCATGTGATTGTGTCTTTTTACCGGTTTTTTCACCTCGGCCTTTTCAGCCTTAATTGTTTCTGTTTTTTCCGTTCCGGTGTTGCTATCGTGAACATCGACGGCAAATGCCGTTGCAGTTGAAGCAGCGAACATAACAACAGCAAGCAATGTAGATTTCAGTTTCATTTGATTCTCCTGAGAGTTGATTAACTAAATGAGCCATAACAAATTTAAATACCGTACGATTTTGAAACACCTCCTTTCTTAAATGAACAACAATCTAATGTGTTTTTTCAGGTTTAATTTCGCGCGTCTTGACCAATGCGAATAGCACGGGAATCACCAGCAGCGTCAGTACGGCCGATGAGACCATGCCGCCGACCATCGGTGCTGCAATGCGGCGCATCACTTCAGAACCCGTGCCTGTGCCCCACAGGATAGGCAATAGTCCTGCCATGATCGCCACCACGGTCATCATCTTGGGCCGCACGCGTTCTACCGCACCGTGCATGATCGCGTCGTGCAGATCTCCTTGAGTCGGTGCACGGCCCTCGTTTACACAGCGCGCCTGCACTGTAGTCCAGGCCTGCTCCAGATAGATCAGCATCACAACACCGGTCTCAGCCGCCACACCCGCCAGCGCGATAAAGCCCACCGCGACTGCCACCGACAGGTTGTAATCGAGCAGCCACAGCAGCCACAGGCCGCCTGTCAGCGCGAACGGCACGGACAGCATCACGATCAGCGATTCGGTCACGCGCCGGAAATTTAGGTACAGCAACAGGAAGATCAGCAGCAACGTGATCGGAATGACGATCTTCATCCGGGCATAAGCCCGTTCCATGTACTCGAACTGCCCGCTCCAGGTCGCGTAATAGCCGGGCGGAAATTTCACCTGTTCATTCACCGCACGGCGCGCGTCCGCAACATAAGAGCCGACGTCGCGATCCCTGATGTCGACGTAGATGTAAGCGGAGAGCAGCGCATTTTCGGTACGGATGGACGGCGCCCCTTTGGTTATGCTGACCTTCGCGATCTGCCCTAACGGAATCATCGCGCCGTCACTCGTTGCCACCAGCACTTCGCGGGCAATGTCTTCAGGTGTGCTGCGCAATTCGCGCGGATAACGCACGTTCACCCCGAAACGCTCCAGTCCTTCTACCGTGGTAGTGACGTTCTCGCCGCCCAACGCCGTGGCGATCACGTCCTGCACGTCGCCAACCGTCAACCCGTAACGCGCCAACGCCATGCGATCCGGCGTGACATCGAGATAGTAGCCGCCGGTTAAGCGTTCGGCGAAGGCGCTGGTGGTGCCCGGCACTTTTTTGACCACCGCTTCGATCTGTTTGGCCAGATTCTCCATTTCCTCAAGATTCTTGCCGAACACCTTGATTCCAATAGGTGTTCTTATTCCTGTCGAGAGCATGTCGATGCGCGCCTTGATCGGCATCGTCCAGGAATTCGCCACCCCCGGAAACTGCAACGCGTGATCCATCTCACTGATCAGACGGTCTGTCGTCATGCCGGGCCGCCACTGATCTTCAGGTTTGAGATTGATCACGGTCTCGAACATTTCCAGCGGTGCAGGATCGGTGGCCGTCTGCGCGCGTCCCGCCTTGCCGAATACCGATTCAACTTCCGGAAAGGACTTGATGATCTTGTCCTGCGTCTGCAACAGCTCAGCGGCCTTGGTGACCGACATGCCGGGTAAGGAAGCCGGCATGTAGAGCAGGCTTCCTTCATTCAGCGTCGGCATGAATTCGCTGCCCAGATGCATCGCAGGATAGACGCTCAACGCCATTGCCAGTACAGCGATCGCAATCGCGGTCTTTTTTCTGGAGAGCACGGCGGCAATCAGCGGGCGGTACACCCGGATCATCAAGCGATTCAGCGGGTTCTGCTGTTCCGGCATGATCCGGCCACGGATGAACAGCAGCATCAGCACAGGCACCAGCGTGACCGACAACAAGGCCGCACCCGCCATCGAGAAGGTCTTGGTGAAGGCCAACGGCGAAAACAGCCGCCCTTCCTGCGCTTCTAGCGTGAACACCGGCAGAAACGACACCGTGATGATCAGCAAGGAGAAGAACAGCGACGGGCCGACTTCACGACAGGCCGCAATGATCGCATCGGCACGCGATTCGCCCTCCTTTAACCGTTCGATATGCTTGTGCGCGTTCTCGATCATCACGATCGCCGCGTCCACCATCGCGCCGATCGCAATCGCAATGCCGCCTAAGCTCATGATGTTGGAATTCATGCCCAGTGCGCGCATCGCGATGAAGGCGATCAGCACGCCGACAGGCAACATCAGGATCGCTACCAGCGCGCTCCTGACGTGCATCAGAAAGACCATGCACACCAGCGCGACGATCACGCCCTCTTCGAGCAGCGTGTGTTTGAGGGTGGCGATCGCGCGCTTGATCAGTTCGGAGCGGTCGTAGACGGTCCGGATACGAACGCCATCCGGCAGGCCTGCGGAAACCTCCTTGATTTTTTGCTTGATGTTGTCGATCACTTCCAGCGCATTCTGTCCGTAACGCGCGATACCGATGCCGGACACCACCTCGCCCTCGCCATCCAATTCGGTTAAGCCGCGCCGCTCGTCCGGCCCCAGTTCGACATGCGCGATATCCGCAAGCAACACCGGAACCCCCTTGTCCGCCTTCACCACCAGGTTCTCGATATCCGATTTTCCGCGCAGATAGCCGCGTCCGCGCACCATATATTCGATCTCGGACATCTCCACAACGCGCCCGCCGACATCGCGGTTCGAATCCTTAATGACCTGCGATACGCGGGCAAGCGGGATGCCGTATGCGCGCAGCTTCACAGGGTCAACCGTCACCTGATACTGCTGCACGAAACCGCCGATCGAGGCGACTTCGGCAACGCCGTGTGCCTTGGTCAGCTGATAGCGCAGATACCAGTCCTGCATAGCCCGCAGCTGGGCGAGATTATGCTTGTCGCTCAGCACCGCGTACTGATAAACCCAGCCCACACCGGTCGCATCCGGCCCCAGTTGTGGCGAGACGCCACGGGGCATGCGGCCAGCGATGCTGTTCAGATATTCCAGCACACGGGAGCGCGCCCAGTAGATGTCGGTGCCGTCCTCGAAAATCACATACACGAACGAGGCGCCGAAGAACGAGAAGCCGCGCACCACACGGGATTTCGGCACCGCCAGCATGGCGGTCGTGAGCGGATAGGTGACCTGGTCCTCGACCACCTGCGGCGCCTGTCCGGAGTATTCGGTATAGACGATCACCTGAACATCGGACAAATCAGGCAAGGCATCCAGCGGCGTCTTGAACACGGCATAAACACCTGCCAGAATGACTGCCAGGGTAGCCAGCAGCACCAGAAAACGGTTGCGTGCCGACCAGTCGATTGCTTTTGATAGCATGTCAGTGTCCCCCGTGCTGCGCGCGGGCTTGCAGTCTGGTAATCACCCATTCATCGGGTTTACGTTCGACCAGCTCGAAGCTGATCGCGCTGCCGGGCTTGATGCCTGCCGACAGCGAGGAATTGGCAAGCTGAAAATCCATCGTCATGCCAGGCCAGCCGAGCGTCGCAATCGCCTCATGAGTGATGCTGACCGTACCATCGGCGTTGATCGCATTCAGGATACCGGTTGCCTGATGCCCTGATCCCTTGTGCCGGGTTGCAACGGGTGCCGGAACGGGCTGAGATGCCGCTGTCTCTGCGCCCAATCCGGCCAGCGCCGCCTTGAGATTGCTTTCCGCATCGATCAGGAACAGCGCGGACGTCACTACCTGCTCGCCCTCCTCGATGCCAGCCAGCACCTCGACATAATCGTCGCTGCGACTGCCAAGCCGGACGGTGCGCGGCGCGAAGCGACCTTCTGAGCGTTGCACCAGCACGATCTGGCGCGTACCGCTGTCGATCACTGCTGAACTCGGTACGGTCAGCACTTCAACGCCATCGCCTGCCGGCAGTGTCACGTTCGCGAACATGCCAGGCATCAGCTGCCCGTCCGTATTGGCAATTTCCACGCGCACCTGCACGGTGCGGGTCGCGGCATTCAGGGTCGGATAAACGAAGGCGATTTTCCCCTCGAACGCTTTTCCGGGATAAGCATTGATGGCAATCTGTGCCCTGCTGCCCACTTTCACCTGAGCGATATCCTGCTCGGCGATGTCCGCCAGCACCCACACGACGGACAAGTCCGCGATCTGATACAACGCCTCCCCCGGCATGAAGCGCATGCCCTGCACCGCCTTCTTTTCCAGCACAATGCCGGATATGGGCGATGCAAACGTCAAATTGCGACCAGGTTTACCATTCGCCGCCATATCCCAGTTTTTCAGACGTGCAAGGCTAGCCTCGGCCAGTTGCTTCATGCCGGCCCGGGCAGTGTCTCCCGAGGCATCGTCATCCGCATGCGCCAATGCCACTTCTCCTTGCCGGGCAAGCGCATATTCTCGCTGCACTGAGACCAGTTCCGGGCTGTACACGTCAAACAAAGGCTGACCTTTGGCAACGCGCTGTCCGGTGCTGTTCACATAAAGCCGTTCCACCCAGCCCTCGAATTTCGGCGCGATGGCATAGCTGCGGCGCTCGTCGATTTCAACGCGTCCGGTGGCATGGATGGTTTTGGCAAGAATTCGCCGCACAGCCGCCTCGCTCTTCACGCCGAGCTTCTGTACCTTCTCGACGCTGATGCTGACAGCGCCATCCTCATTGGGCGCATCACCTTCATACACAGCCACATAGTCCATGCCCATCGCATCTTTTTTGGGTACAGGCGAGGTGTCCGGCAGCCCCATCGGGTTGCGGTAATACAATAGTTTCCGGTTTCCGGTTTTCGGTTCACTGTTTGCTGTTGTCTGTTTTCCGTTGTCTGCCCTGTGACTGCCAAGACGATATCCGCCTGCCGCAACCGCAGAAAGCACCAGAACAATAATTACTATCCTGTTGATTGTTTTCATAATTCTTCTCCAAGCAGGCTTTCTATTTCGGACAGTCGCAATTGCGCTTCCAGTTTCGATTTGAGCTGTTGCCGGCGAGCCTTCAGAATCTGGCGCTGTGCATCCAGCAAGGTGGCGAAATCCAGGCGACCGTTCTGGTAAGCTGCCAGCGCAGACTGATAGGTGAGCCCGGTTTGCGGCAGCAGCCGGTTGGCAACCAGTGCTTCTGTACGCCGCGCGGCATCGAGTCCCGACACACTTGTCGACAATTGCGACAACATCTGGTTGAGCAGCGCCTGCTGGCGTGCCGAGGATGCAGCCACCATCGCTTCAGCCTCACTCTCCTGGGATCTGCGCGATTCCTGTTGCAGCGGAATATTGAATTCGACCATCAGATCCCAGCTCTTCACGGTGCTGCCGCTCTGGGTAGGGGCGATGCCCAGCGTGAAGCCCGGATAGCGATTTTTGTAGGCCAGATCGCGACGCTTCGCAGCCTCGTCGATGCGAGATGAGGCGACCTGTAACTGCGGATTGCGCGCGCGCAATTTTTCCGCAAGCGACTCATAATCGGGCAGCGGCGGCACGGGGCGCAGCGTCACGGGTTGCGCCAGTGGCGACATGGCGGGACGCGCCAGCAACGTGTTCAGGCTGACCTGCGCATGATGCTGCTCATTTTCAAGCTCAATCAACTCGGCGTGCAGATCAGTCTGCTCGACTTGTGCGCGTATCACTTCCTGTTGTGTGCCGAGCCCGTTGGCATAGCGAGTTTGCACGACCTGCTCCAGACGCTTCATCAGGTCCAGCGTTTCACGGGTCAGTTTCTCGCTGCCTGACAGGTAGTAATTC
Source organism: uncultured Nitrosomonadales bacterium (assembly GCA_947085835.1). Lineage (GTDB taxonomy): Bacteria > Pseudomonadota > Gammaproteobacteria > Burkholderiales > Gallionellaceae > Gallionella. The sequence goes on along the minus strand of CAMTXT010000023.1, from coordinate 36,188 downwards.
ATCGCATAGGCCGATTTTATTTTTCCCGACAGATCAGCCCAGGTTGCGGAAGTCTGCCCGTTGGCCTGGGTGAGTTGCGCCTGTGCCAGCTCGCTTTGCAGATTGAGACGGCCGAACCACGGCACGCTTTGCATCAGCAAATAGCGCGTGCCACCCACTTGCGACGGCAATAAACTCGCCGGCTTGTTGGTCCCCTGATTGGTGATATCCATCAGCTCGGTGCGCAGCACCGGATCTGGCAATGCCCCGGCGGGCACAACGCGGAGTGAGGCCGCATCGGCTTCATATCGCATTGCTGCCAGATCAGGATTGTTCTCGCGCGCATAACGCAACAAGCCCTGCACATCTGCGCCCAGCTCTGCGGCCTGTACAGCCCGGCTTGAGAAGCAGGTCAGCAGCAATAATGCAATCAAATTTTTCATCATAATTCCTCGCCGGCTCGCAATGAGTTGCACTGCGGGCTTTGATTATCTGAGCACTTCGATGTGGGTCACAACATAAGCCTCATGGTTCTTTTCCAGAACGAATCGTACCTTGTCACCCGCATGCATGGATTTCAGCGATTCTGACGGCGCCACGCGATAACTCATCGTCATGGCGGGCATCGAGCCTGCTATGGCGGAATGTTTCAGTGTGATCTGGCTTTGCTTCTGATCAACTTTTTTCACTACGCCATCGCTCCATTGCTGCCCGGCATCCTTCGTCATTGCCTGCATCGCTTCATGATTCATGTGTTGAGGCTCCGCTGCAATAACGCTTGTGCTCGCCAGCAAAACAGAAAACAGGCCGATCTTGATAATTTTTCGCATGACTCATCTCCAACCATATGTTTATATGTATTTAATTCTAAGATGGCACAGGTGGTCGTGAACAGCAAACCCTGTGTCATTGGCATTAACAACGCAGTGCGCCGAATCGACGAAACAGGGGCGAACGCAGACGCCGAACGATTCGGAACGAGCCGGACTTAGAACAGTTTATGAAACTGGCAGACGGACTCGTCCTGCGTGGCGCTAAACGAGCGGTGGAGGAAGCAGCGGAATTGACGTGACGGAATGATACGAGAACAGGTAAGGCGTGACCGACGCATCGGGGTTGGGCAGATCCAATGTGCTGATTTGCTGCACAGCCAGATAGCCGCTGCATGCAAGATGGCACAGGGCGTTACAGCAGGACTGGTCATGCGCTGGTGCCTGATCGGCTTCGACGTCATGATGATCGCCCTGCATCGCCTCCATTTCATGACAGGCATCATGCGGCATCTGCATCGACACGCCGGCGGTCAGCGCACTGCCGCTGAACAGCGGCAGCCAGATGGCTAAAAGAACGGCGATAAATTTTCGGACAGAATGGGACATACGCAAAGAATGGCCAAATTCGGACTGGTTGTCAATCATTAAAATTGGCAATGCGTTATCGCGCCTTCACGATGCACGGCAAAATGCTAGGGCAAGCGGGCAATAAGCTCTTTTGCGGACTGCTCTATCGCAATCTTGAATGAAATGGGCGCATTTTTCAGCGTATCGACGGAAGCGGTCAGCTCCTGGGCGCCTTCCCAGGCGATCGTACCGTTTTCGGCGTCCCAAATCTGAAGATACAGCCTCAGCGAAGTCGATTCTGTTTCCACCATGCGTATCCCGAGGAATCCCCATCGGTTTTTTGATGCCTGCTGAAATCCGCCCAGTTTGAGTTGCGCCAGATAACGAACCCCGGTTATTTGAGAAACTTTCCGCAGCGTATCCCGGCTGAAAATTCCCGACAAGCGGGAATCCTCGAACATTTGCCGGTATTCTCCGGCGAGTCCGGACACATTGATAGCGCCAAGCGTTTCCGACAAGGGCACGATACGTAAATTGGGACGGGCCAGTTTCAGCGCCTCCGCAAATGCGAGCGCCAAAGCTTGTTTGTCCTCCTCCTGCCCCGTTACAGAAGTCGGCGTAATAAAGGCGATTCCTGACGTTTGCAGCGCCTGAGATCCCAGATTGATATCTCGAACCTGTGTTGTTGAATGCAATTGGTTGGTGGTGGAACAAGCCGATAACATCACCAAGACAGCCATCACGGACAACGCACGTAATCGGGTCGACGATTGAATGGCAGAGCGCATTTGGTAATCTCCAGTTTCGTTCTAACCGGATCATTCTAACCAAAAAACACCCTGCAAGGCAATGCGGGGGATCAGTCGCTGCACTTGACCAGTGTCACCTGCGATTTGGCCTTCAGCGGCAGCATCTTGCCCATCCTGGCTCGCTTGCCAAAATGAGACTGTAAATCCGCCTCTGACAGACGAATCAATTGTTCGCGACCCGTCCCCGTCTGGGCAATGACGGTGATTTTAGTCTTGTCGGCCACGATAACTGATACCAGCTCATCGCCCTCCTCCAGGCCCATCACGATCAGCCCTTTGCCACCGGATACGAGACGTTTCATCTCAGGCAAAGGAAACGCCAGCAAACGGCCTGAACGGCTGGCTGATACAACCCAAGACTGCTCGGCAGGTGTAAACAGCACAGGTGAGAGGATCTGCTCATCTCCCTCGATCGTGATGAATTGCTTGCCGGCCTTGTTGCGCCCGACCATGTTGTCTATCGTGCAGATAAAGCCGTAACTGGCTGAAGTAGATAGCAAGACGTTTTGATCAAGCGGCCCGCAAATCACATGAACGATTTTGCTGCCTGCCGCCACCTCGATCAACGTGGCCAGCGGCACGCCGTCGCCCCGCCCGCCCGGCAGCTGAAACACCGGAATACTACAAACCCGGCCGTGGCTTGAAATGACGATGCAATGGTCGGTGGTGCGACACTCGAATGCACCAAGCATACCGTCACCCTCCTTGAAGGCGACGCCCGACAGATCCAGGCCATGCCCCAGACGCGTGCGGCCCCAATACTTCTGGGAAATAATCACCGTCACCGGCTCGTCCACCACGGAGGCCGTCAGCACGACCCGCTCAGCCTGCTCGATCAGCGTGCGCCTGTCATCCCCGAAAGCCTTGATGTCTTCATCGATCTCTTTTGCGACACGCCGGCGCAGCACGGATTCTGCGCCGAGCATCTTGTCAAGATCCGCACCTTCAACGCGCAACGCGTTGAGTTCGCGCTCGATCTTGATGCTTTCCATGCGGGCCAGCTGGCGCAGCCGGATTTCCAGAATATCGTCGGCCTGACGCTCGGACAGTTCAAAACGCTTGATCAGCGCGGCCTTGGGATCGTCGGATTCCCTGATCAACGCGATCACTTCGTCCAGATTGAGGAACACCGTCATGCGGCCTTCCAGCACATGGATGCGGTCATGGATCTGAGAGAGGCGATGCGTGCAGCGGCGGCGTACCGTCGCCAGGCGAAATTGCCCCCATTCGCGGATGACGTCGGTGATCCCTTTTTGTTTCGGTCTGCCGTCGATGCCGATCATCACCATGTTGATGGACAGACCGCACTCCAGACTGGTGTGCGCGAGCAGGATGGTCATCAATTCGTCGACCGACTGGCGGCTGGATTTGGGCTCGAACACCAGACGCACCGCCTGATCCTTGTCTGACTCGTCGGCCACTTTTTCCAGCACCGACAGAATCAGCTGTTTGTTGTGCACCTGCTCCGTCGTCAGCGCCTTCTTGTTCAGCCTGAATTTCGGGTTGGTCAGCTCCTCGATTTCCTCCATGATCTTCTTGGAGGACGTGCCGTGAGGCAGTTCATACACCGCCACGCGCCACTGGCCGCGCGCCAGTTCCTCGACCTGCCATCGTGCGCGCATTTTCAAAGAGCCGCGCCCGACCCGGTAGCATTCGCGTATCTCTGCAGGCGATGAAATGATCTGTCCGCCGCTGGGCAAATCGGGACCTGTGATCGACGCCAACAGCTCTTCATCCGAACAATCCGGATTCCTGACACAGAGCGCAGCGGCTGAACCCACCTCAAGCAGGTTATGCGACGGGATCTCGGTGGCCATGCCGACCGCGATACCGGATGCGCCGTTGAGCAGCACCATCGGCAGGCGCGCCGGCAGCATCGCGGGTTCCTGGAAATGCCCGTCGTAATTCGGGATCATATCCACGGTGCCCATGTCCAGCTCGGACAACAACACGGCGGCGATCGGCGTCAAACGCGCTTCCGTATAGCGCATCGCGGCCGAATTATCGCCATCCCGGGAGCCGAAATTGCCCTGCCCGTCGACCAGCGGATAGCGCAGCGAGAAATTTTGTGCGAGTCGTACCATCGCGTCATAAGCCGAGGAGTCGCCGTGCGGGTGAAATTTACCCAGCACTTCACCGACCACGCGTGCGGATTTGACGAAGGTGCTGTTGTGCGTCAGCCCCATTTCCCGCATCGCATACAGGATGCGGCGCTGAACCGGTTTTTGCCCGTCGCAGACATCCGGCAGCGCCCGCCCCTTCACCACCGAGACCGCATATTCCAGATAGGCACGCTCGGCATACTGGGCGAGCGGCACAAAGTCCCCTTCCGGCAACGGCGGCAGCGGTAAAAACTCTCTGGCAGATTTAACCGCAGGTGTAACGATCACTTTTTCAGCCGGCGGCGACTCGCCTTCGGGCACTTCGAACAACTCTTCTTGTATATCAGACATCGCCTGTCACCTCGTTCCCGTGAAACTCCAGCCATTCGCGCCGGGAGCCGGATTCCTTTTTCGCCATCAGCATGTTCATGGTTTGTTCGGCCGCCAGGAAGGAGGCGGCGTCCAGCTGGACACACAGCGCGCGCCGCGTGTCCGGGCACATCGTGGTTTCCCACAATTGCAGCGGGTTCATCTCGCCCAGGCCTTTGAAACGCGAAATGCTCCAGGAACCTTCGCGCACCTTTTCCTTGCGCATCCGGTCTTCGATTGAGGCCAGCTCGTCGGTGTTCAGCGCATATAGCTTGCGCAGCGGCTTTTTCCCCTGGGCCGGCACATCGATGCGGAACAGCGGCGGCTGGGCCAGATAGATATTGCCGGCCTCAATCAGCTTCGGAAAATGCCGGAAGAACAACGTCAGCAGCAAGGTCGCGATATGCGAGCCATCGACGTCCGCATCGGCCATGATGTAGATGCTGTGATAACGCAGGCCAGACAGGTCGGCATTGTCGTCCATGCCGTGCGGGTCCACGCCGATCGCCACCGCGATGTCATGCACTTCCGTGTTGGAAAATAATCTGTCGCGGTCGACTTCGAAGGTATTGAGCACCTTGCCGCGCAACGGCAGGATTGCCTGAAATTCCTTGTTGCGCCCTTGTTTTGCCGAGCCGCCTGCCGAATCCCCTTCGACCAGGAACAGCTCGTTGCGCGCGGGGTTGTATTCCGCCGCATCGGTGAGTTTTCCGGGCAGAACCGCGACCGCCGAACCCTTTTTCTTCTCGATCTTCTGCGTCGATTTCATCCGGCTTTGCGCCTGTTTGATGGAAATCTCGGCGATCTTTTTGCCGTATTCGGTGTGCTCGTTGAGCCACAGCAACAAAGGGTCGCTGACCATGCCGGAGACCAGCTTCAAGGCATTGCGCGACACCAGCTTTTCCTTGGTCTGCCCCTGAAAAGAGGGGTCGAGCAACTTGGCCGACAAGACAAAGCTCACGCGGCAGAACACGTCGTCGGAGGCGAGTTTGACGCCTTTTGGCAACATGCCGTGCAGATCGATGAAGCTCTTGACCGCGTTATAGATTCCGTCGCGCAGGCCGGCATCGTGCGTGCCGCCCGACCAGGTCGGAATCAGATTGACGTAGGATTCACGGGTGATAGCACCCTCCTCAGCCCAGGCGAATGCCCAGGCGGCGCCCTCACCCTCGACAAAACTGTCATCGCCACCACGAGGAATGTAGCGCTCGCCGGAAAAGATCGGGGCTGCCAGTTCCGCATCGATCAGCGCCTCGGCCAGATAGCCGCGCAATCCGTCAGGATAAGACCAGGATTTGGTCTCTTTCGTCTTCTCGATGTATAACGTGATCGTCACGCCCGGCAGCAATACCGCCTTGGCGCGCAGCGCGCGCTCCAGTTGCGCGAGGTTGATGGCGGGGTTATCGAAATACCTGGGATCCGGCCATGCCCGCACGAGGGTGCCGGTCCGGCGCCTGGCGCACGCTTGGATTCTTGCCAGCGGGCTTGTCGCGACGCCATTCTCGAAGCGCAAATGATGTTCGCCGCCATCGCGGTAAACCGTGACTTCAACGGCAGTCGACAGCGCGTTGGTGACCGCCACACCGACGCCATGCAAGCCGCCGGCGAAGCGGTATGCGCCGCCGCCTGATTCCTTGTCGAACTTGCCGCCCGAATGCAGTACGGTAAAGGCTACCTCGACGACCGACACGCCTTCCTCGGGATGAATGCCGACCGGAATACCCCGCCCTTCATCCTGAACCGATACCGACCCGTCGCTGTGCGCCGTGACGGCGATGGTCCTGGAATATCCGGCCAGCGCTTCATCGCAGGCGTTATCCACCACCTCGGTGATGATGTGGTTGGGATTATCCAGCGTCGTGTACATACCCGGGCGCTGCCGCACCGGCTCCAGTCCGCGCAAAACCTTGAATGACGACTCGTCATACGTTGAACTCACTACATACCTCCACGTTTGTTTGGTTTATCCGGCTGACAGCGATCGCTCGACAATCTCGAACACATCACGAGACAGACCGGCATGGCTGCGTATGGTTTCCAGTGCTGCGCGGGCGTGTGTCTGACGGCCCGTGTCAAACCTGCGCCAGCGGTCGAAACAGCGAGCCAGGCGGGAGGCGACCTGCGGGTTGATCGCATCGAGCTTAGCTGTCTGGCAAGCCAGGAAGCGGTAACCGCTGCCGTCGGCGGCATGAAAACGCACATGATTGCTGCCGAAGGCGCGCAGCAATGCATAGACCTTGTTCGGATTGCGCAAATCGAACGCCGGGTGGCAGGCAAGCCGCTCGACTTCTGCCAGTGTGTTAACGCTGCGACTGCCGGCCTGAACTTGCAGCCACTTGTCGACAACCAGCGGTTCGGCTTGCCAGCGCTGGTAAAAAGCATCCAGCGCCTGAGTTCGTTCATCGCTGTCAGTCTGCGCCAACACCGTTAGTGAGGCGAACTGATCCGTCATGTTGTCGGCGGTATCGAACTGCCGCATGGCCAGCGCACGATTTAAGGGACTCTCTATTTCACACAGGTAGCCCAGACATAAATTGCGCAAGGCACGACGACCTGCAGAGAGCGGATCAGGGCTGTAACTTGAATCGGGTGCAAGTCGTTCGTAGCAAGCCTGAAGCTCAGCGCTTAACTGCTCTGCGATATAGCGACGCAGACCGTTGCGGGCGGCGTGCAACGCATCAGGATCAACCACGTCCAGCTGTTCGGCCAGTGTCGCCTCATTCGGCAGCGACAAGGCCTCGGCCGCGAAAGCCGGGTCAGCTTCAGAATCTGCCAGCACCCGCGCGCATGCGTCTGCATAACTGGCGGGCCAGACGGGCGTGCCGCCTGCGCTGATCGCAGCGGTCGCTTTGACAATCAGCCGGCTGGCCAGTCGCTGGCCGGCTTCCCAGCGATTGAACGGGTCAGAATCGTGCGCCAGCAAGTGGGCAAGACCGGCATCGCTGTAGGCGAAATCGAGCACGACCGGCGCCGAGAAGTCGCGCAGCAGCGAAGGCACAGGCTCTGAGTTTATCTCTTCAAAAACAAACTGTTGCGATACACTCTTAAACGACAATACACGCTGACTAACGGCTGCGCTCTCGCCGGCCAGTCGCAGCGGCAGATCCTGCCCGTCAGCACCTACCAGCCCGATGGCAACCGGGATATGGCAGGGCTGATTGTCAGGGCGGCCCATTGCTGCAGACTGGCTCAGGTTCAGTGTGTAGCGCTGTTTAGCTGCATCGTAGTGACCTGTCGCATTCAGATGCGGCGTGCCGGCCTGTTCGTACCAGCGCATGAACTGGGTGAAATCGGCACCCGACGCATCCGCCATCGCGGCGACAAAATCGTCGCAGGTGACAGCCATTCCGTCGTGACGTGCAAAGTACAGATCCATGCCGCGACGAAAAGCCGACTTGCCGATCAGGGTCTGGATCATCCGCACCACTTCGGCGCCTTTGTCGTAAATGGTCGCGGTGTAAAAATTGTTGATTTCGATGTAGGACGCCGGGCGCACCGGATGCGCCATCGGACCCGCATCTTCCGGGAACTGGGCCGCGCGCAGACCTCGCACCTCGCGGATGCGGGCCACCGAACGGTTATGCACATCGGCGCCGAATTGTTGCTCGCGAAACACGGTCAGCCCTTCCTTCAGGGAGAGCTGGAACCAGTCGCGGCAGGTCACGCGGTTGCCGGTCCAGTTATGGAAATACTCGTGCGCCACCACCCGGTCGATGTTTTCAAAATCGACATCGGTCGCCACGTCGGAACGCGCGAGCACATACCTGGTGTTGAAGATGTTCAGCCCCTTGTTTTCCATCGCACCCATGTTGAAGTCGCCCACCGCGACGATCATGTAGTGGTCCAGATCGCATTCCAGGCCGTAAGTCTGTTCATCCCAGCGCATCGCTTTTTTAAGCGCGTCCATCGCGTGACGGCACTGGTCGAGGCGGCCCGGTTCAACGTAGATCGAAAGCGCGACATCGCGTCCCGATTCGGTGCGATAACGATCCGTCAGTACGTCCAGTTTCGCTGCGACCAGCGCGAACAGGTAACAAGGCTTGGGGTGCGGATCCTGCCAGCGGGCCCAGTGACGGCCATTCTCCTCAAGACCGCTGGCGACCGGATTGCCGTTGGACAGCAACAGCGGCAGCGCAGCACGATCGGCGTGCAGCGTGACGGTATAACGCGACATCACATCCGGACGGTCTAAAAACCAGGTGATGCGGCGAAATCCCTGCGCTTCGCACTGGGTGAAATAGCCGTTTGCCGAGCGGTACAGGCCGGACAGGCAGGTATTGGTGTCGGGGTGAATACGTACCACGGTCGCAAGAGAAAAAGCGTCGGGCAGATCGTTCAGTGTCAGTCGGGTTGCAGTCAAGCCGTAACGATCATCCGGCAGGACGGCACCATCCAGACTGACGATGAGCAGCTCCAGTTCATCGCCGTCCAGCACCAGCGGCGCATCGGGTGTATAAGCCGCCGGATTGCGACGCATCATCAGCTTTGCCGTCACGCAGGCTTCACCGCTCAGGATATTGACGTCCAGATCGACACTGTCGATCAGAAAAGGTGGCGGCGTATAGTCGGCCAATTGGATAGTTTGCGGGGTGTCTTGAGTCATTGGGTTGCGGTCAGGGTGATAGTGTGACGGTCTTGAGTGCGGCTAACAGGCTGCTGCAAAACTATTGCACTCACCGATACTGCGTCAAAAAGTAGCTCAAAATGCTCATTTACTTTGTGTAAACTCCGCTTTTTCGCCCCTTTTTTCCTTGTCTCGGCTTCGCTCATAACGTTTTTCAGCAGCCTGCTAAAAGTCGGCTTGCAGATCTTTTGCGTAAGGCCGGCTCGGATACTGGAAAGCCACCGGCCCGTCAGGTTCTGCATGGATGAACTGGTGGACGAACGGATCTTTTGAGGCGAGCATGTCTGCCGACGCCCCTTCCGCGACCACCACGCCTTCATGGATGAAATACACATAGTCGGCTATCTTGAGCGATTCCGACATGTCATAGGTGACCACAACCGAGGTGACGCCCAACGCATCGTTCAGCTTGCGGATCAGGTTGGCGATGATGTTGAGCGAAATCGGATCAAGGCCTGCAAAAGGCTCGTCGTAGATGATCAGCGTGGGATCGAGCGCAATCGCGCGGGCCAACGCGACACGGCGCTCCATGCCGCCCGAGAGGTCTTTAGGCATCAGTCCATGTGCGTTGCGAAGGCCTACGGCCTGCAACTTCATCAGCACCAGATCGTGGATCATCTCTTCGGACAGATCGGTATGCTCACGCATCGGGAAGGCCAGATTGTCGTACACCGACAGATCGCTGAACAGCCCGCTCACCTGAAACATCATGCCCATTTCTCGGCGCATCGCGTACAGACCATCGTTGTCCAGCTTGTGTATCACTTTACCCAGTATTTTCACGCTGCCGCTTGCGGGCTTGAGCTGCCCGCCGAAATGGTGCAACAGCGTGCTTTTGCCGCATCCGCTGACACCGAGTATCGCCACGACTTTGCCGTGCGGGATCGTGAGATTGATGCCCTTGAGCACCTTTTTTTTGCCGTAGGAAAAGTGAAGGTTTTTCACTTCGACCAGATTATCTGCTGAATGCTTCAATATAGTTCCTTGATTAAACGTGAGTCTCGCGTAGCGATGTCACGTCTGCACCCCCCGGTTTTACAGGAGACGGTTGATTAAGCACCGGGTGCATCGAAGGTGAAGGGTACTACAATGTGCGTTGATTTGGCAAAGGAGATATTCAGAAGGTATTTCGGGATGGCGATACAGGCGATCGACGGCAAGTCGGCCGGTGCGCCCTGCCCGGCTCTTCGATGTCGAACAGAGCTGTCAGGACGCGCAGATAATACATTTAATAATCAGTTGGCTACCTGAATATTGGCGGCTTGCCTGCCCTTGGGGCCCTGGGCCACGTCGAAGCTGATCTTTTGGCCTTCTTTGAGTGACTTGAAACCACTGATATTGATCGCTGAAAAGTGTGCGAAAAGGTCATCTCCGCCATCATCGGGAGAAATAAAACCAAAGCCCTTTTCATCGTTAAACCATTTAACTGTACCTGTTGCCATGTGACTATCCCCTTGCGTTAAAAATTAGAATTTGCTGCTCGCCGCTACCAGCCATTACAACAACCTTGTACCCTCTCTCTCCCTGGCCCCCCGGCGGGAGAGAGAGGCAAGGTATCGCTACGCGATGCTTACACACGGGCCATCCCTGGCTGTATCCCCTTACACCGTGTTCATCCTTACTCCCGTTGTGCCGCCTCGAAACAGTCATCCCGCCACTGGCATTCCCCCTGATCACATTCGCCGGCATACGCTGTGGCATAACAACTGTAGTTACCCTCATCCGACTGAATAGCCTTCACCAGGTCTGTTTTTGAACGTTTACCGGTGTGAATGCCATGAGATTTGGCAATTGTGCGTACAATTTCAAGCTTCATGTCGGCACTCCCAGGTTGATTGCAGCTACGGTTGAAATAATGGATTAAATGTCTGGCTGTCATTGCTGAAACTTAAATTGTTATATTGAATTTACCGCTTCAGGCTGCCGCAGCACGCGGCACGTCCGTGTTCAGCAGGTACAGCTTCACGGGGCTGTCGACAGGTTCTTTCTCAGATGACTGCAATGCGGCGAGTTCCTTCCTGGACAAGGCCAGTTTGCCGCACAACGTTGTGTTGCAGGATTCCAGCAATTCGATGCGCCGGGTCAGATTTTCCGTTCTCCGTGCTACATTTTGCTCAAGGTAATACCTGTGTTCATTCAGCTCGGACTTCAGCGACTTCATCTCCTGCATAACCTTGCAGACGGACAGCGCCTCTTTTATTTTGTAATAACTATTCATTTTTCTGCTCCCCGAATTATCCTGCCTCATCAAACCAGTACGACCGGATGAACGCTCCTCTGCCGGGTTAAACCTTTTCGACGGTAGTGATTATGCAAGAGCAGCCCTGTCCGCACCATCGGCTGATGCTGATTTTTATATGAGAAAAACAGCGGTATTGGAAGGGATTTCCCTAGTCTGAGTGGGGAGTGGGGAGTGGGGAGTGCCGAATTCCGCACTCCCGATTGGGATCAGTGGGGAAACAGATTATGCTGGACGGAATAGTGAACCAGATCCGCTGTGCTGCCCAGTTTCATTTTCACCATCAGGTTCAGCTTGTGTGTACTCACGGTCTTGTTGCTGATGTTAAGCTGTTCGGCGATTTCATTGACCCGTTTTCCGGCAACCAGCAGACTGAATACTTCAAATTCCCGACTGGACAGCAGTACATGAGGAGCTCGCTGTTCAGGAAGCATGGCATCGAATGCCAGTTGCTCGGCTAATTCAGGATCAATATACTTGCCGCCGCCGGCCACCCGGCGTATCGCTTCCAGCAGGATTTCCGGGTCGCTGTCTTTGGCAATGAAACCGGACGCCCCGGCCTTGATCGCCCGCGAAGCGACCTGAGCATCATTGTGCATGCTGAACACCAGCATGGGCAGGCCCGGATAAGCGTCCCTGATCTGACCTATCAAGGACATGCCGGTGACACCCGGCATGGTCAAATCCAGCAGCAACAAATCAAAGTCTGCTCGTTCTGCCAGATGTAGCATGACATCGGCTCCATCGACGGCCTCGGCTGTCACCTGAATATCAGGGTACAGCGCAAGTATTTTCTTAATTCCTTCACGCACGATCGCGTGATCGTCGGCAATCAACAGATTAATCATCAATTCTTCTTCCCGGTTGTGTTTGATACATTGGAACTTGAACGGATACAACCGTGCCTGACAATGGCGTGCTGCACACTTGAACCTTGCCACACACGGCAATGGCGCGTTCCTTCATGCCCATCAGGCCGAAGGACTTTTTCCCCGCTACCGCATCCAAATCGAATCCTATTCCATCATCGCGTATTTCAACAACGACGCCCTCTTCACGTTGTCGGACCGTGATTTCTACCAGCGCAGCCTTTGCATAACGCGCAATATTGGTCAGAGATTCCTGCACAATGCGAAACAGGGTCACGATGCACGCATCATCCAGACCTGCCGGCTCTTCGACGACCCGCAGCATACAGGGTATGTCCGTGCGCGCGGAAAACTCATCAATCAGCCACGTGAGCGCGGGAACGATCCCCATATCCAGTGCCGGCGGACGCAAATTGCGCGCCACATCTCGTACGCCCCCAATCGCCTTATCCACCAGCACCAGAATATCCTGTATTTTTATCATCAAGGCCGGGTCGCGCTCGCCAAACTGGATACGCAGCAACGAAATATCCATGCGCAAGGCCGTCAAAAGCTGCCCCAGTTCATCATGAACTTCTCGGGCGATATGTTTGAGTTCTGCTTCACGCGAGGCTACGGCTTGCGCTGCCAGTTCACGCAACAGTTGCTGGTATTCCCTAAGCTCAGTTTCTGTGCGCTTGCGCTCGGTGATGTCGCGCACGGTGGCCTGCATAAACGGTTCATCGCCCAGATCCATGCGGGTCAGCAGCACATCGGCTGAGAACGTCTGACCGTCCAGCCGCTGGTGTTGCCACTCAAAAGCGTGGGAACCTTCGCGCATGGCGACCCCTGTCATTTCCTGCGCCTTCTCGCTTGAAAGACGTCCGTCCGGCTGCCGCTCCGGTGAAACATCCGAGGCCGTGAGGGCTATAAATTCGGCGATACCGGATGCGCCAAACAATGTCAGGGTCGCCTGGTTCGCGCTGGTGAACTTCCATGACGGGGGTGCAGAAATCATCAGTGCATCGTGCGAGTTATCGAACAGCAGCCGATTTTTTTTCGCACTGACCTGCTCGCGCTCCTCTGCCAGCCTGCGCTCGGTGATGTCAGTTGCCAATCCTATCAATCCGATGGTGCATCCTTCAGCGTCGGATAGTTTTACCTTGGTGATCTCGAGCAAATGATCACGGCCGTCGACAAAAGGCAGATACTCCTCCGAAAGATGACGCGTCTGCTGTTCAAAACATTCGCGATCGGATTTCATACAACTGGCCGAGACCGTTGGCGGCAGAAGATCGGAATAATGCGTTGCGGACAGAAATTGTTGTTCGGTAATACCAACGGCATTACAGAACGTCTCGTTGATGAATTTTATTTTATCGTCTACACCCAGCATCCAGATGCCGAGCGGCGCGTTGTCGAGTATCGCCTGAAATAACCGGCTATCGGCATTCAGCGCCTGCCTGGATTGCTCGAGTTCTGCTTCCATTTGCCTGCGTTCGGTAATATCGTGCGTGATACATTGCAGGTAGCTTTTGCCTCCTATGGAGATAGTCACCCCCCGAACGCCGATATGAATAACCTTGCCGTCCGGTCTTTTAAACTTGAAATCAGCAGTCCTGACCGAACCTGCTTTCATTACTTCGAAAAATATTTTTCTGGCCGGTTCGGCTTTGTCAGCGGGACGCAATTCCCATATCCGGGTTTGTTTGAGTTGATCGGGTGTCATGCCGGACTGGCGTATGAATTCCGGATTGCAATCGATGATCATCCCTGTATCGTCAATCAGCACAACGCCGTCGAGCGTGCCCTCAAAAATGGCATGAAACTTTTCCTCCGACTCGCGCAGCAGGATTTCTGCCCGACGACGCTCGGTGATGTCAGTGAGTACGATGCGGATTTGGTACTCGCCCTTGTCAGTCTCAATGCGCAGGCAGTCAAGATGGGCAAATAAGACCTGGCCTTCAGCGCGCTGAAGCGCCAGCTCGCATTGGTGTGAACTGGCGCTTTTCAGCACCCCCATAAAAGATATGTGCCACCGCTCGCGGTCTTTATCTGCAACGAATCCGAAAAACGCACATTTAATCAATTTATTGCGATCCATTCCGAGCAGTTCTGCACCGGCATGATTGATTTCACGGATCAGACCACGTTCGTTGAGCGTGAGATAGGCCACTGGCGCAAAATCAAAAAGATCCAGGTAGCGGTCGCGGGATTTCTCAAGGGCTATCTGGGTCTGCCGCAGGTTTTCATTCTGCATCTCAAGTTCGACCTGATACATCTGAAGTTCGTGCAACAATTCATCAGCGGGGCGCGCCGCTTTCACCGGCGCCAGGCTGTCAAGTTTCGCGGCGGCTTCCGCGCACAGTCGTTCTGTCTGGTCAGTACTCATATTTTCCGCAATCCACATTCATCGCTCCTCAGTCCTCGATCCTGCCGGCTTGTCCTGTTCGAAGAAAATAACCCGGTTGCGTCCGCCCGCCTTGGCCTGATACATCGCCATATCGGCCCACTTGAGAATATCGTCCGGTCGAATTTCGTGATCGATGAACAACACCACACCGATGCTCGACGTGCAGCGGTGCTCAAGCTCCACCGTGTCATGCACTTTCAGATGATAGACCTCGGCTAACACCGCGCGAATTTTTTCTGCCACGATGCGCGCTTGCGCGACGGACTCTTCATGGTTTGCATCCAGCTCGCCCAGCAGCACCACAAACTCATCGCCGCCAAACCGTGCGACGGTATCCATCTCGCGCAGACAACGGGTGATGCGATGCGCCACTTCGATCAGCAGCAAATCCCCCATGTTATGACCATGCAGGTCATTGAGCGGCTTGAAATTATCCAGATCGACAAACATCAGTGCGCCATAGCGACCACTGCGCCGGGAAGCCGCCATCGCCTGATCCAGCCGGTCGTTCAGCAGACGCCGGTTGGGCAGCTGGGTCAGGGCGTCATAGAACGCCAGCTTGCGGATTTCTTCCTCGTGTTTGATCCGATCGGTGATATCGGTCATCACGATACGCACCTCCGGCGCAACACCCGCTTTGCGCTGACACAGGCAATCCATGCGTGCGAAAAAGCGTGAACCGTCGTCGCGCTGGATAGCCAGCTCACAAGCCTGCGGCGCATCGCTTGTCTGTACGCTATTAAAATGGCGTAACCAGCGGTCGTGATGCTCAGTCGCAACGTAGGGGGTCAAACGCTTATGCAGCAATCTGTGTGGCTCGTTGCCTAACAGCGCGGCACCGGTGAGATTGATTTCAAGGATGACGCCGGTATCGCTCAGGGTCAGATAACCGACCGGCGCAAAGTCATAAAAATCCAGGTAGCGGTCACGGGATTGCTCCAGTTCAAACTGAGACTGACGCAGGTTCTCATTCTGCATCTCAAGCTCGATCTGTTGCACCCGGAGTTCGTGCAGCAGCTCCTCTGCAGGACGCGCAGGCGAGACAGATGGCAGGCCGGCAAGCTTCGCCTCGGCGGCACGTCGCAGTTGCTCGGCATTCGGCTGATCGCTCATCCAACCTCCTCCATCGCCAGCAGGATCAATTCCTTTTTCTTGTTGCCGTCGTTGAGGCGGCGCGCGTTGAGCAACAGCTTGCAGTGACCGATGGCCGGGAAGTCGTGCTCCACACTGAAATTTTCCATCACCCGGTTTTTCGGCAGGATGTGCTCCAGCAGGTCGCGCAACGGCGGAATATCCCACTGGTTGTTGCCTAACTGGTAAATCGGACAGCCCACGCTTGCCTGTGCATTCGTCTGAAAATACTGGTAGAAGGAGCGGCTGGCGGAGACCACGCGCAACTCGCCATCCAACACGATCAGCGGTTCGCGCACCGTATTGACGATCCCCTCGGCCAGTTCGCGCGCTTCAATCACCGCTTGTTCGGCCTGGACGCGCACGCTGATGTCGGTAAAGGTCAGCACCACGCCGTCGATCACATTGTCCAGCGTGCGGTAGGGTTGAATGCGCGCCAGATAGCAGGCGCCGCCTGTCGTATGTACTTCGCGTTCGAAGGGCACCAGCGTTTCGAGCACGCTTTTAGCGTCGTTCAACAAGTCGCTGTCGATAAGGTTCGATTTGATGTCGAACAGCGGACGCCCGACATCGGAGGCGACCAGCCGGTAGATTTTCACCGCATCCCGTGTGATGCGTTTAATGCACAGATTGGCATCGAGGAACAACGTGCCGATGTTGATATTGTCGAGCAGGTTCTTCATGTCGTTCTGCATCACGGCCAGTTGCTCGATCTTGCCTTGCAGTTCGGCATTGACGGTAATCAGTTCTTCATTGACGGATTGCAGCTCCTCTTTGGACGTCTCCAGTTCCTCGTTGGTCGATTGCAGCTCCTCGTTGGTGGACTGCAATTCCTCGTTGGTGGATTTGAGCTCTTCATTGGAGGCCTGCTGCTCCTAGATGGTCGCTTGCAGATTTTCACGGGTGTAGGCAAGCTCCCGTTCCAGTTCATCGACACGCGCAAGTTCTGCATGCCCGGGCGCTTTGCTGCGTTTGCCCTTGATTGGCTGTGCGATGTCCTGGAAGCTGATCAGCAGCAGCTTCTGCCGGTTATCGGGGCTTGGCATCGGGCGCACACTGAAACTTACATGATGCAAGTCAGCGTTGTTCTTGACGGATACCTCATGGTTCAGCGTCGCTGAATTCTGGGCAACGGCGGCCTGGACCGCATTGCGCAAATGAAGCTGCAAGCCTTCACGCGCCATTTCGACGATATTGAGCGTCGCCTGCCCCGGCGCCGGACGCAGGTAACGACCCGTGTCGCCATGCACATAGAGAATGCTGCCCTTTTCGTCGGTCACAACGGACGCGGGCGCATAAGTTTGCAACAGAAGTCGACGGGTCAGTTCGGCGAAATTGGTTTCACGGGGCTTGATGGCTATTTCATCGGCGCCTTTGGTATTGGCATTGCGGGCCCATACCAGACCGCCTGTCGTCACAGTCCCTGTTGGTGCGAGCGTCCCGGTGGCGCGATAAAATTTGAACTTGCGGTTGACCGGCGCAAACAGATCGGGAAAATTGCCGATACTCTCGGACGGCGAAAGGAACAGCACGCCGCCGGGTTTCAACGCATAGTGAAAAGCCGGAATCAGCCGGTTCTGCACCTCGGGCTCCAGATAGATCATCAGGTTGCGGCAGCTGAGCAGATCGAGTCTCGTGAAAGGCGGATCCTTGATCACATTCTGCACCGCAAACACCACCATCTCGCGGATATTTTTCTTGACCCGGTAACCTGAATCCTCCTTGACGAAATAATGACGCAGCCGCTCCGGCTGGATGTCCTGGGCGATGTTGGGCGGATAGAAACCGGCCCGCGCGACCGTGATGGCGTCATCGTCGAGATCGGTGGCGAACAGCAGCACTTTTTGCTCCTGTTGCGTCTCTTCCATGTATTCGGTCAGCAACATGGCAATGGAATATGCCTCTTCGCCGGTGGCGCAACCGGCCACCCAGACGCGAAACACGTAATCTTCGGGCTTGTCTGCGAACAGCTGCGGCAGCACTTCCGCCTTCAGCGCGTCGAACGCCTCCGGATCGCGAAAAAAATTGGTGACATTGATCAGCAGTTCCTTGAACAGGCGGCCGATCTCGGCAGGATGCTCCTTGAGGTAGCGCGAATACACCTCCAGGCTGCCGATGTCGTGCATGGTCATGCGCCGCTCGATGCGCCGTCCTATCGTGGTCTTCTTGTATTGGGAAAAGTCGTGACCGGTGGCGGTGCGCAACTGCATCAGGATGCGGTTGATTCCGCCGGTCACCACGGGCGCCTCCGGCGGCGGCTGGTGCAGCGCGCGCAGCCCGGTCGACAGCACTTCCGGCATTTTTTCCACCGGCAGCACATGGCTGGCATAGCCCGCACTGATCGCGCTTTCCGGCATGCCGTCGTACTTCGCGCTCGCCGGTTCCTGCACCAGCGTTACGCCGCCCGCACCCAGTATCGCGCGCAGCCCCAGCGTGCCATCGGTGCCGGTGCCGGACAGCACGATGCCGATCGCGTGTTCGCCCTGATCCTCGGCCAGCGAGCGAAAAAAGGCATCGATCGGCATGCGTTGCCCGCGCGGCTGCACAGGATCGGAGAGTTGCAGCACGCCATGGAAAATCGCCATATCGCGGTTGGGCGGAATCACGTAAACACAGTTGGGCTCGACCTTCATCTGATCCTGCACTTCGACCACGGGCATGGGGGTGCTGCGTTGCAGTATTTCGGTGAGTATGCTTTCGTGACTGGGATCGAGATGAGATACCAGCACGAAAGCCATGCCGCTGGCAGGAGACATGTGACGAAAGAAAAGCTCAAAGGCTTCCAGCCCGCCGGCGGAAGCGCCCAGGCCTGCGATGGAAAAATTGTGCTCTGCATCAACGACGGGGGTTTCGGTATTATCAGCCACACTTTTCCTCAGTGGTAAATTTGAGCAGCATTGCAAGATACAGGGATTATATGCCCGATGTCCATAAGGGAATTCCTATTCGACACATGTATGTTACAGCCCGCTCAGCACCCTGATATGCGCCGTTGCGCTGCGCCCCAGGGCGCTTAACGCATAACCGCCTTCAAGAACGGACACGATGCGACGCTGAGCATGCCGCGCGGCAAGCTCCACAAGTTGTTCGGTCACCCAGGAATAGTCGGCCTCACGCAGCAATAGTCCGCCCATATCGTCTTCAACGTGCGCATCGAAGCCTGCCGATATCAGCAGCAGTTGCGGCTGGAAGTTTTCCAGCGCCGGCAGCCAGTGCTGCGTCACCGCCTCCCGAAAATCTGCCCCCGTAGCGCCCGCTGCCAGCGGCACGTTGATGATATGGGGATTGCCGCTGCCAGCGCCGCAGTACGGATAATAAGGGTGGCGAAAGGTCGAACACAGCATCACGCCTGGATCGTCGTGAAAAATATCTTCGGTGCCGTTGCCGTGATGCACATCGAAGTCGGCAATTGCGACTCTTTGCAAGCCGTGATATTCGAGCGCATGCGCCGCCGCCACCGCCACGTTGTTGAAAATGCAGAAACCTGCCGCACTCGCCCGCCCGGCATGGTGTCCGGGGGGACGGATATTGCAAAAGGCGTTCTCCGCCTCCCCTGTCATGACCAGATCCACCGCTTTGACCGCCGCACCCGCCGCATGCAGCGCGGCGGACAGCGTATAGGGATTCATCGCCGTGTCGCCATCCAGATACACCAGCCCGCTCTCGGGCGATTGTTCGAACACGGATTCAACGTATTCTTCTGTGTGTACACGCAGCAGCTGCTCGCGGGTGACCTCTGGCGCATCATGATGCGCCAGATAGTGCATCAGCCCGGATGAAATCAGCTGATCCTCAATCGCATGGATGCGCAGCGGACTCTCGGGATGATCTGCGCCCATCTGATGTTTCAGGCAGGACGGATGGGTCAGGTAGGCAGTTTGCATATAAAAAACCGTTTACAGTTTCCGGTTTAAAGTACCTTGCGGACCGACTTGATGCTGTCGTCTTCGACGCTGGTCACAACTTCAAAACCGAGACGCTCCATCAGATGCAGCATGTCGGTGTTGTTTCTGAGCACTTCGCCTTCGATGACTTTCAAACCTTTGGATCTGGCCGCATCCATCAAGGTCGTCATCAGGCGCTGACCCAGGCCCTTGCCATGCATTTGATCGGCGATCACCAGCGCGAATTCGCAACTCTCGCCATCGGGGTTGATCGCGAAGCGCGCAACGCCCAGCTCCACTTCAAGGCCGTGCACTTCAGTCACCGCAATCAGCGCCATCTCGCGGCTGTAGTCGATCTGCGTGAAGCGCACCAGCATCGCCTGGCTCAGTTCCTGCACGCTGTTCATGAAGCGGAAGAAACGCGATTCCGCGGACAAGTTGCGCACAAACTCCTGCACCAGTTCAGCGTCTTCCGGGCGGATCGGGCGGATCGTGATATCGGTGCCGTCAGCCAACTGCCAGCGGTTGACCAGATGCGTCGGGTAAGGATAAATCGCCATGTGCGAATAACGATCCGCACTCGGCTGCCTGAACTCAACCACCACGCGCGCATCGGCGGCCAGCACGCCGTGCTCGTCGAGGATCAGCGGATTGATGTCCATTTCGGTGAGCATCGGCAGCTCGCAGACCATCTCGGAGACGCGCAGCAACACGGACTCCAGCGCATCCATGTCGGCAGGCGGCATGTGACGGAATGCGCCCAGCAAACGGGACACATTGGTGCGGTTGATCAGGTCGCGGGCCAAAAAGGAATTGAGCGGCGGCAAGCTCACCTTTGCATCGCCCATTACTTCCACCATCGTGCCGCCGGCACCGAAGGTAATCACAGGGCCGAATACCGGGTCACAGATCACGCCCACCATCAGCTCGCGCCCGTTCGGCTTGACGATCATCGGCTGGATGGAGATGCCATCCATCTGCGCAGCGGGGCGGTTTTTCTTGATGTTTTCAACGATCTCGTGATACGCCGCACGCACCGCCTGGGCATTAACCAGATTGAGCATCACGCCGCCCGCATCGCTCTTGTGGGTGATGTCGCGCGAATTGACTTTCATCGCCACCGGGAAACCTAATTGCTGGGCGATCAGCAGCGCCTCATTGGGCGATCGGGCGATCATGGTCTGGGCGACCGGAATATGAAAAGCCGACAACACGGCCTTCGATTCCATTTCGCTCAGTACCTTGCGTTTGTCCAGCAGCGCGCCTTCGATCACCATGCGCGCACCCTCAACATCAGGCTCCAGACGGTGCGACAACGGTTCCGGCATCTGCATCAGCAGCTTCTGGTTCTGGTAATAATCGGACAGGTAGGAGAACACCTCGACCGCAGGTTCCGGGGTGCGGAAATTGGGTTTTTTGGCGTGGGCGAACAACTTGCGCGATTCGGCGACCTGCGTCTCGCCCATCCAGCAGGTTAAAAGCGGTTTGCTGTACTGATTAGCCAGCGCGATCACGACTTCGGCCGCCGCAAGCGGCTTGGTCATCGCCTGCGGCGTCAGTATCGTCAGCACGCCATCCACGTTCGGGTCTTCCAGACAGGCCGCCACCGCATGCTGATAACGATCCGCCTGCGCATCGCCGATGATGTCCACCGGATTGCCGTGCGACCAGTTGGGCGGCAGCACCTCATTCAAGCGGGCGATGGTGACATCCGACAGTTCGGCCATCACCAGGCCCAGGTCTGATGCGCGATCGGTGGCCATCACACCCGGGCCGCCGCCATTGGTGACGATCGCCAGACGGTTGCCGGAGGGATGAAAGCCGCAGGACAAGGCCTTGGCGGCCGAGAAAAGTTGCGTCACGGTCTGCACCCGCACCACACCGGCACGGCGCACGGCGGCATCGAACGCGTCGTCAGAACCCACCAGAGATGCGGTATGCGACATGGCGGCTTTGGAGCCCGCCTCATGGCGACCGACCTTGATCAGAATCACCGGCTTGACGCGGGCGGCAGCGCGCAGCGAACTCATGAAGCGGCGCGACTCGCGTATCCCTTCGATATACAGCAGGATGTTCTGGGTTTCCGGATCGGACACCAGATAATCGAGCGTCTCGCCAAAATCCACGTCGGCGGACGAACCCATCGACACGACGCTTGAAAAACCCACATCGTTGATCTGCGCCCAGTCCAGAATCGCGGTGCACAACGCGCCGGACTGCGAGACCAGCGCCAGATTGCCTGTATTCGCGCCGCCGTTGTTGAAGGTGGCGTTCAATCCGATGGAGGGACGCATCACGCCCAGACAGTTGGGGCCGATCAGGCGGATGCCGTAGCGTTTCGCATTTTCCAGTACCTTGCGCTCCAATTCACGGCCCTCGGCGCCGATCTCGCCGAAACCGGCGGTGATAATGACCGCTGCCTTGACACCGTGTTTGCCACATTCTTCGATGATGTCGGGCACCGTTTGCGGCGGCGTGGCAATGACCACCAGCTCGACCGGTTCCTCAATCCCGGTTATCGACGCATAGGCTTTACAGCCCTGCACTTCCGCCGCTCTGGAATTGATCGGATAGAGCGCGCCCTTGAAACCGCCTTCCAGCATGTTGTGAAAAACGATCTGCCCGACGGAATCGACGCGGTCACTCGCGCCGAAAACAGCTACGGACTTAGGTGAAAAAAGCGGTGTAAGGTAATGTTTTGACATAGTATTATTAAATCGAATAGTTGGATTATGGGATCTGATAACCGGTATTGATGGCTCGGCAATATCAGAAAACTATACAGTAACTATGTTACAGAAACTTGCCCGGCGGGCATCATGCCATGCCCATGCCCGCTCCCTGATGTGACTGCTGACCACTCCACTAAGCCCGCAAGCGGGCAAGTGGCTGGTTATCTCCCGCGAGCGAGCGAGGAGACGAATGTATCGCTGCGCGAATTGAGGCGAATTATCCTCGCAGCCCATCGATACTTCCATCTTTTTCTACCGGTTCGCAATCAGCCTTTTGTCATGAAACGTTCAAGATGCGCCAGAAAAGCGCGCGTCTTGGCGGGCAGATAGCGGCGCATCGGCATCACCGCCCAGGCAGGAACGGTGGGCAACGACCAGTCGGGCAACACGCGCACCAGGCGTCCTGTTCGCACGTCATCGATCACGAAACTGCACGGCAGCGCGGCGATTCCGGCTCCATCGAGCAACAACTGCTGAATCATGTCAGGAGAATTGAGCGTGAGCCTGCCGGGCGGCACCCCCTCCCATACGACGTTGCCATCCATGAGCTTCCAGGGAACGGCGCTCCCCCGGTCGGAGAGCAGACGCACGGCCGCATGATGCGCCAGCTCATCGGGATGACCGGGTGCCGCATGCAGCGCCAGATAGATCGGGCTGGCATAAAGCGCAAAGTGTTGTTCGTCAATTTTTTTCGCAGCCAGCGTCGCATCGTCGCTCAAATCCCCCATGCGTATCGCCAGATCGTAGCGTTCGCCGATCAGATCGACGCGTCGGGATGACAGGTCGATATCCAGCTGTATCTCGGGACAGGCTTCGATGAACGTGGCGATGGCGCGCGAGAAATGCTGCCTGGCATAATCGCCCGGCATGGAGACGCGCAGGCGTCCGTGGGGCTTTGCTTCCTGACTGCGCACGAAATCCCGGGTGGCCGCGACTTCCTCGGCGACGCGGCGGCAATGATCGAGAAACTCCTGTCCGAAATCGGTGAGCGTCAAGCGCCTTGTGGTGCGGATCAGCAACCGTTGCCCCAGCAATGCTTCCAGATTGGCGAGGCGGCGCGACACCGTGGCCTTGGGAATGGACAGATGCTCGGCTGCGCGCACCATGCTCTGCTGCTCTGCGATGGCGGCGAACAGTATGCAATCGTCGGCGGATAATGTTGTTTGTTCCATTTATGGAACAGTCTATCCCGAATCAGCGGCTTTATCTATTCATTTGGCTGCTCTACCATGCTGTCACTTTACGCACGGCAAAGAAGACGACCATGAACACTGAAATTCATCAATCCCGCAGCATCGAGCAACTGATCGCCGGCATTGCCACCTCGGATGGCGCGGGCGTAAAGCTGACCCGCGTGCTGACCGGAAAACTGCAACGTCGCCTCGATCCCTTCCTGATGCTCGATGCGTTCGGCAGCGACGTGCCCGACGACTACATCGCAGGCTTCCCAGACCATCCGCATCGCGGTTTCGAGACGGTGACCTATATGCTGTCGGGCCGCATGCGCCACCGCGACAACGCAGGACACGAAGGATTGCTGCAAAGCGGCGGCGTGCAATGGATGACCGCCGGGCGCGGCCTGATTCATTCCGAAATGCCCGAACAGATCGAGGGCGTGATGGAAGGCTTCCAGCTTTGGCTGAACCTGCCAGCAAAACGCAAGATGAATGATCCCTGGTATCGGGATTTTGACAGCAGCGCAATTCCGGAATATGTCACACCGAATGGAACCCGCGTGCGCGTCATTGCAGGAAACAGTGGCGGTATTGAAGGCGTGATCGCCCGCGAGGACACGGAGCCTTTGTTTCTGGATGTGCACCTGCCTGCCGGCGCCACCTTTGCAACCACCCTGCCTGCCACGCATAACGCCTTTCTCTACGTCTATCGCGGCGAGGTGATGGCAGGCGACACGCTCGTAGCCTCGCGCCGCATGGGCATTTTAAGCAATACGCCGGGAGCGGACGGCGTGACACTGAGAGCCACTAACGGGCATGTAGAAGTAAGCAGCACCCCTGATGATAATACTCAAAATACCCGTTCCCTCTCCCCAACCCTCTCCCGCTCTGCGGGCGAAGGGGCAAACGAATCGCTACGCGATCCTCACGTTAACGATACTCGCCTGATCCTGATTGCCGGAAAACCCCTGAACGAACCCATCGTGCAGTACGGGCCGTTCGTGATGAACACGCAGGAAGAAATCAATCAGGCACTGGATGACTACCGGAACGGCAGGTTTGTTTAATATGTCCGCACGCTACACCATGACTGCGATCGTGCTGCACTGGCTGATGGCGCTGCTGATTTTCGCGGTTTTTCCGCTGGGCCTTTACATGCACGACCTGAAGCTGTCGCCCTTAAAGCTTCAGCTCTACAGTTACCATAAATGGATAGGCGTGACCTTGCTGGTGCTGGCGATACTGCGCGTCTTGTGGCGCACGACGCATACCCCGCCGCCGTTGCCGGATTCAATAGCCCGCTGGCAACAAATCGCAAGCAGCGCGGTTCATGCACTTTTATATGCGCTGCTGCTGGCCGTGCCGATGTCAGGCTGGCTGATGAGTTCGGCAAAGGGCGTGCAGACGGTGTGGTTCGGCCTGTTGCCGCTGCCCGACCTGCTCGAAAAGGACAAGGCGCTGGGCCAGTTGCTGGGTTCAGTACACCAGAACCTGAATTACCTGTTGCTGTTACTGGTGCTGGCTCACATCGCTGCCGCACTCAAACACCGCTATGTCGATCGGGACGAGGTAATGAACCGCATGCTGCCCGGCAAGTCATCAAAAGGGAATCGGTCATGACGCTCATCAACAAAATCGTTTTGCCGCTGCTGCTGTTGTCATCACAGGCGCAGGCCGCAGAATACAATCAGGTTCAGAATAATCAGAGCGCACTCACCTTTGCCTACAAGCAAATGGGCGTGCCGATGGAGGGCAAGTTTAACAAGTTTGCGGCGCAGATTTCATTTGATCCGACAAAACTCGCCAGCGCCCAGGCTCATATCGACGTGAGCCTGGCGAGCATCGACACGGGTTCCGCCGATGCCGACGAGGAAGTGGCAGGCAAGTTGTGGTTCAATGCCAAAACGTATCCGCTGGCCAGCTTCGTATCCAGCGGCGTCAAGCAACTTGCCGGCAATCGTTATCAGGCCACCGGCAAACTTACCATCAAGGGAAAAACGCTGGATATCGTTGCCCCCGTCACCTTCCAGGCAGACGGCAACAAGGGGATTTTTGATGGCAGCTTCAACATCAAACGCCTCTCATATGGCATCGGAACCGGCGAATGGGCGGATCTCGGCACCGTCGCCGATGAGGTTAAAATTGTGTTTCACCTCGTAGTCAATGCAGCACCAGTAGCCGCTCCACCCACCCAACCACAAAGGAAAAAACCATGAAAATCGCTCTGCCATTATTGTTGTTAGTTTCATCCGCCGCTTTTGCCGTACCTGAAACGTTCGTGCTCGACGCCAACCATACCAAGCCGCGTTTTGAGTATAACCACTTCGGCTATTCGAACCAGGTCAGCCGCTTTGACACCGTCTCAGGCAAGATCACGATCGACCGCGCCGCTCACACAGGCGCCGTTGATGTAACCATCGATGCCACCTCGGTCAACACGGGCTCTGCCTTGTTCAACGGTCACATTCAGGGTGAAGACTTCTTTGATACCGCAAAATATCCGACCATTACCTACAAGTCCGACAAGATGAAATTCGACGGCGATAAGCTGGTGTCCGTGGAAGGCAATCTGACCATCAAGGGCATCACCAAGCCGGTGACGCTGACACTATCCTCCTTCATGTGCATGCCTCACCCGATGATGAAAAAGGAAGCCTGCGGCGCCAATGCCACAGCTCATGTCAAGCGCTCGGATTTCAACATGGGTAAACATGCGCCTTATGTCAGCGATGAAGTTACCTTGTCCATTCCGGTGGAATCGTTGAAACAATAACCCGGAAAATCGTAATTCAAGCCACAGAGTTCACAGAGAAGACAGAGCGTTCCGGTGTTTTATCCATCTTCCGTGGAAGTACCAAAAAGGTTAATAGGCATTTTGTTATAACCGTTTGTTTTTCTAGTTGTTGCGCACAGGGCATCTTCCTGACTAAAGTATTTCTCTGAGATCTCTGTGTTCTCTGTGGCAAATAGATTTTTAATTTAACAAAGGATACCCATATGACCACTACCCTGTTCACCCCCATCACACTGGGCAAGCTGCAACTGAAAAACCGCATCACGATGGCGCCGTTGACCCGCTGCCGGGCAACCGGCAATGTGCCGAATGAACTGATGGCCGAATATTACCGGCTTCGGGCCGGTGCCGGCCTGATCATCGCGGAAGGCACTTCACCTTCTGCGAATGGACTGGGCTATGCACGCCAGCCCGGCCTGTTCAGCGCCGAGCAAGTAACAGGCTGGCATCATGTTACCGATGCTGTGCATCAGGCAGGCGGCAAGATATTCGTGCAACTGATGCACACCGGTCGCGTCAGTCATCCTGCCAACATGCAGGCAGGTACAAAAGTGCTTGCGCCGTCCTCACTGGCAGCACCGGGCGAGATGTGGACGGATAGCAGCGGCATGCAGCCCTACCCAGTACCTGCCGCAATGACTGAAGCCGACATCGCGCAGGCCATCAGCGAATATGTCCAGGCCGCAAAGAATGCCATCGAAGCCGGATTCGACGGCATCGAACAGCATGCGGCGAACGGTTATTTGATCGACCAGTTCCTCAATACCGCCACCAATCAGCGCACCGACCGCTGGGGCGGCAGCATCCAAAACCGTATTCGCTTCGCGGTGGAAATTGCAAAAGCGACAGCGGCTGCGATTGGCGCTGAGCATATCGGCATGCGCATCTCGCCTTATGGCGTGTTCAACGGCACGGCAGCCGACGCCGAAATGGATGCGCTGTACCTGGCGCTGATCGAAGAACTGAACAGCATCGGTCTGGTTTATATTCACATCGTCGATCACAGCTCGATGGGCGCACCGGAAGTCAGCCCCACTTTAAAAGCTGCAATTCGCGCAACGTTTAAAGGCCGCTACATCCTCTCCGGTGGCTATGATCTGATACGTGCCAATAGCGATCTGGACGCCGGGCGCGGGGACCTGGTCGCATTCGGCCGCCCGTTCATCTCCAACCCGGATCTGGTGAAAAAACTTGCGAATGACAGCGCATTGACTGCACCCGATTTCGACACCTTCTACACCCCGGGCGCAAAGGGCTATACGGACTACTAAAACAGCTAGGGAGTCGCTGATTTATTCGGTTTTGTCATTCCCGCGTAGGCGGGAATCCAGTTAAATAAAGGCACTGGTTCCCCGCTTTTGCGGGGAAGACGAATAAATCAGCAGTTCCCTAGTAGCAAGTAGCTAGTAGGAAGTAGGAAGTTAAAATCCCCGGCATGCCGGGGCTTTTTCATGGAAAAGCTGTCTGATCTACAGAACTTTAAATCAGCGTTCGCGGCGCAGTTTTTCCAGTCGGGCTTTCAGTTCAGGCAGGATGGCGGCGACCGCTTTTTCGCCTTCCAGAATGGCCAGATGCCTGTCATCCAGATTGCCTTGCGCGATTTCACGCGTGACCGGGCGGATCACCACATCCGCGTTGCTCAATTCGTAACGATTGATGGTCTGGCTCATGATGTCGAAAGTCTGCATCAGCACCTCCACCGTCGTATCCGTCCTGTTGTTTTGCGGCAGATTGGAAATATTGACGGCAATCACAAAATCGGCACCCAGCGCACGCCCCTCGGAGGCCGGAACGGGTCTGACCAGACCGCCATCCACATAGCTGCGCCCGTTGATGACCACCGGCTGAAATATGCCCGGCACGGCGCAGGACGCACTGACCGCCAGTCCTGTATTGCCGGTGCGAAAGACCACTTTTTCGCCGCTGGCCAGATCGGTCGCGACCACCGCGAAAGTGCGACGCAGCTTTTCCAGCGGCGCCTGCCTGACAGCCTGATTGATGAAAGTCTGTAGCGGCTTGCCGATAAACAGGCCGCGATTGGGCCAGGACCAGTCAATGACCCGCTCTTCTTTCATCGGGATGGACATTTCCTGCAACTGAAAACCCGTGTAGCCTGCGGCATACAGCGCGCCGATTGCCGAACCGACGCTGGTGCCGACGATGATATCCGGGAAGATGCCCTGCGCTTCGAGCGCCTTGATCACGCCGACATGAGCAAAGCCGCGCGTCCCGCCACCGCCTAAAACCAGTGCTATTTTCGGTGCCGGTCGTGCGACTGCGGGTACCATGACCTGTGGTGCAGGCGCGCTGGCACATCCGGCCAGCAACATGAACAGCAGCAGTACGTTGAAACGGCGTGTGTAATCAATCCTCAGCATCGGACAGAGCCGTTTTGCGGCGCATGAATAACGCCGGAATCTGAGCGCCTGGACGGCTGACCTGAACAGCCATCGGCTCATTCACCCGGGTACTGACTGAAGGCTCGTACGGTTTATTGAACCAGGCGTCATGAACCGGTCTTTTCGGCCCGCTGACATGGGGCGCACGGATGTGCACATGATGCTCAGCGCGAGGCTCGGTACGCGGCGCACGCTCAGGCGGTTTAGCCTGCGGCAGCTCCGCGCGCTGAATCTGGCACTTGATCAGCTTTTCGATTTCAACCAGGTATTTCTCTTCTTCGGGCGACACCAGTGAAATAGCGATACCGAAAGCTCCTGCTCTGCCGGTACGACCGATGCGGTGCACGTAATCTTCCGCTGCACTGGGGATTTCATAGTTGATCACCACGGGCAACTGGTCGATATCCAGACCACGGGCGGCCACGTCGGTGGCGATCAGCACGGTGATCTTGCCGGATTTGAACGCATCCAGCGCTTGCATGCGTTCGAGCTGACTCTTGTCGCCGTGAATCGCATCGGCCAAGAATCCTTCCCGCTGCAACTGGCGGGCGATACGGCTGGCAGTCAGCTTGGTCTTGGTGAACACCAGCGCTTGCGTAGCATCGCTGCCGCGCAACAGCTGAGCTAACAGCGCATGTTTTGCTTCGTGCCCGACCAGGTATACCTTTTGGGTGACATTTTCGGAAGTGGCATTGCTGCGCGCGACTTCGATGAGCTTCGGATCAACCAGAAAATCAGCGGATAACTTTTTGATCTCATTCGAAAAAGTAGCGGAGAACATCAGATTCTGGCGCTGTTTTGGCAGCAAGGCCAGAATCCGCTTCAAATCCGGCATAAAGCCCATATCCAGCATCCGGTCCGCTTCATCGAGCACCAGCATTTGCACCTGATTCAGTTGCACGGATTTTTGCTCGATGTGATCCAGCAGGCGGCCGGGTGTTGCCACCAGTATCTCCACGCCGGCTCTCAACAACGGCGTCTGCGTCTTGATGTCGACCCCGCCGAAGACCACCAGCGAGCGCAAGTGAGTATGCTTCGCATAGGCTTTTACACTGGCTTCCACCTGGATCGCCAGCTCGCGCGTCGGCACCAATATCAGCGCACGCACTGCATGACGCGCAGGAGAGGGACTGGAGCTGGCATGCGGCAGCAGTTTTTGCAGCATCGGCAACGCAAACGCGGCCGTCTTGCCGGTTCCCGTTTGCGCGCCCGCCATCAGATCGCAACCTTCCAGCACCAACGGGATGGCTTGCGCCTGTATCGGCGTCGGGATGGTATAACCGGATTCGGTGAGCGCCCTTAAAATTTCAGGCGCCAGATTCAATTGGGCAAAATTATTCAATGTGTGATCTCTTTACGGTGGGCGGGCAGCAAAACCGCCGCATTATACGCCCATTACCTAAACACAATTCACTCCCGCCTGCCAATCGCAGATCAAAATATTGGCTGTTCAAGCCGTGAAATGAAAGTCCTGCTCACGAAAAAGCCTGATACAGGCCTCTACCACCAGCGGATCAAACAACCGGTTTTTGTGATGTTCAATCTCGGCCAGCGCCGCATCAAGCCCCAGCCCCGGTCGGTAGGGGCGGTGCGAGGTCATCGATTCGACCACATCGGCCACCGCCACAATCTTTGAATCCAGCAGAAGCTGATCGCCCTTAAGCCCCTGCGGGTAGCCTGAGCCGTCCAGCCGCTCGTGGTGTTGCTGGACAATTTGCGCAATCGACCAGGGGAAGGCGATGGTTTTAAGAATCTCAAAGCCGTTCTGGGCATGCTCCTTGATCAGGCCAAATTCCAGTTCAGTGAGTTTTCCAGGTTTGCTGAGAATCTCGGCAGGCACGCGAATCTTGCCGACATCATGCACGACACTGGCCAGGTGTATTCCCTCGATCTGCTCCTCGGGCAATTTCAACTCGCGTGCGATGGCAACGGCGAGCTGAGCGACGCGGTGCTGGTGGCCGGCGGTATACGGGTCGCGCATTTCGACGATGGCGGCCAGCGCCCCGATTGACTCGAGCAGGCTGGCTCTCAGCTTTCTTTCGCTTTCCCTCAATTCGACCGTGCGCTCATCAACCAGGACTTCCAGATGATTGCGCAATCGGTTCAGTTCCAGATGCGTGCGCACCCGGGCCAGCAGTTCGTCGCGCTGATAGGGCTTGGTAACGAAATCGACGGCGCCTACCTCGAAACCTCGCACCTTCTCTTCGGTCTCAGACGCCGCGCTGACAAAGATCACCGGTACATCAGACGTGGCAGGATCAGCCTTGAGACGACGGCAAACCTCAAAACCGTCCATCTGGGGCATGCGTATATCGAGCAACACCAGGTCGGGCGGATGGCTGCTGGCAGCAAACAAGGCCAGCTCTCCGCTGATAGCAGAACGCACCTCATAGCCCTCTGCCTTCAGGATGTCCGTCAACAGCCTCAGGGAGGCCGGCGTATCATCGACTGCGAGTATCTTGCCTGTCATATAACATTTACCATTTGGTCGGTCTGCAATGCCTTCAGGATGGCAGGATGGATTCAAAAAACAACTGCAACAGCTAATGTTTGTCAGCAGTTTTGGCAGGCCAGATAAAAATATCACACGACCAGATCCGGTCTTTGCGCAGCACGCTAGCGGATTCCCAGCGCCAGCAGCCTCAACTGTTCAAGCAAGGCGTCACGCAAGGCATGAAGCTCGCCCAGTCTCGCCGGCATATCCGTTTTTTGCCCGCGCTGTTCACACAGCTCCTGCGTTAACGCATGCACCTGCCGATGCAATGCATCAACGGACTGAAAAGCGGGCTGCGCAGCATGGCGATCCTGCCCCACCGTTGCCAGCCATATACCGAATCGGCACTGATGAATATCCAGCGGCGGCGGTGTATCGCGCTCGTCACGGCAATAATCAGCGGCTTGCTTAATCCAGGCGCGGTGCTCCACACTGGCATTGAGCAGCGGCAAATCTTCACGACTCGCGACCGGCAAGCTGGCCCAGGATGGTTCCGGCCGCCAGGCAGCCGACCAGCCGGGCATTTCGCCAGCCGGCATCGGGTAGGCGATGCCGTAGCCCTGCGCCAGCTCACACCCCAGTTGCAGCAGTATCTCGCCATGCGCCAGCGTCTCGACGCCTTCGGCGATAACCTCGCGGCGGAATGCGCCAGCCAGACCGATCACGCCCTCCAGAATAGCCAGGTCATCCGGGTCATCGAGCATGTCCCGCACAAAACTCTGGTCTATCTTGATCTGGGCGACCGGCAGGCGTTTCAGGTAGGTCAGCGAGGAATAGCCGGTACCAAAGTCATCCAGCGCAAACAACACGCCGATCTGCTGACAGTCCTCGATGACTCTGGATACGTGCACCAGGTCTTGCAGTGCGCTGGTTTCCAGCACTTCAATCTCCAGACAAGCCGGCGCAACGTCCGGATGCGCCGCCATAATCTCACACAGGCGCTCGACAAAGTCCGCCTGCTGCAACTGGCGCGCGCCGACATTGACACTGACCGGAATGCGTAGACCTGCGGCTTGCCACGCCGCCACCTGGTTCAGGGCGGTGTCCATTACCCACTCACCGATTTCGACGGCCATCGGGTGATCCTCGATCACCGGCAGGAACACCGCCGGCGGCAACAGGCCTTTTTCAGGGTGCTGCCAGCGGATCAGCGCTTCAGCACCGATGACTTTACCTGTGCGCATGTTCACCTTGGGTTGGTAATACAGCACGAATTCCCCGGCATTCAGGGCCTGCCGGATGGCATCCAGACTCTCGTGATGACTGCGGATGCTGCTGTCTTGCGCGGCATCGAACACGTGGTAACGGTTCTTGCCGGCCAGCTTGGCATGATACATGGCCTGATCGGACTGGCGCAGCAGTTGATCCGCATCCACGTCATCGCCCTGCGGATAAAAAGTGACGCCGACACTGGCCGAAACCTGAAGCGTCAGGCTGCCGACCTGCACCGGTTGTGCGGCTGCCTCCAGCAGGCGGGTGAGCAACGGCAGGCAGGCTTCGCTGTCGGCCAAATCGAGCATCACGGCAACGAACTCATCCCCGCCCAGACGTGCCAATGTATCGCCTTCGCGCAACGCCTGCTTCATGCGCTCCGCCAGGCTCATCAGCAACTGATCGCCCGCTTCATGCCCGTATTGGTCGTTGACCGCTTTAAATCCGTCCAGATCGAGATAGGCCACCGCCAGCCGCTGCCCGCGCCGCAACGCCTGAGCCATGCCCTGATGCAGCCGGTCGGCCAGCAACACGCGGTTGGGCAGGCCGGTCAGCGCATCGTAGTGGGCGGTACGCTCAAGTTCTTTTTCGTGCTCTTTGATCGCGGTGATGTCGGAGAACAGCGCCACATACTGCAAGATGTTGTTATGCGCATCGCGCACTGCGCTGATGGTTTGCATCGCGGCATACACCTCGCCACTCTTGCGCCGATTCCAGATTTCTCCATACCAATGGCCTTTTTCGATCAGCTCGCCCCACATCGCGGTGTAATACTCTCTTTCATGACGGTTGGATTTTAAAAGACGCGGGTTGCGACCCAAAACCTCTTCACGGCTGTAACCTGTGATGCGGCTGAAGGCATCGTTGACATCGATGATAGCCCCATCGGCGCGGGTGATCATGATGCCTTCACGGGCATGGGTGAACACGCTGGCGGCGAGATTAAGCCCCTGTTCGGCCAGCTTGCGTGCCGATATATCACGAAAAAACACAAATAGCTCGCCGCCATCGATGCCCCGGTAAGTGGCGCTTACCTCGGCGTACCAGATCGATCCGTCCTTGCGGCGATGCTGAGTCTCAAACAGATCGCGCCCGTTTTCGATGATGCGCCCAATGCGCGCTGCCAGCCCGGAGGCGTTTCCCGCCTCCTCGAAATCGGACATCCGCATCCCGATCAATTCGCCGCGCGTGTAACCCGATTGCAGGCAATAAGCGGGGTTGACGTCGAGCAACTTACCCTGGCCATCCGTGCGCCAGAAGCCGTCGAGCGTGGTTTCCAGAATACTGTGCAGCGACTCGAAGCTTTCCTTTAACTCTGCCGTGCGCACTGCTACCCGCTCTTCAAGATGATGTCGCAGACGATTGAGCTCCAGATGGGTGCGCACGCGGGCCAACAGCTCGTCGCGTTGATAGGGCTTGGTGATATAGTCGACGGCGCCCACCTCGAACCCTTGCACCTTATCAAGCGTTTCAGACGCGGCGCTGAGAAAGATCACCGGCACATCATGCGTGGCAGGATCACCCTTGAGACGGCGGCAAACCTCTAATCCGTCCATGCCGGGCATGCGAATATCGAGCAACACCAGTTCGGGAGGATGTGCGTGAGCTGAGCGCAACGCCAACTCGCCGCTGATCGACGCGCGCACCTGGTAACCCTCTGCCTTCAAAAGGTCTGCCAGCAGCTTCAGGGAGGCCGGCGTGTCATCGACCGCGAGTATTGTCATGTATTATTTCCTGATTGATTCATCTGCAACGCCTTCAGGATGGACGGATAATCAAAGTTGCCCGCCAGCTGTGACAACGCCTTTTGCAACTTCTCGTCAGAAACTTGTCTGATAGCGGCGCTGATGCGCTCACCCTCCAGGCTTTCCAGCGCATCGTGCAGCTCGCTTCGCAAGTCGGCTGGCAGCGCCTCCAGCATCTGTCCTGTCAATACCACCTCGTTCACTTCCTCCGCCTTCGTGTCGGAATAAACATACCGCACACCCAGCTGCTTGCTTAAGGTCTCAAATATTTCATTGAACCGGTAGGGTTTACGCACGAAGTCATCCATGCCCGCCGCCAGCATTTCATCGCGTTGCTCCGTAAAAGCCGAGGCCGTGACCGCAACGATCTTCACCTCATGGCCGTGAGGCAGTTCGCGGATACGCCGGGCAGCTTCAATGCCGTCCATCACCGGCATGCGCCGATCCATCCAGATCAGATGCGGCTGCCAACTCTTAAACAGCTCCACTGCCAGCTGGCCGTTCTCGGCCACTTTGACCGGCAAGCCGATGCTCTCCATCAGCCGGGTCAGCAACAACTGATTTTCCAACTGGTCTTCAACGATCAGAATGCGGTATCGGGGCTGATCAGGCATCATGCCCACCACATCGCCTTTGACCGTGCTCTCTGGCTTGACCGCTGCCGCAACCATCTCTACCGGCAGCTCCACCCGAAAGAGCGCTCCCTTGCCGTAGGTACTCTCAAGATTGATCGTGCCGCCCATCAGCTGCACAAACTGCCGGGTGATGGTCAGACCAAGACCGGTGCCCTTCTGGGCTGCCTCCTCCCCGACCTGCACAAACGGCTCGAAGATTTTTTCATGATCGGCAGCGTCGATGCCGGGGCCGCTATCTTCAACCTCGATCAGCAAACGTTTCAGCGGGGAGTTCGGCTTCATCCCGAAGCGCACGGTAACCCCGCCCTGATGAGTGAATTTCACCGCATTGCCCACCAGATTGATCAGCACCTGGCGCAGGCGCGCCTCGTCGCCCCTGATATAGCGCGGAAATTCCGAAGATTGATCGATCAGCAGCTGCAAGCCCTTCTCCTGGGCCCTCACCTGCATCATGTCGGTCACATCGCGCACCAGCATGCCAAGATCCAGCGGCAGGTTCTCCAGCTGCACCCGACCGGATTCGATCTTGGCCATTTCCAGCACATCGTTGATCAGCGTCAGCAGATATTCACCGCTGCGATTGATGATATCGAGGTTGTCGCGCTGCTCTTTCGACAACGACGGCGCTTTGCGCATCAGGTTGGAAAAACCGAGTATGGCGTTCAGCGGCGTGCGCAACTCGTGACTCATGTTGGCCAGGAACACGCTCTTTGCCCGGTTTGCCGCCTCGGCCGCATTGCGTGCCAGCACCAGTTCCGTGGTGCGCGACTGCACCTCCTCTTCAAGATGATCCTTGTACTTCTTCAGCTGTTCTTCCGCACGTCTGCGCTCGGTGACGTCGACTGAAATTCCGCACAGCGCATAGATGCTGCCATCCTCGCGATACAGCGGCAACTTGGTGGATTGGTAGTACAACGCCTTTCCCGTAGCAAATGCAGTATTGACTTCCTCTGTCCGCAAAGTCTCGCCATCCACCAGCACCCGCCTGTCGTTGATACGGATATTCTCGACCGTTGCCGCATCGAAGAACTTTTCATCGCTAAATCCGACAATCTCGTTCATTTCAGCCTGCCACAACTCGCGCACAGGACGATTGGCAAACAGATAGCGCCCCTCGGTGTCCTTTAGGGAAACGCTGATTTATTCCGATGATTCAGCTTAAATGCCTGAAATTTGATAAAATGCTATCTACTTGATAATAGAGAATAAAGCGATGCAAGCGAGTTTTTCTGAGCTGGAATATGCTGCAAAGAAGCGTCAAACA
>CAMTXT010000022.1:0-52462 GCA_947085835.1 uncultured Nitrosomonadales bacterium | reverse complement strand
GCGAGAAATCGCGGGCTGGTGTCGATGTGTTTGTAACGCGCCATTTATCTCTCCAAAATATCGTCCCGCACTTTGACATTGATATTAAGTTTGGTTCACGGCAAGATGCGGTATGAACAGACTTTTTCTACAGCCTCGTTGAGCGTCCGCTGTGTCTCGGCAGCGGCATGTCGTGCCTCATTGGGATGAATGTCAGCTATGTATTCGCTTTCAGCCCCCTGCCAGGTGCTTTGTAAAGTTGCATAACACCTCACAAGTAAAACGATGTTTGAGGCGCGTTAATTTGGGAAAGCAAAAACATTTGTTGGTACTTCTGTTGGCACTTTATAAAAAATAAAATTAAGAATCCAGCAAATTGGCGGCTTACAGGCTACTTTGCGACTGCCACCGCTGCCAGAACAGTGTTTCAACCAGTCTCACAAAGACTCACCAACCCGCACTGCGTATAGCTTTAGCGGGTTTTTTAACGCCCAAACGGTAGCAATCAGGCTCATTGAATCTCGCACAGGGGCCACTGAGAATAACCACTCGAAAATTGCATGTTGTGCGTAAAATTGACGTACAATACTCACATCTATTCAGGAGTGATTGCCATGACAACCGCCATAGCCAATGAATCTGCCCGCATCAATTTGCGCACCAGCGTTGAAGCCAAGGCGATGATCGAGCGTGCAGCCAATTTGATGGGAACAACAGTTTCCAGCTTTATGTTGCAGAACGCATTTGAGGCCGCGCGCCGCATCGTTTCGGAGACTGATACGCTTCTGCTGACCCAGCGCGATTTTGAAGCATTCGCCGCTGCCATTGAAAATCCGCCCAAACCCAATGCAGCTTTGCGCGAACTCATGTCTCGTCATTAAACGATGACGGCTATCCATCTATTGACTTCGGCTCATCGCCGAGACGGATTTGATTGCGGCGATGTTGCACTGAATGAATTTTTACTACGCCACTCCGGCCAACTCCAAAAGCGCGGATTCGGCAAGACCTATGTGGCGACTGCCGATGATGGGGTGAGCGTAATTGGTTTTGTAACCGCAAGTGCGGGGCAAATAACGACTTCTTCTCTGGCCGAGCAATCAAAATTGCCACGCTATCCAGCGCCCATTCTGTGCATAGGACGACTCGCTGTGGATGCGCGTCACCAAGGTAGCGGCATTGGTCAGGACTTGCTGGCATTCGCATTGCGATTAGCCGTAGATTTTTCACAACAAGTTGGCCTGTATGCCGTGGTGGTGGATGCCAAGCACGACAAGGAAAAATCGTTTTACGTGAAGCTGGGGTTTCTTACCTGCCTGGACAATCCGCTGTGCCTGTATCTGCCGATCTCAACCCTCGAACAGTCTGTCCGTCCATAATGGAAACGCTTTTGAGCTGTCATACCGTATAAATATGTGCTTAAAATGAGGCATGGAAAAACATCTGGGGGTATAAAATAAATATTGTTTTTCAATACCCAGCATCTATGCCGCTTGCAGACTACTTTGCGACTGCCACCGCCCAGCAGAATGCCTAACAACTTGTTTTATAACAAGTTTTTATCAAAAATTGCAAGATTCAAACTCAAATCATTCTACCCAGGCTGAAAACCAGCGGCGAGGATGCCCCGCCGCCGCTTGAATCTGTTTTACTTAACCAGTAGCGGTGCAAAGCCTGCCTTAGATTCCTTGCCAACCAGTTTTATCTGCATTCCGATGCGAGATTTGGAGTTGATCAGAATTGGTGCCGAAATATTGGCGTGCAAATTTTCCAATGGCACTTTGTCTCCGAGTTGCGGCACGACATCTTTGACGGCCAGCGTGGCCAACACCAGAATATCGTTAGGATCTTCCAGTTTAAGCTCGGCAGCTTCACTGTCCGACAGCACCAGCTCGTAATTAAAACCAAACAGAACAGGCTCTGTCACTGACAACGTCACGGTCTCATCATCAACCGATTGCAGATGAGTCACCACGCCGCTGGTTCTGTTGCCCTTTTCATCCAATTCATGAAACAGTATCCACTGAGTGCATTTTTCGAATCCGGGTATCCCCCTGGGAAACGTGATAATTTGTGCAGGATCAACGCTTATCTCACCAAATCGTGTATTCAATTTAACAATAACTTTAGTCATGTTTTTCCCCTCAGGTTATATAAAAATAATAACTTACGACCCAACAACACTCAACGAAAATGCTCTCTATTGTAAAGGTTATTTACCCTTCAGTTAACGTAAAAAAAACTCAACTTTCGGTGGCTGAACGTCTCCTACGAAACAACGGAAACCCGGAAGCTGACGCCTGCCATTATCGACCTTGTTACATCCGACTTATGTCTGTTTGCGCACACAGAGGGCTCATCATACGGACGGACCGGCCATTGAGCAATCTCATTAAACCTGTACAGCCAACCTCAGGAACTGCTGGCAATGCATAGCGGAAATTGATCCTGTCTGCCAGGAACAAGCGATTGATAATGCACCGCCGGGCATGCCGCCATATAACCTCCCGTCATATGCCACACCCGACTACAGATTTGTTAAACCCGCCAGGGTTCTGTAAACTGCGGTAGACTGCATATCGATGCATTTACAACGCTGACCGCGACTCCTTGCAACGATATTTAAAAAAATACAACACATTGTTTAACAGTTTATTTAATCACGAACGAAGCGAATCATAAACATGCTACCAGTCGGCAGGAGATATGTTGTCCAACTGCAACGCGGCTGGTCGAATGTACGTTCGATAAATGAAAACCAGACCAGGGTTATACGCAGCGAGCTGAACCAGGTACGCGGATTGATTCCCCTGTTGATGAAACATCGCAATGGCGGACAGTGGAGCGAGGACGAGCGCGCAACCCTCTTGCGCGATTTGCGAGCACTGCGCCATTTGAGTCCTTACCTGATTCCCATTCTGATGCCGGGCGGCGTTTTCATGCTCCCGCTGGTTGCGTACTGGGTGGATCGCCGCAGCAATGTACGCAAAGATACCGACGAGCAAGAACCGCTCTGACCTCCCTGTCTCACTTGCGGCGATTGAATAACAAAACTTGATTCACGATTGCAACTTTCCTGATACTTCGCTAGTCTCAGTACTGTTGTTGAAATGATGCATAACTTTTTAGGAGTCCATATATGCAATACCAGAACCAATTCGCAACTACAGGCACCATCGCCACCGAACAAAACAAGGTGCTGCGAAACACCTACATGATGCTGGCGATGACCATGATCCCGACCATCATCGGCGCGTTTATCGGCACATCCATCAATTTTTCATTCATGCATGAACATCCGGTCATGGGTTCGCTGCTGATGTTCGGCGCGATGATGGGCTTGTTGTTCGCCGTCACAGCCCTGCGCAACAGCGCCTGGGGTGTTGCAGCCCTGCTCGGCTTCACCTTTGTCGCCGGTGTCTTTCTGGGACCGATCCTGCAAGTCGCCTTGCACCTTAGAAACGGCGCGCAACTGATCGGCATGGCAGCCGGCGGCACCGGACTGATTTTCTTCAGTCTGGCAACGCTGGCCACGGTCACCAAGAAAGATTTCAGTTTCATGGGCAAGTTCCTGTTCATCGGCGTAATCCTGCTGGTGGTAGCCTCCCTTGCGAACATCTTTTTTGCCATCCCTGCGCTCAGCTTAACCATTTCGGCGATTGCCGTGCTGATCTTCTCGGCCTACATCCTGTTCGATATCAGCCAGATCATCCACGGCGGCGAAACCAACTACGTGATGGCCACGATGTCGCTGTACCTTGACATTTACAACATCTTCGTCAACCTGCTGAGCCTGTTGATGGCGTTCAGCGGCGAAAAAGACTGACGTTCACCTGCGCTAACAAAAAGGCGACCAACTGGTCGCCTTTTTCAATTTCCGATCTCTATTCGTCCTGTCAGCCCAGTTGCCACAAGACCATTAAAAGACTATATTTGGTTCAGCAAAACTCAAGGAACGAATCATGCGCTCAATGAACATCAAACCCATCAGCTACTTCAAGGCTAACGCTGCCGAAGTGCTGCTTCAGTTAGCCGAGCAGCGCGAACCCTATCTCATCACACAAAACGGCGAAGCCAAAGCCGTCATACAAGACATTGTTTCATACGAAAACACCCAGGAAACGCTGGCACTGCTGAAGCTGCTGGCGCTGGGAAATCAAGAAATAGAGGCAGGTAAAGTCACGCCCGTGGCAGATGTTGCGCGACGTCTCAGAGCCAAGAAAACCGCAGCCGCATGAGCCACGAGGTATTCCTCACCCGCAGTGCAGAGCGCGATTTGGAAGACATCTGCGATTACATCGCCGGGCACGACAGCCAGGAAAACGCGGACTACGTGCTGGACAGCCTGCTGAAAATCGTCGAGACCTTGTCCACCTTCCCGGAGCGAGGCTCCCACCCAAAAGAACTCGCTGCCCTTGGCATCCACGAATATCGACAAGCTTTTTTCAAACCTTACCGCATCATCTATCGAGTGACCGGCAAACAGGTATTCATCTACCTGATCGCGGATGGACGGCGCGACATGCAAACCCTGTTGTCGCGCAGAATGCTGGACATATAGCCAGCCTGAAATCGAGAGGACTATATATTCTTGCTTGTAGAAAATAGTTGCCGTTGCTGTAAGATTGCACAGACAAAAGAATGTGCGATACCGGAAAGCAGCCTGATGGTGTTGCATCACCATGCGATTGCGGCTTTGGATTTGAAAGCGATCAAATGTCGCAAGGCTAAACAGGCACCTGGCATTACACGTTGACCTGACAGATATAGTTAAGTTATTATTAGTTATCAAATTTTACTAAACTTAACTAACATTCATATATATGGATCCCAGAACCAATCCTTATGCACCAGGCGCAGGTACTTTACCCCCTGAGTTGGCGGGACGCGATGAAATCATCGAAAAGGCTGCAATTGCGCTTGATCGTTTTCGCAACGGCTTATCGGCAAGAAGCTTACTGTTGATCGGGCTACGTGGTGTCGGCAAAACCGTGCTATTGACTCGTATCGCCAAAGAAACGGAAGCGCGCGGCTTTATTGTGATTCAGATTGAAGCCCCTGAAAAACGCTCCTTACCCGCATTATTGATCCCATCCCTGAGAACCGCTCTGCTTCAATTGGACAAAATTGTAGCCGCTGGCGACCTCACGAAACGCGCACTCAAGGTTTTAGGGGGCTTTGTCGGCGCAATGAAAATGAAATATGCAGATATTGAGTTCGGCGTTGATCTGGGTAGCGAGCACGGGATTGCAGATTCTGGTGATTTAGAACACGACCTCATTGAATTATTTATGGAGGTTGGCAAAGCTGCAAAACAGAAAAACACCGCCGTGGTGTTTTTTATTGATGAACTGCAATATGTAGCCGAAGAGCAGTTCGCCTCTCTTATTACAGCGTTACACAAATGCGCGCAAGATCAACTGCCAGTAGCGCTTATTGGGGCGGGACTTCCCCAATTGGTAGGGCAGGCAGGCCGTGCAAAATCTTATGCAGAACGGCTGTTTGAATACCCGGAAATTGGCCCGCTTAGCTCTGATGAAGCCAAAAAAGCGCTTGTTGCACCCGCCGAAAGATTGAATGTGGCATTTGAACCTGCAGCCCTCGAAGAGATACTCAATCGCACGCAGTCCTACCCATATTTCCTGCAAGAATGGGGCAAACATAGTTGGCAGTGCGCAACCACTTCGCCTATTTCGCTGAACGACACGCTTTCTGCAAATGACCTCGCTATTTCTGAGCTTGATGCCAGCTTCTTCCGAGTACGATTTGACAGGCTGACACCGTCAGAAAAAAAATATCTCCGCGCCATGGCGCAATTGGGGCCGGGGCCGCATCGGTCAGGCGATATAGCCCATCTGTTGAACAAGGAAGTGCAAACCGTCGCGCCGACCAGAGCAACCCTCATCAACAAAGGGATGGTCTACAGCCCGGCGCATGGCGATAACAGTTTTACTGTGCCGTTATTTGACGAATACATGAAGCGAGTCATGCCCAACTTAACGTAAAACTCGCGTAACGATTGTTGGTCCGGCTACAATTGCGGCACAGAATTTGAAAGAGTCAGATGTTGTAATGCAAGACTTAGCCACGGAATCCAGGGAAATTCGTTGCCCACCATCTGCCAATAGGCTGATTAACAAATTGAGACAAAAAATGACTAATAAGTCCGATTTTATTACTGCTGCAATTTCAGACACTCAGGCCACAATTCGTGCAATTGACGTTAAGATTGCAGCTCTTCTTGTGGGTGTATTAGCGCCACTAGCAAATGTTAATCGCGTATTTGCCCACCTAAACCACTTTGGTTCTCAATCGCCACGTTGGATTTTTATAGCAATTGCTGCCTCATTACTGTTGACATGGCTGCTTGCGCTAGTTGCACTAGTACGCGCAATAAGCGCCATAGACAACCCTTCCAATCACATAATCAACACAGGAAAATGCAAAGGAACTTATTATGCGGGTGAACTCTATGCTTTGAATTTTGTAGATGCGTTTCTCAATCGGGACATTATCAAAGCTTCAAAAGATCCTCAATCGTTCGCCATGGAACTTCCAACTGACGATGCTGAAATTGAAATAGAACTCGTCTTTGAGCATATGAAATTAGTTTACATAAGAGAAGCAAAATTAAACCGTCTTAAATGGGGGTTATACTTCTCACAAATTTTTCTTCTTCTGGGAATCGGCATATTTCTATCCTCGAAGTACCTTATTAGCTAGAGCGATGTCAAACGACTTATCTTATATCAGAGGACTTTTACAGCGTCACAGCGATGAGGTAGCAGAGGGATTGGTGGACAAACCACCGTCCAAACTGCTCAGAGGAGAGGGTACAGAGAAGAACTTCTACATAATGAAAATTGATTTAGTTAATTCAACTCAATTGCTTTTGGGTCGAAGAAAATCAACCTATTTGAAACTCGCACACACTTTTCTTTCTACTGTAGACAGAATTACACAGGACTTCGGAGCAGATCCTAGTCAGGTTGAATATGCAGGTGATAGCGTACTCGCATATTTTGCAGAGCATAACGCATCAGCGGAGGACGTGATAAAGGCAGCATGCTACTCAAGAGCAGCCGTACAACAGATTCATAGCTTGAGAGGTGTACTCAATACTCTTCAAGTCAACTGTAAAGTTGTGATTCATTTTGATACGTTAATGGTTTCAAAAATCGGTCCGCGAGCAAATTCGATTCTGACAGCCATTGGTTACCCAATACATCGCGTAGCGAAACTTGAGAAGGAAATTTCATCTGATACTGGAAGGGCAACTGAAAAGTTCTTTCAACAACTCAGGACAGAAAATAGAAAATATCTTTGCCCAGTTTATAAAGAGAATCAGATACTGGAAACGATAAATGTGCCTCCAGCTCAAAATTCATTAGCAAGTCTTCTTTATCCCAATCAGCAACCGCAACTAAAATTTAGAACCGAAAATAAAATCATCGGATATGACCTTCGCTGGGCATTGTTATTCAAAGCTTTCGATCTGACATAAAACGACCAATAATCAAATAGGGAGGAGGCTATTTTGGCACTGACAGATGAACAACGGTATAAGGTAACGGAAGCGATTACCCTAGGCCTTAAACGCGCTGAAATAGCTTGGTCAAAAGTCGGAAATAAATTTCTAAAAAAAGCCATGGCAATGGATAATCTTGTTGCTGAGGCACTTGCAGAACCCTCCAAGATACCAGGACATCCATGGGTAACCGATGACACACCCAAAGTTGATGAATTTATTGCATTGGTAGTTGACATGCGAGACTCAACGAAGCGACTTAAAACAACGATCTCAGCCCCAACCATCAAGAATGGATTCCAGCGAATATATTACGAAACCTCGGCACTGCTTCCTGCAATCTCTATAGTCGCCTCATTTGAAAGTGGTGTGGTTACAGAATATCTTGGTGATGGTGCCTTAGTTTTGTTTCAAGTAGATAAAGAAAATCGAGAAGATACGATTAAAGCTGCTAGTCGCGCAGCCAGAAATTGTGTAGAAGAAATGCGTGATCTCATTAACCAACAATTGAATGAAAGATATAAATTACCCGATATTTGTCTGGGTGCAGGTCTTTCAATAAGCAACGCATTGATAACATTGGTCGGCTCTTTAGACAACATGCAACCTAAAGCAATTGGTGAGTGCGTATGGGATGCCTCTAAATTGAGTGACGGAAGAAATGCAGTTCATATTTCAGAAGACCTGAAACAGCTATGGCCAAAATCAACAGGCGGGAAGATGCAATTTCATCCAGTTAAGTCTAGAGGAGTGGTAGATGGTTACCGTTTGCATCAAGGTTGATATTGGGGCTAGTTTATTAGCATAATTCTCAGCAAAAATTTTCACTCAACCTGAAATCTTCATCCGCCTACATCAATCACCATTCGGCCTCACGGAGGCCGATTAAATCAAAAATATCGAACATGCTCCCATCCATCGAACAACGCCTCGGTTTTGAAATTGCCGCGAAACCCGCACAGATTGCCGCCGCTATTGCCTTGTTGGATGAAGGTGCGACCGTGCCGTTCATCTCGCGTTATCGCAAGGAAGCCACCGGCGGCCTGGATGACATCCAGTTGCGCCTGCTCGAAGAGCGTCTTGGCTATCTGCGCGAACTGGAAGCCAGACGTGCGGCCATCATCGACTCTGTAACTTCCCAGAACAAGATGACGCCCGCTTTGCTGGATGCAATCAGTCACGCTGCGGACAAGACGCATCTGGAAGACTTATATCTGC
Organism: uncultured Nitrosomonadales bacterium; assembly: GCA_947085835.1. GTDB lineage: Bacteria > Pseudomonadota > Gammaproteobacteria > Burkholderiales > Gallionellaceae > Gallionella. The sequence continues at coordinate 43,737 of CAMTXT010000022.1, read as the reverse complement.
CCTACAAGATCAAACGCAGAACACGCGCACAGATAGCCCTTGAAGCGGGACTTGAGCCGCTGGCCGACGCGCTGCTGGCAAATCCCTCGTTGCAACCTGAGCAGGAAGCCGCCAAATATCTGAGATCCGCCTTCAGCACTGAGCAAGACGACAATCCCGGGGTCGCCGATACAAAGGCAGCTCTCGATGGGGCAAGGCAGATATTGATGGAACGCTTCAGTGAAGATGCCAGCTTGCTGCAATCCTTGCGTGAGTATGTGCTGGAGCACGGCGTGGTTGAAGCAAAAGTCATCGAAGCCAAAAAAGAGGCCGCGGCTAAATACAGCGACTATTTCGACTATTCTGAATCCATCAAGACCATTCCTTCGCACCGCACGCTGGCGATACTGCGCGGCCGCCGCGAGGAACTGCTGAATGTGCTTCTGCGTCTGGACACGGAAGCCGAGAAACCTGCGATGAGTGCGCCGTACAACCCGTGCGAGGCGCGTATCGCAGCCCGTTTCGGCATTAGCCAAAAAAACCGCCCGTCTGACGCGTGGCTGGCGGAGACAGTACGCTACACCTGGCGTGTGAAATGTTTTTTGCATCTGGAAACCGAGCTGATGGGCGCGTTACGCCAGCGCGCAGAAACGGAAGCCATCAACGTGTTCGCGCGCAACCTGAAAGACCTGCTGCTGGCCGCACCCGCAGGTCCCCGCACGACGATGGGACTGGATCCTGGCATACGCACCGGCGTAAAAGTAGCGGTGGTGGATGAGACCGGCAAAGTCGTGGACACCGCCGTCATTTACCCTCACCAACCGAGGTGCGACTGGGATGGCTCCTTGCACACGCTGGCGAGGCTCACTGAGAAACATCGCGTTTCGGTGATTGCAATCGGCAACGGCACAGCCTCGCGCGAGACCGACAAGCTGGCGCTCGATCTGATAAAACGGTGCCCTGAATTGAAGATGATTAACGTGGTGGTATCCGAGGCGGGTGCCTCGGTATATTCAGCCTCCGAATTCGCCTCAAAAGAATTGCCCGATATGGACGTATCGCTGCGCGGCGCTGTATCGATCGCCCGTCGCCTGCAAGACCCGCTGGCGGAGCTGGTGAAGATCGACCCTAAATCCATCGGCGTGGGCCAGTACCAGCACGATGTCGGCCAGACCCAGCTGGCTCGCTCGCTCGATGCCGTGGTGGAAGACTGCGTACACGCAGTGGGCGTGGACGTCAACACCGCCTCCGCCCCTTTGCTCTCCCGCGTGTCAGGGCTTAACAGCACGGTGGCGCAGAACATCGTGAGCTACCGCGACAGCAATGGCCGTTTTGCCACGCGCGCTCAACTTTTGGAGGTGCCGCGCCTGGGCAAGAAAGCCTTTGAACAGGCGGCCGGATTTTTGCGCATCATGGGGGGTGCCAATCCGCTCGATGCATCGACCGTGCATCCCGAGTCCTACCCGCTGGTGAAACGCATCCTGAATGACATCAAACAGGACATTAAAACGGTGATCGGCAACAGCAGTTTGCTCAAGTCGCTCAATCCGGCCAGCTACATGGATGAGAATTTCGGCATTCCCACCATTACCGACATCTTAAGGGAGCTGGAGAAACCGGGCCGCGACCCGCGCCCTGAATTCACCACCGCGACTTTCCGTGAAGGCGTGGAACAATTGTCCGACTTATTGCCGGATATGATATTGGAGGGCGTGGTCACCAATGTCTCGGCCTTCGGCGCGTTCGTGGATATCGGCGTCCATCAGGACGGGCTGGTACATATCTCCGCGCTTGCCAATACTTTTGTAAAAGACCCGCATACGGTGGTCAAGGCCGGGCAAATCGTCAAAGTCAAAGTCATGGCCGTAGATGCCGTCCGGCGTCGCATCGCACTGACCATGCGCATGAGCGATACCGCGCCTAAGGCAGATGCCAGGCCTCAGCAACGAAAACAGCGCAATCCGCAAGCCAACCGTATTCAACCGAAAACGGAAAACGTTAAACCCGCTGTCCCGAACGCAATGGCGGCAGCGTTCTCGGAACTGAAGGGCTGATTTTCAGCTGGATCCCCGCCGACGCGGGGATAAACTTACCACTACCCACTTACTACTCACGACTATTATGAAAACATCAGAAATCAAATTCACCGTCACGCTGAATGAAAAGAACATGCCGCAGAAAATCGACTGGAGCGCAACGGACGGCGGCGTTATGAGCAGCAGTAAGGCGATCATGCTGTCGGTCTGGGATGCGGAAGAGAAGAACACGCTGCGCATCGATTTATGGACCCAGGAGATGATGGTCGATGAGATGAAACAGTTTTTTCATCAAAACCTGCTGTCGATGTCAGACACGCTGGAGCGCGCCACCGGTGAAAAGGAAGCCGCAAAGGCCATGCGCAACTTCGCCCAGGAATTCGGTGAGCGCATGAAACTGGTGATGAAAAATCCGGTCTTTGCGCCGGCCAACAACGACTAAACCTGCCTGCGCCACAAGGCGCAGACGAAGTCTACGCCTTCACAAACACCGCGATGGATTCGACATGTGAAGTCTGCGGAAACATGTTCATCACCCCTGCGGATTTGAGTACATAGCCGCGCAGCACCAGCTCGGCAGTGTCGCGCGCCAGCGTTGCCGGGTTGCAGCTCACATAGACGATCAGCTCAGGCGCAATCTCGGGTGTAATGGCTTTCACCAGCTCCATCGCGCCGTCGCGCGGCGGATCGATCAGCCATTTGTCGAATTTCCCCAAACTGACAAGCAGAGCTTCATCCATCACGAACAGATTCCTCGCGCTGAATTCGGTATTGGCTGACAGATTATTGTAGGCGGCGTTCTGTTCGGCACGTTTGACCAGCGCGTCGCTGCCTTCGATGCCTGTCACCGTCGCCCCGCTGCGCGCAATCGGCAGCGTAAAATTGCCAAGACCGCAGAAGAAATCGACGATGCGCTCGCCCGCCTTGGGATTGAGCAGACGCATCGCGCGGCTGATCATCACGCGATTGAGTTCGCTGTTGACCTGGGTAAATTCCCCCGGCGCAAACGGCATCGTGATGCCGAATTCCGGCAGACTGTAAGACAGTGCAGGCGCGTCCAAAGGATAGAAAGGAACAACCGTTTCCGGCCCCTTGGATTGCAGCCAGAACTGCACCCGATGTTTGTCGGCGAAGGCCCGCAACGCCGCTTCATCGGCAGCCGAAGGCGGCGCCATCACGCGCAGCACCAGAACATCGACGTTTTCACCGACCGCAACTTCGATTTGCGGCAACTTGTCGCGTATCGACAAGCCTTCAATCAGCGCCGCGAGCGGCATGATCAAAGAGGCAATCTTCGGTGCCAGAATTTCACAGTTCTGCATATCTGCGACAAAGCTGCTGCGCTTTTCATGAAAGCCGACCAGCATTTTTCCCTTCTTGATCACATACTTGGCCGAGATGCGCGCCCGTTCGCGATAACCCCAGGCTTGCCCGTAGATCGCAGGCAGAATGGTTTGGGGCTTGACGCGGCCGATACGCTCCAGACTGTCCTCCAGGATGCGCTGCTTCACCGCGACCTGCACCCGTGCATCCAGATGTTGCATCGAGCACCCGCCGCACACACCGTAATGCGCACACTTGGGTTCAACACGGATCGAGGCGGCGCGATGAAGCTGCGTCATCTGCGCCAGTTCAAACGACGGCTTCTTGCGATAGGAGGCGTAGCTCACCACTTCGCCGGTCAATGCACCCTCGATGAAAATCACCTTGCCATCCGCATGCGCAATCCCCCGACCTTCCTGGTCCAGCGATTCGATTAACACTCTGTTATCTGTCGTCATTTCAATTCCAATTTCATCAATTTTTATCGCGCTACGCGGTTCTCAATATAAGCCGGCAAGCGCCCCAACGGTGTCAGCACTAACAACTAGCCCAGCCACACGCCGACACTGTCTGCCAGCATGTCCATCACATCGAAGGTGCGATAGCCCGTCCAGCCCTGCACATATTCCAGCCCCACACCCAGCCCGACCAGTCCGACGATTACCACCGCACGCGAACGCGCCGACAGGTATATATGGCAGAACCAGAACGACAGTATCGCGTAGGCAAAGGCGTGTTCTACCTTGTCTGAATTCTCAAACGTCAGCGGAGCCGGCGGATTCGGCGCCAGCGAAAGATAAACAACCAGCATTACAAGCGCCCAGCCTGCCGCCACCCGAAGACGGTGATATTTCAGCATCAAGCTTCAGGCCAGGCCGCCAGAAATTGTTGCCAGTGCGGCTGATGTAATTTGCCCAGTTCGCATCGAACCAGTTCACACTCTTTTTTGTAAGCCTCACGGCTCAATACGCCTCGCATCATCTGGAAGCGCGCATACACCAGATAAGTATTCGCCACATCGGTTTCGCAATAGTTGCGTATCTCATCCAGGCGGCCTTGCTGATACGCCTCCCATACCCGACTGCCGTCCATGCCCAGCTTGCCGGGCAAACCCATCAGTTTCGCCAGATCATCCAGCGGCGCATTGGCGCGCCCGGTGTACATGGCCAGCAAATCCATCAGATCCAGATGGCGGGTGTGATAACGGCTGATGTAGTTGTTCCACTTGAATTCGCGGTCGTCCTCGCCCATGTCCCAGTAGCGCGCGCACTGTACACCGTGGATCAGGCCGCGATAATGCAGCACCGGCAAATCGAAGCCGCCGCCGTTCCACGACACCAGTTGCGGCGTGTATTTGTCGATGCCGTCGAAGAAGCGCTGGATCAGGCTGCCTTCATCCTCATCCATTTCGCCCAGCGACCAGACCTTGAAATTATCGCCCTCGCGCAACACGCATGAAATCGCCACCACGCGCTGCAAATGATGCGGCATAAAATCGCTGCCGGTTATCTGACGCCGCTGCTGAAAGGCCATTTCAGCCACTTCCCATTCGCTGACGGCTTCATCCAGTCCATGCAGGATGCGCAGCCCGACAATATCGGGAACAGTTTCGATGTCAAAAACTAGAGTTGGAGTCATTAAGATTTACAAGTTGTAGTCCCCTCTCCCCGTTTGCGGGATAGGGTGCGCGTCAGCGCGGGAGAGGAAAAGTTATTTTTGTGTCCAGCCGTTATTGCTCATCACCCACCAGCCGCGCTGCGCGAGTTGTATCCAGCGCTGTGCGAAGGTGCTGCGGATTTCCGACTTCCATTCCGGATGGCCGTTGGCATTGGCGATTTCGGCATATAACGCATCGCGGTCCTGATTCTCAGCCGCGATCAGCGCATTCACCGTCTGACGGGCGGCCAGCGGCACAGATCCGGCATCACGCAACTCGATCATGCCATCCATCGACAAGCCGACAGCGCCATTGGCATAGTAACCGGCCAGTTGCGCATGGCGCGCCTGCATACTGCTCTTGATGGCATTCACGCCCGGCGTATTGACTTCGAGATCGGCCGCCGCATACACGTTCAACGCGCCAACAAGCGCGACGATGGCAAATAAATATCTGAGCGGGTTCATTTTTTTTCCTTAACGGTGGCAGGTTTATCGGACTGTTGTATTTGCCAGACCTCCTCGATGATTTTGTCCGCCGCCTTTTCAGCCGCCGCCGCCGGGAAGTAAATATTGATCGTCACGCAGGCACTCAATGCGCATGCCGCCAGTGCAATCCATGATTTTTTAGCGAAACTCGCTGCTCTCGTTTGCATGATGACTCCTTTATTTGATGATGGGCGTTACGTTGTCTTGCGTCACGCGTTTTAACCGCGTGATCAGTTCACCCCACGACACGGCGCGATTGTAGCCCATCACGCTGATCGCAGGAATGCCTCCGCCCCTGATAATCGAATATGGGCCATGATCGGTCGCCTCTATTCCGCCCATCTGGCACACGTCATTGCGCAGTACGCAACGCCAGCCGATGCGGTCATAGCCAAAATTCTCGAAGAACCCCAGATAGCTGCGCTGAATAGCGGCCGCAGCTCCCGCGCCGCCCAGAGACGAAATGTTCTGCACCGCCCTCTGACTGATTTTCTTCGGGTAGTTTCCTGCGCTGCTATATAAACGCGCCTCAAAGCGCACCGGCTGCCAGTCCTGCAATTGCAAGTTGTTCACGTCAACGTCCAGGCGGCCTTGCATATTGCCGAACGAGAAAGTTCGCGTCAGCAAATCCAGATCGAGGTTGCGCATCACAAGGTTGCCTGACAGACTGGGTGCGCGCCCGAACGCATTTTCCAGTTTGAGCCGGGTCGCCACCACGGTACCATCGAACACGTTGAACAGCAGCGCACCGTCCACGCTGATCTCACGGCCGTCATAACTCACCCGGGGAATGCGCCCCGCCAGCGTGCCCAGCATCTTCGGCCAACCCGCAGCTGCGCTTAATTGCGCCATCGAGATCGGCATCACCGAACCTGCAAATTGCCAGTGCCACACGCCTTTATTGCGATGCAAATGGAAATCGCGCAAATCGAGCTTGCCATCCAGAACCGGCAATACGGCTTGCGGCACAACGAATTCCAGCCCGTTCATATTGACCGTCCACTGCCCGCCCCTCAACGGCGCACCCAGCAGCGCGCCGCCGGCAAAGGCAATGGTGGCGGTGCTGGCCTGGTCCGCGCGCCAGTCTATATCGCTGTTCACGCCGAGCAAGGCATAGCGCCGCGCCGCGTCCGAAATCCCTGCCTCGTGCAGTTTTAACTTCAGTGATTTCAGCTCACCGTTGCGATAGTGAGCATCCACATCGGCATGACCGTACAGCGCCGATTCGGCCAGCACGCCCTTGTCCAGAAACGGTTTGGCGTAAGTCTCGAACAGGCTTGTCAGCGCCAGCCCGCCACCTTGCAGCGCGCCCTCAGTCAGAACGCCTTGCTGCACATCCCACCCGGCGGTAAATTGCACGCGCCCCAGCTCGGGCAAATCGGCAACGGCCTGTTTGATATTAAGTATATGTCCATCATAAAGGCCGGATGCACTCAAGGCGTGGCCGCCGCGCAGATACAGCGGTTGCCAGAACAGCTCGCCGGATTGCCACGCGATATTGCCTTGCCAGTTCCACGCAGTGCCGCTGCGGCGGGCCGTAAACCTGACGGATCCGCGCAATTTTTCCGCCGCATGCAAGCCGCTGGCATCGCTGAAAGCCACATCAGCCAGCTGTATATCGACGTTGAGCATTTCCGCTCCCAGCACATTGCCGTTCACGCTAACCGCGCCGTTCAACGTGCCCTGAGTGGGTAGCGGTACATCTGCCGGCAGCAAGGACGCCAGCCGCTTGCCCTGCGCGTTATGCAGCTGCGCGGCGACCTGCCAGGCGCGCTCAGTCAACTGCCCTGCCACTTGCCACGACTCGCCGCCGGGCGCAGTCAGCGCAAGATGTAACTTTTGGCTGTCAAAAACATAACTAAAATCAAGCTCAGCATCCGGCATCGAATCCAGGCGCCCCTTGCTGCATGCCACCTGCACAGACGACAGCGTGAATCCGCCACAGCGTACGCGCACATTGCGAAACTCGCGCTGCTGCACTTTTAAGCTGGCAATCTGCAAATCAGCCGAACCATCCATGGGCAAAACCAGCCTGATTCCGCGCGCAGTAAAGACCGGTGAGCTTATATCTCTAATGCCAAGCATAAACTCAGCCCCGCTCGCCGTCGCACACACCAGCAGCAGAGCAAGCAGGCATAGCTGTTTTCCGAGATGAGTTGAATACCGCATTAGTTTCAGCGCTGACTGATAGTCCGGGTTGCTGATTGTACAAGACACCTATTGCTGACGGAGGTTTTTGACGCCGGCCTCATTCTCCCAGCAACTCAGCCACCGGATGCAGTTCTTCCACATGCTGCGACACCACTTTCACGATGACCGTGATCGGAATACCCAACAGCATGCCCCATACCCCCCACAGCCAGGCCCAGAACAGCAGCGAGACGAACACCGCTGCCGTATTCATTTTGGCAAATCGCCCGGTCATCCAGGTTGTGACAAAGGTGCCGACAAAGGTCGCAATCACCAGCGACGCGCCGGCGGCCAACAATCCCACGGACAACGAATCGAATTGCATAAAAGCCGCCATACCGAGGATAGCTGCGGTGAGCGCCGGGCCCGCATAGGGTATGACATGCAGCAATCCGGCGGCAACCGCCCAGGCGCCTGCATTTTCCAGTCCGATCCAACGCAGCGCAATCCAGGTCAGCAGTCCGACCGACGCATTGGTCACCAACAGCATGAACGTGTATTTCTGGATAGAATCATTGATCTCATCCAGCAGATGTACCGTGATCTTCTTTTTCGACAATAGCGGCCCGGCCAGCCGTACCAGCTTGCGTTTAAAAATATCGCCGCTGAGCAGAAAAAAGAACACCAAAAAAAACACCATGGTCGCCTGACCGAAGAAGGCAAGCGCCCCCCAGGAACCGACCCAAAGGAAATTGCTGAGTTTGAAACCGGGTTGATCGACAACGATGTGCGTGGTGCGCTGCCTGGGAAGTGCCGATATATCGGTCTGGCTGGTCGCTTTTTCGATCGTGTTTGCGGCGGTTTGCATATTCTTCATGTTGATGGACTGGCCGCTGCGTATCTTGGCGAGCCCCGCCGACAATTTGCTGGCCGCGTCAGGCAACTGCGTGAATATCCGTTGTGCCTGCCCGCGCAGTGCGTAAGTGCCGAACACCAGCGCACAAATCACGGCGACCATCACGATGCTGGTACCCGCGACGCGCGGTATTCTGAGCCGTTCCAGCCTCACCACGAGCGGATTCAGCGTGTAAGCGAAGAGTATTCCCAGCAGCAGGGTGATCAGAAACGGCTGCGCCCAGTCCAGTGCGAATATCAATGCGACCGTTGCCAATATTCCGAGCGCAACGCCGTGCGCGGCTACCGGCAAGTGAACAATCACCGGAGTCGCGTCGTTGGCGGGAAGCTGGCTATTTCCCAACGCAGATTCGGATGCAGGGCTTTCTGCTGGAAGAGGAGTGGAACTCATGGCGCGCCGCTTGCAGTTATCTTCTGACGACTACATCGTTTTCAATTTTAACCTTGTCACCGCTGACCACATTAGGAACGGCTGTTTGATTGAAAGTACGCTCGTCACCCGAATTCATTTTTACGACGATATTGTAACTCCGGGTCTTTTTTGCCATTTTCTCGACCTTGTTGCCGGCGAATGCGCCACCGACCACGCCGGCGATTGTCGCCAGATCACGCCCACTGCCGGCGCCAACCTGATTCCCCAGCAATCCCCCCACAACGCCACCGGCAACCACACCCATGCCGGACCCGCTGCCTTCAGCATCAATCTCGTTGACGGATAGCACGACCCCGCAATGCGCGCACACGCTGGCATTCCCGGAGCTTTGATTTGACGAATGAGACCTGGCCGCAGCTGCACGTTGCTCCGCGAGCCGTTCTTTTTTCGCATTTGCTGCTGTCGTTGCACGTTGTTCAGCTGCGAACCTTTTCCGCTCACCAGCTACCGCTTGTGCCACGGCTTCATCTTGTTTGGCTTTTTCTTCAGTTTTGGCCGCAGCGATAGCCTCTTGCTTGTCTTTTTCAGCCGCCTGTTCTGCAATCATTTCTTTTTTAGCCGCTGCGACCGCCTGGTCAACGACCACCTTGGTTTGTGCCGCACCTTCTTCCGCCGTTGGTTTGGGTGAACAGCCCGCAACAACACCGATTGCAGCCAGCGCCATCAGGGTAGTGGCAATAACGGAGAAGACAGACCGTTTGAGTGATGAGTGAGATTTCAATTTATTCTCCTTGGACGGGCAGGTTAATTGGGACAACTTATATGCATTGACCTGTTTTTAACGTGTGATGGGAGCAAACAGATCCGCTCTTGTCGACGTTTTTGAGCTCAGGAAGCCTGACAATGCAAACTGTTTCACTTATAACAAAATATCGGGAGAGTTTATGTTCGCCAGCTAACATAGGGCAAACCTGCGTATTCTTTTAATGCAGGACAGGCTGCACACTAAATCGCATGATCCGACAATGCAAACTGCCCGGACGATTGCTCATCCGGGCAGCATGTTAAAGCAACAACCTGTTGATTAAGCGCGCTTTTTGAACTCGTTGGTGCGGGTGTCGATTTCGATCTTGTCGCCGATTTCAACGAAAGCCGCAACCGGCAGCTCGAATCCGCCGTTGATCTTGGCAGGCTTCATCACCTTGCCTGAGGTGTCGCCGCGTACCGCAGGTTCTGTGTAGATCACTTCGCGCACGATGGTGTTAGGCAGTTCAACGGAAATCGCCTTGTCGTTGTAGAACACCACTTCGCAGGGCATACCGTCTTCGATGTAGTTGAGCGCATCGCCCATGCATTCCGCTTCGATTTCGTACTGATTGTATTCTTCGTCCATGAATACATACATCGGCTCGGCGAAGTAAGAGTACGTCACTTCGCGGCGATCCAGGATGACCTGATCGAACTTGTCGTCGGCGCTGAACACGGTTTCTTTGGCCGATTCGGTCAACAGATTCTTCATCTTCATCTTGACCACCGAACCGTTACGACCGGAGCGGCTGTATTCCGCCTTAAGGATTACCATCGGATCCTGACCTACCATAATGACGTTGCCGGCGCGTAGTTCTTGTGCTGTTTTCATGTTCACTGCTCTTCAATTTCGAAGGCGCATATTCTACCGATTTCCTGAAAAAAATCCAGCAAATTCAATGCCAGATTGTTTTCCGATAATTCCCGCGCCCAAGACCTGGCACGTTCATCCAATTCACCGCGCGCCGCATCGAATCCGCGCCACGCCACGCCGCCGGCGCCGCCGTTCCAAGCCCGCCACAAGCCCTGCATAGCCTGGCTCGCAGCCGGGCTGATCGTTGCATCGTATAAATCCAGAAAGGCCTGCAGCTTCTGCCAGTGCACCGCATCGTGCTGCGGATAGATCTGCCAGACGAATGGCTTGCCCGCCCACTGCGCCCGCACACAGGAATCCTCACCGCGCACGAAGTTGATATCGCATGCCCACAACAGCTCGTCGTAGCGCTCCTGCTCCACGAACGGCAGCACGCGCACCTGCAGATTGCCGCGTGAATAACTGCCCCCCTCCCCGCCACCGAAATATTTCACCACCTGCGGCAGGATGCGGCCTTCCGGCACCAGACACAACACAGGCTGTTCGCCCTCCGCCCAGGCATCGAACAGAGCGGCTAACGCGTCATTCTCATAGGCAAACAACGATATTTTAAGTGTATCGGCGGCTGGCAAGTCCATGCCGACGGATTGCCAGAATGCCCGTTGCTGCACAGGATCGCTCAGAAACGCATCGCGGCGCGGCAGCAAATCGCGCTCCAGCAACAGACCGCCGGTTTTCTTGGTAAAACCGGGAAAGAAAAAATAGCGGGTCAGCGGTGGGCGTGGGGATGGCAACTTGTGGCAACCCTCGACCCAATTCTCGGCTGACAGATATTCCAGATTGATCCAGACTGAATGCACGGTCATCGCCGCCAGATAGACTGGCGGCAATTTGCAGCCGAATGCCTCGATCACCAGATCGGCCACTTCCCTCTCCCCGTCGGGGAGCAGGGGCTGGAGGAGAGGGGGAAATGCGTCAGCATTCCACAGCAGCACCTCCACGCCTCGCCAATTCTGGACTTCAAGCGCGGCATCGGCCTCCGGACACAGCCTGGCGAAACTGTCCAGATCATCCACGAAGAGCCGCACGTTAATGCCGAACTCATTCGCCAGTTGCCGCGCCAGCCGCCAGCTCACGCCGATGTCGCCGTAATTGTCGATGACATTGCAGAAAATGTCGCAACTGCGCGGCATAAGATTATTTGTCATGACAAATCGGTGTAAGGAAAAGGCGTCAGGACGATCTGCCCTGCACGCTTCATTGCCAGCGCTCCTTGAGATCATCGCGCGTGTAGATCACAGCTTCATCTTCCATGCCGCCCAACGCCTGGCGCATGGCGAACTGCGCAAACTCGCCGTCTGTCCATTCATTATTGTGTAATTCGCGTAGCGATTCGTTTGCCTCCTCGCCCGCAAGCGGGAGAGGATTGAGGTGAGGGGAACGGGCATGTTCATTATCGGTGTGGGTAATTCCATGCCCGTTAGGTTCATGCTGCGTGGTACTTGCCATTTTTGATTTGGCGGCAAGAAACTCAACGAAGTCGAATACTTCTGCACGCTTGTCTTGCGGCAGATTCTGGAGTGTTTCGATTAGTTCTGCATATCCCATTCATGCCTCCGTTTGGTGTCGTCTACAGTATACCAATTCGCCAATATTCACTTTTAATGCCGCCAGCTCACGCCGATGTCGCCGGTCGATGACGTTGCAGAAGATGTCGCAACTAGTTGTATTAACGCATTATTTTATCATCACCGCATTTTCTTCAGCAGCGAACAACGCAGTGGGAGACAGGGCTATTTTCATGGCGGCAACATTAAACTTAATCCAGCACAATGGCAACAGCAGGGAAATTGATGGTCAACCCGGAACGCCGATAAGCCGAAATGCATAGGCCAAACGGCATATTGCCCGGCGCTTTGCAAACGGTTACGGTGCTGCATGAGGAGATACCGACGGTCAGTGATTTAAGCGTATCTGCGTCAGGCGCAATGAGGTCGCCTTTATCAGCCTCAACAAAAAAGGAACAACCATGTCTACCACCACAAAGATTCACGTTACAGCCACCGACAACGAGCTCTACATCATCGCTGCGACGCCCGCCGGCAGTTCTGAAATCTGCCACATCAAGTCCGGATACAACGACCCGGTGGAATACGTCGTCATTCTCCAGTCAGTTCTGAAAAAAGGTGCGTACACGCTGATCATGGTCGGGATCAACTGGGACGGTCCGCAGGCGTTCAAGGTCACGCTCACCACCGGCGGCGTTGACACCACCTATACGGCACCGGCGAACCTGAACACGGGTGCGAACTGGACCGTAGCGGTGCCAATCACCGTGTAAACCCGACTCGGCGCGCGGTTCTCCGGGCAGCGCGGCTACTGTTTTGGTTTACCGTAACCTGCAAATTGTTGCTGTGCGTCGGCGAACTCAGCCGCCGTCAGCAAAACCGGCTCGCCGACAGCCAAGGTGCGCAGGTAAAGCTCACTCAGATTTTCAACTTCCACGGTGTTGTTACAGGCCTCAGCCAGACTTTTTCCCGCGGCGATCATGCCGTGATTCGCCAGCAGACATCCGCTACGCCCCTCTAAAGCCACCAGCGCGTTATCGGACAAGGCTTGCGTGCCGAAGGTCGCATAGTTTGCACAGCGCAGGCTGTCGCCGCCCAGCTGCGCCAGCATGTAATGAAACGGCGGCATGTCGCGTCGAAGACAGGCTAACGCCGTCGCCGCATTGGAATGGGTATGAATCACCGCACCGAATTCGGGCCGCTCAACATAAATGTCGCGATGAAACAGCCATTCGCTGGACGGCTTCCAGCGCCCCTGCGATTCGCCCGAAAGATGCACGAACACGATATCGTCAATGCTCAAGCCTTCCACGCCGAAGCCTGATGGCGTGATCAACATACCCGCCCCGTAGCGTACGCTGAGATTGCCGGAGGCATTGTGGCTCAGGCCCAGCGCGTCCAGTTTCAATGCAGTGCGCACCAGTTCAGTGCGCAGCTCTTGTTCATTCATTTCATATCCTTACTGATTCACTTGCCGGGGTAGCCCGGCGGCTAGTCACTTTCTTTGTACGGCCAAAGAAAGTAACCAAAGAAACGCCGCCCCGATCTGCCATCCCGATGGGATTCCCTGCGTTGCTCGTCTGGTCGGGCGGCTGCGCAACTCGCCCTGGTAAAGCGCACAAAGCGTGCTTTACTGCGGAGCTCAAACAGTGCTCGCCGAAAACCCCTGAGCAGACTGCGCTACTCGGTGGCAGATAAGGGGATTGGCAAAACATAACCTCATTATTAACTTCATAAATTTTATTGAACCTAAACGTACACTTTTAAGCCAGCATTGCATAAATCGCTTTTTCATCGGCCGCCACCAGTCCGCGCTCGGTTATCAGTCCGGTGATCAGACGCGCGGGCGTCACATCGAAGCCATAGTTCGCGGCAGGCGAACCTGTCGGGGTCAGTTGAACGCGGCGGATCTGCCCGTCGTCACAAAGACCTGCAAGATGCGTCACCTCTTCGGGCGCGCGTTCCTCGATCGGAATTTCCTGCACGCCGTCCTGCAAGCTCCAGTCCAGCGTCGGTGTCGGCATCGCCACATAGAACGGCACGCCGTTATCGAACGCGGCCAGCGCCTTCAAATACGTGCCTATCTTGTTGCATACGTCACCCGTCGAAGTGACCCGGTCACAACCGACGATCGCCATGTCCACCAGAGCATGCTGCATCAGATGCCCGCCTGCGTTATCCACGATCACGGTGTGCGGCACGCCGTGTTGCGCCAGCTCCCATGCGGTGAGGCTCGCACCCTGATTGCGCGGACGGGTCTCGTCCACCCACACATGCAGCGGGATGCCCGCCTCGAACGCGGCGTAAATCGGCGCCAGGGCAGTCCCCCAGTCCACCGTCGCCAGCCAGCCCGCGTTGCAGTGAGTCAGAATATTGACGGTCGATTTTTTATTCTGATGAATGGTGCGAATGATTTGTAGTCCGTGCCGGCCGATCGCCTGGTTGATTTGAACGTCCTGCTCGGCAATACGGCCCGCTTCCAGCCAGGCAGCATCCGCACGCTCATTGACCGGCAACGGCGACAACACCGCGCGCATGCGCTCTACCGCCCAGCGCAGATTTACCGCCGTAGGCCTGGCCTTCGCCAACATGTCGCAAGTAGCCGTCAATGCGGCATCGGACGCGTGGTGGCGCATCGACAGCGCCACGCCGTAAGCTGCCGTGACGCCGATCAAGGGCGCGCCTCTGACCTGCATCGAACGGATCGCAAATTCAACATCGCGCATATTTTCAAGGCGCACCGTGACGAATTCATGCGGCAGGCGGGTCTGGTCGATGATCTCGACTGCGCCGTCGGCAGCAGGCCAGATGGTGCGATAAGGGACGTTGTTAATTTTCATATAGTTTTTTCATTTGCAAATTATCCATGCTGGAATTTTTTTACAGCAGAACTAAAAAGCGTTGCCGGGGCAGCCCGGCAGCTGATCACCTTTCTTATCTTGCCAAGAAAGGTAATCGAAAGAAGTCGCCCCCGGTTTCCCGCCCCGATCTGCCTGTAAACAAACAGATCGGGGTATCCTCGATAGTCACAAACAAACGGGGCTGCGCAACTCGCCCTGACGTGCCGCACACCCCGCGCCCCGTTGCGGAACTCAAACAGTGTTGGCTCAACCAGTTTACGTGTTATTTGATTCACCGAAACTGTTGCTATGCTATGCATCGCAACACGTTTTCACCCAACTACACCGCTTGTTTGCGTCTATCTTCGGCATCGCACAGGGGATGATGGGCAGTACGCTCAGCGTACTCTTCGTATCCTACCCACTAGCTACTAACGGCTAACAGCTAGCGACTAGCGACTAGCGACTAGCGACTGACTTTAGTCGCCTTCGAATTCGCACAGCGCAAAAACCTTCTGCCCCATCGCCTCCAGCCGTGCGCGGCCGCCGATATCCGGCAGGTCGATCACGAAGCAGCATTCGACCACGATACCGCCCATATCCTCTATTAACTTGACGGCGGCCTGTGCCGTGCCGCCGGTGGCGATCAGATCATCCACCAGCAACACGCGGTCGCCTTTTTGTATCGCATCCACATGAATCTCGATGCGGTCGCTGCCGTATTCGAGCTGGTAATCGAGCCCCATCGTTTCGGCGGGCAACTTGCCGCGCTTACGGATAGGCACGAAGCCCAGATTCAGCTCGAAAGCGACCGGCGTGCCGACGATGAAGCCGCGCGACTCGATACCGACTACCTTGTCGATCTGGACGTCTTTGTAGCGCGCCACGACTTTCTCAATCATGTCGCGCAACCCGCCCGGGTCTTTGAGTAAGGTGGTGATGTCGCGGAACATGATGCCCTGGTGCGGGTAATGCGGAACGGTGCGTATTAAGGATTTTATCGGCATGGAGGATGTAATTGATAATTGATAATTGATAATTGATAATTGTTTTGTTAATTGTTAATTGTTAATTGCCAGCATTCTGCCCGCCACGGCGGAGAGTTTTTCCAGCATTGCGGCATCGCGGGATTCCGGCGCGGTGAGGATCGCGTATTGCAGGGCGCTGCGGCAGGCACAGGCTGCGGCAGCGGTATCGGCATGCACCGGCTGCGCGACCTCCTTCACCAGCGCGCGCGCACGGTCGGCGTTCGCCAGCAGCACCTTGACGATCGCGTCCACCGTGACGTTGTCGTGATCGGGATGCCAGCAGTCGAAATCCGTCACCATTGCCACCGTGGCATAACAAATCTCGGCCTCGCGCGCTAGCTTGGCTTCCGGCATATTGGTCATACCGATCACGTCGCAACGCCAGCTGCGATACAACTCCGATTCCGCGAGGCTGGAAAACTGCATCCCTTCCATCGCCAGATAGGTGCCGCCGCGCGCCACCGGTATGCCCAGCATCTCTGCCGCCGCGAACAGATGATCGCCCAGCCGGTTGCATACCGGATGCGCCATCGAGACGTGGGCGACCAGACCCGTGCCGAAAAAGCTCTTCTCGCGTGCGAACGTTCGGTCGATGAACTGATCGACGATGACGAAGGTGCCGGGCGGGAGATCTTCACGCAAGGATCCCACCGCGCTGACCGAAATGATGTCGGTCACACCCAGACGCTTCATCGCGTCGATATTGGCGCGAAAGTTGATATCCGACGGCGGGATCTTGTGTCCCCTGCCGTGACGCGGCAAAAATGCAATCTCTTGCCCGGCAAATTCGGCCAACAATATTTCGTCCGAAGGTTCGCCAAAAGCCGATTCAGCCTTAACCCAGCGGGAATTTTCCAGCCCTTCGATATGGTAAACACCGCTACCACCGATAATACCCAACATAGTTAGCTCTCCAACATGGATTTGTAGATTACATTTTGCAACACGGTAAGGTCGATACTCGAACTTTGAACAAACTCCATACCATGCATGACGATCTTGTCACCGGTCAGGCTATCGGTCTCCATGTGCACATTGCGTATCACTGCGGACACCAGAAATACCTGGCTCTCGCCCCCCACTTGCATGCGCAACCCCACTGATACTGCGTCGCCCACCTTGCCGAAGGCTTTACTGCAATGAATGCGCGCGCCTGAAATACTCATATCTTCAATGATTGCCGGCACTTTCAAGCCGGTAACGGTAGAATCTATCGTGCACACCAGCCTGAGCCTGATGCGCACCGCGCCGCGCATATTGGTTGTCTTGATTTGCGCAGGATACGCCAGATGCAGATAAGGGTAAGGCGTCAGACAAACGCTGATGACATTGCTGCTGAATTCATAGGTTTTGGTGCCTGAAAAACCGCGCACCAAAAACGCGTGACCTTCCTTGATAAAACTCAGTTTTTCTTCTTGCCTGGGATGGGATACCAGCACACTTTTTTTATGCATGAAACCGATCAGCTTCACAAAATAACGCTGCTTGTTCGAGGAAAAATCCTGCAATTGAAGCGTATCGCCGATGGCAAGTTTGAGCGACAGCAAATCCTCGACTTTCTCTATCGGCCCGGACTTCTCTGCAACAGGCTCCGCTGTGACGCCTTTCCTTGCGACATGCACCGCCCTGCCCTGGCGAAACAGACCGTTTTCTGAAAGTCCATCCAGCTGCCGCGCCGATTCGACCACAGCCCCCTCACGCAGCAGCAAGCGCCCGGATTTATCGTACACTGACCATGCCAGCGGCATGCCAAGTTGAATATCGTTGTGTCTGACCGGCCGCAACTCATCATCCATCGCTATACCCCTGCTCTCGAATTACGTACGGACAGGCACCCGCGCCGTCAACGCGCACATCAATTCATAACTGATGGTGCCCGCAGCAGCGGCCACCTGTTCGATCGGCAATCCCGCACCCCACAGCGTCACCAAACTTCCCGCGCGGGCTGGCGGTATCGCTGTCAAATCCACACACAACATATCCATGGAGACGCGCCCCAGCAGCGTTGATGCGTAGCCGTCAACCAGTACCGGCGTCTCATTCGGTGCTTGGCGCGGATAACCGTCTGCATAACCACAGGCCACGACGCCGATACGCATAGCGCGATCCGCGCGAAACTGCCCCGCATAACCCACTTCGTCGCCGGCTCGCAAATCCTGCGTGGCGATAATGCGGCTGCTCAGGGTCATTACAGGCTTCAGGCCCAGCTGCTGCGCGCTGGTATCGGCAAACGGTGACGCACCATACAGCATGATGCCGGGGCGCACCCAATCAACGTGAGTCGCCGGATAGCGCAGCAGCGCGGCGGAATTGGCATAACTGCGCGCAACGCGATATTGTGCGGCGACATCGTTGATCAGCGCCAATTGGTCAGACACCCCGCGCGCCTCGTCGGCACAGGCAAAATGACTCATCAGCGTGATCTCGCGCACTGCGGCATGACGACGCAGTTGCTCCATTGCAACAGATACCTGGTCGGGCGCAAAGCCCAGCCGATGCATGCCGCTGTTGACCTTGAGCCAGACATCGAGCGTACCGCGTCCGGGATAGGCATCCAGCAGCGCGATCTGCCATTCGCTGTGAATGACACAGGAGAGCTGATATTCCACGACCAGTTCCAGGTCGGAAGCCTCAAAAAAACCTTCCAGCAGCAATATCGTCTGGCGGTATCCGGCTTCACGCAGACGTATTGCGTCCGATATATCCAGCAGTGCAAAACCGTCAGCAGCGGCTAAGGCTTCAGCCACGCGCAGCAGGCCATGCCCGTAGCCATTCGCCTTGATGACAGCCATGATGCGCGCCGGTGTGGTTCGACGAGCGACAGACAGATTGTTTTGCAGCGCATTCTGATCAATGTAGGCTTGTATGGGACGCGGCATGAATGTTCGGTTTGGGCGGGGTAGAGGTTACGTAATGATAGCAGGGGGCATACTTTCATGATATAAAACGAACTGATAAAAAATACATCCGTTGAATGAATATCGGCTTCTACATCATACTTGCAGCGCAATTCCTCTCCGCGCTCGCTGACAATGCGTTGTTATTCGCCGCCATTGCACTGTTGAAAGACTTGCACTCGCCCTCCTGGCACACGCCGGTGCTGCAAGAAGCCTTTATCTTTTCCTACATCGTGTTAGCGCCGTTCGTCGGTGCATTCGCCGATTCGCTGCCCAAGGGGCGCGTGATGTTCGTCAGCAACAACATCAAAATTTTAGGCTGCGTCGCGATGCTGCTCGGCGTCAATCCGCTGATCGCCTACGGCCTGGTAGGATTGGGGGCGGCAGCCTATTCGCCGGCAAAATACGGCATCCTCACCGAATATCTGCCGCCTGAAAAACTGGTGCTGGCGAACAGCTGGATGGAAGGGCTGACCGTGCTGGCTATCGTACTGGGTGCCGTGGTCGGCGGATTATTGATCAGCCCGTCGATCGCCATGACGATGCTGCATTTATGGGATATTCCGGTAATCGACACCGGCATCGACACCGCACCGGAACTTGCGATTGCCGTCATCGTGGTGATCTACTTCGCAGCTGCGTTGTTCAATCTCTACATTCCGCGCGTGGCGCTGGATCACAAGCCGCTCAGCCGAAACCCGGTTTTTCTGCTTGGCGAATTCTGGCACAACTTCAAACTGTTGTGGAAAGACCCGTTGGGACGCGTCTCGCTCGCCGTCACCACCTTGTTCTGGGGTACCGGGGCTACGCTTCGTCTGATCGTATTGGGCTGGGCGGCCGTCGCGCTGCACTATGACATTGCCAGCGCCGCCAAGCTGACCGCCTGGGTTGCCATCGGCATCGCCATCGGCTCCGTGCTGGCGGCTAAGTTCGTCAAACTGGAAAATTCGGTGAAGGTGCTGCCGATCGGCATCGCGATGGGACTGGTGGTATTGATCATGATCCCAATCACCAACAGCACGCTTGCCATCCTGTTGCTGATCGCCATCGGTGCGATGGGCGGCTATTTCGTGGTGCCGATGAATGCGCTGTTGCAGCATCGCGGCCACCTGCTGATGGGCGCGGGCAGCTCGATCGCGGTGCAGAACTTCAACGAGAACCTGAGCATCTTCGCGATGCTGGCGCTGTACGCCACGATGGAAAAACTGCAACTGAGCATCTACATCATCATTCTGGTATTCGGCCTGCTGCTGTCGGGCATCATGACCGCGCTGTACAAGCGGCACGGCCACGACCAGGACTCTGGCAAAATCTAGGCCTTCTCCAAACCGGCGTTCATCGTATCGACCGCCAGACACAAATCCTGCCAGGCTTTTGCTTTTTCCATCGGGCTGCGCAGCAAGTAAGCGGGATGGAAAGTTATGATCAGCGGAATACCCTGATAGTCATGCATCGTACCGCGCAAGGACGCGATCGTCGCATCCGTCCCCAGCAAGGCGGATGCGGCCGTCTTGCCGAGCGCCACGATCACGCGCGGTTTCACAAGGTCGATCTGCCGGCGCAAAAAAAGCAGACAGCTGGCGATTTCGCCCACATGAGGGTGGCGATCTTCAGGAGGGCGACACTTGATGACATTAGCGATATAGGTCTCGCGGCGGTTGAGCCTGATCGCCAGCAACATGTTGTCGAGCAGGCGGCCCGCATGCCCCACGAACGGCTCACCTGTCGCATCTTCTTCCGCACCGGGCGCCTCGCCGATGAACATCCAGTCGGCCTGCTCATTCCCGCTGCCCAACACTGTCTGCGTGCAGCCTGCGCGCAGACTGCAAAGTTCGCAGTCACGCACTTTCTGTTTGAGCTCGGGCCAATCCACACGGCCAAGCGCACCGCCTGCATTTTGGCGCTGAAACTCGCGCAAGCTGTCTTCAGCCGATGTCTGAACGGGCGACTCGGCAGACGCCAGTTCAAAAAGCGAAAGTTCAACAACGCCGGCATCCTCCTCGTTCACTGGAATAGTCGCCGGCGTGACGGATATGCTAACGGTCGCAGTATCGGTTTGGGTCGATGCAACAGCATCTGCAACCGCTTCCTGCTCCGGTTCGGGCTCAGGCCGCCGCACCCAGGTCGGGTACAGGTTCAACTCGCGCAGCATCGCCTCGCGCCTATCCATGAGCCATCACCAACGCATCCTCGCAGCCATGTATATTCCGGTAATAACCGCGCCGCATGCCGACCTCCAGAAAACCGGCACGGCGATACAACGCAATCGCCGCCAGATTGGAGGCGCGTACTTCAAGAAACACGCGGGGCAACTGCCTGTTGCTTACCGTCGCAAGCAATGCGTTCAGCAGCGCGCCGCCCAACCCTTTGCGTTGATGTGCTGCCGCAACGCCAATCGTCAGCAATTCCGCTTCACCCACGCCCGGCATCATCACCGCATAACTGCATAGCTCGCCCGGCGCGTCTTCCACGAAACACAGATAGCCACTGTTCAGCGCATCGCAAAAATTGCCGCGCGTCCACGGATAGGCTTGCACTGATTGCTCGATGGCCAGCACGGCGTCCACATCCGCCTCAGTCATTAATCTCATATCAGTTTACTGTTTAGCGTTCACTGTTTAGTAACGATTTCTCGAAGGCGATCTGATCGCGCTCGGCAGTCTTGAGCGCCACCTTATCGCGCAGGTACAAGGGCTGCGCTTTTGCCGCATCTGCCCCGCCGCCAAGGGCAAACTGCGCAGCGCCCAGCACTGCAATCGCTGCGGCCTGCGGCACGGCAGCGCCGTCCACCCCGCCCAACTGTCCTCTATAGCGTTGCTGCAATGCGTCGACATGCGCCGCAAAACCGCTGCCCGCGCCGAACCAGTCGAGGCCCGGCACGGATGGCGCATCTTCCGGCTTGCACAGGCACGGTTCAACAACGGTAATCCAGTCTTCGCCGGATCTTTGATAGGCAGCGCAGTAAATCTCGCCCATGCGCGCATCCAGCGCAGCAATAACACGAGGGTGCCCCGCAGCTTCTGCCAATGCCAGCAAGGTGCAAATGCCTGCCACCTGCAAGCCAGCTCCCAACGCCAGACCTTGTGTCGCCCCGCAGGCGATGCGCACGCCGGTGAACGAACCGGGCCCCGAACCGTACGCGATGCCGTCCATATCCTGCATCCTGCATCCTGATTCCTGAAGCAAGGCATCTATCATCGCGATCAGCAACTCGGAATGTTTCTGCCCGACCAGTTCGCAATGCTGGACTACTGCGCCATCCTGCCAGAGCGCGACCGAGCAGTATTCGGTGGAAGTTTCTAAAGCGAGTATTTTCATTGATCGGCAATCAGCAAGACGACGGCCTGCGCCGCTATGCCCTCGCCGCGCCCGGCATAGCCCAGTTTCTCGGTGGTGGTCGCCTTCACGTTGACGGCGCTTTTCTCGATGCGCAGGTCGGCTGCGATGTGCTCAACCATTTGCGCGATATGCGGCGCCATTTTTGGCGCCTGCGCGAGGATGGTCGAATCAACATTAGCGACCCGATATCCCTGCTCGCGCACCAGATGCAGCGATTGGCGCAACAGAATCCGGCTGTCGATATTCTTATACGTCGCATCGGCGTCAGAAAAATGCCGCCCGATGTCTCCCAGCGCCGCAGCGCCCAATAGCGCGTCACAAATCGCATGCAACAACACATCGGCGTCCGAATGTCCCAGAAGACCTTTTTCATAAGGAATATCCACTCCGCCGATGATGAGCTTACGCCCCTCTACCAGCTGGTGAACATCAAAACCCTGGCCTATACGCATAATTTTTTTCCTTAAAACCTTAATACAAGCCACAGAGTTCACAGAGTACACAGAGAGGGCGACTGCATCCGAATTTCTCTGTGATCTCGGTGTTCTCTGTGGTTAATCGTTTTTCCTCGTCAACAACAATTCGGCAAGCCGCAAATCCTGCGGATAAGTCACCTTGAAATTGCTCGTATCCCCTGCCACCAGTTTGGGGCTCAGCCCCAGCGCCTCGATAGCAGAGGCTTCATCGGTCACGGCTTTGCATTGCTGCAAGCCCTGCGCCAGCAAACCTGCGCGGAACATCTGCGGCGTCTGCGCCTGCCACAACTGCTCCCTGTTTTCGGTTTTCAGTATGCGTTGTGCGGCATCAGCGCGCTTCAACGTATCCGCCACCGGCACGGCCAGAATCCCGCCCACCTCATCGTCACGCAGTTCGGCGATCAACTTATCCAGATGTGCCTGCGTCAGACAGGGGCGCGCCGCATCGTGCACCAGCACCCAGTCATCAGGTTCGATTTCTGACGCCAGCAGCCCGTTCAACACCGTATCCGCGCGCGTCTCGCCGCCGCAATACAGCGTCTGTAACTTGTCGCCAAAACAAGACCAGTCATAACTGTGAAACAGCGTGTCGTCTGGCGACAGCACCACGAACACCATACTGACTTCAGGGCAGGCGCACAGCGTGTTCAGCGCGTGAAAAATCATCGGGCGACCCGCCAGCGGCAGATATTGTTTGGGCAACTCATGCCCCATGCGCGCACCGCTTCCTGCGGCGGGAACCAAAGCGTGGAATTCAGTCATGGCTATATTGTAATGGAATCAGCCACGAACTAAGCATGTAGCACCCTAATACGCTGCGTGAGTTTGGGCAGCAGATCGCGAGTGGCGATGCGCATGTCAAACTCCGATTGCAGATTAAGCCAGAAGCGAGGATCCATCTGAAAATACACGCCCAGACGCAAGGCGGTATCCGCCGTGATCGGGCGACGACCATTCACGATATCGCTGATCCGGCTGGGCGGCACATCGATGTCAGCAGCCACCTGCCGTGCCGTGATTTCCCGAGGCTTCATGAATTCTTCCAGCAGAATCTCGCCAGGATGAATTTCCTCAAGCATCTCTGTCATGTTCATTCCTCCTTAGTGGTAGTCCACAATTTCAACATCGTGCGCCCCGTTGTCACGCCAAGCAAAACATATCCGCCACTGGTCGTTGATACGGATACTATGCTGGCCGCTCCGATTACCTTTGAGCAGTTCCAGACGATTACCAGGCGGCACCTTCAGTGCATTCAACTGCATCGCGGCGTGCAACATCAGCAACTTGCGTCTGGCCACCCTTTCCATATTCTTGAAACGGGGAACCGCATGACTGAAGAACAGACTCTCGGTATCGGAACAGGAAAATGACTGGATCATGCGCCGATAATATTCCAACATACAGATTCCGTCAAACAGAATTAATTTCGTAAAACCGTGACCGTTTTATCCGGATAGCGAAGATGCCTAGCGTTTAACTTATAATGCCCCATCTATTATCTGCCTCAGCCTTTGCAATCCGCCATGCTGTTCACATCCTCACATGCTCGCCCCCGCTACACTCGCCTGACCGGCTCATCCGACTCGCTGGCGCTGGCGCAGTTTGCCGAAAAGAACGCGCCGCTGGTGCTCATCACGGCCAGCGCGCTTGATGCGCAGCGACTGCTGGAGGAAATCCCGTTCTTCGCACCCGAACTTCGCGTGCATCTGCTGCCGGACTGGGAGACGCTGCCCTACGATCATTTTTCACCGCATCAGGATCTGATCTCAGAGCGACTGGCGACGCTGCACCACGTCAGCCGCCAGTCCTGCGACGTCCTGGTGGTGCCGGTGACGACCGCGCTGTACCCGTTACCACCGCCTGAATACCTGGCCGCCTTCACCTTCTTCCTCAAACGCGGCGAGAAGCTGAACCTGCCGGGTCTGCGCGAGCAGATGACCTTCGCCGGCTACAGCCATGTGCAGCAGGTCTTGTCGCCCGGCGAATATTGCGTGCGCGGCGGCATCATCGACCTGTTTGCAATGGGCAGCGTATTGCCGTACCGCATCGATTTGTTCGACGATGAAATCGAGACGATCTCAACCTTCGACGTGGACACGCAGCGCACGCTGTATCCGGTACCGGAAATACGCCTGTTGCCAGCGCGCGAATTCCCGCTGGATGAAAAAGGTCAGGCGCATTTCCGCCAGCGTTTCCGCGACCGTTTCGAGGGAGACCCGTCCAAGTCGCGCATCTACAAGGAAGTCAGTAAAGGCAACGCGCCGGCAGGCATCGAGTATTACCTGCCGCTGTTCTTCGACAAGACTGCCACGCTGTTCGACTATCTGCCGAAGAACGCCACGCTGTGCCTGCACGGCAATGTGGACGAGGCGATTGCACAGTTCGGCGTGGATGCGGCATCGCGCTACAACCTGCTGCGGGGCGATCCGCAACACCCGCTGTTGCCGCTGTCCGATCTATTCATGGATTCCGAGGCTTTCTTCATCGCGACCAAGGCGTTTTGGCGGATGGATATACTCCCCTCGCCCGCTGGCGGGAGAGGGGCTGAGGGAGAGGGAGAAGCAAAAAACCTCACCCCTTGCGCGACGGCCAGCATTCCCGGCATTGCGGTAAACCGACACGCGGACACGCCGACCCAGGCCTTCGCGCAGTTTCTGGATGGCTTCGACGGGCGCACGCTGCTGCTGGCTGACAGTCTGGGACGGCGCGAGATCATGTCGGGCTACCTGCTCGAATATGGTCTGAAGGCGCAAATCTGCGAAGACTTTGCCAGCTTTTTGCAAGGCGACAAGAAATTCATGCTCGGCATAGCGCCGGTGCAAAACGGCTTCCTGTTGCCCGATGAGCACTTAGCCATCGTCACCGAAACGGAACTATACGCTTCCCAGCCGCGCAACCGCGCCGCCCGCACGACCAAGAAGAGCAATGTCGAAGGCATGTTGCGCGACCTGTCCGAGCTGAAGGTCGGCGATCCGGTCGTGCATGAACAGCACGGCATCGCGCGCTATCAGGGGCTGGTGAATCTGGATCTGGGCGAAGGGATGGGTGAATTTCTGCTGCTGGAATATCTGGGTGGCGACAAGCTCTACGTGCCGGTGTCGCAGCTGCATGTCATCGGCCGCTACAGCGGCGGTGCTGCGGAAACCGCACCGTTGCACAAACTGGGCAGCGGCGCATGGGACAAGGCTAAACGCCGCGCGATGCAACAGGTGCGCGACACCGCAGCCGAACTGCTGAATATTTACGCGCAGCGCGCCACCCGCAAGGGACACGCCTTCAAACTGACCCAGCGCGATTACGAAGAATTTTCCGCAGGTTTCGGCTTCGAGGAAACACCGGACCAGGCCGCAGCCATCAGCGCCGTGATTGCCGATCTGCAATCGGGCAAACCGATGGACAGGCTGATCTGCGGCGACGTGGGTTTTGGCAAGACCGAAGTTGCGCTGCGCGCAGCCTTCGTCGCCGCGATGGACGGCAAACAGGTCGCCGTGCTGGTGCCCACCACCCTGCTGGCCGAACAGCATTTCCAGAATTTCTCCAACCGCTTCGCCGACTGGCCGATCCGCATCGCCGAACTGTCGCGCTTCCGCTCTGCCAAAGAACAAGCGCAGGCGCTCAAGGAAATGGCGGAAGGAAAACTCGACATCATCATCGGCACCCACAAACTGATCCAGAAGGATGTCAAATTCCACAATCTGGGTCTGGTCATGATCGACGAGGAACACCGCTTCGGCGTGCAGCAGAAGGAACGCCTCAAAGCGCTGCGCGCGGAAGTGGATATCCTGACGCTGACCGCCACACCGATCCCGCGCACGCTGGCGATGTCGCTGGAAGGGCTGCGCGACTTTTCGATCATCGCAACTGCGCCGCAACGGCGTTTGTCGATCAAGACTTTCGTAAGTGGATACAGCCAGGGCGTGATCAGAGAGGCCGTGCTGCGCGAACTCAAGCGCGGCGGTCAGGTGTATTTCCTGCACAACGAGGTGGACACCATCGCCAACATGGCGGAGAAGCTCGCAGAGCTCCTGCCTGAAGCGCGTATCCGCGTGGCCCACGGACAGATGGGCGAGCGCGAACTGGAATCTGTGATGCGCGACTTCTACCAGCAGCGTTTCAATATCCTGCTGTGCACCACCATCATCGAGACCGGTCTGGACATCCCGACCGCCAACACCATCATCATGAACCGCGCCGACCGCTTCGGTCTGGCTCAACTGCATCAGCTGCGCGGCCGCGTCGGACGCTCTCACCATCAGGCTTATGCCTATCTGCTGGTGGACAGCATGGATGGTTTAACGGTACAGGCTAAAAAACGCTTGGAGGCGATTCAGGCGATGGAACAGTTAGGCAGCGGTTTCTATCTGGCCATGCACGATCTGGAGATACGCGGCGCGGGTGAAGTGCTGGGCGAGTCGCAAAGCGGCGAGATGCAGGAGATCGGCTTTTCGCTCTACACCGATATGTTGAATGCCGCCGTGGCCTCGCTGCGTCAGGGACATGAGCCCGACATGGCGCACCCGCTGGGTGTCACGACCGAGATCAACCTGCACAGCGCAGCCCTGCTGCCGGGCGACTATTGCGGCGACATCCACCAGCGGCTGGTGATCTACAAACGACTGGCCAATTGCGCAAGCCAGACTGATCTGGACGAGATGCATCAGGAACTGATCGACCGTTTCGGCCTGCTGCCGGAACCCGCGCAAACCCTGCTCGATTGCCATCGATTGCGCATCGCAGCGAAACCGCTCGGTATCTGCAAGGTGGATGCATCCGCTGATGCGATCCAGATTCAGTTCGTGCAGAATCCGCCGATCGACCCGATGAAGATCATCACGCTGATCCAGAGCCGTCGTCACATCAAGATGATCGGTCAGGACAAGCTGCGCATCGAGTTAAAGCATGAAGACCTGAATCAGCGGGTGCTGGCGATCAGGAATTTCTTCAACGAGCTGAAATAGGCGACCATGGCGGCACGCAGCACAAATACTTAACTCATCAAATCTAGCATTGCAGACCGTTGGGGTATGCTACATAATCTTCCCGAACTGCATTTCTGGGGGATTGAGACCATGCCTATTCTGTCAGTGTTTTTCGGCATCATTGTCCGCATGTGGCACGACGATCATCCGCCGCCCCATATACACGTCGAGTATCAGGGATTTGAGGCGCTGGTAAACATCCGAACAGGCGAAGTCAGTGAGGGGCGTCTTCCCAACAAGGCGGCAGCCATCGTCAAGGAATGGTGTTTACATCATCAAAAGGAACTACTGGCAAATTGGCAACGAGGTCAGAACTTTGAACCCATGGAACGTATTCCGGGAGCAGATCAGGATGATTAAAGTTATTAAGGCTCATTATCTGGGTGATTTCCAGATAGCGCTAAATTTTTCCGATGGCAGGGAAGGCACCTTCGATGGACGCACCCTGCTGGCCCGGACTGGCTCATTGCTTGAACCGCTTCGCAATGAAATCTATTTCCAGCGGTTATTCATTGATGCCGGCGCGCTGTGCTGGCCGAATGGCCTGGAACTCTCACCAGTCAGACTTTATGAAACGTGCCACATGCTGGAAACGACTTAAACAGGCAGCAGAGATACGTTAGCGCAGGCTGATGATAGCCCAGCCGTGCTGCACGGCATGCTTGCGCAGCGTGTCATCGGGGTTCGCCGCGACCGGGTGTTTCACCAGGCGCATCAGCGGCAAATCGTTATGGGAGTCGCTGTAAAAAGTGCTCTCCTCAAAGCTGTCCAGCGTCCAGCTGCGCGCGGCAAGCCAACTGGTAAGCCTGGTGATTTTCCCTTCGCGGAAACAGGGCACATCGGCGACCCGCCCGGTGAACTCACCCCCTGATTGCTCAGGTTCGGTGGCGATCAGATGCTCGATGCCGAATTCGCGGGCGATGGGTGCGGTAACGAAGCTGTTGGTGGCGGTGATGATCACGCACAAGTCCCCCGCATCGCGATGCTGCTGAACCAGATCGCGCGACTCTTGCGTGATCATAGGCATGATGCTCTCCCGCATGAACTGGCTGTGCCAGTCGTCCAGCGTCTTCCGGGAATGGCGCGACAACGGTTTTAACTGAAAATCCAGAAACTCGTGGATGTCCAGCGTACCGGCCTTGTACTGATCATAAAATGCCTGGTTTTTCACCTCAAACAGTTCACGGTCGAGTATGCCGATGCGGATCAAAAATTGCGACCACTCGAAATCGCTGTCGCCGTTCAGCAGGGTGTTATCCAAATCAAATAGTGTTAAATTCATTTTAATTCGTCATTCCGATGCAGGCCGGAATCCAGTTGGTTATAGATCACTTCTTTAAGCAGGGGGATAGTCGGCGCGCGATGCAGGCGCAGCGAATGTTCATCCAGCGCGTCCAGCACCTCAAGCAGGCTGGGCAGGTCGCGCCGCCCGTGGCGCAGCAGATAGTGCGTGACTTCAGGCGCCAAGGCAAACCCCCTGCCCTGCGCATGTTGCACCAGCGCCTGCGCCTTTTCTTCGTCGGACAACCCCAGCACCTGATACACCAGCCCCCAGCCCAGCCGGGTACGCAGATCGGGGCGCAAATCCAGATGCAGCACAGAACAAAGCCCGCTTACCAGCAACATCCCGCCGCTATCCCGCATCCTGTTGTAAAGATTGAACAGTTCGATCTGCTCCGCATCATTCAGCGTATCGGCATCATCCACTGCCACCATATCATGAGGCTCCGGCACGTAGCCTTTCGCATAAATCGCGCTTTGATGCGCATTTTGCGCGGCACTCACAGAGGCTTGCAGCAAATGGCTTTTACCGCTGCCGGCAGCCCCCCACACATAAATGCATCGCTCGCCGCTGCCGGACAGGGCCTGATGCAACGCGAACAGCAATTCGCAATTGCCGCCCGCCACGAAATTATCGAAGGTCGGCCACCAGTCCGGTGTAATGTCGAGCAGCAGCTGATTCATTCTTGTTTGTTATACATACGGCTGGATAAGTACCAGGCTTGACTGTGTCGCAACGCGACCAGCAGAATGGCGGAAAGCGGCAAGGCCAGCAGGATGCCGAAAAAACCGAACAACTGACCGAAGGCCAGCAGGGCGAAGATGACCGCCAGCGGATGCAAGCCGATGCGCTCGCCGACCAGCCAGGGCGTGATGAGCATCCCTTCGAGCATCTGCCCTGCGGCAAATACCGCCCACACCCACATCACGCTGCCCAGTTCAGTAAATTGCATAGCGGCCGCCAGTGTCGCCAGCAGCAGGCCGATGATCATGCCAAGATAGGGAATGAACACCAGCATGCCGGCAAGAATGCCGATCGGCAGCGCGAATTCGAGACCCGCCAGCCATAAGGCCAGACTGTAAAACGCACTCATCAGCAGCATCACGGAAATCTGCCCGCGCAAGAATTCCGCCAGCACGCCATCCACCTCAAAGCCCACTTCGTGCACCTTGGCGTGCCAATGCCGTGGAATCATCGCATCGAGTTTTGCCACCATCGAATCCCAATCGCGCAACAGGTAGAACATCGCCACCGGAATCAGCAACAAATTCATCAGCACACCGAGTATTTTCCCACCACTGCTGGACAACCAGGGCAACAATTTTTCGGCGAACCCGCCCGCGCTTTGCCAGTGACTCATCAGCCAGTTTTTCAGCACCGTGCTGTCCCATTGCAGATCCGCACCGAACCATTGTTGCAGTTTCGGCAACAGGTTGACCCGCACAGTCTCAATCAGGTCTGGCAGTCGCAGCATAAACAGGCTGATTTCCTTTTCCAGCAGCGGCAACATGATCAGCAAAAGCCCTGCAAGCAGCAACAGCAACGCCGCCATTACCAGCACCACCGCCAGCGCGCGCGGCAGTTTCAGGGCACACAGCCGCAGCACCAGCGGATTGCAGATATAGGCGAGGATCCCCGCCGCCACAAACGGCGTGAGGATGGGGCCGAGCAGATAGAGCAGCAGGGACGCCATCGCAATAAGCAGCAACCACTGCACGATGGCAAAGCGGGATGTCGTCATTTAAGTGAGTTTGTAAAAGTTCCGGCGGCCATTTTACCCCAAGAATTGCCTTGAAAGGCTTGAGTCACCTGACTGCCGGCATCAGAAAACCGACAAGCGCTTATGCAGGCGATTTAAACGCGGCTATGGGCAAATATTTCCTCGAAAGTGGCGATCGAACCGGATTGCGAGCCGTCATATCCGGCCAGTGCGTTGACCGTGGCACGAAACGAAGCGCCCTGCATGATGTTGCGCACGGATTTGAGCAGGCTCTGATCAACGGCGCCGGCTTTGCAGGCGAACAGGTAATTTTCGCGCGCAATCGGAATAAAATCCAGATCGAATCGCCTGGCCGCAGTCTCGACGCCAAAGCCGACATCCGCCATATTGCTGGCTACATAGGCTGCTACGGCTGCATGAGTATATTCGGCGCTGTCATAATCGGTTATGTTTTGGGTGCTGATTTTCTCTTTGGCGAGCAGCATCTCAAGCAATAGTTTCGTACCCGATCCGGTTTGCCGGTTAACGAAGTGCAAATCCTGGCGTTGCAAATCCATCAAGCCCTGAATGTTCTTCGGATTGCCACGGGGTATGAACAGCCCTTGCGTGCGGTAGGCCAGATGAATCAGCGCATGGCGTTCCGGATCCAGCCATTTCAGATAGGGCTGGGCGGCCAGCTTGAATTCACCCACGGGCACGTGGAATCCGGCCAGATCGCATTCGTCACGGGACAGGGCCGCGACAGCTTCAAGACTGCTGCGGTAATTTAATTCGACATGCGTGCGATCCAGATTGAGCTGCCTGATCAGCGCATCGACGGCAAAACCGTGCGAGGCGGTAATGCGCAATGAGCTGGGTTCACTGGTCAAAATGGCTTCAAGCTCGGAGGCGAAGCTCTCCAGCATAGGCGTCAGACGCGCGGTAATGCGTTTATCGGCCCAGATCAGTTTTTCTGCCAGCGGCGTCAGCGTCGTCCCCCTTCCTCTGGATTTTTGCAGCAACGGCGCAGAAAAATCGCGTTCAAAATCACGCAGCATTCCCCATGCGTGTCGATAGGACAATTTTGCAGCGGCGGCCGCACTGCTGATGCTGCCGTCATTTCGAATGGCGGTGAGCAATTGCAGCAGCAAGGGCAAGGAGACCGCCGCTCCCTTGCGTTTTTTCAGACTCCATTCAGGACGAATCTCGAAGTTCATATATGCTAAAAATAACCTATTAAAAATATCAAGCCGCTGTGATACCTTGCGAGCAGACAAAGATTGTCAGGTAATTATAAAGCTGTTTTAAATTGCATATTTAAATTTTCGATTGCAAAAGGAACCAATGAACCCGACCTGCCCGAGCGAACAAGTCGCTTCAATTATAGCGACACATCAAGACCGCCCCGGCGCATTGCTGCCGATACTGCATGCCATTCAGGATGCGCTGGGCTTCATTCCTCCCGATTCAATCCAGGAGATCGCCGGCGCGCTAAATCTGTCGCGCGCGGAAGTGCATGGCGTGATCACGTTCTATCACTATTTTAAAACCGCCGCCCCCGCCCGCCACCAGGTACAAATTTGCTGTGCCGAAGCGTGCCAAAGCATGGGGTCGGAGCGTTTGATGCAACACGCGGAACGGGCGGCGGCTGGTTCTGCCGACTATTCAGTGCATCCGGTTTATTGCCTCGGGCTCTGCGCGACGTCGCCTGCAATGATGATAGACGACCAGCTGCACGCGCGGGTCACGCCGGACAAATTCGACAGACTGATCAACAAGGTCGGGAGCGAATCATGAGCGTTACCATTTTCGTACCCGGAGATTCGGCAGCCCTGGCGCTCGGCGCCGATGACGTTGCGCAAACGATCCTCAACGAGGCCGCCAAACGCAACATCGCCGTGACCCTGGTGCGCAACGGTTCGCGCGGCATGTTCTGGCTGGAGCCGCTGGTCGAGGTGCAAACCGCACAGGGGCGCATCGCCTTTGGGCCGGTAACTGCCGACGATGTCGCCTCCTTGTTCGATGCGGATTTTCAGCAAGGTGGCGCGCATCCACTGAATCTGGGATTGACTGAAGAGCTGGCCTATTTGAAACAGCAGGAAAGACTGACTTTTGCGCGCGTCGGCATCACCGACCCGCTCTCTCTTGACGACTATATCCGGCATGAAGGCTATGAGGGATTGCGCCAGGCGCTGACGCTGCCGGCTGAGACCATCGTGCAGCAGGTGACCGAATCGGGTCTGCGCGGGCGCGGCGGCGCAGCCTTCCCGACCGGCATCAAATGGCAGACAGTATTGAAAACGGATGCCTTGCAAAAATACATCGTGTGCAATGCGGATGAAGGCGACTCGGGCACCTTCGCCGATCGCATGCTGATGGAGGGCGATCCTTTTGTGCTGATCGAGGGCATGACCATCGCAGCCCTGGCTGTCGGTGCGACGCAAGGCTACATTTACGTCAGATCCGAGTATCCGCATTCCATTGCAGTGCTGAACAAGGCGATTGTCGTGGCGCGTGCGGCGGGCTACCTGGGTTCGGATATTTTGGGTTCTGCAAAAACCTTCGAGCTTGAAGTGCGTAAAGCTGCCGGCGCGTATGTGTGCGGCGAGGAAACCGCGTTGCTGGAAAGTCTGGAGGGCCGTCGCGGCATCGTGCGCGCCAAGCCGCCGCTGCCGGCAATCGAAGGGCTGTTCGGCAAGCCGACCGTGATCAACAACGTGATCTCGCTCGCTTCCGTGCCCATCATCATGGCCCGTGGCGCCGCCTTCTACAAAGACTATGGCATGGGCCGTTCGCACGGCACACTGCCGTTCCAGCTGGCAGGCAACATCAAACAGGGCGGCTTGATCGAGAAGGCGTTCGGCGTGACCTTGCGCGAGATGATGTATGACTTCGGTGGCGGCGCAGCATCGGGTCGTGCGATCAAGGCGGTGCAGGTCGGAGGTCCCTTGGGTGCCTACTTACCCGAATCGCAGTGGGATACGCCGATGGATTATGAAGCTTACACAGCCTTGTGGGCGGTGCTGGGCCACGGCGGCATCGTGGTGCATGACGACACGGCGGATATGGCAAAACTGGCGCGCTACGCGATGAAGTTTTGCGCGATCGAATCTTGCGGAAAATGCACGCCCTGCCGCATCGGCGCGGTGCGCGGCGTGGAAGTATTGGACAAGGTTATCGCCAATCAGGACAGGCCCGCACAGCTGACACTGCTGACGGATCTGTGCGACACGATGCTGAATGGCTCGATGTGCGCGATGGGCGGCATGACCCCTTATCCGGTGTTATCTGCGCTGAAACATTTCCCACAAGATTTTGGCCTAGACAACGCAGGAGACCAGCATGCATAAACCGCTCAATGAAAAAGACTTCGGCACACCCAAACGCACCAGCGACAAAGAAGTCACGCTCGAAATAGATGGCATGCAGGTCACCGTAGCTGCCGGCACTTCCATCATGCGCGCAGCCTCAGAAGGGGGCGTGAACGTGCCCAAGCTGTGCGCAACGGACAGCCTGGAGCCATTCGGCTCATGCCGCCTGTGCCTGGTCGAAATCGAAGGTCGCCGTGGCTTCCCCGCCTCATGCACCACACCGGTGGAGCCCGGCATGAAGGTGCGCACCCAGACGCCTAAGTTGCAATCGCTGCGCCGTGGCGTGATGGAACTCTATATTTCCGACCATCCGCTCGATTGCCTCACCTGCCCTGCCAATGGCAATTGCGAGCTGCAGGACATGGCAGGCGTCACAGGCTTGCGCGAAGTGCGCTACGGCTTTGATGGCGAAAACCATCTGGCAAGCAAAAAAGATGAATCCAATCCTTATTTTACCTACGACCCGTCCAAGTGCATCGTGTGCAATCGCTGCGTGCGAGCCTGCGAGGAAATTCAGGGCACCTTTGCGCTGACGATTTCCGGACGCGGGTTCGACTCTCGCGTCTCACCGGGAACTGACCAGTCGTTCATGGAATCCGATTGCGTGTCGTGCGGCGCTTGCGTGCAAGCTTGCCCCACCGCCACCTTGCAGGAAAAAACCGTCATCGCCATCGGACAGGCAGAACACAGCGTGGTGACGACTTGCGCCTATTGCGGCGTGGGCTGCGCCTTCAAGGCCGAGATGAAGGGCAATGAAGTCGTGCGCATGACACCTTACAAGGACGGCCAGGCCAATGAAGGGCACTCCTGCGTAAAGGGGCGTTTCGCCTGGGGTTATGCGACGCATCAGGACCGCATCACGAAACCGATGATACGCAGCAAGATCACCGATCCGTGGCGCGAAGTCAGCTGGGCCGAGGCGCTCGACTACGCCGCCTCTGAATTCAAACGCATCCAGAAAAAGCACGGGCGCGACTCGATCGGCGGTATCGTCTCCTCGCGCTGCACCAATGAAGAAGGTTATCTGGTGCAAAAACTGGTTCGCGCAGCCTTCGGCAACAACAACGTCGACACCTGTGCCCGCGTCTGTCATTCGCCGACCGGCTACGGTCTGAAACAAACACTGGGCGAATCCGCCGGCACGCAAACCTTCAAATCCGTCGAGCACAGCGATGTGATCCTGGTGATCGGCGCGAACCCGACCGATGCGCATCCGGTGTTTGCCTCGCGCATGAAAAAACGCATAAGGGCGGGCGCCAAACTGATCGTGATCGATCCGCGCAAGATCGAACTGGTGAGCTCCCCCCATATCAAGGCCGCATTTCATTTACCGCTCAAACCCGGCACCAACGTGGCCATGTTATCTGCGCTCGCGCATGTAATCGTCACCGAGGGTTTGCTGGACAACGCCTTCATCGCGGAGCGCTGCGAAGACCGTGCGTTCGGGCAATGGCGGGACTTTGTCTCACTGCCTGAAAACTCACCCGAGGCCACGCAACAAATCACCGGCGTGTCCGCCGATCTGGTGCGCGGCGCGGCACGCCTGTATGCGACCGGTGGCAATGCGGCGATCTATTACGGACTGGGTGTCACCGAGCATGCGCAGGGTTCAACCTCGGTGATGGCTATCGCGAATCTGGCGATGGCAACCGGCAATATCGGCCGTGAGGGCGTCGGAGTGAATCCGCTGCGCGGACAAAACAATGTGCAGGGTTCATGCGACATCGGTTCTTTCCCGCACGAATTGCCGGGCTACCGCCATGTATCCGATTCGACCACACGCCAATTATTCGAACAGGCCTGGGGAGTCGAGATTCAGCCGGAACCCGGATTGCGCATCCCGAACATGTTCGATGCAGCCCTGGATGGCAGCTTCAAGGGGCTGTATTGCCAGGGCGAGGATATCGTTCAGTCCGACCCGAACACCCAGCATGTGACCGCCGCACTCTCCTCCATGGAGTGCATCGTGGTGCAGGACATTTTCCTCAATGAAACCGCGATGTATGCGCATGTATTTTTGCCCGGTTCCTCATTCCTGGAAAAGGACGGCACCTTCACCAACGCGGAGCGGCGCATCTCGCGGGTACGAAAAGTCATGCCGCCCAAGGCAATGCTGGCTGACTGGGAAGTGACAGTACAGTTGTCTCAGCGCCTGGGTTATCCGATGGAATACAGGCACCCGTCGGAAATCATGGATGAAATCGCCAGACTGACACCGAGTTTCCACGGCGTGAGCTATGCAAAACTGGAGGAACTCGGCAGCATACAGTGGCCGTGCAACGACGATGCGCCGCTGGGCACACCGATCATGCATATCGACCATTTCGTGCGCGGGAGGGGTAAATTCATCATCACGAAATATGTGGCGACCGATGAAAAAGTCACCCGCAAATTCCCGCTGATCCTCACCACCGGACGGATACTCTCGCAGTACAACGTCGGCGCGCAGACCCGTCGCACCGAGAACGTGCAGTGGCATGAACAGGATATGCTGGAAATCCATCCGCACGATGCAGAAGATCGCGGCATTACCGACGATGGCTGGGTGGCCATTCAGAGCCGTTCGGGCGAGACGGTATTGCGCGCAAAGCTATCCGAGCGCATGCAACCGGGCGTCGTCTACACCACGTTCCACTTCCCCGAATCGGGCGCGAACGTGATCACTACCGACAACTCTGACTGGGCGACCAATTGCCCCGAATACAAGGTGACGGCGGTGCAGGTAAAACCGGTATCCGAGCCATCCGATTGGCAGCAGAAATACACGCGTTTTTCCAAAGCACAGCAGGATTTGCTGGATCAGGCAAGGCCAGGTCATGCTTAATACCGCGAAACTTGCAGCACCACAAATCGAATGCGTCTCGCGCCTGCCCGTGTCGCGCTGGCGCGATTCACGCTGGACACACAAGCTGGACGATCTGGCCGTGGAACTCCCTGTCGCGCTGGAATTTAACGGCATCTCGCATGCGGTGATGTTGGCGACTCCCTGTGATCTTGAGAGTTTCGCATTGGGCTTCGCGCTCAGCGAAGGCATCGTGAATAACCGCGCCGAGTTTCGCGGTGCCGAGATAGAAGAGTCTGAACTAGGCATCACCGTGCATTGCGAGATTTCCAGCCAGGCATTCATGAATCTCAAACAGCGCAGGCGCAACATGACCGGGCGCACCGGCTGCGGTTTGTGTGGCGTGGAAAGCCTGGAGCAGGTTATCAGAGTATTGCCTGCCGTACCGCCCGGCACGGATATCCCGTTGTTGTCGATACGCGCAGCCCTCAAAGCGTTGACTGCATTACAGCCGCTGGGCCGCCTGACCGGGGGCATGCATGCCGCAGCCTGGTGCACCCCTGACGGCCGCTTGCAGCAGGTGTGTGAAGATGTCGGTCGCCACAATGCGCTGGATAAATTGATCGGCAGGATGACTGAAGACGGCCTGGATTTTCAGGACGGATTTTTATTGATCACCAGTCGGGCCAGCGTGGAAATGGTGCAAAAGGCAGCAACGATGGGAATCGCCAGCCTGATTGCGATTTCCGCGCCGACCGCATTGGCGGTTGAAACAGCACAAGCGGCGGGCATGACACTAATCGCGTTTGCACGAGGCGATGAGTTTGTGGCCTACACGCATACCAACAGAATAGACGTGAGGTAAACATGGATATGCAAAACTTGATACAGATGGCGAATAAAATCGGCAAATTTTTTGAGTCTGTGCCGGATCATGAAGAAGCGCTGCTGGGAATTTCCGGACATATTCATAATTTCTGGGCGCCGCGCATGCGCAGCCAGTTGCTGGAATATGTGGATTCGACTGACGGCGAAGCGATAGAACCGATCGTATTGGAAGCCATTCGTACCCACCGAAACAGTTTACTGCCACGTCGCTGACGTGTTATTTTAAAAAGAGAGGAGATAGCTATATTCCGAGTAGATGCACCCTGACAAAACCATAAAAATATCAACATATAAAGAGGAGACGTTTATGTCCAGTTCCAGTAATTCCGGAGTCGCAACAAGCGGCTTGCTTGCAAGAGAGCGCACCATAGCCCGTGCGGGCTTCAATCGATGGCTGGTCCCGCCCGCAGCCCTGGCTATCCACCTGTGTATCGGCATGGCCTATGGCTTTTCAGTATTCTGGCTGCCGTTATCCAAGGCCATCGGCATTACCACGCAGGTTGCCTGTTCGGCGGATGCGGGTCTGCTCGATGCCTTGTTCACCACCAGCTGCGACTGGAAGATCAGCGATCTGGGCTGGATGTACACCTTGTTCTTCTTGTTGCTCGGATCGTCCGCTGCAATCTGGGGCGGCTGGCTGGAACGCGTCGGCCCGCGTCGTGCAGGCTTCACCGCTGCGGTATGCTGGGGCGGCGGTCTGCTGATCTCCGCTTACGGTGTTTACTCACATCAACTATGGCTGATGTGGTTGGGTTCCGGCTTCATCGGCGGCATCGGTCTGGGTCTGGGCTACATCTCTCCTGTTTCCACACTGATCAAATGGTTCCCGGATAAGCGCGGCATGGCGACCGGCATGGCCATCATGGGCTTCGGCGGAGGCGCCATGATCGGTGCACCGATGGCAAATTCATTGATGGAACATTTTCATACCGCAACCAGCATCGGCGTGTGGGAGACTTTTGCCACGATGGGCGTGGTGTATTTCATCGCCATGACTTTGGGTGCATTCGGTTATCGCGTGCCGCCGACAGGCTGGAAACTTGAAGGCTGGACGCAGCCGGAGGCCCAGCATGCACTGATCTCGGATAACAACGTGCATCTGAAGAATGCGCACAAGACGCCGCAATTCTGGCTGATCTGGGCGGTGCTGTGTCTGAACGTGAGTGCGGGTATCGGCGTGATCGGAATGGCGTCCCCGATGTTGCAGGAGATTTTTGGCGGCGGCTTGATAGGCCATCCCGAGATTGGATTCAGCAACCTTGATCACGACCAGAAAACGGCTATCGCAGCGCTGGCCGCAGGCTTTGCCGGTTTACTCTCGCTGTTCAATATTGCCGGGCGTTTCTTCTGGGCCTCGCTCTCCGACAAGCTCGGTCGCAAGAACACCTACTTCGTGTTCTTCGCACTGGGTATCGCAATGTATGCCCTCTCACCGTGGGCGGCTCACTCCGGTCACCAGGCATTGTTCATCGCATTCATGTGCATAATCCTGTCGATGTATGGCGGCGGATTCGCAACCGTACCGGCTTATCTGGCGGACATGTTCGGCACCCAGTTCGTCGGCGCGATCCACGGCAGACTGCTGACTGCATGGGCAACCGCCGGGATCATCGGGCCGGTAGTCGTGAACTACATCCGCGAAGCGCAGATCGCTGCCGGCGTGCCGCGCGAACAGGTCTATGACTTCACGATGTATATCCTCGCCAGCTTCCTGGTGCTGGGATTCATTGCGAACTGGCTGATCAAGCCGGTGGACAAGAAGTGGCACTTGTCTGAACAGGAGATGCACGAAATTGAAGCATCTCACCATAAAAAAGAAGTGGGTGAAGAACTGGTGACAGGCTCATTTGGCATCACGCATGGCGGACTGGATGCATCGGCTGCGCTGGCATGGACGGCCGTCGGTATCCCTATCGCGATCGGCCTCTGGATCACCTTTAACAAAGCGATCATATTGTTCCACTGACAATTCCGGAAACGGCATTTGAGTCCGCATATCCCCCGGCAGCCTTTTTCAGGTTTCCGGGCGGTGTATGCGGACTTTTTCATGTTGGACAGAACGCAACTATTTTTGGTTTTTTGATGTCAACATGAGCAAAACAAGCAGATAATCAGCACTGGCCGGTGTGCTTGTGAACAAGGCGACACACAGTCACTAACATGCACGTGCAATACAGCTTTCATATCCTTGCCTAAAAAATCAAGAAGGAGCACTCCAATGACTATCACCCGTCGCGACTTTCTCAAGCAAAGCGCAATCGTCTCATCGGCCGCCGCAGCGGTTGGTATTCCGGTGAACGAGATTGCCAACGCAGCAACCATAAGCGCTGAAGCGGGCTGGCGATGGGATAAGGGCGTATGCCGCTTCTGCGGCGTGGGATGCGGCATCCAGATCGCCACCGAAAAAGGCAAGATCGTCGCCACCAAGGCGGACGTGGATGCGCCGGTGAATCGCGGTCTGAACTGCATCAAGGGCTATTTCAACGGCAAGATCATCTACGGCCAGGACCGCCTCACCCGGCCGCTGTTGCGCATGAAAGACGGCAAATTCGACAAACAGGGCGAATTCGTGGCCGTTTCCTGGGAGCGTGCCTTCGACGAGATGGAGAAGCAATTCAAGCGCCATTACAAAGAACTCGGCCCTACCGGCATCGGCTTTTTCGCATCCGGCCAGCATACCGTGCAGGAGGGCTATGCCGCAGTCAAACTGATGAAGGCGGGTTTTCGCAGCAACAACATCGATCCCAACGCGCGTCACTGCATGGCCTCCGCCGTGGCAGGCTTCATGCAAACCTTCGGCATCGACGAGCCATCCGGCAACTACGACGACATCGAGCAGACAGACACCATGGTGCTGTGGGGCGCGAACATGGCGGAGATGCATCCGGTGCTGTGGACGCGCATCACCGACCGCAGGTTGAATAATCCCAACGTGCGCGTGGTCAACCTGACTACCGTGAGCAACATGTCCTCCGGCATCGCCGATCTGGAAATCATCTTCCGTCCGCAGACTGATCTGGCCATCATGAACTATCTGGCGCGCGAGATTGTCACGCGCAATGCAGTGAACTGGGATTTCGTCAACAAGCACTGCGCGTTTGCGGCGGGACCTGTCGACATCGGTTACGGCCTGCGCGGCACGGACAAGTTCGACTACGCGCCTGAGAAGGATACCAATGGCCGCGAACTGACCATGCAGCTGGATAATTACGAAGCGATCGCCCAGGGCAAGAAGCCGGGCGCGACAGTCGAGCAGAAAAACCGCAACGCCGCCGACAAACACTGGCTGATCACGTTCGACGACTTCAAGAAGGGCATCGAGCCCTACACGCTGGATTTTGTCGCGGAGCTTGCAAAAGGCGATGCGGAAGAACCCTTAGACGAATTCAAGCGCAAGCTGATGGCGCTGGCTGATCTTTACATCGAAAAAACGCGAAAAGTGGTCAGCTTCTGGACCATGGGCTTCAACCAGCACCAGCGCGGCACCTGGGTCAACGAACAGGCCTACATGGTGCATCTGTTGCTGGGCAAACAGGCGATGCCCGGCAACGGTGCATTTTCGCTGACCGGCCAGCCTTCTGCCTGTGGCACCGCGCGCGAGGTGGGCACCTTCTCCCACCGCCTGCCGGCCGACATGGTGGTCAACAATCCCGAGCACCGGACACGCACCGAACAAATCTGGAAATTGCCCGCCAGGACGCTCAACCCTAAACCGGGCAGCCACATCGCCAAGCTGCTGCGCGATTTGGAAGACGGTCAGGTCAAGTTTGCCTGGGTGCAGGTATGCAATCCGTTCCAGGGCAGCGCCAACGCCAACCACTGGATCAAGGCCGCGCGAGATATGGATAACTTCATCGTGGTGTCCGATGCCTACCCCGGCATCTCCACCAAGGTGGCCGATCTGATCCTGCCGGCTGCGATGATCTTCGAAAAATGGGGAGCTTACGGCAACGCCGAACGGCGCACCCAGATGTGGCGCGAACAGGTGCCGCCACCCGGACAGGCGCGTTCGGACATCTGGCAGATCATGGAATTTTCAAAGCGCTTCAAATTGAAAGAAGTGTGGGGAGAGCAGAAAATACCGGGGCTCAAGGCGGAAGGTTTTGCAGATGGCATGTTGCCCGATGTGCTGGCAGGATCGGGCTATTCGCCGGATGCGACGCTGTATGACGCCCTGTACGCCACGGAAACCAATAAAAAATTCAAATGGCCGGATGCAATTGCCAAAACCCACGACAACCACACCGCAAAACTTCTGGGCGATCACTGGTTTCCGGAAAAAGCGCTGTTCGAGGAATATGCCCAGTTCGGTCGCGGCCACGCGCATGACCTGGCCGAATTCGATGTGTATTTCCGCGACGATGTGCGCGGCCTGAAGTGGCCGGTGGTCGACGGCAAAGAGACGCACTGGCGCTTCAACGAAGCCTATGACCCTTACGTTGCGAAAGGCAGCGGTTTCGATTTTTACGGCCCGGCGTTCAAATCCCTCCCCTCCGGCAATCTGGACGGCGTGACCAATTCCGAAATGACCAGTATCAAGGGTCGCGCCAAGATATTTTTCCGTCCCTACGCAGCGCCGGTAGAGCAGCCGGATCACGAATACGACATGTGGCTCTCCACGGGTCGCGTGCTGGAACACTGGCATTCCGGCACGATGACGCGCCGCGTTCGCGAATTGCACTGGGCAGTGCCGGCCGCACTGATCTACATGCACCCGGATGATGCCAAGTCGCGCGGCCTCAAGCAGCAGAGCATCGCCTGGATCGAGTCACGCAGGGGCAAAATCAAGGCGACTGTTGAGACGACCGGACGCAATCGCCCGCCCAAAGGCATGGTGTTTGTACCGTGGTTTGACGAGGGCGTGTTCATCAATAAGGTGACGTTGGATTCCACCTGCCCGATTTCCAAGCAAACCGACTTCAAGAAATGTGCGGTCAAGATCTACAAGACCTGATCCTAACGGGCATGGCAAAAATCCACTCTTGTAAATGAAAGTCGCCATGCCCGTTTCCCCCTATCCAACTTTCCCCCGCACGCGGGAGAAAGAGCAAACGAATCGCTACGCGAGTTTCACGTTAAAGGAGAGAAAATAATGCTTAAAAAACATACTGTCACCGCACTTCTGGCC
The DNA here is from genome assembly GCA_947085835.1 of uncultured Nitrosomonadales bacterium. Classification (GTDB taxonomy): domain Bacteria; phylum Pseudomonadota; class Gammaproteobacteria; order Burkholderiales; family Gallionellaceae; genus Gallionella. The sequence continues at coordinate 938 of CAMTXT010000022.1, read as the reverse complement.
GCCGCAGTCTTGTTGGCAGCGGGTTCTTCGTACGCCGCAAGCAGCATCAAAGCGGAGAACATGGGCCTATCCAAGACCAGCGTCTTCGAGGTGCCGACGCCTGCGGTCTATCACTATAGCGTTGTGCCACCGGGGCAAAGCCGTCTACTGCCCCGCGCCTACCTGGGTGCGCCGCCGCAGGTGCCCCATGACATTGCCGATTTTCTGCCCATCACACGTGAAAATAACCTGTGCATCGCCTGCCACAACCAGCCGGATCTTTGGGGCAAGAAGCTCGAAGCCGGCAGTCCGACGCCGATTCCGCCCAGTCATTTCACCGATCTGCGCAATGCACCGGGCCAGGTCACCGATCATCTGATCAATGCAAGGTACAACTGCAACCAGTGCCATGTTCCCCAGAGCGATGCACCGCCGTTGGTGGAAAACACTTTTTCAGCCAAACGCGCGCGCTAAGTACAACCGGTGTCGAATGTAAAAACCTATAATTCGACACTCAACACCAGTTATATAAAATGCACTACGCCAAAGTCATACCGATCAAAAATATAGCAGCGATGCCAGTGCAACCGGATGAGTCCGCCATGCATGCCCCAACCCTGACAGACGGAGGCGTTTTTCACGATACCCTGCGCCGTCCGATGCTGGATCTGCGGATTTCGGTCACGGACAGGTGCAACCTGCGTTGCACCTATTGCATGCCGCGCGAGATATTCGACAAAAACCACGTTTTTCTGCCTCGCGCAGAACTGCTCAGCCTTGAGGAAATCGTCCGCGTAGCCGAATCGTTTACGCGTTTAGGCGTGCGCAAGATCCGCCTGACCGGGGGAGAGCCTTTGCTGCGTCGCGGCATCGAAAAACTGATCGAAAAATTGTCCGCCCTGCGCACGCTGAACGACGAACCGGTCGAGATCGCAATGACCACCAATGGCGTGTTGCTG
>CAMTXT010000021.1:0-19684 GCA_947085835.1 uncultured Nitrosomonadales bacterium | reverse complement strand
TTTTCGTATCCAAAGATCGAAAAACTTCCCAAAAACCAAGCACCTACACTCGTCGATTGTTTAATTTATTTTTTAAAGAGCGAATCGCTTTGCAGCGAAGAGGTCAGCATTATAGAGACTTACAACATCGTGTCAACTACATTTTGAAATCTTTTAAAACGAATTCTGCTGCTGGGTTGCGGGGACAGGATTTGAACCTATGACCTTCGGGTTATGAGCCCGACGAGCTACCGAGCTGCTCCACCCCGCGTCAGCGAAGAGGTGCGGATTATACGGACCAAAAACTTATTGTCAATCAATAACTTTAATTCTTACCGCAGGCACTGAATACTGCAAGGCAGCCGACCAGCTGGCAAGACGATCCTACAAAGGATACTTATAACCGCTCATCAGTAGTTACACAGGTTGAGCACACAACGCCGCTCAGCGTATTAACCAAAACAGAGGAAGCCATCGCGACTTACAAAAAGAGGCCCGATATTTTCGACAACAAAAAACCCGCAAAGCTTGCGCTGCGCGGGTTTTTAAGTTTCAGTTCAACTTGAAACAACAATTTGGTGGTGATGGGTGGATTTGAACCACCGACCTCAGCGTTATGAGTGCTGCGCTCTAACCACCTGAGCTACATCACCAAAGAGGACGGCATTGTCCGCACTTTTATCACTCGTGTCAATGACAAGAAACCATCTTTAACTCACTTCCGGCAAAATCTTTTTGCAATACAGTCAATTTGTCACTCATTTGCTCATCCAGACCATTGATTATGAATACCGTTGTACGGCTTTTTCCAGTTCGCTCACCCATTTTGGCACTATTAACACCTTTTTTACGCAAGCCATCCATGAATTTTTGCGCCGCTTCCCGACTCTTGAACAGCCCGAGCGAAATAGCGTTCAGCCACTCGCCCGCTTCCTGCACTACAAAATAGTCTGTCACGCCGCGCTCCTTGAGTTGAGCCAACTTATGACTCACCGCCGCCTTGTCCTTGAGCGGTGCGATATACACCCAGAAGCCGATAACCCGATCAATTTCGCGCTGACTGAGTTTCTCGCCCAGCGACAATTTCTTCAGGGCTTTTGCAGCCAGGTCAAGTTCCGCACCGGAAAAGTCCCCCCATTCAAAGCAAGTTCCCGCTTTTGCCACCAGTGGCACTGCCGCCGGCGCTGATACCGGAGCGGATGCGGGCTGACTGACTACCGAAATCAGCGTGACGGCAGAAGCCGCTTGCGCACGCTCACTCCCCATTAGCGTGATTTTTTCCTCATGCACCGGGCGCAGCACTTGTGCTGCCTGACCATCGTCCAGCACGCCCGCTTGCATCACACCAAATAAAACTACATTCAACACAATTAACAGCCAAAATATTATTTTCAAGCTTTTTTTCATGCTTTATCCGATTCCTGTGCGATTAACAACAATCCTTGCAGCACGAGATTATCCATCATCTGCACCGGCAAGCTTAAGTGAGGCGACAACAGACACGCCGCGCCACCGCTCAGCAGCACCGGTGCATCAGCCACCGCCAACAATGAGTACTGCCGTTGTATAGCACCGCAGCTGGCCTGCACGGCGCCGCTGAACAGTGCGTCAACGGTGTTATGCGGAAAGTTCGCGTAATGCCCCCCCCCCTCATGCAACAGAGCAGTCGCCGACGTCAGACTGCGCTGCATCAATGCTATCCCCGGCAAAATCAACCCGCCCATAAATTCGCCACTACTAGAGAGCGCATCTATCGTGGTTGCCGTACCGCTGCCGACCACCAGACACGCCACCCCGGCAAGATGCCATGCGGCGATCAAGGAAGCCCAACGATCGCTTCCCAACTGCGCAGGCAGCGCATAGCCGTTGCGCACGCCGCACAGTTCAACTTGCGCGGTGATAAATTGAGGCACCCAGTGCCGCGCTGCGCAGGCCGCCTTAATCTGCCGGGCCACTTCAGCGCCTGCCACATTGCTCACCCACACCTGCTGCACGTCGGGGTAGTAGGTAAAGCTCAAATCGTCAGCATGGTTGCTCGGAATATTGAGCACAGGCAGCCAGCGCTCACCATCCACCAGCGCCAATTTGATGTTGGTATTACCTGAATCGATCAATAATCTAATCATGAACCAACTCCCACTTCTCCGGAATTGAATTGCCTGATCCCCTGGGTTGTTTCCAGACGCAATTCACCACCCTCGCTGACACCGCGCGCGATACCGCTGATCATGACCCCATCCGGCATTTTCAGCTGGACGGGCAAATTTTGCTGTGCATGATATTGTTCCCATTCGAGGCGCAGGTGAGCGATACCTGTGCGCGAAAATTCATCCAGCACGAGGGCCAATTGTTGCAACACGGCTGCCAGCAACCGATTGCGCGTGGGCGGCACTGCACACACCTGATCCAAAGCTGCGGCAGGCTGCGTGATCAGCTGCTCTATCACCTGCGGCAGATTGCAATTGATGCCTATACCTATCACCACCGCACTCGGACCGTACATATCGCCCTGCGCCTCGATCAGCACACCGCCCAGCTTGCCGGAAGGAGCCAGAATGTCGTTCGGCCACTTCAGCCCAACCCCACAAGCTTTAAATTTTTGCAGCGCACGCAGGATAGCCAAACCCACCGCCAGACTCAATCCTGACAGCGCATTCAAACCGCCATCAAACCGCCACAACAGTGAAAAAGTCAGCGCATTCCCCAGACCTGAATGCCAGACACGCCCGATGCGTCCTCGCCCGGCAGTCTGCAACTCCACCGCCAGCACGCTGCCGCTGGGGGCACCTTGTGTAGCACGCCGCAGCAACTCGGTATTGCTTGAGGTAGCCTGTTGCAATATTTCAAGCTGGAATGCCTCGGATGCATTGCCAAGACAACGATTGATTTCAACCGTATCAAGACAGTGCCAGGGCTGAGCCAGACGATAGCCCCGTCCGCGTATGCGCTGAAGAACCACGCCATAATCTGCCACAGACCCCAAAGCACTGAAAACTGTCGCGCGCGACACACCCAGCTGCCGCCCCATTTCACTGCCTGAGTGAAACGCGCCATCAGCCAACAGCCGCAACAATTGCCAGGTACGCGGATTCATGAAAACAACAATTGTTAATTGCCTTGTTTATACGTTAAACAGGAAATTCAGTACGTCGCCGTCCTGTACCACATATTCCTTGCCTTCGACGCGCATCTTGCCCTTTTCCTTCGCGCCTGCCTCACCGCCGCAAGCGATGAAATCGTTATAGGAAATGGTCTGGGCACGGATAAAGCCGCGCTCAAAGTCGGTGTGGATCACGCCGGCGGCCTGAGGTGCAGTATCGCCTTTGTGTATAGTCCATGCGCGCACCTCCTTCACACCGGCGGTGAAGTAGGTTTGCAAACCAAGCAGCTGGTAGCCGGTGCGGATCAGACGGTCGAGTCCCGGCTCTTCAAGCCCCAGATCGGCAAGGAATTCCTGCTTATCAGCATCATCCAGATCAGCCAGTTCGGCTTCTATTTTTGCACACAGCGCCACGACCGGCGCGCCTTCTTTAGCCGCGTGTTCACGCAGACGGTCAAGGTGCGGGTTGTTCTCGAAGCCATCTTCCAGCACGTTACCGACATACATCGCAGGCTTGATGGTCAACAGGCACAGCGGCTGAATGATCTTCTTTTCGTCGTCGCTCAAACCGAAAGTGCGTGCCGGATTGCCCTGATTCAGGTGCGGCAGCAGCTTTTCCAGCACAGCCACCAATTGCTGCGCATCCTTATCACCGGACTTGGCTTTTTTGCCATCGCGATGTAACGTACGCTCTACCACTGCCAGATCGGCGAGTGCCAATTCGGTGATAATGGTCTCGATGTCGGAGATCGGATCGACGCGACCGGTCACATGAATCACATTCGGATCATCGAAACAGCGCACTACATTGACGATGGCATCGGTCTCGCGAATGTTGGCCAGAAACTGATTACCCAGACCTTCACCTTTGGAGGCGCCCGCCACAAGACCTGCGATGTCGACGAATTCGACGATGGCAGGTTGCATACGCTGAGGTTTGACGATCTTGGCCAACTCATTCATGCGCGGATCTGGCACTTCGACGATACCGACGTTGGGTTCAATCGTACAGAATGGATAATTTTCCGCTGCGATTCCCGCTTTGGTCAACGCGTTAAAAAGAGTCGACTTACCGACATTGGGGAGACCTACGATTCCGCATTTCAAACTCATATAATTTCCTTGATATTCAATATATTGCTGCCAGGTGAGTCAGCCAACAATTTTCATCTGTTAAATTATTAATAGTTGGTGAACAGCACAAAGCCAAAACGTTACGTACTATGCTGGCGGCGATTGTAACAGCCAGCCTGACTGACTACGACAGCGGCAAGTCAATAAAAGCTAGCAGCTTCAGACCGCCACCCCTTTGTCGTCGAACAAACCTTCGAAGAGAATTGAGCTGAGATAGCGCTCGCCCGAATCCGGCAAAATAACGACAATCGTTTTGCCAGCATTCTCGGGACGATGGGCCAGTCGCACCGCCACGGCGACAGCTGCGCCACAGGAGATGCCAGACAGGATACCTTCTTCGCGTGCCAGACGACGGGCATACAGCACCGCATCCTCGTTGCTGACCTGCTCGATCTCGTCGACCAGCGACAGATCAAGGGTGTCCGGCACGAATCCCGCGCCAATCCCCTGTATCTTGTGCGGGCCGGGCTTGAGCGGCTCTCCTGCACGCGTTTGGGTTAAAACCGGACTGCCGGAGGGTTCGACAGCCACGGTGGTGATCGCGCGTCCTTTGGTATTTTTAATAAAGCGCGAAATACCCGTGATGGTGCCACCTGTGCCAACACCCGACACCAGCATGTCGATCTTACCGTCAGTGTCACTCCAGATTTCAGGCCCGGTGGTTTGTTCGTGTATGCCCGGGTTCGCAGGATTCTTGAACTGCTGCAGCAACACGTATTTACCGGGATCGGATGCGGCAATTTCCTCCGCCTTCGCGATCGCACCGCTCATGCCCTTGGCGCCTTCGGTGAGTACCAGCGTCGCGCCATAGGCAACAAGCAATTTGCGGCGCTCAATGCTCATGGTATCCGGCATGGTCAGCGTGAGCGGGATACCTCTGGCAGCCGCAACAAATGCCAGCGCGATACCCGTATTGCCACTGGTGGGTTCGACCAGATGCTTACCGGACCCGAGCAGCCCCCTTCGGTCCGCGTCAGCAACCATCGCCGCACCGATGCGGCATTTAACGGAATAGGCAGGATTACGCCCCTCTATCTTGGCAAGAATAGTAGCCGGCGCACCGTCGGTGATTCGGTTAAGGCGCACCAGTGGGGTACGGCCAATAGACAGGGAATTATCTTCGAACCAGTTTGACATGCTGCCTCCTGAATAAGTTTGCGGTTAACAGTTTACGGTTTCAGAAAACAGCGAACTGTAAACTGGTGTTGATAATAGCAAAAAGCGAACTGTCACCAGTCCGCTTTTCATTTAATGCAAGAATATTACAACACTTTACTCAGCATCAACCACTTCAGCATCAGCCGGGCGGTCCATCAATTCTACCAATGCCATAGGAGCATTGTCGCCTTGACGGAAGCCGAACTTCAACACACGCAGATAACCACCATTGCGCGTTGCATAGCGTGGGCCCAGCTCGTCAAACAACTTGGTAACCATTTCACGGTCACGCAGACGGGCAAAAGCCAGACGACGATTAGCCAGTGTTGGAGTCTTCCCCAGCGTCAGGATAGGTTCTGCAACGCGACGCAGTTCCTTGGCCTTAGGCAGGGTAGTCTTGATGACTTCGTGACGCAACAGGGAAACGGTCATGTTGCGGAACATTGCCAGACGGTGACTGCTGGTACGGTTGAGTTTTCTTAAACCTAAACGGTGACGCATAATTGCCTCTCTTAAACTTCAGTTATTCCACTGCTTAAAGCGGACTATTTATTGTGCAGCTTTAAGCAGCTGCGACTGGCCAGTTTTCCAGCTTCATGCCCAGCGACAAATTGTGCTCTGCAAGAACCTGCTTGATTTCATTCAGAGACTTGCGGCCCAGATTCGGGGTACGCAACAAATCGTTTTCGCTGTATTGAATCAGATCGCCGATGTAATGAATGCTTTGTGCCTTGAGACAGTTGGAAGAACGTGGAGTCAACTCCAGATCATCAACCGGACGCAGCAGGATAGGATCAACCTGAGGAACATGTTCCTTTTCAACAACAGGCTCAGTACCTTCCAGCGCAGCAAACACAGAGAACTGATCCACAAGGATACGCGCAGCATTGCGAATCGCCTGTTCAGGATCAATTGCACCGTTTGTCTCAATCGTCATGATCAACTTATCAAGATCGGTGCGCTGTTCAACACGCGCGCTCTCAACAGCGTAGCTGACACGGCTTACCGGACTGAACGAAGCATCCAATGCGATGTGGCCGACTGCACGGGTTTCATTCGGCAACTGACGAGAAATCGCTGAAACATAACCACGACCTTGCTCAACCTTAATCTGCATGTCCAGCTTACCGCCGGCAGTCAGATGTGCAATCACGTGCTCAGGATTCAGAACTTCCACATCGGCATTCGCGCTGATGTCTGCTGCAGTCACGACACCGAAGCCCTCCTTCTTTAAAGTCAGGACAACTTCCTTGACGCCATGCAGACGCAACACAACACCCTTGAGGTTCAACAGGATGTCGACAACGTCTTCCTGGACGCCGTCGATTGTTGCATACTCATGCAGAACACCCGCCATCTTGACTTCGGTAGGTGCAGCACCTGCCATTGAAGACAGCAAAATACGGCGCAACGCATTGCCCAAAGTGTGGCCAAAACCACGCTCAAAAGGTTCCATGACCACTTTAGCCTGGGTCTCGGAAATCTTTTGAACTTCAATAATGCGAGGCTTCAAAAAATCATTGTTATACATAAGCTACTCCGCGTGGATTACTTGGAATACAACTCAACCACGAGATGCTCGTTGATGGTTGCAGGCAGTTCAGCACGTTGTGGGTTGGCTTTGAATGTACCCTTGAATGCCTTGGTATCCATTTCGATCCATGCAGGGAAACCGCGTTGTTCAGCCGCTGCAATAGCCGCCTTGATACGCAATTGCGCCTTTGACTTTTCAGCCACTTCAATCACGTCACCTGGACGCACTTGATAGGAAGGAATGTTTACACGCTTGCCGTTGACAAGCAGACCATTGTGACGAACAACCTGACGCGATTCGGCACGTGACGCACCAAAACCCATACGGTAAGTCACATTGTCCAGGCGGGACTCCAACAATTGCAGCAACGATTCGCCGGTAATACCACGTGATGCTGCGGCTTTTTTGTAAACCAGACGGAACTGACGCTCCAGAACGCCGTAGATACGACGAACTTTTTGTTTTTCACGCAACTGACCACCGTACTCGGACAAACGAGTATTGCGGCGCTGGCCATGCTGACCAGGTGGATACGCACGGCGCTCGACTGCACACTTGTCAGTAAAGCATTTTTCACCCTTCAGAAAGAGCTTTTCGCCCTCACGACGGCACTTACGGCATTTTGCATCAAGATTTCTAGCCAAGATCAACTCCCAAATAAATTAGATACGACGCTTTTTAGGCGGACGGCAACCGTTGTGCGGTACCGGCGTAATATCAGAAATGCTTGTGATCTTAAAACCAGCTGCATTCAATGCACGTACTGTAGATTCACGACCAGGACCTGGGCCCTTGATACGCACTTCAATATTCTTAACACCACATTCAGCAGCAGATTTGCCCACGACTTCAGCAGCAACCTGTGCAGCAAAGGGAGTACTCTTACGCGAACCCTTGAAACCATTCGCGCCGCTCGTGGACCATGCCAGAGCATTGCCCTGACGATCCGTGATCGTTACGATGGTGTTGTTAAAGGAAGCGTGAACGTGTGCAATACCTTCGACAACATTCTTTTTTACTTTTTTGCGCACTTTCGTGCTTGGCTTAGCCATGATTAAATCCTCTAATGCGTTAAAGCAAACTTACTTCTTTGCGCCAGCAATCGATTTGCGTGGACCCTTACGAGTACGCGCATTGGTGCGAGTACGTTGTCCGCGACAAGGCAGACCACGACGGTGACGCACACCGCGATAGCAGCCTAAATCCATCAGACGTTTGATGTTCATCGTCGTTTCGCGACGAAGATCACCTTCCACTGTGAATTTAGCGACTTGTTCGCGCAAGCTCTCAACCTCAGCATCAGTCAGATCTTTCATCTTGACGCTTGGTGTTACACCTGCTGCCGCGCAAATACTTTGCGAGCGAACTCTTCCGATACCATAAATTGCAGTCAAAGCAATTACAGCATGTTGATGGTTTGGGATATTTACCCCTGCAATACGTGCCATGCAGCTACCCTATCTTTAAAAAACGAAAATTATATCATCAAAAACCAAGTTATAAAATTAACCTTGGCGTTGCTTGTGACGTGGCTCAGTGCAAATTACACGCACAACACGTTTACGAATAACGATCTTGCAGTTACGGCAGATCTTTTTTACTGATGCTTGAACTCTCATTTACTTCTCCTAACTATTAACTATTTGGCACGGAACACAATTCGCGCTCTGCTCAAATCATATGGCGTTAACTCCACCGTCACCTTGTCGCCAGGCAAAATGCGAATATAGTGCATACGCATTTTACCGGAGATATGACCCAGAACCACATGACCGTTTTCCAGCTTGATTCGGAATGTTGCGTTCGGCAACGACTCCTCGATCTCACCTTGCATCTGAATTACATCTTCTTTTGCCATTAGCGTGACAACCCACCTTTAAAATTAGCCTTTTTCAGCAAACTATCATACTGGTGCGTCATCAAATACGACTGCACTTGCGCCATGAAATCCATCGTTACGACCACAAGAATCAGCAATGACGTTCCGCCGAAGTAGAATGGCACGTTGAACTTGACGACCAGGAACTCTGGCAACAAGCACACCAGCGTAATGTAAACAGCACCGATCAGCGTCAGACGCAACATGATCTTTTCAACATACTTGGCAGTTTGGTCTCCTGGACGAATTCCCGGCAAGAAAGCACCGCTCTTCTTCAGGTTATCAGCTGTTTCCTTCGGGCTAAAAACCAGCGCCGTATAGAAAAAGCAGAAGAACAGAATTGCTGCAGCATAAGTCAAGACGTAAATCGGTTGCCCCGGTGACAGCATTTGACTCGCATCTTTGAGCCATCCCATACCAGGCGAATTACCAAACCACCCTGCAATCGTCGCCGGAAACAAAATCATGCTCGAAGCAAAAATTGGAGGAATAACGCCTGCCATGTTCAGCTTCAGTGGCAAATGAGAACTTTGCCCGCCATAAACCTTGTTACCAACTTGTCGTTTGGCATAATTGACCAGTATTTTGCGCTGACCGCGTTCGACGAACACAACCAGAGCAGTTACGGCAATTGCGCCTACGAACAAGAACAACACAAGCGGTATTGAAAAAGCACCCGTACGAGCCAACTCAAGCGTGCTGCCAATCGCATTGGGCAGACCCGCAGCGATACCAGCGAAGATGATCAACGAAATACCGTTGCCCAAACCGCGCTCCGTAATTTGCTCACCCAACCACATCAGGAACATGGTTCCGGTGACCAGCGTAATCATGGTGGTCATCTGAAACATTGAACCCGGATGCAGCACCAAACCTGGCTGAGCCTGCAAAGCAACCGAAATACCGAATGACTGAAAAATGGCCAGACCCAGCGTGCCGTAGCGTGTGTACTGAGTAATCTTGCGACGACCCGACTCACCCTCTTTTTTCAACTGCTCAAGGTAAGGCACCGCTATCGCGGCCAGTTGCATGATGATCGAAGCCGAAATGTACGGCATGATACCCAATGCAAAAAGCGTGAATCTCGACAGCGCACCACCCGAGAACATGTTGAACATGCCCAGAATGCCGTTCTTTTGCGTCTTGAACAGGTCAGCCAACACAACCGGGTCAATACCTGGCACTGGAATATGTGCACCGATACGATACACAACCAGCGCACCCAGCAAGAACCAAAGACGGGTACTCAAATCACCGTATTTGGCCTTAGTTACGTCTTTAGCAACTTTGGTCACAGTTAGCCTTCTTACTCTTCGATGCTACCGCCAGCGGCTTCAATCGCTGCACGCGCACCTTTGGTAACCAGCAAACCCTGCAACTTAACCGCGCGGGCGATTTCACCACAGAGAAATACTTTGGCAGCTAACGCACCGGCGCGAACTACGCCAGCTTGCTTGAGTGCCAACAGGTCAATCGTGTCAACCGGCAACTTTTGCAGATCGGACAAACGAACTTCAACGGTATCGAAACGAGTCAATGAAACAAAACCACGCTTAGGCAAACGGCGTTGCAAAGGCATCTGACCGCCTTCAAAACCTACCTTGTGAAATCCGCCGGAACGAGACTTCTGTCCCTTATGGCCGCGACCTGCTGTCTTGCCCAGACCGGAACCGATACCACGACCAACGCGACGCTTAGCGTGCTTGGCACCTGGTGCTGCTTGAATAGTATTAAGTTGCATTATTGAGCCTCGTACTTAACCAAGTAAAACACTTTGTTAATCATGCCGCGAACGCAAGGTGTATCTTCGAGCTCAACAGTGTGATTGATACGACGCAACCCTAAGCCACGCAGCGTAGCACGATGCGATTCCTTAGTGCCAATCTGGCTTTTGAGCTGTGTCACTTTAATTGTTTTGGCTTGTGTCATTTCTTACCCCAAAATTTCGTCAAGATTCTTGCCGCGCTTGGCAGCAATCTCCGACGGTGCATTCAACGCACGAAGTCCATTCAAAGTAGCGCGAACGACGTTGTACGGATTGCTTGAACCCAAACATTTAGCCGAAACGTCACGTACACCAACCGCTTCAAATACTGCACGCATCGCGCCACCGGCGATAATACCAGTACCTTCGACTGCCGGACGCATCAGAACCTTAGCTGCGCCATGAGTACCGACAACAGCGTGATGCAAGGTGCCATTCTTCAGATTAACCTTGAAGAGATTACGACGACATTCTTCCATCGCTTTCTGGACTGCAACAGGAACTTCCTTAGACTTTCCCTTGCCCATCGCGATACGACCGTCACCATCACCAACAACAGCGAGGGCAGCGAAACCCATGATGCGGCCACCCTTAACTACTTTGGTGACACGATTCACGGCGATCATCTTTTCGATCATGCCATCATCGCGTTCCTCTTTTTGCATTTTTCCTTGCGGCTTAGCCATTGCTCAACTCCAATTAGAACTGTAGACCATGCTCACGCGCGGCTTCAGCCAACGCCTTGACACGACCATGATAACGATTACCGGAACGATCGAAGGCAACTTGAGTAATACCCGCACTCTTAGCCTTCTCAGCGATACGTTGACCCACGACGCTTGCTGCCGCCTTGTTTCCGCCATTTGCCATATCCTTGGCCACATCAGTCTCAAGACTGGATGCACTTGCCAGGATTTTACCGCCGCATGCAGAAATGATCTGTGCGTAGATATGCAAATTAGTACGATGTATAGCCAGACGTACGGTTCTTTGTTCAGCAATGCGGGCACGGGTTTTGCGTGCTCTGCGCTGACGAGATGCTTTTTTATTCAACATATCCGCCTCAATTATTTCTTCTTGGTTTCTTTCATGATCACCACTTCGTCGCTATAACGAACGCCCTTGCCCTTGTAAGGCTCAGGAGAACGGAAAGCACGAATTTCTGCGGCGACCTGGCCTACGCGTTGCTTGTCAGCACCCTTTAAAACCACTTCGGTTTGAGTAGGTGTTGTTACAACAACGCCCTCTGGCATAACGTAGGCGACCGGATGTGAAAATCCGAGCGTCAGGTTAAGCGTGTCGCCAACTGCTTGTGCACGGTAACCCACGCCAACCAGAAGCAATTTACGCTCAAAACCTTTACTGACACCTTGCACCATATTTGCCAGCAACGCACGGATAGTCCCGGACATCGCATTTGACTGCTTGGAACTGCTCAATGCCGAACACAACAGGCTATCGCCCTCATGAACAACCTTAACATCGTTAGTCAAAACACGCTTAAGAACACCTAACGGGCCTTTAATTGTAATTTCATTCGCAACCATCGCGAATTCAACGTCGCTTGGTACAATGACAGGATTCTTGGCAACTCTAGACATATTTACCTCCTTACGCGACTACGCACAACACTTCGCCGCCAATACCATTGGCACGCGCTTTGCGGTCGGTCATCAAACCCTTCGAAGTAGAAACAATCGCGATCCCCAAGCCATTCATGACTTTAGGAATATCGGTGTTACCCTTGTAAATACGCAATCCCGGACGACTGATGCGCTGAATTTTTTCGATTACCGGACGTCCGCTGTAATACTTCAGACCGATTTGCAAAGTAGCCTTACCAGGCGTTCCTTGTTCGATTTTGAAGCCATCAACATAGCCTTCTTCTTTAAGGACTTCAGCAATTGCTACCTTCAATTTTGAAGATGGCATAGATACGCTGGCTTTTTCAGCCATCTGCGCATTACGAATGCGCGTCAACATATCGGAAATTGGATCATTCATGCTCATAATTATTTCTCCTACCAGCTAGCCTTAGTGATCCCGGGGATTTCACCACGCATCGCAAATTCACGAACTTTGATGCGGCCCAAACCAAACTTCCTGAATGTTCCGCGAGGACGACCAGTCAGAGCACAGCGATTACGCAAACGCACTGGACTGGAATCACGAGGCAACGCCTGCAATTTCAAACGAGCAGCCGCACGTTCTTCATCGGACAGACTCATGTTAGAAATTGTCGCAAACAGCTCAGCGCGCTTTGCTGCAAATTTCTTTACGATCTCGCGACGCTTGAGATCACGGTTAATCAATGACATCTTAGCCATTAGTAATCCCTCATTTCTTTAATGGGAGTTTGAAAGCCAACAACAAAGCGCGAGCTTCTTCGTCAGTCTTCGCGGAAGTCGTGATCGTGATGTTCATACCACGCAATGCATCGACTTTTTCATATTCAATTTCCGGGAATATGATTTGCTCTTTGATACCCATGTTGTAATTACCACGGCCATCGAAAGATTTTCCGGAAATACCACGGAAATCGCGAATACGCGGAATAGCAACAGAAATCAGACGGTCAAGAAAATCATACATGCGATCTTTGCGCAGTGTGACTTTGCAACCAACCGGGTAACCTTCACGAATCTTGAATCCAGCGATGGATTTCTTAGACATCGTAACAATCGGCTTCTGACCAGCAATTTTTTGCATATCGCCAACAGCGAAATCCATAACCTTTTTGTCGGCAACTGCTTCGCCAACGCCCATGTTAAGGGTGATTTTTTCGATACGCGGAACTTCCATAACCGACTTGTAACCAAACTGCGTCATAAGATCCTGGGTTATTTTATCTTTGTACATCTCATAAAAACGAGCCATGCCCTATACCCCTTAAGCGTCAACAACTTCGCCGTTGGATTTGAACACACGTACTTTGCGTCCATCTTCCAGCGTTTTAATACCGACTCGATCACCCTTATTCGCAGCGGCGTTAAACAAAGCCACGTTTGAAATATGTATTTTCGATTCTTTTTCGATGATACCGCCAGCCAGTCCTTTTACAGGATTTGGCTTCTGATGTTTTTTGACTTTATTGATACCGCCAACCAACAAGTAGTCACCCAAAACGCTCAAAACGTTTCCGCGATTACCCTTATCCTTGCCAGCGATGACAATAACGTCGTCGTTCTTTTTAATCTTACGCATGATTTTCCTCGATCGACCAGTTAACGCTAAAGCACTTCAGGTGCTAGCGAAACGATCTTCATAAACTTTTCAGTACGAAGCTCACGTGTTACTGGCCCGAAAATACGAGTTCCGATAGGCTCGAGCTTGGCATTCAACAACACCGCAGCGTTGCCATCAAACTTAACCAGCGAACCATCCGAACGGCGAACACCATAAGCGGTACGAACCACTACGGCATTATAAACTTCGCCTTTCTTTACACGACCACGTGGAGCTGCATCGCGAATACTTACCTTGATAACATCACCAACGGAAGCATAACGACGCTTAGAACCACCCAATACCTTGATGCACATTACGGAACGCGCACCAGTATTGTCAGCTACATCTAAAACAGACTGCATTTGTATCATTATTTAATCTCCAACTTTTTCCGCTTGCAGCGGCCAGTTTTGGTACCCGTTCGGGTAAAGGGCGCCGCAAGCGGCGATGTAACGAAGCCGCGTATTATATGCAATTCATGAAAACTTGCAAGCTGAAATTTCAATTAAACCGCAAAAACCTTTTATGCAGCTTTAGCTACACGCCATGCTTTGGTTTTTGCAAGAGGACGACACTCTTCAATCGTAACCACATCGCCGGTGTGACACTCATTGTTTTCATCATGAGCATGGTATTTTTTGGATACGCGAATAATCTTACCCAGCAACGGGTGTTTTACTTTGCGTTCGACCAGGACAGTAATAGTCTTGTCCATTTTGTCACTTGTAACAGTACCTGTCAGGGTACGCTTAAGTTTAGCTTCGCTCATGACTGTGCTTCCTTCTGCTGCATTACGGTTTTGATGCGCGCAATGTCGCGACGAATCTTGCGCATCTCGCTGGTCTTGGTCATCTGTTGCGTAGCAACTTGCATACGCAGTCCAAATTGAGCACGGGTCAGAGAAAGCAGATCTTGCTGCAGCTCCGACTTTGACTTGAGTTTGAGTTCACTAGCCTTCATGATTATTCACCTACCTGTCTAACGACAAACACAGTCGCAAGTGGCAGCTTTGCAGATGCCAACTTAAACGCTTCGCGTGCCAATGTTTCATCAACGCCATCCATCTCGTACAACATCTTGCCTGGTTGAATCTCGGCAACGTAGTACTCAGGATTACCCTTACCATTACCCATGCGGACTTCAGCAGGCTTTTTGGAGATAGGCTTATCAGGGAATACGCGGATCCAGATACGACCACCACGCTTGATATGACGAGTCATAGCGCGACGAGCGGCTTCAATTTGACGCGCAGTCAAACGACCACGCGCAACCGACTTCAGACCAAATTCACCGAAACTTACCTTGTTACCACGTGTGGCAATCCCGGTATTGCGGCCCTTTTGTTCCTTGCGGTACTTTCTTCTAGCTGGCTGTAGCATGCTTAGCTCCTGGCTTTTTTACTCGTTTTTCCGGTTCAGCAGCGGCAGTTACTGCAACTTCCTGACCGATATCACCCTTGTAGACCCAAACCTTAACGCCGATGATGCCGTAGGTGGTTTTGGCTTCAGAAGTGCCATAGTCGATATCTGCGCGCAGTGTATGCAATGGCACACGGCCTTCGCGATACCACTCGGTACGAGCGATTTCAATTCCGTTCAGACGACCCGCGCTCATAATCTTGATGCCCAGGGCACCCAGACGCATTGCGTTTTGCATCGAACGCTTCATCGCGCGACGGAACATGATGCGCTTTTCCAATTGAGCAGTAATGTTATCCGCGATCAATTGAGCATCGATTTCCGGCTTACGCACTTCTTCAATCGCCAGGTCAACAGAGAGCAGACCCATACGTTTGCGCAACTCGGCGCGCAACAGTTCGATATCCTCACCCTTTTTCCCGATAACCATACCAGGACGAGCAGTGTAGATAGTCACTTTGGCGCTTTTAGCAGGACGCTCGATGACGATTTTTGAAACCATGGCTGAAGCCAACTTCTTCTTCAGATATGCACGAACCTCGATGTCTTTGAGCAACATGTCAGCAAAGTTGGCGCTGTTGGCGAACCACTTAGAATCCCAGTTCTTGCGAACGCTTAACCGGAAACCGGTTGGGTGAATTTTCTGTCCCATAATTTATCCTCAGCTTCCGACGCTAACAGTGATATGACAAGTCTGTTTTTCGATCTTATTGCCGCGACCCTTCGCACGAGCCATGAAGCGCTTGAGCGAAGATGCCTTATCGACATAAATAACCTTAACCTTCAACTCGTCAATGTCGGCACCATCATTGTGCTCGGCATTAGCGATTGCAGAATCAAGCGCCTTCTTGATGATTCCAGCACCCTTTTTAGGGCTGAAGTTCAAAATATTAAGCGCTTGCGCAACTGGCAAACCGCGAATCTGATCCGCAACTAAGCGAGCCTTTTGTGCGGAGAGGTGAATGTTTTTTGCAACTGCAGTAGTCGTAGTCATCATGCCTCCCTTATCTCTTGACTGCTTTTTTATCAGCAGCATGACCCTTGAAGGTACGAGTCAGGGAGAATTCACCCAACTTATGACCAACCATGTTTTCAGAAACGTACACCGGTATGTGTTGCTTGCCGTTATGTACAGCAATCGTCAAACCGACGAACTCTGGCAACACCGTTGAACGGCGTGACCAGGTTTTTACCGGGCGCTTATCATTTGTCGCGCGCACAGTCTCAATCTTCTTGAGCAGATGAGCGTCTACAAATGGACCTTTTTTAATGGAACGTGCCATGTTTAATTACCCCTTAAGCCTTAAAACGACGACGCACGATCATGCTGTTTGTGCGCTTGTTTCGACGAGTGCGGAAGCCCTTAGCCGGAACACCCCATGGGCTGACCGGATGACGACCAGCCGCAGTCTTACCTTCACCACCACCGTGAGGGTGATCGACCGGGTTCATGACCACACCGCGAACGGTAGGACGAACACCGCGCCAGCGCATCGCGCCAGCCTTACCGATAGAACGCAGACTGTGCTCGGAGTTACCCACTTCGCCCAATGTCGCCTTGCAATCGATATGCACCTTGCGGATTTCGCCGGAGCGCAAACGCAACTGAGCATAACTGCCATCACGTGCCAACAACTGAACCGAAGTACCGGCAGAACGTGCCAACTGAGCACCCTTGCCTGGCAACATTTCGATGCAATGAATCGTCGAACCAACTGGAATGTTGCGCAAAGGCATCGCATTACCGGCTTTGATTGGCGCTTCGGAACCACTGATCAATGCAGCACCAGCAGAAATGCCCTTAGGTGCAATGATGTAGCGACGCTCGCCGTCAACATACAACAGCAGTGCGATATTGGCACTACGGTTTGGATCGTATTCAAGACGCTCAACGACGCAAGGAATTCCATCCTTACTGCGCTTGAAGTCGATCAGACGATAATGCTGCTTATGCCCACCACCCATATGACGGGTAGTGATATGACCGTTGTTGTTACGGCCGGCTGTCTTTGTTTGCTTTTCCAGCAAGGATGCAACAGGCTTACCCTTATGCAATTCCTTGTTCACAACGCGCAATACAGCACGCTGACCTGGAGTTGTTGGTTTTAGTTTAATCAATGCCATGATAATTATCCTTGCTCGCTTACAGCGAAGTTAATTTCCTGACCGGAAGCCAGACAAACATAGGCTTTCTTCCAGTTATTGCGACGGCCGACGAAACGTCCGGAGCGCTTTTCTTTGCCCTTAACATTTGCAACCTGAACACTGTCAACAACAACCTTGAACATAAATTCAACTGCAGCTTTGATTTCCGGCTTGGTTGCATCGGTCGAAACCTTGAATACAACTTGCTCGTACTTGTCAGCTACGTAAGTTGCCTTTTCGGAGATTTGCGGAGCGATCAACACTTTCATCAAACGCTCTTGACTAAATGAATGTGCACTCATGCGAACATCTCCTCAATTTTAGCTACCGCACCGCGTGTCACAACGACACTTGGAAAACGAACCAGACTAACAGGATCGGCCTGATAAGCCTCCAGAACCAGCACGTTAGGCAGATTACGCGAAGACAGGTAAAGATTTTCATCCATGCTGTCAGTGATCACAAGAACACGACCAGCGATACCCAGATTCTTGATTTTATCGGCAAGAAGCTTGGTTTTTGGCGCATCAACGGTCAGATCTTCGATCACAACCAGACGATTCTCAGCAACCAGCTTTGACAGAATCGCTGCAAAACCTGCGCGATACATCTTGCGGTTAACTTTTTGAGTGTAGTTTTCTTCGCCGGTATTCGGGAAAATCTTACCACCGCCACGCCACAACGGGCTGGAGGCCATACCTGCACGAGCGCGACCAGTACCTTTTTGCGCAAATGGCTTGCGGGTACTCTTTGCGATTTCGCAACGGCTCTTTTGCTTGCTGTTACCGGCACGCGCATTAGCCTGGTAAGCGGTAACCAGTTGATGCACCAGATCTTCGTTGTAACCACGACCAAACACTTCGTCAGAAGCGCTCAGATTCGAGGTAGACAGACCTTTATCATTAATGACTTTGAGTTCCATTAGGCACCTGCCTTCACTGCTGGACGCACGATGATTTTGCTGTTTGTGCAACCAGGAACGGCGCCCTTAACCAGCAACAGTTGACGAGCAACGTCAACGCGTACGATTTGTAGATTTTGAACGGTGCGCTGCTCATCACCGAGATGACCCGTCATACGCTTACCTGGGAAAACACGACCAGGATCTTGCGCCATACCGATAGAACCCGGTACGTTATGTGACTTTGAGTTACCGTGAGAGGCACGACCCGATTTGAAATGGTGACGCTTGATGGTACCAGCGTAGCCCTTACCTTTGGTGGTACCGGTTACATCAACCAGCTGACCGACCTGGAAAATTTCAACACTGACCGTAGAGCCGAGTGCCAGACCATCCAATTGATCAGCAGTTACTGTAAATTCCTTCATTGCATTACCAGCTTCCACACCAGCCTTTGCAAAATGGCCAGCTGCAGCCTTGCAAACGCGGGTAGCACGACGCACACCGTGTGCTAATTGCACAGCGTTATAGCCATCAGTACCTACGGATTTAACCTGAGTAATACGATTATTGGACACTTCCAGCACAGTTACCGGCAACGATGATCCGTCTTCGGTAAATACGCGGGTCATGCCAATCTTGCGACCGACAAGTCCTAAGCTCATTTTAATTTCCTCTTGTTAAGGGGCCAACTACAATTGGTCAGCCGATTATTTTGCCACATGAAACCAAGCTTGTAGCCCGCAGCATATAGCCTTTTGTATTAGCTACCCGCCACTCGCTACTCGCTTTTTATTACTGCAACTTGATCTCGACGTCAACACCAGCCGGCAGATCAAGTTTCATCAATGCATCGACTGTTTTATCAGTCGGATCAACGATGTCCATCAAACGCAGGTGGGTACGAATTTCGAATTGATCACGTGAAGTTTTGTTCACGTGAGGTGAACGCAGCACGTCAAAACGCTCAATTTTAGTCGGCAATGGCACAGGACCATTAACCACTGCGCCAGTGCGCTTGGCGGTTTCAACAATGCGTGCAGCGGATTGATCTATCAAACGATAATCAAACGCTTTCAGGCGGATGCGAATTTTTTGACTTTGCATAGTTTTCTCTGACTTCGTGCGGCAATGCCGCTAATTAAAGAACAAACTCACGTAAACTCATTTACGTGAGGGGGCGCATTGTATGCGGACTAAATACTAAATGCAAGCAAAATCAGGATGCAGGACTCAGGAACCAGGATTCAGCAAAACTCCTGCCATATCCCGACTCCCGAATCCTGAACCCCGATTCCTGGCTATTACTCGATAACTTTTGCAACCACACCTGCACCGACGGTACGGCCACCTTCGCGAATCGCAAAACGCAGACCTTCTTCCATCGCGATCGGGTTGATCAGGTTAACAGTGATGCTGACGTTATCGCCTGGCATCACCATT
>CAMTXT010000020.1:0-52425 GCA_947085835.1 uncultured Nitrosomonadales bacterium | reverse complement strand
CGCAAGTAACTTACCAGTTTGTCTGACGACCATAGCGAGTTGGTCCCACTCCTTCCCATCCCGAACAGGACAGTGAAACGACTCCGCGCCAATGATAGTGTGGATTACCCATGTGAAAGTAGGTCATCGTCAGACGCCTTATATGCATAACCCCCTCCGGAAACGGCGGGGGTTTTTGCTTGGTGCGCGCAAAAATATCGCGACCCGATCAACGCTTGCGAAGTCTGCGATAATCGCGGCTTCTGTCC
Organism: uncultured Nitrosomonadales bacterium; assembly: GCA_947085835.1. GTDB lineage: Bacteria > Pseudomonadota > Gammaproteobacteria > Burkholderiales > Gallionellaceae > Gallionella. Next base: position 52,177 of record CAMTXT010000020.1, on the reverse strand, counting down.
AATTCAATTTACATGTCCATCGTTCGAGTCGCGCTTGATGTCCCGCTGCCCACCCTGTTTGATTACACGGTGGATGAAGCCGTTGTGGCAGGCCAGCGCGTGATCGTGCCATTTCGCCGCCGCCAGTTGGTCGGTATGGTGATGGAGTGCGTTGAAAATTCAGATGTCGCGGTCGAACGTATCAAGCCTGTGGTGCAGGTGTTGCACGACTGTGCGCCAATTTCGGCTAACTTGCGTCATTTGCTGCAATTTTGCAGCGATTATTATCACTATCCCATCGGGCAGACGGTGCTGTCAGCCTTGCCGACCCGGCTGCGTTCGGACAAGCCGATTACGATCAAGCCCGTTTCGCACTATCGATTGACCGACAGTAGCGCTGCACTCGACTTGGCTATTTTCCCAAAACGCAAAGTTGTTGCGCGGCGCATTCTGGATAAATTGAGTGTGCAGCCCTGCAATCTGGCGCAGCTGAAAGCGATTTCGTCAACGGCAGCAGTTCAGCTGAAATGGCTGGAGGAAGAAGGTTGGGTTGAGGCTTGTGACGCTCCCCCGCCGCAAGTCAGCATCGCCAGCCATACTTTCGCCAATGCGCACCAGCTGACTGACGAACAACAGCTGGCGGTAGACAGCGTCACTGACGCGAGTGGTTATGCCTGCTTTCTGCTGCACGGTATTACCGGCAGCGGCAAGACGGAGGTGTATGTGCACCTTATGGATTATGTGTTGCAGCGGGGCGGGCAGGTGCTGTTGCTGGTGCCTGAGATCAATCTGACGCCTCAACTGGAGCACTATTTTCTGAGCCGTTTTCCGGACGCCGCGCTGGTAAGCCTGCACAGCGGCCTTTCAGAAAACGAGCGCCTGCATAACTGGCAACAGGCACAGGCAGGTTCTGCCCAGATCGTGCTTGGCACTAGGTTATCCGTATTCGCCGAATTGCCAGGGCTGGCGCTGATTATCGTGGATGAGGAACACGACAGCTCGTTCAAACAGCAGTACGGACTGCGCTACTCGGCGCGGGATGTGGCGATTTTTCGCGCCAGTCAATGCGGTGTGCCAATTGTGCTGGGTTCGGCTACGCCGTCTCTTGAGAGTTATCACAATGCGCAGACCGGACGTTACCGGCTGCTCAGGCTGACTGGGCGCGCGCAGGCCGATGCGCGTTTGCCTGCGGTGAGCTGTATCAATACCGAACAAACGCTGATGACAGAGGGCATCAGTGAAAAGCTGCTGCGCGAGGTCGAACTGCGAATTTCTCGCGGTGAGCAGAGCCTGCTGTTCATCAATCGTCGGGGTTATGCACCGGTGCTGATGTGCAGGGAATGCGGCTGGCTGTCTGATTGCAAACATTGCGCCGGAAAAATGGTGCTGCACCTCAAGGATCAGCGGCTGCGTTGCCATCATTGCGGCTATCAGTTGCGTGTACCAAAGGCTTGCCCGACTTGCGGTCACCCTGAGTTGCATCCGGTCGGCAGCGGCACGCAGCGCGTGGAAAGTGTATTGCAGGAGCGTTTTCCGCATGCGCGCATCCTGCGGGTGGACAGAGACAGCACGCGCAACAAGCGAGCATGGGAAATCATGCGCGAGCAAATTCACGCGAACGAGGTGGATATTCTGGTTGGCACGCAAATGCTGGCAAAGGGCCATGATTTTCCTTCGCTGACGCTGGTCGGCGTGCTCAATCCCGATGGCGCGCTATACAGCTGTGATTTTCGTGCAGCCGAAAAACTCTTCGCACAACTGATGCAAGTCTCGGGGCGCGCCGGGCGCGCAGACAAGCCGGGCGAAGTGCTGATACAAACGGCCTTTCCCGACCATCCGTTGTTTCGCTGTTTGCAGAACCATGACTTCGAAGGGTGGGCGGCGTTGCAATTGGCTGAGCGGGAGATGGCGGGTTTTCCGCCGTTCGTCTTTCAGGCCATGTTGCGAGCCGAAGGGATAGTTGAGGCTGAGGTATATAACTATCTTAACAAGGCACGAAATGCCGCCATCGAATTGAAACACCCGGTCGATATACTCGGCGTCGTTCCGGCATCGCTTGCGCGCCGTGCAAATCATGTTCGCGCACAATTGCTGATTCAGGCAGGCAGTCGCCGCAGCTTGCAGCAATTTTTGCGTGCTTGGCAGCCGCAGCTTGATGGCTTGTCGACACAAAAACTGCGTTGTTCGCTGGACATTGACCCCTTAGAGTTTTAAAGTCACGCATTAAATTGGAGAAATAAAATGGCAGCAGTTGAAGGATATATCGTACCAAAACGTTTTTACGATCGCACCGTGAGTGAAAAGCTGCTCTATACCTCTTTTCTGTTGCTGGTAGGCCTGGGCTATTTGATGGCGATGTCCTATTTGTATGTCACCCACGAAATGAATGACAAAAAGCCGGGCTTGTCCGTCGCCGACGTGGCTAACAGCTATTACGGCAATCGCAGCGGAACCCGGCTGGAAGCAGCGATACGCGGTCCGATGGCCGGCAATATCAGTAATGATGACCGAGATGTGATGGTAGCCTGGTTAAAGGATGGCGCCGAAGAGGAGCATTTCGCCAAGGATATCAAGCCGATTCTGGATAAAACCTGCCTGGCTTGTCATGTGCAGAGTGCGGGCATGAATATCCCGGATTTGAGTACATATCAAGGTGTTCATAAGTTCGCTGAAGTGGATACCGGCATGTCGATGACCAGCTTGCTGAAACTCTCGCATATCCATCTGTTCGGTATCAGCCTGCTGCTGTTTATGCTCGGGTCAATTTTTATCCAGACCGAGGTCAACGTGTGGTTCAAGCGATTCCTGGTCGTGTCGCCAATGCTGGCTGTGTTTGTTGACGTGTTGTCATGGTTCCTGACCAAGTACGATTCCCATTACGCCATTGTCGTGATCGTCGCAGGTGGCATCCTGGGCATGTCGATGGCCTTGCAGATATTGATTTCGCTGTATCAAATCTGGACGTTGAAAAGACCCGCAAAATAAATGCACACTGATTTTGTTCAGGCGGCGGCTGCCGTTGCAGGTTCAGATGCCGTCCTGACGGGGGATTTGGCTGCGCCTTATTGCGAGGATTGGCGTGGACGTTATTCCGGGGATGCGCTGGCCGTGGTGTTACCGTCCAACGCCGACCAGGTCTCGGATATCGTCAAGTTGTGTGTTGCACGGCAAATTGCCATCGTGCCGCAGGGCGGCAACACCAGCCTGTGCGGGGCGAGTGTGCCGCTGCCGGGGGGGCGTCAGGTGGTGCTGAATTTGTCGCACATGAACAAGATACGCGCGATCGATGCGATCAACTACACCATGACGGTCGAGGCGGGTTGCAAACTGGCCAGCCTCTATCAGGCAGCCGAGCAGGCCAATCGTCTGTTCCCGCTCGGACTTACGGCAATCGCGCCGCATTGCGAAATCGGCGGCAATCTTTCCACCAACGCGGGTGGTATCGGCGTGTTGCGTTACGGCAGTGCGCGCGACCTGGTGCTCGGGCTGGAAGTGGTGCTGCCGGACGGACGTATCTGGAACGGACTGCGCAGTCTGCGCAAGGACAACACCGGCTATGATCTGAAGCATTTATTCATCGGCGCCGAGGGTACGCTGGGCATCATCACGGCGGCGGTGTTGAAATTGTTTCCGCGCCCGCAGTCCACCGCCACGGCTTGTGTAGCCATCGCCAGTCCTGAAGTTGCAGTGCGTTTACTGGCCTATATTCGCGCGACCTGCGGTCAGGCGCTGAGCGGCTTCGAAATCATTTCGCGCAACTGCCTGGATCTGGTCTTCAAGCATATTGAAGATACGCATGAGATATTCAATAAAAAATATGAATGGTATTTGCTGATCAAGATTGATGATGTACAGCAAAATGCACCTGCCGACACGGTGCGTAACAGCCTGCTAAATTTTGGCGGTGAGGTGCTGGCATTCAGCATTGCCGGTGATGCGCGCCAGGCGGAGGGCTGGTGGAATCTGCGCAAATACATCAGCGAGGCGCAAAAGCGCGAAGGACTCAGCATCAAGCATGACATTGCCGTGCCGGTGAGCCGTGTGGCAGAATTTATCGCGCAGGCAAGCAGCGCATTGCGCGACAGATTTGCAGGAATACGCATCGTCGCGTTCGGTCATATGGGCGATGGCAACATTCACTATAACGCCTCTTTGCCGGATGCGGCCTGCAATGATGCCTTTATCGAACAGCATGAGGCGGAGGTGAACCGCATCGTTTATCGGGTTGTGGCGCGGCTAAATGGCAGCATCAGCGCCGAGCACGGCCTGGGGCAGCTCAAGCGGGAAACCATACGCGATTATAAAGACCCGCTGGAACTTGAGTTGATGCGCACCATCAAGCAGGCGCTCGACCCCAGAGGGCTGATGAATCCGGGCAAGGTGATTTAAAGCTTGTAGCTTGTAGCTTGTAGCTTGTAGCTTGTAGCTTGTAGCTTGTAGCTTGTAGCTTGTAGCTTGTAGCTTGTAGCTTGTGGCAGAAATCCTGTTGTTGGTTAATCTGAATTTACCACTTACCACTTACCACTTACCACTTTTCGGAGGTAAATATGGCCGTTCAATCTGAAATTACCAACATGGCCTTGTTCTGCGATTTCGAGAACGTGGCGCTGGGCGTGCGCGATGCAAAATTTGCACAGTTCGACATCAAGAAGGTTTTGGAGCGACTGTTGCTCAAGGGCAGCATCGTGGTCAAGAAGGCCTATTGCGACTGGGATCGCTATAAGGAATTCAAGGCGACCATGCACGAAGCGGCATTCGAGTTGATCGAAATTCCGCATGTGCGCCAATCGGGCAAGAATTCGGCCGACATCCGCATGGTCGTGGACGCGCTGGATCTGTGCTACACCAAAGCCCACATGGATACCTTTGTCATCATCAGTGGCGATTCGGACTTTTCGCCGCTGGTCTCCAAGTTGCGCGAGAACAACAAGTATGTGATCGGTATCGGCGTAAAATCTTCGACCTCGGATTTGTTGAGTGCCAATTGCGACGAGTTCATTTTCTATGATGATCTGGTGCGCGAGCAGGAAGCTGCGCAAAAGCGCGCCGAGAAAAAAGCACCGGTTAAGGCGGTCGCCGGCAAGGCCCGCGCGCCGGCAGCCAAGGGCGAGGACGACAAGCGTCAGGAAGCGTTAGATTTTATCGTGGAAACGGTCGAGGCCTTGATCGCCGAGCGCGGTTCGGATGAAAAAATATGGGGGTCTATGGTCAAGACCACCATGCAGCGCCGCAAACCGGGCTTTACCGAATCTTCCTTCGGCTACCGCTCGTTCAAGGAGTTGGTCGAGGACGCGCAGCGGCACAAGTTGCTGATGGTGGTGCGCGACGAGAAGTCCGGTCAATACACGATCCGCTTGCCGGCCGCTGATTAGTGGCAGTCCGCCGGAGCGCAGGACATCAATCGAGCTCGGCTGTCAATCATTAAAGTGTAATAAATTGTTAATCTCCCAGTAATTCAGTGAGCCTATCTTTGCGCTGTTAATTTCACAGCGTAAAGAAAATGCTCGCTTGGTCAGAAGAAGAACCTCCCCGCAAAGCCAGAATTGAAATCATCCCGATGATAGACGTGATGATGTTTTTGCTGGTATTTTTTGTCTTGATCAGCCTGAATGTGATTCCCGCCCTGGGTATCAAGACCAGCCTGCCCGGATCGGCGCAACCGGAAAAGTTGACGGTACGCAAGCATGCGGTCGTGACCGTAGCCAAGACCGGCGAAGTGCAGCTCGACGGTTCCAGCTATTCGCTGACCGGCTTGTCATCGGCGCTGACACAAATGAAATTTTCCGGTGAACTCGACGTTGTCATCAATAGTGACAAAGATGTATCGGTACAGCAGCTGGTCGATGTGATGGATTCCATCAAGTCATCCGGCATCACTTCCATTGCCATTGCCTCCTCCAGGAAGCCATAAGTGAGTTCGCTGGCAATGAACGGGTCGATTAGCCAGAAAAGAGAAACGGCCGCGCAAGTCGGTACGGTGCTGGCGGGCCTGTTTATCCTGTTTTTGGTTAAAACAGTCGTGATGTCTCAGGAGATGCCTGTTGCAAGGGAGCCGATCAGCTTGACGCTCATCGAGCCGCCTGTTGAGCCGGAAATCACAAAGCCGGTGCAGAGCGTGCCGCCACCCAAGCCTGAAAAGGCTGTTGAACCTGCCCGAGCGGTGACGCCGGTGATCGCTGCACCTGTCACGGTCAAAGATCAGCTGGTTGCGCTGGTAACCGCGCCTGAAGAAAATATTGTGCCACCCCATATCGAACCCCAGATTCAACGCGTGAGCAACGGTGTTGCTGAGGGCGTCTTTGCTCAGGATGTGCGCTCACGGATTGAGCGGAAAAAGATCTATCCGGATACGGCGCGGGATTTAGGCATGAGTGGCGAAGTCGAGGTGATGTATGAACTGGACCGATCGGGGAAATTACTCAGAGCCGAGATTGTTTCCTCGTCCGGGTTCAATTTGCTCGACCAGTCAGCACTCAGGGCGGTGAAATCGGCGTCCTACCAGAGCTTTCCGCAAGATGCGTGGATAGGTGCAAACAGTAAGTTATTTCGTACGAAGTTGGTCTTTTCAATTAACCAGTAGGAGTGTGTATGCAACGCTGCAAATGGAAATTAAAACCTGTCGTCGCTATTCTTGCAACCGTATTTATGAACGGCGCATTTGCCCAGGATGACGGGGTGGTGCAAACAGAAAACGTCTCGGTCTTTGGTCAGGGTCAATCCCGCCAAGTGCAGAGCATCAACAGAGAAGACATGAAAAAGGTGGTTGCCGGTACCAGCCCGCTGAAAGTGCTGGAAAAATTGCCAGGTGTGAATTTTTCGTCAGCTGATCCATTCGGCGCCTACGAATGGTCTACGCGTTTTGTAGTGCGCGGTTTTGATCAAAATCACATGGGTTTTACCCTGGACGGTATTCCGCTGGGCGACATGTCTTACGGTAACAACAATGGTCTGCACATCAGTCGCGCCATTTCCTCCGAAAATATCGGACGCGTGAACCTGTCGCAAGGTGCAGGTTCGCTGGGCGTAGCCTCCACCAGCAATCTGGGTGGCACGGTGCAATTTGTCTCGGCAGACCCGGAAAACAAGTTTGGTGCAAGGCTGGATCAAACGGTCGGCAGCGGCAATCTGTCGCGCACTTTTGTCCGCCTCGATACCGGTATGCTCGAATCCGGCACCAAAGCCTATCTGAGTTACGATCGTCAACGCGCTCAAAAGTGGAAGGGCGCGGGCCCGCAAAATCAGGATCAGTTCAATTCGAAAATCGTACATCTCTGGGGCGAAAACCGCGTCAGCGCTTTCCTGAATACCTCGGATCGCACCGAGATCGATTATCAGGATATGTCCATCGATATGCAGCAAAAGCTGGGCTGGGGTTGGGACAACTACTTCCCGGACTGGAACCGTGCCGTCGATGCAGCCAGAGGCGTTATGACTGCAAACGTAGCCGCGATCAATCCGGCAACCGGCCCGCTGGATGCGGCGTATTACCAGGGCAGCGGTTTGCGCAAGGATACGCTGATGGGTACCTCGCTGGATATGTCGCTGGCCGATAGTGTGCGCGTCAAGGCTACGCTGTACTCGCATCAAAACGATGGTCAGGGACATTGGTACACGCCTTACGTAGCCTCACCGGGTGCCGCAGCGCCTGCCGGGGTATACACAGGGCTGGGATTGCCGATTTCTATCCGCACCACCGAATATGGCATCAAGCGTACCGGGGTCGTGAGTGAATTGACATGGAACAGCGGCATCAACACCGTCAATGCAGGCTTGTGGTACGAGAAGAGTGACAGTACCCTGGCACGTAATTACTACGCGGCGACAAGCGGTGCCGATGCCAACGTGTTTTTAACCAATCCGTTCAGAACCGACTTTATTCAAACTTTTGCAACAACGACAACGCAGCTTCATGTGCAGGATACGCTGGCGCTGATGGATGGCCGTCTGAAGGCAAATTTTGGCTTCAAGTCACCCAAGGTGCAGATTAACGCAACCAACGTAGTAGGAAAACGGTCAGGCGGCAATCTGACGGCACAAAAAACTTTCCTGCCTCAGTTGGGCGTCAATTACATACTCAGCGAAGCGGGCGAAGTATTTGCCTCTGCTTCGCAGAACATGCGCGCCTATCAACCGGGTGTGAACGGACCGTTTTCCCAGACTCCGGCAGCGTTTGCGGCAGGCTTGCCCAATCTGAAGCCGGAGACATCAAATAACTTTGAAATGGGTTACCGCTACAAGGGTGATGTGGTGCAAGCCTCTGTTGCTGCCTATCTGGCTGATTTCAGCGATCGCTTGTTGTCCATAGCGGTTACTCAAGGGATAGTCAGCGTGCCGGGTACTTTGGCAAACGTGGGTAAGGTGCAAAGCCGTGGAGTGGAAGCCGCCTTGTCATGGACGCCGGTACAACACTGGACCTGGTTCAATTCCCTGACCTTCAATGATTCGAAATACAAGTCTGACTACATGAACGGCGCGGTATTGGTCAGTACCAATGGCAAGCAAGTGGTCGATGCACCCCGCGTCATGTTCAATACGGATGTAGGCTATGAGCATGAGGGCTGGTTCGGCAGCGTCGGCGGTAAATATACCGGTCAGCGTTACTACACCTACCTGAACGACAACAAGGTTGCTGCCTTCTGGCTGATGAATGTGTCAGGCGGCTACAAGCAGAAAAATATGATCGGTTTGCAGGAATTCTCCGCTCAGTTGTCGGTGACTAACCTGCTGAACAAGAAGTATTTCAGCACGATAGGCAGCAATGGCTTCGTCGCATCCGATCCTCAAGGCGCTTTTGCCACCTTGCTGGAAGGTGCTCCGCGCCAGGTATTCATGACGGTCAGCGGCAAGTTTTAGTAACCGATTCGGCCGGGGCACATTGCTCCGGCCTTTTTATATTTTAGGGATTCAATATGACTTTCACCCTGGTACACGATCTGGTCATGTATGTCATGGTAGCGGTGCTGCTGCTTGCCACCTACGTCATTATCGAACGATTCATCTTTTTTGTGGGTACGCTGCGAGAAGGAAAAAAGGTAGAAAATTTTGTCAGCAGCCATCTGCACGACAAGAAATTACACGGACAGATTGTCGACACGTTTTCGTCAAAAACCAGCCCGCAGGCACAGGTGATCTGCGAGGTCGTCAAGGCGTCACAGGATTCTCATACACATGAGCAGATGGAATATATCGTGCAATCCATCTATGTGGCCAAAAAACCCATGGTCGGCACGCGCTTGTGGATACTGGACACCATCATCACCATGTCGCCCTTGCTGGGCTTGTTGGGTACCATCCTGGGTATCATCGACGCATTCCACAGTTTGTCCTCCGGCAGTGCCGCCGCCGATCCGGCAGCGGTGAGCCGTGGGATCGGTACCGCCTTGTATGCAACGGGTTTTGGCATTTTTATCGCGCTTTACGCCATGATGTTCTTCAACTACTTCAGCACCAAGGTTGAACAAATCAGTAATCAAATGAAGCTGATTTCCCTGACGCTGTTGGGGGCGCGTTAAACCAGCATGCGGAAGGTGGAAATGAATCATCAAATTAAGCTTGTTTTGCTGGCGTCTGTCGCCATCTCTTGTCCTGCGATTGCAGCACCCAAGGCCGTCACGGCAATCGAGCACGTCATCGTGATTGTCGCGGAGAATCGTACCTTCGATAATTTGTTCGCCACCTACCGTCCCAAAAAAGGTCAGGCGATATTCAATTTGTTATCGCAGGGCATAGTCAAAGAAAACGGTCAACCCGGCAAAAATTTTCATCTGGCCGCACAACGTCTGGCATTGAGCCCGGGTGAATATTCGCCGACCCCTGAAATTGCAGGAACCTATGACGTGTTGCCGCAGCCTTACGCCTGGGGCGCATTCGGGCAACGCAAGGACATTCCCGATGCGCGTTTCCCGGCTGATATGCCGAACGGGCCGTTCCAAATAAGCAAATTCGTCAGCTATGGCGCACATACCGGCGATCCGGTACATCGCTTCTTTCAGATGTGGCAGCAAGTGGATGGTGGAAAGAACGACTTGTTCGTCTGGACGGCACAAACTGTCGGTGCGGGGCCCAGTAATGGCAATTTGCCGCTTGCGAACAATAAAACTTTCCAGGGCGGCGTGGCGATGGGTTTTTATAACATGGCGGCGGGGGATGCTCCTTATCTGCGTCAGATGGCGGATGAATACGCGATTGCCGATAATTATCACCAGTCGGTCATGGGCGGGACGACTGCCAATTACCTGGCGCTGACGACCGCCGATGTGGCGTTTTATACGCGTGACGGCAAGCCCGCTGCGCCGCCGGTCAAACTGATCGAAAATCCAGATGCACAGCCCGGCAGCAATAATTGGTACACCGAGGACGGTTACAAGGGCGGCAGTTACGTGAATTGCGAAAATTTGGCTAATCCGGGAGTAAAGGGGGTTGCCAATTTGCTGAAACGGTTACCCTACCGCGCCTTCCGGGATGGGAATTGCGAGCCCGATGCCTATTACATGGTCAACAATATGGAGCCGTCCTTCTCGCCACAGGGTGAACCCTTGGCATCCGGTGATGACAAGCTGCCCCCGCAGACTATCCCCGCTATAGGGGATGCATTGACGGCCAAAGGTGTTTTGTGGCGCTGGTATAGCGGCGGGCGCAACGATGGCAAGACGGTCGATAAAGAGTATTGTGCGATGTGCGATACCCAGCTGTATTTTTCATCCACGATGCTGGGGGCGGATAAGTCCAAGTTGCATGACTTGCAGCAGTTCTATGTCGATGCACAGCAAAACGAGTCAGAATTTCCCGCTGTGTCCATTATTGCACCGTATGACAGCGTGTCCGGACATCCGGGTTATGCGATGGAACCCGGCTTTGACGAGTTGTTGCGTGGCGTAGTGGATAAGATAAAAAAGAATCCTGCGTTATGGAAGAAGGCCGCCATCATTGTGACTTACGATGAGGGCGGCGGTTACTATGATTCGGGATATGTTCAGGCAATCGATTTCTTCGGTGACGGATCGCGCGTGCCGCTGCTGTTCATTTCGCCGCACGCCAAAAAAGGTTTCGTCGATCACACCTACTACGACCACGCTTCCATACTCAAATTTATCGAGCGAAATTGGGATATCAAGCCGCTGTCGAATCGCAGTCGCGACAATTTGCCTAACCCCGTCCACGATAAAGCCTCTGTCTATGTGCCGAAAAATCGCCCGGCTATCGGCGATCTGATGAACCTGATTCAGGAATAAAAATGAAAAATTTTAAAGTGTTGTTGTCATCTCTGTTTCTCTCAGTGCCTGTTTATGCCCAACCGTCGGTCAGTTCGGTCGAATTCACACCAACCCCGGCCCCTGTGAGTGCAGAAGAGCGCAGTAGTTTTTATACGCGTTCCAGCGCTATCGTGACATACAGCAACGGCGCAAAAAAAGTCTTTCCATTGGCTTACCAGCCGCTGTATCGCTCGGGTGACAAGATAGGCAAAAACTACGCCGGCCTGATCGTGGACAAGAACGGCAAGCCGATTTTGCGCAGCGCACCCAATGCGGAGGGAGAGGCGGCTCAGGGGCCCTTCTACTCATTTTCGCCCGACGCCAATTCGCTGCTCGGAATACAGCGCGGCAAGAACACGGCGCAGCTGGTGACGCATTTCGAATACAACACGGAGGCGCCGAATGTGGACGCTGCCAAGCCTCCGGTGCAGCTATATGGGCAGTTGCCCGCTGCAATCTATCAGGCAAAGGTGGTGCAGGACAAAAAGACCGGACGTTTGCAAGTGACGGAGATCAATAACGTCGATGTTTCAGCTGGGGATGGGATTTGGACGCCTTGCGCCGCCAGTCAGACGCCATGGGGTACACATCTGGGCGGTGAAGAGTATGAGCCGAATGCGAAAGAATTCGAGTCGGAGCCATTTCAGGTAATGAATTTGTATACCGGTACGCCGGGTAAAAATGTGCAGTCCGGCGGCAGCAATCCCTACGCCTATGGTTACAAATTCGAGGTGTCAGTCGCCGGCAAAACGGCGTTCGTTAAGCACTATGCGATGGGTAGATTGGCGAATGAGCTGGGTGACGTGATGCCGGATAAGCGTACCGTGTATATGGGAGATGATGGCCGTGACACGGTGATGTTCATGTTTGTCGCCGATAAGCCCGGACAACTCACAGCCGGGACTTTGTATGCGGCAATCTGGATGCAGGTATCCGCCGTCAATGGCGGGAAAGCCGGGCTGCGCTGGATTGCCTTGGGTCATGCCCGTGATGAAGAAATTCATAAGCTGCTACAGAGCGGCATTCGTTTCTCCGATATTTTTGAGGTGGCAAGCCCCAAAGACGTCAAAGAAAATCCCGCAAAATATCGTGACTTCAAGTCCGCCTTTACTTATCCCGGAACCGGCAGAGAAAGCACTCATCTTGAATATCTGAAATTGAAGCCGGGCATGGATCAGGCTGCCGCATTTCTGGAGAGTCGTCGCTATGCAGCGCTGTTGGGGGCGACCAGCGAGTTCACCAAGATGGAGGGCGTGACGCACAATAAACGCGACAAACGCTTATACATCGCCATGTCTTATATCGAAAAAGGCATGCTGGATAAACTCAACGAAGATCGCGCACACGACGATATCAATCTGGAGGGTGATCCGAAAGATATGGCGTGCGGTGCCGTGTATGAGGCGAATCTGCAAGGGGAGCAGCGCGACCTTGACGGTATGTTGATCAATAGCGAATGGGTGGCAACAGGCATACAGCCACTGGTCACCGGAGCTAAAAAGCCGTACGGTCAGCAATATGGCGAGCTGGACAAGTGCGATACCGACCGCATTGCCAATCCGGATAACCTCAAATATTCCGAAAACATGCGTACGCTTTTTGTAGGTGAAGACAGCGGCAATCATCTGAACAACTTTGTCTGGGCGTACAACGTGGATCGCAAACAATCGACGCGGATTTTCTCCGCGCCTGCAGGCGGCGAAAACACCGGTTTACAAGTGGTTGAAGATTGGAACGGACACGCCTATCTGATGAGCAATATCCAGCATCCGGCTGCAAGCGAGGATATGAAGCAGTATCCTGAAGCGATCAGGGGCGTGTTGGGCAGCAAAATCAGTCAGAAGGGCGTGGTCGGTTATATCGGCGGACTGCCTGGTATCAAGCCCGTTTTTGCGCAATAAATACGGATTGGTGCGATTGCACTGGAAAGGTGAATGTGAGCCATGGATTCCGGTCCGTGGCTTGCATTTTGACTGCGCCCATCGCAATTCCTCTGTCGGCATAAGTTCATAAACCGCTCAAGTGTTATAATCATCGCCTATCTAAAGGTGCTGTCTAATGTCCGTCGTATTGAATTTCAAATCCCATATTTCCGAATTGTTTGCGCATGCGTTGCGCGAGGTGGCGCCCGACCAGGTCGCAGCTCTCATATTGATCGAGCGTCCCAAGCAGGCATCGCACGGCGATTACGCCTGCAATCTGGCGATGCAGCTGGCCAAGCCACTGAAGAAATCGCCGCGCGACATCGCGCAGGCGCTGATAAATGCACTGCCAAGCTCCGATGTTATTGAAAAAATTGAGATCGCGGGCGCCGGATTTATCAATCTGGTTCTGACCCGTGCCGCAAAGCAGGCGATCGTACACGCCGTGTTGCATGCGGGGGCCGGCTACGGTCACATTCATCTGGGTGCAGGACGCCGCGTTCAGGTGGAGTTCGTCTCGGCCAATCCGACAGGCCCTTTGCACGTGGGGCATGGCCGGGGTGCCGCGGTGGGGGACTGTTTGTGCAACGTGTTGCATGCGGCGGGCTGGAATGTCACGCGCGAATTTTATTACAACGATGCGGGCGCGCAGATTGAAAACCTGATGCGCTCCGTGCAGTTGCGCTGCAAGGGTGTCACGCCGGATGATCCGTCCTGGCCGGAGGCCGGCTATCGCGGCGATTACATCAATGATGTCGCACGCGCCTATATGGCCTGTGAAACAGTGGAGGCCGATGATCAGCGCACCACCGGTTGTGGCGATATTGAGGATACCGCAGCGATCCGTCATTTTGCCGTCGCCTATTTGCGCCGCGAGCAGGATCTGGATCTTCGCGCCTTCAATGTGGAGTTCGATGTGTTCTCGCTGGAGTCCGCGCTGTACAGCGAAGGTAAAGTCGATGAAACGGTCGATCGCCTGATCGCAAGCGGCCATACCTATGAACTGGACGACGCGCTGTGGCTGCGCACCACCGATTTTGGCGATGACAAAGATCGCGTGATGCGCAAATCGGATGGCGGCTATACCTATTTTGTGCCGGACGTGGCTTATCATCTGGAGAAGTGGCGGCGCGGTTTTGTCCGGGTGATCAACGAGCAGGGCGCGGATCATCACAGCACGATCACGCGCGTCAGGGCCGGGCTGCAGGCGCTGGATATCGGGATTCCCAAGGGCTGGCCGGACTATGTGTTGCACCAGATGGTGACGGTGCTCAAAAACGGCGAAGAGGTTAAAATTTCCAAGCGCGCGGGCAGTTATGTCACGCTGCGCGATTTGATAGACGAAGTCGGCTGCGATGCGACGCGTTATTTCCTCGCGGCACGCCACCCGGATTCTCAACTGGTATTCGATATCGATCTGGCAAAATCGAAGAGCAATGATAACCCTGTCTATTACATTCAGTACGCCCATGCCCGCATCAGTACGGTGCTGGATATCTGGGGCGGCGAACGGCTGGATCTGTTGCAGGCGGATGTCAGTCTGCTGGACAGCGAATATGAAGCTGCATTGTTGCAGCAACTGATTGATTATCCGCAGGTAATTGAAAATGCCGCGCAGGATTTGGCGCCGCATCTGGTGGCGTTTTATCTGAAGGATTTAGCGGCGGCGTTCCACAGCTACTATAATGCCTCGCGCTTCCTGGTAGACGATGAGGCAGTTAAGTGTGCGCGACTGGCACTGATTGCGGCTGCCGCGCAGGTGATGAGCAACGGGCTGGCGTTGCTGGGTGTCAGCGCGCCGGAAAAAATGTAGTTTTAGTTGAAACGTCCTACAGGAAATGAATATGAGCAGAGTCGCAGGCAGCAAATCCGCAACACCGAAGAAGAACGGCAATCCGATGCTGATGGGTATTCTGGTGGGCATGATAGTCGGCGTAGCCCTGGCGGCCGGGTTAGCCTGGTTCATCCTGAAATCGCCCAGTCCGTTCGTTAACAAGGAACAAGTGGCCAAAGTGGAAACCGTCAAGTCTGCTGCTGAGGTTGCCAAGCCCAGGGTTGAGGTTGCGGTGGCGGGCGCTTCAGGCGTGGAGGAGGCAAAGCCGCGTTTTGAGTTCTACAAGGTTTTGACGGACAAACCGGATGCAACGGCTGATGCACAGCCCAAATCAGCCGAGAAAGCCAAGCCTGCCGAGAGCAAGTCTGCGCCTAAATACTTGCAAGCGGGCTCGTTTGCGAATGCGTCTGATGCGGAAAACCTTAAAGCCAGTCTGGCGATGAAGGGTCTTGAAGCCAGCGTGCAGACGGTGACGATTCCGGGTAAGGGCGAAATGAACCGCGTTCGGGTAGGTCCCTTCCAGAGCGAGCAGGAAATGACCGCTGCGCGCGCCACGTTAAAATTAAACGGCCTGGATGCCACCCCGGCGCACTAGTTACTGTTGTCACAAGAGGAGATATAAATGAAAGCCAGTTTTAAAAGTTTGATGGTTGCCGTTGCTCTGCTGTTCTGCGGCACGGCCTTTGCTGCGGTTCAGGGCCGTGATTACACCTTGCTGAATCCGGCGCAGCCCGCCAGCGCCAAGAAAATTGAAGTGCTGGAATTCTTCTTTTACGAGTGTTCACACTGTTTTTATTTGCACCCGCAACTGTCTGCATGGGAAAAGACCATGCCGGGCGACGTCGAACTGACATTTGTACCGACGATTTTCCGTGATTCGACCGAGCCGCTGGCACGCGCCTATTACGCGCTGGATAGCATGGGAAAAATCAAGCAGATGGATGACGCGATTTATCAGGCGATCCATGTGAAGCAGGCTAATTTGTACGATCTGGATACGATAGGCGCATTCGTCGCCAGCAACGGTGTGGACAGAGCGAAGTTCTCGTCGGCCTACAATTCGTTCACGGTAAACAGCAAAGTCGTGCGCGCCAAGCAAATGATCCGCAGCTATGGCATTGACGGAACGCCGACGCTGGTCGTGGATGGTAAATACAAGATTACCGGCCTGCAACCGGCCGACACGATACGCGTGCTGAATGAAGTGATCGCGATGGCGCGCAAGGAACACCCCGCAGCGCACGGGGCAAAATCCAAGTAAGTAATGCCCTTAAAAGTTGTCATCACCGGCGCGTCGAGCGGATTAGGTCTGGCGCTCGCGCGCCATTATCTTGAGCGGGGCGCGAACGTCGCGGCCTTTGCCCGACGCGGCGAATTGCTGCAAGTACTAGCCGAGCAATTCCCGGATCAGGTTCATTGCTACGCGCTGGATGTGCGTGATGCGGATGCCGTCAAGCTGGCGGCTGAACATTTCATTGCGCAGGTCGGCGTGCCGGATGTGGTGATCGCCAATGCCGGGGTCAGTGTCGGCACGCTTACCGAATATGCCGAAGACATCGATGCTTTCGGGCAGGTGATGGACGTCAACGTGCTGGGGATGGTGAAAACCTTTCAGCCTTTTGTCGCCACAATGCGCGCCGCCCGTCATGGCACGCTGGTGGGCATCGCCAGCGTGGCGGGATTCAGAGGTCTGCCGGGTGCGGGTGCGTATTCCGCCTCCAAGGCAGCCGCGATCGCCTATCTGGAGTCGTTGCGCGTCGAGCTGCATGGCAGCGGGGTTGCGGTGGTCACGATATGCCCGGGCTATATCAAGACCGCAATGACGGCGATCAACCCTTATCCGATGCCGTTCATTCTTGAAGCAGACGAAGCGGCGCGGCGCATGGCCTGTGCCATTGCGAGACAGACTTCGTTCGCGGTGATCCCCTGGCAAATGGGCTTGGTTGGCGCGCTGCTCAGGTTATTGCCGCGCTGGTTGTATGACCGCTTGTTTGCTCATGCGCCGCACAAACCGCGCGGCCTGCTCTAACAAGTCATGCGGCTGTACCAGAAATTCCTTGATGGTGTGCCGGAGTATCTTGCGCGCTATTACTGGTGGGCCTATCTTTGGCCTTGGGGCATCTGGCTGTTCGACCATCAACCCGTCATCAACGCCATTTTGTTTGGCCAATATAACAAGCTGCTGAACAAGACGCAGCGGCTGGTCGAAATCAGCGCAGATGCGAGGCTGCTGCAACTGACCTGCGTGTATGGCAAGCTCACGCCCTCGCTGCTGGACATTTGTCAGGGCGATATTCACCTGTGTGATGCGGCTGATGGTCAGTTGCAACTGGCAAGGCGCAAGACCCGCCACTTAGCCGCGCGTTGCCCGCTGACACGGATGAATGCGGAGTGCCTGGGTTATGCGAATGAGGCGTTCGATCAGGTGATCGTATTTTTTCTTCTCCATGAAATGCCCGCTTGTGCGCGCCGCAACACTTATGCTGAAATTGCACGGGTAGTTCGTTTTGGCGGTTCGGTGTTGATTGCCGAATACGCACCGTCCCCGCGCCAGCATTTGCTGCACCGTTTTACCCCGTTCCGTTGGCTGCTTGGCCGTCTTGAACCGTTTTTGCCGGGATTCTGGCAGGAAGATGTCACCGCAAGCCTTGCTGATGCGCTCCATGAAAATGGCAAAGCGCTGCACGGCGAGCCGCATACAGAATACGTCTTTGCCGGTTTTTATCGCGTCATGCGCTTCGATGTCAGCCCAATATTAACTTGATCGCTGATGTATTTGCAGAGGGCAAAAAAATGCCCCTGAACCTATTAGCTCAGGGGCAAAGTTCTTAACCATTTGGGAGGAGTTAAGATACCCACTCAGGGAGGTGTAAATGGGTGAAAGCTTGCGCTAACTGCATACTCAGGCAAGGCTATTTTAAAAAAGTTCCAATTTGTTTGTAAAATATAAACAACGCGTCATTCGCTGGGGCGCTTTTTGCACTTGGTGCGCGAAACCGTCCAGGAAAACAGGCAAGACCAGGGTCGGTATTTCTGCGCTGACCGTCAGTGATTGCTCTTTCTTGCCTGCTCGAATGGTGAACTTGCAATTCGATAAATCGGCTAAAATGCAGGCATTCCAATTTTCAGGGACCGCTACCATGCGCTTCTTATCCTTCTTGCTGCTGAGCGGCATTTCAATTTCTGCATTCGCAGCTCAGCCGGTACCCGGCAATCTGGAACCGTTACCCGCACCGCCCGCATTTACACCCGAGGCAGAAGCGGCCCCCGGCGACGAACCGGAAATCACCATCACCAAACCCTCTGAACTGTCCATTGAGGAATATCGCTCTGGTGGCAGGATCTACATGATCAAGGTGACACCCAAGGTAGGGCCGCCTTACTACCTGATCGATCAGCGCGGCGACGGTAAATTCGCGCGCCAGGAGAGCCTCGACTCCGGCTTCCGCCCGCCGCAATGGATCATTCACCGCTTCTAACTTATGTCTGTTTATACTACCGTTACCGAGGCGGATCTCACCGCCTGGCTGGGTGATTATTCACTGGGGCAATTGCTGGACTTGCAGGGTATCGCTTCCGGTATCGAGAATACCAATTATTTTGTCACCACCAGCAACGGGCGCTTCGTGCTCACCTTGTTCGAAAAGCTCACCGCTGTCGAATTGCCGTTCTACCTGAATCTGATGGCCCATCTGGCGCGTCACGGCATTCCCTGTCCGGCGCCGATGGCGAATCGCCATAATCAGTTCCTGGGCGTGCTCAATGGCAAGCCCGCCTGCATCGTCAGCCGCCTTGTTGGCAAGTCCACCACTGCGCCGACTCAAGCCCAGTGTGCGGCGATGGGTGCGATGCTGGGGCAGATGCACATTGCCGGGCAAAGCTTCTCGCAGATCATGCCCAACCCGCGAGGGGCGTCATGGCGCACTGCAACCTTGCCGCAGGTTCGCCCCTTTGTGAATGCCCAACAAGCGGCCTTGCTGGACAGCGAAATCGCGTTGCACGCCGAACGAAGCGATGCAGCGTTGCCGCAAGGTCTGATCCACGCCGACCTGTTCCGCGACAATGTGCTGCTGGAAGGCGACCGGGTCGGCGGGCTGATCGATTTTTATTTCGCCTGCACCGACGCCCTGTTGTATGACGTGGCAATCACCGTCAATGACTGGTGCCTGAATGCCGACGGCACGCTCGATGCTAATCGGGCGCAGACATTTTTGCACGCTTATCATGCGGTGCGCCCATTGCTGGAGAATGAACGGCTGGCCTGGCCGCTGATGTTGCGCTTGGCCGCGCTGCGTTTCTGGCTGTCACGTTTGTTCGATATGCATCAGCCGCGCGATGGTGAATTGATCCATGCGCACGATCCCGTTCATTTCGAGCGCGTATTGAAAAATCACATCGCAGCCGGGCACGCTGTCTGGATTTAAATACTGGTGAGTGGTAAGTTTTTAGTTTAAGGGAAAAATGGAACCGCTACGTCTGGAAGCCAATCAGGGTTTGCAATGGATCAAAAAGGGCTACGGTCTGTTTATGAAGGCGCCGCTGCTGTGGATCGTTCTGCTTGCGATCTGCTTCGTCGCGGCGGCAGGCATATCGGCCGTGCCGGTGATAGGCGAACCGCTGGTCAGCCTGTTAATGCCCGTGGTGGTGGTCGGCCTGATGGCCGGCTGCCGTTCACTGGAACTGGGCGATGAGCTGGAATTGGCGCATCTGTTCGCGGGCTTTCAGCGTCACACCTCGCACCTGATTACGCTGGGCGGCATCGCGCTGGTCAGTCAATACCTGATTTTCGGCGCGATGATGATGGTCGGTGGCGCGACACTGGTCGGCATCCTGATGAACAGTCAGGCGCCGACAGCGCCGGATGTGATTCAGCAGGCTGTAGCCGGCGCGGGTGCCGCCGTGATAATCGGGGTCGCGCTGTTCAGTGTGTTGCTGATGGCCATGCAGTTTGCGCCCATGCTGGTGTTCTTCCGCAATATAGCCCCGGTGGCTGCGATGAAACTCAGCCTGCGCGCCTTCACGCACAATGTCGGCGCGATGTTTGTGTATGGCATGGCTTTCCTGTTGCTGGCGGTGCTCGCCAGCATGCCGATGATGCTGGGCTGGCTGATACTGATGCCTATGGTGTTCACGTCGCTGTATGCGAGTTTTTCCGACATTTTTCCGGCCGAAGTCAGCAGCAAGACTATTGAAGCCGGCGTTGCCGGCGGCGATGATCAGGCGCATTTCTGATCACGGGATCATTTCTGGGCTGTAAAAGTCGCCGCCTGTCCGTGATAAACGCCAGCCGCATCCACCAGATTCCACACTGTCGCATCCGTGATCATGAAGCGCCTGTTACTGCCGCTAATGCGCATACCGGAATAACTGTCGACAAAGCCTTGTCGAGTGACTTTTTCCATCAGCACAACGCGCGCCGCCAGCCCCTCAGGCTCGGCTGAAAGCCGCGAGGGCAGGCAGACAAATTCGCTGAAACTCATCTCGAAAAGCTGAAGAGCCGTCTGATTGCCGTAGAAAAATACCGGGTCATCTTCCGTGCCGTGCGCGACGATCGCGCAGGGCGCGCGCCACATCGCCTCTGGATCGGACGCTTCCAGCAGCATTTTCCCGGTCAGGCGCTGATAACTCTCGGCTATCAGCGCAAGTCGCACATCGCTCAATGCCGCCGCTGGTATCGCTGAATCGCTCATAGTGCGGTGAGTTTTGCGTATTCCAGCGCCAGCCACTTGCTGCCCGCATGTTTGAAATTGACCTGCACGCGTCCGTCGTTACCGCTGCCCTCCACACCCGTGACGACACCCTCGCCGAACTTCTGGTGCATCACGCGTTGTCCGACGCGCCAGCCGCTCACCGAACGTTGCACAGGCGCTGCTGCCGATGATGACTCCGATGTTGACGGCGCCGTATAACCGAATGAAGCAAACGGGTTGCGCGGAACCTGTCGCGGCGACAGCCATTGCAGCAGTTCATCCGGTAACTCTTTCAAAAAACTCGATGGCGCGCCGTAACTTACCTGCCCGTTCAGCATGCGCCTTTGTGCGAAACTCATATACAGGCGTCGACGCGCGCGCGTGATCGCCACATACATCAGGCGGCGCTCTTCATCCAGACCGCCGTCCACACGCTGGCTGTTCTGATGCGGGAACAAACCTTCTTCCAGGCCGGTGATGAACACTGCGTTGAACTCCAGGCCCTTGGCGGCATGTACCGTCATCAGATGCAGCGCGTCATCCTGATCGCCCGCCTGATGCTCTCCGGCTTCCAGCGAGGCATGGGTGAGGAAAGAGGTCAGGCTGTCATCCTCGTTTTCATGCACGAACAGCGTCGCTGCGGTGACCAGCTCTTTTAAGTTCTCCAGCCGCTCTTCCGCTTCGCGCTTCTTGGCACCCGTTTCATTCTGGTAATGCGCGTTTAACCCGCTGTGTACCAGCACATGATCCATGATTTCGGGCAGCGGAAGCGTGCTCGTCGCGCTGCGCAGCGACTCGATCAGCCCGACGAAGGCTGACACCTTGCCGCCTGCCCGCGCCGCCGCGTCCCAAAGCGTCGTGCCGTGCATTTTCGCCGCTTCCTGTATTTGCTCAATGCTGCGCGCACCGATGCCGCGCGTCGGGTAATTGATGATGCGCAGCAGTGCATTGTCGTCGTCGGTGTTCTGCATCAGGCGCAGATAGGCCAGCGCGTGCTTGATTTCCTGGCGCTCGAAAAAGCGCAGGCCGCCATACACGCGATAGGACAATCCTGCCGAGACCAGCGCGTGTTCCAGCACCCGCGACTGCGCGTTCGAGCGATACAGCAACGCCATTTCGGTAAGCTTCAGTCCTTCTGATTTTAACTGTTTGATTTCGCTGACAATAAAGTTGGCCTCTTCCACGTCGGTCGGCGCTTCATACACGCGCAGCTTCTCGCCGCCCTGTTCCGACGTCCACAGATTCTTGCCCAGGCGATTGCGGTTGTTGCTGATCAGCGCGTTGGCCGCATCGAGAATGTTGCCGTGCGAGCGATAGTTCTGCTCCAGCTTGATGATCGCCTCGACATTGAAGTCCGTCATCAGATCTTTCATGTTGCCGACGTTAGCTCCCCGGAACGCATAGATGGACTGGTCGTCGTCACCCACCGCAAACAGCGAGTTATGCACATGTTCGCAAGGGGTATGCCGGTGGGTACCCGGGGCCTCCGGCTCCACCCTTCCTCCACCCGCCAGCAGCTTCAACCACTGGTACTGCAACGGATTGGTGTCCTGAAACTCGTCGACCAGAATGTGTTTGAAGCGCTCCTGATAATGGGTGCGGATTCCTTCGTTGCGTGACAGCAGCTCGTAACAGCGCAGCAGCAACTCCGAGAAATCCACCACGCCTTCGCGCTGACATTGCGCATCGTATTCGGCGTACACCTCCACCTTGCGTCTCGTATACGGGTCATAGGCTTCCACGTCATGCGCGCGCAATCCCTGTTCCTTGCTGCCGCTGATGAAGTTCTGCATCTCGCGCGGCGGAAATTTTTCATCGTCGACGTTTTGCGCTTTCATCACTCGCTTGATTGCGGATAGCTGATCACCGGAATCCAGTATCTGAAAGGTCTGCGGCAGCGCTGCCTCGCGATGATGCGCACGCAGCAGGCGGTTACACAAGCCGTGAAACGTGCCTATCCACATGCCGCGCGTGTTGATCGGCAGCATCGCAGAGAGGCGCGTGACCATCTCCTTTGCCGCCTTGTTGGTGAAGGTCACCGCCAGAATGCCGTGCGGACTGACTGCGCCTGTGCTGATCAGATAGGCGATGCGCGTGGTCAGCACGCGCGTCTTGCCGCTGCCGGCGCCGGCCAGAATCAGCGCGGATTGTTGAGGGAGCGTGACGGCTTGCAGTTGAGGGGGATTGAGGCCGGATAAAAGGTTCGTATTCATGGACGAATTATCCCACAGCGGCGCACAGATGATCGAACCAAAAATCTTTACAAACTGCGCCGGGCTTTTTCGATGTAGCCGGCAATCTTCCCTTTCGGCACCTTTTGCAGCGTACAGAGAAATTCGTGAGTCACTGCGCTCAGGCCGTGCTGATGTTTGATGTCTGACACCATCCTGAGCCACAGATGAGCGGTCATCTCGGCATCGGCCAGAGCGCGGTGATGGCGGGCAGCCGATGGCAATTCCAGGTGGCGGATCAGCGTTCCCAGTTTGTGGTTGGGTGAATCCGGATAAATCCGCCGGGAGAGCAACATCGAGCAGGCAAATTGTTGTTGTCGCCGATGGCCTGTTCTTGACCATTCAGCATCGAGAAACTTGCTGTCGAACGAAGCATTGTGCGCGACCAGAGGTATGGAGCCTACGAACTCTGCCAGCTCGCTCATCACCTTCGCTGCCGGTGGCGCATGGCGAACCATCGCATTGGATATTCCAGTCAGTTCTTCGATGAAGGCAGGAATGTACGCGCCGGTATTCATCAGGCTCTGATACTGATCGACTATCTTGCCACCCGCCACGATCACCACCGCGACCTCGGTCGCACGATCCCCCGTGGCTGGCGACATCCCGGTTGTTTCAAAGTCGATGACCGCTACGGTATCCATAAAATCCTCGTTTTCGCAAATAAAAACGGGGAATCAAACATATCGTCCGATTCCCCGTTTGCTGGCTACCGGATCAAGTCCGGCTGGCAGTTTTACTTCTTCTTGTTCTGGATCATGTCGTGCATGACCGGTGCAAGAATCACTTCCATCGCATGGCTCATCTTGCCGCCAGGTACCACCAGTGTGTTGGCGCGTGACATGAATGAGCCGGGGATCATCGCCAGCATGTACGGGAAGTCCACGCCTTTCGGGTCGCGGAAACGTACGACCACGAAGCTCTCGTCCGGTGTCGGAATATCGCGCGCGATGAACGGATTGGACGTATCCACCGTTGCGACACGCTGGAAGTTGATGTCGGTATGGGTGAACTGCGGAGTGATGTACTTGATGTAGTCCGGCATGCGACGCATGATCGTGTCCACAGTCGCTTCTGCCGAGTAGCCGCGTTCAGCCTTGTCGCGATGAATCTTCTGGATCCATTCCAGATTGACGACAGGAACTACGCCGATACCCAGATCGACATAGCGTCCTGCATCAATGCCCTTGGTTTCATCTTTTGCCAGGCCGTGCAGACCTTCATAGAACAACAGGTCGGAATCAGCTTCGATGTCTTCCCATGGCGTGAATACACCCGGTGTCAGATCGGTCAGGCCGAAATGCTTGTTGTGTTGTACGGCTTCGGGTTCGCTGTGCACGTAGTAACGACGTTTGCACATGCCGGTTTCGCCGTAGGTCTTGAACATGCCTTCGATCTTGTCGAAGTGATTGGCTTCCGGGCCGAAGTGGCTGAAGCTGTTGTGATTGGCCTTGGCAGCTTCTGCGGCAGCGACGCGGAATGCCATGCGATCCAGGCTGTGCAGGCTGTCACCCTCGATAACTGCGGCTGAGATCTTCTCGCGGCGGAAGATGTTTTCGAAAGCACGTTTGACAGTGGTGGTGCCTGCGCCGGAAGAACCGGTAACCGCAATAACGGGATGCTTGCTCGACATAATGACTTCTCCTGAACGTAATGATTAAAATTTTATAGCCGACGATTTTATATCAAACCATCCTTTACCACTACTAGGCGCGTGCTATTTGCGTAAAAAATGTTCATTTATGCTGTAAATCTGCCGTGTTACGCACTTATCGGCACCCATCTGATCGTCTGATTATGAAGCGCAATTCGCGGGGGAGGGACGATGCCGCTATAATGCCGCATCCCCGAATTCAGGCTACAAATCGCAAAACCATGCAATCCATCTATCATCCTGCCTCCATCGAGCAGCAAGCCCAGCAACACTGGAACGATTCCGGCGCATTCGCCGCCACAGAAAACAGCGACAAGCCCAAGTATTACTGCCTGTCGATGTTTCCCTATCCATCCGGCAAGCTGCACATGGGGCATGTGCGCAATTACACCATCGGCGACGTATTGAGCCGCTATCACCGCATGAAGGGCTATAACGTGATGCAGCCGATGGGTTGGGATGCGTTCGGCCTGCCTGCCGAAAATGCAGCCCAGGCGCATAACGTGCCGCCGGCCGCATGGACTTACGACAACATCAATTACATGCGCCGCCAGCTGCAAAGCTTAGGCTTAGGCATAGACTGGGCGCGCGAAGTGACCACCTGCACGCCTGCGTATTACCGCTGGGAGCAATGGCTGTTCACCCGATTGTTCGAAAAAGGCATCATCTACAAGAAGACCTCATCGGTGAACTGGGACCCGGTCGATCACACCGTGCTGGCTAACGAGCAGGTCATCGACGGTCGCGGCTGGCGCTCCGGCGCACTGGTCGAGAAGCGCGACATCCCGATGTATTTCTTCCGCATCACCCAGTATGCCGATGAATTGCTGCAAGACCTAGATGCCTTGGGCGGCTGGCCGGAGCAGGTGAAGACCATGCAGGCCAACTGGATAGGCAAGAGCTTCGGCGTGCGTTTCGCATTTGAATATTCCATCGAAGGTGGCACTGAATCACTCTCTCCCGAAAGCGGGAGAGAGCTAGGAGAGAGGGGTGTTGCCGATTCCCTCTCCTCCAGCCCCTCCCCCGCAAGCGTGGGAGGGGAGAAAAAATTGCTGTGGGTATATACGACCCGCGCCGACACCATCATGGGCGTGACCTTCGTCGCGGTCGCGGCTGAACACCCGCTGGCAACGTACGCCGCGCAGAGCCGTCCGGAACTCGCCGCCTTCATCGAAGACTGCAAACACGGCGGTACCGCCGAAGCCGATATGGCGACGATGGAAAAGAAGGGCATGGACACAGGGCTGAAAGTCACGCATCCGCTGACCGGAGAGCAAGTGCCGGTTTGGGTTGGCAACTATGTACTGATGGGGTACGGCGAAGGTGCGGTGATGGCCGTTCCGGCGCACGACGAGCGGGATTTCGGCTTCGCCAAGAAATACAACTTGCCGATCAAGCAATCCATCGCCGCTAAAGATCAAAGTTTCAGCGATGCGGCCTGGCAGGAGTGGTACGGCACTAAGGACGGTGTCTGTGTGAACTCCGGAAAGTACGACAATCTCGATTACGATCAGGCGGTGGACGCCATCGCTGCCGATCTCGCAGCCTTGGGCCTGGGTGAAAAGAAGGTGCAATTCCGTCTGCGCGACTGGGGTATTTCCCGCCAGCGTTACTGGGGCTGCCCGATCCCGATCATCCATTGCGCGCAATGCGGCGACGTGCCGGTGCCGGACGACCAGCTGCCGGTGATCTTGCCGGAAGACGTGGTGCCTGATGGTGCCGGCTCACCGCTGGCGAAAATGCCGGAGTTTTACGAGACGACCTGTCCGAAATGCGGCGCTGCCGCCCGGCGCGAGACCGATACCATGGATACCTTCGTCGAGTCGTCCTGGTATTACGCCCGCTACACCAGCCCGGATTGCACTACGGGTTTAGTCGATGAACGCGCCAACTACTGGCTGCCGGTTGATCAGTATATTGGCGGAATCGAGCACGCGATTCTGCATCTGCTGTATGCGCGCTTCTTCCAGAAGCTGATGCGGGATGTCGGGGTGTTCGGCGAGGGAACTGAACATCTGGCTGAGCCGTTCAAAAATCTGATCACGCAGGGCATGGTTATCGCACCGACCTTCTACCGACTCGAAGCCAACGGCAAGAAGCTGTGGATCAATCCGGCGGAAGTGGATGCAAGCTGCGATGAGCGCGGTCGTCCGGTGGGCGCCACGCTGCGCGCGGATGGACTGCCTGTGATTATCGGCGGCACGGAAAAGATGTCGAAGTCCAAGAACAACGGCGTCGATCCGCAAGCTATCATCGACGAATTCGGTGCAGACACCGCGCGCCTGTTCATGATGTTTGCAGCGCCCCCTGAGCAATCGCTGGAATGGTCGGATGCCGGCGTGGAAGGTTCATTCCGCTTCCTCAAGCGTGTATGGAAAGCTACCCACGATCATGTCGAACAGGGCGTGGTTGCGGCATACAGCAGCGGTGAGCCGGAGAACGTTTGGCCGGGCACCCGATTGAGTGCTGCGGCTCGCGCGATGCGCCGGCAACTGCATCAGACCATCCAGAAAGTGGATGACGACATCGGCCGGCGCAAGACCTTCAATACCGCCATTGCGGCGAATATGGAACTGCTCAATGCGCTGGGCAAATTCGACGATCCGACACCCATGGGGCGTGCAGTAGTGCAGGAAACGCTGGAAGCGGTCGCGCTGATGCTCAATCCGATCGTGCCGCACGCCTGCCAGGCTTTATGGTCCGGATTGCGTCCCGGCAGCGACATGCTGGATCAGGCGTTCCCGAAAGCCGATCCATTAGCCCTGGTGCAGGACGAAATTGAACTGATGATTCAGATCAATGGCAAATTGCGCGGCAGCCTGACGGTCGCCAAGACGACCGACAAGGCCACGCTGGAACAGATGGCGCTGGCGCATGAAGCGGTCGTGAAACAGCTGGCAGGCGCGCAGCCGAAAAAGATCATCGTCGTGCCGGGACGTTTGATCAACATTGTTGCCTAGGAGAACCCAGATGAGCCTGAAGAAACTACCCGCCAATCGATTCAGGCAGCTGACTATGCTGGCACTCGCGCTGCTGCTCACCGCCTGCGGCTTTCATCTGCGCGGCGAGGCGAGGATGCCGTTTGCCACGCTCTACATCGAGGCTGCCAATCCCGGCTCGGCACTGATCACTGAACTGCGCCGCAATCTGGAAGCCAATCATGTCGAACTGACCAGCACGGCTGAGAAGGCAGACGTGGTGCTGAACATCGCGTCAGAGCTGCCGGAAAAGCAAATTCTGACGCTGGGCGGCAGCGGGCGCGTGAGCGAGTTCCAGCTGCGCTATCGCGTTTCATTGCGTGCCTACGACAATGAGCAGCGTGAGTGGTTACCCGCCGATGAGTTGCTGCTGAGTCGCGACTTTACCTACGACGATGCCCAAATTCTCGCCAAGGAAGCCGAAGAAGCGCTGATCTACCAGAGCATGCGCACCGATATGGTTCAGCAGATTGTGCGTCGCCTGAGCCACGCCAAACCCCGGATTCTGCCGGAAAAATAATGCAGTTATCAAGCGAAGCGCTGCCGCGCCATCTGGCCTCAGGGTTGAAACCGTTGTATGTGGTGTACGGCGATGCGCTGTTGCTGGTCATTGAGGCGGCAGACAGCATACGCGCGGCGGCACGTGCCGCAGACTATACCGAGCGCGACATACTGATCGCCGAACAACATTTCAAATGGGGCGAGTTGAAGAACTGCGCACAGAATCTTTCGTTGTTTGCAGCGCGTAAGGTAGTGGACCTGCGTATCCCGACAGGTAAGCCCGGCACAGAGGGCGGGCAGGCATTACAGGATTACGTCACGCATATGAGCGATGATGTTCTCACGCTGATTACGCTGCCCAAGCTCGACTGGGCTGCGCAAAAGACCCAGTGGTTCAGCGCGTTAGCGCAGCACGGGGTGATGATCTGTGCCGACGATATCCCCCGCAATCAGTTGCCGGACTGGATCGCAGCGCGTCTGCTGCGCCAGGCGCAATCGACTGATAAATCGACGCTGGAATTTCTTGCCGATCGTTGCGAAGGCAACCTGCTCGCCGCATTTCAGGAGATCCAGAAGCTGGGGTTGCTGTATCCACCGGGCAACCTTTCTTTCGAACAGGTGAAAGAGGCTGTCATGGATGTCGCGCGCTACGACATTTTCAAGCTGTCCGAAGCCATGCTGGTCGGCGATGCCGCCCGATATGCGCACATACTGGACGGGTTGCGTGCGGAAGGCACGGCCACTGTGCTGGTGCTATGGGCGGTCAGCGAGGAAATTCGCACGCTGGGACGCCTGTTGCAGGCCACGCAGCGCGGAGTCAATTTGCGCGATGCGATGCGCGATTTGCGGGTGCGCAAAGATAAGCAGAGTTTGATCGAGAGCGCGGCGCGCCGCCTGAAATTTGTGCACATCGAACGCGCAATCGGGCACGCCGCCAAATTGGACAAGATAATAAAGGGATTAAGGCCCGGCGATGTATGGGACGAATTGCTGCAACTCGGTCTGCGCTTCACAAAATTATGAGCGATATTTTACTGGTCATTACCAATCTGCCTGACTCAGCCTCAGCACAGCAGCTTGCGCGGCACATCATCGAGCAGCGCGCTGCCGCCTGCGTGAATCAACTCGCGCCCTGCACCTCGACTTACCGCTGGCAGGAAAAAATAGAAACCAGCAGCGAAGTGCCGCTGCTGATCAAGACTACAATGGATGCCTATCCTGTTCTCGAAGCCATGATCCTGGCCTTACATCCTTACGAACTTCCCGAAATCATCGCGATCCCCGTTTCTGCTGGTTTACACGTCTATCTGGACTGGGTGAGCCGAGAGACTAAATCTTGCAAGGAATAAACATGCGTTTCGCATTAGTGCTGTTGCTCTGTCTTATCACTCCTGCTAGCCATGCAGATAACATGCTGGATAAGTTGCCTGCGTTTGGCGCCAGGCAGCAACCCAGTTTTCTGCCACCCGATCAGGCGTTTGTTCTGGAAGTGCTGGTGCGCGATGCACATACACTGCAAGCCAACTTCAAGGTGGCGCCGGGCTATTATTTGTATCGCGATAAAGTTGCTTTCAAGGTGGCGGGTGATGCGGCCAAAATTGTTTCGGTCAAGCTGCCCGAAGGTGAGCTGAAACACGACCCGAATTTCGGCGAGACCCATGTTTTCCACCATCCGTTTCAGGTCGAAATTGTGCTGGATCGTGCAGACGATGCAGCCACACGAATCGAGCTGGACGCCTCATATCAAGGCTGTAGCGAACAGGGGTTGTGTTATCCCGGTCAGGATAAAACGCTGCAAATCGACCTGCCTGACAGCAAACAGCAAACAGAAGGCAGCGGGCAGCTAATCGGGGACACAAAACCGAAAACAGAAAGCATAGCGCCGCCAACAGAAAATTCAAAAATCGCCCAGTTGTTCGAACATGGCAGCTTCTGGCTGATCATTTCCTTCTTCTTCGGTGCGGGGCTGCTGCTGGCATTGACGCCCTGCGTGTTCCCGATGATTCCCATTCTGTCAGGAATTATCGTCGGACGCGGTCATAAAATCACCAAAATGCATGCCTTTATACTTTCCCTCTCTTACGTGCTGGGCATGGCCGTCACCTATGCAGCCGCCGGCGTTGCGGCGGGGCTGAGTGGCGATTTGATTTCCAACGCACTGCAAACCCCATGGGTGCTGGGCAGTTTTGCCGCTGTATTCGTGGTGCTGTCGTTGTCCATGTTCGGCTTTTATGAGCTGCAATTGCCCAGCGCATGGCAGAGCAAGTTAAGCGACACCAGCAACCGTTTGCATGGCGGGCATTTGTCAGGCGTGTTCGTGATGGGCGCACTCTCCGCCATCATCATGGGGCCATGTGTCGCGGCACCACTGGCCGGTGCGCTGCTCTATATCGGCCAGACGCACGATGCGATGCTCGGCGGGGTCGCCCTGTTCACGCTGGCATTAGGGATGGGCTCGCCACTCCTGTTGATCGGCACATCGGCAGGCGTGCTTTTGCCTCGCGCCGGCGCATGGATGGACGGCGTCAAACGCTTTTTTGGTGTGTTGCTGCTGGCATTGGCGATCTGGATCATTCAACCCTTGCTCCCCGCTGCCGTTCAGATGCTGCTCTGGGGAATTCTGCTGGTCATGTCCGCAAGCTATTTGCGCGTACTGGACAGCTTGCCGCATAACGCACGGGCCAGCCACAAACTGCTGAAAGGGGTCGGCCTGCTGGCGCTGTTGCTGGGCATCGCGTATCTGATCGGCGCGTTGTCCGGTGCGCGCGATGTGCTGAGGCCGCTGGACGCTGTTTGTGCTGTCTGCAAAGCGGATACGCAGGCCGCCCCGGCATTTTCGCGCATCAAAGATCTGGCAGAACTGGAAGCGCGGCTGAAAAAAGCGGACGGGAAAATCGTCATGCTGGATTTTTATGCCGACTGGTGCGTTTCGTGCAAAGAAATGGAACGCTTTACTTTTGCCGATCCTGCCGTGCAAGCACGACTCAAATCGGCCATCGTGCTGCAAGCCGATGTCACCGCCAACAGTGCGGCCGACAAAGAGTTGCTCAAAAAATTTGGTCTGTACGGCCCGCCCGGCATTTTGTTTTTTGACGCAAAAAGTCAGGAAATGAGCGATTATCGCGTGGTAGGTTATCAGGATGCAGTTCAGTTTCTGGAGACATTGCAACGCGTCGGGCTGTAACGTTTTTTGCTTATCTGTATAAAAAATATAGACAATTACCCTCAATTTACGGCAAACTGCACATATGCAAGCAATACTCGTATTACATGGGCCCAACCTGAACCTGCTCGGAACCCGCGAGCCAGAGGTGTATGGAAGCACCACATTAGATGAAATTAATGCCGGTTTAATCGCATTAGCCGGCAAGAACGGCGCAAATCTATCGTGTTTTCAAAGCAACTCGGAAGCCGCGCTGATCGAACGCGTACACCAGGCACGCACCGACGGCACGCAATTTATCGTCATTAATCCGGCCGCCTTCACGCATACCAGTGTGGCCTTGCGTGACGCGCTGGCGGCGGTTGCGCTACCCTTTGTTGAAATACACTTGTCCAATGTGCATGCGCGTGAAGCGTTTCGCCGTGAATCGTTCTTTTCCGATTTGGCGGTTGGGGTGATCTGTGGGCTGGGCGCCGCCGGATATGAATACGCAGTGCAATATGCGCTGCACTATAAAAACTAAGCAAGGAGGATATTATGGATTTACGTAAACTCAAGACACTGATTGAACTGGTTGAGGCGTCGGGCATTGCCGAACTGGAAATCAGCGAAGGCGAAGAACGGGTGCGCATCACGCGCACGGTAGCTTCAGGACAGCAAATGTACGCGGCAGCTCCGCAGCAACAATTCATGGCAGCGCCTGTTGCAGCTGCACCTGTCTCGGCTGCTGCGCCGGCAGCGCCCGCTGTCGAAGAAGGGCATGTCGTAAAATCACCTATGGTGGGCACGTTCTACCGCTCTCCATCGCCTGGTTCCAAGCAATTTGTGGATATTGGTCAAAGCGTGAACAGCGGCGACACGCTGTGTATTATTGAAGCGATGAAGCTGCTCAACGAGATCGACGCGGATTATACCGGCGTGATCAAGGCCATCCTGGTAGAAAACGGCCAGCCGGTCGAGTTCGGTCAGCCACTGTTCGTTATTGGCTGAATTGTGAAAAGTGAAACGTAACCTTCCCGGCAGGGAGTGGTGCGCTTGAAGCGCGGGGTGGTACCACCTTTCACGTTTCAATTAATAAGGTGAACACATGTTTGAGAAAATCCTGATCGCCAATCGCGGTGAAATAGCGTTGCGTATCCAGCGCGCCTGCCGCGAAATGGGCATTAAAACGGTCGTTGTGCATTCGGAAGCGGATGCCGATGCCAAGTATGTAAAACTGGCCGATGAGTCAGTCTGCATTGGCCCCGCACCGTCTAATCTGAGCTACTTGAATATACCCGCCATTATCAGCGCTGCAGAAGTGACCGATGCACAGGCGATTCATCCCGGCTACGGCTTCCTCTCCGAGAACGCCGATTTTTCTGAGCGTGTGGAGAAGTGCGGATTTGTGTTCATCGGTCCGCGTGCCGAAACCATACGCCTGATGGGCGACAAGGTCAGCGCCAAGATTGCCATGAAAAAAGCCGGCGTACCTTGCGTGCCCGGCGTAGAAGGCGCGCTGCCGGACAATCCGGCCGAGATCATCAAGATTGCGCGCAGCATCGGCTACCCTGTCATCATCAAGGCATCGGGTGGCGGTGGCGGGCGCGGTATGCGCGTCGTGCATACCGAAGCGGCATTGCTGGGTGCGGTCGCCATGACCAAGGCTGAAGCACAGGCGGCCTTCAACAATCCCACGGTATACATGGAAAAGTATCTGGAGAATCCGCGCCACATCGAATTTCAGATACTGGCCGACCAGCATGGCAACGCGGTGTATCTGGGTGAGCGCGACTGTTCGATGCAACGCCGCAACCAGAAGGTAATGGAAGAAGCGCCCGCTCCGCTGCTCAATGCGCGTCTGCGCAACAAGATAGGTGAACGTTGTGCCGAAGCCTGTCGCAAAATCGGTTATCGCGGCGCCGGTACGTTCGAATTTCTCTACGAAAACGGCGAGTTTTTCTTCATCGAAATGAACACTCGCGTGCAGGTTGAGCATCCCGTTACCGAGATGATTACCGGCATTGACATCGTGCAGCAGCAAATTCTGATCGCGGCAGGCGAAAAGCTCGCCTTCCGTCAGCGCGACATTCAATTCCGCGGGCATGCCATCGAATGCCGCATCAATGCCGAGCATCCCTACAAGTTCACGCCTTCACCGGGTCGCATCACCTCCTGGCACGCACCGGGTGGACCTGGCATCAGGGTAGATTCGCATGCCTATAACAATTACTACGTACCTCCGCATTACGACTCGATGATCGGCAAGGTCATCGCCTGTGGTGACACGCGTGAACAGGCGATGGCCCGGATGCGGACGGCCTTGTCCGAAATGGCGGTGGAGGGGATTGAGACCAACATCGCACTGCATCGTGACTTGTTGCTGGACGCAGCTTTTATGGGTGGCGGCACCAGCATTCACTATCTGGAAGAACGTCTGGCCGAGCGTAACAAGGATAAATAATGGCCTGGCTGACACTCATTGTAGAAACAGATGCGGAACACGCCGAAGCGTTGAGCGAAGCGTTGCTGGAACACGGCGCATTGTCGGTCGATTTACTTGATGCCGATGCCGACACGCCCGATGAACAGGCGATCTTCGGCGAACCCGGTGAGCCGCCGCCCGGTGTCTGGCAACACAACCGGGTCAGCGCGCTGTTCGACGCAGATCGCGATGTTGCCGGGATTTTTCAGGCAGCGGCCAGTGCAGTCGGCCTGACAGAACTTCCGCAACACCGCATCGAAACCTTGGCAGACAACGACTGGGTGCGTCTGACTCAGTCTCAATTCGAGCCTATTCCTATATCAAACAGGCTGTGGATCGTGCCGACCTGGCATACCCCCGCAGACCCCGATGCAATCAATATCGTGCTCGATCCGGGGCTGGCGTTTGGCACGGGCAGTCATCCCACCACGCGCCTGTGCCTGCGCTGGCTGGATAACAACCTGACCGGCGGCGAAAGCGTGCTGGATTATGGTTGCGGTTCAGGCATCCTGGCGATTGCAGCGATCAAGTTAGGTGCTGCGCATGCCGTCGGCGTCGATGTGGATCCACAGGCCGTGACTGCCAGTCGCGACAATGCCATTGCCAATCATGTTGAAAACGTCGAGTTTTATCTGCCGAACAATGCGCCAAAAGGCATTGCCGAAAAGCATTTGGCCGGGCACCCGTATGACCTGGTGGTTGCGAACATTCTGACCAATCCGCTGCGTCTGTTGGCACCTTTGCTGGCTGATGCGACAAGGACGGGCGGGCAGATCGTGCTGTCGGGGATTCTTGAAGCGCAGGCTCAGGATGTGATGAACATCTATCAACAATGGTTTGACCTGAACCCGCCTATTTTCGAAGATGGCTGGTCATGTCTGTCCGGCCGCAAACGCTGAGCAATGTTCCGATGAACGGCACGACACGTTGCCCGCACTGCGAGACGCGCTTCAAAATTACCGATGCGCAGATAAACGCGCATCAGGGAATGGTGCGCTGCGGTCACTGCATGCAATCGTTCGATGCTAGGCCGACATTCATTCCAGACCAGACTGCTCCGCAACTCGATCAGTCAATCGATGAACTGGGCATTGAAGAGGCACTCGTCGCAACTGGCGAGTTGCACGAAACAGAAGCCGTAACAGGTGACAGCGCTTCAGCAACTGACCAGCTCGAGCATCAGGATGAGGGGGGCGGCGACGACTCTATTGACGAATCAACAGCCACGGAACCTGATGACGCGCGCTTACCACTGACCACTGAGCACTTGCCATCTCAAGCTGAATCCGAGGATGCGCTGGATTTCAGCCAGATAACCGTTCACGCTGAGCAGGCCGAAATTGGCGAGTCCATGCCCGACGAGTCAGGGCCAGTTGATGAACACACGTCGCAGGCTGAACATGATGTCGCCAAGGATGTCCGCCCGGTTACGCCTGGGCGTCGTACCTGGCCCTGGGCGGTGGGCATACTCGTTTTAGTCGTGCTGCTGGCGGCACAATCGGCTTACTTCTTTCGCGTCGGCCTTGCCGCACGCCTGCCGGCACTCAAACCAGCCCTGGTAGGATATTGCCATTTACTCAGATGCAGCGTGCCGCTGCCACAAAATGCAGAGCTGATAAGCATAGAGTCATCCGGTCTTGAAGCCGCACCCGATCACGACAACGAGATCGCCTTCAGCGCGTTGTTGCGCAACCGCGCCAGTTATGCGCTGGCCTTCCCCGTTCTGGCGCTGACGCTCAATGACGATCAGGACAAAACCCTGGCACGTCGTTTATTCATGCCAGCTGACTATTTGCCGTCTGGTGAAAGCTTGCAAACCGGCTTTGCAACAAACCATGAAGTGAGCATTAAGCTGCGCCTGAATACGGCCGATCTCAGGCCCGCAGGCTATCGATTGGAACTGTTCTATAGTCGGAATTAACTTGGATCGTCAAACGCCACGTCACCTTCCTCTACGTGTTGACCCAGCAGCATATTCTTGAAATCAAACAGTTTTCCATCAAGCAGATGTGAAGGTGCCACGTTCTGCATGGCGGTGAAGATGGTCTGGTTGCGTCCCGGATATTGCCGCTCCCAGTTGGTCAGCATTTCCTTGATGTTTTGGCGTTGCAGATTTTCCTGCGAACCGCACAGGTTGCAGGGAATGATCGGAAATTCCATGCCGCGCGCATAACGGGCGATGTCTTTTTCGACACAGTAAGTCAATGGGCGGATCACGATATGGTCGCCCTTGTCTGTCACCAGTTTGGGCGGCATCGCCTTGAGTTTGCCTGCAAAAAACATATTCAGGAACAGGGTTTCGATCATGTCATCGCGGTGATGTCCCAGCGCGATCTTATTCGCACCCAGTTCGCCCGCGACACGATAAATAATGCCGCGCCGCAGCCGGGAACACAGTGAGCAGGTGGTTTTTCCTTCAGGGATTTTTTCCTTGACGATGGAATAGGTGTCCTGCGTCTCGATGTGATATTCGATCCCTAAAGACTTCAGATAGTTGGGCAAGATTTCGGCGGGGAAGCCAGGCTGCTTTTGATCCAGATTCATCGCGACGATGCGAAAATCGATTGGCGCGCGTTTGCGCAAGGTAATCAGGATGTCCAGCAGCGTGTAGGAATCTTTGCCGCCGGAGAGGCATACCATCACCGAATCACCATCCTCGATCATGTTGAAGTCAAAGATGGCTTTGCCGACCTGATGCTCCAACCGGCTCTTGAGCTTGTTGAAGTTACCTGAATGGTCGAAGTGGATGGGTTGTGCGATTGCGTTCATAAAAATTCCAAAATTAAATGTTGATGCTTCTGCCGCCATCGACCGAAATCACCTGTCCGGTGATGTAAGGCGCGTCCTGTATTAGAAAGGCGACCGTCCGGGCGATGTCATCCGGTTCACCTTCTCGCTTGAGCAGGGTGTGCGCGACAATTTTTCGCCGCTGTACTACGTCATCCCAGTCGCTGCTGTCAGGCCAGAGGATCACGCCGGGGGCGACCGCATTTACCCGTACCTGCGGCGCCATTTCCTGCGCCAGTGCGCGCGTCAGGGCGACCAGTCCCGCCTTGGCGACGCTGTACAGCAGATGCCCTTGCATCGGGCGTTCTGCATGAATGTCCACGATGTTGACGATGCAGCCATGCTGGCGGCGCAACTCATCTGCCGCAGCTTGTGCAAGAAACAGCGGCGCACGCAGATTGGTGCCGAGCAGATCA
The DNA here is from genome assembly GCA_947085835.1 of uncultured Nitrosomonadales bacterium. Classification (GTDB taxonomy): domain Bacteria; phylum Pseudomonadota; class Gammaproteobacteria; order Burkholderiales; family Gallionellaceae; genus Gallionella. The sequence goes on along the minus strand of CAMTXT010000020.1, from coordinate 15,306 downwards.
TGCCACTGCGATTCATCAACGGTGGACAACGGCGTTGCGTAGAAACTGGATGCGTTATTGACCAGCGCATCCAGCCTGCCGAACCGGGCTATGACCTGCTCTACCAGTTTTGGCAAGGCCTTCATGTCGAGCAGGTCGGCAGAAAATGCGACGGCACTTTCCGGCCGCAGTTCATTCAGCTCATCTCGCAACGCGACGGCCTCGGTTTCTGAGGTGCGGTAATGCAGCGCGATGGTGGCTCCCGCAGCGTGCAGGCGGCGACAAATCGCCGCCCCCACTCGTTTAGCTCCCCCTGTCACCAACATAACTTTGCCTTGCACCGCACCCTCCATTAAACTTCGCACTCTTGCGAATTATACCTGACCATGTCTACATTACCTGATACATCACTTCCTGCCCCCGGCGTGGAAGCCGCCCAGCACAGCGCGCGTCTGACCGAGGTTATCCGACACGAGATAACCGCCCGGGGCGGCTGGATTTCTTTCGCTCGCTACATGGAGCTGGCCTTGTACGCACCAGGCTTGGGCTATTACACGGCAGGTGCGCACAAATTCGGTGAAGCCGGTGATTTCATCACCGCGCCGGAACTCTCGCCGTTATTCGGACGCACGCTGGCCAGACAAGTCGCCGAGATCATGGCAGACAGCGCGCCGCACATTCTGGAATTGGGAGCTGGCAGCGGCAAACTGGCGGCAGACATGCTGGGCGAACTGGAACAGTCAGGCAACTTGCCGGAGAGCTACAGCATTCTCGAAGTGAGCGCCGACTTGCGTGCACGCCAGCAGGAACATATACAACAACGTCTGCCGCATTTGTTGAGTCGCGTGCATTGGCTGGATGCCTTGCCGGATATCTTCAGCGGCGCCATCGTCGCCAACGAAGTACTGGATGCATTGCCGGTGCATCGGGTGCACTGGCAAGACAGCGCCGTTAACGAAATTGGCGTTGCGTGGAGCGAGTCCGGTTTTGTCTGGCAGGAACGTGCCATTGTCGACGCAGCCTTGCTGCAAGCTGCACAGCAGATCAACGTGCCCGATGATTATGTCAGCGAAATTTGTCTGGCAGCCCGCGGCCTGATTAACAGCTTAGCCTGCCGGTTAACGCGGGGCACCCTGTTGTTTATTGACTACGGTTTCGGGGCGCGCGAGTTTTATCATCCCCAGCGTTCTGCCGGCACGCTGATGTGTCATTACCGTCACCGTGCCCATGACGATCCCTTCTTTCCGCCCGGTTTGCAGGATATTACCGCACATGTCAATTTCACCGACATTGCCGAATGCGGCATAGACGCCGGTCTGAAACTGTCGGGTTACACCAATCAGGCGTTTTTTCTGATCAACAATGGCATCACCGAACTGCTGAACGACACGTCACCCGAAAACCTGCGCGAATATTTACCGCTGTCGGCGCAGTTGCAGAAGCTCACCAGTCCGGCCGAAATGGGCGAACTGTTCAAAGTCATCGCGCTGAGCAAAAGTCCTGTCTTGGCCGGAGTCGACGCGATGGCGAAGCCGTTGTCAGGATTCGCCCGAGGGGGCTTGAGCCGCTTGCTGTAAGTTTACCTGGCGGGCGCAGTCGGGAGAGCTGAAGAACCCGGCGCATTCGACGCTGCCGGGACTGCACGGGTCAAGGTGCGCAGATAGTCGGAAATTTCTTTGACATTCAATTGGCCGTCAGAGTTGGTATCTATCTCGTCAAAATGCGCGCTGAGATTGGGCAGCGCACGGGCTTCTTCTTTCGACAACATGCCATTTTTGTCTTTATCCGCCTTTTCCAGACGCAGCTGGAACAGGCGCCGCTTCTTCTCCAGCCCCGCAGTGAAGGCCTTGATTTCCGCCTTGGTCAACCCGCTGTCATGATTGGTGTCAATTGCATCGAAACCATCTGCCATCGCGGGTGCTTTCAGCTCGGCCTCTTCTTTGGAAATCTTGCCGTCCCCGTTGCTGTCCACTGTCCTGAATAACTGATCAAACTTGGCATCCATCTCCTTTTTGCCCATTTGATCGGCAGACCATGCAACACACGGCATTGCAATAAACAACATACCGACTATCCACTTCATCATTCAAATCCTCGTTTCTTAACTATCGTTTCTATCGCGCTGATGCGCGCCTGTTGCACTGCGGCAGGAATTGTACCGCTATCCTGACACAATCGCGCAATCTCCCCTGCATCCACCGCACGCGCAACGCTCAGCAATTGCAGCAAATAACCGGCTTGCGGATAGAGATCCTGCTCACGCCCAAGTCTTCCGCGCGCATCGGAGGCACAGGCTTGCAGCAATTGTGCAAAACGCGCCGGTCGTCGCCAGGCGTCAGTGGCCTGAAATAATTTGATGATCGTATCGCTTCGCAATTCCAGTGCGCGGTGAATATCCCCGTGGTAGCGCGCAGCCAACAAGGCCAGATCGCGGCATTCACCGGTTGCACGCAAGCGCTCAGTCAGCGTTTTCACCAGACCCACGCTGCGCAACTCATGGCCGATGTGGCGCGGCAGAATGTCTGCGGGGGTCGTGGCCTTGCCCAGGTCATGGGTCAGTGCTGCAAAGCGTACTTCAAGCGGGTAGTCGTGCTTTGCCGCGTCATCCACCACCAGCAGGGTGTGGATGCCACAGTCGATCTCCGGATGATATTCAGCTACTTGCGGCACGCCAAACAGCGCATCTACTTCGGGCATGATTGTCGCCAGTGCACCGCAGTCGCGCAACGTGGTAAAAAATCGCGAGGGGTTTGCTTCCATCAGGCCGCGCGCCAACTCCTGCCAGACTCGTTCGGGCACCAGTGCATCCACTTCGCCGTTGCTCACCATGTCGCGCATAAGGTTCAGGGTTTCCGGCGCGATGCTGAACCCGAAGCGTGCCGCAAAGCGTGCCGCGCGCAGGATGCGTACCGGATCTTCGTTGAACGCGGAGCTTACATGCCGCAATATTCCGGCGCGCAAATCATCGATGCCGCCATGAGGGTCAATCAGATTGCCATCGCGATCCTGCGCAATGGCATTAACGGTGAAATCCCGGCGCGACAAATCCTGTTCCAGCGTGACATCGGGCGCCGCATACACGGCAAAACCCTTATAGCCGCGCGCCGTCTTGCGCTCGGTGCGCGCCAGTGCGTATTCCTCATGGGTGACCGGATGCAAAAAAACCGGGAAATCACGGCCTACCGGCTGGAAACCCTGTGACACCATCGCTTCCGGTGTGCTGCCGACCACCACCCAGTCATGATCTTTTACGGCTAGGCCCAGCAATCCGTCGCGCACGGCACCGCCGACACAGTAGGTAGTAGCGCTCACTGTGTTCCGCCCGGAGATCTGTCATCAATCTGTGTAGCCGCACTGTCTGAAGGTTTGCCGGCGATGATGCCCACGCGCTGCTTCAGTGAACGCGGAGGCGCACCGAATTGCCGGGCGTAATACACCGTGTTGCTCATCACCTTCTTCACATAGTCGCGGGTTTCATCGAACGGAATCGTCTCGGTATAAATCGCGCCTTCCAGCGGCACCTCAGCGCGCCAGCGCCGCGCACGCCCCGGCCCTGCGTTATAAGCGGCCGATGCCAGCACCGGACTGTCGTCCAATGATGACAGCATGTTTTTCATGTAATAGGTGCCCAGGGTCAGGTTGGTGTCCAGCTGATGGAGCAGGGATTCACGGTAATCTTTCAGCCCCAGTTTCTTGGCTATCCAGCGCGCCGTGGTCGGCATGACCTGCATCAGCCCTGACGCGCCTACTCCTGATTTTGCTGAGGTGACGAAACGACTTTCCTGACGCATCAGCCCGTAGACCCAGGCTTCTTCAAGGTTGTTTTCCCGTATATGTTCGCGCATGGCCGAACGGTAGGGCGCCAGATAGCGCAGGCTGAAGTCGTGTACCAGCACCGTTTTATCGGCGGTATTGATCGCCCTGTCATACATCTCATTTTGTTTTGCGATTTCTGCGGCGGCGAGCAGTTCATGATCGTTGAAATTGCGTATCACCCATGCCCATTCGCGCATCGCATCGGTACGCAAATCCATGCGATACAACAACAGCGCACGCCGCACGCCGGGCAATTGTTCGATGGCCGCTATATCCTGACGGACGGGTTGATAACTCGGCGGCACTGCGCTGAGTACGGGCGTGTCGGCCAATTCTTCGTCGGCCAGTTGACCGTAAAAAGTAAGCTCTGCGCTCAGCGGCAGGAAGATTTTCAAAGCCTCCGCTCGTCGGCCGGTTGCCTGCAGGGCGCGTCCACGCCAGTATCGCCATGCAGCATCGCCGCGCTGCGCTTCGGTCATCATATTGATGGCAGACAACACATCTGGCCAATCCTGCACGCGCAGTGCCGCACGCAATCGCCAGGCAGATTGCTGCTCGGTGAGAGGGCTGTTGCCTGCTTGCTTGAACCATTTCAGCGCACGCCCATCGTGCTTGCGAGCCGCCTCATACGCCAGCCAACCGAGGAAATAATGCTGTTCACTTTCAGGGAAATGTACTGCCAGGTTATTCCAGCGTAGCGCTGCCAGATCCGGGGATTGTTTGGCCAGGCGCTGCAGCGCAAATATCGCAACGGCACGCAGCCCCGCGTTATCTAAAGGCTGCTTTTCCAGGTATCGGCCGGGATTTTCCATCGCACGATCCAATGCGGCGGGCGACACCGCACGGTTACCGGTCAGTCGCGCTGCAAGCGATTTGGCAAGCGACACGTTGCCAGCCTCCAAAGCCTGGCGCAGCCGTTGCCAAATATCCTGTTGGGTAATCACGCCGGCGTTGATGGCTGATTCAAACAGCACGGCGCAGCTCTCGGGCTGATCCTTTGCGCTGAACCACAGTTCACGAGCATCATGCAATGCAGACTGCTCCTGGCTTCTCATGCGTGATTGCAATGCATAACAGGCAAGCTCGGCATCTTCACTGATCAGGCGCGGATACTCGCGGTCGAACAACTCCCATTGCTGTTTTTTCGCTAACAGCTTGAGCCATTCTGCGCGCATCTTATCTATCAGCGGCGTATCGTCAGGGCGCGCCAGATAGGCGCGAATCTGCGCAATGTCCGTGGTTTCCAGCCTCATCCTCAGCTGGTAATAGGCGGTGTAGACTTCCAGCGGAGAGTGCTGGAGACGCTGTGCAAGAATGGCCAGCCTGGACGCATCGCCTGAGCGGAACGCATCGCGGGCGGCCAGAAAATCGTCATTCTGATCGGCCCACGCGGCGGTGGTAATCAGCAACAGAAACAATAAAATGAATTTTATCAAGAACATCGAGAGGGCGTGACTAACTAAGCTGATGGTAAGCATACCATAAGCACGCCAGACACCGAATCGGCGGCAGTTCAATTTATAGCTCCAGGACTTCCAGTTTTATTTGACGGGTCTGTATAATCGGCGGTTTTCCGGGGATTCTGCCATGTGGTTTAAAAATATCTTCATTTATCGCCTGCCTGCCGACTGCGCTGTTACGGTCGCTGCGTTGCAGGAAAAACTGGCACAGAAGCCCTTGCAGCCTTGCAGCGGTCTGGACAAGCAGAGTCGCGGATGGGTTTCCTGCCGGGGCGATGACCGCCTGGTGCATACCGCCAACGGGCAAATATTGTTTGCGTTGGGCGTTGAGCAAAAATTATTGCCGGCTACCATCATCAACCGCTTTGCCAAAGAGCGTGTCGCCGATATCGAGGCGCAACAAGGTTACAAAGTCGGCCGCAAAGAACTGAAAGACCTAAAGGAAGCCATCACGGAAGAGTTGCTCCCCAGGGCCTTTGCCATTCAGCGCACAACCTACGCCTGGCTGGATCCGGTCAATGGCTATCTGATCATTGACGCCGCATCCATAGTCAAGGCCGAAGAACTATTGGAATTCCTGAACAAGACGCTGGACGATCTGCCGGTCAAACCGCTGCACACCGAACTCTCCCCCGTCGCTGCGATGACCGACTGGTTAGCCGGAGAGACTGCGCCGGCGGGGTTCACGATAGACCGGGAGTTGGAGTTGCGTGCCACGGGTGAGAGCAAAGCGACGGTTCGCTATGCCAATCACGCGCTGGAAGGTGAGGAAATTCTGGCTCACATCGCAGCAGGCAAACGCGCCACCCGACTGGGCTTGACCTGGAATGACAGAATTTCATTCGTGCTGACCGAGCAGTTGCAGATCAAACGCCTCGAATTTCTGGACATCATCAAGGAAGAGTCGACTACGCTGGCCGATACCGCTGACGAGATGTTTGATCTCGACTTCACGCTGATGACGGGGGAACTTGCCAGGATGCTGGTTGACCTGACAGACGCGCTGGGCGGAGAAAAAGTAGCCGCTTAGTGAGCGCGGTGGCGGTGCCACCGTTCTCTACAAATAAAGCTGACGTTCGCGTTCCGCTTCAGTAGGTTCGAAGCCCGAGGTCTCGTAGTGTTTGAATATGGCGTTGACGACTTCTTGCGGTTCGTCGATGAGCTGGATCAGCTCCATGTCTTCCGGGTGGATGACTTTTTCTTCCAGCAGTGCGGTTTTGAACCATTCGATCATGCCGCCCCAGAATTTTGTTCCCACCAGGATGATCGGCATCCGGCGCGTCTTGCCGGTCTGCACCAGCGTCAGGGCTTCCATCAATTCATCCAGCGTGCCGAATCCGCCAGGCATCACCACGTAGGCATTGGCAAATTTGACGAACATCACCTTGCGCGCGAAAAAATGCTGGAAAGACTGGCTGATATTTTGGTAAGGGTTGTTGGACTGTTCGTGCGGCAGCTGAATGTTCAGGCCGACGCTGGGCGATTTTCCGTAGAACGCGCCTTTGTTGGCCGCTTCCATGATGCCGGGACCGCCGCCTGAAATGACCGAAAAACCTGCATCGGACAACAATCGTGCAATTTCTTCGGCCAGTTTGTAATAAGGCTGATCAGGCCGGGTGCGTGCGCTGCCGAAGATGCTGACGGCAGGATGGATTTGGGCCAAGCGGTCGGTCGCTGAAACAAATTCTGACATAATGCCGAATACACGCCACGCCTCTTTGGCATCCCAGGCTTCGGGAATATCGGATGTAGGCAGTTTCGGCGTATTGTTCATGTCAGTCCTTAAATATTATTAAATTATGCAAACTTTGCTTTTAGTAGACGGCTCGTCCTTCCTGTACCGCGCGGTCCACGCCATGCCGGACATGCGCAATCGCGAAGGTTTTCCGACCGCAGCGATCTATGGTGTGCTCAATATGTTGCGCCGCCTGCGTCAGGATTACCCGTCGGATTATAGCCTGTGCGTATTTGACGCAAAAGGTAAAACCTTCCGCGATGAGCTGTATCCGCAATATAAGGCTAATCGTCCGTCCATGCCCGCCGATCTGGCGCTGCAAATCGAGCCGCTGCATCAGGCTATTGCCGCCTCCGGCTGGCAAATCGCGATGATAGACGGCGTGGAGGCGGATGACGTGATCGGCACACTGGCGCGGCAGGCATCGGAGAGCGGTGTGCGCTGCATCATCGCGACCGGCGATAAGGATCTCGCACAGCTGGTCAACGAGCATGTGACGCTGATCAACACCATGAATAACGAAACGCTGGATATTGCCGGCGTGACGGCCAAGTTTGGCGTGCCGCCGGAGCTGATCGTGGATTATCTGTCGCTGATAGGCGATACGGTTGATAACGTGCCGGGCGTGGAAAAAGTCGGCCCCAAGACGGCGGTGAAATGGCTGAACCAGCATGGCACGCTGGATAACCTGATGCGCTGCGCCGATACGATAGGCGGTGTAGTGGGTGCTAACCTGCGCAATGCGTTGGACTGGCTGCCGCAGGCTAAACGTTTGATTACCGTGAAATGTGACGTGCCAGATTTGCCACTTTACAACGAACTGATTGCCCCGCCGCAGGACAGGGAACAGCTGGCGCGGCTGTACGAGAAACTGGAATTCAAGACCTGGTTGCGTGAGGTCAGTGGCGAAGCCGCTGGGCACCACACGGCATCCCCCTCGCGAGGACTGCGCGAACTTAAGGTTTTATCTGCACCTGCAGGCGCGGCTTCATCGCAGGACGTGCCTGAACTTTCTTCGACCTCTCTGGCCGTGAGTGAAAAACCGACTGCTGCGCCGCAGCAACTGAGTGAAGAAGCGGGCGATGACGCGCTCCGCACGGACAGATCGCATTATCAGATGATACTGACTGAGTCGCAATTGTCTGATTTAATTGAAAAGCTATGTTCTTCCGCATTGGTCGCCCTGGATACCGAGACGACGGGTCTGGATGTGATGGAGGCGCAACTGGTCGGCATCTCGTTCGCGATCACGCCTCACGAGGCCTTCTATCTGCCGCTGGCGCATGTCTATCCGGGTGCGCCGGATCAGCTTGATAGCACTCAGACGTTGGCCTGTCTCAAACCCTGGCTGGAAAGCGATCAGCACAAAAAGGTGGGGCAGAACCTCAAATTCGACAAGCACATTTTTGCCAATCACGGCATCAATTTGTCAGGCATACACGACGACACGCTGCTCGAATCCTACGTGCTGGAGAGTCACAAGTCGCACGACATGGACAGCCTGGCGCTGCGCCATCTCAACGTGAAAACTATCAGTTTCATTGAGGTGGCAGGCAAGGGGGCGAAGCAGATTTGTTTCGATCAGGTCGATCTGGACATCGCCACGCACTATGCGGCCGAAGATGCAGACATCACCTTACAGTTGCATCAGGCGCTCAGCCCCCAAATCGAAGCGGTGAGCGGCTTGCAACATGTGTACCGGGACATCGAGCTGCCGGCCATGCATGTGCTCTATACGATGGAGCGTAACGGCGTGCTGCTCGACAGTAATCTGCTGCATGTCCAGAGTCACGAACTGGGTGTGAAGCTCATCGCACTGGAAGCGCGTGCGCACGAGGCGGCCGATCAGCCGTTCAACCTGAATTCGCCCAAGCAGATTCAGGAGATATTGTTCGACAAGCTGAAGCTGCCGGTTAAAAAGAAAACGCCGAGCGGCGCGCCGTCCACCGATGAAGAGGTGCTGCAGGAGCTGGCGCTGGATTATCCGCTGCCGAAAATTCTGCTGGAATATCGCGGCATGGCGAAGCTGAAATCCACCTACACCGACAAGCTGCCGAAGATGGTGAATCGTCGTACCGGGCGGGTGCATACCAGTTATTCGCAAGCGGTGGCGGTGACCGGGCGCCTGGCGTCCAGCGACCCGAACCTGCAAAACATCCCTGTTCGCAGCCTGGAGGGCCGTCGCATCCGTGAAGCTTTTATCGCACCTGCCGGCAGTTGCATCGTTGCGGCGGATTATTCGCAGATCGAGTTGCGCATCATGGCGCATTTGTCCGGCGATGCCGGCCTGTTGCAGGCATTTGCCAACAACGAGGACGTGCACCGTGCCACGGCTGCCGAAATTTTCATGACCACCCCGGTGGACGTGACGTCCGAGCAGCGCCGCTATGCGAAGGTGATCAATTTCGGGCTGATCTACGGGATGTCTGCCTTCGGTTTGGCCAAACAACTCGGTATCGAGCGGGGTGCGGCGCAAGCCTACATCGATCGTTACTTCGCGCGCTATCCGGGTGTTAAAAGCTACATGGATGGCACGCGACTGGTGGCGAAGCAGCAAGGCTACGTCGAAACCGTGTTTGGCCGTCGTTTATGGCTGCCGGAAATCAACAGCAGCAATGCCATGAAGCGCCAGGGTGCGGAACGCGCCGCGATCAACGCGCCGATGCAGGGCACGGCAGCGGATTTGATCAAACTGGCGATGATCAAAGTGCAGCAGTGGCTGGAGGCTGAAAGCCTGCACAGCCGCCTGATCATGCAGGTGCATGATGAACTGGTGCTGGAAGTGCCGGAAGATGAACTACAGCTGGTCAAGGAAACGCTGCCTAATCTGATGTGTCATGTTGCCGACCTGCAAGTGCCGCTGCTGGTTGAACTGGGCTCAGGGAAAAATTGGGACGAGGCACACTAAGGGGTGGCCGGTGGCAGACCGGCAGCTGTTTGCTTTTTCTTGCGTCGCGGTGTGTGTCAAGGTAACTAGCCGCCGGGCTACCCCCGGCGGTGTTGCTTTTGATTGTTCTGTACGCTCACCCTTCGACTAAACTGGCAAAGGAAGCCAGCCAAATCGCTGGTTATCCCGCGAAGGCGGGAAAACAAGGCCAAAGGCCGCAGTTTCGAGGAACGGCCATCCAGTTAAAACCAATTTCACCGGGGGTTGCCCGGCAGCAAGTTCCTTTCTTTTGCGTCGCCAAAAGAAAGGAGCCAAAGAAAAGGCGACCCCGGTTTCCCGCCCTTCGGGTTCCCTGCGTTGCTCGTCTAGTCAGGCGGCTGCGGAACTCGCGCTTCGCGCTCAAACAGTCCTCGCCGAAATCCCCTGACCAGCCTGCGCTACTCGGCGGCGCTCAGGGGGGGGCGTTGTTCAGGGTGAAGTGAATGACTTTAGGGGAGGATTCCTGCTTGTTATTAATATAACAAATAAAATCAGTTGGTTAGTAATTTTTTCTTTTGAGCATTGAATTCATCTTGTGTAAGAACACCAGAATCAAGAAGCTCCTTTAATTTTTTTAATTCCGTATAAGTATCCGCTTTCACGGGGCTAGGACTTTGTTTTACTTCGATTACTGTGTCAGGAGTTTTGTGTAATTTTGGGCGATTTAATTCCACATTATTTTTATCTAAACACATAAATTGAACCTCCGCTTTAGGAAAATTTCCCAGTATAAAGGGTGGTTGTGCTTCAATTGTGTTTACGACCTGTACAGATTTCCCCTGCTTCTCGCAGTACAAACTCGCCTCTTGAAACGCTTCGGCCTTAAGAGTGCCAGAGCCAGAGAAACCGCTCGCAGCCTGTCGAGATACCATGTATGTATCTTTACCTATTGGCATAACACCTGAATTAGATGCGCATCCGGCAATAAGCAAAGTTGCTCCCACCATTAAAGTGTAATTATTCATCAAAATCCTTTATCTATGTCTCAATTAAACTCGCAAAATTTTACACTATCGCTTATTCCTGAATAGAACATCGAGGAGATTTCTGCATTATTTCTGCCCTCGCTCAATACATATCCCTACCATTTTGCAGTTGCGGATCGCCTGCAGTTTGGCGACGCTGACCTTGACCCAGGGGGCGTTGAAATCCTTAAGGATAATCTGTGCGATATGCTCGGCCAGGGTTTCCACTAACGAAAAATGTCCTTCGCTCAATACGGCCTGAATGTGCTGCGCAACCTTGGCATAATCCAGCGCGTCATTGATGTCATCGCTATGGCAGGCGCGGCTGTTGGGCAGCGCGATCTCAAGGTCAAGTTGCAGCGTTTGCGGCACGTGTTTTTCACGTTCGTAGATGCCAATCAGTGTGGTGACTTTGAGTTCGCGTATAAAGATGATGTCCATGTGTTTTCGCTATTTGGTGGTTAAGTGGCGATTCAAGTAGAATCCGCACCTGTTGAATTCTAAGGTATTACCGATGTTGACCCTAATTTTTGTTATTGTCGCTTATCTGTTGGGCTCAATTTCTTTCGCCGTCGTGACCAGCCGCGCATTCGGCATTGCCGATCCGCGCACTTACGGTTCCGGTAATCCGGGTGCGACCAATGTGTTGCGCAGCGGCAAGAAGGCGGCGGCCGCGTTGACTCTGCTGGGCGATGCGGCGAAGGGCTGGGTGGCGGTGGCGCTGGCGATGCATTTCGCTGCACCTGATGCGCAGGGCGTATTGCTGGTTGCGCTGGTTTTTCTGGCGGTATTTCTCGGTCACGTGTTCCCGATATTTTTTCACTTTAAGGGGGGCAAAGGCGTGGCGACGGCACTGGGCGTGTTGCTGGCGTTGAATGTCTGGCTGGGGCTGGCGGCTTTGGCAACCTGGTTGTTGACGGCGGCAGTGTTCCGGCTGTCGTCGCTTGCGGCGCTGATGGCGGCGGTCGGCGCGCCGGTTTACGCAATGTTGCTGGGTTTGCCGCGCGAGTGGGTGCTGGCGTGCGCCATCATGTCCATGCTGCTGATCTGGCGGCACAAGAGCAATATTCAAAATCTGCTGGCGGGCCGTGAGAGCCGGATCGGCAAGAAAGCCGACTAGCGCTTGCGAGCTTAGTCTGGAAGCGTTCTTGGCGGTATTGTCGAATCTGACAGCCAAACAAACTGAGCTGTAGTATCCTGTCCGCTAAATAGTCGATCTGTCTGCACGATGAAAAAAATACTGCTCAGCGAAATTTTGACCGCCTCGATCAAGGCGGTGCCTCCGCATGCCGCCATTTCCGAGGTGCTGGATATCATGGCGGTTCAGAAAATCAGTTGCATGGTCGCCGTGGATGCCGAACGCCGCCCTCTGGGAATTTTCACCGAACGCGATGCCGTACATCTGCTGGCCGAGCAGCGCGGGTTAGGCTCGCTGAAAATGGCCGAGGTGATGAGTACGCCGCCCTTTACATCCTCATCCGACATCGATTTTCGCGAAGCCTACCGCATGCTTCAGGAACGAGGTTTTCGCCATCTGGTCGTCGTGGACGGGCAAGGCATTCTGCTGGGAATCGTCACCGAGGGCGACTTTTTGCACCATCTCGATGCGGGCGATCTGTCCGAATTCAAGAGCGCCGAAAAAGTCATGTCGCGAAATATCGCCACCGTCGACGTCGGCGCTGGTCTGACTGACGCGATCAGTATTATGAGCCGAAATCGTTACAGCTGCGTGGTGGTCATGCGCGAGCAGGCGCCCTACGGCATACTCACCGAACGCGATGTGGTAAGGCTGGCCGCGAGCACGGTGAATGTCGGCGAAATACAAGTCGGCAGCGTGGTTCATACGCCTTTGATCACCGTGCCGCCGAGTACGACGCTGCCGGATGCCATCGGGCAGATGGAGCGCTACAAGATCCGCCACCTCGTCGTGACAGAGGGGGATCAGTTGCTGGGCCTGGTGACGCGTCACGACCTGGTCAAAACCCTGCAGGGCAGCTATGTGCATTTTCTGCACGAAACCATACAGGAGCAACGCCGTGAGCTGTTCAAACTTGGCCAGCAGCGCAGCCTCTTTGAGCTGCACGATGCGGCGCTTGCGGCAGCGGCCAATGCGATTGTCATTGCCGACAGGCAGGCTGTGATCCAGTGGGCCAACCCGGCTTTTGCGAAGTTAACCGGCTACACGCTGGAAGAAACGGTAGGCAGTCACATCAAGGATCTGGTCAAATCCGGGGAGCAAGGCACGAAGTTTTACGAAACGCTGTGGAAGACCATATTGGCCGGGCGAGTGTGGCAGGGGGAGATCGTCAACAAGCGCAAGAACGGAACGCGTTATCACGAAGAAATGACGATCACGCCGGTGCAAGGAAAAAGCGGTGAAATCACGCACTTCATCGCCGTCAAACAGGATATCGAAAAGCGCAAGGAAGCGGAAGGGCAGATTCGCGATCTCGCTTTTCATGATGCCTTGACGCATCTGCCAAATCGCCGCCTGCTGAATGACCGGCTGGAGCAGGCTATGGCCGCCAGCCGACGCAGCGGTCGGTATGGCGCACTGCTCTTTCTGGATCTGGATAACTTCAAACCGCTCAACGATGCGCACGGTCACGATGTGGGCGATTTGCTGCTGGTGGAAGTGGCGCGTCGCATCTGTAGTTGTGTGCGCGAAATAGACACCGTTGCGCGCTTCGGCGGCGACGAATTTGTGGTAGCGCTCAGTGAACTGGAAACAGATAAAGCCAAATCCATTTTACAGGCCAATGTCATCGCAGAAAAAATCCGCGTCATTTTGGCCGGATCCTATGCGCTTTGCATTCAGCCGGGCGGCGACGGGATAAGCACGGTGGAGCATCATTGCACGTCGAGCATAGGCGCGGTGCTGTTTTTTGACCACGAAGCCACCCCGGCGGATATTATCAAATGGGCCGATCTGGCGATGTATCAGGCTAAGGCGGCCGGGCGCAATCTGATCCGCTTCTATGATGAGTAACTGAAGATCAGGTTTTTTTGCGCTTCAGGGGCCAGATCCGTTTAACCCGTCGCTTCAGGCTTGCGGCGGTATACACCCATAGGCGCCTTCCCGAGTATTACCGCAATTTTACTTTGACTAAACTGGCCGGTGCATTCAGCCATCAGGTGGCGTAGCTTTCAGTCTGCCAGGTTCCAGCGCGGTTTGACGTTGAAGCGGTAATCCTTATCCCCTTGTTGCTGTGCAAGACGCAGTGCGCCGGCGAAGGCGATCATTGCGCCGTTGTCGGTGCAGAACTCCAGATCCGGATAAAACACGCGACCGCCCCGACGGCCGATGTCGTCGCTAAGCCTCTGGCGCAGCATCTGATTGGCGCCAACTCCGCCCGCCACCACCAATTGCGTCAGTCCGGTTTGCGCTAAAGCCGCACGCGCCTTGTGCGCCAGCACGTCTATGATGGCTTCCTGAGTCGCATAAGCGATATCGGCGCGGGTTTGTTCGTTAAGCTCACTTTGTCTGACCTGCGTCAGCACCGCTGTCTTTAATCCGCTGAAACTGAAATCGAGATTGCCGCTGTGCAACATAGGACGTGGCAACTTATACAGTCCGGATCGCCCGGAGGTCGCGAGTTTTGCCAGCGCCGGGCCGCCCGGATAGCCCAGTCCCAGCAGCTTCGCGCTCTTGTCGAATGCTTCCCCCGCAGCGTCATCCACCGTTTCACCCAGCAACTCATATCGTCCCACACCATCCACGCGCATCAGTTGCGTGTGTCCGCCCGATACAAGGAGTGCCACGAACGGGAATTCGGGCGCGGGATCGGACAGCAATGGTGAGAGCAGGTGGCCTTCCAGATGATGGATGCCTATAGTCGGTATATCGAGCGCATAAGCCAGCGAGTTGGCAACGCTGGCGCCGACCAGCAGCGCGCCGCCCAAGCCCGGCCCTTGGGTGTAGGCAATTGCGTCTAATTGATCGAGTGACACGTTCGCTTGCTGCATGACCTGGCGCACCAGGGGGATTACGCGCTGCACATGATCCCGGGATGCGAGTTCCGGTACGACACCGCCATATTCACTGTGCATGGCAATCTGGGTATGCAAGGCGTGCGCGAGCAAACCGCGCCCCGTTTGATAGAGTGCGACCCCAGTTTCATCGCAGGACGATTCAATTCCAAGTGTAATCACGACGGCCTTTCAGATAAGCCGTTATTGTAGTTAAAAACAGAGCCGAACAGTCTGCCTGAGCACTATTACGATAATATTTCCGAAATGTGTTGACGTGGGGTTGGGGATCTCTATAATGCGCACCTCTTCAAGGGAACGGAAGTTGAAACGAAGCGGCTCTGGAAACAGAAAGTGCTTAATAATCAATAAAATGGTTTCGTTTCCTCACGTTCTGGTGAGGTGGAAATAAAGGTTTTAAATTGTAGTTGACACGATGTTGTAAGTCTCTATAAT
>CAMTXT010000019.1:0-24642 GCA_947085835.1 uncultured Nitrosomonadales bacterium | reverse complement strand
TCTAGAGGCCTAAGACATCGCCCTTTCACGGCGGTAACACGAGTTCGAATCTCGTTTGGGACGCCAGAATAAGATTGTTGTAAATAAGCGTGTTTTTCTCTCATGCTGTTTGCAACTTTAAGGTCTTGAGCCAGCACTCAAGATTTTGTAAAGAATCAACGTCCCTATCGTCTAGAGGCCTAGGACATCGCCCTTTCACGGCGGTAACACGAGTTCGAATCTCGTTGGGGACGCCACACAAAAACAGTTGCGCAGCTAAGTGTTAATTTGCGTTAACCAGTGCAACTGAACAAAAAAGCCGGATATTATCCGGCTTTTTTTCGCACAAAATTTGTGTCTCGCCCTATCTCACGCCGCGCAGATGCCGTACCTGGGCAGAATGTTGTAGACCACATTGAAACGGTGCGCCTGGATCGCATCGTGAAAATGCTTCCAGTGGCTGCTCAGGAAATTATTTTTGTAGGGGTATACCGGCAGATCGAAGCTGGTGCCCAAGGCATCGGCCTTCCATGAATCCTTGCCACGGGCGAAATAATTGTCTATGTCAGCATGTCCGCAGACCGTGAATACCCCGTTGCGGATCGCCTCCAGCCATTTCTGATGACGTTTGTCGCCCTCCTCAAGGACGGTGGTGGCAAACATGTTTTCGATCTGTAACCGTGTGGCAGCGCTGAGTCCGGTTACCTTGGCGTTCGGATCGCCCAGCAGGTAACGCCGCATGGCCATGCACATGTGCTCACAGGCTTCGAGAAAGTTGGCGGGATTGTCTCGCGTTATTAATTTACCCCGGCCATTGGTGTATTGCCACTTGAGGAAGGGCATGTCGGGAAACGTCAGCGCACGGCCATGTCCCAGCGGCGGGATGGTGTCATCCAGTATGCTGCGCAGTACACAGGCAATGCCGCCTGGAAAGACCCCGCAATTATCGGTTTCCACTGCGTGTTCGACTTCATTTATGTTATGCAGCACGCCGGCGAAACCCTGATGCGCCCAGGTGTCGGCATAGACGTGCATGGTCACGCCGAGCCTGTGCAGGCCGTAGGCGCGGTCTTTTTCCAGGATCGCATCGCGCACCATTTCCTGCGCAACCTGGCTGTCGGGCGTGCAGACGATCTTGTCGATGAAGCTGCCGTCCGGATTTTGATCTGCGGGAAGGCCGCCGTTGCCGGGCAGAAAGTGGAAGGGCATCCAGACGCAATGGTTGGCCAGTTCTTCGGTGTTGCGGGGGTCCAGCATCTTGTGGGCTGAGCTGATGCGGTTGTAGACGGCGCGGTTGTCGAAATAAACCGTGCCGCTGCTGGTGGCATCGTCCACATATTGGGCGGCGTAAGCGATGATGTCGGCATCGCTGTGACTGAATCCGGCCTCGCGGGCGACGACATAGGTGGTGGCGTGATGGAAGTCGATTTGCATGGCCTTCTCCTCCGATTCGTTGTTAGTTGATAATTCTCAATTGTTAATTGTATCCAGCCCGATGGACTGACGATGCCGTTCCCAGTCGTCATCCAGCAGCAGGAAATAGCCGAACAGCTGATAGTCGTATTCGGCAGGATCGACGCCGGAATGGAAGGGCAGATGCAGGGCCGTGGAATAGATGAGCTGGCCTAGAAATAGTCCGTCGGCAATCTCCACCAGTTCGTCGAGGCAAAATCCAATCGGGGCAGGGCCGCCTATCAGGGGATAGCGATAGTTGAACTGGAACACGCGCTTCTTGCCGTTTATCGGCAGGATGGAATCCTGATCGGCTGCCCCCAGGAAGGCATAGCCCTGCCTTTGGAACGGCGAGCCGCCAGCCTCCGAGGCTTGCTGCAACGCGTCATCGGGTATCCGGTAATTCATATCGGCGAGTTTCATCAGGGCATCAACGGCCAGGATGCGTTTGTCCTGCAGGTTGTAGCCCATCACCCAGCGTTGATCCGCCTCCTGTTGCCAAAAGCTCTTGTCCTCGATGCTCATGCCTCTGTCCCAGGATTTTACAAGGTGAGCTGCATAGCGTCCGGGGCGTTGCCGTTGGGCATCCGCTTTCAGCGCCATATAGTGGGGCGCACTGGCGGGATGGAATTTCAGTTCCGCCACTCTGCTCGTATAGCGATCGACCAGATCGGCGCTCTCGTCCAGCAACATCGAGAGCTTGCGCGGCGAAATTTTTTCGAATGACTTGCCAGCCCAGGGGAAGATGTATTTGCCGATGCTGTGCCAGACCATGTTCAGTACATTGGGGCCGGTTATGTCATCGCCGGCAAGCTGGCCGGACAGTATGCCCGGCAGGAGTTGCGCCTCGTTGGCCTGGACATCCGGCTTAAACTTGTCATTGAGGCCGCAATGCAGGTTCAGCGTAGCGCCATGGTAAAAGTCGAAGCCGTGGCTTGCTTCCGCGTCGCCATACCAGTCGTGCAACTCGCGCCCTTCGACGCGAACGTTGTAACCCTTGATCCCTGAGCCCTGAAACAGACCGTGAGCGACCCCCGGTGCGACACCGGCACGGAACAGCCGGTGCAGCGACTCGAAAGACTTCAGGTTGTCTGCCGGATTCGTCTTTGCCGATATATCGGCGCTGATGCGCTGCAACATCTGCAACACGGATTCATTATCGTGCAGCAGTTCATGCACATCACCATCGCAAGAATTGGGTGAGGCAGTGCTCACCAGTGAGGTGAATTTTTGCCGCAACGCCGGATCATCGCGCCAGCCATTGGCCCCGCTAAATGTCGCAGCAGCCTGTATTTTTACCTCCTCCTGCCGATCGTAACCCAGTTCCCGGTAGCCGCTTTCGCCGGGGCCGGGGCGCAATTGGGGAAACGCTGTATCGGCATAGATGCGCCTGGCACAGGCAGGATCCATCATCAGGAAGTAACCATTGTTCTGATAGCCATAATCGGGATCGCTCGGGCTGCGAGGCGCATACGGCTCGCCCGGTTCGATCGTGTGTCCACCTGGCATGAAGGGAAAATCTACGACTCCCAGACTGAAATGTTGGGTGGCATAAATCAGTTGGCCCAGATAAATGCCATCGGCTATCTGCACAATTTCATCCACCAGGCAGGACATCGGGAAGGACGGGTGAAGATTCGGCCAGCGGTAATTGAGTGAGTAGACCGGTTTTCCTTGCATTTCAGGCACGACTGATTTGCCCATGTCGGCGAGAAAAAAACCGCCGGTCCGGCTGTAGGGGATATATTTTTCACGGTCAAGATTCTGTTGCAGCAGGGTCCCGTCGAATCCCGCCGTATCGGCTGAGGTGGGGCGCTCTTTCAGGTGCCACGCCTGCGTTATCGTCGGCATCCCCAGCGCCTGAAACAGATTGGGATTGGCGGGTTCACGAAAGAAGTTGCGACCGATGCGCGTGACCTTCTCGTCAAATGCGGCCATCACCTTTGGATTCGCTTCGCACAGATGGCTGACTACCGCACGGGAGACCGGCTCGAATGTCTTGCCCATCCACAGGCCGGTATCGGCAAAGGTGGCATTCCAGGCTGTCGCCAATATCTCGATGCTGGCCGCTATTGAGCGATCGTGGCCAAATTCCCGGGTGATTTTTTGGAAAAAGTCACTGTCGCGGATAGACAAGGGGATGCCCAGCATCGGGCCATCAAGCGGCACCGCCCGGCCGCAGATGAACAGGGTGCGCAACTTGTCGTTGACAGCGGGCCACTCCGGCTTTCGCTGGTTATCGGCCAGAATCCGCTGATAGCCTGCCAGCAATGCAAAAAAATCGCCGCGGTAATCGCTCCGTAACTGTGCGGCTAATTTATTGTCGAGTTCCTGTCTGGCCTGAACAGACGCACCGGGAAAGTTGTCGCTGCCAAGATAGATTGTCATATGCAAGGCTCATTCGCTTACAACAACGGTCTGCTGCAGGGCAGGTGGCCGGTCAGGATTCGAATTCAGTCCTGCTTTTTTTCTGCAAGGCTGCGGGCAACGCTGCGAAATGAGGCGGGCCGATGCAGATTGATGCAACGGCGCGATTGCTCTGTTCTGAGTCGTCTGAGTTGTCTGAGGCGTTGGAGGATGGTGCGGTACGTCAGCAGGACGCGCCATGGACAACGTCATCAACAAATACAGAAGTTGGGTTTCTTGCATGGTAACCCCCTGATTATTCCGATTTACATAGCGCAGTTTTTCAGATTTAAGGCCGGTGCGCAATATGCCTGAATGACTAGGTAATTCGGCCTAGTCAACGGATGGTTTTTCGAATAATCCGGCTTGTGGCCTATGCGTCCAGTAGCGGCGGTGTGTCTTTCGGTAGCGCTCAACGCTGATCTTTTGTGCGTCCATCTCGAGCAGAATCGCGCCGTCCTGATCCGAACGCAGCAGCGCAGCGCCGCTGTCGATATAGCGTTGCAGGATTTCCGCCCTTGGATGGCCGAAGCGGTTGCGGTAACCGACAGTGAACACCGCGTAGTCTGGCAAGACGGCCGCGATAAAATCCACATCCGACGAGCTTGAACTGCCATGGTGAGGTACAACCAGAAGGCTGGCGGGCAGCTCGTCTGCATGTGCGCTGAGCAGACGCTGTTCGCCGCGTTTCTCGATATCTCCTGCCAGCAGAATGTGGTGATTGCCTGTGCTGATGCGCAACACGCAACTCTGGTCATTATCATGAGGACGTGTTGCCGGTCTTTTTTGATCAGGGTGCAGAAACTCGAATTGCACGCCGTCCCAGTTCCAGCTCATGCCGTCCTGGCAGCGGCGGGTCTCGCCCGGAATGGCTGCTTTGAGCTTGTCGACAGGGAACGATGTCGATACCCAGCCGACGGGCATGGCTTGCAAGACAGAAGCCGTGCCCCCGATGTGGTCGATGTCATCGTGGCTTAAAATCAGGCCGTCCAGTGTGCTGATGCCCATGAAACGCAGGCTGCTAATCAGGACGTCGGCGTCCCCCGCGAAATCAGGCCCGGTATCGTAGAGCAGGGCGTGATGTCGGGTTTGTACTGCCGCCGACAAACCTTGTCCGACATCGAAGACGATCAGGCGCAAGGAGCCTGTCACAGGGGGTTCGGGGCCGTTCAAAAACATCGGCAGCATCAGCAGCAGTCCCAGATGGCGCGCCGGGAATCCCTTCGGTGCCAGCATCCACACTACGCCCAGCATGCCGGCCGCGATGCTCCAGGGTGGCGGGGTATGCTGTATCCAGACGGCTTGCGGCTGGTCACTCAAAAATTGCAGCGGGATCATCGTCAAGTCCATTGCGATATGCGCCAGCCAAAGCGGTACCTCTGTCGGCAACGCGGCGCCCAGCAAGGCCAGCGGCACGACGATCAGGCTCACCAGCGGAATCGCGATGGCATTGGCGACGGGCGAGACCAGCGAGATTTGCCCGAACAGCGCCAGCAGCAGCGGAATCAGGCCTATGCTCATCGCCCACTGCACAATCGCATATTCGTGCAGCACCGTGCGCATCCGGAGAAGAGGCTGAGGGTGGTTTTGGCTGATGGTGCTGTCGTCCACGCGCCAAATGCGGTGGGCTGTGACGTAGAATATCAGCGCCACTGCGCCGAACGACAGCCAGAAACCGGGTGAGAGCACGGCCCACGGATCGGGGATCAGCACGCCGAGCAGCGCGATGCCGAGTATCTGTGTGAGCGAAAAATTGCGATTCAGCCAGAGGGCTGCGGCGGCAGCGGCGACCATGTATACGGTGCGCTGCGCGGGTACGCCAAAGCCTGATAACAGCGAGTAGCCACAGGCCACCAGCAAGGCGGCGACTGCTGCGGCGCGCCGTGCCGGGAGCCACAAGGTCAGACGCATACTGCGCCGCCACAGCCAGTAGATCAGCGCAAAGCCCATGCCGGACAGCATGGTGATGTGAAGTCCCGAGATGCTCATCAGGTGGATGACCCCGGTGCGTCTGAATACCTGCCACTGAGCGTCGCTGATGCTGCCCTGATCGCCGATAGCCAGCGCCGTCAATACGCCGGTGTAGGGTGCTCTACCCAATGTGGCGTTGAATTTGTCGCGAACCGCTTCGCGCCAGGCCTCTATCCGGTAGGACATGCCGGCAGCCCTCGCATCCAGACGCAGATTGTCACCTTTCGAGCGCACGTAACCTGCTGCGCGCACATTGTTTTCCAGCGCCCACAGTTCAAAATCGAAACCCTGCGGATTGCTGCTGCCATGCGGTTGTTTCAGGCGCACGGTGAGTTGCCAGCGCTCGCCGGCGTGCACGATCGGCGGCGGGTTTTTTGCGTCCGCATAGGTTGAGAGGTAGATATGTGGTGGTACGCTGACGTTAACTGGACGCTCGCGCAGCGAGACAGCCGGGGCTTTCACGTCAGGGGTGAGTGTTTTTTCGACATCGAAGCCGAACCGCAATCCGCGCTCGGATATATGCGGCAATTCGGCAACCACGCCGACAACGATGATGTCGCGTCCCTGCCATTCCTCCGGCAGGCTGACTGCCAGCCGTTGTTGGCCCTGCCAGGCGGCGTGAAAAACCCCCAGGCCGCAGGCAAAGGCGGCGAATAACAGCGTGCGGGCGAGGCGCTGTACCCTCGTTCGGGTTGGAATTGTCAGCGCAAGGGGAAAGCCTGCCAGCAGCCAGGTCCAGTAAAAGGACGGCAGCAAGGCCTGCTGTTGCAGTAGACACACGCCGATTGTGAAGAACAGTGTGAAGAGAACCATGCCGCACAGCTTAGCGCGTAATTAGCTGGCCGGTAATCGGGATTTCCTGATTAAGGCGTTTTAAGGGCAGGTGGCCGGAATGCCGTACAATCCCGGCTGGTCACGCGCGAAGGCAGGAGAGGGCTGAAAGCAGACTTCACCCGCAGAGGTGATGATTTTCAGCATCCCGTTTGCCAGACGTATTTCCTTTTGTGGTTGCCGCAGTTCTTGCTCCAGCGCCGCTGCGGGCGTGTTGAGATTCCTTTTCTCCTGAGCCAGCGCGCCTTGTTCAAATTTTCTTGCATCGTCATGCGCGATGTTTCTGGCCGATTCCATCAGTTGCTGCGGATCGAATACACGAGGCGGATCGGCGCGCAGGAACGGCTGTACCTCAAATGGGGCTGACTTCGGTTTTATTGATGTCAGTATTTCGGCTTGATGAGTCTGGGCGGGCGTTTTTGCCTTGTGTGCTATCGGCAAATCGGCAGGGGGTGCGGCAGGTTTGGCAGCCGACAAATAGATTGTCATCGGACGTGGGTGGTGACTCTCATTAGTCTGCGAACGAATATAAAACAACAGCGCTGCATGCAGCAACAGCGACAACAAGATGAACGGCGCGAGTTGCCGGATATCACCAACGGGATTTGGCAAGGCGCTTGGCATCTATGCCTCTTTCAATTTTGCAGCGTATTGCCTGGTTTTATCGATGGCGCGCCGCTTACATGTGTTGATGCGGATGCGATGGAATTGAGTACGGAATCGAAGTCGCGGTCTTCTTTTATTTCCGCAATGAGATGCTCAAGGCCGGTACGCCCCGCGTGGAGATACCAGTTGCCAACCTCTCGCCTTGCCGTACCGTAGCCCAATTGCCAGTTGCGATTGCCGAGCATTTTGCCGATGTCTTTCAACTCTGGCGCATTATGACCATTGTCGGTTGCCTGAAGCCATGCTTGTTCCGTGTATCTTGGATCTTCGCTGACAAGAACTGCTAGCCCTTCATGAAACCAGTCCGGAATTGCGTGCCATGCTCTGATTGCGCCGACCCGATGACACAGTTCGATATGCGTGAGTTCATGGCTGGCAATCACCGCATTCAACCCGCGAGGAGAGAGCAGCAGCATGGATTCTCCATAGGCCTTACCCTTTTCGGCACCTGCACCACCATGCGAGGCGAAGCAATCCTCGCTGGAACAGGCGAACACTTTGGATGAAGCCTCGATGCCACCGAAAAATGCCGACACTCGTCTCTTGGCCATGTTCAGCGTTTTGAGAACTTCTTGTCGTTGTCCGGGAGACATTTGATCGTCCACATACACGCCCTCTCTGATTTCCGAGAACCCAAACCAGCTCGGCAACAACAGTTTTGTGCCGCGAAGCATGCTGCATCCGGACATACACAAAACAAGCGTAACGGTAAGCAGGAATTTAATCATCAGTTATTAACCGGGTCATCAAGATTGAGAAGATGCTCCAGTATTTTTCTTTTCGCCGCACAGCGTTTCTCGGCCCAGCAGGACTTGTAAACTTTCACAATCTTGCCACCGCTGGATATAGTGATTTCAAAGGGCTTGCCCATCAGCACCGTATGGACGTAACTCACGAAAGTCTCGGCAAAGTCATCGTGGGGATTCGTGACAGCATAAAGCGTGGCAAAATTGGTTCGCTCAAGCGCTTCGTAGGTTTTGACCATCTCCGCAGCAGGGAGTCTTGCTCCGAAGTAGTACGCCACGTCCTTGCGTTGTGGAAAGCTTTTATCGAAGACGGTTACATAGCTATTGCTGTCTTTTGAAATTTTCCACGACATCTGAAAAAATGGATAGCTCGCGGTCGCATTAATATCCTTTGGATCAATGTTCCAATTGGGAATAAGGCCCGCATCAATGGATAGTACGTGCCCCAGCTCGTGCAGCAGGATGTACTGGATCGCCTGCTTGCGATTATCCTGAGATGCTTCCTCGATAGTTGCATTCAGCTTGAAATTTGGGTTTGCTATAAAAGGGGAATTTTCCTTCCAGGTGGCCCAGCTGTTGGCCGTTCTGCTCTGCAATACCGACGCGTCGAGAACGATGTAGCCGGCGGCGGGCTTCGATGCATCGTAAATTAGTTCGGTGAACCCGCTCCCTCCCAGATCCTCGACGAAATAAATGCCCGCCAGTTTATGCGCGAGGAGGCGTTTTACCGGAACGGGGATTTCCGCAAACGCGTTGTGCACATCGGAGATAAATTCGGCAGACAGGGTAGCGGCTCGCGGCTTGTTGGGATAGCCGTTATTAAAATTGTCCAGCGCGAGATAATCCACCAGCGCTTGAGGTGCCGGGCCTATGCGTTCCGAAAAGGGTTTTGCAAGCGACTTCTGCCAGAAGGCAAGTTTTCTGGTGATGTGATTGCGCTCAGCAGCAAATTCATATTTTTTGTCAGCGTATCGAGTGACGGCTGCGCTGGCTACCGCTGCCAATATGCATACAACTGTGAAGCCAAGACATGCGAGCAGTGACCGGGTTCTTTGCGGCTTGTCTCGGCTCAGAATCAGGTAGTAAGGAATGGCTATGAATGGCATGGCAGCAACCGCGATACTTAGCCACTTTGGGCGTGCAAAAGCGTGCGCTTTGCTGTCGAGGTAGTACCAATCGAACATAAGAACTCCCTGCACGACAGCAAAAACGGCGTACCACCACGATTCGAAAATGCGGTGGGATTTGAGGTATGCGGCAACCGCCCCAAAGACGATGGAGAAAATCAGCAATGCGATAAGCGATCGTTTCCCTGTCATATATGGCATTCATATCCGGTTTGTTAGCAGTTTTGTTCCGCGCCGTTTAGCCGGTGCAGACGGTTCAGGGTTGTCCATAGTCAGCAGTTTCTGCAATGCCAGAATGTAGTTCTGCAACGCAGCACGCCCGGTTTGGCTCAGGGCGTAACAGGTCTGGGTGCGGGCCGCGCTGTCGTCCTTGCGCACATTCACGTAATCGGCGGCGATCAGTTTTTTCAAATGGGAATCGAGATTTCCGTCGGACACATCCAGTTGTCGCTTGAGTTCGGAAAATGTCGCTTCTCCCGCGCCCGCAAGGAAGGCAGCAAGCTGGGTGCGCAGCGGTTGATGCAACAGCGGGTCGAGTATGGCCATGTCTATTTCTGATCCATTTTTATGTGCAGCAGTCCGGCATTGCTGCCGTCTTTCTGCGGAATCTGCAAATCCAGATGCGTCTGTATCAGCTTGTAGCCGGGCTGCCAGTTCTGACCGTCGAGGCTGGCAAACTTGCGGAACACATAGATATCGTGTTTGAGCGTGACATTGAACGTGGCGGATTCTGCGCGCTCGAACAGGCTGCCATCGACCAAGGCGGTAACCGGCAGCGGTGTGCCTGCCGGGAAATGCAGGACGTAGTCTTTGCCTTCGGGAAGCGGCTGTCCGAACCGGATTTGCGGCACTTTGGCAATTTCGGCAGTGCTGGGGGGCAGTCCGGCGCAGGCGGTCAGTGCTGCGCAAGTGGTGGTGGCGAACAAAATGCGGGCGAGTTTCATGTGTGTCTCCTGAGTGGTTAGTGGGTGGATTGATGCCGGGTTTCGACGATCAGGCTGGTGCGCAGCTGTGGGCCGCTTTCAGGTATCAGTTCGGCCTTGATCCACGGGATGCGCAGCCAGCTCGATTCGCGCGCCAGACTCCAGTTCTCGCCGGGATGTCGCCATTGGCCTGTGGGTTGCCCGTCGTTCATTGAAATTTCGATAGGCTCATTTAATATCAGCGGCAGCGTAGAATTTTCGCCGACCCGGAATAGGTTGCCGGAGACTTCGAATTTGACCGGAATTTCGCTGCCCGCAGGCAGAGCGACGATCTGCCGCGCGGCAGGGTTGGTCTTGAATGCGGCCAAAGAGACTGTCGGCGCATCGACGGGCTGCGCGCTGACCATGCGTTGCGCCAGCAGCGGCGGGATCAGCACGCACAGCAGCCAACCGACGGATTGCACCAGTCTCAGCCATGAGGTGCGTTGCCGTCCGCGATCGAGCATCGCTGCGAGCAGCGGCAGCCCAAGTCCCAGCGTCGAGGCGGCGATCCATTGCGTCGCCGTGTAGTTGAGGCGGAAGGCCAGCATACTGACGCCGATGGCGATGATGAGTGCGCCCGTCCATTCCAGCAGTTCTTCGGAAAACAGGCCGTGCACATATAACCCCAGGCCCGCCAGCACCAGCCAGGCGGCGAAGATCATGTAGCCGCCGCCGTAGAAGAACATGGCAAAGGTCATCAGCACGCCGACCGACATCAGCAGCCACCAGACCTTGAGCACCTGCCGGTGGATGAACGGCCAGGCTTCGTCGCGCGATAGCTTGGCGCGGCGGGTGAGTTGCCAGTCGAGCAGGCTGACGCCGCTGACACTGATTGCCAGCAGGATCAGCCATGCGGCGGCGCGCTGCGCCAGATCCGGAAATTGTTCGACCGTCAGGATGCGGTCGCTGAAGAATATCAGTCCGCCGAAGCTGATACCCCACAGGATCAGACTGTGGCGCTCGATGCGCAGGTTTTTATGCCCGGCGGACAGCATCGAATGGATGGAGTCGAGTTGTTGTGTGGCGATTTGCGACATGTCACCCCCTGGATTTTAACTCTGTTTTGCAGAGTATATAACTCTGTAAAACAGAGTGTCAATGCGGATTTTCACAATCTGCGTAGAATGCGATTATGAGAGAATTTTTACGCAATTTCCTGCCGCATCACGAAACGGTAAAAAATAACCGCTGGTTGAAACCATTTGGCAGCTGGTTGCACGAGCCGAATCTGTGGCATTTGCATAAACGGGGAGTGGCGGGTGGCGTGGCGGTCGGCCTGTTCTGCGGGCTGATTCCGGGGCCGTTGCAGATGATTGCTGCCACGTTGATGGCGGTGCTGCTGCGCGTCAATTTGCCGGTCGCGCTGTTTGCCACGCTGTATACCAATCCGTTCACCATCGTGCCGCTGTATTTGCTGGCTTATGAACTCGGCGCGTGGCTGAGCGGCGCGCAAAACGGCTTGCCGGTATCGCAATTTCCCGAGCTGCACTGGCAAAGCATGGGGGGCGAGTTGTGGGGCTGGCTGGCGCAACTGGGAAAACCGCTGCTGATCGGCTTGCCGTTGCTGGCAGTGAGCCTGGCGATTATCGGTTATGTCGCGGTGCGATTGGCGTGGCGGGTGGCAGTTGTTTTAAAATGGCGTGCCCGAAAACGACGGCGGACGGGCTGATTTGATCATGCGCGGTTTGTGATGCACTCATTTTTGCTGTAAGTTCTCAAGAAAGTCCGGTTCAGGTCGATAACGCCGCAGATAGACGTTGTCTGCGAATCATCAATATACAGTGTGACTGCCGCCTGGTCTCGCTTCAATTTAAGGAATATTACATGCACAATTACTCCATCAGCAGGCGGTTAAGCTTCGCTTTTCTTTGCATGCTGTTGCTCGCTGAACTCGCGCTGGCCGGCGCAGGCTCGCTGTTTCAGGCGGCGTCGCTGACCATATGGGCGGTGACGGGATTGTCCGTGGCGCTGCTCAGCACACTGATCTTTAACCGTCTCTTGCTCGGGCATATCCGCCGTCTGGGCGAACTGGTTACCGCGGTCTCAGCGCTGAGCCGGGGCGATCTGACCGTAAAAATCCCCTGGGTGACGCAGCTAGAAGCCGGCAACGATGCCGGGCTGAAGGCCAAAACCGACCTGCTGGCGCAGGAATTTGCCGCCAATTTCAATGGACGGTTTTCGTTGCACCCGGAGTCACAGGTCGTGGTCGGCAAGCTTAGCGTTCCGGCACTGCGCGCAGGCCAGACCACGCTCAACCTGGAAACAACGATCGTAGACCGCTTTACCGCCAGCAGCGGCGGAGTTGCCACGATATTCGCGATGCGTGGAGATGACCTGGTGCGGATCACCACCTCGCTGAAGAAGTCCGATGGTTCGCGCGTGATCGGCACGATGCTCGACAGCACGCTGCCCGTCTATCAGAAATTGCTCAAAGGAGAGAGCTTCGTCGGCGCGGCACAGTTGTTTGGCAAGACCTACATGACCCGCTACGACCCTTTGAAATCCGAACAGGGAAAAACCATAGGCGCTCTGTTCATCGGTTTGGAGCTGGCGCAGGAGAACATATCCGAAGATGAGATACTGGCTCTGGCGCGGGGGATCAATGTCGTGACGGCGGGGTTTGCCGGTTTTGTCGCAGGGCTGGCCCGTGCATCGGAATCGGTCGCCAATGCCGCCACCGAGTTGGCTGTCAACACCGAGCGGGTGGCGGTCAGCTCCAGGCAGCAGAGCGAGGCGGCTGCCACGACGGCCGCGGCAGTCGAGCAGGTAACCGTGAGCATCAGTCACGTCGCCGATCATGCCAGCGCAACCGAGGCGACTTCCATCGCGACCTGTGAACTGTCGGACGGCGGCGTGCAGATCGTCAGGGAAGCCTCCGGCGAGATCGTCAGGATTGCAGACTCGGTCAACCTGCTGTCTCAAGTGGTCAGCTCTTTGGGCGAGCACTCCACCGAGATCAGCGGTATCGTTCAGGTCATCAGGAAAATTGCCGATCAGACCAATCTGCTGGCGCTGAATGCCGCTATCGAGGCTGCGCGCGCCGGCGAGCAGGGGCGCGGGTTTGCCGTTGTGGCCGATGAAGTGCGTAAACTGGCTGAGAGCACAGGGGAGGCGACGCAGAAGATTTCCGGCATGATCGACAGCATCAGACAGCAAATCGACGACGCCGTGGTCAACATGGACGACAGTCGGAATCAGGTTCAGTCAGGCGTTGCACTGACGGTGCGGGCGCAGGACTCGCTCGGGAAAATTTGCACAGAAACCCATCACACGCTGGGCATGATCAGGGAAATCAGCGCCGCAACGAAGGAACAAAGCGTTGCCAGCAACGAGATCGCCCGCAACGTCGAGACCATCGCTCAGATGACCGATGAGAATTCTTCGGTGATTGTGCAGCTGGCGGGCGCTGCGACACAGCTGGAACAGATGTCCTCCAACCTGCAAAACATGGCGAATCGTTTCAGATTGTAGCCGGCGTTGCATAAAGCCGCCGGGTTTATGCATGATGAACTCGGGCGGCGGGAAAACAGGCGGGCTTGATGCCGCTCAGCTCGCCGTGAGTACTCCGTCTACCAACTTCAAACTTTTTTGCATGCGCCCCGCCAGTTCCAGATCGTGGGTGACGACGATGAAGCTGGTGCCCAGTTGCTCGTTGAGTTGCTGCATTAAATCGAACAAGGCTTCCGCACTGTTGCGATCCAGATTGCCGGTCGGCTCGTCAGCCAGCACACAGGCAGGCTCAGTGACCAGTGCACGCGCCACCGCCGTGCGTTGACGCTCGCCGCCTGACAGCTCAGATGGCAGATGCTGGATTCGATGCGCGAGCCCCACTTTTGCCAGCATCGCGGCGGCAACAGGTTCCGCATCTGCGCGTTTCATGCCGCGTATCAGCAGCGGCATCGCGACGTTTTCGAGTGCTGTGAATTCCGGCAGCAAATGGTGGAACTGATAGACGAAGCCCAATGACTGGTTGCGGATTCGGCCTCGCTGCGTCTCGTTCATTTTTTGCACGTCCTGCCCGAGTATCTGTACGCTGCCTGAAGTCGCGTTGTCAAGCCCGCCAAGAAGATGCAGCAGGGTACTCTTGCCGGAGCCGGAAGATCCTACGATGGCAATACGTTCGCCGCGCGCAACGGTCAGATTGATGCCCCTGAGCACCGGCACTTGCAGCCGGCCCAGCGTGAAGGTCTTGCTCAAGTCGCGGCAGGAGATGACCGAATCAGTTTTCGGTTCGCGGTTTTTTGTTTTCAGTTCTTGATCCTTCACGCAACAACTTGGGGCATCGTCCCTTAGTTGTGCGGGGAAGACCCTTGCGGTCTCTGTTTCTTTTTCTGAATCCTGAATCCTGGATACTGCATCCTGTTTCTCATTCATAGCGCAGCGCCTCCGCCGGTTGTGTTTTCGATGCGCGGTAGCTCGGATACAGCGTCGCTATCAGGCTGATCAGGAAGGACAAGCCCGCCACCAACAATACTTCGTGGTAGCGCAAGTCGGATGGCAGTTCGCTGATGTAGTACACGTCTTTTGCCAGGAATTGCACGCCGAACAGGTGCTCGATGAACGGTATAACCACGTTAAGATTCAGCGCCAGCAGAATGCCGCCCAGGCTGCCCGCCAGCGTGCCAATCAGG
The DNA here is from genome assembly GCA_947085835.1 of uncultured Nitrosomonadales bacterium. Lineage (GTDB taxonomy): Bacteria > Pseudomonadota > Gammaproteobacteria > Burkholderiales > Gallionellaceae > Gallionella. The sequence goes on along the minus strand of CAMTXT010000019.1, from coordinate 9,868 downwards.
CCGATCACCACGCCCTGCACGATGAAGATTTTCATGATGCTGCGCGGGGATGCACCGAGGGTGCGCAAAATGGCGATGTCGGCCTGTTTGTCGGTGACCGCCATCACCAGCGTGGACACGATGTTGAACGCGGCAACCGCGACGATCAGCGACAGGATGATGAACATCATTTTCTTTTCCATCTGCACCGCTTTGAAATAGTTGCTGTTCTGGTGCGTCCAGTCGTTGGCGAACAAGCCGGCCGGCAACTGGCTTTGCAACTCGGCGGCCACGTCAGGCGCTTTGTCGATCTCGCGCAATTTGGTGCTGATGCCGGTCACCGCATCATCCAGTTGAAACAGCTTTTGCGCATCGTTGATGTTGATCAGCGCCAGGCTGTTGTCGTAAGGCGCCATGCCGATTTCAAAAATTCCCACCACGCGGAATTGCTTCAGGCGCGGCATCATCCCGGCCGGCGTAATCGAACCCTGCGGTGCAATCAGCATGACTTTTTCGCCCATCCGCACGCCCAAGCTCCGCGCCAGATCCGAACCCAGCACGATGCCGAATTCCGTGCCGCGCAAATCAGCCAGCTTGCCCGCCTTGATTTTATTGGATAAATCGGTGATGGCGGTTTCTTTCGCAGGATCGATGCCGCGCACCATCACGCCCTGTACGCTCTGGCCGAAAGAGAGCATGCCCTGTCCGGATACATAGGGGGCTGCGGCCTGAACCTGCGGGTTTTTAGCGACAAAGTTAAGCACGTTTTGCCAGCCTTCCATCCTGCCGCCGTCGGCGACCACTTCCAGGTGAGGGGAGGCGCCCAGCATGCGTTCGCGGATTTCCTTCTGGAAGCCGTTCATCACCGAGAGCACGACGATCAGCGCCATCACGCCCAGGCCCATGCCCAGCATCGAAATCAGCGAAATAAAGGAGATGAAATGGTTGCGCCGCTTGGCGCGCGTGTAGCGCAGGCCGATGAAAAGTTCGTAGGGTTGCAAGGTGGATTCGTCGTCGTAATGGAACAGAGCGACAGTGTGCCACAAGGAGGCTGTTGGTGACAGCGTGTTCTCCAGTGCGAAACAGGTAAAATGGCACAATGCACAGTCAGAGAGAATGCGATATGAGCGACGCGATAGTATTACCAACTTATTCCGACGAATACTTAGCCTCCCTCAGCCCGTCTGATATGTTCGCCCCGAACCCAAAGTCGGTCGCAACGATCCCTGTCCCTGCGGCAGCGGCAAAAAATACAAAAAATGCTGTCTGGCAAAAGAATGAGTGACCGGGGAAAGGTTTTAAGCCACCCGTAGGTATACACTTCCCGGCAATTGCAAAATTCAGGAATGCCAATATGTCTGAGCAGCATGAGGATACGCTCGAAAATAAAGCCCTTGCACATGTCCTTCAGGATAAAAGCGGTGTGTGGCATGAACATTTTCTGGATGAGCATCTACGCGGTGTAGCTGTGATGGCTGCTGATTTTGCGTCTGCTTTTGAATCTACTGATTGGGCAAACATTGCTGGGTTGTGGCACGACTTGGGAAAATACAGCGAGGAGTTTCAACGGTATATCAAAACAGTAAGCGGCTACGACGCGCAGGCGCATATTGAATGTACGCCCGGTCGCGTCGATCATTCCACCGCTGGCGCGCTACACGCTGTTCGACAGTTCGGTGCACATGGACGAATTCTGGCGTATTTGATCGCAGGTCATCATGCCGGTCTGCCCGATTTGAATTCGGCAGAAACGGGAGGCAAGGCTCTCTCCATCCGCTTGGGGGCTGAGCAAAACCACTTGCTCGACCGCATAACAGCGCAAACCATTCCACAAGATATCCTCACGCAGCCCAAGCCAACTACCAAGCTGCGCGGCGGCGCTGAAGGTTTGCACCTCTGGCTGCGTATGCTGTTCTCCTGCCTGGTGGATGCGGACTTCCTAGACACTGAGAAATTCATGAATGATGCTCAGTCGGCCGCCCGCTCTGGCTATCGTGATATAGCCGATCTGATGGATTGTTTCGATAAATATATGGCCGCTCTTGCGGTGAACGCAGACAACACGCCAGTCAACGCTATCCGCGCCGACATTCTGCGCCAGTGCCGCGATAAAGCCGCGTTGAATCCGGGGCTGTACTCGCTTACCGTGCCAACAGGCGGCGGGAAAACTTTGTCCGGCATGGCTTTTGCCTTGCGGCACGCCGTTCAGCACAATAAACAGCGCATCATTTACGTCATCCCCTACACCAGCATCATCGAACAGACAGCGGGAATCTTCCGCGACATATTTGGCGACAACGTGGTCGAGCACCATGCCAACCTTGACCCGGACAAAGAGGATGCACGTTCCCGTCTGGCAACTGAGAACTGGGATGCGCCCATCATCGTCACCACCAACGTGCAGTTTTTTGAATCGCTGTTTGCCGCGCGCACCAGTCGTTGCCGCAAGTTGCACAACATCCTCAATAGCGTGGTGGTGCTGGACGAAGCTCAATTGCTGCCGCCGGAGTTCCTGCAACCGATTGCTGATGTAATGAACCAGTTGGCAAGTCATTACGGGGTGACATTCGTGCTTTCCACCGCAACCCAACCAGCTCTCAGCTCGTTTCAATCGTTTGGTGGTCAGCCTTTTCGCGGCCTGGATGATGTGCGCGAAATCATGGATAACCCGGATGCGTTGTATAAGCAATTAAAACGGGTGGAAATCAGCGTGCCTAGCGATTTGCAAACACCCCGCGATTGGGAAAGTGTCTCGGCAGAACTGCTCCAGCATCCGTCTGTGTTGTGCATCGTCAGTCGCCGCGATGACGCGCGCGAACTGCATCGGCTGATGACCGCCAAGGAGGAAGGTAAAGACACGCTGCATCTATCCGCGCTGATGTGCGGCGAACACCGCAGTGAAGTCATTGCCGATATCAAGTCACGATTGAAGCGCAACGAACCCGTGCGCGTCATCAGCACCCAACTGGTGGAAGCAGGTGTAGATGTGGACTTCCCCGTGGTGTATCGCGCTCTGGCTGGGCTTGATTCGATTGCGCAGGCGGCAGGTCGCTGCAACCGCGAAGGAAAGCAGGATGGTTTGGGGCGGGTCGTGGTTTTTGTGCCGCCGAAACCTGCGCCGTCCGGCCTGTTGCGGCATGCGGCGCAAATCTCGGTGAGCTTGCTGTCTGGGTGTGAAAGCAATGTATTGGGGCGTGATCTTGCCAAGCAATTTTTCGAACATCTCTATGTGCGAGCACCATCTTTGGATAAGCACGGTATTCATGAGTTGTTGACTCAAGATGCGCGCGAATGTCAGATTCAGTTTCGCACGGTGGCGGAAAAATTCAGTTTGATAGACGACAGTGCCTACCAAACCATTCTTGTTCGCTACGGCAACAACGACACACTACTTGGCAAACTGGAAAAAGAAGGCCCACAACGCTGGCTGATGCGTAAACTGCAACGCTATTCGGTTAACATCCCCAAGCATGTGTTTGCGCAACTAGAAAGACAAGGTGATGTGCAGGAAAGCAAAAAGTTGCCGGGCATGTTTATTCAAGTTGGTGACACGCTTTACGATAAGACCCTGGGCGTGGTGATTGACGGCAATATTGCCCCGGACGCCTTGACTGTATAGATCGTCATTCCCGCGAAGGCGGGAATCCAGTGCCTTAATTTGACAGGGTTCCCGCCTTCGCGGGAACGACAAAACCGAAATGCTTGGATTCAGGAAAGGAAAACATGAAGACATTCTGCTTGGAAGTAACCGGCGATTTTGCCTGCTTTACCCGGCCTGAAATGAAGGTGGAGCGCGTCAGCTATGACGTGATGACGCCCTCTGCCGCCCGTGCCGTGTTCGAGTCCATCTTGTGGAAGCCCGCCATACGCTGGCAGGTGACCAAGATCGAAGTGCTGAAGCCGATCAAGTGGATTACCCTGCGGCGCAATGAAGTCGGCGCGGTGGTTTCATCGCGAAACGTGCAGTCCGCCATGAACAGCGGCAGCGGCGACCTCGGACTTTACATCGAAGACGAACGCCAGCAGCGCGCCGGGCTGTTTCTGCGCGATGTCGCTTACCGCATTCATGCGGGCTTTGAGCTATGTGATGCCGCGAAGCACAAACCCAACTTTCCACATCTTTCCAAACATCGCATCAACGATGCCGACGAACAGCGTGTCGCAGATGTAGCAAACACACCCGCCAAATTTCTGAGCATGTTCGAGCGCCGCGCCAGCAAAGGCCAGTGCGTGAACCAGCCTTATCTGGGGTGCCGCGAATTCGCTGCCAGCTTTCGCCTGATCAAAGATGATGCTGGCGAACCTGCGCCGATAGCCGAAACCCTAGACCTTGGCTGGATGCTGCACGACATGGACTACAGCAACCTTGCCAGTCCCAGCCCGCGATTTTTCCGCGCCGAGCTTAAACGCGGTGTGCTGGATTTAACCGATGTGGAGGTGCGGGGATGATTCTTCAGGCGCTATGCGATTACTACGAACGCAAACCGGACTTGCCTCGTCTGGGCTTTGAAACCAAGGCCATTCCGTTTGTGATCGAAATTAATTCTGCCGGGCAGTTGGTGCAGATTGAAGATACGCGCACCCTTGAAGGGAAAAAGAAGATAGCGCGTAATTTTGTCGTGCCTCAGGGGGTGAAAAAAACTTCTGGAGTTGCCGCCAATCTGTTTTGGGATAACGCTGAATATGTACTAGGCGTAACCAGCGCAGGGAAGTTGGATAGGGTGCAGGAACAACACGCCGCTTTTGTAGCAAAACTGGATGCGTTTGCCAACAAAACTGGCGATGTTGGATTGCAGGCCGTGCGCACTTTTCTGAAAGCGTCTGACAGAGCAACATTGGAAGCTGATCCACTCTGGCCGGATATATTGGAAACTAATCCGGTAATAACATTCCGCCTTAATGGTGATCTTGAACTTGTTTGCCAACGACAGGCCGTCAGGGCCGTGCTGGAAGGTACTCGTTCTGCCGCAGAAGAAATCACCTGCTCGATTAGCGGTGAAAAGGATGGCTTTGAGCGATTGCACACCTCCATCAAAGGCGTATGGGGGGCTCAATCTAGTGGCGCAAATATTGTTTCGTTTAACAAGGATGCGTTTAATTCTTTTGGCAAGGAACAAGGTGCTAATGCTCCCGTTGGTAAGCGTGCGGCCTTCGCTTATACCACGACACTCAATTACCTGTTAAGCAAGGAGAGTACGCAACGCATTCAAGTTGGCGATGCCTCTACTGTGTTCTGGTCAGAAAAACATACTGATTTTGAGGGCACGTTTGCTGATCTGTTTGACGAACCGCCTAAGGACGACCCCGCAAAGCAAACGCGTGCCATCGAAGCATTATTCGATGCGCCGCAGACGGGCGCACTAAACGATGATGGAAGCAAAACCCGTTTTTATGTGCTTGGCCTTGCACCCAATGCAGCACGTATCAGCGTGCGTTTCTGGCAGGTCGGTACGGTCGCCGAAATGTCAGCGCGGATACGCCAGCACTTTGAAGACCTGAAAATTATTCACGCCAGCTTTGAAAAGCCGTATCTCTCGCTTTTCCGTCTGCTGGTTGCTACCTCCACACAAGGCAAGTCGGAAAACATTCCGCCCAATCTGGCAGGCGAATTTATGCGCGCCATTCTTGCCGGGTTGCCTTATCCGCAAACACTGTTACAAGCCGCCGTGCGCCGTATCCGCGCCGAGCGTGAAGTGACCTATCCGCGAGCCGCCCTCATCAAAGCCTGTCTCAATCGGCAGGCTCGTTATCTCACCAATGTTCCGGCCTCGGTTGGTTACAGTGGTGGGGATGCCCATTGCGGGTATTCACCGTCCCAAGAAAAGGAGATTGCCGTGTCACTCGATGATTCCAACACCAACCCCGGTTACCGTATCGGTCGCCTTTTCTCTGCGCTGGAGAAAATTCAGGAAGAAGCTAGTCCTGGGCTGAATGCCACGATCCGCGACCGTTTCTACGGTGCGGCTTCCAGCACGCCTGTTACCGTATTTGCCAACCTGATGAAGCTGAAGAACCATCACCTTGCCAAGTTGGAGGAGGGGCGCAAACGCTATTTCGAGAAACTCATCGGCCAGATCATGTCTGACATCAACGACTTTCCCGCACATTTGAACCTTGCCGATCAGGGGCGTTTCGCCATCGGCTATTACCATCAGCGGCAAGCTTTTTTTACGAAATCTGAATCTACATCTACATCTAAGGGAGAATAAATATCATGGCACTGACTAATCGTTACGACTTCGTACTGCTATTTGACGTAAAAGACGGCAACCCCAATGGTGATCCAGATGCGGGTAATCTGCCTCGCGTTGATGCAGAAACAGGGCGAGGACTGGTGACGGATGTTTGCCTTAAACGCAAGGTGCGCAACTTTGTCGGGCTGGTGAAAGGCGAACAGCCTCCGTTCGAAATCTATGTCAAAGAAAAAGCGGTTCTCAATAACCAACATAAGCGCGCTTATGTTGGCATCGGCAAGGCAGAGTTGCTTGAAGGTGATGACAAAAAACGCAAAGGCGGTGATGCTGTTGATGAAGCAAGGCAGTGGATGTGCCGCAATTTCTTTGATGTGCGGGCATTTGGTGCGGTCATGTCTACAGGGATTAATTGCGGTCAGGTTCGAGGCCCTATCCAGCTTACCTTCGCACGTTCAATTGATCCCATTGTGGCGTTGGAGCATTCGATCACACGTATGGCAGTTGCCACCGAAGCAGAAGCTGAAAAACAAGGTGGCGACAACCGCACCATGGGTCGCAAGTTCACAGTGCCTTATGGTCTTTATGCCGCCCATGGTTTTGTGTCTTCCTTCCTCGCCAAGCAAACCGGATTTGATGAAGGCGATCTGGACTTGCTCTGGCAGGCACTGGCGCAAATGTTCGAGCATGACCGTTCCGCCGCCAGGGGCGAAATGTCCACGCGCGGGCTGTACGTCTTCAAGCATGATAGCGAGTTGGGCAATGCTCCGGCGCACAAGTTGTTTGAGCTGGTTCGGGCAAAGAAAAACATTGAAGAACCCGCCCGTGATTTCAGCGATTACAGCGTTACAGTCGATGATGCAGGGTTGCCATCCGGCGTAAATTTACAGCGTATTGTGGGGTGAACAATCTGATGTGTGGTGAGCTTGATAACCTCATTATGCTTTCCGCCCTCCAGCACTGGAGTTATTGTCCGCGCCAGTGCGGGTTGATTCATCTTGAGCAGGCGTTCGATGAAAACGTCCACACCATGCGCGGCAAAGCGGCGCATGAGCGGGTGGATGAGCCGGGTTATGAAACGTTCGAGGGCGTGCGCGCCGAGCGGGCATTGCCAATATGGTCGGATAGTCTGGGACTGATCGGCAAATGTGACGTGGTGGAGTTTTATCCTGACGGACGTATCTATCCGGTCGAGTACAAACATGGCCTCAAGCGCGAAAAAACCCACGACGACATTCAACTCGCCGCACAAGCCATGTGTCTGGAGGAAATGACCGGCAAGGTCATTACGCATGGGGCGATTTACCATCACGCTTCACGGCGCAGGCGCGAGGTGGTGATTACCCGGGAGCTGCGCGAGATGGTGAAAGAAACCGTGAACGCCATCCGCGCCATGCTGGATTCAGGCAAGTTGCCGCCACCCGTCAATGACGCGCGCTGCAAAGAGTGTTCGCTGAAGGAAATCTGTCAGCCGCAGGCTGTCGCTGCTCGTGCGGAGCAACATACTCTGCTTGAAACTTTATTCGATCCAGAGGTAACGTAATTATGGCGCGCCAGATTCAGAATACCCTTTATGTGATGACACAAAATGCTTATCTGCATCTGGAGAACGACACGCTGCGGGTGGACGTGGAGCATGTGAAAAAATTGCAGGTGCCGTTGCATCATCTGGGTAGTGTGGTTTGTCTGGGTAACATCATGTTGTCTCCGGCGCTGATGCACCGCTGTGCCGGAGAAGGAATTGCACTGGTTTTGCTGGATGGCAACGGGCGCTTCAAGGCACGGTTGGAAGGCCCCGTTTCCGGCAATATCCTGTTGCGGCAGGCGCAGCACAGTTTGGCGCTGGATGAGCAATTTGCGCTGAGCATTGCGCAAAGTGCGATTGCAGGAAAGCTGCGCAATGGCCGCCAGGTCTTGCTGCGCGGTGCGCGTGAAGCAGTGGATGCACAAGATGCCAGTGCGCTCAGTGCCGCCGCTGAGACACTCTCCAATTCACTAAGTAACCTGCCACATGCACAAGACTTGGATGTGGTACGCGGCATAGAAGGCGACGCCGCAAAGAATTATTTCGCCGCGCTGCCGTTGCTGGTTAAAAAGGAAGCTCGCGACACGTTCACCATGAATGGGCGCACCCGGCGACCGCCACGCGATCGGTTCAACGCGCTGTTATCGTTTCTCTACTCCATGCTGATGAACGACTGCCGCTCCGCGCTGGAGGCGGTCGGCCTCGATCCACAGCTCGGGTTTTTGCATGCCGTGCGTCCCGGACGCGCAGCACTCGCACTGGATTTGATGGAAGAGTTTCGCGCCATCTTCGCCGACCGTTTGGCACTTACCCTGATTAACCGGGGGCAGATTGGCGCCAGGGATTTTTCCGAACATGAAGGTGGTGCGGTGCTGCTGGAAGGCGATGCGCGCCGCACCGTAGTGGTCGCCTATCAGGAGCGTAAACAGGAAGAAGTCATACACCCTTTGCTTGAAACCAAAGTGCCGATTGGCTTGCTGCCGTTATTGCAAGCGCGTTTCATGGCACGCACGCTACGCGGCGACATGGAAGGTTATCTTTCCTTTCTTTACCGCTAAACCTGATGTTGATTATTATCACTTATGATGTATCCACCGTAACCGCCGCTGGACGCAAGCGTCTGCGCCGCGTCGCAAAAGTTTGCGAAAGCATCGGCCAGCGCGTGCAGCATTCAGTGTTCGAGTGCAAGGTTGATCAGATGCAGCTAGAAGCATTGGAACGGCGACTGCTGGAAGAAATTGAAGAAAAAGAAGACAGCCTGCGTTTGTATCGCCTGACTGAACCTGTTGATCTGCACATCAAGGAATATGGTAAATTTCGTGCCATTGATTTTGAAGGAGCACTGGTAATATGATGCGCGAACAAGTAGCAACGACCCAAATGCGGCAGGTTCGCGTTGTAGCTAATATATTGACGAATAAGGATTTTTTCTCTTCGTTGTTTGATTGTGCGAACTCCCGGATGCAGGCAAGCCGGGAGTTCGCGCAAAGTTCGCTTATTAACGTTGCTAATCATGACGTTGTAAGCGGACTGTAGCGCCCGCCCTCCGGGGTGGGCGAGGATTGAAACCATCGTTGTGCAAAGTCACTTGCTGATGCTCCGCGTAGCGCCCGCCCTCCGGGGTGGGCGAGGATTGAAACCAAAGGAATACCGCAAGGGTCGATCCGACGAAAGTAGCGCCCGCCCTCCGGGGTGGGCGAGGATTGAAACATACAGGTATGGCATAAGTCCAGCGCGCTCGTTCGTAGCGCCCGCCCTCCGGGGTGGGCGAGGATAGAAACGTCGCGTCAGGCCAGCGCATCCGAGCAATGATCTTGTAGCGCCCGCCCTCCGGGGTGGGCGAGGATTGAAACTTGTGATAGCGCTTGTTGGCGGTGATAGTCAGACGTAGCGCCCGCCCTCCGGGGTGGGCGAGGATTGAAACTCGTTTCAACGCCATACCATGACTACGGAGATGAAGTAGCGCCCGCCCTCCGGGGTGGGCGAGGATTGAAACAGCTTGAGTGCGGCTTCGGTGCGATAGCTGGCCACTGTAGCGCCCGCCCTCCGGGGTGGGCGAGGATTGAAACATTTTGGGGACAGAAGACACGCGTGCGATGTTTGCTGTAGCGCCCGCCCTCCGGGGTGGGCGAGGATTGAAACGCGCAATCAAACGCCGCACGGTAAGCGTCAG
>CAMTXT010000018.1:0-51817 GCA_947085835.1 uncultured Nitrosomonadales bacterium | reverse complement strand
GTAACCCTGGCGCTCTTCGGATCGCTCATGGCGCTGCGCGCCAACCGACTCGGTTATCTGTGCTTCCAGAATCTGATTGAGCACCGTTTCAACCAGTTTTGCCAGTCCGTTTGGCCCGTTCAAAAGGCCTGGCAATAACTCTGAACCTACGTTAATCTCATATCCAGCCATCGCTTCTCTCCTTCGGTTATTAATCGTCTCGACAACGTTAATTTACCGAATTGAAGCGGTGGCTACCAGCCCCCGGATTTACAGCAGTTTACGGACTTAATCAAGTAAATGCCCAATTCACGTTGTGCGTCATAAGCAGGGGAGCTTCCATGTCATTCGCAAAACATGGCATTACTGGTCAGAGCGTGGAGCTTGGAAAGGCTGTTCTGGCGCTATCGGCACTTGGGCTGTTCACAAAGCTCTTGCATATTGATCTAAGCCAATTGCAGGTGTTAGGCGTTGCGTTGCAGCCGGCGAACGCCGGTGAGGGTGTCCTGGATTTTGTGTAAACGGAATTCATTAATGTTGTGGCATCCGGTCGTCAAACTGGATAGTAAACCGGTTTAGCGCGGCTTTCCAATCAGACTGGCATCACCGGGATGCGCTGGCGGCCAAAAGCCTTGGTGAATTTTTCGTAATGCCCGGCAACAGCGGCCTGGCAGTCAGGACAATGCCCGTCATCCGTCAGTCGATACTGTTCGATCTCATACCAGTCGCGCACGATCACGGCGCTGCCGCAGGACGGACAGAAGGTGGTATCTCCTTCAATGTTGTGCACATTTCCGGTATAGACATAGCGCAGTCCAGCCGCCAGTGCGATCTGTCTTGCCCGCACCAGTGTTGCGGGTGGCGTGGAGGGCCTGTCGGTCATCTTGTAATCCGGATGGAAGGCGGAGAAATGCAACGGCACATCCCGCCCCAGCTCTTTTGCGATCCAGGCGCTCATCAAGGCTAATTCCTCCTCGCTGTCGTTAAGACCCGGGATCAGCAAGGTCGTCAGTTCGACCCAAACCTTCGTCTCATTGCACAGGTATTTGAGCGTATCGAGCACCGGTTGCAGATGTGCGCCGCATTGCTTGACGTAGAATTCATCGGTGAAGCCTTTCAAGTCTACGTTCGCGGCATCCATCTTGGCGAAGAAATCGCGGCGCGCAGCTTCGTGTATATAACCTGCCGTGACCGCCACAGTCTTGATGCCGCGAGCATGGCAGGCATCGGCCACGTCCATCGCGTACTCGGCGAAGATCACCGGGTCGTTGTAGGTGAAGGCGACGCTCTTGCAGCCCATCTGTTCTGCGCTGTGCGCGATGGCTTCCGGGCTTGCCTGATCGGCTAATTTGTCGAAGCTGCGCGATTTGGAAATATCCCAGTTCTGGCAGAACTTGCAGGCCAGGTTGCAGCCCGCCGTGCCGAACGACAGGACGCTGCTGCCCGGATAAAAGTTGTTGAGCGGCTTTTTTTCGATCGGGTCGACGCAAAAACCCGAAGATCTGCCGTAGGTGGTGAGCACCATCGCGTCAGCGACACGGCCGCGCACGAAGCATGCGCCGCGCTGGCCGTCGTGAAGCTTGCAGTCGCGCGGACACAAATCGCACTGGATGCGCCCGTCGTCAAGCAGATGCCAGTATTTGGCGGGATAACGTTCGGCTGTGCTGATAGGCTCGTCCATTTCATTTCTCCTTCGGGTGCCCGGCCATAAGTTTTTCGGAATATTTAGTTACAGAATAACGCGACAATTTTACGCCAGCATCCCAGAAATCATCCGGCAGCCCCGCCTTGAGTTTCAGATGCGCCATGAACTGGCGAGGATCGGGCAACTGTTCCCATACCTGCGGCAAAAACGTGCTGCGATGCCGACCAAATTCGAACACCACACCGTCCACGCCGGGGCGCAACCGGGATAAGGCATCGGCTTCATCCTGAAACGCCATAGGCTCAGTCGGGGACAGCTGTGAAATTTCGATGCTTGTGATATCGAGCTCATCGGCTGTCAGCGGCATGAATCGTGTGTCGTACAAGGCGGCCGATACGGCATTGCTTTTGACGTCAGCGAGCAGTGAGCGGTGCGCTTGCAGTGAACCGATGCATCCGCGCAGCTGACCTTGCTGGGTGAGCGTGACGAAACAGGCGCCAGGCTCAGTGAGCCACGTTGCCGTTTCATCCGCTGTCTGTGGAACGCCCAGCGCGCTTGATATCGCGGCGCGTGCGACGGCCAGCAATATTTCTCCCCGTTCGTCAGCGTGATACTTGCGTAGCGAGGCAGCGTCACTCTCTCCCGTTTTCGGGAGAGAGTCAGGAGAGAGGGGCAGAGACATGGCTTTTCTCCTCGGTGAATGCCAGTGCGGCATAACCTACCACCTGATCGCGAGTGCCAGCGGTGTCACCCGAGTTGCGCAGATCGAGCAAATGCGGCGTCAAGTGGTGCCGCCGTGCCGCAAGGATCAGGCCGCTTACCGGTGTGCCGCCGCAGGCCCGGTCGTGCGGAATCGGCTGCTCCAGGTTCAGGATGGCCTGTACGGTTTCCTTGTCCACCCGCTGGGCTGTGGCGTAGGGCAGATAGTGCGAGAGATCCGAACTGATGACAATCAGCGTTTCCTCACCGCCCCATACGGATTCCAGCACTTGGGCGACTTCCTCGCCGCTTGCCATGCCCACCGCCAGCGGCAGCAGCGTGAAGTCACTCAGTACGCTTTGCAGGAACGGCAGTTGCACTTCCAGCGAATGTTCGAGCGCGTGAACCTCATTGCTTACGACGACTTGCGGCAGATGGGCGATGGATTGTGCGGCTGCGGTATCGAGCATCACCCGTCCCAGCGGGGTGTCGAAGGCATCCGCATCAGGCAGCGCCAGGCCGCGCACCGCAACGCGATGAGTTGGGCCTAACAGCACCACGCGCCGGATGCGTGCGGCGATGGTCCGCAGCGTGGCATAGGCACTCGCCGCAATGGCGCCGGAGTAGATGTAACCGGCATGCGGCACGATCAGCGCCTTAACGTGCAGATCATATGGGCGCGCCTGACTCAGCATCAGCCGTACGTCATGCACAAGCTGCCCGGCATCGGCGGGGTAGAACATTCCTGCGACAGCAGGCGGACGAATGGCAGGCATGGCGATCTCCTCACAAACTTGTCTGAGAGAATACGCCAAACAAAATCAATTGGACATAAAATTTATTTACACCCCGGCCGATATTTCACTGAAATTTTCGAGGTCCTATATGAAATGCAGTGGGTAAAGTAAATCTTCTGCGACAATTTTCAAAACAGATTGCTTGCTCCAAATCACATGGAACTAATTTGGGCCGGCTGGCAGGTCAGTCGTAATCGACATCCTGTTCTGTACCCGCATAACAATCCTGTATCTCGGTGACGACGGTTTTGATTTTTGTTTTCGACAGCATTTTTTTGACGATGGTGTTTCGGTATTCGTCCATGTGCAAACTCAAGACGGATTGATACTCAGGCGGGACTTTGTCCAGCAGTTTGCGCCATCCCGAATCGATATCCGGCGGTGTTTCACGGGCGCGGCGGATCAGCTGCTCGATCTCTTTTTGTCCGGTGCGAGCGACGATACGCCCGTCACCCAGGATCGCAAAAATAATCGCGATGGCAATCACTGCATTGGCGTCGAGATCGATGTCTTTAATGGCGCCCGCATAGTGGTGCTTGCGCAACCATTTTGCGCACTCAACGGTGTTCTGGTTCTCCCGCCGGGCAAGCAGCTCAATTCTGTAGCTATCATCGCCTGTCCATGCCGAGTTTGGATCGGCACGGCACAGCTCCGAGAACAGCGCCTTGATATTGCGCTGTTGAATATACGGATCGTGATCGAAATCCGCAACCAGCGTGTAGCAGGGCAGGTCGGCCAATTCCTTGATGTGCCGGAACCCCATCTGGAATACCTGTTCGGCACCGTGATGCAGCAGGAAAGCCAGTCTGGACTCGTCGCTGTCAGGGATATTGGCCAGACTGATGCCCAGCGAGACGCATCCTGTCGTCAGGTAAAACGCTTCGAGCAGGCCGTCCGCCGTTCTGTCGTTGGTAAATTTTCTCGCGACCAGTACCGTGATGCCGGCAAGCTCATGGAGCAGCGTATCTGCCGCCTCACCCGGACTCTGTGCGAGCGTTTCCAGAACTCGCACCAGATGGGGCTGGCGCATCTCGATGCTGGCGAGTTTCATGGATGCTGACCCGGTCTAAAGGCGATCAAGCAAAAATATCCTCGCCCAGACTCGGGCGTCCCCCCGGTTTTGGCGTACTGATCGCTTTGCTTGGCACTTGTTTGCGCAATCGCAGCAGCAGTTCCTGAGTGGTGCGAGGGGTCGCGTATTCGTAACCGTATTCCTCCTCCTCATCCTCGTCAGGCCGCGCATGCAATTCATTCTCACCCGGTTGCCAGTCGGGGAACAGTTCAAACAGCACCCGGTCCCAGGCATCTGCATCGGTGCGCGCAATGGCTAAGGCTAACGGAATGATGTCGTGATCGGAGGTCGTCTGGCCGCCGATGTATGCACCACGCGCGTGAATGTCATTGGCCAACTCGATGATTTCCTCGATGGCGGTCGAGAACAGCGCGGCAAATGCCGTCGTCCCCCAGTCGGTGGATAGCGCCTCGTGGATGAGTGCTGCGCGCCGGTCCAGGTCGTCGCTGGCGAATAACACGCCATGAATATGCGCGAACAGCGATTCGGCCAGAAATTCCGGCTCGTCTTCTATCTTGTCCTCGGTCCATACGGCGGCGAAGAAGGCCAGACTTTGCGCCCATGCGGCGGGTGAAATCAGCAGCGTTGCCAATGACAGCTTGCCGCCGTCGAAGGCGGACAGGTGCATGGATGCGACTTCCGGTGGCAATGCTTCGAGCACTTCAACCACGGCAAGATCGCCGTATTGCTCGGCAGTCTCGCTGAAGGTTTCCTCGGCATGGTCGGTCGAGCCGGCTAAAACCAGTTCGGCGACCTGTCGGCTGATGGCGGGCAGGTTGGTTTTATCGGTCATTCTTGTCTCCGTTCGCGTCGAACAAATGCTCAATGTCGTGTCCGGCGCTCAGCTGGTCTTCATCCTCGTCATCGCCCCCCTCGCTCTTCTGCAGGCTCTCCAGCGAATGGTCTTCTTCAGACCAGCGTTTCGGGTGCTTGTATAAGAATGCGGTGAGGATCGCGCGGCGCGCCAATTCCGGATTGGACTCGGCGACGCAGATGACGGCGAGACCGGCTTTTTCATCGTCGCATGACACCGAGGCCAGCACTTTTGCAGTATCGCCCAGCTCATATTGCCCGCATTGACTCAGCAGTGCGGCCGGATCGTTGAAGCGTAGATAATCGACCAGTGCGAAACTCAACAGATTCACATCGTCGATCTCCGAGCCCTGAGCGAATTCGTCGATCAACGATTTAACGACTTTTGCATAGGTTTTCCGGTCGGGCGGGTCGCCCAGCGTATCTTCAATCTGGATGCCAAGTTCGCGCGACTGGTAAGCGAATTCAGGATGTATATTTTTCATGGTATTTGATCTTAACGTGATGAGTCGGGCGGGAGCATAATTCCGCAACGATTGAATAGTGAGCGCCACAGCAAGAGCGCTTCACTCGAAGGATCGATGATGATACGGTTGTTCAGAGTCTGATCGTATTCGGCCCTTTTTTTCGGGTCGGACAACAACTCATACGCCGTTTTGATGGCATTGAATCGCACCAATGCGCCCGGATGCGTGCTCCTGTCCGGGTGATGGCGCATGGCAAGAGAGCGGTATGCCTTCCTGATCTCATCGAGCGTCGCAGCCGGAGATACGCCAAGGATGTTGTATAGATTTTCCAATGGATGTCTCCTGTAAGACGGCCATTTTACACCAGCAGGCTGTCAGCGTGGTGCCGCGCCCCGTTTTCGGAAGTAATGGCAAGGCTGGCCGGATGCTTCTATGACATCCAGTATCGGCTGTCGCTGGCTCTTGAAATCCAGCGCGCGGCAGCCATATCTGAAATGGGCATCGTGGGTAATGTAGTAGTGGGTGCAGGCATTACAACGTTGCCCGGTGTCAGACAGCCCGTCCGGCAAGGGCGTTTTTTGTAACATATCGATTTAAAAGTAAATTGCAATAATATCGATTGAATCGACAATCAGACAGCGGCTCAGCCCAGCAGGTGTTTCACATGTTCGCGTTCATCCAGCAGCTCCTGGTGACTGTCTTTCATGTGGCGGCGTCCCAGTTCGCTGATCGGTAAATTCTGTACGATGGAAAAATGACCGTGACGACAGGTGACCGGGAAGCCGTAGATCACGCCTTCAGGTATGTCATAGCTGCCATCTGAGGGCACACTCATGGTGACCCAGTCGTTGTGGTGGGAGCTCAACATCCAGTCGTGGATGTGCGAGACGGCGGCATTTGCCGCACTCGCCGCACTGGACAAGCCGCGCGCTTCGATGACCGCCGCACCGCGCTTTTGCACGGTGGGGATGAATTCGTTTTCTACCCAGTCCTGATCGGGCAGGATGTCGCGCACGAGACGACCGCGAATCTCGGCGTGATCCAGATCCGGATATTGCGTGCCGGAATGGTTGCCCCAGATGATCATCTTCTTGATGTCGCGGATCGGCTGGAACAGCTTTTGTGCGACCTGGGCGATGGCGCGGTTGTGGTCCAGACGCATCATCGCGCTGCAGTTGCGCGGGTCCAGATCCGGTGCATTCTTCATCGCAATCAGCGCATTGGTGTTGGCCGGATTGCCGACCACCAGCACCTTGACGTGACGGGCCGCATATTCGTTGAGGAATTTGCCTTGCGCAGAGAAAATCGCACCGTTGGCCTCCAAAAGGTCTTTGCGTTCCATACCCTTGCTGCGCGGACGTGCGCCGATCAGCAACGCGATTTCGGTGTCCTTGAACGCGACCTTGGGATCGTCGGTGATGATGACCTGTTGCAGCAGCGGAAATGCGCAATCTTCCAGTTCCATCATCACACCAAGCAATGCGCCCTGCGCCTGTGGCAAGTCCAGCAGTTGAAGGATAACCGGTTGTTCGCGTCCCAGCATGTCACCGTTGGCGATGCGAAACAGGGCCGCGTAGCCGATTTGTCCTGCGGCGCCGGTGATGGTGATGCGTACGGGGGCTTTCATGAGCGATTCCTTGGATGGTGGATTGTGCGCATCATAGAACTTTTGGTAGTGCTACGCAAAAGGTGTAACATGCCGTCCGGTATTCTTCGTCATGGCAAAGGTTGGTAATGCTCAAAAAACGTCCGAAGCACCTTGCACTGCATCTGATCAAATTGCCTCTCCCCGGTTTGATTTCCATTCTTCATCGCGTAAGCGGTCTGGCCCTGTTTTTCTCACTCCCGTTGTTGCTGATGATGCTGCAATACAGCCTGCGTTCGATCGTAACCTACGAACAGTTGATGGATGTGCTGGCGCATCCCGTTGCGAAGCTGATGTTGCTGGGCTTGCTGTGGGCTTTTTTGCATCACTTCTGTGCCGGACTGCGCTATCTGGCGATCGATTTGCATTATGTGAGCAATCTTAAACAGGCGCGCGACAGCAGCAAAATCGTGCTGCTGGCAAGCTTGCTGCTGACAATTTTAACAGGAGCCCAGCTATGGTAAACCGTGTCGTCGTCGGTGCGCATTACGGACTGCGCGACTGGTTGGTTCAGCGCGTCACGGCAGTGGTAATGGCTACGGGCAGCTTGATGCTGGGCGCCTATCTGTTGCTGCATCCTCATCCGGGTTATGACGGCTGGACCGGGCTGTTCGCAAGCCAGCCGGTTCGCGCCTTCGCCTTGCTGTTCCTGCTCAGTTTGTATTATCACGCCTGGGTAGGCGTGCGTGACATCGTGATGGATTACGTCAAACCTGCCGGCGTGCGTCTGGTGATTCATGTGCTGGTGATTCTGGCGCTGATCCTGTATGCGATCTGGTCAGTGCAAATATTGTGGGGTATGTAATGGCAGTTGCTAAAAGAACGTTTGATGTGGTGGTAATCGGAGCTGGCGGTTCCGGGATGCGCGCGGCGTTGCAGCTGGCGCAGGCAGGGCTGAAAGTGGCGGTGCTCTCCAAGGTGTTTCCGACTCGCTCGCATACGGTCGCAGCACAAGGCGGCATCGCGGCGAGTCTTGGCAATGTCAGTGAAGACAACTGGCACTGGCACATGTACGACACGGTCAAAGGTTCGGATTATCTGGGCGATCAGGATGCCATCGAGTTCATGTGCCGCGCCGCACCCGAAGTTGTCTACGAGCTGGAGCATTACGGCATGCCGTTTGACCGTCTGGACAGCGGCAAGATTTATCAGCGCCCGTTCGGCGGGCATATGCAGGATTACGGCAAAAACCCGGTGCAGCGCGCCTGTGCGGCGGCTGATCGTACCGGACACGCGCTGCTGCACACCTTGTATCAGCAGAACGTCAAAGCCAACACCAATTTCTTCATCGAGTGGATGGCGCTGGATCTGATTCGCGATGAAGACGGCTCCGTGCTGGGCGTGACCGCGATGGAAATTGAAACCGGCGAAGTGATGATGTTTCAGGCACGCGCCACGCTGTTCGCCACCGGCGGCGCAGGCCGCATTTTCCATTCGAGCACCAATGCCTTTATCAATACCGGCGACGGACTTGGGATGGCTGCGCGTGCCGGCATTCCTTTGGAGGACATGGAATTCTTCCAGTTTCACCCGACCGGCGTGTATGGCGCGGGCGTGCTGATTACCGAAGGGGTCAGAGGCGAGGGTGGTTATCTGGTGAACAAGGATGGCGAGCGCTTCATGCCCAAATATGCGCCGAATGCCAAGGATCTGGCCAGCCGCGACGTGGTGTCGCGCGCGATGACGATCGAAATCAACGAAGGGCGCGGCTGCGGCCCGCACGGCGATCACGTGATGCTCAAACTCGATCATCTGGGCGACGATGTGATCCGTCAGCGCCTGCCCGGCATACGCGAGATCGCGCTGAAATTCGCCCATGTCGATCCTGCCAAGAATCCGATTCCGGTCGTGCCGACCGCGCACTACATGATGGGCGGCATACCGACCAATTATCATGGTCAGGTTGTCGCACCCTACAAAACGGGGCCTGACGAAGTGGTGCACGGCCTGTATGCGGTGGGTGAATGCGCCTGCGTGTCGGTGCATGGCGCGAACCGTCTGGGCTGCAATTCGCTGCTCGATTTGCTGGTGTTCGGCCGCGAAGCCGGGCGGCAGATCATCGAGGATTTGAAGAGCAATCCGCATCCCAAACCGTTGCCTAGCGACGCTGCCGAACGTCCGCTGGCGCGCCTTGCCCGTCTGGAAAGCCAGAAGAACGGCGAGCGTGTTTCTGAGGTTGGCGATGCGATGCGCAGGAACATGCAGAAGCATTGCGGCGTGTTCCGCTTCCCTGAGTTGCTTGCAGCCGGCGTGGTCAACATCAAGGAAATTGCCGAACGCGTCGCGCACACCGAAATCACCGACAAGAGCCGCGTGTTCAATACCGCGCGCATCGAGGCGCTGGAACTGGATAACCTGATCGAGGTGGCGCAGGCGACGATGATCGCGGCTGAAGCACGCAAAGAGAGTCGCGGTGCACATGCGCGCGATGACTATCAGGCGCGCGATGACGTGAACTGGTTGAAACACAGCCTGTATTTTTCCGAAGGTCACAGGCTCGATTACAAGCCGGTGCGCTTAAAACCGCTGACCGTGGATTCGTTTCCGCTCAAGGCGCGGGTGTATTGAGCTCGTAGCTTAAGGAAAATTATGAAATTCCGTATCTATCGTTATAACCCTGAAACCGATGCTGCGCCGCGCATGCAGAACTATGATCTTTCCATTGAGTCGGGCGGCAAGATGTTGCTCGATGCGCTGGTGTTGCTCAAAGAACAGGACGACAGTCTCAGCTTGCGCAAGTCCTGCCGCGAAGGTGTGTGCGGCTCGGATGCGATGAACATCAATGGCCGCAACGGGCTGGCCTGCATCACGCCGTTATCCTCGCTGAAGGAGCCGGTGGAATTGCGCCCGTTGCCGGGACTTCCGGTGATCCGCGATCTGATCGTGGACATGACGCAGTTTTTCAAGCAATACCATTCGATTAAGCCCTACCTGATCAACAACGATCCGCCGCCTGAAACCGAACGACTGCAATCTCCCGCCCAGCGCGAGCATCTGAACGGCTTGTATGAGTGCATCCTGTGCGGCTGCTGCACCACTGCCTGTCCGTCATTCTGGTGGAATCCGGATAAATTCGTCGGCCCCGCAGGACTGTTGCAGGCCTATCGTTTTATCGCCGACACGCGCGATCAGGCAACCTCCGAACGTCTGGACGACCTGGAAGACCCTTATCGTCTGTTTCGCTGCCACACCATCATGAACTGCGTGGATGTGTGTCCTAAGGAGTTGAATCCGACCGAGGCAATCGGCCATATCAAGGACTTGATGATCAAGCGCATGGTATGACGAAACTGGAAACTGGAAACAGGGAACTGGAAACAGCTTTGTTGCAGCGCGTGCGCTGGCGATGCAGGCGGGGTTTGCTGGAGCTGGATATTGTGCTGGGACGCTTTGTTGAGGCACACTACGCCCGGTTGACTGAATCCGAGCGTCAAACATTTGAAGCGTTTCTGGATATGGCTGACAATCCGCTCTGGGATCTGCTCTCCGGCCGCCAGGGCGAGGTTTCGGGCGCACAGGCCGCCTTGCTGGAAAAGATTAAATCGGTATAAACAGTAACTGAACCTCAGAATTGGAAATCGGATGGAACTTAGCCAAAAAAAACGCATCGCGACGCTGACTTTAGATGACGGTCGCCAGATTGAATTGCCGATCATGTCCGGTACCTTGGGGCCCGACGTGATCGATATTCACGGGCTTAGCAAATTGGGTCTGTTTACCTACGATCCGGCTTTTTTCTCCACGGCGAGTTGCACCTCCGAGATTACCTTTATCGACGGGGACGCCGGGTTGCTGTATTACCGGGGCTATCCGATCGAACAGCTGGCGGAAAAATCCGACTTTCTGGAGGTCTGTTATCTGCTGCTGGAAGGTCAATTGCCGGATGCGGAACAGAAGGCCGAGTTCGTTAAGAAAATAAAATCGCACAGCATTGTGCATGACCAGCTGGCCAAGTTCTTCAACGGCTTCCGGCGCGATGCGCATCCGATGGCGGTGATGGTCGGGGTGGTCGGCGCCTTGTCGGCTTTTTATCACGACTCATTGGATATCAACAACCCCGCACACCGCGATCTGGCGGCGATGCGCTTGCTGGGCAAGGTGCCGACTATCGCGGCGATGGCTTACAAATACCACAACGGCTACCCGTTCATGTATCCCAAGAACAAGTTCAGCTATGTTGAGAACTTCCTGTACATGATGTTCGCGACCCCGGCCGAAGACTATGTGCCCAATCCGGTGCAGGTGCGCGCGCTGGAGCGTATCTTCATCCTGCATGCCGACCATGAGCAGAATGCGTCTACGTCGACGGTGCGTCTGGCGGGCTCCAGCGGCGCGAACCCGTTTGCCTGCATTTCGTCTGGTATCGCAGCCCTGTGGGGTCCTGCGCATGGCGGCGCAAACGAGGCTGCGTTGACGATGCTGGAAGAGATCGGCGATATATCGCGTGTGGCGGAATTCGTGCAGGGCGTGAAAGACAAGAAATACCGTCTGATGGGCTTTGGCCATCGCGTCTACAAGAATATGGATCCGCGTGCCTCGGTGATGCGCGAGACATGCTATGAAGTGCTCAAAGAGCAGGGGCTGGAAAACGACAAGTTGTTCAAGCTGGCGATGGAGCTGGAAAAAATTGCGCTGAGCGATCCTTATTTCATCGAGCGTAAGCTGTATCCGAACGTGGATTTTTACTCAGGCATCGTGCTGCGCGCGCTGGGCATTCCGACCAATATGTTCACCGTCATCTTCGCCGTGGGCCGCACGATAGGCTGGGTTTCGCAGTGGAATGAAATGATGGCGGCCAGTGACCGCAAAATCGGCCGTCCCCGTCAACTCTATATCGGCGCGACACGGCGCGATTACTTACCCCTGGACAAACGGTGAACCCAAACTCTGATTTCAATAAAATGATGCAGGACAGCTCGATGCTGTTCGGCACCAACGCGCCTTTTGTCGAGGACTTGTACGAGCAGTATTTGCAGAATCCCGGCAGCGTAACGCAACAGTGGCGCGACTATTTTGATGCGCTGCCGGCCTGGACCAGGGCTGGGGCGGAGCTGCCTCACAGTCCTATCCAGCGCGCATTTGAAGCGTTGCCCAGATTGATGGCTGGCAGCTCCCCCGATGCGGATCATGAACGCAAACAGGTCAAGGTGCTGCAACTGATCAATGCGCATCGCTTTCTGGGGCTGCGGGTTGCCAATCTCGATCCACTGGCCCGACACGCCAAGCCGGTCGTAGCCGAGCTTGATCCGGCGTATTACAGCCTCGCCGATTCCGACATGGATACCACGTTCGAGACAGGTTCTCTGGTGGCGGCGGCGCGTCTGACCTTGCGCGAGATTTTGCAGCTGCTGCGCCAGACCTATTGCGGCAGCATCGGCGCGGAATACATGTACATCAGCGATGTGCCGCAAAAGCGCTGGATACAGGGCCGGCTCGAAGGGGTGCGCGGTGTGCCGGGCTATGACGCCGCGCAGCGTCGTCGTATTCTGGGGCGCCTGACCGCAGCGGAGACGCTGGAGCGTTATCTGCATACCAAATTTGTCGGGCAAAAACGCTTCTCGCTCGAAGGCGGCGATACGCTGGTGCCCTTGCTCGACCATCTGCTGCAACGATGTGGTGCCCAGGGCGTGCAGGAGGCCGTGATCGGCATGGCGCATCGCGGACGGTTGAACGTGCTGGTGAATATTCTCGGCAAGCAGCCGAGCATGCTGTTCGCCGAGTTCGAAGGCATACACGCGGAACACCTGACGTCAGGCGACGTGAAATATCACCAGGGTTTTTCGGCAGACATCGAAACGCCGGGCGGAGATTTGCATGTGGCGCTGGCCTTCAATCCGTCGCATCTGGAGATCGTCAATCCGGTGGTGGAAGGTTCGGTGCGTGCACGTCAGCACAGGCTGCGCGATCTTGAAGGCAAAAAAGTCATCCCTATCCTGCTGCATGGCGATGCGGCGTTCGCAGGCCAGGGCGTGGTGATGGAAACGCTTTCCATGTCGCAGACGCGCGGCTATCGCACCGGCGGTACCGTGCACATCATCATCAACAACCAGATCGGCTTTACCGTCTCCGACACGCGCGATACGCGTTCCAGCCAGTATTGCAGCGACGTGGCGAAGATGATCGATGCGCCGATTTTCCATGTGAACGGGGACGATCCGGATGCCGTGATGCTGATCACCGAAATCGCGCTGGATTACCGCATGCAGTTTGGCCGCGACGTGGTGATCGACATGGTGTGCTTCCGCAAGCTGGGTCATAACGAGCAGGATGAGCCGCTGGTGACGCAGCCATTCATGTATCGTTTTATCCGCCAGCATCCGGGCACGCGCGCGGTGTATGCGGAGCGTCTGCTCAAGGAAGGTGTGATTAAAGCAGGTGAGGCCGATGCGATGATAGCCAGCTATCGTCTCGCAATGGATGAAGGGCGTAACTCGATACAGCCGGCAATTGAAAATCCCGATAAGCCGGTTTCCAGTTGGTCTGCATTAAAGCGGGGTGTAGCGTGGAACGTCCCGGTGGATACCTCGGTGCCTTTAGCGCGTTTACAGCAATTGTCTATACCGTTAACGACTGTGCCGGAAAATTTCGTTCTGCAGTCGCGCGTGCAGAAAATTGTCGAGGATCGCACCGCCATGGGGCGCGGGGAATTGTCGCTGGACTGGGGAATGGCGGAAAACCTGGCCTATGCCACGCTGCTCACCGAAGGCTATCCGGTCAGATTATCCGGGCAAGACTCGGGCCGCGGCACGTTCTTTCACCGCCATGCCATCTGGCACGACCAGAATCGCGTGGTCTGGCACGAGGGCGCTTATACGCCGTTGCAACACCTGGCAGCCGATCAGTCAGACTTTGTGGTGATTGATTCCTTGCTGTCCGAAGAAGCTGTGTTGGGTTTTGAATATGGCTATGCCACCGCCGAGCCGAATTCGCTGGTGTTGTGGGAAGCGCAGTTCGGCGATTTTGCCAATGGCGCGCAAGTGGTGATCGATCAGTTCATCGCCTCCGGTGAAGTGAAGTGGGGCAGGTTGTGCGGGCTGGTGATGCTGCTGCCGCACGGTTATGAGGGGCAGGGCGCCGAGCACTCATCCGGGCGCATCGAGCGTTATTTGCAACTGTGCGCCGATTACAATATTCAGGTGTGCATACCCTCAACTCCTGCGCAGATGTTCCATTTGTTGCGCCGCCAGATGTTGCGGCAGACTAGGCAGCCGCTGATCGTGTTTACTCCCAAGAGTTTGCTGCGCAGCAAGGATGCGGCTTCCCCGCTGACCGATTTCACGCAAGGCGGCTATCAAACAGTGATACCCGAAGTGGATGCGCTGGGTGCCGATAAAGTACGCCGTATCATCGCGTGCAGTGGCAAGGTGTATTACGACCTGGTCAATGCGCGCCGTGCCAAGGTGATAGACGACATGGCGATCATCCGTCTGGAGCAGCTCTACCCGTTCCCGCACGAGGATTTTGCAGCTCAGGTGGCCGCCTACCCGAATGCGACCGAGATGGTCTGGTGTCAGGAAGAGCCGGGTAATCAGGGTGCATGGCACCGCATCCAGCATTATTTGCTGCGCCATTTGCGCCGTGGCATGCGTCTCGATTACGCGTTGCGTCCGTCATCCGCAGCACCGGCCGCAGGTTATCTGGCGGTGCATAACGAACAGCAGAAAGCGGTGATCGAAGCCGCATTCCGTCCCGATCTCGATGTCAAGAATATTCCAGGAGCAGGCCATCATGAGTCTCATTGAAGTCAAAGTACCGCAACTTTCCGAATCCGTATCCGAAGCGACCTTGCTGACCTGGCACAAGCGGGTGGGTGACAGCGTGGTTGAAGGGGAGAATTTGATCGACGTCGAAACCGACAAGGTGGTGATGGAGTTGCCCGCGTCCAAGAGCGGTGTGCTGACCAAGATCATCAAGGGCGATGGCGAGAAGGTGGGCAGCGAAGAACTGATCGCGCTGATCGATACTGCCGCCGTGGCGAGCATTGCTGCTCCCTCTTCCCTTGAGGGAGAGGGCGGGGGAGAGGGTAGAAATTCCGCCGTGCCGCCTTCGGTGCGTAAACTGGCGCATGAACACGATGTCGATACGTCCGGACTGCAAGGCACCGGACGCGCCGGACGCGTCACCAAAGAGGATGTATTGAGCGCTGTGGAGCAAGTATCGGCCGTGTCGGCAGCGCCGCAAGCTGTGCCCGCGATTGCGCCTGCCGGCAATCGTCCTGAGCAGCGCGTGCCGATGACGCGCATCCGCCAGCGCATCGCCGAACGCCTGCTGCAATCGCAACAGAACGCAGCGATTCTGACCACGTTCAACGAAGTGAACATGCAGCCGGTGATCGACTTGCGCAACAAATACAAGGATTCGTTCGAGAAGAAACACGGCATCAAGCTCGGTTTCTCCTGCTTCTTCGTCAAGGCGGCCGTCTATGCCTTGCAGAAATTCCCCGTCGTCAATGCCTCGGTGGACGACACCGACATCGTCTATCACGGCTATTTCGATATCGGCGTGGCCATCGGCAGCGAGCGCGGTCTGGTTGTGCCTATCATCCGCGATGCGGATAAGCTCTCGTTTGCGGACATCGAAAAACAGATCGCCGATTTCGGTGCGCGCGCTAAAGCAGGCCGTCTGACAATGGAAGAGCTAACCGGCGGCACCTTTTCGATTTCCAACGGCGGCGTGTTCGGTTCAATGCTCTCAACGCCGATCATCAATCCGCCGCAAGCGGCCATTCTCGGCATTCATGCGACAAAAGACCGCGCCGTGGTGGAAAACGGCCAGATCGTGATCCGCCCTATCAATTATCTGGCCGTATCCTACGATCACCGCATCATCGACGGTCGCGAAGCCGTGCAGTTTTTGGGTGCGATCAAGGAAGCGCTTGAGTTTCCGGGCCGCATACTGCTGGATTTATAAATGACGCACGGGATTATCTTCAAGACTGTGTAGAGGGACACGATGCGTAAAGATGAAGCCTTAAAATTGCTGAACCAGCACAAGCCGGAGCTGATCCGGCGTTTCGGAATCACCGACTTGGCGTTGTTCGGCTCGACCGCGCGCGACGAGGCGCAGGAAGGCAGTGATATCGACGTGATGGTTGAATTCGATGGTCGCTCGACGGCGAAGCGTTATTTCGGTGTGCAGTTTTATCTGGAGGACTTGCTCGAATGCCCGATTGATCTGGTTCAGAAAAGTGTCGTTCGCCCTGAATTGAAACCCTACATTGAACGGGACTTGATCCATGTCTGAACCATTGGTGAGAGAGTGGCGTTTTTATGTGACAGATATGATCGGTTTTGCCGAAAAGGTCGTGGCTTATACCGATGGTCTGGATCAGGAACGTTTTGTGTCAAGCGGCCTCAATTTTGATGCGACGGTGCATAACCTGATTCTGCTGGGTGAAGCGGCAACACATATCCCGGATCGGGTTCGCGCCATGGCTAGCGAGATTGACTGGAAGCAAATTGTCGCCACGCGCAACCGCCTGATACATGGCTATCTGGGCATCAACAACGATATTGTCTGGGATATTATCCAGAATGAAATCCCTTTGCTGCTCACTCAGCTAGTGGCACTGAAAAACGCAGCCGCTGAAAATAAAATTCGATAGCAATGTCACGCTGAAAACTGATGGGGTATAAATGAATTTTCGTGCTTACAGAATTTTCGAGGAAAATGGCATATCTGCCGGGCGATTTGTCGAGTTGACATTGGACGATCTCGACCCGGGCGAAGTCGTCATCAAGTCGCATTATTCCAGCGTGAATTACAAGGACGCGTTGGCGGCCACGGGTGCGGGCAAAGTCATACGCCGCTTCCCCTGCGTGGGCGGGGTAGATGTGTCCGGTGTGGTGGAAAGCTCGACCGATGCGCGTTTCAAAGCCGGCGATGAAGTGATTGTCACAGGTTACGGCATGGGCGTTTCACACGATGGCGGATTCGCAGAATATGTGCGCGTACCGGCCGACTGGGTGATCCCTTTGCCGCAAGGCTTGACGCTGTCTGATGCGATGGCGCTGGGCACGGCGGGCTTTACCGCCGCGCTGTCCATACACCGGTTGGAGCAGAATGAACTGCGTACTGAAAATGGCCGCGTCATTGTCACCGGGGCGACCGGCGGGGTGGCGAGTCTTGCGATTGGAATGTTGGCGCAGTTGGGCTATAAGGTGGTCGCCCTGACGGGTAAATACAGCGAACACGACTATCTGAAGTCGCTGGGGGCGAGTGAAATCCTCTCTCGCCGTGATCTAACGATGGGCACGCGCCCGATGGAAAAAGCGCAGTGGGCCGGTGCGCTGGATTCAGTGGGGGGGGAGACGCTGGCGTGGCTCACGCGCACCATGCAGCAGAGCGGCGTGATCGCCAGTTTTGGCAATGCGGGTGGCATTGAACTGAATACCACGGTGATGCCCTTCATCCTGCGCGGGGTGCGCCTGATCGGTGTCGATTCTGCCGCAACTGCTATGACGATGCGACTTGAGGTCTGGCGGCGACTGGCGACAGACTTGCATCCCGCAACGTTGGAGAAAGTGGCGCATGTCGTCGCCTTCGAGAATTTGCCCGAAACCTTCATGCCGCTGTTGCAGGGCAAGTCGGTTGGCCGCACGGTTATCCGGTTTGCCGCCGCCGGGTGATTTTGCAGGCCGTTTTTCTTGGTTCAATTTAACGAGCGTGTGCGGCAACAGTGATGCTATAATCCGCGCCCTTGCGAAAGTGGCGGAATTGGTAGACGCACTGGATTTAGGTTCCAGCGCCTCGCGGCGTGAGAGTTCGAGTCTCTCCTTTCGCACCAAGGTATATATTTAAGCCTCTGATCCTAGAGGCTTTTTTATCGCCCGCAGTTTAAAATGTCAGCGTGCGACGTAATTCGCGCAGGCGCTATTGGCATATTTTGCATACACAAGGGCTTCGACTATTGAGAGAAGTCGCTGTTTGGTGTTAGAATGCGCGTTGCACCGGAATTGGCCGGTACAAATATCCCGCTCGCACAAGTTGGGGTGCTCGAAAGAGTCAAGCTAGCGAGTGGTAGTTTTAACCCTTACGATAGGAATAATCATGGCTGTAACAATGCGTCAAATGCTGGATGCTGGTGTTCACTTTGGTCACCAAACCCGTTTCTGGAACCCTAAGATGGCTCCGTACATCTTCGGTCACCGCAACCGTATTCACATCATCAACCTGGAAAAGTCCGTAGCGCTGTTTGCAGAAGCAGAAAGCTATGTACGCAAGCTGTCCGCGAAAAAAGGCACTGTCCTGTTCGTGGCAACCAAGCGTCAGGCGCGTGAAATTTTGCAAGAAGAAGCTGTTCGCGCAAACTCCCCGTTCGTGAATCATCGCTGGTTGGGCGGTATGCTGACCAACTACAAGACCGTTCAACAATCCATCAAGCGTCTGCGCGATCTGGAAGCGATTGCCGCTGACGGTTCGACTGAAGGCATTTCCAAGAAGGAAGCGCTGATGATGGCGCGTGAACTGGAAAAGCTCAATCGCAGCCTGGGCGGTATCAAGGATATGCCTAACCTGCCGGATGCAATTTTCGTCATCGACGTTGGCTACCAGAAGGGCGCTATCGTTGAAGCCAAGAAGCTGGGTATCCCTGTTATCGGTATCGTTGATACCAATAACTCGCCTATCGGCGTTGACTTCGTGATCCCTGGTAACGACGATTCTACCCAGGCGATTCGTTTGTATGCTCGTGGTATCGCTGACGCAGTTTTGGAAGGTCGCGCACAGGCATTGAATGAATTGGTTCAGCAAGTTGCTGAAGAGCCAGAACAAGTAGCCTAAGTCTCAATTAGGCGCGGAAAGGGGCGCAAGCCCCTTTTTTTGTAAGTTTTTATCAGAAATTCAGGAGTCAAGCATGGCAGAAATTACTGCAAGTATGGTCAAGGAATTGCGCGAAGCCACCGGTCTCGGCATGATGGAATGTAAAAAGGCGTTGGTCGAAGCCAACGGCGATTTCAAGGTTGCTGAAGAGCAAATGCGCATCAAGAGCGGCGCCAAGGCCAGCAAGGCTTCTTCGCGCGTCACTGCTGAAGGTGTGGTCAGCGCGTATATCGCGGCTGACGGCAAGTCCGGCGCGATCGCGGAAGTCAACTGCGAAACCGATTTTGTGGCCAAAAACGACGATTTCATCGCATTCGCCAAAAACGTGGCTGAAACGGTGGCGAAACACAATCCTGCTGATATCGAGGCGTTGTTGGCTTTGAGTATCGCAAATGGTACGGACAGTGTTGAAGAAACACGCAAGGCGCTGGTCATGAAGCTGGGTGAAAATTTGACCGTTCGCCGTATTGAACGCTATGAAACTACGACAGGTTCGCTGTCTACCTACCTGCACGGCAGCAAGATCGGCGTACTGTTGAATTTCGCCGGCGGCGATGATGCGCTCGGTCGCGATATCTGTATGCATATCGCAGCTTCCAAGCCTAAGTCGGTCGATATTACCGGCGTCAATCCGGTGGACATCGAAACTGAACGCCGTATCGCCATCGAAAAGGCGCGCGAAGCCGGCAAGCCGGAAGCGATGCTGGAAAAGATTGCCGAAGGTACCGTGCAAAAGTTCTTGAAGGAAGTCACGCTGCTGGGTCAGGTGTTCGTCAAGGCTGAAGACGGCAAGCAAACCATCGAGCAATTGCTGAAGACCCGTGGCGCTACGGTTTCAGCATTCCAGATGTTCGTGGTGGGTGAGGGTATCGAGAAGAAGGTTGAAGATTACGCGGCTGAAGTGGCTGCGACCATCGCTGCTGCACAAGGATAATCATCATGAGTACACCCGTCTATAAACGTATTCTGCTCAAGCTTAGCGGCGAAGCCCTGATGGGCGACGACAGTTATGGTATCAACCGTGCGGTGATCGAGCGCATCGTGGCCGAGATTGCGGAAGTCGTGGCGATGGGTGTGCAAGTGGCGATGGTGATCGGCGGCGGCAATATTTTCCGTGGTGTGGCGCCTGCCGCAGCCGGGATGGATAGAGCGACTGCCGATTACATGGGGATGCTGGCCACGGTGATGAATTCGATGGCGTTGCAGGATGCGATGAATCGCGCAGGGCTCGATTGCCGTGTGCAATCAGCGCTGAACCTGGAACAGGTCGCCGAACCGTTCATTCGCGGCAAAGCCCTGCGTTATCTGGAAGAAGGCAAGGTCGTTATTTTTGCGGCAGGTATCGGTAGTCCGTTCTTTACGACCGATACGGCTGCGGCTTTGCGCGGTGTGGAAATGAGCGCCGAAGTGGTGATCAAAGCCACCAAGGTGGATGGAATTTATACTGCCGATCCGAAGAAGGATCCGCACGCGGTTCGCTATCAAAGCCTGAGCTTCGATGAGGCGATCAGCAAGAATTTACAGGTGATGGATGCCACTGCACTGACTTTGTGCCGCGATCAGAAATTGCCGATTATTGTGTTCAGTATCTTCAAGCCGGGCGCGCTCAAGCGCGTGGTGTTAGGTGAAGGTGAAGGTACGCTGGTACGTGTTGAGTAGTGTGCTGCTGACCACTCTCGCAAATTAGGAGAAAACCATGATTGTAGAAATCAGAAAAGATACCGAGCAAAGAATGCGCAAGTCGCTGGATGCCTTGCGGGCTGACCTGGGGAAAATTCGTACCGGCCGTGCGCACACCGGTTTGCTGGACCACGTGATGGTGGATTATTACGGCAGTCCGACGCTGGTGACCCAGGTCGCCAACGTCACGCTGGTCGATGCACGCACCATCGGTGTTCAGCCCTTTGAAAAAAACATGGTAGGCAAGGTCGAGCGCGCGATACGAGATGCAGATCTTGGATTGAATCCGGCCACCAACGGTGACTTGATCCGCGTGCCGATGCCGATGTTGACCGAAGAGCGCCGTCGCGACATGATCAAGCTGGTCAAATCCGAAGGCGAAGATGCCAAGATCGCGGTGCGTAACATCCGCCGTGATGCGAACCACAGTTTGAAAGAAATGCTCAAGAAAAAAGAGATTTCCGAAGACGATGAGCGTCGTGTACAGGATGACATCCAGAAGCTGACGGATCGCTTTGTGGCTGAAATTGACCAGTCTCTGGCCGTTAAAGAAGTTGAATTAATGGCCGTGTAATGGCTATCTTGCCCAGTTCCACGCGTACCATTCCTGAGATTGCCCATGTGCCGCGTCATATCGCCATAATCATGGACGGCAATGGACGTTGGGCTAAGCAGCGTTTTATGCCCCGCGTTGTGGGGCATCAGCGCGGAGTCGAGTCTTTGCGCGCAACCGTCCGGGCCTGTCGGGATCTGGGTGTGGAATACCTGACGGTATTTGCCTTCAGCAGCGAAAACTGGCGTCGCCCGGTCGATGAAGTTTCCTTTTTGATGTCGCTGTTCCTGAAGATGCTCGAACGCGAAGTCGCCAGCCTGCACAAAAACAACATCCGTCTGAAAATAATCGGCGACCGCAGCCGTTTTGACGACAAGCTGCAGAAGACCATGAGGGATGCCGAAGCGCTCACGTCCGGCAATACCGGCCTGACGCTCACTATCGCGGCGAATTACGGCGGACGCTGGGATATGATGCATGCGGTGCATAGCCTGTTGCAGGCCCATCCTGAGCTGGCAACCTCGTTTAGCGAGGATGACTTGCAGCCGTATCTGTCCATGAACTATGCGCCCGAGCCTGATCTGTTCATCCGCACCGGCGGCGAGATGCGCATCAGCAACTTCATGCTGTGGCAACTGGCCTATACCGAACTTTATTTTACCGACACCTTGTGGCCCGTCTTTGATCGCAAGGAACTGGAAAAAGCCATCGCCTCGTATCAGCATCGCGAGCGTCGTTTTGGCCGTACCAGCGAACAGCTGTTAAGCGCTCCAGCGCAAAGATGACCAGGAGAACCGCGTGCTTAAATCCAGAATAATCACAGCCGTTATTTTACTTTTCGCATTGTTGCTGGTGTTGTTCGCCTTGCCGGATGCATGGTGGGTCGGTGTGGTGGTGCTGGTGGTGATGCAGGGTACGCTGGAATGGTCTAAATTATCCAGACTCACCGGCAGGAGTACCTACCTTTATGGTGCATTGACGCTTGCATTGGCGCTGGCCATGGTCTGGTTTGATGCCAGCCACACCGATGCAGAACGCGTTATTCCTCATTTGTTGGTCTATGCCGTTGCGGCCTTGCTCTGGCTGATCATCGTGCCTACCTGGATGATCGCCGGATGGCGTGTCGAGAACCCGCTGTTGATGTGTCTGACCGGGTGGGCTGTATTGTTGCCTACCGGCCTGGCCATGCTGGATTTGCACGCCAAGGGACCTTGGGTCTTGTTGCTGTTGATGGGGCTGGTGTGGGTAGCGGACATCGGCGCCTACTTCTCTGGCCGCAGGTTTGGCAAAAATAAGCTGGCCCCCAGCATCAGCCCCGGCAAAACCTGGGAGGGGGTGGCAGGCGGAATGCTCGGCGCGTCCATCTATGTGCTGATCGTCTGGTTTTACACGTCTATTGCGATGCTGCCCGCCATGTTGCTGGCAGCCTGGTGGTGGGTGGGGCTGGCGGTGATCGGCGACTTGTTCGAATCTTTAATCAAGCGTCAGGCGGGTGTCAAGGACAGCGGCGCGCTGCTGCCAGGTCACGGCGGATTGCTCGATCGCATCGACGCGTTGACTTCAACCCTGCCACTGGCTGCAATGGTGATTTTATTCGGGCAACTGAGCTGATATGCAAAATCTGACAGTATTAGGTTCGACCGGCAGCATCGGCACCAGCACGCTGGATGTGGTGGCGCGCCATCCCGATAAATACCGGATCACGGCTTTGACGGCCAATCGCCAGGTCGATCTGTTATTCCGCCAATGCGTCCAGTTCAAGCCGGCTTTCGCGGTGCTGCTCGATGAAGTTGCCGCAACGCAGTTGCGGGCATTGTTGCTTGAGGCGGGGAGCAACACCGAGGTGCTGTGCGGCATCGACTCTCTCGAAGCGGTCTGCGTGCTGCCGGAAGTGGATGCGGTGATGGCCGCCATCGTGGGTGCTGCAGGCTTGCGCCCGACGCTGGCGGCGGCCCGTTCCGGCAAGAAAATCCTGCTCGCGAACAAGGAAACGCTGGTGATGGCGGGCAACGTGTTCATGGATGCCGTGCGCGCAAGCGGATCTGCATTGCTGCCGATAGACAGCGAACACAACGCGATTTTTCAGGCTTTGCCGCGCGGCTATAACGGCGATATGGCAGGCTCCGGTGTGCGGCGCATCTTGCTCACGGCATCCGGCGGCCCGTTCCGCACTACGCCGATCGACGCATTGCAGCATGTCACCCCTGACCAGGCCTGCGCGCATCCCAACTGGTCGATGGGGCGCAAGATTTCGGTGGATTCAGCCAGCATGATGAACAAGGGTCTTGAGGTCATCGAGGCCCACTGGCTGTTCAATGCCCAGGCTTGCGATATTCAGGTGGTGATTCATCCGCAGAGCGTGATTCATTCGCTGGTCGAATACGTCGATGGCTCGGTGATTGCCCAGCTGGGCAATCCGGACATGCGCACGCCGATCGCGTATGGTCTGGCTTATCCGGAGCGGATAGATTCGGGCGTGGCTGCGCTTGATTTATTCAAGGTCGCCACGCTTGATTTTATGGAACCTGACTTCGACCGTTTCCCCTGCCTGGCGTTAGCCTATCAGGCGTTGCGCGCGGGTGGCACGGCGCCGGCTATTCTTAACGCTGCGAACGAGATTGCCGTAGCCGCATTCCTGGATAACAAAATCTCGTTTTTGTCCATTCCCCGGGTGATTGAATCCGTGCTGAACGCATTGCCTGTCCGCCTCGTCACCTGTCTGGACGATGTGCTGGGTGCCGATGCCGATGCCCGTCGCGCCGCTGATCAACAAATATCAAAACTAATCAAATGATTACGCTATTAGCCTTCGTCGGTGCAATCGCGCTGCTGGTGTTGTTCCACGAATATGGACACTACTGGGTGGCGCGCCGCTTTGGGGTGAAAGTGTTGCGCTTTTCGCTGGGTTTCGGCAAGGTTATTTACAGCAAACGTTTCGCCGACACCGAATGGGTGATTTCCGCTATCCCGCTGGGTGGCTACGTGAAGATGCTGGACGAGCGCGAAGGCGAGGTTCTATCCTCTGAACTGGATCAGGCGTTCAACCGCAAACCGGTGTTGCAGCGAATGGCGATCGTCGCTGCCGGGCCGCTGGCGAATTTGCTGCTGGCCATCGTGCTGTACTGGATTTTGTTCGTGCACGGTTTGCCGGGCTTGAAGCCGGTGATAGGCGATGTGCCTCAGGGGACGCCGGCGGCAATGGCGCAGATGCAGTCCGGTGAGACGATTGTCAGCATCAACGATGAAGCTGTTCCGAGCTGGCAGGAACTGCGTTGGACGTTGCTGACGTTAGCACTGCAACGCGGCGAGGTAAAAATCAACGCGCAAAGCGCAGGCGGCGCAACGTTGTCTCACACGTTAAGTTTAAGCAGCCTTAAAGCGGCCGATCTGGACGGCGAGTTTCTCGACAAGCTGGGCCTGCATTTGAAACAGCCTGCCCTTTTGCCTGTCATCGGTAAGCTGACTGAAGCGGGCGTTGCTAAACTGGCCGGCTTGCAAGAAGGGGATCTCGTGTTGCGCGCCAACGGGCTGGCTGTGTCAAGTTGGGGTGCCCTGGTGGACGCGGTGCGTGCACATCCGGGGAAAACCATGTCGCTTGATATAGAGCGCGGTGAAACTCTCTTGAGTCTTGCCGTGATTCCGCAAACAGTGATCGAGTCAGGCAAAACGGTCGGCAAGATTGGCGCAGCACCCAAAGTCGATCAGGCAGCCGTCGATGCGATGCTTGTCGAAGTGAGTTATGGCCCGATCGATGCGCTCACTCAGTCGCTGAAAAAGACGCTGGATACTGCGGTTATCAGCCTGAAAATGCTGGGTAAAATGGTATCGGGCGAAATCGCCATGAAGAATCTGAGCGGCCCGATCACCATCGCGGATTACGCCGGACAGTCGGCGCACATGGGGCTGGTGGCCTATCTGGGTTTTCTGGCCTTGATCAGCATCAGTCTGGGCGTATTGAATTTGCTGCCGGTTCCCTTATTGGATGGCGGGCACTTGCTGTATTATGTCGCCGAATTGATCAAAGGTAGCCCGGTCTCCGAACAGGCCTGGGAAATCGGTCAGAAGATCGGCATTGCATTGCTGGGCACGATGATGGTTTTTGCCATCTATAACGATATCAACCGCCTCATCTCGGGTTAGTAATAAATGAACAAAACAAAACTTGCAGGAATTATTTCACTGTTATTCATCTCTCCCGCCTGGGCGATCACCCCGTTTACCGTCAAGGATATTCGTGTCGAAGGCATACAGCGCACCGAAGCGGGTACGGTGTTCAGCTATTTGCCGGTCAAGGTCGGCGAGACGATGAACGACGAACAGGCAGCGGTTGCGATACGCGCCTTGTATGGCACGGGATTTTTCAAGGATGTACGCCTGGAAGTCGAGCAGGGTGTGTTGATCGTGCTGGTCAAGGAGCGCCCGTCGATTGCCAGCATTCAGGTCAACGGGGTCAAGGATTTTCCCAAGGATCAGCTCAAAGACAACATGAAATATGCGGGCCTGGCCGAGGCGCGTATCTTCGACAAAGGCGCGCTGGATAAGGCCGTGCAGGATTTGAAACGCCAGTATGTGGCGCGCGGCAAGTATGGCGTGACCGTCAATACTCGCGTGACTGAGTTGGAGCGCAATCGCGTCGGTATCGTGTTCGATGTGGTCGAAGGTGATGTATCCAAGATCAAACAGATCAACATCGTCGGCAATAAAGTCTACTCCGAAGATGCGCTACTTGATTTGATGAAGCTCAGCACGCCGGACTGGTTGAGCTGGATCAGCAAGAATGATCAGTACTCCAAACAAAAACTGTCGGCCGACATGGAAGCGATGCGTTCGTTCTACATGGACAGCGGTTATCTGGAGTTCAATATCAATTCCACACAGATTTCCATTACGCCGGACAAGAAGGACATCTATATCACTATCAACGTCACTGAAGGCGATAAATACACGGTATCCAAAGTGGCTGTGTCGGGCAATACGCTGATCGCGAAGGAAGAAATCGAGAAACTCATCCAGGTTAAACCGGGTGATGCTTTTTCCCGCAAGGCTTTGTCCGAAACCAGCAAGCTGGTCGGTGAGCGGCTGGCGGCCGAAGGCTATGCTTTCGCCAACGTCAATGCAATTCCTGATTTGAACAAGGAACGCCATGAAGTGGCTTTCAACTTTGTGGTCGATCCCGGTCAGCGCGTCTATATCCGCCGTATCAATATCTCAGGGAACACCAAGACGCGCGATGAGGTGATACGCCGCGAATTCCGTCAGGTCGAAGGCGCCTGGTTTGATGTGACAAAAATCAAGAAATCCAAGCAACGTGCCGACCGGTTGAATTTCTTCTCTGAAGTCAACGTGGAAACGCCCGCAGTGCAAGGTACGGCTGACCAGATGGACGTCAATGTGTCCGTGAAAGAGAAATCCACCGGTAACTTTACGGTCGGTGCCGGTATCAGTCAGGGCGAAGGTCTGGTGCTCAGCGGCGGCGTGTCGCAAGCCAACTTGTTCGGCAGCGGCAATATGCTCGCAACCCAGCTCAACACCAGTAAAATCAACCAGAACGTATCAGTTTCCTATACCAATCCCTACTATACCGACGAGGGCGTGAGTCGCGGATTTGACATATACCAGCGCAACACCAATGCGACCAGCACGGTGATGAGTCAATACACTTCATCAACCCTGGGGGGCGGCGTGCGGTTTGGCGTGCCGATCAGCGAGGACCAAAGCATATCGTTCGGTTTGTCGGCTGAAAAATCCAGTATCGGTTTGACCGCGTTGAGTCCGCTCTCCTATCGAAATTACGTGAATACGTTTGGCAGCACCAATACTACCGTGCTGGGCACGTTAGGCTGGGGGCGCGATAGCCGCGACAGCGCGATCTATACCACCGAAGGTACGGTGCAACGCGCTTACGCAGAAGTTGCCTTGCCGGTCATGGATATGCGCTATTACAAGCTGAACTACGAACATCAGTGGTATTACCCGATATCTTCTGACTTTACGCTGATGTTGAATGGGTTGGCAGGTGCGGGCGCAGGATATGGTGGCAAGCAAATGCCATTCTTTAAAAACTTTTATGCGGGTGGTACCGGTTCGGTGCGCGGTTATGAAGCCAACTCATTGGGGCCGCGCGATATCAATAATTTTTCACTGGGCGGACATCGTCGTATTGCCGGCAGTATGGAAGTCATGGCCCCGATACCCGGGATCAAGGATAAATCGGTACGCCTGAGCGGATTCCTGGATGGTGGTGCCGTGTATGGAACGTATGCAACGGGTGCTTTGCCCGGCAGTGCAGGGATGCGATATTCATACGGCGCAGCCATTACCTGGTTGTCGCCGATGGGGCCGCTCAAATTCAGTTATGGCCTGCCGCTGAATAAGCAGGCAGTGGATAAGCTGCAGGCGTTCCAGTTCACGTTGGGTACGATGTTCTAACAGGCTGCTGAAAAACGTTGTGAGCGCAGTAGAGACAAGGAAAAAAGCGGCGAAGCGAGGCTGGCAGGGATGGGCAGATTGCTGCCCAACTCGCAAAAAGCGGAGTTTACACAGCGTAAATGAGCATTTTGAACTACTTTTTGACGATGTATCGCCAAGCGTAATAGTTTTGCAGCAGCCTGCTAAGGTCAGGGTCACAGGTTATTGAGGACAGGCTGATAACGATGTATAAGGGACAGATGATGAAAACGAAAATTAAAGTGGCTCTGTTGGGCGTATTGCTGGCCGCAGGTTCGGCTGTAGCCGGAGATTTTAAAGTGGGTGTGGTTGACACCGAGCGGGTGTTGCGCGAATCAATGCCTGCGGTAAAAGCCGAAAAGAAGATTGAAAAGGAATTTTCCGGGCGCGATCAGGAAATCAAGAAGACCATGAAGCAGGCCAAAGATTTGCAGGCCTTGCTTGAAAAGGATGCCTCCGGTTTGAGTGAGGCCGATCATCGCAACAAGGAGCGTGAGTTGAGTGCGCTGAACGTCAATCTGCAACGCATGCAGCGCGAGTTTCGCGAAGATTTGAGCCTGCGCAAAAACGAAGAGTTGGCGGTGGTGCTGGAGCGCGCGAACAAGGCGATCCAGTCGATTGCAGAGTCTGAAAAGTACGACCTGATTTTGCAGGAAGCAGTCTATCGCAATCCGAAGATTGATATTACCGATAAGGTGATCAAGAGTCTCGCCTCGGACAAGGCCGACAGCAAGTAACTATGTCTTACACGTTAGCAGAGATTGCAGCGCGCGTCGGCGGGCGAGTATTGGGCGACTCGGGTGTGCGAATTTCTCAAATAAACACGCTGGAACGGGCTGATTCGTCCCAGATCAGCTTTCTGACCAACAGCAAATACCACGCCCAGTTAGCTACCACAAATGCCGGTGCGGTGATTCTGGGGGAGGCCGATGCAGATGCGACCGGCTTGCCGCGCATCATCTCTTTGAATCCTTATGCTTATTTCGCCAAAGTTTCAGCCTTGCTGAATCCTTTTCCTGAAGCCACAGCGGGCGTGCATGCCAGCGCGGTAGTGGGTGAGGGCGCGCAGATTGATCCGAGTGCCAGCATCGCCGCAATGGCGGTGGTAGGCCGTGGGGTTGTCATCGGCGCGCACTCGGTAATCGGTGAGGGCTGCGTGATCGGCGATAACGTGGTCATCGGTCGCAATGCGCGTTTGTATCCGAGGGTGGTGATTTATCACGGCTGCGTGATTGGCGATAATCTGATCGCCCACGCCGGTGTGGTGATCGGCGCCGATGGCTTCGGCATCGCGATGGATGAGGGGCGCTGGATCAAGATTCCGCAAATCGGTCGGGTTGTGATAGGCGATGAGGTTGAGATCGGGGCGAATACCACCATCGATCGCGGCGCGCTGGACGACACGGTGATCGAAGACGGCGTGAAGCTGGACAATCAGATTCAGATCGCACATAACGTGCGTATCGGTGCGCACACGGCGATCGCCGGATGCGTGGGCATCGCGGGCAGCACTACAGTCGGAAAATACTGTCAGATCGGCGGCAGCGCGGGCATATTGGGACATTTGAAAATCGCTGACAGCGTGGTGATCGCAGCCTTCAGCCTGATCGGTAAATCCATCAGGGAAGCAGGTTCCTATGCGGCCATTTTTCCCTTCAGCAAGACGGACGACTGGCGCAAAAATGCGGTGCACCTGCGTCATCTGGATGAGATGGCGCAGCGGATTAAACGGTTAGAGCAGCAATTGTCAAAACAAGAATTATTGAAAGGCAATACAGCATGAGTACACAATCCGCAACGTCCGCGCCCGCGATGGACATCCACGCAATTCTTGAGAGCTTGCCGCACCGTTACCCGTTTTTGCTGGTGGACAGGGTGTTGTCGGTCGAGCCGGGAAAAAGCATCGTCGCGCTGAAAAACGTCACGATCAATGAACCGTTCTTTCCAGGGCATTATCCGCACCATCCGGTGATGCCGGGTGTGCTGATTATCGAGGCGATGGCGCAAGTAGCCGCCTTGCTGTCCTTCCAGACGATGGAAAAGAAACCCGATGAAAAAACGGTGTATTACTTCGCGGGTATCGACGGCGCGCGTTTCAAGCGCCCGGTCACGGCAGGCGACCAGCTGATCATCAAAGTTGAATTGACTCGCAGCATGCGCGGCGTGTACAAGTTCAAGGCCATAGCCGAAGTGGACGGGCAGCTGACAGCCGAAGCCGAATTGATGTGTACCGTGAAAACGGTGGCCTGATGATACACCCGACCGCTATCGTCCATCCGAATGCCAGGCTCGCCGACGGGGTCGAGGTGGGCGCGTATTCGATCATCGGTGAGCATGTGGAGATCGGTGCCGGCACGGTGGTAGGTCCTCATGTGGTGATCAACGGCCATACGACGATCGGTCAGCACAATCGTATTTTTCAGTTCTGTTCGCTGGGCGAAATTCCGCAGGACAAGAAATATGCGAATGAGCCGACCCGCCTCGAAATCGGCGATCACAACACCATTCGCGAGTTTTGCACCTTCAATCTCGGCACGGCTCAGGATGTGGGTGTCACGCGCGTGGGGAACAACAACTGGATCATGGCTTATGTGCATCTGGCGCACGATTGTCAGGTCGGCAATCACACTATTTTTGCCAATAACGCCCAGCTGGCCGGACACGTCGAGGTCGGCGATTACGCGATACTGGGCGGTTTTACCGTGGTGCATCAGTTCGTCCGTATCGGCGCGCACATCATCACCGGCATGGGGACTATCCTGTTGCAGGATGTGCCGCCCTACGTGCTGGTTTCCGGCAATCCGAGCGCGCCGCATGGCATCAACTCCGAGGGGTTGAAGCGACGCGGATTTTCCAGCGCGTCCATCATGGCGATCAAGCGCGCCTACAAGACGCTGTATAAATCGGGCTTAAGTCTGGCTGACGCTCAAGCTGCCATCGGGCAGATGGAACAGGTCGAGTTGCAACCATTGGCAGATTTTCTGGCTAATTCACCACGCGGTATCGTTCGCTGACAGGTTTTATCAATGACGCAGCAAAAAATTGTAATAGGGATCGTCGCGGGCGAAGCATCGGGCGATCTGCTCGCAAGTGGTTTGATGGCGGCGTTGAAACTCGCCCGTCCTGAGGTGGAATTCGTCGGCATCGGCGGCCCCAGGATGCAATCCGTCGGTATGCAGGTGTTGTATCCGATGGAAAAGCTGGCGGTGTTCGGCTATGTCGAGGTGCTGCGTCATTATCGTGAGATCACAGGGATACGCCGTAAGCTGCGCGCTTATTTCCTGTCTAACCGTCCGTCCCTGTTCATCGCGGTGGACGCACCCGACTTCAATCTTGATCTTGAACTCAGCCTCAAGCGGCATGGCATTCCCACCATCCATTACGTCAGTCCGTCAATCTGGGCCTGGCGCGGTGAGCGCATCAAAAAGATCAGGCGTGCAGTAACCCACATGCTGGCGCTGTTCCCGCATGAGCCGAAAATTTACCGGGATGCGGGTGTGCCGGTTGACTATGTCGGCCATCCTCTGGCCGACATGTTGCCACAGCTGCCCAATCGTGACCGGATGCGCGAGACGATGCGCATCCCGCTGCAATGCAAGGTCTTTGCATTGTTGCCTGGCAGCCGTCAAAGCGAGGTCAAGCAGCTGGCTGGTGTTTATATCGAGACTGCCCGCCTGATCCTGCAACAATTCCCGGAAGCCCGCTTTCTGGTGCCATTGGCGAGTCGCGAGACGCGCATCATTTTCGAGCAGGCACTTTATGACTGTGACGCGCAGGATTTGCCGTTTTCCCTGCTGTTCGGGCATGCGCAGGACGCGATGATTGCGGCCGATATCGTGCTGGTGGCGTCCGGCACGGCGACGCTGGAATGCGCCTTGCTCAAACGGGCTATGGTCATTACTTATCGGCTGAATCCGCTGACCTGGCGGATGATGAAACGCAAGAGCTATTTACCTTATTTCGGTTTGCCGAATATTTTGTGCGGACGCTTTGTCGTGCCGGAGTTGATGCAGGAAGATGCGACGCCTGAAAATTTGGCCCAGGCGCTGCTGAATTTGTTGAATGATCAGGATGCGGTGGCGCAACTCGAAATTACCTTTAACGAATTGCACAACACGCTGCGCCAGAACACCGATCAAAAAGCGGCTGCGGCCATTCTGCCGTACTTGCCCGCCGCCTGATGCCGCTGTTCAGTTCAAGTGAGACGGGGCAAGGGGTGTTGCTCATCTGCGGCGTGGATGAGGCCGGGCGCGGTCCGCTGGCAGGGCCTGTGAGCGCGGCTGCGGTGATCCTCGATCCTGCTAATCCCATTCCCGGCCTGAATGACTCCAAAAAACTATCCGAAAAACAACGCGAGCGGCTGGCCCCAATGATCCGGGAACGCGCGCTGGCCTGGGCTGTAGCCTACGCCTCCGTGGAAGAAATCGACTGTCTCAACATCCTGCAAGCCACGCTGCTGGCGATGAAGCGCGCGGTGCTGGCGTTATCCATCCAGCCGCAGCTGGTGCT
This sequence comes from uncultured Nitrosomonadales bacterium, assembly GCA_947085835.1. GTDB lineage: Bacteria > Pseudomonadota > Gammaproteobacteria > Burkholderiales > Gallionellaceae > Gallionella. The sequence continues at coordinate 19,691 of CAMTXT010000018.1, read as the reverse complement.
GGTGGACGGCCTGTATTGCCCAGAGACCGGTATTTGCAGTGAAGCGATCGTAAAAGGGGACAGTAAAGTCGCCGCCATTTCCGCCGCGTCGATTCTGGCGAAAACTTCGCGTGACGCACTGATGCTGCAACTGCACGAACAGTATCCGGGTTACGGTCTTGACATCCATAAAGGCTATCCCACTGCGGCGCATCTGGCCGCGTTGCGCGAACACGGCGTCACCGAAATCCATCGCAGGAGTTTCAAGCCTGTGCGGCAGCTGATTGGCGCCTGCCCGGCGGCTTGAGTTGGCTGTTATTGCAGCAGGCTAGGCCTCGGTCGATCCAAGGGATGTGGTATTGAAGCCGCCATCCACGTAGGTGATTTCGCCGGTGATGCCGCTGGCTAGATCGCTGCACAGAAAAGCGGCGGCATTGCCTACTTCTTCGACGGTGACGTTGCGTTTGAGCGGGGCGTGTTTTTCGTTGTAACCCAGCAATTTTCCGAAATCGGCAATGCCGGCCGCCGCCAATGTCCTGATCGGGCCTGCGGATATGGCATTCGCACGGATCCCTTTAGCGCCCAGTTGCATGGCCAGATAACGCACGCTGGCTTCCAGGCTGGCTTTGGCCATGCCCATCACGTTGTAGTGGGGCATGGTGCGAACCGCACCTAAGTAGCTTAAGGTCAATAAAGCCGCGTTGCGACCTTCCATCATCGGCAGCGCCGCTTTTGCCATGGCCGGGAAACTGTATGAACTGATGTCGTGTGCGACGCGGAAGGCTTCGCGGCTGAAGCCGTCGAGGAACTCGCCTTCAAGTGCTTCGCGCGGCGCAAAAGCAATCGCATGCACAAAACCGTCAAAGCCATCCCAGTGCTGATTTAAACTGATAAATAAATTGTTAATGTCGTCATCGGAGGCGACGTCGCATTGGAACACCAGTTCGCTGTCAAATTGTTTGGCCAGGCCCAGCACGCGTTCGCGCACCCGTTCGCCCTGGTAGGTGAAGGCAAGTTCAGCACCTTCGCGATGCATGGCTTGTGCAACACCGTAGGCAATAGAGCGGGTGCTGATCATGCCGGTAATCAAAATTCGTTTGTTGGCCAGAAATCCCATGTGCTTCCTTTTAGGTTGGTCAAAAGTTGTCGGATTATAAAGCAATGGCGCGCAATGGTCAGATGCTATCGTATATAATCCTGCGCTGTTCAATTTCAGGTCTTTACTTCATGCTGGAAGTCAGCAATCTCGCTTGTAGTCGCGGTGACCATCGTTTGTTTTCCGGGTTAAGCTTTGCGCTGTATCCGGGGCAAATCATGCAAATTCAGGGCGCCAATGGCAGCGGCAAGACCAGCCTGTTGCGCACGCTGTGCGGCTTTATCATGCCAGACGAGGGTAAAATTTCCTGGGATGGTACGGATGTGAAAGATCTGGACGAGGATTATTTCGCACAAATGATCTATCTGGGGCATTTGAATGCGATCAAGGATGAATTGAGCGCGCTGGAGAACCTGCGTATTTCAGCGGGATTGTCGGGCGTTGAACTGAACGAGAAAGAGGCCATTGCCGCCTTGCGGCGCATGGGGCTGAAAGGGCGCGAGCGATTGCCGACCAAGGTGTTGTCCCAGGGCCAGCGCCGCCGCGTCGCACTTGCGCGCCTGCTGGTGAATGACGCCCGGCTATGGATACTGGATGAACCTTTGGCCGCGCTGGATGTCGGAGCTGTGGCACTGATCGGGGAATTGATTGCGGAGCATCTGGCAAGAGCCGGTATGGTGATTTTTACGACCCATCAACCGCTGAATGTGGCGGGCATGGAAATGCGCAGTTTGTTGCTGTAAGAGCCATGAAAAAATTATCCCTGTTTTCCTTATTGGTGCTGGTGATGCGCCGCGATCTGGTGCTGGCGATGCGCCGCCGTGCAGACGTGCTGACCACGTTGATCTTTTTCGTGATGGTGGTGAGCCTGTTTCCGCTCGGTGTCGGGCCGGAAATGGAGATGCTGCGCAAGATGGCGCCCGGCGTGTTGTGGGTAGCAGCCTTACTGTCATCAATGTTGTCGTTGGGCAGGTTGTTCTCGGCAGACTATTTGGATGGTACGCTAGAACAAATGCTGTTGGCGCCGCAGTCTTTGTCGGTGCTGGTGCTGGGCAAGATGGTATCGCACTGGATGGTGTCGGGTTTGCCGCTGGTGCTGTTGACGCCGGTGCTGGGGCTGCAATTTGATATGTCAGTGCCGGCAATCGGTGTGTTGATACTGAGTCTGTTGCTGGGCACGCCGATACTCAGTATGGTCGGCGCGATCGGTGCGGCTTTGACCTTGGGGTTGCGCGGCGGTGGTGTGTTGTTGTCCTTGCTGGTGCTGCCCTTGTGCATTCCGGTGCTGATTTTTGGTACGGGCGCGGTGCAGGCGGTGTCCAGCGGACTGAATGTATCGTCTCATTTGTCTTTGATGGGCGCGTTGTTGGTGTTGGCTCTGGCGTTTACCCCTTGGGTGACGGCTCAGGCGTTACGAATTTCGATGGAGTGACAATGGCAATAAACTGGTTCAAATATTCAGCACCGACTACCTTCTATCCATTGGCTGGCAAGTTGATTCCCTGGTTCGCAATTTCGTCGCTCATCCTGTTTGCGATCGGCCTGTACATCGGCTTTGTCGTGGCGCCCGCCGATGCACAGCAGGGCGAGTTCTATCGCATCATCTTCATCCATGTGCCGTCCTCGATCATCTCGATGTTCCTGTACCTGATCATGGCGGGCTATGCGGCATTGGGGCTGATCTTCAATACGCGCCTGTCGTCTATGATGGCCAGCGCAATCGCGCCGACCGGCGCCCTGTTTGCCTTCATCTCGCTGTGGACCGGTGCGCTGTGGGGCAAGCCGATGTGGGGTGCGTGGTGGGTGTGGGATGCGCGGTTGACATCCGAATTGATCCTGTTGTTTCTCTATTTAGGCTTTATCGCGCTGCATGCCTCGATCGATGATCCCCGCCGCGCCGATCGTGCCGCAGCGCTGCTGGCGATTGTCGGTTCAGTGAACGTGCCTATTATTTACTTCTCGGTGAAGTGGTGGAATACGTTGCACCAGGGTTCGACCATCAAGTACTCGGGCACCTCGATGCACATCGCGATGCAGCAGGCGATGTTCACGATGCTGGCGGCCTGCTGGCTGTATGCGATTGCAATCGCATTGGCGCGGGTGCGCAGCATCATTCTCGAGCGCGAGAAAAATACCAAATGGATTACTGAACTGGCGGAGGTGAAGTCATGAGTCTGGATATCTGGATGAGAGAGAATCCGCTGACCTATATCTGGGCAGGTTCTTACGCAGTCGCGTTTCTGATCTTTGCAGTCGAAATTGCAATGGTCGTGCATAAGCGGAAAATTACGTTGCAGCAGGTGCGCCTGATGCGCGAAGCAGATCAATCGGAAGAGGAATAGCATGAAACCGCGTCAGAAAAGAGCTGTCTATATCGTTCTCGCCATTGCCGCAGTGGGACTTGCGGTGGGGCTGGTACTCAATGCGCTGAAAGATAACGTCAGCCTGTATTTCACGCCGACCCAGGTCTATAACAAGGAAGCGCCGCAAGACCGCAGTTTCCGCATCGGAGGTCTGGTCGAAGAGGGCAGCATCCGGCGTGAGAAGGACGGCCTGACGGTACACTTCATGATTACCGATTTGCACCAGAAATTGCCGGTCGTCTACAAGGGCATCCTGCCGGATCTGTTCAAGGAAGGTAAGGGCGTGGTCGCACAAGGCAAGATGGAAGCCGATGGCGTGATGCATGCCTCGGAAGTGCTGGCCAAGCATGATGAAAACTACATGCCGCCTGAAGCCGCCGATGCGCTGAAAAAAGCCGAAGCTGCCAATGCCGCTGCAGCGAGTGCTGCTGCCCCTGCTGCAAAATAATCCTCGAAAGATCGTACATGATTCCAGAACTAGGTCATTTTTCACTCATCGTCGCGCTGTGCCTGGCGATTATCCTGGGCGTTTTGCCGATATTGGGCGCGGCGCGCAACAACAGCGTGTTTATGGGCGTCGCCCGCCCGTTAGCTTACGGGCAGTTGCTGTTTGTAGGTCTGGCCTTTGCCGCGCTCGCCAATGCTTTTTTGAGCAATGATTTCTCCGTCTTGTACGTAGCCCAACATTCCAATTCCCAATTGCCCGGCCAATATCGATTCGCCGCGATCTGGGGCGGACACGAAGGATCGTTGCTGTTGTGGGCCTTGTTCCTGACCGTCTGGACTGCTGCGGTCGCCAGGTTCAGCCGTCATCTGCCCGAAGAGATGGTGGCGCGCGTGCTGGGCGTGATGGGGCTGATTTCTGTCGGTTTCCTGTTGTTCATGCTGTTCACCAGCAGCCCGTTCGAGCGCCTGTTGCCGGCAGCGGCCGACGGTCGCGATCTGAATCCGCTGTTGCAGGATCCGGGGCTGGTGATCCATCCGCCGATGTTGTACATGGGCTATGTCGGGTTTTCAGTGGCCTATGCGTTCGCCATCTCGGCCTTGCTGGGCGGCAAACTGGATGCGACCTGGGCGCGCTGGTCACGCCCATGGACGACTGTTGCGTGGGTGTTCATGACCATCGGCATCGCGCTGGGCAGCGGCTGGGCGTACTACGAATTGGGCTGGGGCGGCTGGTGGTTCTGGGATCCGGTCGAGAATGCCTCTTTCATGCCCTGGTTGCTGGGCACGGCGCTGATCCATTCGCTGGCAGTGACAGAAAAACGCGGCGCGTTCAAAAGCTGGACCGTGTTGCTGGCGATTGCCGCATTCTCACTGAGCCTGCTGGGTACCTTCCTGGTGCGTTCCGGCGTGTTGACGTCGGTGCACTCGTTTGCGGCAGATCCTAGGCGCGGTATCTTTATCCTGAGTTTCCTGGTGCTGGTGATCGGCGCATCGTTGCTGCTGTTCGCCTGGCGCGCGCCGAAAGTGGGCCTGGGCGGCAAGTTCGACATGTTGTCGCGCGAATCGCTGCTGTTATCCAATAACGTGTTGCTGTCGGTGGCTTCCGCCTCGGTGTTTATCGGGACCTTGTACCCGCTGTTCATGGATGCATTGGGCTACGGGAAACTATCGGTCGGTCCGCCGTATTTTGAAGCCGTGTTTGTGCCTTTGATGATCCCGATGGTGTTCATGATGGGCCTGGGGCCGCTGGCGCGTTGGAAAAAAATGGCCGTTCCCGACCTGGCACGCCGTGTGCAGTGGGGCTTTGCCGGTGCGCTGGTGCTGGCCTTGTTGCTGCCGCTGGTGATGGGCAAGTTTCTGTCGCTGGAATCGGATAAATGGTCGCCGATGATCGTGCTGGGCCTGCTGATGGCGTTCTGGATTATCGCATCCCTGGTGATCAGTCTGCGCCAGCGCTTGAGCGGGCAGGGTACATTGATGCATCGCGTGCGCCGTCAGAGTCTGAGCTATTACGGCATGCAGCTGGCGCACCTGGGCGTGGCGCTGTTCATTGTCGGCGTGACGCTGGTGAAGGGCTATGAAACCGAGCGTGACGTGCGTATGAATGTCGGCGACACGGTGATGGCGGGCGGCTATGAATTCCGCTTCAATGGCGTGACCGAAACCCAAGGGCCGAATTATGTCGCAGGGGTCGGGCATGTCACGGTAAACAAGGATGGGAAACTGGTGGGCGAACTGACACCCGAAAAGCGTCAATACAATGTGTCGGGCATGCCGCTGACCGAGGCTGCCATACAGACCGGCGTGTTCCGCGATCTGTACGTGTCGCTAGGCGAGGCGATACCCGAATCGGACGGTGCATGGGCCGTGCGCGTTTACATCAAGCCATTCATCGACTGGATCTGGGCGGGTTCCTTGTTGATGGCGCTGGGCGGACTGCTGGCCGTGTCGGACCGTCGTTACCGCATCCATAAAAAGGCCGTTTCCGGTTCTCAGTCTACAGTTGACGGTTCTCAGTCTGAAGGAGCGGCATCATGATGCGTTTTATACTCCCGTTCGTGATTTTCCTGATTTTGTCGGTGTTTTTATATAAGGGGCTGGGGCGGGATACGCGCGAAGTGCCATCGCCGCTGGTGGGCCGTGCGGCGCCAGCCTTCGTGTTGCCGTTGTTGCACGAGCCGGGAAAGGTGTTTTCGCCTAAAGAAATGCAGGGCCGTGTCTGGCTGCTGAATGTATGGGCGTCCTGGTGCGGCGCCTGCAAGGATGAACATCCGGTGTTGATGGCGTTGTCTCAGCAGAACGTCGTTCCGATCGTCGGGCTCGATTATAAGGATAAGGCTATCGACGGCGAGATGACGCTGAAGAAGGCCGGCGATCCTTATAGTCTGGTTATCGCGGATGCCGATGGTAAAGTGGGTTTTGATTACGGCGTGTACGGCGTTCCGGAGACTTATGTCATCGATAAGGCTGGAATAATCGCTTACAAACTGATCGGTGCCGTCACCGCGCAGAATTTGCGCGAAAAAATACTTCCCCTCGTTGCGGAGTTACAAGCCAAATGAAATATCTGTTGATGCTGGCACTGCTGTTGCCGACTTTATCTTTTGCCGAGGTCGCAAAAGACATCGCCGATGATCCTGTCATGGAACGCCGCATGATGCTTCTGGCTGAAAAAGTGCGCTGTCTGGTTTGCCAGAGCGAACCCGTATCCAATTCGCATTCGGACTGGTCGAAGGACGTGCGCCAGATCATGCGCGACAAGATGAAGGCGGGCGCGACCGATCAGGAAATCCTCGATCTGTTGGTCGAGCGTTTCGGCAAGTCGGTTTTATTCGATCCGCCGGTCGATAAGGAAACGATGCCCTTGTGGTCGGCGCCCTTTATCCTGCTTCTGTTAGGCGGCGCGGGATTGTATTATCAATTGAAGAAGCGCCGTGGCGAAGTCGCGGAGGCAGAGCTGTCAACACAGGACGAGCAGCGCGCAGCACAGCTTTTGAATGAATCCCCCGCAGCTTTGAATGAAAAAACCGCAGCGCAGAAGGAAACTCAAGCATGACCTTATTCTGGATATTTTGTGCCGTGCTGCTGATCGCGGCGCTGCCTTTTGTGGTTTGGCCGCTGTGGAGTAAGACGGCTGCCAATAACGATGTGTTGCGAGATGCCGCGAATCTTGAAATCCTGCGTGATCAGGCCTCTGAGCTCGAATCCGATCTGAGCAACAGCCTGCTGACGCAGGAGTCTTTTGAACAGGGCAGGCGCGAACTTCAGGTGCGCCTGCTTGATGAAGTCAAGACGACGGATGCGCCCGCGACAGCGCCGCGTAATCCTGCCCGGATGCTGGCGATTGTGTTGGCGGTGCTGATCCCGCTGGGTAGCGTGCTGCTCTACCTGCAAATCGGCAATTCGAAAGCGCTGCTGCCACAACAACAAGGCGAAGGTGCCGAGGGTTTCGGTGTGCTGCGTTCGGAAGCTGCATTGCAGGAATTGGAAGCTAAATTAGTCAAACTGCCTGAGAATCCCGATGGCTGGCTGATGCTGGCGAGATCCTATACCGAGTTGCAGCGCTATTCCGATGCGGTGCGCGCCTATGCGCAACTGGTCAAGCTGGTGCCGAATGAGTCGCAACTCTGGACGAATTATGCCGATGCGATGGCGATGAACAACAATCAGTCGTTGTTGGGCGAACCGACCAAGTTCATCAACAAGGCGCTTGCGCTGGATCCGGAAAATACCACTGCGCTGGCGCTGGCAGGCTCATCCGATATGGAGCGTGGCGATTATGTCGCGGCGATCACGCATTGGCAAAAACTGGTCAGCCTGCTGCCGCCGGATTATCCGCAAATCCAGATGATTCATGACGGCATCAATCAGGCGCGTGAATATCTGTCCCGGCAAAAGGGGGGGCGTGAAATGTTGGCGAAGCTTTCTGCCGCACCTGCAAAGACGGCTGCGGCCAATCAGGCGCAGGCAATCACCGGTCGGGTGTCGCTGAGCCCGGCGCTGTTGGCTAAGGCAGCGCCGACTGACGTTGTCTTCATCCTGGCGCGTGCGGCAGAAGGCCCTAAAATGCCGCTTGCCGTAATCCGCAAGCAAGTCAAAGACTTGCCCCTGGAGTTCACGCTCGATGACAGCATGGCGATGCAGCCACAGCTGAAGCTGTCAGGCTTCGATAAAGTGGTGGTGGTCGCACGTGTTTCCAAGTCCGGTACGCCGATGGCACAGGCGGGCGATCTGGAGGGCTCTGCGGGTGTCGTCAAGCCAGGCACCCGCGGGCTGAATATCACCATCGACAGCACGGTAAAGTAGCGCTAACCGCTTACCGGTACGGCATCCATGCTGCAATGGATGCCGTTTTGCATTGGGCGTGTTGAAACGTTGAAAAACAGGCGCGAAAATCAACCGTTTTTCGTTTTAAAAGTGGCTTTTCAGTCTTTGCCTTTTTCGGCCAAAAAAGCCGCGAAGACAGCGTGAAAATATACTAAAACCTACAGCGCATATAGTTATTGACAGCTCAGGGTTGGGTGCTGGAGAATAGCGTCCGTTGCACAAACTTAAAACCCATGGGAGGGATTCACAGATGAAAAAAGCATCATATTTACTGCTCGCGCTTTTTGGTCTCATTAGTTTTTCTGCACAGGCAGATGTGACTACTGCAGAACAAGCAGCAAAACAATATTCGCTGTTTGCAAAGTCGACATTGTCGGCTGAAGAAGGCAAGGAATTTTACACCAAGAAGCAGATGGTTGATGGCAAGGATCTTGCTTGCGCTACGTGCCATACAGACAATCCTGCCAATATGGGCAAGCACAATGTAACTGGCAAGGCTATCCAGCCGATGGCGCCAGCTGTGAATCCAAAGCGTTTTGCTGATGTCAACCAGTCAGCAAAAGGTTTTACTAAACATTGTAAGCAAGTGTACGGTAAAGATTGCTCTGCCAAAGACAAGGGCAACTTCATCACTTACGTGCTGACATTCAAGTAAAACCGACTGCAACCGTAGCGAAAAAGACCCGCCAAAAGCGGGTCTTTTTTTTACCGGCGATTTTGAATTAAGGTTTTCTGATTTTAAATGGTGTAGCCAATATCCCTTGCGCTACAACGCGCCGTTCCGCCTCGCTCAACTCAGGGTAGGGCGGCATGTCCATCTTCCCCCATGAACCGGAACCTCCGCTGGCGATTTTATTGGTCAGGAAGCGCTCTGCATCCTTGTTCTCTTTGTATTTCTCAGCAACCTTTTGCCATGACGGGAATTCCATCTGACTCCCCGCCTGATGGCAAGCCATGCAACTGGCTTTGGCTACGATTTCGTCGAACGTCCCCACCTTGCTCACCGTTTTTGGTTGTGGTTTTTCTCCGCAACCGGAAATCGGGCTCAGGACTAAGAGCACAGCAAGCTTTTTGATCATATTATTTTTATCAATCAGTCTTTGGCGGATCGTTATTTCACGCCCTGATGAAACCGGTGGCAACTGTCGCAGCCACTGGCAATTTTTCCTTTGGCAGGATGGTTGCCGGCATGGCATTCCCGGCACTTGGCGATCGTAGGCATCGAAATGTCCGCGCTGGTCCTGGAATTCATCTTGTCGTGGCAGTCTGTGCAGCTCATCGCTTCATGCTTGGCGTGCGCAAACGCGGCATCTGGCTGCCAGTCTCGATTGATGCGCACCGGCGCAATTTTCCATGGGACATCGTTATCAGCAGCAGGCCCGATTTCATGACATTCGCCGCACTCCTTGTTCTTCCTGAACAGGGTTGTCGCGGCATTCTTTCGTGCCAAATCATCGGCGCAGGCCGTGATGCCCTGAACATCCGGATCACAGGCAGCCCTGTTTTCGGGCGAATCGTTCAACCATTTGGAATAAAACACACGCAGGTGGTTCATCACCGCAAGTTCTGACCCGTGAGGTGCCAGTCCCTCGGCAGGCTCGGTTAAATCCAGCGCATGGCAATCGGACTGCTGGCAGGTCTTCTTCATGGTCATTGGTGCAAAATGAAGGCCGGATTCCTCAAGTTTATGACAATCCTGACAGCGCATGACGGTATCCCCCTGCGGGCTTGACACGCCCCCTTTAGCCAGGTGAACTTGATGAGAATATTTCAACCCCGATTTCTCGATCAGCTTGTCCTTGTCATCCTGGCGGACCCGGATGAGCTCCTTGTCATTTCGCAATGTGATATGAAAAGGCGGATGGCCGGTCGCAAAATCATTCACGTTGGCAAGCTCTGAACCGGCGACTTTTCGCCTGATTTCGCCGTGACAGCTGATGCACGTGGACGAGTCATGCAGCACCAGTCGCTCGCTGCCTTTGTGATCGATATGACACTCTGTACAGCGCGTCGCCTTGAAGGTCTTTTCCTGCAACTCTTCTTTCGCCAGATGCTTGCCGGTTTGTTTATGGCAGCCTGTGCAAACCTCGTCAGATACGGCCTGAAAAGATCGTTGATGACAGGTCGAACACTTCGCTCCAAACAGGGCGTGCCCGCCGGCTAACGGCCCGGGACTCCATGATCCGTTCAGCGTGACGGGCATGCCTGCCTGCCATTTGTCAAACGCCACTGACGCGCTCGGCAGCATCGGCAACAACAGATACAAAAACAGAATGCAGGCCGCCAGACTGAAGCCCAGTTTTCGTTTGCTCAGTCCCAGCGCGGCCAGCGTGACGGGTGCCGTCTGACAGGCTATCCCAGCATCGTGATCATTGAGCGGATGAATCAATTCGACTGACAGGATGAGATCGTGCCCGCTGGCAGCAGGTTCAACAACCAGCGCATACGGACCGATTTCGACATGCATCCCCGGCAAAAGGGGCGCGCTTTGTGCGATGAAACCGTTGATTTTCAGGGTGGCATTTCTTTCCCCGTCGATGTACAGCGCACCATCTTCAGATCGCCGCACACTCGCGTGGAGCAGGCTGACTCGATGGTCGAGCAGATGGACTTTGCAGGCAGCACCCCGGCCAATTTGGATCGTTGAACCTGTAATGACGCTATTCTTGCAAACAGGCAAACCCTGTGGATTGCGCGTGACATGAATCAATAAGCAAGAAATCATCCCGGCTACCAGTAGAAAAAGATGGAAACAATGTGCGCCGCCAGCGCGGCCAGCAATGCGATGCCCAGCGGTGCATGCAGGTATAGCCAGCATTCCAGCCTGGCTTTTAGCATGATCTCGGTCCGCGCACGCAATACCAGTTTTTCCTTGCGCAACAGCGCTGAATACAGATCGCGCATTATCTTAGGCTGGTCGTCCTGGTTGTATTTTGCGCCCAAATGCAGCATTTGTTGTACGGCAATCCGGGTGGGACAATCCTTCTGGTCGCCGCTCAATTGTTGAAAAAGAGTGCCTCCTATCCGAGTTTCACGGCGAGCCTTCATGATCAGCGTATTCACTTCATCGGGCAAACCCAGCGCGCGGGTGCCTGCCAGTTCATCCAGTTCTGCAATTTTAAGCAACAGATTATCCAGCGTGTCTTCAGTCATATTGAGGGTGATCAGGCGGGGATAATTCAGGTACACATTCAAGCCGTAAAATCCGCTGCTGATAACCAGCAACATCAACACATAAGCCAGCGTGTGAACATTCAGGCCGAAGTGAAAACCGGTATGCAGCGAGACCAGCACAATAAGCGAGGCGCCCAGATAAACATGGGCGGAAAGCCATTCTTGCAGCATCGCTCCGCTAAGTACGCGTGTTTTTTTGCGTGTTTTTCTGCGTTCTAATCTTGCCTGATCGGCCATCTCGGTGCTGCGTGCAACCCTGGTGCGCAGCTTACGTCTTTCAGGTGATCCGGTGATCCGTCGTTTGGTAATGCCGTACCACATCAGGAAGAACATGATCAGGGTTGAAATGATGCCCAACAGATAGCCCAGCCACGTGCCGCCGTACGATTCGCCACCGGCAGGTCTGATCAGCGCATAAGCTGTAATCGCCAGCAGCATCAGCAGACTCGTCGCCTTGAGATAGCGGTAATTCTTGTATTTCAGCAACGTGGCACCTTGCATCATGTTCATTCAAAACTCCGGTTGTGCTGCACTACTTGACGTATTCCATGAAATCTTCCGGACTCATGCGGAACGCAGCCCCGGTCGGACAGGCACGCACACAGACGGGCCCGCCGATGATATCTTTGCACATATCGCACTTGACGGCTTTCTTGGGCAGGCTGCCGGTTTCCACCTCGCCAGTCTTACCGGAAAGCTTCCCGGTGCCCAGCATGACTTGCCAGATACTGCGTTTTTTGTACTCAGTCTTGACCGCCATCTGGATCACGCCATAAGGACAATTGGTCTGGCAATTGCCGCAGCCTATGCAATTGTCGCTGATGAACACCTCGCCATTGACCGAGCGGTGAATCGCATCCGGCGGGCAATCCTTCATGCAATGCGGGTGCTCGCAATGTCTGCATGACGTGGGAACGTGAATTTGCGCGTAGGTGGAACCTGCCTCTCGATCCAGTCGCGAGGTGCCATCATGCGCATTTGCACAGGATGTTTCGCAGTTGTTGCAACGAATACAGCGCGCATAGTCGATCAGCAGCACATCGGTGGCCTCTCCCACGCCCTGACCCATCAGGAAATTGATCAGTTCGCTCGATTCACTCGACGGTGCATACTCGTCCGAACGCACCTGTTCCAGATACCGGCTGTCAACCTTGCGGCGCATCGAGGTGTTTCTCCCCAGCACATCGGCAACCCGCACTGCCTCGAGCAAGACCACCTCGGTAGGGGAGGCCGCGCGCACAGTCGCCGAACGCGGCTGGTTGGAGACCAGCGCCATCTCTCCGACATAGTTGCCCGCAGAGATGTAGGCCAGCACCACTTCTTTGCCGTCCACCATGCGAGACACGGTGACGGATCCGCGCCGGATCATATACAACCCGTCCGCCTTGTCGCCCTCGTTGAAGAGTACGTCGCCCACTGCATAGCGTTTGGGCTGGGCGCCCTGAACCAGATAATCGAGTTCGCGCTCAGGCAGCGAGGTGTCAATGCAGCTGCGCACCACGCGTTTAAGCGACACTTCATCCAGTTTGCGTTGCACGCCGCTGGCCGAATACAACAGTTTGAGCATGGAACGTCTGGGCGTCTCGACCAACACACAATCTGAACTTGCGATTGCGGTACCGGAACGGCGGCGCCCGGACAGCAGCCCCATTTCCCCGAAGAAGTTCCCGGCCTTCACGCCATAGACGGCTTCCTTGCCATTCTGGCCTTCAGTCTGAATGGCAACCCGTCCCTCCAGAATCGAGAAGAAGCTGTTGCTGTAGTCGTTCCGGTTAAATATTACCTCGCCGCGCGGCAGTACACAAATCGTGCTGTCGAGCATGAATTCACGCAATTGCAGCGTGGTGAGCGGCGCCAGCAGTGGCTGGTTGGCGCGCAGCAGCTTGATGCCTTCACTCACCGAGTGTATGTCCGGTACGTCGGCAAATTTTTCCCTTAAAAACGCCTCATCCGCCGGCTCGACCGGATTCCCCAGGATATACTCGATGACCTCATAACCCTGATTCATCGCCTGCTTGATGAGCGGATAACCTGCCAGTGCGCCCACAATGTACAGGCCCGGCACGTTGGATTCATACTGTTCGGACAACTGAGGAACAGAGGTCGAGTCGCTGTTCGGGAAGCATACGCCAAAGCTCTCTACCAGCTGGCGCGGCGGCTTGGCGCCCAGGCGGGCAATGACGCGATGACAGTTGATCTGCTCGTGCCCCTCAGGCGTTTGTGCGACATAGGCCAGATTAAAGGTGTCCTGCGCCAGCGCATCAATTCGTTCAGTCAATGTGCTGACCCGCGTTTCGATCTTGCCCTGGGTCACCGCTGCCATCAGCTGATCATAATTGGCTTCCTTGCAATTGCTGAATTCTTCCTGGCGGTTGACCAGAATCACGCGGTTCTGCCCGGCGAGTGCAAGCGCATTTTCTACGCCGGCGTCTCCTCCGCCGACCACCACGATCGTTTCATTGCGAAACTCGTCAGGATCATCCAGATGGTACTGCACCATGGGCAGGTCTTCACCCGGTACGGCCAGCTTGCGTATATTCCCCTGCACGCCGATGGCGAGCACCACAAATTCGGCGTTTAACGACTCGCCTGACGCCAATGTGATTTGAAAGGAACCGGACTGGCCTGTGATATTGGTCACGGTCGCACCGACTCGATAATTTACCTGATAGCGGGTGAGCTCTTCTCGCCAGGTTTCTAAAATATGCTCGCGAATACCCGCAGCGAAGCTCATCGAGCTGCGCAAAGGCAGCACCGCCGGCTCCGCCATCACGGGCTTGCCCCGCTGGAAGTGATGTATCGTATTGGCTACATGGGGCGCCGCTTCGAGGAGCAGATGAGAAATGCCATGCTCTGCCGCACGCGCGGCGGCAGACAAACCACCGGGGCCAGATCCTATAATTACGATTTTGAAATGTTCACTCATCATGCAGGCGACCCACGCCCTGTGCTGCAAGAACGACAGGCAGTTCGCCGATCGTCACTCAGAATTCGTTGATTGTTCATGGCAAGGTTGATGCTGTCAACGGTAGCGTTGCTGTATGGAGCGAAAGCATAATACCGGTTACTTTTTTCTCGCCGATTTTGTACTCTCCGGGATGTGACAGACAGATTTTTTGGGGTTCAGGTGTCAGTGACAAAAACCGCGGTTTGAGCCATGTTCGTATCGGACTGGCGCGAAAAAATACTAAGAACAGTCAGCTACTTATCTGGCTGACTGTTCTTATGGTTTACGCTTCAGCGTTCAAGACAGGCTCAGCCTCGATGTACAACGCTTCGAGCTGTGTTTCCTCCAACTCCAGAATTTTCAGGCAGGCCGAACCCAGCTTGGTCCATTCCTGCGTCAGGCTCAGGCCGAATTGTCGTTGCACGATGTGCTCCGCGAGTTGGCTTGTCGCGATCAGTCTGCGGCTTTGCATCGGCAGTTTAGAACCGAGCGACTCCAGTGCCACAAGGTCGTGGTGATTGCGGATGGCAAGGCAGATCTCTTCCGGCAGCCACCAGCTCTGCGCCAGGATACAGCCCACCATGGCGTGGTTGGTTGGCAGTGCAGTCTCCTCCACCGCGATGAAGCTGCGCTCAGCATCGTTGTTGGCTTCAGCCAGCACTTTCTCGTAATGCGGGAAGCGTCCGAGCAGAACCGGAATGCCGCAGTCGCGGAACAGACCGAAAGTATACGTGTCCTCGGCCCGCAGGCCGCGTATATCGAAGTGTTGCGCCAACCAGCCGGACAAGTGAGCAATGCGTGCGGAGGCATCCCAGAAACGTTCCAGATTCGGTATATTTGGAAAGGTTTTGCGCAGGATGAGGCCGGCCACGGCGCGGCTGGCTGTCTTCAGGCCGAGTATCGCGAGCGCCTCATTCACCGAACGCACTCGCTGGCGCATGCCGAAATAAGGAGCATTGGCGGTTTTGATCAGGCCAGCCGACAGGCCGACATCGGTGCCGATAATGGTGGCCAGCCGGCTGAAGTCAGGCTCGTCTCGGCGCGCTTCGGTAATAAACCGGTCAAGGATGACCGGGCAGGGCGGGATGCCGACGTCGAGAATGGAGCGCTCGATCAGGTTATCGACTTCAGAGGGGGTTGCGTTTTGGATGGCGTCATTCATTTTGTATTCCTTGTTTGCAACCATTGGAAAAGTTTGTCTTCCGGCATCGGTCTTGCGTAAAAAAATCCCTGAATGGCATCGACACCCGCATCGAGCAGCGCATCTATCTCTTCCTGTCTTTCACATCCTTCGGCCACGACGGTCATGCCCAACTCATGGCCCAGCTGAGTCATCGCACGGACCACGGCCAGCGCTCTTCGATCTTCGGGCAATACCGTGACAAAGGCGCGATCCAGTTTGAGCTTTTTGGCCGGGATGTCCTTCAGGTTCGCAAGGCAGGAATAGCCGGTGCCAAAATCGTCGATGGACAAGCTCACGCCTGCGGAGAGGGCGTTTTTCAGATTCACCTGCACCGTATCGGAAATATCCATGAACAAGGATTCCGTCAGTTCCAGTTCCACCAGTTCCGGTTTGACGTTTGAGCAAATCAGGGCCGCGTGCAGCGCTTGCGTGAATTTGGGCGACACCAGCTGCGCGCGCGAGACATTGATCGCCACCTTGGTGTGATACCCCGCATCTTGCAGCAGTCGTGCCTGCATCGCGCCCTGCAACAAGCTCCATTCACCGAGACGGACGATAAGGCCGGTCTTTTCGGCGACAGGGATGAATTTTCCGGGCGACAGGTTTTCGCCATTGACCTGGCAACGCATCAGCGCCTCGACGGCCTCGATTTTTCCGTTCGCCAGAATGATGGGCTGATAGTGCAGGCATAACCCGCCTGTCTCAAGGGCTGCATGCAGCGTGCTTTCAATCGAAATCTCTTCCCGCGCAAGCGTGATTCCGAGCCGTCCGGGGATAGGCTCGTCGCCGGAACAAACGATGCCGTCACCCCCTTTGTCTTTAGCGGCATACATGGCGCGGTCTGCGCGCTCGAGCAAGGCGAGTGAATTTTCTTCAGGGTCATGGATGGCGATGCCGATGCTCGCGGTGGGGCACAGCGTCAAATTTCCAATGTGAATCAGTTCTCCGATCGTACTGGCCAGCTCGCGGGCAAAATGCTCTGCGGCTGAACGGTCACATCGGGGCACGAGGAACACAAATTCGTCGCCTCCCATCCGTGCGATTTCGGCGCGACCGCTTACCCGATTACGGAAACGCAGGGCGAGATCCTTGATGACCTCGTCTCCTCCCGGATGGCCGAACGATTCATTGATACGCTTGAAGCGATCCAGATCGATCCAGATGACGGCGAACGGTTTATGCGTCGAAGCGACAGTGAATTTGTCGGCTGTCTGCAAGCAGCCAAACCGATCCAGCAGTCCGGTGAGGGGATCTATGCTGTTCATATGCTCAGGTGATGTGATGCGTGAAATGAAAAATTTTGAATAGATGCACTTATAGTCAAATCGTCTGGCAAATCTGGCTTCACGCTTTACCCCTTTTTAGGAATTATGCTTTGAAATAGTATCGAAACTAACAGCCGCTATCTTAATGTGCGCAAATTTACCGGGAACAGGATTCAAGCACAAGCCCGTTCGACCATAATTAAAAAATTGAATGAACGGTATATCTATCCGGATGAATGGTTAAAAATCAAGGATGAACGGTCATTATTCTTATTGTGTTGAGTCGCATGATAAATCGAAGATGCTTTTACAACAAGCAGGGCGGCAGGTCGCCTTGACGGCTCGTTACAAATTGATACAAATAAGGTGGAAAATTTACATTTGGCAATCTATCTGTTTTTTAAAAAAACTGTAACATTGTCAACAGATTGTCGATTGTGACAATCAAATCTTAATCGAATATTGGAGGGCTCCATGAGCTCAATCGGTAATATCTCAGGCGTAAATAATTCATCTTACTTGCAACCTGTAACCAGCGCGCCCGGGCGTGTTGCAGGCAGCGATTCCGACGGTGACAGCGATAGTCGGGGTGGCGCGGGTGGCGTTGGCAAATCGAATTTCATGAGTGCAATTTCACAGGCGTTGAGTCAGAGTATGTCGGGCAGTTCGGCCACCTCGTCGAGTTCTGCCTCGTCCGGCACGACTGCCGGTGCAACACAAGACCCGCAAGCCGCACTGCAATCCTTTGTGCAAAACCTGTTTGCTTCTCTCGGCCAGGCCAATGGAACGCCTGCGAATGGAAGTCAGAAGACGGGTGGTGACTCGGATGGTGATAAAGGTGGCAGCAGAGCTGCCTCCGGTGCGGTTGGTTCCAATATGACGGCATGACGACGATCAATAATACGACGATATTCATCCATCGCGCAAAAGGCTGGGGCGAGCCACATTCGTCACTTCCCGGTGCGGTGGTGCATGCAAGCAATCTTGCACTGGTCGTTGCTGTTGCCGACGGATTTCTTGCCATTACCGAATGGAGCGTCAACGCGCCGGGAGCAATTGTTTCAAACGTACGGCACTGAGGCCGCCGGCATGCTGATTATCTTCGCGCTGCTGGTGGATGCGGTCAGCTTCTGGCGGTGCCGCTATGTGACGCGCTAATCATTGGGGCTAACAATCTATTTATGCAGGCGGCGTGCAAAGCTCGTAAAATGCGTCCCCTTTTGTTTAATTGTTAGGCCGCTATGACTATCCGTACCCGTTTTGCTCCCAGTCCGACCGGTTATCTGCATATAGGTGGCGCACGCACTGCCTTGTTTTCATGGGCTTATGCCAGAAAGATGGGCGGTACTTTCATCCTGCGCATTGAAGATACCGATCTCGAACGCTCCTCCGAGGCATCGGTGCAGGCGATTCTGGACGGCATGTCCTGGTTGAATCTGGATTACGACGAGGGCCCGTTCTACCAGATGCAGCGCATGGATCGCTATCGGGCGGTGCTGGGGCAACTGATCGAAGAGGGACATGCCTACTATTGTTACACCACGCCTGATGAGCTGGAGGCAATGCGGGAAGCGATGCGAATTCGCGGCGAGAAGCCGCGCTACGACGGAAAATGGCGGCCTGAAACCGGCAAGGTGCTGCCCGCGCCGCCGCAATATGTCAAGCCGGTGGTGCGTTTCAAGAATCCGTTGCACGGCGTTGCGGCCTGGGACGATATGGTCAAGGGGCGGATTGTCTTCGAAAACAGCGAGCTAGACGATCTGATCATCGCCCGTCCCGACGGTACGCCGACCTATAATTTCTGCGTGGTGGTGGACGACCTGGATATGGGCATCACGCAGGTGATACGCGGTGACGATCACGTCAACAACACGCCGCGCCAGATCAATATCCTCAAAGCGCTGGGTGCAACCTTGCCGC
This sequence comes from uncultured Nitrosomonadales bacterium, assembly GCA_947085835.1. Taxonomy (GTDB): domain Bacteria; phylum Pseudomonadota; class Gammaproteobacteria; order Burkholderiales; family Gallionellaceae; genus Gallionella. The sequence goes on along the minus strand of CAMTXT010000018.1, from coordinate 991 downwards.
AATATGCGCATGTGCCGATGATTTTGGGCAGCGATGGCGAGCGCCTGTCCAAGCGTCATGGTGCGGTGAGCGTCATGCAATATGCAGAGGATGGTTTTCTGCCTGAAGCCCTGATCAATTACCTGACGCGCCTGGGCTGGTCGCATGGCGACGAGGAAGTGTTCTCGGTAGCGCAATTCGTCGAGTGGTTCGATCTGGAACACATCAGCAAGTCGGCGGCGCAATTCAACCCGGAAAAATTGCGCTGGCTGAATCAGCACTACATCAAGTTGGCTGATAACGAGCGGTTGGCGGAGCTGACAGGCGATCACCTGATGGCGCGCGGTGTGACCGTGAGCAATACGCCGCAGCTGGAGGCCGTGATTGCGCTGTATAAGGGGCGTGTGGCGACTTTGCTCGAACTGGCGGATGAGGCTGAAGTGTTTTACATCGAAGTGCATGCGGATCAGGCGCTGCTCGATGAGCAACTGTTGCCGGAGGTCATGCCTGCTTTACGTGAACTTCACCAGCGTTTTGGCGATGTCGCATGGGAGGCTGCTGCATTGGCTGCCCTGATCAAGGAATTGCTGGCAAAGCATAATCTTAAGATGCCAAAACTGGCGATGCCGTTGCGCGTGATGCTGGTGGGGCAGACGCATACGCCATCGGTCGATGCTGTGCTGGCCTTGTTTCCGCGCGAGACCGTACGATCGCGTATGGCTAAATATTTATAGAAACCGGAGAAAATGCTTTACACACAAGGGCTGTGTCCATATAATGCGCGCTCTTCGAAGTAGGGGGGTATAGCTCAGCTGGGAGAGCGCTTGCATGGCATGCAAGAGGTCAGCAGTTCGATCCTGCTTATCTCCACCATTGAAGATGTTTTATGTTACGTCCCTATCGTCTAGAGGCCTAGGACATCGCCCTTTCACGGCGGTAACCGGGGTTCGAATCCCCGTAGGGACGCCAATTTCAGAAGTAATATTTTATTAAGTCCCTATCGTCTAGAGGC
>CAMTXT010000017.1:0-68185 GCA_947085835.1 uncultured Nitrosomonadales bacterium | reverse complement strand
GGTGTCATGATATTCTCCTTGAAAAAAGGGAAAATTCCCCAATAACAAGGGTTCACCTCAACAACCTCAAATGCAAGTCCGATGCAAAACAAAACGCGGTGACTGCGCGCTACAGCCACCGCGTCAGCGGTTTAGTTCAACGTATATTCGTTTTCAAAAATGCCGTGCAATCTTTATAAGTTCGCCGCATAGCGCTGATTTTTAAGTAAACTATTTATCAACTGTCAACTGTCAACTATCAACTATCAACTATCAACTATCAACTATCAACTATCAACTATCAACTATCAACTATCAACTATCAATTATTAATCGCTAATCGTTGATTTAATGTGATTCGCCGGGCGCCGTTGTAGTGTGCGCTCCAGTACTTGTCGTTCAGGCTGGCGATCATGATGGCTTTACCGGTTTTGGGCGAATGCACGAAACGGTTTTCGCCGATGAAAATACCGACATGCGAATTCGGGCTGCGCGTGGTGTTGAAGAAAACCAGATCGCCGGGTTTTAACTGACGGGCATCGAGCGGCATACCCACACGGCTCATCTCGGCACTGGTTCGCGGCAGCTGCAATCCCAGTGAATTCTGGAACACGAACTGCACAAACCCGCTGCAATCGAAGCCGTTGACCCGCGACTTTCCGCCATACTGGTAAGGCGTGTCGTACAGACTCATCGCATAAATCGCCAGGTTGCCCATGCGGGCTTCGTCATAGCTCGGCGCCGTGTAAGCAGTCGTTTTGGCAGGCGCATCGTGGCGCGTCGTGCCGCAGGCGCTCAGCAGCAGTAAGGCAAACAGTGTGATCAGATGTTTCATGGGTGTCAATTTACGGTAGAGTAGCCGGACTTGTAAAGGGAAATTATGAAAAAGATATTGATTCTATTGATAACTTGTCTGTTTTTGACAACGGCTGTCTGTGCCAGTGAGCTCGAAATTATCAACCTCAAACATCGAACCGCCGAGGAACTGCTGCCTGTCATACAGCCTTTGCTGGACAAGGATGAAATGGTCAGCGGCATGAATTACCAGCTCATCCTGCGCGCATCACCGCGCAACATCGCGCAGATCAAGCGCTTGCTGGAGGGCATCGATACGCTGCCGCGCAGTTTGAAAATCACCGTGATGCAGAATGTCGACAGCGATACGGCAGCCCGCCTGACAGAACTTTCCGGCAGCGTCGGCGTGGGCAATGCGCGCATCAGCGTACCCGGCAGCACAGGGCGGGACGGCCTGAATGCCCGGATCATCAGCACCCGTTCGCTCGAAGACGACAAGAAGACCCAGCAATTGCAAGTGCTCGAAGGCAACCGCGCGCTGGTGAGGAGCGGCCAGAGCGTGCCGGTTCCGCAGCGTCAGGTGGTGCAAAATGCCTGGGGCACGCAAGTGATTGAAACGACCCAGTACCGGGATGTTGCCAGCGGCTTCTATGTGCTGCCGCGCATCCACGGCGATACGGTGACGCTGGAGATCAGCGCGCAGAACGACTCGTTAGCTTCGAACCAGAATACAGGCAATTATCCGGCGACCCGGATACAAAACACATCGAGCATCGTTTCAGGCCGTCTGGGCGAGTGGATCAATGTCGGCGGCGGCGGGCAGCAAAGCAGTACGGACAATTCAACCATCACCACGCGCAGCACCTCCCGGCTGAATGAAGAGCGCACCGTGCTGATCAAGGTGGAAGAGGTTAATTAGCCTCCGGCTGATTCCGGGAATTTAGCGCCGCGCCGCTCAGCCATTTTTCTGCCGATTAAGGCGACCTGTTGCGGGCTGAGCAGGGTTGCTGCCATCGGCAGCAGTTCTGCGTTTTCAATCGCAATGTGTGCGGTATAGCTTTCGATGAATTTTTCGGTCAGTGCGGCATCCAGTGTCACCTTCTGTCCTTCGGCGAGTCGAGCCAGTACCGGGCGCAATGCATCCCATGCGCCGAGCATGACCCCGTGTTCAGCCAGCAATCGCTCAAGCAGGGTCGTATCGACGTCGGGGCAGCCGCGCAGGGCCGAGAACAGGTTTTCTTCCTCATCCTGATGATGGAACTGTCCTGCCGTATCGAAATAGCGCAGGATGCCCTGTGCCGCCTGTTGAACCTGCGCGTCACACCCGTTGTTGGTCAGGTGTGCCGCCAGTTTTTTCAGCGTGTCGCATTGCCGCAAGATCTTTTCGTGGCAGGCGCGCAGCATTTGCAGCGGATCATCGAAGCTCGGCGCTGCCTCAGTAAAAGAAATCATTTTCTATCCTTAACGAATGAATGGCATCGGGTTATGGTTGATGGCGACCAGCACGATATAGCCGAACACGGCTTGCGCGGCCAGCCAGAAACTAATGCGTACGGTCTTGTTTTTGGCGTATTTCAGCGCGATCGAACCCAGTGCGATATACAGCAGCAGCGCCAAAAATTTGGCGGTCAGCCAGGCGTCGACGAACGGGTATTGTTCGATGCTGTACGCCAGCGCAAGGGCGGAGGCCAGCAGCAGCGTGTCGACGATGTGAGGCGCTATCCCGACCCAGCGCTGCCGCATCAGGCTTGAGCCATTCAGGCTCCAGACGCCGCGCAGGAAAAACAGCGCGTAGCTGATGGCGGCGCAAGACATGTGCAACGATTTAAGAATAAGGTAACTCATGCTGAGACGAGCAGTTTTTTAAGTGTGCGCCGGTATGCCGCGATGCCGCTGTACAGCGCGAAACACAGCAGCACGCCTTCTGATGCTAATCCGATTGCAAACAGCCGGATCGCCGCCGCCCAGACGGATGACAGCAATGCTGCCAACAGCGTGGCGATATGCAGCCATAAATGGCGCCACATCCACGCTTCCGGGATGATTTGTTTCATGTTCGGCACGCCTTTTTTGATGCCGCCGCGAAACAGGTGGAACCAGACCAGAAACGGCACGATTTTGTACAGCATGCCGTGGATCACGGACAGCGCGAAACCCAGTATGAAAACCGAAACGGATAGCGTCCTGAAATGTGCAGGGGAAGGACTTAGCAACGCTGCCGCTGATAACAGTGCGGCGCACAACAGCGAGATCATGCCGAGCCGGAAAAAACTTAACGTGGCATCCGCAACCCGGCGGCGGCGCCGGCTTTGCAGCCGGAGCGTGGTCAGCGCGAAGACGACTGCTAAAACCCAGAGCAAACCCTCGGCAATATGGCTCAATGCCGGAACATTCAGCCAGTTTGAGGCAAGGTATAGCAGCAGGGAGGCGAACAGGGCAGGGGGCAGGGCGGATGCCAGCCATTGCGGATAGTTCGGCGTGAGCTGGAACATCGGCACGACCTGATAAGACACGCCGATAATCAGCAGCGTGACCCAGCCGCCCAGTGCCAGACTGATGTGCGCGGCCGCCAGTTTTGCATAATCCAGCTGCATGCCGGTCGCATAGCCGCGCGCCAGTAACGCACCCAGTATGACGGCAACGAAGAGTGCCAGGACGGACAGCAGCAGCGCGGTTTTGCTGGCAGTTTTCGCAGGGGCGCGGGACAGCGAGATCAGGCTCGCAACGATGAACACCATAAAACCGAATCCCAGCAGCACCCAGGCAAGATTGAGCAGCGCAGGCGCGCCTTGCAGAAAACCTGCCGACAACGACAGCGTGCCTGCGATCAGCGGCAACAAGGTGAGCCAGGCTATCTGCCGGGAGGCGGGCATAGGGCTGCCGATCACCACGGGCAGGATTTGCTGCATCGCACCTTGCATGATCATCCCGATAAAACCGATCGTGATGCAGTGCGTGGCGGCAAGCAGCGCGGGGGAATGCGCGTCGACAAACGGGTTCGTGTCGTATATTGCGATGATCAGCGCGGCCAGCACCAGGAACAGCGGGGCAATGGCGAAGAAGCGCAGCGGCACTGCAATCGGTGGCGCCTGTTCGGTGCTGAGCGAGGCGGTCTTCATGTATCGCGAAACTCGCGTAGCGATACGTTCGTCTCCTCGCCCGCGAGTGGGAGATAACCAGCGACTTTGCTGGCGTTGTTTGCCAGCTTAGTCGAATGGCTAGTGGTTTCATCAGGATTGAGGAGAGGGAAGCAGGCGTGGCCGATCAGAATGGAGAAATTGCCATCCGCCAATGCGCTGGTCTGCCAGGTAAAACCATTGTTTTGCAGCACGTCGTAGAGCGGATAGGGTTCGCGGTGTATCAGCACGCGCAAACTTGCACCATTGGCAAGCGTTTGCAGCGCCTGCATGATCTGCTCGAAAGGCTCGGGGGGCGGCAGGCCGCGTACATCCAGTTCAGTCATCTTGGTTAAACGGCCTTCAACTGACCGATGAGTGTCTCGCGTGCTGCTGCCAGAACGCGATCCGCGATGGGATAGAGAATCTGCTCTTCCTTGAGGTTATGCTGCTGCATCACGATCAGCAGTGTTTCGGACAGGCCGCCGTATTCTTTGCTGTCCTTGTCTGCCAAAGCGCCCGCCATCTGTTCGATCAACTCGTTCATCTGCGCGTGCTCCATGCGCATCACCTGCACAGGCCCTGCCGGGCCGCCGGCATTCAGCAGGGCAGGGAACAGCACTTCTTCCTCCATCCGGAAATGGCGCTCCATGTCTTGGCGGTACGTGCTGAAGGCGGATTCGGCCCGGCTCCAGTCGTTGTTAAGGGCTGCTTCCTCGGCAATGGCGAAGGCTTCGTCGCAGGCTTTGTGGTCGGTGCTCATGTATCCGGCAAGGGTGGTCATAACACTACCTTCGGTTAAAAGTGCTTGCGTTTAAAAAATGGCTGATCATACATATTATATAACATGTATCATTTGTACATGTTATATTATGCGAGCGATGTTCATCGTCGCACAGATTTTACCTGTTTCAATTCAATCAATTCCAGGAATCCAGCATGACACACAACTGCGCCAATACCATCTCTTTTGACTTATGCTACCCTTTCGATGCGCGCGGGGTTGCCAAGCGTTTCCGCCATGCGGCCATTTTCGGTGCGCTCGATTCCCTGAATCCGGGCGAGACCATGAGTTTTGTCAACGATCACGATCCGCTGCCGCTGTTGGCGCAATTAACCCAGCGTTACGGCGATGGCATCGCAATAAACTACGTTTCCCGCGAACCGGGTCAGATTGCGATAAACTTCAAACGCATCTGATTCCCTTTTAACTTTTTCGCGTGACCGGTGCAAACATGAGTTTTGTCAAAATGCTGGGCGTGGGAGCCGATGCCACGGGTCACACCGAGAAAGTCATCTCGGTAGTCGGCGGCTTCATCGGCATATTGCTGACCATGTGGGTCAGCGGGCATTATCTCGGCGTACAAGGCGCGGCACTGCTGGTCGCGTCGATGGGGGCGTCGGCGGTATTGCTGTTCGCCGTGCCCAACGGCGCGTTATCGCAACCCTGGCCGTTGCTGGGCGGTCATGTGGTATCGGCCCTGATCGGCGTTGCCTGCGCACAGGGTATTGCTAACGTGCTGATTGCAGCGCCATTGGCGGTGGCTCTGGCAATAGGCGCGATGCATTATCTGCGTTGCATACACCCGCCCGGCGGGGCGACGGCCATTACCGCCGTGATCGGGGGTTCACAAGTGCATGCGCTGGGCTTCCAGTACGTGCTGACCCCGGTGCTGCTCAATGCGCTGATCATGCTGGTAGCGGCTGTGCTTGTGAACTATGCTTTTCCGTGGCGTCGCTATCCTGCCGGTTTGAGAAAGCCTCCTGCTGCCAGGCCGGTACGGACTGCCGATAACTACAATCAGTTGAATCACGCCGACTTTGCCTATGCGCTGAACGAGGCGGGTTCATATGTCGACATTCGCGAAGACGATCTGGCTAAAATCTACCGGCTGGCCGTCAAGCATGCCTGGCAAATATCCGATCAGCCCGAGCAAATCTCCGCCGGGCTTTATTACAGCAACGGCGAGCAGGAGGCTGATTTATCGGTGCGCAAGATCATATCCCTGGGTGAATCGGGCGAGGACGTGACTTATAAGATCGTGGCAGGCGAAGGACTGGGCGCCATAAATATGGCCACCCGGGGCGATTTTACCAACTGGCAGCGCTATGAAGTGATATTCAAAAACGGCGAATGGCACAGGATAAGACAGGCCGCGATTTAGAAGACGAACATGAAACTGACCCAATATTCAGATCTTGGTTTGCGGCTGCTGATGTATCTGGCGCACCGTTACGGCGAATCGGTGACGATACAGGAGGCGAGCTGCCGCTTCGCGGTTTCCAAGAACCACATGGTCAAAATATCCCATCAGCTGACCCGTGAAGGTTTAATTGTCAGCACGCGGGGGCGCAATGGCGGGGTGCGCCTGGCCCGCTTGCCGGAGACTATTTCGGTGGAAGACGCCTTGCGCGCCACCGAAGATAATTTTGAACTGGTCGAGTGCTTCAATTCAACTCAGAATCGCTGCGTCATTACCGAGGCATGTAAATTGAGCGGGGTGCTTGATACCGCGCTTGACGCCTTCTTTGCAGTGCTGCGGCAAACCTCATTGGCTGACCTGATTGTGAACGGCAACGCACTGGAAAAAGCGTTGCTGCCCCAGACTGTCAAAATATCCATCACCCCCCCGCGCGAGGCCCCGGCAACCCTGACTTGCTGACTTTTCGGGCATTGCGCCTGATGCAGAAGGCCGATGTGGTGGTTTACGACAATCTGGTATCCGAGCACATTGTGGAGATGACGCGATGCGATGCGACGCGAATTTTTGTCGGCAAGGAACGTGCTAACCATACGCTGCCGCAGCAGGATATCAACGCGCTGCTGGTGAAGCTGGCAAAGGAGGGGCGTCGTGTGGTGAGGCTGAAGGGCGGCGACCCGTTCATATTCGGGCGTGGCGGCGAAGAAATCGAAACGCTTGCTGCACACGGCATTCCTTTTCAGGTTGTACCCGGCATCACCGCAGCATCCGGCGTTTCCGCCTACGCGGGCATTCCGCTGACGCATCGCGATTATGTGCAGTCGGTGCTGTTTACCACCGGCCACTTGAAGGATGGCACACTCGATCTCGACTGGGAAATGCTGTGCCGCCCCAAACAAACGGTGGTCATTTACATGGGGCTGAGCGGGTTGTCCGAAATATGCCGGCAGTTGATCGTTCACGGACTCTCGCCCGATCTGCCGGGTGCGGTTGTCATGAACGGCACGCAACACGATCAAAAAGTTGTCACAGGAACCTTGCAGACGCTGGTTGATCAGGTCGCTGACGCGGGCCTTAAATCGCCCAGCCTCATCATCATCGGCGAAGTGGTGAAGCTGCGCGACAAGCTGTCGTGGCGTTAGCAGCGCCGACGCTGCCGATAGTTATCGGCAATATCTCATGTGTACATACATAGCAAATTGCTGTAATGTTGTTTGCAACACAAAACGGGGTTGGTGGTGAGTAGTAGAAGCGGGATATATTGTGTGCAGGTCATGCAGGTATTTTAGAAGTGCTACTGGGAGCAATTCATGATAGAACCCGTAAAAATGGCTGATTTCTTCATCACCTTTTTTTCAGCCGCGTCAGTCATCGTGTTCGGCGCAGTATACGCCCTGCTGTTTGCCTATTCCCGAATCAAAAAAGTGCCGCGCGTCATGCCGCTGGCTTATGCGGCTTATGCCGTTCTGTTCGCGTCAGTCATCGAACTGGCGAACGTGGCTCACCTGTTCGGCAGCCTGTTCTGGCTGTGTGTCGTGACACTCATGCTGGCGGGATATTTGCTGGCACCGCACGCCATTTGGCACTTGTGCGTCGGTACGCATGCACAGCAAGCGATCATTCTTGACCTCCCTTCAGCCAATTCGGATGAAACTCATCCTGAAAAATTTCATAAACTCTCCAAGGAGAACGCATCATGACTTCCAGCGCCTGGTGGGCATCCGATACCTTTTGGCGTAAGACCGCCATTTGGGTTACGGCCGGCTCGTTCGTAATATTGGTTTTTCTGACTTTTGATTCCATGTCGCAAATCAGCGGCGGCACCAAGCGCGTGCCGGCTTACTCAGTCATCAACAATCGCGTCGAATATAAATACGATGAGGCGCGTCATGCGTTAATCCCGGTCATCGGCAAGGAAGAACCCCTGTTTGGCAAGAAGCTCACCGAAGCTGAAGCCGAAGCGATGGTGAGTCATGGCAAGCTGACGGTGCAGGCGAAGAATTGCATGAGTTGCCATACCTTGTTGGGAAATGGTGCGTATTACGCGCCGGATCTGACGAAATCGTGGCTGGATATGAGCTGGGGTTCGCGCGGTGTGCGTGAGGAATTGATGGTCGCATTCATCAAGGATCCTTCCGACAAGCTGCATAACAGTCTGGGAAGACGTATGCCCAAGCTGGACGTGACCGATGACGAAGCGCATGCAATCGTCGCCTTTTTGAAGTGGATGTCCACCATCGACACCAATGGCTTCCCGGCCAACTTCAAACCAATCGATCAGGAGAACTGACATGACGACGCTAGGAACTCTCGACAATGCCAACCTGAACGGCGGGCAAAAACTGGCGGTGAAATATTTTGCCGTCGCACTGGTTTTATTTGGTGCGCAAATACTATTCGGTCTGTTGTCCGGACTGCAATACCTGATACCGGACTTACTCTACGGCGTGCTGGACTTCTCGGTCAATCGCATGGTGCATGTCAACGCCATGGTGGTGTGGATGCTGTTCGGTTTCATCGGCTCCGTTTACTGGTTGCTGGAAGAAGAATCAGGCATACCGATTGTCGGACTGAAACTAGGGAACATCATCTTCTGGATTTTCACCCTGGCAGTAGTCGTGGTGGTCGCTGTCTTCCTGCTGGTGCAGATAGGGCCGGGAGAGCAATCCTCGATCTGGCTGATCAACGAAGGTCGCGAATACATTGAAGCGCCACGCTGGGCAGATATCGGCATCGTGGTCTGCGTATTGTCCGTGTTCTTCAACGTGGCAGCGACCTTCGCCAAAGGCAAGTGGACAGGCATTGGCGGCGTGTTGACCTTCGACATGATCGCCTTGTTCGGTATCTACATGGCAGGTATGTTTTACACCGCCAATATATCGGTCGATCAATACTGGTGGTGGTGGGTGATCCATCTGTGGGTCGAAGCGACCTGGGAAGTGATGGTCGGCTGTATCATGGCTTACGGCCTGATGATCGTGCTGGGCACGCCGCGCAAGATCGTGGAAACCTGGCTGTATATCGAAGTGGCGATGATGTTCGGCTCAGGCATACTCGGCATAGGCCACCATTATTTCTGGATCGGTACGCCTGAATACTGGCTGTCCATCGGCGGATTCTTCTCCGCGCTGGAACCCGTTCCGCTGGTCGCGATGGTGGTGCATGCGGTATTTGATTCCGGGGTGAACAAGATGCGCAACACCAATCATCCCGCGATGGGCTGGCTGATTGCACAGGCGTTCGGTAACTTTTTTGGTGCGGGTGTTTGGGGCTTTATGCACACTTTGCCGCAGATCAACTTGTATACCCATGGCACGCAATGGTCGGCGTCTCACGGTCATCTGGCTTTCTTCGGTGCCTATGCCACGATCAATATCGCTTTCTTCTACATCGTTGCGCAAAAATGGCGCGGCAACGTGTGGATGAGCGGTGAAACGGTTGGCGACTGGAAGTGGAAATGGGCGCTGGGTCTGCTGAATCTGGGCATGCTGGGGATGACCATGGGCATGCTGGTGTCAGGTTACGAGCAATCGCAAATCGAACGCGCAATCGAAGGGTCGAGCTGGGCGGGTTACTTCGCGGCACAGGCTCACCCCTGGTTCGTGCAGGGCATGGTCTGGCGTGAAGCCTTCGGCGTGATGTTCGCGGCAGGATATGGAATATTGATCTGGGACTTGCTGACCATAGGCCGTCGAGAAGTGCGACCTGCGCAGGTGTTATTGCCCCACTAAGCTGAAAGCAGTTATGGCAGAAGCCCATCTGGATAATTCCGGATGGGCTTTTTCTGCGATCATTTTTTGTTGCTGTTTGCGATTTGTTCGCTGTGTTTGCAAGCGTATTGCAAGAATGAGAATTAACCTGGGAAGCAAAATGAAATTATCGTCACTCTGGCTGTTGGGCTTTCGCCCGTTTTTTGCACTGGCGATGTTGGCAGGCGTCGTGCTGCCGATGCTGTGGGCGCTGATTTATTCCGGGGCTGTTGCAGCGCCGGCAACTTCTTTTGCCGGCGTGCAATGGCATGCACACGAGATGTTCTTCGGCTTCGGCTGGGCGGTGCTGGGCGGCTTCCTGCTGACGGCAAGTAAAAACTGGGTCAAGGTGCGCGGCTATCATGGCACAGCGCTGATGTTCCTGGCAGCTGCCTGGCTGTTCGAGCGTGTGGGAATGTGGTTCGAAGGCGTCTGGCCGCAGCTGTTGTTTCAGTTTTCAAATAATCTGTTTCTGGGTTCGATCGTCGCTATGCTGGTGTGGACGCTGGTCCGATACCGCGATAAGGATTTTTACCGCGACAACTATTTCTTCCTGCTGATTCTGCCGATGTTCCTGATAGCCAAGAATCTGCTGCTGAGCGCGGATTACTTTCAGGAAGGGGCGGTCATGGCGACAGGGTTGTTTCGGATGGCTTTTCTGGTGATGCTGGAGCGCACCGTATCCCAGTTCATGAAGGGCGCATTCGGCGTTGAGATACTGAACAGTCCGGTATTGAACAAGGCCATCAAGTTTGCAGCGCTGTCGCTGGTGTTTTCAGGTTTTATGCCGCAAGTTGTGGCCGGCGGAATTGCCTTGCTGGCAGCGCTGCTGCTGATGGTGCGTTTCGCTTTCTGGAAACCTGAACTGGCGCTGCGCAGGATCGACATCGGCATCATGTATATCGGTTATCTGGCGATCGTCGCGCAACTGTTGATTGAATTCTTCAGGCTGACGATGTACCCGCAATGGCCGGTGTCCTTGTCCATCCATGTGTTTACCTTCGGTGCGATGGGGTTGATTATTCCCGCGATGTTGATACGGATCACCAAAGGGCACACCGGCAGGCAGGTGGTGTTCGACTCAATCGATAAACTCGTTCTGCAGGTGATGATGGCAGCGTTCGTGTTCCGCCTCATCGCGCCGCTGCTGGATTCATCCGGCTATACGCGCTGGATATTCCTCGCCGCATCTTGCTGGTTTGTCTGCTTTGCGCTGCTTGCCTGGCGCTATATACCGTTTTTGATGCAGCCTAGGATAGACGGCAAGGAAACCTGAAAGGGCGTTATCGAATTCGGTTGTGTATTGTTTTGTAGTCATTGGCTGTTGAAACTCAAAGTTAAAACAGGATTCCAGAGGTTTGTAGCCCCTGTGCGCCGCCGAAGATAGTTTGAAACAGCGGTGTAGTTGGGCGAGCACTGTTTGAGCACGTGGGCGCGTGCGGATAGTGCGAGTTGCGCAGCCCCGCTCGTTTGCAAACTATCGAGGGTACCCTGCTGGCAGGCAGGTGCGGCAAACCGTGGTCGCCTTCTTTTTGGTTACTTCTTCTTGGCGACGCAAGAAAAAGCAACCAGCAGCCAGCCTGCCGCCGGCGATTATGGTTTTGAATAATCCTGATAGTGTTCGCGTGCTAAGTTGCAAATGAGTAAGATACAGAGCATTTTAAACAGGTCATTGCGACATGGCTTGCTTCACTCGCCCAGATTGTAACGCCTGATGTAGTGGCAGGTATAGCCGGCAGGATGCTTGACCAGATACTGCTGGTGGTATTCCTCGGCGCGGAAAAACTCCCTGAACGGCATCACTTCGGTGACGACATGATCGTCAATCTCGCGTAGCGAATCCTTGTCCCCCTCGCCTGCAAGCGGGATAACCAGCGACTTGCCCGCTTGCGGGCTTAGTCGATTGGCTAGTTGCTCCTCCAGAGGGCGGGGGAGAGGGAAACGGGCGTGGTCATGCCCGTTAGCATGCCAGTCGCCGGAGGCATCCACGGTTTTGATGACGTCAAGTGCCGTGCGATGCTGTTCTTCGTTCAGATAAAAAATCGCTGAACGGTATTGCGTGCCGATATCGTTGCCCTGCTTGTCGCGGGTGGTCGGGTTGTGCATGCGGAAGAACTCGAACAGAAGGTGCCGGTAGGTGAGTATTGAAGGGTCGAACACGACTTTGAGCGATTCGGCATGACCCGTGCGCCCAGTTTTGACCTGTTCATACGTGGCGTTAAAATGAAATGCGCGCAGCGATTCGTTTGTCCCCTCTACCGCTTGCGGGAGAGGGTTGGGGTGAGGGGAACGGGCATGCTCAGTTTTATTATCGGTGGCTGAAAAATTGCCATGCCCGTTGGGCGTGCTGCCGCCGGTGTAGCCGACCTCGGTCTCCAGCACACCCGGGATTTGCCGCACCAGCTCCGCCATGCCCCAGAAACATCCGCCGGCGAGGTAGGCGGTTTGTATTTTTGTGGTCATGGCAGCTCCATTGGTCGTAAAGGGAAGCAGGGTGGCTAGCAACAAAATAATGAATTTCATCTGGAGTCCTGTCCAAAGCGCGTATTTCTACCTTCGTTCTTTTTTCATGGCCTGTGCAGCTTCACGCTTGGAATCTTTTTCCTTTTCCGTGGCGCGCTTGTAGCTTGGATCTATCGAAATGCATGCCAAAGTCGCGCTGCAAGAGAGCCACTAGCGACGCTCTTTCTTCATTGCTTGGGCTGCTTCTCGTTTGGAGTCCTTCTCTTTCTCTGTGGCTCTCTTGTAGCTTAGCCTTTTTAAATGGTTCTGTAAGGTTGCGCTGCAAGCGCGCACATTCCTACCTTCGTTCCTTCTTCATGGCTTGCGCGGCTTCACGCTTGGAATCTTTTTCCTTTTCCGTGGCGCGCTTGTCATGGAGTTTTTTGCCCTTGGCCAGGCCGATGGTCAGTTTGACGCGGCCGCCCTTGTAATGCATGTCCAGCGGCATCACGGTGTAACCGGCGCGTTGCACCTTGATCAGAATCTTGGCTATTTCCGCCTTGTGCAGCAACAGCTTGCGCGTGCGTACCGGATCCGGATGGATGTGCGTGGAGGCGTTCAGCAAGGGGCTGATGTGCGAGCCGAACAGGTACAGCGCGCCGTCTTTTGCGGTGACGTAGGCTTCTTTCAGTTGCGCGCGCCCGGCGCGGATGGCTTTGACTTCCCAGCCTTCCAGCATCAGGCCTGCCTCGTATTTATCTTCGACGAAGTATTCGTGAAACGCTTTTTTATTCTGGATAATGCTCATGAGAGGTGAAATTTACTGTGTGTTCGGCTATTCTACCAGCCTTTGGAATTGCGGCTGGATTGCTAATGGCGACGGTTGAAAAAACAGTATTGGTTGCACACAGCGCAGAACAGATGTTCCGGCTGGTGGATTGCGTCGAGGACTATCCGGCTTTCCTGCCCTGGTGCGGCGGCGCAAGTGTAAAGAATCTGGACGAATATCGCGTCCATGCCACCGTCGATATAAATTATCACCATATTAAACAGAGCTTTACAACAGAAAATATCCGCACGCCGCCGCATCAAATCGACATGACGTTGCAGGACGGGCCGTTCCGCCACCTGGACGGATGCTGGCGATTCATCCCGCTGAACGATTCTGCCTGTAAAATAGAATTCCGTTTGCACTATGAATTTTCCAGCAAGTTGCTGGAAAAATTGGTGGGGCCGGTGTTTCATTACATCGCCAACAGTTTCGTGGATGCGTTCATTCACCGAGCAGAGAAGGTTTATCCGAACACATGACTGACAAAATCAACATCGAAGTGGTGTACGCGCTGCCCGACAAACAAACCTTGCTGAAGAAAGAGGTGTCGGCAGGCTCCACCGTGATGGAAGGCGTACAAGCCAGCGGACTGCTCGAAAAATTTCCGGATCTCGATCTGGTCGCACTCAAGCTGGGGATTTTCGGCAAGTTAACAAAGGCCGATACGGTGCTGCGCGACAAGGATCGCATCGAGATTTATCGTCCGCTAATAGCCGACCCCAAGGAAGTGCGACGCCGCCGCGCGGAAGAAGGCAAAGTAATGAAGAAAGGCGGCGGCGACGCGTGAGCACCCCTGTTAGCTGCAACGATTGCCGGGGAGACTCAGGTGCTTGATTGCGACCTGCATTGCCATTCCAACATTTCCGACGGTACGCTCACACCGACTGAAGTAGTCAATCGCGCGGCGCTGCGCGGCGTGAAAGTGCTGGCGCTGACCGATCACGACGATACGGACGGTCTGGATGAGGCGCGCAGCGCAGCAGCGCTGCACGGCATGACCTTTGTCAACGGCGTGGAAATTTCCGTGACCTGGCGCAAGCACACCTTACATATTGTCGGGCTGGGCATCGATCCCGCTTATCCGCCCTTGCAGCAGGGGCTGCTGTCGGTGCGCAGCGGACGCGGCGCACGCGCCCAAAAAATGGCGGATGAGTTGGCCAAAATTGGCATTGGCGGTGTGCTTCAAGGCGCGCTCAAATTTGCCAGCAATCCGAACATGATAGGCCGCACGCACTTTGCCCGTTATCTGGTCGAAGCAGGACATTGCAAGGATGTCAAAAGCGTTTTCAACCGTTATCTGGCCACCGGAAAACCGGGCTATGTGCCGCATCAGTGGGCTGATCTTCATGACGCGATCGGCTGGATAACCGGCAGCGGTGGGGTCGCCGTGCTGGCGCATCCCGGGCGTTATATGGTCGGCAAACACAGCATGGGTAAACAGACCATGCACGCGTTGCTCACCGAGTTCGCAAGCCTGGGCGGGCAGGCGCTGGAGGTCGTCACGGGCAGTCATACACCCGAGCAATATGCCGAATTCTCACGCTATGCCGACGAATTTGGCCTGTTGTCTTCGTGCGGTTCGGATTTTCACGGGCCGGATGAGAGCTATCGCGATCTGGGGCGTTTGCCCGATCTGCCGCTGATCTGCCGTCCTGTCTGGGAAGCGCTACATTAACCTTGGAATCATCATCAGCCATGTCACAGTTTTTTACCATCTATCCGAACAATATCAATCTGCGATTGATCCGTCAGGCCGTGGCTATCCTGAAGGACGGCGGTATCGTGGTTTATCCTACCGATTCCTGCTATGCGTTAGGCTGCCTGCTCGATGACAAGAATGCGGTGACCCGTATCCGCGAGATACGCCGTCTGGATGAGGAGCATTACCTCACGCTGATGTGCCGGGATCTGTCCGAGATTTCGAACTATGCGCGAGTGGACAATGCCCAGTTCCGGCTGCTCAAGGCCAATACGCCGGGCAGCTACACCTTCATTCTGGAGGCGACAAAGGAAGTGCCCAAGCGCTTGCAACATCCGAAGCGCAGCACGATAGGCATACGCGTACCCGATCATCCGGTGGCGCTGGCCTTGCTCGAAGAACTGGGCGAGCCGATGTCCAGTTCCACGCTGATCTTGCCCGACGAAGTATGGCCGTTGAATGACGCTGAGCTGATCCGTGAGTTGCTGGAAAAGAAGGTCGATGCGGTGATCGATGGCGGGGCTACGGGTGTTGATTTCACCACGGTGATCGATCTGACCGGCGCTGTGCCGGTGTTGCTGAGAAAAGGCAAGGGCGACATTTCGCCTTTTGGAATTGTAGAATAATGCAAGTCGATCAGCTGATACAAACAATTACCCTCGCGGCGATTCCGATTCTGTTCGCCATCACGCTGCACGAAGCGGCGCACGGCTATGTGGCGCGCCATTTCGGCGACATGACGGCTTACCAGCAGGGCCGAATTAGTTTAAACCCGATGCGCCACATCGACCCGGTCGGAACCATCCTGTTGCCGCTGTTGACCCTGGTGCTGGGCGGTGTGCTGTTCGGCTGGGCCAAACCTGTGCCGGTAAATTTTGGTGCGTTGCGCAATCCGAAAAAAGACATGCTGTGGGTGGCGCTGGCAGGACCCGCCTCCAACCTTGCGATGGCGCTGGGCTGGGCTTTGCTGTTCAAGTTTTCATCCTCTTTTCCGGAGAATTATTTTGCCGAGCCCCTGATGGGGATGGCGGTGATCGGCATCAAGATCAACGTCGTGCTGCTGGTATTGAATTTGTTGCCGCTGCCGCCGCTCGATGGCGGGCGGGTCGCGGTCAGTTTGCTGCCGCACCGTCAGGCGTACCAGCTGAGCCGCATCGAGCCTTATGGCATGTTCATCCTGATCTTCATGGCGATTACGCCGGTGCTGGGTTGGGTGCTGTTTCCGCTGGTCAAGGCTGTGGAAAATTTTCTTTTAATGTTAGTTGGAATTTAAGTATGTTTGCTGATCGCATAGTATCGGGAATGCGTCCTACGGGCAGTTTGCACCTGGGGCATTATCACGGAGTGTTGAAAAACTGGGTCAAGATGCAGCATGAATTCGAATGCCTGTTTTTTGTGGCCGACTGGCATGCGCTGACCACGCATTACGAATCCCCGCAAATGATCGAACAAAGCGTCTGGGATATGGTGGTGGACTGGCTGGCGGCGGGCGTCGATCCTGCACAGGCGACGCTGTTCATCCAGTCGAAAGTGCCGGAGCATGCCGAGTTGCATTTATTGTTGTCGATGATCACCCCGCTGGGCTGGCTGGAACGCATGCCGACCTACAAGGATCAGCAGCTGAAATTGTCCGAGAAAGACCTCTCCACCTACGGCTTTCTGGGCTATCCGCTGCTGATGAGCTCAGATATCCTGATTTACCGTGCCACGCAAGTGCCGGTCGGTGAAGATCAGGTGCCGCATGTCGAATTCACCCGTGAACTCGCACGTCGCTTCAATCACCTGTACGGGCGCGATCCGGGTTTTGCGGAAAAAGCCGAGACGGCGGTTAAAAAATTGGGCGGTAAAAAGGCTAAACTTTACAATGAGTTGCGTAACCGTTTTCAGGAGCAGGGCGACAGTGAGGCGCTGGAATCGGCCAAGGCGTTGCTGGACGAGCAGCAGAGCCTGAGTCTGGGCGATCGCGAGCGACTGTTCGGCTATCTGGAAGGCGGCGGCAAGATGATTCTGTCCGAGCCGCAGGCCATGCTGACGGTGGCGTCGAAAATGCCGGGTCTGGACGGGCAGAAAATGTCCAAGTCCTACAACAACACCATCACGCTGCGCGAGGATGAGGCGAGCGTCGCCAAGAAGATTCGCACGATGCCGACCGATCCTGCCCGCGTTCGCCGCACCGACCCGGGCGATCCGGAAAAATGTCCGGTGTGGCAGCTGCATCAGGTGTATTCCGGTGAGCAAGTCAAACAGGGCGTGATTGCCGGCTGCAAGAGCGCGGGCATCGGTTGCATCGAATGCAAGCAACCGGTGATCGACGCGGTGCTCGCGGAACAACGCCCGATGCGCGAACGCGCACAACTGTATCTGGATGATCCGTCGCTGGTGCGCAACATCATCGCCGACGGCAACGAAAAGGCACGCAAGTTGGCGACTGAGACCATACGCGATGTGCGTGAAGCGATGGGGCTGAGCTACTCATAAACGGCAGTGTCCAGGTCAGGTTTTCCGATATGAAGCTAATAGCCGGGATGAATCGGATTGCGTTAATCCTATTCTTGATAGCGTTATAAAATATCAAATATGGTATATTATGGTGTCATAATAATGAAGCCGAATTACAAAAGCCCGTTCAGCAAGTTTGTAAAGAAGGCACACAAGCCTCTGCAACTCGCCATTGAGGATGCTGTAGAGGAGGTTTGCGAAAACCCGGAAGCTGGTGAGGCCAAAGTGGCTGGGTTGGTTGGTATCCGGGTCTATAAGTTTAAATTCAACCGCCAAGAATACTTGGTGGCTTATCGCCCGCCCTCATTGGAGGTGCGCGGTCAGGAGTTAGCTGTAGATTTTCTGTTTATCGACTTCTGTCAGGTGGGCTTGCATGAAAATTTTTATGATGAACTTAAGCGGTATTTAAAATCGGAAGGGTAGAAAAATGGCACACGCAATGACTGCCGATGATCTGTTTCAAGACCTCAAGCAAATGCCACCAACCGAGCGGCAGAAGTTTTTTGTTATTTTGTCTGCGAATGTTTTTCGTGACGACGACATGAGCCACGAACAATTATTTGGTCATCTCGTTGCCGATAATTTTACGGCTCAGGAAGCGACTGAATATCTGGAAGTCTCAATGTCAACCTTCCGTCGGTACGTTGCCAGCGGAAAACTTAATCCGAGTTCCACGGTTGGGCGAAATCAAATGTTCGCCGTTGCCGATTTGAAGGCATTCAAGAAGGCTTTAAAAATTGCGAATGGCTGAATCAAGCTATACGATTACACGGTGTTCCTCTGGGGCGCAAATTCTTGTCGGTGCAGTGCGGGAAGAAATCGCTCCTATTTTGGCGCACTATCCGCGTACCGTTTACCGTTTTACGCCCAACTTTATCCGGCTGGTCTTGCCTTTTGCAGAGGGGGACGACCAAGCTACCGACCAAGCTGACGCACTACTGCAATTTTGCATCACTCCCCGCTCCACCAAAGAAATGATGCAGCACCTTGGTTTAAGTCATCATCCGCATTTTCGCAATAGGCTTTTACTGCCCCTTATTGCTTCCGGTAAATTGGCGCTCACTATCCCGGATAAACCTAAAAGCCCAAAGCAAAGATATATTGCCGTTAAGCCAGGGGTCGATTAGGCGCATGAGAGAATTGATATCCCTCTCCCCAACCCTCTCCCGCCTTGCGGGCGAGGGGGTGAACGAATCGCTGCGCGAATTTCACGTTACTGCCCGTCTGCACGGCGAGCCGATGCTGCAGATGCCGCTGGATTTGTATATTCCGCCGGATGCGCTGGAGCTGGTGCTTGAAACCTTTCAGGGGCCGCTGGATTTGTTGTTGTATCTGATCCGCCGCCACAATCTGGATGTGCTGGACATTCCGATGGCGGAACTGACCCGGCAATACCTGACTTATATCGAACTGTTGCAGCAGAACAAGCTGGAACTGGCTGCGGAATATCTGCTGATGGCGGCGGTGCTGATCGAAATCAAGTCGCGATTGTTGCTGCCAAAATCTCCCAGGGTCTCCGATGACGATGAGGAAGATCCGCGCATCGAGCTGATGCGCCGCCTTAAAGAATACGAGCAAATGAAGCTCGCCGCCCAAAAGCTCAGTGAACTGCCGCAGGCCGGGCGCGATTTTGAAATCGTGCAGGTGCTGATCGAACAGACTTGCGAGGCGCGTCTTCCGGAAATCAGCGTGGACGATCTGAAACAGGCGTGGATGGGGCTGCTGGCGCGCGCCAGAATCAGCACCCATCACACCGTGCGGCGCGAACAGCTCTCGGTGCGCGAACAAATGGCGCATATCCTGCGCTGCCTGCGGGGAGGGGAGTACGTCGCGTTCGATACGCTGTTTGACTTTGAAGGCGGTCTGCCGAAGATGCTCGTCACTTTCATCGCGATGCTCGAACTGGCCAAGGAATACCTGCTGGAAATTCAGCAAAGTGCAACATTTGGAGTCATCTATGTCAGAAGCAGCCGAGCTATCGATGCCGCGTAAATTACCCGTCTCGAATCAAAACGGGGAGGGCGGATTTCCGCTCAAGATCATCCTTGAAACCGCGCTGCTGACAAGTGCAGAGCCACTGTCCTTGAACGAGCTGAAGCTGCTGGGCGATGATCCGCTGACTAATCGTCAGATCGAAACGCTTTTGGCAGAACTGGCGCGTGACTGGCAGGGGCGCGGTGTGGAATTGACGCAGGTGGCGACCGGCTGGCGCTTCCGTGCCCGCCCATCAATACAGCCCTATCTGGACAGGCTCAGCCCGCAAAAGCCGCCGCGCTATTCGCGCGCGGTGCAGGAAACACTGGCCATCATCGCCTATCACCAGCCTGTCACGCGCGGCGACATCGAGGAAATACGCGGCGTCGCGGTTTCATCGCAAATCCTGAAGACACTGGAGGCACGCGGCTGGATCGAGGTGGTCGGCACGCGAGACACGCCAGGTCGCCCCGAATTGTTCGCCACCACCAGGCAGTTGCTCGACGACCTGAATCTGCGCGCCTTGCAAGACCTGCCATCGCTGCAGGAGATGGGCGCGTTGCTGGAGCAAGAGGCCAAGGGTTGATCGCGATTTTACTTGACAATCTTTAATTAGTGGAATAGCTTGGTTTTTCTTAAAATTCTCGTTATTTCACGAGTTGCTTTACGGCCCTGTTGATGTGCAGTTGCATCAAGGGAGAGCGATCATGGATATTTCAGCCGTCACATCGGCTTTAAGCCTGCAAAATATATTTGCGACGACCAGCTCCCAGCGCGTTGCCTTTTCTATCATCACGCCCGCGACGGTAAGTTCGACCAGCATCGATATTTCGGGACTGGGTCAATTGCTGTCGTCATCCTCAGTATTGCAAGCAGCGCTGTCAACCACAGCCGGGTCTGGTCAGGCCAGCTTTGGCACGGTTGTTGCCGCAACGCAGCTATTCGTCGATTCTTTCAACAGCTTTATACAAAGTGACAGCCTGCAAAATTCGACAGGCACATCTATCGGCAGCCTGTTTGTGCAGACGCTGAACACGAAGGCGAGTTTTACTCGCCTGTCCGGGATCGGCATTAATTATCAGTCAACTTCGAACCCAACGTTAATTAACACGGGCCAGATGACGATCGACGCAGCATCGCTGCGATCTGCATTCAAGGCTAACCCCAACGGCACGATCTCGACGCTGGTTCAGGCGAGTCAATCAATCGGGCAGCTTGCCGCAGAGCTGACGGGTATCGTCGTTCAGACGGATATCCTGGCGCAAATTGGCAACTCACAGGCTGCTACGACAACCGGAACGACAACCGGAACGACAACCGGAACGACGACCGGAACGACGACCGGAACGATGACCGGAGCAACGACCGGAGCAACGACCGGAGCAACGACCGCAGCAACGACCGCAGCAACGACCGCAGCAACGACCGGAGCAACGACCGCAGCAACGACCGCAGCAACGACCGGAGCAACGACCGGAGCAACGACCGGAGCAACGACCGCAGCAACGACCGGAGCAACGACCGGAGCAACGACCGGAGCAACGACCGGAGCAACGACCGGAGCAGCAGCCGGAACGACGACCGGAACGACGACCGGAGCAACAACCGGAACGACAACCGGAGCAACAACCGGAGCAACAACCGGAGTAACGACCGGAGTAACGACCGCAGCAACGACCGCAGCAACGACCGCAGCAACGACCGCAGCAACAGCCGCAGCAACAGCCGCAGCAACAGCCGCAGCAACGACCGCAGCAACGTCCGCAGCTACAGCAGCAACGACAGCAATAACAACGGGGGCTGTCACGCCGCAGGGCACAACGCTGCTGCCAACTGCGACGGTGCTGCCTCCCGTTGTCGGGGTGCCAACTACATCGACCGTTACAGCAGTCGCGCCCGGCCCGACAGTAACTGCGCCGGCCGTAGCAATAGCGGCAGAGCCGGCAACCGTGCTGCCGACAACGCCGACAGCGGTCACGGCACCGGCGGCGGCAACAGCGACTCCCGCGTATATAATCAACCCGCTCATCGATGCAAGCAACCCCGCCATCGCGGCAGCCATCGCCGCTTATCACATGGTCGATGGTATTTTCGACACCGCATGGCCTCATGATGAGGGAAATCCTGCTGCGCCGGTTAATTATAGTGAAATCCGGGCCGTCACACAGGTTCAGCCAGTCAGACTTGATTTATCGGTATGAGCACTTTGTCAAGGCGCCAACATCAATCCGGGCGCTTGTAAACTCAGGTGAAATTAAAATCACCACATGATGTGTTATTCTGCCCGGGATTTTGCTATTGAGAATCACTATCAGCCGTTGTACTTCGTAATTACATCAACATTGTTCCTGAAAATTAATAGTTAATATTTAATGAATAATCAAAATGTTGCGATGACTCTGTTGTTGTGTCTGACGGGGCAGGCAATCTATGCGGCCGATTATGCCAGCGAGACGGATTACTATCAGGAATTCCCGGTGGTGTTGAGCGCTTCGCGTTTATCGCAACCGCTGTCCGAAGCGCCCAATGCGATGACGGTGATCGATCGCAAGATGATTATCGCATCCGGTTTCAGGACGATTGCTGATCTGTTCAAACTGGTGCCGGGCATGTATGTCAGCTATTACAAGGGCAGCCAGCCGATTGTCGCTTACCACGGTTCGACCGACCAGTATGCGCGGCGCATGCAGGTGATGATCGACGGTCGCAGCGTGTATATGCCGCTGGACAGCACGGTGGACTGGGCGGATTTGCCGATTACGGTCGACGACATCGAGCGCATCGAAGTGATACGCGGACCTGCTGCCGCATCGCATGGCGCGAATTCGACTCAGGGGGTAATCAGTATCACCACAAGAGATGCCGGTGTGATGGATGGCAAAAGCGTGTCGGTCACGCGCGGCAGCAAAGGAATCAACGACGTATCTGCTCGTTTTGGTCGTCGAGGCGACACGCTTGATTACCGGATGACGCTGGCCTACAGCGCGGATAACGGTTACGACAATCTCAGTGCGCCGCCTAATAGTATTCCCGTTGCCCAATCCAAGGCCGCAGGTCTGCTTAACAACAGTTTCGATAGCAATCAGGCGCGTTTATTGAATTACCGCGCGGACTATCATCCCAACGCGGCAGATCGCTACGATATCCAGTTCGGCTTCAATCACGATGTGCAGGCTGTCGGGTGGACCGACAGCGTGGGGAATCCGGTTCACGACCTGTTCTCCAATTCAGGTTTTGTGCAGTTGGGATGGATCAGATCGCTGGATGACAATGCTGAATTCAGTTTGCGTTACTCGCATATCGGGCAAGACCAGCACGAGGCATTCACCGTCGTCAGTCTGGCCGCTCAATCCGTCCAATCCAGCCGGGACGAAATCGAGCTTCAACATACCTTGCCGCTCTCCGGGTCCAACCGTCTGGTGTATGGCGCGGCCTGGCGCAATGATCGTGTGGCGGCACAAGGTTATGCGCAAGCCTTGTTTTTGTTGTACAAAGCCTCTCCCGCGTATTCCTCTTCGTCGAACACCAATGAATACCGGCTATTTGCCCATGATGAATGGCGCATCACGCCACGATTTCTGCTCAATACAGGGGGGATGTTTGAGACCGACGCGATGGGACACCAGAATGTGTCGCCGCGTGTTGCGCTGAATTTTCATGTGACGCCGCAGCATACCCTGCGCATGGGAACTTCGGTCGCGTATCGTACCCCCGCCCTGGGTGAGTCGACTTTCAGGATACTACAGCCGGGTGCCTTGTTTGTGCCCAATGCGACAGTCACTTCGCCAGGTTTGATGCCGGAGCGGCTCTTGTCGCGCGAGATCGGCTATCTCGGCGAATTTCCCGATTGGGCGAGTTCGCTGGATCTGCGTCTGTTCAGCGATCAAGTCAGCAACGGGCTTTTTTATGATACGACATTCAAAAAATCTTTTGTGAACGGGATGTCATCCGCATATCAGGGCCTGGAGGCAACCGTCAAACATTCGTTCGATGAGGATCGTCATGTCACGCTGAATTTTGCGCATGAGCTGGCGCGAAGCAATGCACCGTCTCTGGTTGCGGCCGGGTATTTGAAATTGGTTTCATCAGCCCCCTGGACTAATGACATCCTGAGCGGCAGCACCCCGCGCAACAGCGCCAGCCTGCTGTATTCGCAGCACCTGGCACATGATGTTAACTTCAGTGCGGCGTATTATTATCAGGCTGCCATGCAGCCGTTCGATCGCGGGATCATCGATTTCCAACCGATACAGCGCCGCGTCGATGCGTGCGTCGCCAAAGCATTTAATCAGGGTGGCGGAGTAAAAGGAGAACTGGCGCTGGTGCTGCAAAACCTGTTCGATACAAAATATACGGAATATGTCGCCAATAACGTCTTCAACCGGCGCGGCTATGTCACGCTGACTTTGAATTGGTGACATGACTCCGGCCAAAAAAATCGCTTTATGTCTGTTGCTGCTGCTGGGCTTCGTGCCGGCAGCGTTTAGTGCTGGGGCATTGCATGTGCTGGTGGTGCAAAGCGACAACAAGCCGCTTTATCACACCTTTACGAAGGCTCTGGCTGAAAGCCTGCCGGCCACGGTCGATTTAAGTACGCGCGTACTCGCCGAAGATTTTGATGCGCAGCGGGCCGACCTGGTAGTGACAGTGGGTGTTGCGGCGGCGGACTGGGTGGCCGACAAGACATCAAGGCCGATGATCGCCGCGATGATCCCGGCTGACAGCTATGCTGGACTGCTGGAAAAACGGGGCAGTGCCAAAAAGACATCCGCCATCTACCTTGATCAGCCGTGGGCCAGACAGGTGAGATTCGTGCGTGCGGCCTTGCCGGAACGCCGCAAGATAGGGGTGCTGTACGCAGCTGAGACCCGCGTGTCGGTACAGGCCTTGCGCGCTGAGTTTGCGCGAAACGATCGCACTCTGGTTGCCCGGCCGTTGCATGATCCGGATTCGCTGTTTTCTGATCTTGAAGACGTGCTGGCTGCGAGCGACGTGCTGCTTGCCGTGCCGGATGCCGGCGTTTACAACGGCAGCAGCATTCGCAATATTCTGCTGTCCAGTTACCGGCGCGGCATTCCGCTGGTCGGATTTTCTCAGGCCTATGTCAGGGCCGGTGCGCTGTGCGCAATTTTTTCGACACCGGAACAGCTGGCTGCGCAAACCGGTGCCGCGATCATCTCATTTGCCAGGTCGGGTGATTTGCCCGAAGCACGGTATCCCGCACTCTATACGATTGACGTCAACCGGGAAGTGGCCAGGACGCTGGGAATCAGCGTGAGTTCAGCCGAATTCCTTCGTTTGCAGGTCGATAAACCATCAGGAAATTCACGATGAAAAAATGCGGAATTCGCGCGCAGGTTGCATGGTTGACGCTGCTGCCGTTGCTGGTGCTGGTGATCGGCATGGAATCGTTTTTCCTGCATGAGCGTTATGTTGACCTGGATCGCGATTTGCTCACGCGCGGTCAGCTGATCGCACGCCAGCTGGCAGCGAGCAGCGAATACGGGGTGTTCGCCAGCAACGCCGCTTTCCTGAGCGGGATTGCCGAAAGTGCGCTGGGGCAGCCGGACGTGGAGGGGGTGGTGGTGCTGAATGCGGCATCGAAGGTGCTGGTGAATACAGGCGTTTTTCAGGGCGATGCGATGCACAGTACGGCACGGCTCAGCCGGGTGAGCAGTGGGACCCCTGTTTTTGATGACGGCAAGACGCTGTTGCTGTATCAGCCCATCATCTCATCGCAACTGATGATCGATGGGAGCGATTTCCAGCCAGACCTGCGACCGGCCGGTGCGGTCATCATCGACATGAGCTGGGAGGAGACGCGGCACCTGAAATCCCGCTTGTTGTGGTTTACGCTCTCGGTGACGGGGATTTTTTTGCTGGTGACGCTGTATCTGGTGCATCTGGCCAGCCGCAGCATCATCGAGCCGATCAAAAGATTAAGCGAAGCGATTCAGCTGATTGGCGCCGGTCATCTTGAAACGCGCGTGATCGTGCCCAGCCGCATCAATGAGCTGTGCACGTTGACCTGCGGCATCAACCAGATGACGGCGGATTTGCAGCACGAGCGGAATATCTTGCAGCAACGCATTGACGAGGCGACTCAGCAGTTACACGGACTGGCTTTTTATGATAACTTGACAGGTTTGCCCAATCGTCGTCTGCTGAACGACCGCCTTACCCAGGCTCTGGCCAACAGCAAACGGAGCGGGCATTACGGGGCCGTAATGTTTCTCGATCTGGATAATTTCAAACCGCTCAATGACCAGTTCGGACATGCGGTCGGGGATTTGTTGCTGATTGAAGTGGCGCGCCGAATCAGCCGTTGTCTGCGCGAGACGGATACTGTCGCGCGGTTCGGCGGCGATGAATTTGTGGTGATGCTCAGTCGGCTGGATGTTGATTATGCTGAATCCGTCAGTCTTGCTCATAACGTTGCAGAAAAGATTCATCAGTTGCTGGCAGAGGGCTACTGCCTGAGCTATCGGCCGGCAGGGCAGCGGGAGATCACGGTTGAACATGACTGCACTTCAAGCATCGGCGTGGTTCTGTTTCTGGATCATGAGAACAGCCAGGAGGAAATTCTGAGTTGGGCCGATGCGGCGATGTATCAGGCCAAAAAGGAAGGGCGAAACCGGATTTGTATTTACGAACAGAGTCAAACAGAAACCACTTCACCGCCATTCGACAATTCGTAATGTCGCATCGGTAATTTCGATCCGGACTGATTTTAAAGGCTGGGAACCGAGTTGCCACCAGAGTCGGTTAACATAGCGGTACATTATGATGAAAATTTGATCGTGCTAATTTCCTGGAATATTTTGTTGGTAGGGTTGTCCGTGCTGGTCGCCATGATAGGCTCGTTCGCGGCACTGATGCATGCGCAGCGCATGAGGGAAAGCGCAGGTCGAGTGGCAATGCTGTGGATGCTGGCCGGCGGTTGCACGCTGGGTGTGGCCATCTGGTCCATGCACTTTATCGGCATGCTGGCCTTGCATCTGCCGATCCCTCTGGCTTTCGATCAGAAACTGACCCTGCTTTCCATGCTGCCTGCCGTTGCCGCAGCGCTGCTGGGATTCGAGACCTTGCGCGGCGCGCGCATCGGCTATGGTCGCATCGCCGTCAGTGGTCTGTTGATGGGTGTGGGCATCAGTCTGATGCACTACATGGGGATGGCCGCACTCAAGATGGATCCGGCGATTCATTATGACCCGTTGATTTTTACGCTGTCCGTGGGCATCGCGCTGGTGGCTTCATGGGCTGCGTTGCTGATGATGTATCAGGGCGAGCGCATCAAGCTGCCACCCTTGCCGCGCTTTTTGCTGGGTGCAGTCATCATGGGCGGCGCGATTTCAGGGATGCATTACACCGCCCTGCTGGGTGCTGTCATCCAACCCGGCAGCGTCTGCCTGTCCGGCGTGTCCAGGATAGAACCGCACATTCTGTCGATGCTGGTGTCGGTGACGGCCTTGTTGTGGTTCGGCGGCGGCATTTTTGCCAGCTTGTTCGATCGACGCGTGGCGCAACAAAATGCGCAGGCATTAGCCGCGTTAGAGCTGAAATACCAGAAATTGCTGGCAGATACTGAACGCCAGGCCAGTGAGATGACGCAATCATTGCGTGACAGCGAGGAACGGCTGCGCATGACGCTCAGATGCGCACCCGATTCGGTGTTTATCTTCGAACAGGATGGGCGCATCGTTTATGTCAATGACAATGTGATCGACTTGCTGGGTTTCGATCGCGACGCGTTGTATGTGATGACGGTTTTCGATCTGGTGCCGCCAGGCTGGCGCTCGGCTTACAGGCAGGAAATCCGGAAAATAGTCGCGGATAACGAACGCCATGTCTTTGAGATTTATCTGGTCGGAAAAGACGGCGGCAAGATTCCGATGGAATTAAATGCGGTGATTTTGCCTAATGGCCGGATTTACGGTTCGTGCCGCGACATCACCGAACGCAAGTCGGCACAGTGCGCCTTGCAGGATTCTCAGGAAAATTTGCAGCGTCTGCTCGACTCCGTCGCGGAAGGCATCTACGGCGTGGATACCAACGGGATATGCACCTTCGTGAATGCGGCGTTTCTGCGCATCCTGGGATATGCCGATGCCAGCGAAGTCGTAGGCCAGCGGGTTCATCCCCTGATCCATCATTCGCATGCCGATGGCAGTCCCTATAGTGGCCGGGATTGCAGGATGTATGTGGCATTCAAGTCCATGCAAGCCATTCATGTGGTCGACGAAGTATTCTGGCGCCGTGATGGCACGGCGATCCCGGTTGAATACTGGTCGCACCCCACTGTAAAAAACGGCGTGGTACTGGGTGCGGTGACGACTTTCCTCGATATTACCGAACGCAAACTGACCGAGCAAAAAATTCATCAACTGGCCTTTTATGATGCGCTGACCGGCTTGCCGAATCGCCGCCTGTTGCTGGACAGATTGAATCAGGCGTTTGCCGTCAGCGACCGCAATGCACGCTACGGTGCGCTGATGTTCCTGGATCTTGATCATTTCAAGACACTGAATGACACCAAGGGCCATGAAACCGGTGATTTGCTGCTGGTCGAAGTGGCGCGCCGCTTGCAACAGTGCGTGAGGGACGGCGATACGGTCGCGCGTCTGGGGGGTGATGAATTTGTGGTGGTGCTGGAAATGCTGAGTGGCAACGTCAGCGAGGCGGTGATGCAGGCCGAGCTGGTGGGCGAGAAGATGCGCGCAGCACTGAATCTGCCCTATCAATTAAATAAACATGCCCATAGCACGACACCCAGCATCGGCATCGTGTTGTTCCAGGGGAATCGGGAAAATATCGACAATTTGCTTCGCTATGCCGATACCGCGATGTATCAGGCCAAGGCTTCGGGGCGCAACGCGATACGCTTCTACGACCCGGACATGCAGGCGGCACTGGAAGCGCGCGTCAAGCTGGAAGGCGAGTTGCGCAGCGCGCTGGAAAAGCAGCAATTTCGTCTGCACTACCAGATTCAGGTGGACAGTCAGCGTCAACCGATAGGCGCAGAGGTGTTGTTACGCTGGATGCATCCCGAAGGCGGTCTGGTTCCGCCGTTGCAATTTATTCCGTTATGTGAGGAGACCGGATTGATTTTGCCGATCGGTTTGTGGGTGTTGCAAACCGCCTGCGCGCAGCTCAAAACATGGCAAAGCAATGTATTGACCCGTGATTTGGTGCTGGCTGTGAACGTCAGTGCCAAACAGTTCAGGCAAAGTCACTTTGTCGCACAAGTTCAGCGGGCGTTGCTGGAAAGCGGGGCAAATCCATTCCTGCTGAAGCTGGAGCTGACCGAGAGCATCATGCTGGAGAATGTTGAAGATACGATTAAAAAAATGCGTGAAATCAAGCTGTTGGGTGTAAGTTTCTCGATGGACGATTTTGGTACCGGCTACTCCTCACTGCAATACCTGAAGCGCCTGCCGCTGGATCAGATCAAGATAGACCAGTCGTTTGTGCGTGACATCACCACCGATCCTAACGATGCAGCCATCGTGCAGACCGTGATCGCAATGACCAAAGCGCTGGGGCTGAACGTGATAGCCGAAGGCGTTGAGACCGAAGCGCAGCTCGATTTTCTCAACCTGCGTGGCTGTCATGCACACCAGGGTTATTTGTTCAGCAAGCCGGTACCGGTCGAACAGTTCGAACTGTTGCTGGGGCAGCAAAGTTGACCCGAAATTCGCCCGGTGCAAATTTTCAGGTTATGGTTTCTTAACATGAACAGGAGAACAGCATGAGATCGCCATTTTTCAATTTGTTTGGCTGCCTGTGCGCAGCGCTTCTGAGCGGAATGGTGCAGGCTGAGGCTGAAGAATTCAGGCCGAAACTGGTCGGCGATATCGGGCTGGGCGGCTACTACACGCGCAGCATCATTCGCGGCAATCAAAATATGTTCAGCGCGCTGCCGTATCTTGATTTCGAATACGGCAGGATGTTCGCCCGGGTCGATACCTTGGGCGTCAAAACGCTGAAGATGGGGTATGGCTATCTGGAACTGGTAGGCAGGATCAGTCAGGATGGCTTCAACACGAATGCGCCCAATTTACTGGGGCTTGTTCAAAGAGAAATGCCTGTCCCGATTGGTATCGGCACCCTTCAGGTGACGCCGCTGGGCGGGGTCATGATCAATGCATTTCACGATGTAAACCGGTCTCAGGGCGATTTGTTCGAGGTGATCTATGGCGGGCAGATCGATCTGCCACGGGTGACGTTATATCCGCTGGTCGGCGGCGAATATCAGTCCAAAAAATATGTGCGCTATTACTACGGAATCTCACCCCTTGAAGCGGCAAACAGTCAATATGCCGCCTACCAGCCTGCTGCGGCAGTCAACGGCCTGATCGGGCTGATAGCCGAGATAAGGC
This sequence comes from uncultured Nitrosomonadales bacterium, assembly GCA_947085835.1. GTDB lineage: Bacteria > Pseudomonadota > Gammaproteobacteria > Burkholderiales > Gallionellaceae > Gallionella. The sequence continues at coordinate 38,520 of CAMTXT010000017.1, read as the reverse complement.
TGACCGATGAATATTATCTCAATTGCAATGTGCGCCGCAAATGGCTCGGCAACGCGATACAGCTCAGCCCTGTCGTGAGTCAAAGATACCTGGACACGGGCTATATTTCACTGAGTTACCGGTTCAGGTAAGCGCTTCGGATAGTTGCCGTGTCAGGTACTTGCCGGGCGACAGTACAAGCAAATCCTGATAGAATGCGCGGTCGTAATTTTATCAATCCCAGTTTGGAGAATTTAGCATGGCTGTTGAACGTACTCTGTCAATTATCAAACCTGATGCTGTTGCAAAAAATGTTATCGGTCAAATCTATTCCCGTTTCGAAGGCGCCGGCCTGAAGATCATCGCTGCACGCATGACACAACTGTCCCGTGCTGAAGCTGAAGGTTTTTACGCTGTACACGCTGCACGTCCTTTTTTCAATGATCTGGTCAGCTTCATGATTTCCGGTCCTGTGATGATTCAGGCGCTGGAAGGCGAAGGCGCAATCTTGAAGAATCGCGACCTGATGGGCGCAACCGATCCCAAGAAGGCTGACAAGGGCACGATCCGTGCCGATTTCGCCGACAGCATCGATGCAAATGCAGTACACGGTTCTGACGCAGCTGAAACAGCCGCAGTTGAAATCGCGTATTTCTTCCCCGCAATGAATGTTTACTCGCGTTAATTGTTGAAATAAGCAATGCCACAAAACCTCCTCGATCTCGATGCGCACGCGCTAACCGCCTATTTCACGGAAATGGGCGAAAAGCCGTTCCGTGCCAAGCAGTTGCTGCGCTGGATTTACCAGGTCGGGGAGTCCGATTTCGCCGCGATGACCGACATCAAGGCTGTGTTGCGTGAGAAGTTGGCACGCAGCGCCTGTATTACCGTGCCGGATATTGTCAAGGAAGAACTGTCCGACGACGGCACGCGCAAGTGGCTGTTGAGCGTCGGTACCGGCAATGCCGTGGAAGCGGTGTATATCCCGGAAGCTTCACGCGGCACGCTGTGTATTTCCTCGCAGGCAGGTTGTGCGCTGGATTGCTCGTTCTGCTCAACCGGCAAGCAGGGTTTTAATCGCAACCTCAGCGTGGCGGAAATTATCGGCCAGCTTTGGTGGGCGAATCACCGGCTGGGCAAGAATTCGGAAGGCAACTGGCCGGTCAGCAATGTGGTGATGATGGGGATGGGCGAACCGTTGCTCAACTTCGACAATACGGTGAGTGCGCTGCGCCTGATGCTGGACGATCAGTCTTATGGCCTGTCGCGCCGCCGTGTGACGGTTTCCACGTCCGGTATCGTGCCGGCGATGGACAGGCTGCGCGAGGAATGTCCGGTGGCGCTGGCCGTGTCGCTGCATGCGCCGAATGACGCGCTGCGCGACCAGCTCGTGCCGATCAATCAGAAATATCCGCTGAAAGAGCTGCTGGCCGCATGTCGTCGTTATCTGGAACGCGCGCCGCGCGATTTTATCACCTTCGAATACGTGATGCTGGACGGGGTGAACGACTCGGTGCAGCAGGCGCATGAGCTGGTGCGGCTGGTACGCGATGTGCCCTGCAAATTCAACCTGATCCCGTTCAATCCTTTTCCGCTGTCGCCCTATAAGCGCTCAAGGCAGGATGCAATACAGCGATTCCGCGACGTGCTGATGCAGGCCGATATTACCACCACCATCCGCAAGACGCGCGGCGATGATATCGCGGCGGCGTGCGGCCAGCTGGCAGGACAAGTGCTGGACAAGACCAAGCGCACGGCGCAGCGTCCCGTCGTGTTCCATAACAGAGAGGCCGTACAATGAAGCGCTTAGCCCTGATGGTCCTGATGGTGTTAGCTGGCTGTGCAGGCGCAGTGAAGCCGCAGGGTAACGAGCGTGCGCAAAGCAGTGCGAAAATTCACACCGAGCTGGCAGGCTTGTATTTCGAGCGCGCCCAGATGGGGGTCGCGCTGTCCGAAATCGATCTGGCTCTGCTTGCGGATCGCAATTATGCGCCGGCCTATAACGTGCGCGGTTTGATTCACATGTCGCTGCGCGAGGATGCGGAGGCCGAGGCAGACTTTGTGCAAAGCCTGCGTCTGGATAAGACGGATTCTGAGGCGCATAACAATTACGGCTGGTTTTTGTGTCAGCGCGGCCGTGAACCGGAATCCATCTCGCATTTCATGGCTGCGGTGAAAAACCCGCTGTATGCCACGCCGGAGCGGGCTTATCTGAACGCAGGTCTTTGTTTCCAGAAAGCGGGCAACAACAAGGATGCCGATGATTTCCTGCAGCGCGCTTTGCGGGTGCAGCCGGATTTGACGCAGGCGCTTATCGCGATGGCCGAGCTCAAATTTGCCGGGGGCGATTCCCTGGCCGCCAGTAAATATTTTGCAAGATATGCGCAAAAAAATGAAAATTTGACGGCCGGACAGCTTTGGCTGGCGATACGTATAGAGCGCCTGGTGGGAGACGCTAATGCGGAGGCAAGTTATGCCTTGCAGTTGCGTCAACGTTATCCTGACGCGCGTGAAACTCAATTATTGATGCATGGGGAATGATGGAACAGTTGCCAGAGAATAATCCTGTTGAATCTGTGGTGCCGGATGAAGTAGCGGTGCCCTCTGTCGGCCAACTGCTGCGCGAAGGCCGTGAACGTCAGGGGATGAGCATTGAGGATGTGGTGGCGAAGATCAAGCTGGCGCCGCGTCAAATTGTGGCGCTGGAAGAAGATGATTTTCAGGCATTGCCCGAGACTACTTTTCTGCGCGGGTTCGTGCGCAGCTATGCCAAGCTGTTGCAGATGGAGGCGCAGCCGCTGCTGGATGCGTTACCGGGCTCTCCAGTCGCCAAAGCGACCCTTGATACGCAAAAGGTTGAAGCGCCTTTCCCTTCAGCAAAAACAGTGCGTCGGCAAAACGTGAATTTGCTGATTGCCGCATTTATCGTTGCGCTGCTGATAGCCGGCTTTGCCGCATGGCAAGCAAATACGCCGCATCAGGCTATGCAGGCGACGAATGCTGCGTCGGATGTCGCAATTGTCGAAACTTCGCTGCCTTTGCCCGAGCAAGCTGAAATTCTGGATGGCTCCGGTGTGCCGGAAGCGGGCGTGCCGGAATCCGCTGTGCCCGTTGTTGCACCTGCTGTTCGGGTAGCGCCATTGTCGGCTGCATCTGCACCGGCGGTCGTTGCGGTTAAACCCGCAGCCGCGTTGCGTCTGGTGTTCGACAAGGAATCCTGGGCGGAAATAAAGGATCGATCCGGCAAGACGCTGATCAGGCAGGTCAATCCGGCCGGCAGCGAGTTGCGTGTCGAAGGTGTCGCGCCCTTTACGCTGGTGATCGGTCATGCCGCAACGGTGCACTTGTATTACCGGGAAAAGCCGGTGGATATGACGTCCTACATCAACGCTGCCAGCGATGTGGCACGCATGACGCTGGAATAACGCGCATGGCAGATATGATAAAGAAATCGGCCATGCCCGGGCACCCTCGCTACGCTCTCCCTCTTCTCAACTCTCTCCCGCAAGCTGGCGAGAGTGAAATAGTTTCGCTACGCGAGGTTTTGTGACCATGGACGCCATTAAACGCCGCCCGTCGCAACGGGTGCTGGTAGGTAGCGTGATGCTGGGGGGCGGGGCGCCCATCGTCGTGCAATCCATGACCAACACCGATACCGCCGATGTGAATGCAACCACCAAACAGGTATTCGAGCTGGCCAAAGCGGGTTCCGAACTGGTGCGCATCACGGTGAATACGCCTGAGGCCGCTGCCGCTGTGGTGCATATTCGCAGGCGGCTCGACGCGCTGGGTTGCTCCGTGCCGCTGGTCGGCGACTTTCATTACAACGGTCATCGTTTGCTGACCGAATTTCCTGAATGCGCCAGCGCATTGGCCAAATACCGCATCAATCCCGGCAATGTCGGGCGCAACCGCGCCGAGGACGACCCGTTCACGATCATGATTCAGACCGCGATACGCTACGACAAGCCGGTGCGCATCGGGGTGAACTGGGGTAGTCTGGATCAGAATCTGGTGGTGAGGATGATGGACGAGAATGCGCGTCTGCCTGAGCCCAGAGACGTCAAGGAAGTCACTCGCGCAGCGCTGATTGCATCTGCAATCGAGAGTGCGCAACGCGCCGAACAGCTGGGCATGCAACATAACCGTATCGTGTTGTCCTGCAAAGTCAGCGAAGTGCAGGACTTGATTGCAGTATATCGTTCGCTGACACAGCAATGCGATTACGCGCTGCATCTTGGGCTGACCGAGGCGGGCATGGGCTCCAAAGGGATCGTCGCCTCCACTGCGGCCCTGGCCGTTTTGTTGCAGGAAGGCATCGGCGACACGATACGCATCTCGCTGACCCCGGAGCCGGGAGGGGACCGCACGCAGGAAGTGCTGGTAGGCCAGGAAATATTGCAGACGATGGGCATGCGCGCGTTCGCGCCTATGGTCACCGCCTGTCCGGGTTGTGGCCGCACCACCAGCAGCTTCTTCCAGGAACTGGCGCAAAGCATACAGCGTCACTTGCGCACGCAAATGCCGATCTGGCGCGAGCAGTATATCGGCGTGGAGAACATGACCGTCGCGGTGATGGGTTGCGTCGTGAACGGGCCGGGCGAGAGCAAGATGGCGAATATCGGCATCAGCCTGCCCGGCACCGGAGAGACGCCGGCGGCCCCGATTTATATCGACGGCGAGAAGGCGATGACCCTGCGCGGCGACAACATCTCGGCGGAATTTACCGGCATTGTGGACGATTATGTGGCAAGAAAATACGTAAAACGGGGAGTGGGGAGTGGTGAGTAGGAAGTGACAAGTGGGGTTTCCCACTTACTACTGACCACTTACTACTTACCGGGTTTAAAACATGAGCAACGAAACACTACAGGCCGTACGCGGCATGAACGACATCCTGCCGGACGAGGCAGGACTCTGGTTATGGTTTGAAGACGTGGTGCGCGACTGGCTGGACAGCTACGGATATCGCAATATCCGCATGCCGCTGGTTGAACCTACGGGCTTGTTCAAACGGGCGATCGGCGAAGTCACCGACATCGTGGAAAAAGAGATGTACAGTTTCGAGGACAGCCTGAACGGCGATCAGCTGACGCTGCGCCCTGAAGGCACGGCATCCTGCGTGCGCGCGGTGCTGCAGCACAATTTGCTGTATAACGCGCCGCAACGTCTGTATTACAGCGGGCAAATGTTCCGCCACGAGCGTCCGCAAAAGGGCCGCTATCGCCAGTTTCATCAGGTAGGCGTGGAAGCGTTAGGCTTCGCGGGGCCCGATGTCGATGCCGAGCAGATCATGATGTGCGCCAGGCTTTGGAAAAGGTTAGGTTTAAGCGACGTGACGCTGCAAATCAATACGCTGGGCGATTCGGCGTGCCGTCATAGCCACCGTGCCAAGTTGATCGCGTATTTCGAGCAGAATCTGGAACTTTTGGACGCAGAGGCGACGCGCCGTCTGCACAGCAATCCGCTGCGCATACTGGACAGCAAGAATCCGGCGATGCAGGCGCTGATTGAAGCGGCACCGAAGCTGATGGATGAGCTGAATGTAGATGCGCTCAACCATTTTGCAGCGGTGCAGGCGATATTGATGCAGCATGACATTGCGTTCGAGATCAACCCGCGTTTGGTGCGCGGTCTGGATTACTATAACCGCACCGTGTTCGAGTGGGTGACCACCAAGCTGGGCGCGCAAGGCACGATCTGCGCAGGTGGACGTTACGACGGGCTGATAGAACAAATCGGCGGCAAACCGGCGCCCGCGATGGGTTTTGCGATGGGCGTCGAGCGTTTGCTGGTGTTGTTGCAGGAAGCCGGCATGGCGCTGCCCAAACCACGGCTGGACGTCTATGTGGTGCATCAGGGTGAATTGGCCGGCAGGTTTGCCAGTCAGGTTGCCGAACAGTTGCGTGACGTCAATCTGCGTGTGGTGTTGCATTGCGGGGCGGGGAGTTTCAAATCGCAAATGAAAAAGGCCGATGCCAGTTGTGCCGTGGTGGCCGTGGTGATCGGGGACGATGAAGCGCAGGCGAATGAAGTGAGCGTCAAACCGATGCAGGGCGGCGCGCAGGTGCGGGTGAGCGTGCAGGACCTCGCCGCCACGATTAACGAACTTATCAAGCAGGAGTAAAACATGGCAGTTTTGGATTTGCAGGAACAGGAACAACTCGACACACTCAAGGTCTGGTGGAAAGACAACGGCAACTGGGTGCTCGGGGTGGTGTTGGTCGTGACCGTTGCAATGGGCGGTTGGCGCGGCTGGCAGTATTACCAGAACAAGCAGACCAGTGAGGCGGCGACCTTGTATCAGCAATTCGTCGAGCAATTGGCGAGCAATGATGCGAAACGAGTCAACGATGCCGCAGCGGCGGTGATGGACAAATATGCCGCTACGCCTTATGCATCGCGTGCGGCCTTGATCGCGGCGCAGGTAAACGAGTCGGGCAAAGAACCGTTGCGTGCCAAGACGCAATTGCAATGGGTGATCGAACATGCATCCGAAGACGGTTTGAAAAGCGTCGCCCGCCTGCGCATGGCGTCGATATTGCTGGATGAAAAGGATTATGCAGGGGCCTTGAAGCTGCTCGATGCCAAACATGCGGCATCCTTCGATGCGTTGTATGCCGATCTGAAGGGCGATGTGCTGGCTGCACAAGGCAAGCCTAGCGACGCGCGTGCCGCGTACCAGCTGGCATTCGACAAGCTCGACGAGAAGAGCGGCTACCGCAATCTGGTTCAGATGAAGCTGGATGCATTCGGAGCGCCAAAATGATCGTTCATCGTTTGCCACTGTTGCTGGTGTTGCTGGCCTTGAGCGGTTGCGGTACCGTTGACACGGTCAAGGGCTGGATGGGCAAGACCGGCGGGGCTGAGCCTGCCAAACTGGTCGAGTTCAATGAAACAGCAAAATTTACACAACGCTGGCATGAAAACGTCGGCGATGCGGGTGCAAATCCGCTGCAGGCTGCACTCGCATCCGATGCGGTTTATGGTGCATCCGGCAAAGGCCAGCTGACGCGCCTTGATCGCGCCACGGGTCGCTCGGTATGGAGTGTTGACAGCAATATTTCGGTTTCTGCCGGTGTCGGTGTCGGCGAGGGGCTGGTGCTGATCGGCAGCGATAAAGGCGAGCTGCTGGCTTTTGGCGAGAATGGCAAATTGCGCTGGAAGCAAACCGTCTCCAGCGAAGTGCTGGGTGTGCCGCAGGTGAGTGACGGCGTGGTAGTCGTGCGCAGCGGCGACGGGCATATTGCGGGTCTGGCTGTTGCCGATGGCCATCGTCTGTGGGTTTATGAACGCAGCACGCCGGCCCTTGTCGTGCGCAGTCATGCGGGTGTGACCGTGCATCGTGGCGTCGCCTATGCCGGTTTTGCCGGCGGCAAGCTGGTTGCCATCAAGTTGACGGACGGCTCGCTGTTGTGGGAAAACACCGTATCGCAACCGCGCGGCAATACCGAACTGGAACGCATCAGCGACATTACCAGCAATCCGGTGGTGAGCGACGCACAAGTCTGTGCGATTGCCTTTCAGGGACGCCTGGCCTGTTATGAAGCGGGACAAGGCAGCACATTGTGGAATAGAGAGATAGGCAGCGATAAGGGTTTGTTTATATTGCGCAAGCAGCTCTATGTCAGCGACGCGCGCGGCGCAGTTCTGGCGCTGGATAAAGACAGCGGCGGCACGGTTTGGAAGAACGAGCAGTTATTGCTGCGCGATACTTCTGCGCCCTATGCACAGGATAATTTCGTGGTGGTCGGCGATTATCAGGGCTTCCTGCACGGCTTGAGCCGTGAGGATGGCCGCTTTGCCGCACGCATCAAGCTGGACGGCAGTGCCATCGTGGCTGCCCCCGTCGAAATGGATGACGGACTGCTGGTGCAAACGCGCAGCGGCGGTATTTATTCGCTGTCCATTAAATAAGGGGAAGAGGGGAGGGAGCGCGCCTTTGGCGCTGAAGGGATAAGGGAGTAGGGAGAAGGGTTGGCTCTTCCCCCTTGAGCACCGAAGGTGCGTACCCTTCCCCCTTCAATCTTCCCCCCTTTCAATTTTCAATTTTCACTATTTCTCAGGTTTTCATTATGTTACCCACACTTGTATTAGTTGGTCGTCCGAATGTGGGTAAGTCCACTTTGTTCAATCGTCTCACGCGCAGTCGCGACGCACTGGTCGCCGATCAGCCGGGCTTGACCCGCGATCGCCATTACGGGCGCGGCCGGGTAGGCGAGCGTCCTTATCTTGTCGTCGATACCGGCGGGCTTGAGCCGGTCGCCAAAGACGGCATCATGTTCGAGATGGCCCGCCAAAGCCGCCAGGCCGTGGATGAAGCGGACATCGTGCTGTTTCTGGTAGACGGTCGTGCGGGCTGTACGCCCCAGGATCTGATCATCGCCACGCAACTGCGCAAGACCGGCAAGCCGATTCTGTTGCTGGTCAACAAGGCCGAAGGTATGGCGCGCGCCCGCGTCACCGCCGAATTCTTCGAGCTTGGCCTGGGCGAGCCCTATCCGATTTCCTCAGCCCACGGCGACAATGTCGTCGAAGTGGTCGAAATCGCGCTGGAGAACTTTCCTGAAGAAGAGGTTGAAGAGGAAGAAGTTGCTCAGGACAAACCGCCCAAACTTGCCATTGTGGGCCGCCCGAATGTCGGCAAGTCCACGCTGGTGAACGCCATTCTGGGCGAGCAGCGCGTCATCGCGTTCGATCAACCCGGGACCACCCGCGACAGTATCTACATCGACTTCGAGCGCGAAGGCAAGCAGTACACCATCATCGATACCGCAGGCGTACGACGTCGCGGCAAGGTCGATGAAGCCGTCGAAAAGTTCTCCGTCATCAAGACCATGCAGGCGATTGAAGACGCCAACGTGGTGGTGCTGGTGGTCGATGCACGCGATCAGATCACCGAGCAGGATGCGCATGTCGCCGATTTCGTGTTGCAGGCCGGTCGCGCGCTGGTGCTGGCGGTCAACAAGTGGGACGGGCTGGACAATCATCAGCGCGAGATGGTCAAGAGCGACATCGAACGCAAGCTGCACTTCCTGGATTTTGCCAAACGTCACTACATTTCCGCGCTGAACGGCAACGGCATCGCAAACGTGCTGACCTCCGTTGATGAGGCTTATGCTGCGGCCATGGCGAAGATGTCAACGCCCAAGCTGACCCGTGCATTGCTGGGCGCGGTCGAAAAGCAGGCGCCGCCCAAGGTGGGACGCTTCCTGCCCAAGATGCGCTACGCCCACCAGGGCGGCAGCAATCCGCCGCTGATCGTGGTTCACGGCAGCGGTCTGGACAATATCCCGGCCAGCTACGCGCGTTATCTGGAACGCGCCTTTGCCGAAGTTTTCAGGCTGCAAGGCACGCCGTTGAAGATCCAGTTCAATTCCAGCAAGAATCCGTTCGAGGGCAAGAAACCCCGTGCGCTGACCGAAGCCGAGCAACGCTCAGCCCACCGTGCCCGGATACGCGGTCGCAAGCTGTACGGCAAGCAATAAGCGACGGTTATTGACGCTTAAGCGGCAAATCGGCCAGGCTCTTTGGCAGCCTGGCGGTTTGCCGCTTTTTTCTTGGGTTTCCCCCGCGCAGCAGTTTAATTGATCAGGCGTTTTTTCATGGCGGGGTGATTCGTTTATACTGAAACCCGGCTTTGACATAACTGATACTCATGGATCAACTATTTTTTTCGTTCGCTGCATTTTTAATTGGCTCGCTGGTAGGCGCGGCTGTCATCTGGCTGGTGTTGCGGGAGCGTGCCTCGCGTGCGCACAGCGAAACTCAGCTGGAAATGGTGCGCCTGAATGAACGATTGAGCGCAGCGCAGGAAGACGCCCGGCGTCTGGCAACAGAGCACATCAATGCGGAAAATGCGGTCCGGCAACTCGAACAGAATCTGGGCGATTTGCGCGAGAAGACGGGGGCGGCAGCGTCTACGGTTGCGAACCAGAGCGTTCAATTGATTTCCCTCGGGCGCGAGCGGGACGATCTTGCCGCGTTGCGGGATCAGCTGAATATCGAGCAGCAGCGACTGAGCAATCAGGTGACCGAACTGACTACCAGCCTCAATGCTGAGCGCGAAAAAGCCAGTGAGAATCTCGCGGTGCTGAATAACGCGAGGGAAGAGCTTTCCAATCAATTCAAGGTGCTGGCCAATGAAATCCTGGAAGATAAAACAAAGCGTTTTACCGAACAGAATCAGACCAATATCAGTCAGTTGCTCGAACCGCTGAAAGTCAAGATTACCGAGTTTCAGGGCCAGGTACAGGAAGTCTATGTGCAGGAGGGCAAGGACAGGTCCGCGTTGACCGAACAGGTTAAACAACTGATGTTGCTTAACAACCAACTGTCAAAGGATGCGCATAACCTGACCTCCGCCCTGAAAGGACAGACCAAGACGCAGGGCAACTGGGGCGAGCTGATTCTGGAGCGGGTGCTGGAGGCTTCCGGGTTGCGCAAAGGGCATGAATATGACGTGCAGGAAAGCCATACCCGTGCCGATGGCACCCGCGCCCAGCCGGACGTGGTGGTTCATCTGCCCGAAGACAAGCATCTGATCATCGATGCCAAGGTGTCGCTGAACGCGTACGAGGAGTACGCCAATTCGGAGACCGATCATCAGCGCGATGCGGCGATGAAGCGCCATCTGGAATCGGTGCGCAGCCATATCAAAGATCTGTCCGAGAAAAACTACCAGCAGCTGTACGGTCTGAAATCGCTCGATTTCGTGCTGATGTTTATTCCAATCGAGCCGGCCTTCATGCTGGCTATCTCGCATGACAGCGATTTATGGCAGGATGCCTGGCGTCGCAACGTCTTGCTGGTGAGCCCGAGCACCTTGCTGTTTGTGGTGCGCACTGTCGCCCATCTGTGGCGGCAGGAGCAGCAGAATCGCAATGCGCAGGAGATTGCCAATCGCGGCGCCGAACTCTACGACAAGCTGGCAGGTTTCGTGGAAGACCTGGAGGGTCTGGGTGTCAAGCTGCAACAGGCGCAGAAGGCGTATGACGGCGCATATAACAAGTTTGCCGGGGGGCGTGGCAACGTGATCCGGCAGGCTGAAATGCTAAAAGAACTGGGCGTAAAACCAACCAAACAACTGCCGCAAAAGATAGTCGATGCGGCCCTGAGTGACGACAGGATATTGAAATGAGGAAAGTTGCGAACAGTTTATTCATGCTGGTAGCTGGTAGCTTGTGGCTTGGGTTGGCGTTGTCATGAGCCTGGTTCTTGCAGGCGACATCGGCGGCACGAAGACCCGCCTGGCTATCGTGACCGTGCAAGGCACAGAGGTGCGCATCGAGCATGAAGCCAGTTTTCCCAGTCAGACTTATGAAAAGTTTGAGACCTTGCTGGGCGAATTTCTGTCCGGTATCGATAGTTTGCGTTTCCCTCTCCACAATCCTCTCCCGTACCCGCAAGGGGTATCTCCGCCAGGTTCCCGTTGCTGCGCAGCGATCTTGGCGCGACAAGCGGGAGAGGAGGCAAACGAATCGCTGCGCAAATTTTATATTCCTGCGGCGTTCGGGGTTGCAGGGCCGGTGCAGGGCAGGGCAGTGCAAACCACCAATCTGCCGTGGCGGATCGACGCGGACGCATTACAGCGGCAATTCGGCTTTATCCAGTGCACGCTGCTCAATGATCTGGAAGCCACGGCGTACGGCTTGCCGGCCCTGGGGCCGGAGGATTTGCTGACCTTACAGGCGGGAGACGAGTCTGCCTGCGGCAATGTCGCCGTGATCGCTGCCGGAACGGGGCTGGGCGAGGCCGGTTTGTATTGGGATGGCGCGCGCCACCAGCCGTTTGCCACCGAAGGCGGGCATGCCAGTTTTTCTCCTTCTAACACGCTGGAATTTGCGCTGTTGCGACATCTGCAACAGCAGTTTCAGCACGTCAGCTGGGAGCGCGTGGTGTCCGGCATGGGCATCCTTAGCCTGCACGAGTTTTTACGCCGGTATCGATGCATCGATATTCCGGACTGGCTGTGCGATGAAATGCAACGCGGCGATGCCGCAGCCGCCATTTCCAGCGCCGCCGGTCGCGATGAAATCTGTACCGAGACGATGCATCTGTTTGTGAGTTTATATGGCGCGGAGGCTGGCAATCTGGCGCTCAAGGTGATGAGCCGGGGCGGATTGTATCTGGGCGGCGGCATCGCCCCGAAAATATTGCCGCAGCTTAAAAGCGGCGCTTTTCTGGAGGCTTTTGTGAATAAGGGCCGGATGCGTGCATTGCTCGAAGCCATGCCGGTCAGGGTGATACTGAATGACAGAGCCGCGCTGTATGGCCCTGCCTTGTGTGCCGCGCAACGGGCATGACTGTAACAATTGTGATCTATCATGCGGTTGTCGCGGGCGTAGTGTTTTTTAACTGCTTGTTTCCATGTGACATGTACGCGGTTAGTTGTTAAACTGCGGACAGTTTAAAATTTATTGCACAAAATCTTTCATATATACAGGCGTTTGTCATGAGTTCCTCAAAAAAATCCAGTTCCGCACAGTCTGACCGTTCCAATCCTGATGTCTTGCAGCGCACGCTGACCAATCACCTGATTTACACCGAAGGTAAATCCGTCAAGACCGCCACCGATCGTGACTGGTTCGAGGCGTCGGCACACGCTGTGCGCGATCAGCTGATTGAAAAACATCTGAAAACGACTGAGGAATATGCAGAGCAAGACCCTAAACGGCTCTATTACCTCTCGCTGGAATTCCTGATTGGTCGCACGCTGTCGAATGCGGCGCTCAATTTAGGCATTGAGCCGTCGCTGCGTGAAAGTTTGAAGGCGTTGGGTCAGGAACTGGAAGAGGTCGAAGAAACCGAGATCGACGCGGCCCTGGGCAATGGCGGTCTGGGCCGTCTGGCTGCCTGTTTTCTCGATTCCATGGCGACGCTCGATTTGCCGGGTCAGGGTTATGGCATACGCTACGAATACGGCATGTTCAACCAGCGCATCAAGGACGGGCAGCAGGTCGAACGGCCGGACAACTGGCTGCGTTTCGGCAATCCGTGGGAATTCCAGCGCCCTGAGCGCATGTACCCGGTCAAATTCTTCGGTCGTGTCGTCCGGTTTCCGGATGGCGAGGGTGGCACTGAACATCACTGGGTAGACGGAGAAACGGTAATGGCGATGGCCTTTGACGTGCCCATCCCCGGTTACAACACCGATACCGTGAATAACCTGCGCCTGTGGGCCGCCAAGGCTGCGCGCGAATTCAACCTCGAATCGTTCAATGCGGGCGACTATCTGAGCGCGGTTCAGGACAAGAATATTTCCGAGAGCCTGTCCAAGGTGCTCTACCCGAACGACAGCTCGGCGGTGGGTAAGGAATTGCGCTTAAGACAGGAGTATTTCTTCGTCTCCGCCTCCATTCAGGATATCTTGTATCACTTCCTGCAAAAGCACAGCGACTGGGATCAGTTGCCTGAGAAGGTCGCGATCCAGTTGAATGATACGCACCCGGCTGTGGGCGTGGCCGAGATGATGTATCAATTGCTCGACGTGCACGGACTGAAGTGGGATCACGCCTGGGGTCTGGTCACGAAGATATTTGCCTACACCAATCACACGCTGATGCCTGAGGCGCTGGAAACCTGGGCCGTGGAGAAGTTCGAACGCGTGTTGCCGCGTCATCTGGAAATCATCTACGAGATCAATCACCGCTTCATGGCGCTGGTCAATCATCACTTCCCCGGCGACACCGGCTTGCTTGAGCGCGTTTCCATCATCAATGAAAGCCACGGCAGGCGCGTGCGCATGGCGCATCTGGCCGTGGTGGGCAGTCATACCGTGAATGGCGTGGCGGCGATACACAGCGATTTGTTGCAAACCACGTTGTTTGCCGATTTTCATCGCATCTATCCGGAAAAATTCATCAACGTCACCAACGGCATTACGCCGCGTCGCTGGCTGAATCAGTGCAACCCAGGCTTGTCCGAGCTGATTTCTTCTCGCATCGGCACGGGTTTTGTGCGCGATCTGGATCAGCTCAAGGGCTTGATTGAACATGCCGAAGATGGCAAATTCCGCAGCCAGTTCCGTGCGGTCAAACAAGCCAACAAGGTACGCCTGGCACACTATATCGAGAAGAAGGTCGGCATCAAAGTCGACGTGAATTCGATGTTCGACGTGCAGATCAAGCGCATCCACGAATACAAGCGTCAACTGTTGAACGTGCTGCATGTGATCACGCTGTACAACCGAATCCGCAGCGGAAATGCACATTCGGTTACGCCGCGCACCATCATCTTCGCAGGCAAGGCGGCGCCGGGCTACAAGTTGGCCAAGCTGATCATTCGCCTGATCAATGATGTCGCCAGCATCGTCAACGACGACCCGGCTGTACATGGTTTGCTCAAAGTGGTGTTCCTGCCTAACTACGACGTTTCATCGGCGGAAAAACTGTTCCCAGCCAGCGATCTGTCCGAACAGATTTCCACGGCGGGTACGGAAGCATCCGGTACCGGCAATATGAAGATGGCGCTGAACGGCGCGCTGACGATAGGCACGCTGGATGGCGCCAACGTCGAGATACTAGAAGAAGTCGGCGACAACAATATCTTCATCTTCGGCCTGACCACGCCGCAAGTCGCCGACCTGCGTGCCGACGGTTACAGCGCGTGGGATCACTACTACGGCAACGAAGAGCTGAAACAGGTGCTGGACATGATAGGCAACGGTTTCTTCTCGGTGGAAGAACCCGGTCGCTACCGTCAGATTTTTGACAACCTGACGCATCATGGCGACCATTATCTGTTGCTGGCCGATTACGACAGTTACATCGCCGCTCAGGACAGGGTCAGCCTGCTCTATCAGGACAAGGAAGAATGGACACGCCGCGCCATCCTCAATGTCGCGAATATGGGCAAGTTTTCCAGCGATCGCACCATCATGGAATATGCCGACAATGTCTGGAACGTCAAGAGCGTGAAGCAAGGTTAGTCCGGGTATTGCATCGCAATAAAACTGATAACCACTTGATTATTCAGGTGGTTATTTTTTTTGATATTGAAGCTGTAACGTTTTAGCCCGGTAATGCAGGCGTGGCTGCGCTATAATCCGAAAAAATGCGTGAGTTTGCTTCTTGATAGCATCGCTTGAGGAATTGATCGTGAAAAAGAGTACTTCCTTCTTTTTGCAAGTCCGTCCCAAACTGCCGGAGCGTCTGGCGCGACTCGATGAGTTGGCCAACAATCTCTGGTATAGCTGGGATCGCTCCACACGCAGATTGTTTGCGCGTCTGCACCCCGGTTTGTGGAAGGCCACCGGCCACAGCCCGAAGGCGTTTTTGAAACGGGTGGACGAACAACTGCTGATCGATGCGGCAGACGATCAGGTGTTTATCGGTAATTTCAACCGTGTGCTGGCGGATTACGACACCTACCATGATCACAGGCTGCCTGCGGGCGGCTTCGACTGGTTAGGCGAGAATGATCTGATCGCCTACTTTTGCGCCGAATTCGGTCTGCATGAAAGCTTTCCAATCTATTCAGGCGGACTGGGTATTTTGGCGGGCGATCACTGCAAGGCGGCAAGCGATTTGCGCCTGCCCTTTGTCGGCGTCGGCTTGCTGTACCGCCAGGGTTATTTTCACCAGACCATCGACGGTGAAGGCAATCAGATTGCCAGCAACACCGATTCAAATTTTGATGACTTGCCCGTCTCACCCGCACGGCGTCCCGACGGCTCCGAGGCTTATGTCGCGGTCGAGCTGCCCGATGGCACCGTCAATATCAAGATATGGCAAGCCCGTGTCGGTCATATCATGCTCTACCTGCTGGACACGGACATCGAAAGCAATAGTGCCCACGATCGCGACATCACCCACAGGCTGTATGGCGGGGATACGGAGATGCGCATCGAGCAGGAAATCGTGCTGGGCATCGGCGGCGTACGCGCCTTGCAGGAAATCGGACTGAAGCCTACCGTCTGGCATATCAACGAAGGGCATGCCGCCTTTTTGATGCTGGAACGCATCCGGCAGAAGACGGGTCTGGATAATTTTAAATTCACGACAGCCCTGGAAGACGTGGCGGTGAATACCATCTTCACCACGCATACCCCGGTACCCGCCGGGCACGACCATTTCAGCGAGGGGATGATCAGGCGTTATTTCGAACACTATTACCCCAAATTAAAGCTGGACCACGATCAATTCATGGCGCTGGGACGCACCATCAACAGTCCGGATTTCAACATGACGGCGCTGGCGCTGCACGGCTCGCGTTTTCACAACGGGGTGTCGCGCATCCACGGTGAGGTGTCGGCACAAATTTGCGCCGACATGTGGCCTGAGATCGAACCTTCAGAAAATCCGATGACCTATGTCACCAATGGCGTTCATGCGCCGACCTTTTTGGCGACCGAGTGGATCGAAGTGCTGGAGCGTTATCTTGGCTCCGAGTGGAACTCCCGGATGAACGACCTGAAGCTGTGGGAGGGGGTTGATGAAATTCCCGACCATGTGTTCTGGAGCGTTCATCAGACGCTGAAAGTGAAAATGTTGAATGCGGTGAGTGAACGCATTAAAGCCCAGCACTTCCGCAATCACGGATCAGAAGCCCATCTGGATCGCCTGCTCAAATACGTCAATCCGGAAAATCCCAATATTCTCACGGTCGGTTTCGCGCGCCGTTTTGCCACGTACAAACGCGCCACCATGCTGTTCAGCAATCTGGACTGGCTGCGCGAAATTTTGCATAACCCTGACCGTCAGGTGGTGTTCATTTTTGCCGGCAAGGCGCATCCGGCTGATATTCCAGGCCAGGATCTGATCCGTCACATCACCCAGATTTCCAAGATGGCCGAATTCACCGGCAAGGTGTTGATGGTTGAAGGCTATGATCTCGCGCTGGCGCGCAAACTGGTCTCCGGGGTCGATGTCTGGCTGAATAATCCGCTCTATCCGCTGGAAGCTTCCGGCACGTCGGGCATGAAGGCGGGCATGAACGGCTGCATCAACCTGTCCGTGCTGGACGGCTGGTGGGGGGAGAGCTATGACGGCAAGAATGGCTGGGCGATCAAACCGGTATCGGAAACGCTGAGCGAAGAAGTCAGGACGCACGAAGAAAATCGCACGCTCTATGAATTGCTGCAAGATCAGGTCGTGCCGTCCTACTACGAATACGGCAAGATGGGCTTTTCGCCAAACTGGCTGAAAATGGCCAAACGCTCGATGGCGACCATCATCCCGCGCTTCAATTCCAAGCGTATGGTGGGTGAATATCTGGCCAAGTGCTATTTGCCGGCTTCCAAACAGCATCAGCTGTATATACAAAACGAGTATGAAAATTCGCGCCTCGTGGCGGACTGGAAGGCGCGCGTGCAGGATGCATGGGCGGGCGTCGATTTATGCCGCATCGATTCGGCCAAAACTCAAATCAACTACGGTGACAGCTTGTACTTTGAAGTGGCGGTCAATCTGAACGGGCTTGAGCCAGGAGATGTGGTCGTTGAAATACTGCTTGGTTATAAAACCAAAAAAGAACAGCTCGCATCCGCACAGCGTTACCGTTTTGAGTCGCTCGGCACTACAAACGAAGCGGGGGAGAACCTGTTCTCAACCGGGTTGCAACCTGAACAATGCGGCAATCTGGAATATCATATTCGCGTCTATCCGTACCATGAGTTGCTGACGCACCCGTTTGAGATGGGCATGATGCGCTGGCTGTGATTCAGAATGATGCCGCAAGATCGCAAGGGTCTTCCCACGGAATATAAGGCGATAAATCGCCTATCCCTGAGTGAAGGGTTTTCCCCGCACGACTAAGGGGCTAAGCCCAAAGTTGTTGCGTGAAGGATTCAGGAAAGCAGGTCGGGATTTTAGCAGCGACTTGTCGAGGGGGCTTACTCGCAGCTTATGCGAAGCTATCCCGAAAAATAACAAGGATAAGAAATGCCTGAAATAAAAGTGTTGTTTGTAACGTCCGAAATTGCACCGTTAATCAAGACCGGCGGGTTGGCCGATGTCAGCGGGGCGCTGCCCGCCGCCTTGCGTGCACTGAACATCGACGTGCGCGTACTGGTTCCGGGCTATCCGCAGGTGATGAAGCAAATGGGGCCGCACGAAGTGGTGGCCACCTTCGCCGATTTGCCCGGATTCCCGGCGTCCCGCCTGATATTTTCCATCATGAAAAGCGGCGTGCCGCTGCTGGTGCTGGACTGCCCGGATTTGTATCAGCGTGAGGGCGGCCCTTATATGGACCCGGCGACAGGGCATGACTGGGCTGACAATCCGCTGCGTTTCGGTCTGCTTTCGAAAATTGCCGCCGTGCTGGGCAGCTTCGATACGCCGCTTTCCTGGCGTCCCGATCTGGTGCACGGCAACGACTGGCAAACCGGCCTCGTCGGCGTATACCTGAGCGTGGCAGCGGGTGCGGTGCCCAATATCACGACCATCCATAACCTGGCTTTTCAGGGCAACTTCCGCCCGAAGAAGGTTGAGCTTTTGGGCTTGCCGCCGGCCAGTTTCAATGTCAATGGCATTGAGCTGTACGGCAACATGTCTTTTCTCAAGGCGGGGCTTTATTACGCCTACCATATCACCACGGTCAGCCCGAACTACGCCCGCGAAATTCAGGGCGAGGAGCTGGGCTTCGGTCTGCAAGGTTTGCTGCGCGCGCGCAGCAGCGACATCACCGGCATACTCAACGGCATCGATACCGATGAATGGGATCCTGAAACAGACCGGCATTTGCCCGGTCATTTCTCAGCCGGCCGCATGGCGGGAAAGGCCCTGAACAAACAGGAATTGCAAAGTCGTATGGGGCTGGACGTGAACCTTGACGTGCCGTTGCTGGCCGTGGTCAGCCGTCTGACGCATCAGAAAGGACTGGATCTGCTGCTGGAAATCGCCCCGCGCCTGCTCGAACTACCTGTTCAGCTGGTGATACTGGGCAGCGGTGAATCCTCCATGCAACAAGCCGCAAGCGATCTGGCGCAGCATTATCCCGGCAAGATTGCGGCGATGATCGGTTTTGACGAAGGACTGTCGCATCAAATCGAAGCGGGTGCGGATATGTTCGTCATGCCGTCGCGCTTCGAGCCTTGCGGACTGAACCAGTTCTACAGCCAGCGTTACGGTACACCGCCCATCGTGCACAATACCGGCGGCCTGGCGGATTCGGTCGTGGATTGCAACCCGGAAACTCTCAAAGATGGCACGGCCAGCGGTTTCGTGTTCAGCGGCATGACCACCGATAATCTGTTTGCCGCGATACAGCGCGCGGTTACGCTGTACCGCGATGAACGAAAATGGAAAGCCCTGCGCCGGAACTGCATGAGCAAGGATTTCAGCTGGGAGACCAGCGCCCGTGCTTACCGCAAGGTCTATCTGAAGGTGCTGGGACGGACCGAGTAGGGTGTTGGCGGGGACAGTTTGCCGGTCTTTGTCTTGAACTTGAAATAACAGTTTGAAACATCAGGTTTAAGGAATAGAGTGATCACAGTTAACGGAGAAATCGGCAACCGCAGTGTTTGAGCGGTATTATTCACTAACAGGAGGATTGCAACATGAAGATTCCAATGCAAATCACGCTGCGCAACGTAGATCATTCCGAAGCTCTTGAGACGCATATCCGCGAGAAGGCGAAGAAGCTGGAGAGCTTTTTTGAACACATCGTTTCCTGTCGGGTGGTGGTGGATATGCCACACAACCACAAGAGTCAAGGCAAACCCTTCAATATACGCATCGACATCGGTGTGCCGGGACGCGAAATCGTCGTGAACCGCGATCGCAACGAGGATGTCTATGTCGCGCTGCGCGACGCCTTCGATGCCACGCGCCGCCAGCTCGACGATTATGTCCAGCGCATGCGGGGCGACACCAAACACCACCAGGCGGAATTTATCGGCGAAGTGGTGCGACTCTTTCCCGATGACGGCTGTGGTTTCATTCTGCGCGCCGACGGCGACGAGTTGTACTTCCACCGCGACAACGTGGTGAGTCCCACCTTCAATCAACTCAACGTCGGCGACGAAGTGAAGTTTATCGAGGAACTGGCAGCCGAGGGGATGCAGGCCAAACGCGTGAGCATAGGCCGCCATCACGTGCCGCATTAGCTCGGCCGAAGTCGCGGGAAACAAACATGAGGCCGCAATTTGCGGCCTCAAACATTCCGGCAGGACGCAGGCATCTCCTTCAGGTAGTTCGTGCCTTCGTGCAGTTGCGTCAGATGCTTGCCTCCAACGTTGAGCTTTGGATCAAACAACTAGCCATTCGACTAGGCTGCAAAAGTCCGCAGTCAAGTCGCTGGTTATCCCGCAAACTTGCCGCACTGGAAAAGAACTACGACATCAAGTTCAAAGCTGTTTTCGAGGCCATCCATGAACAGATGACCCCGCTGCAACCGAAGAAAAAACACCCTATCGGTTTTGCACCGTGTGAGAAAATAATGCTGATACGTTTAGCTGGTTTTTAAGTGAATGCACTTGACCAGATGTAATCCATGGAATACGATTCGTGCATGGTAAAAATACTCCGCACTGCCGAGTTTGATCACTGGCTGGATAGTCTGAAAGACCGACTGGCAAAATCCGGCATACAGGTACGTATCGACCGCATGGCAAAGGGCAACGCGGGTGATGTCAAGCCGGTGGGTGAAGGTGTGAGTGAAATGCGCATCCATGTCGGTGCAGGTTATCGTGTGTATTTCACCCGCATGGGCATGACGGTGGTTTTGTTGTTATGTGGTGGTAATAAAAGCAGTCAAAACCGCGATATTGAACGAGCGCTTGAAATGGCTCGAATTCTGAAGGAATAAACATGATCAAGAAATCCGCAATTACAAAGCTGGGTATCGCCCCATACGATTCCGCCGAATATCTCAAGACGGAAGAAGATATGGCGGCCTACCTTGAAGCATGTATCGAAGAAGCTGGCGACGATCCTGTTTTTATCGCACAAGCACTCGGCACAATCGCGCGCGCCAAAGGCATGACACAACTTGCCCGTGACACCGGCCTGGCACGCGAGAGCCTGTACAAAGCATTGTCCGCCGAAGGTAATCCTGAGTTCGCCACCATTTGGAAGGTAATCCGCGCGCTGGGAATTCGCTTGCACGCACGACCAGCGTAACCAACGCCGTAGACGCGTACTGATGCCCCCTTTGGCACCGAAGAAAAAACACCCTATCGGTTTTGCACCGTGGGAGAAAAAATGATGGCGACTGGGGCGATTGTCACCCGATAAACTATCAGGCAGGTATATTCAGAGTCTTTCAGCAAATCGAAGTTGCACAGCTTCCTACAGCAAGCCGATATACGCCGGAAGGTTCAACGCTAGATTTAATCCGTTCGTGGTGAGCCTGTCGAACCATGTGCGGATTAAATATTTAACTATCAATTGGTTATGCAAACCCTTCGACAAGCTCAGGGCGAACGGGTGATTCGTTCAGCGTTTCCCTCGAAGCTGTTGTCCGGCAATAAAGTACGGCAACGCCATGAGCAGGATGCATGCAGCGCGGTATTGTCCGATCAGGTCAAAAACCTCGACTGGCGCGCACGCAAAGCCACAAGGTCGTGCTTCAGCCGGCGAACTGGATGAGGTACGTGCCAAGATTTCCGCGTTGCTTGGGATACAGGGATTTTTCGCATAATATGCCACATCAATTAGCGGCAAAGGAGTTGGGCGATGACTGACAATAAATTGATTGCATCTGTGGAGCAAATCGAATCGAAGATATTTTTGATTCGCGGTCAGAAAGTCATGCTGGATGCCGATTTAGCTGAACTCTATGGTGTGCAAACCAAGGTGCTGAATCAGGCCGTTAAACGAAATATAGAACGCTTTCCTTCTGACTTCACGTTCCAATTAACGGCTATCGAGAAAATCGAGGTGGTCACAAATTGTGACCACCTAGCCAAGCTCAAATATTCGTCAACCTTGCCGTATGCCTTCACAGAACACGGCGCGCTGATGCTGGGCAATGTATTAAAATCAGATCGCGCAGTAGAAGTCAGCCTCATGGTTGTGCGCGCCTTCGTGCAGTTACGGCAGATGCTTGCCTCCAACGTTGAACTTTGGATCAAACAACTAGCCATTCGACTAGGCTGCAAAAGTCCGCAGCCAAGTCGCTGGTTATCCCGCAAACTTGCCGCACTTGAGAAGAATTACGACATCAAGTTCAAAGCCGTTTTCGAGGCCATCCATGAACTGATGACCCCTTTGGCACCAAAGAAAAAACGCCCTATCGGTTTTGCGCCGTGGGAGAAAAAATGATGGCGAGCAGAGCGGTTGTCACCCGATAAACTATCAGACTGGCGCATTTTGAATTTTCAGAAAATTGTGGCGGCAAGGCGTCCAACGGTTTATAGCCATGATGTCTTTCGGCACTTCGACAGCTTTCGCTTCCGGTGCCTTCTCCCTTAAGTTGAATTTCGACACCATCAGTTTAGCGGCATATTCAACCATTGGCACAACTGCTGCTTGAGAAAATAATTGATAAGCCCGCGTATCCGACACTGGAATCTTGAATGAGTCCGGGAAACCCATGAGGCGTGCGCATTCACGCGGTGTCAGACGGCGCGGATTGACGCCTTCCCCTTGATAAACAAGGATTTCAGAACCGTCCTTGTAGTAACGTGCGGACAGAGTGCGGGTAACACTATCGGGCGTGACCAGACCGAAACCAAAGCCGTTACCCTTCGCACGATGTTTTTCCGCATAGCCTTGCAAATAGGCCCACAACTTGTCCGAAAGCGTATATTTGGCCAAAACCTGTTGCGTGGTGTGATCAAAGAAGCGATCCCCGTCCCACGGTAAGTTTGGCTCGCTGCCATCGGTCTTGTGCAGAATCTCGCGCAGTGAGCGTCTGCCCTTGGCGGGTAAGGGCAGGGCGTCGAAATCAAAGTTGGTGGGTTCGCGAAATCCGACAATGAGAATGCGTTCTCGGTGTTGCGGTACAAAATGAGCGCCATCTATCACGCGGTATTTAATGTGATAACCCAACTCAACTTCCAGTGTTCGGCGAATAACGTCAAAAGTTCGTCCCTTGTCGTGCGAAAGGAGATTCTTGACGTTCTCCAACAGAAAGGCGCGTGGTCTTTTCTCGGCGATGATGCGCGCGAGATCGAAAAACAATGTACCCTGCGTTTCGCAAGCGAAGCCATGCGCTTTGCCTAACGCGTTCTTTTTGCTGACCCCGGCAATGGAAAAAGGCTGGCAGGGAAAACCCGCCAGTAGGACGTCGTGATCTGGAATGTCCGCTGCATCCACTTGCGTAATGTCGCCGTTGATCAGGTGTCCGCCGGGGAAATTTTCGGCATAGGTTTTCTGCGCATAACTATCCCACTCGCTGGTGAACACGCAGTGCCCGCCCAAACCCTCGAAGGCCATGCGGATGCCGCCAATTCCTGCAAAGAGATCAATGAAAGTGAAAGGCGCGTTGTCGGCAAGCGGATATTCAAGCGGCAGGAGACGTTGCAGGCCGAATGCGTAATGCGCCGGAACTGACTGATCGAGCGCCCAACGGCGGACAGTACGGGCGTCGACACCCAAGTGGCGGGCAATTTCTGCTTGTTTGTGGGTTTTAAGCGCGGCGGCAAGGTAGCTCGCTGCCAGATCCCGGTCAGGGCCGGTGTGAAAGACGGTGGTCATGCTGTAGTCCGTATCTGGGAATAATAGCGGACATTATGACCGAATCCATCCCATTTGCAATATGTATTCAATCTATTTGAACTGGGCTATGCACGTCCTTTGCCGCAAGCAAGCCTTGGTTTTTCCGGTGTTCCCGCATTTCAAAGGTCATGGCGAGTGTAAAGAACGTTCAATTACCGTGACCGTGCACCCTCGCTGCGCTCTCCCTCACCCCAACCCTCTCCCGCTTGCGGGCGAGGGGCAAACGAATCGCTACGCGAATTTCACGTTTATGCTGCCGATGTGCTCACCGCGAAGAGTTGGGAAGATTTGCCTGCGCGGTATGCGTTGATAACGTAGAGCAATGATTGATTGCACGGCAACTTTACTCGACGCTGGCTGGCGGGTTGCTGTCGTTTGGGGATGTGCATTGAAAGGCCGGAAAAAGTAACCTGCGTTTTTTTGTTAAATTCAGTACAGTTTGCTTGCTATGGGTGCCCCGTCGATATAAAATCTCCCAAAATGGGAGGTTTTGGGTGTGCGGATAATTGCAAAGAGTACTTTGGTCAACTTTTGGAGTCGGCCGGCATATCTGGATTCAAAAGGCGCTTTGCAAAGCTGGTTTGATGAAACCAGCGAAGCTGACTGGTTGACCCCCCAGGATATTAAAGGGCAGTACCGAAATGCGAGCATCTGTGGCAACAATCGTGTTGTGTTCAATATCGCCGGAAATAAGTACCGGTTGGTTGTTGAAATGCAATATCGGGCCGGGATTGTGTGGGTAAAGTTCGTTGGAACCCATGCGCAGTATGATCAAATCAATGTGGAGACCGTCAATGAATATTAAGCCAATCCGGAACAACGATGACCTGCAAGCCGCATTTAAGCGGCTGGAGGTTGTGTATCAGGCGCAAGATGGAACGCCGGAATCAGACGAGATGGAAATTCTGGTTACGTTGATCGAATCATATGAAAACAAATATTTTCCGATGGGGGCGGCGGATCCGGTTGAAGCCATTAAATTCAGAATGGAACAGCAAGGTCTTACTCAAAAGGATCTTGAGCCTTTCATCGGTAGCAGCGGTCGCGTTTCAGAAGTTCTAAACCACAAGCGCCGGCTGAGTTTGCAAATGGTGAAGCGCTTGCATGATGGATTACACATTCCATATGAAAGTCTTTTGGCTGCTGCATAGTGTTTTAGCCTCTGATCAATCCTGACGTGACTTTGCAGCAGCCGGGTCTGTAAGAATACCCTCGCCGGGAATTTTTATGTTCAATGTGCGGAATCGCTCACGCGCCGCCAGCCTGCCGCGATAGAATCAATACAACCATGAAATTCATCAACCCCCGCATCGTCCATGTCCTGAAAAACCCGGTCGCCTTCGCGCTCCGGGTTCTGAAAGCATTTCAGGCCAATCAGGGTCTGCTGCTGGCAGGTGCCGTGGCCTATTACGCGCTGCTCTCCATCGTGCCGCTGCTGATCCTGATGGTGATCGCGCTGTCGCACGTGATCGATCAGGACGTGCTGCTGGCGACGCTGCGCCGGGCGCTGGAATACGTGGTGCCGGGCGAAGGCAGTGCGGTGGTGGTGGAGTTGCGTGCGTTTCTCGATCACCGCGCAGTGATCGGCTGGATGCTGTTCATCACGATGCTGTTTTTCAGCTCGTTAGGCTTCAGGGTGCTGGAGAACGCGATCTCGGTGATTTTTCTGCACCGCGTGCAAAAACGCAGGCGGCACTTCCTCGTGTCACTGCTGTTGCCCTTCGGCTATATCTTTTTCATCGGCGCGGCGCTGTTCGCGGGCACGTTTGTGATCGCCGATCTGGTGACGATGGGCGGCGAGAACCTCGTTATCATGGGGCATAGCTGGTCGCTGAGCGGCCCCTCGCGCCTGCTGATCTACGTTGTCGGCGTGATCGGGGAAATTCTGCTCCTCTCCGGTATCTACTACTTCATGCCGGTTGGCAGACTGTCGGCGCTGCACGCGCTGATCGGCGGCACTACGGCGGGCCTGCTGTGGGAATTGATCCGCCTTGCGCTGGGCTGGTATTTCGGCGCATTGTCACAAGTGAGCGTGGTGTACGGCTCACTCACCACGGCCATCATCGTGCTGCTCAGCCTGGAAGTGGCCGCCACGCTGCTGTTGCTGGGCGCACAGGTGATCGCGGAATACGAACGCATCGAAACAGGCGGGACGTTGCAGGCGCCGGTGCCGATTCATGTGGGCAACGATTCAAATGAATAGACGACGAATTGTCACGCGCAACCCCCGTGATTTTTCTCCCGACAAGCCGGGAGTACGGGTTCCTTATAATATCTGAGGTTGCGGATTGTTTGTCGCGGTCAGGCGAATGCCGGATGGTTGTCGCAAAGTTGGCAGAGGTAGTTGTAGTTCATCAATGCGTTCTCTTGCTATGGCCCCCGATTCACGCCATTACACCCCTTGTTTCAGGCTGGCCGAGATGAAGTCATCCAGATCGCCGTCCAGCACGCCCTGGGTGTTGCCGACTTCATAGTTGGTGCGCAGATCCTTGATGCGCGACTGATCCAGCACGTAGGAGCGAATCTGGTGTCCCCAGCCGATGTCGGTCTTGCCGTCTTCCATCACCTGTTTTTCTTCGTTGCGTTTGCGCAACTCTTCCTCATACATGCGGGATTTCAACATCGCCATCGCCTCTGCGCGGTTGCGGTGTTGCGATCGATCGCTCTGACACTGCACCACGATGTTGGTCGGGAGATGGGTGATACGCACCGCAGAATCGGTCTTGTTGATGTGCTGACCACCGGCGCCTGACGCGCGATAGGTGTCCACGCGCAGGTCGGCCGGGTTGATGTCGATCTCGATCGAGTCATCGACTTCAGGATAGACGAACACGCTGGAGAACGAAGTGTGGCGGCGGTTGCCGGAATCGAACGGCGATTTCCTGACCAGTCGATGCACGCCTGTTTCGGTGCGCAGATGACCGAAGGCGTATTCACCGATGATCTTGATTGATGCACCCTTGATGCCGGCGACTTCGCCGTCGGACAACTCCAGAATTTCCACCTGGTAGCCTTTGCGCTCGGCGTAGCGCACATACATGCGCATCAACATGGACGCCCAGTCCTGCGCCTCGGTACCGCCGGAACCCGCCTGAATGTCGATAAAGCAGCTGTTCGGATCCATCGGATGGTTGAACATGCGGCGGAATTCCATCTCGGCGACGCGACGCTCGATGTCGGCAATGTCTGCAGCGGTGCTGATCAGTGACTCTTCATCGTTTTCTTCCTGCGACATTTCAAACAATTCGGCCGCATCGGACAAATCTGACTGGATTTTTGAGAGGCCCAGTACCACGCCTTCGAGCATCTTGCGCTCGCGGCCCAGTTCCTGGGCGCGCTTGGCATCCTGCCAGATGGCGGGGTCTTCTGCGAGTTCGCAGACTTCCGTCAGGCGTTCCTGTTTGGTATCGTAGTCAAAGATACCTCCGTAATTCGGCGCTGCGCAAGGCCAGGTCTTGCAAGTGATTGTTGATTGAATTGATTTGTTCGACTTCCATGATTTTGTCCTGAGCTGGTGTGCTGTAAAGGCGGCGATTATAGCGCAAACAGGCCGAACAGCACCCCGCAAGCGATGGCAAGGAAGCCGACGGAGACATGTTTTGCGAGGGTCCAGCCACCCAGAGAAATAACCAGGCCGAATTTAAAGGCGAGGTTGGACAGGAAGGCTAAGGTAATCGCAGTGACGGTCTGATGTTCGGAGAGCTTGCCCAGATTGAACAGGCGCAGACTGGACAGCGTGATGGCATCCACATCGGTCAGGCCCGATACCAGCGCGACGACATATAAACCGCGACTTCCGGCAAGATCTTCCATCCAGGCCGTGCCCAGCAATACCACGACATACAACAAGCCAAATCCGATGGCGGAATGCAGCTCCGCCGGATTGGATGTTTCCGGGATGTAGAGCTCGGTGGCTTTGTCCATCTTGCGCCAGTTATATAAGGCGACGATCAGGCCGAACAGCAAGCCTGCCGCCAGCACCGGCATCAGCCTGGGGAGGGTGCCGTAAGCCAGTACGGCGCTGACCACCATCAGGCGCAGGATGACGACCAGGCTGGCAATCACGATCACCGAGGCGGCAAGGTTGGACATCAACGGATTGAGCTTGCCGTGCTTCGCATAGATCAGCGTGGTCGCGGTGCTGGACACCATGCCACCGAAAAACCCCAGCAACGGCGCGCCATAACGGGTGCCCACTATTTGCAGTGCGGCATAACCCGCCAGACTGATGCCGGAAATCAGCACCACCATCAGCCAGGCTTGATGCGGATTGAAGGCCTGAAAAGGGCCGTAATTCTGATCGGGCAGGATGGGCAGCACGATGAAGGTCAGCACGGAAAACTGCAGCACGGCAACCAGATCGCGACGCGTGAGTTTTTGCGAGAATCCGCGCAGTTCGGGCTTGAAATAGAGCAGGGCGGTCACCCCGATCGCCAGCATCACGGCGAGTTTGCTCATGTCGTACCAGATCATCGCGCCCAGTCCGTAACAGAGCAGCAGCGCGATCACGGTGGTGGTGCCGGGATCGTCATCCTGACTGTGTATATAGGACGCGATGATCATGCCGGCAACGGCGATCAGTCCTGTGATCAGTATCCACGGTGAGCCGAGTTTGCTGGAGAGCAGGGCGGCCAGTGTGCCGAATATGGCAACCAGCGCGAAGGTGCGCAGCCCGGCGCGGGCCGAGGGGTTGCGCTCGCGCTCAAGACCGATCAGCAAGCCGATGGCAAGGCTGGTGATGAATTGCGGCAAGGCTTCGATGCCGTTGATTTGCAGAAAACCGGTTTCCATGTGTTTTAGGATTGAGAAATTTGGATTGAGGAGTGAGAAAAACCCGTTATACTGTTTTTAACTGTATCACCGATCCTCAATCTTGAATCCTCAATCCTGTTTTTACTCCCAGTGTTTGATGATGAGTTGCAGACTCTGATTGCCATTGTATTCATTGATGCTCAGGCTGTATACGGCATGGATATATTCCGGCAGTGGTGCGTGTTGTCCGAACAGGATCGCGTCGATCGTATTGCCATCCTCCGTGGACAGGCGCAGCTTCAGGTGTTTTTCGCCGACCACGCGCTGATTCAGCACTTCAAAATCATCGTCGAATTGGGGAGCCGGGAAGCCCTGGCCCCAGACCTGTTCGTCCAGCAGGCGGGCAGCTTCCAGCGTCATGCCGGCAGCATCCAGCGGTCCATCGGTTTCGATGCGCTGTGCCAGATCGTTCGGGCTGATCAATTCGCTTGCGACTTGTTCGAAGGCAGCGACAAAAGCGCTGAAATCAGCCTCGGCGATGCTCAATCCTGCTGCCATCGCATGCCCGCCGAATTTCCTGATCAGTTGAGGGTGGCGTTTGCTGACCAGATCCAGCGCATCGCGCAGGTGCAGGCCTGCGATGGAACGGCCTGAGCCTTTCAATTCCCCGTTGGCAGATTGCGCAAAGGCGATCACCGGCCGGTGGAATTTGTCTTTCAAGCGCGAGGCGAGGATGCCGATCACCCCCTGATGCCAGGTTTCATCGAACAGTGTCAGGCTGAAATTATCGTGCGGGTTGACCGATTCAAGCACCGCCAGCGCGCCCTCCTGCATGTCCGTCTCGATGCTGCGCCTCTCGCGATTCAGACTGTCAAGTTCGGTTGCGATCTGCATGGCATAAGCTGTGTCATCGGTCAGCAAGCCGTTGATGCCCAGACTCATGTCGTCCAGACGTCCCGCCGCATTCAGACGGGGACCCACGGTAAAGCCCAGATCGAGGCTTCCCACCTTGTCGGGTGTCTTCTTCGATACCTGCAGCAGCGCGTTGATGCCGGCACAAGCACGCCCTGCGCGGATGCGTTGCAAGCCTTGTTGCACCAGGATGCGGTTGTTCTGATCCAGTTTGACCACGTCGGCGACCGTGCCCAGCGCGACCAGATCGAGCAGTTCCAGCAGTTTTCGCCCGCGCTCGTCTGTCATCAGTCCTCTGCTGCGCAATTCGGCGCGCAGCGCCAGCAACACGTAATACATCACCCCCACGCCCGCCAGATGTTTGCTGGCAAAGGTGCAGCCGGGCTGATTGGGATTGACGATGCAGGCAGCCGCAGGCAGCGTGTCGCCCGGCAGATGATGGTCGGTGACGAATACCTGCATGCCCAGTCGGTTGGCCTCCGCCACGCCGTCCACGCTGGCGATGCCGTTATCTACCGTGAGCAGAATATCAGGCTCAGATTGCGCTGCTAAATGAACGATCTCAGGGGTCAGGCCATAGCCGTATTCAAAACGGTTAGGCACGATGAAGTCGACTTGTGCCCCGAAGGCACGCAAGCCGCGCACCGCCACCGCGCAGGCCGTCGCGCCATCGCAGTCGTAGTCGGCGATCACCAGCAGTTTTTTCTGCGCCGCGATTGCATCCGCCAGCAGTCTCGCCATTTCGCGTGCATTTTTCAAATTATCGAAAGGCAGCAGATGGGCGAAGGACGTTTCCAGTTGCAGGCGATCATCAATGCCGCGCGCGGCAAAGATTTTCGCCATGGCAGGCGGGAAACCCTCTTCAGTCAGATGTTGCAGCGCGGTTGCCGGAATGATGCGTGGCGTGATTTGTGTCATGGTGTGCCGAAGTCTCTCAAGTCGGATCAGTTTAACATCCGGCGTCGGCATATGCTTCAATCGGGGAAATACTCTGACGGCTATTGTGGCGGAATACGCTCCAGCAACGCTTCGAGTGCGGCAACAGGTACCGCTTGTGAATACAGAAAACCTTGCGCCAGATCGCAGCCAAATTTTCGCAGCAAGTCGCGCTGCGCTACAGTTTCCACCCCCTCGGCGATTGCCTTGATGCCCAATTTATGAGCTATGGCGATGATGCTCTCAGTCAACTCGCGGCTGTTCTGATCTTCGCTCAAACTGCTGATAAATGAGCGGTCTATCTTCAGGTAGTCGATGGCAAATTTCTTCAGATAAGACAGCGAGGAAAAGCCGGTGCCGAAGTCGTCTATGGATACCTCTATCATGTGATTCCTGAACTCCAGCAACTGCCTTTTTACCTCGTCAGCTTCCTTCAGCAGCACACCCTCGGTAATTTCCAACACGATGCTGTTGCCGGGGAGTCCTTGCTGCTCCAGCAATTCAGGCCAGCTCATTCCTATGGATTTTTCCAGGAACTGAAGCGGTGACTTGTTGACGCCAACCGGGATGATACGTCCGTATTTTTGCTTCCAGCGGCTGATATCGGCAATCACCTGACGGAACCCCCATTCCCCGATCTCCACGATCAGCCCGGATTCTTCGGCCAATGGAATGAACACATTCGGACCGATCATGCCGCGCACGGGGTGGTGCCAGCGCAACAACGCTTCGACCTTGATGATGCGCTCATTCGCCAGATCGACAATAGGCTGGTAAAACACCTGTATCTGATTGCGCGCCAGCGCCTGTCTCAAGTCATTGGTCAGCGAGAACTTTTCCCTTGCATCTTGCTGCATGGACTCTGCGAAATAGCCGAATCGACTGCGTCCTTCTTTCTTGGATGCATACATGGCCTGGTCTGCGTGGCGCAGCAGGCTATCCGCATCCTCCGTGTTAGCCGAGTAGAGCGCGATGCCGATGCTGGCCGAAATGTAGGCATTTTCGTTTTTCAGCAGGAAAGGCAGAGTGAGTTGATTGATGATGTGCTGCGCGATTTTTTCAAGCCGGATCCGGTCACCAAAGTCGGGCAAAATGACGGTAAACTCATCCCCGCCCAGTCGTGCAACGGTATCCGTTTCCCGTACGCATTGTGTGAGGCGGCGAGCTACCTCGACCAGCAACAAGTCTCCCATGTCGTGGCCCAGGGTATCGTTAACCAGCTTGAAACGATCAAGGTCAATGAACAGCAACGCCAACGGTCCGTCCGCCCGGTGCGCCTTCTTGATCGCTTGCTCAAGCCGGTCACGGAACAGGCGACGGTTAGGCAATCCGGTCAGGAGATCGAAGTTGGCCTGCTGCCAGATCAGTTCATCCTGTTTTTTCTTTTCGGTAATGTCGGAGAACTGGGCGATATACCTGAGGATGCTGCCGTCATCGCGTCGAATCAGCGTGATGGTTGCCCATTTAGCGCAAATATCCCCATCCTTGTGACGATCCCACAACTCACCTTGCCAATGTCCCTGCGTCAAAATGGCATCCCACATTTGTTTATAGAACGCCTCGTCATGCCGTCCTGAGTGTAATAGCCTGGGATTTTTTCCCTTGATTTCATCCAGTGTGTATCCGGTCATGCGGGTGAATGCCGGGTTGACGTCCACAATCAGATTACGTTCATCTGTCACCATGATGGCTTCAGCACTGGACTGGTAGATCGACGTTGCAAGAAGCATGGAATCTTCCAGCCGCTTGCGATCGGTAATGTCCTGAGCATAACCGGCAGTACCCATCACTGTACCGTTCTCGTCGATGACCGGCACATTGACGGTCTGATACCAGCGTCCGTCATCCGGTCCGACGGTCACTACTTCGCGCTTTTCACGGCTGGACATGACCCGTACATCGTCTGCGCGGTACTTATTTGCCAGTACTTCCGGCCAGATTTGCGCATCGGTCTTGCCTACCACATTAGCCGGATGCCCGAGGCCTGTGCTCTGCGCGTGAAGTTGATTGACCGAGAGGTAGCGTCCGTCGGCATCTTTCAACCAGGCCATGAAGGGCATGTTGTCGAGCATGGCATGCAGCCTGAGTTTGCCTAGCTTCAGTTTCAACTCCAGCTCCTTGCGCTCGGTGATGTCATGAACTACGTAGAACAGCAGTCTGGAATCTGCCATCCTGACCGCTCCGGAATAGACTTCGACCTCACGAATAAGCCCTGATGCAGTGCGTTGCTGCAACTGATGGCAGACCACCTCGTCGCCTTCTCTCGGGAAAATTTCCCCGTCCGGCAGCGCCTCCAGATCGATAACCGTCATTTGCCGCAGCTGCTCTTCCGGATAACCATAAAATTCGCAGGCCACCGTGTTCGCGTCAACGATACGCCCGTCCTGCGGGTCGATCAGCATCATCGTGATTTTTGCACCGGCGAACAATGACTTGTATCGTTCGCTGCGGATTGATTTTTCTGTTGCGCGCAACAGCAAACTGAACGACTGGTTGGAGTTGCGTGCGAGAGCAAACAGTGCCATGCAAAAAATGACCAGCATCGGGATCAATCCGGCAAACAGCCAGTGCCCGTCGCGTCCGGACCATGCTTCCCAGGCCAATCTCGCCAGCGTGAGCGCGCCAACCGGAATGAAGAAAGCCAAGAACGCCGGAAAATAGGCGCTCCATGAGACAGATGAGCCCGCCATCATGCCGACCAGTATGCATAAAACGAATAGCTGCTCAGTCAGCAAATTATCCGGGAATAAAATCAATGCAGCCGCACTCCATGCCAGCCCGGAGGCCAGCGCGCCCCAAAAGGTCACTCGTTTCCAGTAATCCAGATGACTTGCCTTGTCTTTGTCGCGCTGATAGCGACCGATCAATAAGAACCGGGTCAGCGTAATGACAACGATTGCAAGCAACCAACTCAACAATTTGACGGCCGCAACATCGGGCCAGAGGTAAATCACGGCAATTACCGGGATGGCAATATTGGTGGCTAAAACAAATTTCGCGCGCACAAAGAGCGCATCGACCTGAGCCGCCTCGACATAACGTTCCGTTTCCAATTCGGGTAGCCTGAATTGACTTCGCATAATCAGGGTCGCAGTCTGACGGATTCGGTGTGCCCTGGTGGCTTGCTGAGGCAGGCCGGTATGGATTCTTCCATCGCACCCGCTTGCCGTGGCGAAACAGCTTGATCATGCATATTTTTTATCCATCCCAAATGAATAGTTCAGTTTTGCACATATTGACCCGGTTTCAGGGAATACCGAAGATGCAGCATAGCGCGTTAAGAAAATTGACTGCGATCACCTCGCGGATAAATTCATGAAAATGATAATACTCTGAGCTTAATGCTAAGTATATAGACATGAATTCAGGTTTTCAGGCTGGTGCTTTCTACATCAGAAGTACAGGTTTTGTGCGCAGATTCAGTTGGTTGGTTGGCTGGTTTTTCCGTTAGCCTGTGAGCGCTTCCGGCAGGCGCTGCAAGATACCCTTCGAGGTGCTGGCGCGCTTGTAGCAGGGGGCTTGCGTTAAAGGCGCAGTGCATCACGGACTCGCCGGGTCAGATTGTCCGCCAGACAGTCAATTTCCACATTTTCCGGCATGGAACGCAGCCAGGTCAGTTGCCGTTTGGCGAGCTGGCGGGTGGCGATGATGCCGGTTTCCAGAAACTGCGCGTAGCTGATTTCGTCCGCCATATATTGCCACGCCTGCCGGTAACCGACGCAGCGCATCGACGGCAGCTCGGGGTGCAGCGCGTACTTTTGTCGCAAGTCGCGCAATTCCTCTACCAGTCCCATTTCCAGCATCTGTTTGAAGCGGGTTTCGATGCGCTGATGCAGCACGCTGCGATCCGATGGGATCAGTGCGACCGAGCTGATCCGGTAGGGCAGTACTTCGCTCTCCTGACACTTCAGTAGTTCGGACATCGGTTTGCCGGTGAGGCGATAGATTTCCATCGCGCGCCCGATGCGCTGCGTGTCGTTGGGCGAGAGACGCGCCGCAGTTTCGGCATCCACACCGGCTAATTGCTGGTGCAGCCAGGGCACGCCATGCAACGCGATTTGCGCGTCCAGTTCGGCGCGTACCGCAGCATCGGCGACCGGTAACGGGCTCAGTCCTTCCTTCAAAGCCTTGAAATACAGCATCGTGCCGCCTGCCAGCAGCGGAATCTTGCCGCGCGCCGTGATGTCCTTCATCAGCGCCAGCGCATCGCGGCGAAACGCCGCGGCGGAATAGGCCTCTGTCGGGTCGATGATGTCGATCAGGTGATGGGGGGCTGCCGCCAGTGTTGCTGCATCCGGCTTGGCCGTGCCGATATTCATGTCGCGATAGACCAGCGCCGAATCCACGCTGATGATCTCCACCGGCAGGGTCTGCGCCAGTTCGACAGCCACGCCTGTCTTGCCGCTGGCGGTAGGGCCCATCAAAAAGATTGCGGGAGGCAAGTTTTCAGTTTGCGGTTTTCGGTCTTCTGTTTGGACTATGGATTGTTTCATGTCAATTCCCTGTCGCGTGTTTCCTTGATGGTTATGGCGGCCATTACGCTGATTGCGGCAGCGACTGAGATATAGCCGCCCACCCAGGATAACCCGCCGTGCAGCACCAGTTGTTGCGCGATGTAGGGCGCGAGCGATGCGCCCAATATGCCGCCCAGATTGTAGGCAGCGCCCGCACCGGTATAGCGCACCGGTGTCGGGAACAGTTCAGGCAGCAGGGCGCCCATCGGTGCGAAGGCAGCACCCATCAGAAACAGTTCGAGGCACAGGAAGGCGGTGATCTGAAAAACAGAGCCGCTGGACAACATCGGTTCGAGCAGAAATCCCGACAGCAGGGCGGCAAACCCCGCCGCAATCAATACCGGACGGCGACCGTAACGATCCCCCGCCAATGCCGAGAGCGGCGTGGCAGCGGCCATGAACAGCACGGCCACGCACAGCATGGACAGGAATTGCGGGCGGGGAATACCGAGCGTGCCGGTGCCGTAGCTTAAGCAAAATACCGTGGATATATAGAACAGCGCATAACACACCACCATGACCAGTGCGCCCTGCATGAGCGGCACTGCGTGATGGCTGAACAGTTCAACCGCCGGCAGTTTAACTTGCCGGTGTGCCAGCTTCGCCTTGGCGAATACCGGCGTCTCAGATAGTTTCAGACGCACGTAAAGGCCGATGACGACCAGTACAGCACTTGCCAGGAACGGGATGCGCCATCCCCATGCGCGAAACTCTGCATCGGTGAGACATTGCGACAGCAACAAAAAACTGCCAACCGCTAACAGGAAACCCACCGGCGGCCCCAGTTGCGGGAACATGCCGAACCAGCCGCGCCGCCCTTTTGGTGCGTATTCTGCCGCGAGCAAGACGGCTCCCCCCCATTCGCCGCCCAGACCTATCCCCTGGCCGAAGCGCAGCAGGCAGAGCAGGGCGGGTGCGCCCCAGCCGATCAGGGCATAACCCGGCAGCAAACCGATCAGCGTGGTGGAAGTGCCCATTACCAGCAAGGATAGCGCCAGGGTTGTTTTTCTTCCTATCCGGTCGCCGAAATGGCCGAATACCAGCGCGCCGATGGGGCGGGCGACAAAGGCGATGCCGAAGGTGAGAAACGCGTTCAGGGCCTGCACTGCCGGATCGCTGTCGGGGAAAAATACGGGACCTACCACCATCGCCACGGCAAGTCCGTAAATGTAAAAATCGTAAAATTCGATCGCGGTGCCGATGAAACTGGCAAAGGCGATACGGATAGTGGAACAGGATTCAGACCGCAAGGGTCTTCCCCGCACAACTAAGGGGCGAAGCCCCAAGTTGTTGCGTGAAGGATTCAGGATCCGGGATTCAGGGGCAGGGTTCATTAGTTCAGAATTGAAAATTGATAATGGATAATTTTTGGCTATCGGCTACCGGCTGTTTTTCACTGTCCCCTCATGAACATCTTGTCCAGTTCGTTCATCGACATGGCAAACCAGGTAGGGCGACCGTGGTTGCATTGGCCTGAACGCTCAGTCTGTTCCATCTCGCGCAGCAGTGCGTTCATTTCCGGCACGCTCAAAATCCGGTTGGCGCGCACCGCGCCGTGGCAGGCCAGACTTGCCAGCAGTTCGTCGCGCCGCTCGGTCATGGTGCGACTGGCGCCGTATTCGCGCAGCTCACTCAATACTTCGCGCGCGGCAGCTTCTGCCTGTGCCTGTTTGAGCAGCACCGGCATCGCGCGTATCGCTAACGTGGTGGGCGAGAGCGGCGCGATGTCGAAACCCAGCCGGTGCAGCGCATCCTGCTCCGCTTCCACGGTGGCAACGTCTATCGTGTCGGCTTGAAAACAGACCGGAATCAGCAACGGCTGCGTGGCGATAGTCTCGGCGTCCATCGAAGTTTTGAGCTTTTCATAGACGATGCGCTCGTGTGCGGCATGCATATCCACCACGATCAGTCCCTGCGCGTTCTGCGCCAGAATGTAGACGCCGGATAACTGTGCCAGCGCGAAACCCAATGGTGGGGAGTCGTGAGTCGTAAGTGGTAAGTGGCTAACTGTTGATGAGTTGTCAGTTGTCAGTGGAAAGTGGGGTGGGGGGTTGCCACTTTCTGCTTGCCACTCCCCACTTGCCGCTTTGCCACTCACAACTTCCAACTCACTACTCCCCGCTTGCATTCCCCATACCTGATACGACGCGTTCAACTGTGCCGCGCCCAGCGGTATTCTGTGCTGCGTCGGCATGACGACCGGTGTTCTAAGCGCGGGGCCGGCTGCGTCGATGCCCGACGGTGTCGCCAGCGCCTGTTGCAAGGTGTGGAAGATGAACTGGTGTATGCCCTGACTCTCGCGAAAGCGTACTTCACTCTTGGCCGGGTGCACGTTGACGTCCACTTGTTCGGGCGGCAATTCGAGAAACAGCACGAAGGCCGGATGGCGCTGGTGATGCAGGATGTCCTGATACGCCTGACGCAGTGCGTGGCTCGCGACCTTGTCGCGCACGAAGCGGCCATTGACGAAAAAATACTGCGCATCCCGGCTGCTGCGCGAGAAAGTTGGCCGGGCGGCCAGACCGTGCAGCGTGAGGTTCGCTGCGCTGCGCGATACAGGGACGGCGGCATTGCCGAATTCATCGCCCAGCAGGGCTGCGACCCGCTTTAACGCAGCCTCTCTTAACCAGTTTTCTGTTTGCTGTTTTCCGTTTTCCGAATCAATATTATAATTTATCGATTGCTGTTTTGTTGCCAGTTGCCACACGGTGCGTCCGTTGTGTTGCAAGGTGAAGCTGACATCGGGGCGCGACAGCGCGATGCGCTTGAAGGCTTCCTCGCAATGGGCGAACTCGGTGGCCTCCGTCTTCAGGAATTTGCGTCTTGCCGGGGTGTTGAAATACAGCTCGCGTATTTCCACGGTGGTGCCGGGTATCTGGCTGGCCGGTGCAGGCTCGCTGATGCGTCCGTCCACAGCTTCGACCATCCAGCCGTGCGTGTCATCCGCAGTGCGGCTGGACAAGGTGAGCTGTGCCACGGCGGCCATGCTGGCCAGCGCTTCGCCGCGAAACCCCATGCTGGCGACATTCTGCAAGTCATCCAGCGAGCTGATCTTGCTGGTGGCATGGCGCATCAGTGCCAGCGCGAGTTCATCTTTGGCAATCCCGCGACCGTTGTCGCGTACCCGCAACAGTTTGATGCCGCCGTTGTCCAGTTGAACGGTGATGTCGGCAGCCCCGGCATCCAGGCTGTTCTCCATCAGTTCCTTGAGGGCGGCAGCCGGGCGCTCGATCACTTCTCCGGCGGCGATTTGGTTGATCAGTAGTTCGGGAAGTACCCGGATGTATGAGGGCATGAAGGATGCGAGGCAAGAGTTAAAGTCAGACACGGATTATAGTGGGGTTTTATGTTCGGCGAGAATCGGTATAATCCCGTGCTCAATTGATAATGCGTCTGGCGGCTGTGTGCCGGATGCTCAAAAAGACTTACACCAGAGGAGAGAGAAATGCGGATAGGCATTCCTGCGGAAACGCGTGCAGGCGAGAAGCGCGTCGCTACGGTACCGGAGATCGTAGAGAAGCTCATCAAGCTGGGTTTCAGCGTGGCGGTCGAATCGGGTGCGGGGGACGCGGCGAATTATAGCGACGAAGCGTATCGCGCTGCGGGTGCTGAAATCATCGACAGTGCGGCGGCCCTGTGGGCTGAATCCGACAGCGTGTTCAAGGTGACAGTCCCGACGAGCGCTGAGGTTGACTTGATGCCGGATGGTATCACCCTGATCGGCTTCATCTGGCCTGCGCAGAATCCCGAACTGATGCAGCAACTGGCGGCGAAAAAGGCGACCGTGCTGGCCATCGACGCACTCCCGCGCCAGTTGTCCCGCG
>CAMTXT010000016.1:0-9219 GCA_947085835.1 uncultured Nitrosomonadales bacterium | reverse complement strand
GTGGAAAGAAACAGATCAATCCCCTATACCGGCCTCTCACTCTTTCCAGAAGGCGGTTCAGTCCAACAAGGTTTATCTGCCGCGTATGCGCTCATCGCCATGTTCAAATTTCGCTGCGCGGCAGATAAACGCTATACGTTGTATGAACACCGTCAGCATAGCCCTATAAAAACACAAAATCAAGCATAACATATTGTTTATAAAGCAAATAACAATACGCAATAATAACAATTTATACAATTTAAAGAGGCTAAAACTAATTAATAACAATTAATAACAGCCAATACATGAAAACTAATATTCCTAATATTTTCTTACGGTAGGGAGCTGTAGAGAGCACAGAAATGATGTTTTTTTCACAGCTTTAAAAATTTATTCAGGTGGGGTATTGACATACTTACTTAACAAGAATACTGTAAGACAACTTACAAACATACACATAATAACTTTTTACAAAAGGAAAATTTATGGCCGAAAAACGTCCATCAGATGGCGATTTTGAGTCGTTTACGATTCGCATCCCAACATGGCTCAAAGATAGCCTAGTGCGGATCAAAGGCTCGTATTCTGGCATCAACACGATTAGCGACGCCGCGCGTTTAGCGTTAGAAACTGGAGCAGGCTCATTTGAACCGCTCGCAGACGCTAGGGAATTATGGGAAATGCAAAAGGACGAAGCGGATGCGTTAAAACGAATTATTGCTAAGTGGCAGTGTGGGCAACAGATTTTTAATCGTGCAGAGCTAACTTTTATTGGTCAATTGGCTCATCGAGCGTACATGTCCACACAAACAAGTAATGTTCAAGGTTCACCTATTAAGTCCAACTTAAAAGCGTTTAATGCTATTAGAACCCTGCGCAATACTCGCTATACTCAAACGGAGGCTGTTGAATACAGAGATCGCTACTACCATGGCAATCTTGGCAACTCTGGAGGAGGAACAATAGATGATCAAATCGCATCGATGATCCAAACGATGAAGGAATTCCCATACAGCAGCCACGCCGAGTTTATAAGTCGGTGCCTAGAAGGTGCTTTGCGTGATGAGCCGTCCTTTCCCATTGACCAGCTAAATGATGTATTACGCCCGCATCTGCCAGCCCTGATAAAACTCGCGCTTCGTGCATATTACCAAGACAAAAAAAAGCCAGCCCTAGCAATCAAGTCCGAGTCCGGGTTCAATGTTGCATCAGCAAAATATCCGAAACCTGTTACGCACGGTCGTATATGTGTCAGTCCTAACATCTTTGGTGACAACATAACTGCAGCCATCATTTGGAAAGAAGCAAACATTATCGTTACAGTAAATGGGTTTATCGAACTTGGTGAGCTAATCACGCTAACTTGCGCAGCTTCCCATGAACACCAAGTCTACGGACAACGGTTCACCATAATTCCGCCCGCTTTACATGACTCTCAGTATGTAATGCGAGTAGCTGGCGTCCAAATTACGTTTCAAGATGGCGAATTTGAAGATCTACGCACAGCCCTCAAAGATGTGATGGAGCAACCAGACATGAAACAAGAATACGAACGTCTGTCATGGATTTATGGCGACATTTAGCAAGCCACCTTCATGACAACAGCTTAAGCTTATATAAACAATAAATTTCCTGGGCTTTGCGCTTCAAGGATAAATCGGCTAAGCCGCCGGCAGCCACCGGCAACTCAGCCTACCACAACCCACCGACTAAGGAGGTGCATCATGGCTTTTTCAATTTTACCACCGGACTACAAAGTACCGCCCATGGTTTCGCAGAACGAGCTTGAGGATCTGATCGTCCAGGTCTCACCTGACATTGAAGATCAGCCCTATAGCCACCTGGAGGCAATGGCTGCACAGTTGCGTTGCGCCGTCGAAAATATGCTCGTGGCATATCGTCAGTCTATTTTCCTATCAGAGCATGGAGCCACGATGTTGCCGGCACAGCACTGGCAACTCGCAGAGACTATTGCCAGCAACTACCGATTAGCCTGGAACTTCGCCGAGACGCGGCACACCGTAACCCGCGCTTTCGATCTATTTCTAGAGAACATGGATATTGAGGGGGTTGGAAGCCATGAACAACAATCACACTAAACCGGTTGACGACATGAGTGACGTGCACTTGGGGCATCCCATTGAGTTGATAGATAAGGCTGTAGTCCTGTCGCATGGTAATTTCGTGCGGCTCGACGATATGCTGTTCGAGCAACTCGGCCTCGGACCGCGTTATGCCCAAGTGCTGACAAACGACTATCGCCTGCACCGCAACTTATCCTATGCCTTTTTGGATATGCCTGGCACGCCTGGCACGCCTGGCACGCCTTACGATCTCATCACCGAGCTGGACAACCCGCAGGATCTCGGCAGTTTTGAGGACTTAATTGCTGACAGAGATATATTGAAACGATTGACAGCAACATTTATCAACCGCTGTAATCATTATCCAACGCATCAACAGCTCGCCCTTGCGCTTATCCGCGCGCGTACTGAGAACGTTCAGGCTTGCGACGAGCTGGGCGTATTTCGCCAGGTCAAATGGGCTTTGTCTTATGAGCGCCGGGCGCATTGGGTGAGCACCCATCATCAACTCGCATTTTGTAAAGAGAAAATCGATTGGCAGGCCTTGGGCCTTTGAAGGTGAATATTTATGGGGAATCGACAATGAAAAAAGTAAGTGTGGCAGTATTTTTAACTTTAGCCATCACATCGCAAGCCCATGCGTTGACTGAAGCCCAGCTGAATGAGACGTGCGGACCCTTTTCAGACGCTTACAAAGAGTGCAGCCGCACCGACGATAAATGCAACGAAGCTGCATTAAGACGCGTCGGCAAAATCCACGCGTGTCGCATGCACGCACTGTCGATTGACGCGGAGATACCGACAACATTGAATCCAGTTCCAGTGGAAACGGGCGCCGCACCTTGAAGAAATCAAATTGTTTATGGGGCACTCTATGAAGCTACATATTTTGAGCGATTTGCACTTGGAGTTTTCGACGTTCGAGTCTCCGGAAACGGACGCGGACACAATCATCTTGGCCGGCGACATCGGTAAGGGCCGTATTGGTATTGATTGGGCGCGTGAGGCTTTCCCAAACAAGAAAATCGTGTACGTGCCAGGAAACCATGAATTTTACGGCTACCACCGCCCCGAAACGCTGGCAATGATGCGGGACGCGGCACAGAAAGTTGGCATACATTTGCTCGATGATGATGAGCTGGTAATCGGCAATGTGCGCTTCCTGGGTTGCACCTTATGGACGGATTTCTTGTTGTTTGGCGAAGCGAAGCAAATCACGGCGATGAGTGATGGACAACTATGTCTGAATGATTTTCGGGTCATTCGCGAGGAAACAAAAAAACCTTTTACTCCGGCACGATCCATCGAGCTGCACAAAAAGTCGCTGGCATGGATCAAGACTAAACTCGATGAACCTTTCGACGGCAATACCGTGGTGGTAACGCACCACCTGCCATCGAAGCAATCAGTAGTAGCGCGGTTCAAGGATAGTTTACTGTCCGCCTGCTTCGCGTCCGAGCTGGATTACCTGTTTGGGAAAATGGATCTGTGGATTCATGGCCACACGCATGACAACCTGGACTACGAAGTGAACGGCACCCGCGTAATTTGCAATCCGCGTGGGTATGTCACATATCGAGGCCAAGAAAACGACGATTTCATACCCAACTTGGTGATCGAGATATGATCCTGTTTCTCGACTTCGACGGCGTGCTGCACCCGGTCTTTCCACGAAAGGATCGGACGGATGAAGAGAACCAATTGTTCTCATGCTTGCCGCGTCTTGAATGCGTGCTGAGAGATTTTCCGGAGATGCGGATCGTGATCGCGAGCAGCTGGCGTGAGGGTCGTCCCTGGGAGCACGTCATAAAGGCTTTTTCGCCTGACATTGCCGCCCGGATTATTGGTGCGACACCAGTCATTAAAGCCAAGTGGCCGCCATACACACAACACCCTCGTTACGATGAAGTGCTGGCTTTTCTTGATGCAAGCGGTAATCAGGATGCTCAGTGGATTGCGCTGGACGATGACCATGTGATCTATCCGCCGGATTGCCCGAATCTTATTCTGTGTGCTGACGGCTTTTGCGATGATGAAGAAAGCTTATTGCGTGAGGTTTTGAGCCTGCGCGTGGTTCCATCCCCATGATCCTCTTTCTCGACACCGAATTTACCGGCCTTGGTCAACGCTGGCCAGACCTCATTTCTATCGGCTTGATTTCCGAGAATGGTCTGCGCTCGTTCTATGCAGAGTTGACGGCCGAGAGCTACATGGAGAATTGCGATCCATGGGTGAAAGAGAACGTCCTGCCGCACCTGGAAGGCGGCGACTGCATCATGCAGCCCAACGAGCTACGCCAGCGTCTCGCAGTGTGGATCGGAACGCTGGGGGACGTGCGAATTGCATCAGATTCCGCAATTGATTTCGATTTTCTGCGCTCAACCCTTGATACTTGGCCGACGAACATTGATCCAAAGCTACTCTTCCTCGCGGATAACAATTTCGCCGAAGCCGTCGAGAAGATCCAGACCGAAGACAAAGGCCTGTGCCGGCATCACGCTCTGGACGATGCGAAAACAAATCGGTTGAGCTGGTTGGCCATCAACGAAGATGCACGGAGGCCGGCACCATGAACAAAATTGAAGCACGCGTCAGTCTGACCAATAGCGGTTTTGTGGCCGAATTATCAGATGAACAACGCATTGAGCGGAGCGATATACGTGGGCTTGCCGCCGCACTGCACGCCGCTGGCGTGACAGCAGAAACCGCGCATTGTGGCGACTGGAGAAATGGTGAGCATGTCCTCGGGGCCGGACAGCAAATTGCCCTCAAAGCCGAACTGCGAGCTGCCACGGACGTGGGCAGTGCAATGATCAAGCTCGCCGATTATCCGGCACTGGAACGCCTTGCTGCGCGCAGAACTGATGCGCTGCGATTGGATGTCCGCGCGTGCAAATTTATCTATCGCGACGGTCTGGCCAGCATTGATCCTGTGCTGATCCAAGCGCACGAACTTGAATTCATCGCA
The DNA here is from genome assembly GCA_947085835.1 of uncultured Nitrosomonadales bacterium. GTDB lineage: Bacteria > Pseudomonadota > Gammaproteobacteria > Burkholderiales > Gallionellaceae > Gallionella. The sequence goes on along the minus strand of CAMTXT010000016.1, from coordinate 4,185 downwards.
TCGCTGGGTTTGCAACTTGGCGACGGAACCACGGCGTGCACAGTGGCATTGTCGCTTAGGAAATTGTGATGGATGTATTTTTCGACACCGAATTTACGACGCTGAATAGCAAAACCGGATATCAGCATCACAAAATCCTCACGCATCTGTGCGAAGAGGTCGGCGAGTGGCCAGATGATTGAAAGGTTAACGTTTATGGGGGCGACTATCGTTTGCTTATGCGAAGCGCAGCGGAGCTAGATCATGGGACAGATATTCTTTTGCGGTGACGTTCACGGCAATTTTGAGCACGTCATCGAAGCTGTGCGCGATCACCGGCCGGCAGCCGTGATTTTCCTGGGCGACCTGCAGGCTCAGCGTCCGCTCGATCAGGAGCTGCAGCCGATCCTCGGCTTGACGGAAATCTGGTGGATACACGGAAACCACGATACCGACAGCCAGGCCGACCATGACAACCTGTTTCTATCGGCACTTGCCGACCGGAACCTGCATGGGCGTGTGGTGGAGATTGCAGGCGTGCGTATCGCAGGCCTCGGCGGTGTGTTCCGTGGAGAGGTATGGCATCCGCCTGGCGAGATACAGCACGAAGCCTTTGCTGCTCTTGAGCGAAGCGAAGCTAACCGCCCATCGGTCAAGGCATACCGCAACGAGCGGGCGCGCAAGCATCGCAGCTCTATCTTCCCGGATGAATATTTTCAGCTTGTCGGTCAGCGTGCGGACATTCTGATAACCCACGAAGCGCCCAGCTGCCACCCTCACGGGTTCGATGCGATCGACGAACTGGCGCGCAGCATGGTCGTCCGCACGACCTTCCATGGTCACCACCATGATCGGCCCGATTACACCAGCCACCGTGAGCACCTTGGCTTCGAGGCTTACGGCGTTGGCTTCTGCGGTATCACCGACCAAGATGGAAACATTATTTGCGCTGGCGATTTCGACGAGCAGCGGGCGTATCGGCAGGAGCGTGTAAGCGGGGAGAAAGAATGATCGACTACAGCCAACACCTCGACACATCCTATTCACAACTTCTGCAGCTGCGCGATGCAGCCCAGCGGGGAAACATGGGTAAGGTAGCAGAAATTGCCCAAGCCGTGGATTGGGAGGCCGTAGCGAGCGAATTTGAGAGCGTGCCCATGCGCTATAGCAGAGCCGTTTATCGCCATGGAAGAAAGATCATTCGCAATCTGTTACTGCCTTATATGCTTTACCACGACTGCGTGAAGCTGGATCTACAGATCGATATGCTGCTCGGTGCGATCGAGGACTCTCCTTCATTGTTAATCACCTCAGCAGTCCAATTGGAGAGCGCTTATCAGCGTGAAATATCCCGACTGCGTGGACACGAAAAAATAAATGCGCCAGCCACATTGCCATGGACAACCATTGAAATACTGATTGAAGCCGCAAACGAGAAAATTCAGCGAGGCCATGAGCTGGAAACTGCCGGCAATCCTGACTTTAATAACTACAGGCGGGTTTATTCAAAAACATCTGATAATCAGCAATGAAAGGACAGTTGGATATGAGTACTATTAATGAGACGTATATATCGATTGCGTATCGAAGTGACCAGGCTATTTCACTGAATGATCTGCGCCACTCTGGAAAGGCGCTTCTTGATCGCGTTGCGAGCGGAGAGCAGGATAAATATGTCGTCACAAACGGCAAAAAAACGCCTGTTTACGTCATCCTACCAATCGATGGAGACATGGGGCTTAATCACGTGGACCAGATTATCTCTACAAATGATCTGCGCTGCGAGAAGGAGATTCTTAATCGATTTACAAGCTGCGGTCAGAGAAAATATATTGTCATGCGGAAAAATAAACCCATAGGGGTTGTGAGACCGATTTGCGGAATGGAGACCACGTTATACGAGCTAGAAGGTTTTCTCAATAAATCATAGAGGGTGTCGATCAAAGTTCTTTACTGGCGCGGGTTTGAATTCCAACACCATCATCAACACACAGCCAAATTAAAAATTGGCCATCGGTATTTTGCTTTGACGTGCCCACCGTCGGCATCCGCCAACTCAAAAACCATTGATGCGCACTAGAATGGGCTTTTGCGCTCTCCCCTGATCACCGCATCTTACGGGCTGGTCGATCCCGTAAATCAGTTCGTTCGATCGCTTTCTGAATATCAGTGAGCAAGCTGTCGCCTTGATATCGAGAGTCTTTTTCGCACCTCGATATCACTGTGTTATAGGCATCCTCAATGCGTCCCAAGATTTCTGTCACGTCGTCGTCACTGAGCCCTAACCGATTACCGTACTCGATGATCTCTTCGTTAGTCGGAAAGGTTTTACTCTTGTTGAGCTTCAGCGCCATCAAACCGTCCAGCTCCGAATACACGTCGGTGCATACCACATCATAGATTGGCGCAAGACGCCTAGCAGCAGCAGGATGTTCATAGAGCATGCCAAAGTTTTTCAGATGCGCATCGCCATCACGCAGCCAACAGGAAAGCACTACGCGTTCAAACAGTCGTCTCAATTGCCTGACACTATCGTCGCCAGCAAATGTTTCAATCGCTCGCGCAATCATTTCGTAGCTGCCTTCATACTTTTTCTCTACGGTTCGCCCGGTCAAAACGGCCAAGTCTTCGAAACCCAGCGCAGTACCGTCCGGCATCCGGTCGAACCGCGACATCACGAACAGTAGACCGTCTTCAGAAAGCCAGAATTGCGGCACATCAAAGCCAGCTTCCTTGGCGACAGACATACAGAAAAATTCATTTCGCGCGAGTCCTGGATAGTCACCGCCCTCAGCCTTCACAATAACTGTTTTTAGCGGCATTGCCGTATGCTCCGCCAAGCTGTCAGTAGCGCTATCGTTCGCAATCGGAACGAGTGCTTTTGGTTGAATTCCAGAAATACCAGATCCGAGGGCATATTGATCCACCAGGCGCTTGAAAAGGGCGCCTGACGGCGATGACAGCAAATCCTCTAGGTGCTCACCAGTGCTCTGCGGCAAGCCCTCACCAGGCAGCGCATACGTCAAACGCCCAATTTGGTTACTGCCGGCCAGAAACAGCAAAAACATATCACTCGGCCCACCCAGGCGTTTCAACCGTTCATCAATAATGTAGCGAAGGTATCCCTCGGGGCGATTCATCGCAAACACGCCCATCAGATCTCCACTCGCGTAGCTTTCCTCCCGTACTGGCATTACAAGAGATACAGCCGCGTCATCATTCACATGGTTGTAGTTGAAGACGTACCGACTTTCTTTGGTCAGCCTGCCACTCACACCTTGTGGCGTGTGTATTTCAAGCTGACGTATCTTATTGAACAGCTTCACGATATCGAATGGTTCTGACGCGTTCATTCATCATCCTTAAAAGTGGTCGAAAGTTCCTCAAACACCACAGTATCTTTCGGCCGCAAAACCAATTCATAGCCGAGCCCACTCACAATCCTGCAAAACTCTTTAACGCCCACGTTTTCAGCACCCTCCGCATTGGTAATCGTGCGGCGCGCAACCTTTGCGCGATCCGATAACTCTTGCTGACTAATCTTTCGTCCGCGACGGAGTTTGCGAAGTTCGGCGGCAAGTCGCTCCACGTTGGTAATCGGATGGTCAATAGATGTTTTGCGCGTTTTCATGCGCATAATATACACCAATATTTACTTTTGCGCATAATAATGCGCTTATTTTTTCACGCTAGGTTTACCCAACACCAACATCGACACACAGCCAAATAAATAATTGGCTGGCGCATTCTGCTTCGCCGTGCCCAACATCGGCTCCCGTTCACCCTCACTCGTTGTCGCGCACCAGAAGAGACCGGTGCACCAGAAAATCCTGAAAATCTTGAAGCCAAATACTTCAATTCTGACCACCAAATAATGCAGTTCTGCCACCGTATAAGGTTTCTGGCACCCAGAAATGGAAGCTCGTTTTTCCGATTAAGTCCGTAAACTGCTGTAAATCCGGGGGGCTGGTAGCCACCGCTTCAATTCGGTAAATTAACGTTGTCGAGACGATTAATAACCGAAGGAGAGAAGCGATGGCTGGATATGAGATTAACGTAGGTTCGGAGTTATTGCCAGGCCTTTTGAACGGGCCAAACGGACTGGCAAAACTGGTTGAAACGGTGCTCAATCAGATTCTGGAAGCACAGATAACCGAGTCGGTTGGCGCGCAGCGCCATGAGCGATCCGAAGAGCGCCAGGGTTAC
>CAMTXT010000015.1:0-55698 GCA_947085835.1 uncultured Nitrosomonadales bacterium | reverse complement strand
TCTTGGCTCACGCAGCCCGTTTGATTGCCAACAACCCGAACCGAGCCAACAAAGCCATCGAATCCGCCCGCGCCGCAAGCGGCATCGTCAAGACACATCGCGCCGCAGACAGAAGCGACGAAGCTAGCCTTGTTGTTGAGGCGATAAAGAAATCTGCCGACCAAGATTGGGCAATACTCGCGCGCACCAATAGTTTGCTGGAAGTGGTTGAGGCAGAACTACTGGCAAGCGGCATTGACTATACGCTTTCAGGTGGGAAATCTGTTTGGGATGGTGTCACGGGCAGTGCCTTGGTCGGATTGCTTAAAAGCGTACAGTCGGACGGATGGACGGGTATGGCCAATGCATTGTCGGTTTGCGGGGTCAGGTCGGAATTGCTCAATCTGCATCACGACAATAAAAGTTGCGGACAAATGCTGGAAAGAATCTTGATCCAAGCACCAGAAAACGATGTGCGTACCAGAAAGACCATTGAGAGTGCGCGGCGTGGATACGCTGAATGGCGGAGGCAAATAGCGGATGGCAATACGACGCTTGCCATCTATGCCGCAGCCAACTGGCTTGCGCAGCACGTCAAACAAGATCGAGGTAATCTGGTGAAAAAACTGGCCAGCATCATTGCCAAACTTAAAGGATCGTTGGTGCAACGCTTAAATACGCTATCGAGAACAACAGATCGTACCAACGCCACCGGCGTAGTGCTATCCACCTTGCACGGCAGTAAAGGTCTGGAGTTCGACAGTGTGTGGATTATTGGCGCGGAAGATGGCAACTTGCCACACCCGGATTCCACCGAAGAAGAAGAGCGGCGATTGTTCTACGTGGGGATTACGCGCGCCAAGAACCGCTTGGAAATCAGCAGTTCTATTGAGGATGGATTGGGTTCCCATTTCATCATAGAGGCGGGTTTTTAGGGGGGCTGCCTATTTCCACCTAATCCGCCACTGATCTCAATCGCAAACACGCTACCCGTTACGACAACAAGTCGGCCAGTAATACCAATCTCAATGACTACGATTTTGACTGGCAGCAATGAGCTCGTAAGCAGGCGTACAAACAAGGGTAAATTGCGAACAGTAGCTATATAAAAAATAAGTTTGAAAGATTAACTTGACGCGAGTGCATATTTTTGCAATTCTATACACATGTATCAATTCGCCCGAAAATTTATTGCTGTACTGCTAGCCCTCTGGCTGCCGCTTTTCAGCGGCAGTGTGCTGGCGGCTTCGGTGTCCATGCAATTTCATGCCGGACAATCGCATTCCGAACAGGCATTGAATGAAGCCATAGCGGACATGCAACAAGACATGCAGCATGGTGACAGTTGCGAACAGCAGTTTGTCGGTTCTTCGGATGCGCACGCTGCTACACATGATCATCATGACAAAAAGTGCACTGCCTGTGGCGTCTGCCATCTGGCTTGCAGCGGCTACCTGGCCGTGTCGGATTTATCCGGCCTGACCCGGCAGCAGCCCGATTCTGTGCTGACTACCTATTTGCTGTCGTTCAACTCTGTTTCCAGCATTCCTCTGCTGCCTCCACCTCTCGCTCGCGTCTAACGCGGGACGAGTCCGTCTGTTGGTTTCGTAAAACCAAGCCCCAAGCCAGCTCGTCCCGAATCGTTATGCAGGCGCATTGCGTCTGCAATTCAAGACTTTTCGAGGAAAAAACATGCAAACGAGCAAAGCAGTAGCAAAACCCTCCATTTTTTCACAGCGCAACCTGCTGCGCGGCCTGATGTTGAGCATCGCGCTCGGCACCACTGCGTTCGCGGTCGCACAACAACCCGCCGCACCTGTCGCTTCTGCACAGGCGCTACCCGTAGTAGACGTTTATAAAAGCCCGCAGTGCGGCTGCTGCAAATCATGGGCCAGTCATCTGGAGAAGGCCGGCTTCAAGGTCGTGCTGCATGACGTGAGTGATGTGCCTGACGCCCGTGAAAAGCTCGGCATGCCGCAAAAATTCGGCTCATGCCATACCGCCAAGGTCGGGGCATATCTGCTCGAAGGCCATGTGCCCGCGTCCGACATCAAACGCCTGCTCAAGGAACGCCCGCAGGCTAAAGGTCTGGCCGTGCCCGGCATGGTGCAAGGTTCGCCCGGCATGGAAGGCGACAAGCGCGAGCCATACGACACCCTGCTGATTTCAGCCGACGGCACGGCAAGCGTTTTTAATCATCACTAAAAAATCAAGGAGATAACACATGAAAAATGCAATTTACAGCAGCTTGTTGGTCGTTTTGTTGGCGACATCCGGCACGGTTCTGGCAGGGGATATGCCCGGCATGAATCATGCAGACATGCAAAACATGGGTCATGCCTCCACAGCCATGCAAGGTCACCAAGCCGAGGGTGTGCTCAATAGCATTGACCTGACAAACCTCAAGATCAATCTGACCCACGGTCCGGTCAAGTCACTGGGATGGCCGGGCATGACGATGAATTTCAGCATCAAGGATGCCGCGATACTGAAGGGCATCCAGCCTGGTCAGAAGGTGGCCTTTGAAATCGTCAAGGAAGCACCGAAGAAGTTTTACGTCAGCAAAATCACGGCATTGAAATAACTGACCATTAGCTCGTTTCGTTAATGGCTGATTTTGAAAATTGGAGCAATAGAAGAATGTTGAATATATTCACAAAATTTTCGTTCTGGGCGGGCATCGCGCTGTTCTCACTGACGGCGCTGGCCGGAACGCCAAATGAGCTTGTGCCGCTCACGCTGGAGCATGCGGTGGAAATCGCGCTGGCAGGCAATCCCGGTCTGGCCAAAATGACTGCCCGCGCCAGGGCGATGGCCGAAGTGCCGGCGCAAGTGGGCACGCTGCCTGACCCTGTGCTGTCGCTGAATGCGCTCAACCTGCCTAACGATACGTTTTCCTTGTCGCAGGAAGCCATGACGCAGTTGCAGGTCGGCATCGGTTTCACCTTGCCGTTCCCCGGCAAGCTGGATTTGCGCGAACAGGCGGCGGAGTTTGCCGCGCGCGCTGCGGAATTCGATGTGGGCGAGATGCGTCTGGTGCTGGTCAAAAATGTGCGTTCGACCTGGTGGAATCTGTTCTATCTGGATCGCGCGCTGTCAGTCGTGCAGCGCAATCAGGTGTTGTTGCGCCAGTTGATAAGAATCGCCGAGACCAAATACAAGACGGGTGAGGGCATGCAGTCCGATGTGCTACTGGCGCAGGTCGAGTTGTCCAAGTTGCTGGACATCGAAATCAGCCTGAACGCCACACGCCGCAATCAGGCTGCGTTATTGAAAGCCTTGCTGGATCGTCCCGCGATGGATGAGGTGAAGCTGCCGGAGCAGGTCGGGGAAAAACTGCCAGCCGCGCCGGAACTTGCAGCCTTGCACGCCGCCGCGCTGGACGCGCGTCCGGCACTGTTCGCGCAGCATAACGATCTGGAGGCTGCGCGCACTCGTGTGGCGCTGGCCGAGAAAGACTATTACCCGGACTTTAAATTGGGCGCGGCGTATGGATTCCGCAGCGGCAACAATCCCAACGGCAGCGCCAGAGTAGATATGTCCAGCCTGATGTTCAGCATGAATCTGCCGATTTTCTCGGGCGCACGGCAGGACGGCGCGTTGTCGCAGCGCAAAGCGGAAGTGATGCGCGAAGAATCTGCCTTCGAGGAAAGACGCGTGCAGGTGCTGGCGGAGATCGAACAGGCGCTGGCCGATTACCGTGCCGGACAGGAACAGGCATCCTTGTTCAAGACCGGCATCGTCCCGCAGGCCAGGCAGACCACCGCCGCCATGCTCTCGGCCTATCAGGTGAATAAGGTGGACTTTTTGAACCTGGTGCGCTCGCAGATCACGCTCTACAACTACGAAACACAATACTGGAAAGCGCTGAGTTCAGGCTGGCAGGCCTGGGCAAGGCTGGAGGCCGCCACTGGTACTGACATACCCGCTACAGCCATACCCGCCTCGGCTGGGCATGACGCCGTTAAAAAATCGAACAAGGAAATGACCCATGAACACGAATAAAACCAGCAATTCCAGGAATGCCATCATCGCAACGGCGCTCATCGCCTTGCTGGTCGGTAGTGGCGCGGGCTACTGGATCGCCTCGGGCAAGTCCGCCGACAATAAACCCTCCGCTACGGCGGAGAAGCAGCCGCTGTTCTATCGAAATGCGATGAATCCGGCCATCACTTCGCCGAAGCCTGCCAAGGACGAGATGGGAATGGACTATGTGCCTGTTTATGCTGAGGAAAGCAGCCCGCCCGCAGAGCGTAAGCCGCTGTTTTATCGCAATCCGATGAACCCTGAGGTCACCTCACCCGTTCCGGCGCAGGATGAGATGGGCATGGACTATGTGCCTGTTTATCCGGAGGCTGGCGGGGCAACTCAGACCGGTACGGTCAAGATAGATGCTACGGTGGTTCAGGACATCGGCGTGCGCACCACGAAAGTTACGCGTGCGGTATTGTCGCGCGACATCCGCACTATAGGCCGGGTCACTTATGACGAGCAGCGCGTCGCGCGCCTGCATCCGAAATACGATGGCTGGGTCGAGAAACTGTTCATAGACAAGACCGGCGAGCAGATCAAACAGGGCAGCATGTTGCTGTCCATCTATTCGCCGCAACTGGTCGCCACGCAGGAAGAATATCTGTTGGCGCTGGATAGCGTAGCCGAACTGCGCAACAGCCCGTTTGCCGATGTGCGCGCAGGTGCAGTCAGCCTGCTGCGTTCTGCCAAACAGCGCTTGCAACTGCTGGATGTGCCCGAGCATCAGATCGCGCAGCTCAACAAGACGCACAAGATCATGAAGGGCATACACATCCATTCGCCGTTCGACGGCGTGGTGATGAATATCGGCGCGCGTGAGGGCGAACGTATCACCCCTGCGACCGAGCTTTACATGATCACGGATCTTTCCAGGGTATGGGTGATCGTGGATATTTACGAGGATGATATGCCCTGGGTGCGCAAGGGCGACACGGCAAACATACAGGTGGCGGCGATTCCGGGGCGCACTTTTACCGGCAAGGTGGCTTACATCTATCCCTACATGGAAGCCAAAACGCGCACCATCAAAGTGCGTATCGAACTCGATAACGCAAAACTAGAGTTGAAGCCGGAGATGTTCGCCAACGTAAATATCGCTTCCGACAAGCAGATCGCTGCGCTGGTCGTGCCTTCCGAGGCCATCGTGCGCACCGGTACGCAGGAACAGGTGTTCGTGCAGCGTGCACCCGGCCAGTTCGAGCCGCGTAAAGTCGTGGTCGGCGTGGCGACCAACGGGCAAACCCAGATCGTCAGCGGCCTGAACGAGGGCGAAGTGGTGGTGACCTCCAGCCAGTTCCTGATTGATTCGGAATCGAAACTGAAAGAAGCGACCGCGAAGATGATGGAAGCGGGCAAGTCGAAACCCGCCGCCACACCTGAACCGGCCATGCAGCCCGAGCCTGTCATGCCAGCACCGGAGAAGATGCCGGTGATGGATATGCCTAAGAAGGCGCTGTCCGGCCATGAGCACATGGAGATGCCCGGTATGGAAGGCATGGGCGACATGAAAAGCATGAACGGGGGAGCGCAGCAATGATACGTGCGTTGATAGATGCGTCCATACGCAACCGTTTCATGGTGCTGATCGCGATGCTGCTGATCACTTTCGCCGGTTATCAGGCGATGCGTTCCACCCCGCTGGATGCGATTCCCGATCTGTCCGATGTGCAGGTCATCATCTTTACCGGCTTCCCGGGGCAGGCGCCGCAGGTGGTGGAAGATCAGGTGACTTATCCACTCACCACGGCGATGCTGTCCGTACCCAACACCAAGGTGGTGCGCGGCTATTCCTTCTTCGGCTTCTCGATGGTGTATGTGATCTTCAAGGATGGCACGGACATGTACTGGGCGCGCACCCGCGTGCTCGAATACCTGAACTATGCCGCCGACCGTCTGCCCGACAGCGTCTCGCCGAAACTGGGGCCGGATGCGACCGGGGTGGGCTGGGTGTATGAATATGCGCTGGTGGACAAGACCGGCAAGAATGATCTGGCGAAACTGCGCTCGATACAGGACTGGTATTTGCGTTATCCGCTGCAAACGGTGGAGGGCGTATCGGAAGTCGCCTCCATCGGCGGCTACGTCAAGCAGTATCAGATCGAAGTCAAACCGGACGCCTTGCTCGCCTACAACATTCCGCTCGCCAAAGTGAAACAGGCGATCAAGCGCAGCAACAACGATGTCGGCGGACGTCTGGTGGAAATGGGCGAGACCGAATACATGGTGCGCGCAGCGGGCTATCTCAAAGGCATACACGACCTGGAAGTGATTCCGGTCGGTGTGGATGCGAGCGGCACGCCGATCTATCTCAAACAACTGGCCAACATTCACCTCGGCCCCGAGATTCGTCGCGGTCTGGCGGAACTGAATGGTCGGGGCGAAGTGGCGGGCGGTATCGTCATCATGCGTTATGGTGAAAATGCGCTGGCCACGATCGAACGGGTACGCGAAAAACTGGAAAGTCTCAAGAAAGGCTTGCCGGACGGCGTGGAGATCGTGCCAGTCTATGACAGGGGTGATCTGATTGAGCGTGCCGTGGATAACCTCAAACACAAGCTGATCGAGGAATCCATCGTGGTCGCGCTGATCTGCCTGATCTTTCTGATGCATGCGCGCAGCGCGCTGGTCGCCATCATCAGTCTGCCGATCGGGATACTCATTGCCTTCATGATCATGCGCTGGCAGGGCTTGTCCGCCAATATCATGTCGCTGGGCGGCATTGCGATTGCCATCGGCGCGATGATAGACGGCGCGATCGTGATGATAGAGAACGCCCACAAGCATCTCGAACACTTGAGCAAAGACGAGAGCAACAACCTGACGGCCAGATGGGAAGCCATCGCGCGCGCCTCCAAAGAGGTCGGGCCCGCGCTGTTCTTCTCATTAGTCATCATCACCGTCTCCTTCCTGCCGGTGTTCACCCTGCAGGCGCAGGAGGGGAGGCTGTTCTCGCCGCTGGCGTTCACCAAGACCTATGCGATGGCGGGGGCGGCGATACTCGCCATCACGCTGGTGCCGGTGCTGATGGGCTTGCTGATACGCGGCAAGATACCCAGCGAGGAACACAACTGGCTCAATGTCTGGCTGAAACGTCTGCATGCGCCGTTGCTCGGTCTCGCGATACGCTGGCGCAGCGTGACCATCCTGCTGGCCTTGCTGTTGCTGGCGGTGACGGCTGTTCCGGTGATGAATACCGGCTCGGAATTCATGCCGCCACTGGATGAAGGCGATGTGCTGTACATGCCGACCACGTATCCTGGCATCTCCATCACCAAGGCGAAGGAGTTGCTGCAACAGACCGACAAGATACTCCAGACCTTCCCCGAAGTTCACCATGTGTTCGGCAAGATCGGCCGTGCTCAAACGGCCACCGATCCTGCACCCTTGTCCATGATGGAAACGACCATACGGCTGAAACCCAGAGATCAGTGGCCGAATCCCGACAAGACCACCAAGGAACTGATGAGCGAGATGGACAAGGCGATCCACTTCCCTGGCGTGGCCAACGCTTGGACGTTCCCGATCAAGACGCGCATCGACATGCTGTCCACCGGCATCAAGACGCCGATCGGCATCAAGGTCTCGGGCCCCGATCTGTACGTGCTGGAAAAAGTCGCGGGCGACATCGAGAAATCCTTGAAAACCATGCCTGACACCTTATCGGCCTTCGCCGACAAGGCGGCGGGCGGCTATTACCTGGACTTCGACATCAAGCGCGAAGAAGCGGCGCGTTACGGCTTGACGGTGGGCGATGTGCAGGACGTGGTGCAATCGGCCATCGGCGGCATGAACGTGACCGAAACCGTGGAAGGGCTGGAGCGCTATCCGGTCAACCTGCGCTATCCGCGTGAGCTGCGCGACAACATGGAATCGTTGAAACGCGTGCTGATCCCGACGCCCTCGGGTGCGCAGATTCCGCTGTCGCTGGTGGCCGATCTGAAGCTCAGGCGCGGCCCGCCTGCGGTGAAAACCGAGAACGCCACGCCGAACGCCTGGATCTATGTGGACATCAAGACCAGCGACATCGGCGGCTATGTGGTTGCGGCGAAAAAGCAGGTTGAAAACACGGTCAAGATTCCGCCCGGCTATACACTGATCTGGTCAGGACAGTTCGAGTACATGGAACGTGCCGCCGCACGCATGAAAGTGGTCATTCCCTTGACCCTGCTGACCATCTTCCTGCTGCTGTATTTCAACTTCCGCAACCTGACTGCACCGGCCGTGGTGATGCTGTCCATCCCGTTCGCGCTGGTGGGCGGCTTCTGGCTGGTCTGGCTGCTGGGCTACAACATGTCGGTAGCAGTGGCGGTCGGCTTCATCGCGCTGGCCGGCGTGTCGGCCGAGATCGGCGTGCTGGTGATGACCTTCATTGATCAGGCTGTCGCCCGCCGCCGTGCGGAAAGCGGCGGGCAATTGAGCGCCGAGCAGATTATGGAGGCCGTATCAACAGGTACCACTCAGCGCGTGCGACCGATTGCGATGACCGCGACTGCCGTGATCGCCGGTCTGATTCCCATCATGTGGGGCAGCGGCACCGGCTCGGAAGTCATGCAGCGCATCGCCGCACCGATGATAGGCGGCATGGTGACTTCGACACTGTTGTCCTTATTCGTCTTGCCGGTGATTTATGGCTGGGTGCTGTTGTTGCAGGAGAAACGCAGAAAGGTTCAACATGAGGCCATTAGCGTTGTTCATGCGGAGAGATAGCGCATGTGTCTGAAAATAATGATTTATTTATTCCTGAAGAGAGGTTGATGATGGAAAAGAATATCGAGTATTGCAAGGTGAATGCAATCGTCAGTTGCGCAGCGCTGGAGAAAGTCGAGCAGCGCTTGCGGGAACTGGGCGTACCCGGCATCACCGTGGCGCATGTCATGGGTTACGGCGAATATGCCGACTACTTCCGTCAGGATAGGATGACCCGCCACGCCCGGATCGAAATCTTCACGGACACGAAAACGGTCGAGCGCATCGTGCAAGCCATCATGGATGCGGCCCATTCCGGCGCTGCCGGAGACGGCATTGTTGCGGTGCTGCCGGTCAGTCATCTATATCGTATTCGCAGTCGTAGCGAAATGATGCCGGATGCGCTTTAGGGTATGGGCGGCGAGTCCAAAGTTAAATGCCTGTGTTACGAGAAAATGAGTGAGCCACATGATTGAGATTATTCCGAATTGGCATCCGGTGTTCATCCACTTTCCAATTGCCTTTGCGACAGCGGCAGTATTTTTGGTGGCACTCGGCAGTGTGTTCAGGACTAAGCCCTGGGCGAATCAGTGTGCAATATTCGGACGCTGGATGCTGTGGGCGGCGGCTGTTTTTGCCTGTATCGCGGCGGTGTTCGGCTGGTTTGCCTACAACAGTGTCGTCCATGACGATCTCGGTCATCTGGCTATGACTAACCATCGCAACTGGGCGCTGGCTGCGGTTGCCGCACTGGTATTGCTGGCCGTTTGGGCAATGCGCTCACGGAAAACTATTAACCCGCCGTCTTATGTGTTTCTGATCCTGTTGCTCGCGGCGTGGTCACTGGTGATCAGCGCTGCATGGCGCGGCGGCGAAGTGGTTTACCGGCATGGCCTGGGCGTGATGTCCCTGCCTGAACCCGAAGAACATCACCATATTCACGGTGAAGAGCATGGCAAGCTGCCATTGCCGGATGATGTTCCGCTTCATGAAGACGCTCATAGTCACCATGTCCATGGTTCGGAGGCTGTCGCGAACGGTGAGCATCCGAATAATGCAGGTACTCCTAACAGCGATAAACATCCGGTTTCGTTGGATGGCGCGAAAAACAATTGAAAAGTAAAGCCATGAAAAATTCGCACGGGGATAAATGCAGTTGTCAATTATTGAGCACGGCAACGACGGGGAGGTCTGATGCGTGTCGCCACAACTTTTGCAGAACGGTTCTGCAACGACGTTGGGAGATGCGCTGCAATTATGGACAGCTAGCTTCGTCAGAAGTGCTACCCGTGAAAGATGGACATGCAGATTAAACGGTGACAACAACTGGAAAGGAGGAAATTCTGATTTGCATTAATTTGTTACGGTAAATTTAATTTAATCAAACTGTTAGGAGAATCACATGAAACTGAAGACCACTTTGCTTGTTGTCACACTGAGCGCGTTCGCTGCTTCCGCCGTATTCGCCAACGAAGAACATCATCCTGATGCCAAGGCCGAAAAATCTGCCGTTGTTAAAGAACAGAAGGCCGCAACAGACGCTGGGAATGATTCCATGAAGAATATGGACATGCACGAGCACATGAAAATGATGCACGGTAAAGACATGCATCCACAAAAGGCAGAAGGCATGCCGATGAAGAAACACGGGGCAGGTATGGATATGTCCGGTGATAACCAGATGCATGATCTGGACAAACATAACGGTATGAAACAAAAGGCTGGCATGCCCGAGATGAAGCCTGCGTCAGGCATGGATAAGCAGATGCACGATATGGATACGCAAAACAGCATGAAAGAAAAGGCTGGCATGCCCATGACAAAACCTGCGACTGCAAAGGAAAAGCAGAACGACAGACAAATGCACGATCTGGATCAACATTAGATTGATTGGTAATTACCACTCCAGCTAAATTGTATCCATGTACTAAATTTGAGTTGTTTTGAAGCAGTGAGAATGAGAGGTGAATTTGCCATTTGAATTTTAAAAAATCATTTTGTAGTAAATTTTTGAAATACCTATAACCATCAATTCATTAAGTTGTTAGGAGATTGAAATGAAATTTATACCTATATTATTTGTGACCATGTTTATTGCTGTTTTTTCTACAACAGCATTTGCCTTAGATGAACACGATACCAACGCCGCAACGGAAAAAACTGAGGCAGTTAAAACTGAAAAGGGTGAGGTGAAAAAAACATTAAAGAGACACAACCATATGGAAGAGAAAACCGGTATGCCTATGTCCGAACCGAAGCCGGATATGCACAAGGAAATACCAAAAAATCGGCACGATCACATGAAAGAGAAGAACTGAAACGTCAGAGCCCTCAAAAAATCATCTTTCTCGCAAAGGTGGAAATTCAGTTGCTGAATTTTGTGAATATCCGCTTTCGTAATCGAGAATATCAGCCGATATTTTGAGGGGATCAAGTAAATAACTGTAGATACGGCCAGATGAAGTTTGAATCCCGTTCGCCTTGAGCTTGTTGAAAGGCGAGTGGGTTTCGATACCTCATCCCGATTCGAAATTGTAGCGCAATCTTGCCAGATCAACATTGTAAACAGGAGTTGCAGATCATGATTGCCGTACTGATTCACAAGTTTGCCCATGGTTGCTTAACAAGGAGAAGCATATGAATGTCTCGGAACTTTCCAGACGTGCCGGGGTGACCGCCGATACCGTGCGGCACTACACGCGCACAGGTTTGCTTGCGCCCACCCGCAACACAAGCAACGGCTATAAGTGTTACAGCCAGGGTGACATAGCCCGTTTATTGTTCATCCGCAAGGCGCGACTACTGGGATTCAGCTTGGCGGATGTCAGCGATATTCTGCTGAAGAGCAATTGTGGCCACTCGCCTTGTCCGCAGGTGCGACAGATCATGCAGCAGCGCCTTCAGGAGAATCGCCTCAAGCTACAGGATTTGCAGAAATTGCAGGCACGCATGGAACAGGCGGTAGCGCAATGGGCGCATATGCCGGACGGAATGCCGGATGGAAATGCCATTTGCCACCTGATCGAAAAGTTTGCTGTGGAAGATTGACCTGTGTGCTGCACGCGGGTTTATCGTGTGTACAGCAAGCAGGTGTAGCAGGCAGGTGTAGCAACGGCAGTAAAAAGGAAGGTGGATGTGCCATGCCTTCATTCAAGCAAATGTAGCGTGATACAAGGGGAAAAATCATGAGTAAAAGTACCGAAGCAAAATGCGACAAAGCCGCAGACGATACCGAAGCACAATGCAGCAAATCCGGGAACGAAAGCGGCTTGAACGAAGCGCAGCGACATCACTGCATAGAAGTGGCTGCCTATCACATCGCCGAAAAAAACCAATCCGGCCACTGCTGTGATGTTGACAACTGGCTGGCCGCAGAAGCAGAAGTAGATCAGTTGTTGGCTGAGGGCAAGTTGTAGCCACAATTGAGCATAGGCAGCCCGGGTTGGTCGCAGTTCGCCAACCCGGGCTACTGGATTAGCGTTTCTCCAAGCTATTGGAAAAAGGAAATCAGTGAAATGACAACCTCTACAGAAATAGTTTTACCGCCTGTCATGCCCGGCATTGAGCTGGCTAAGCACATACTGAATCGTCTGTTTCGCGATTTTGAGGAGTGTATTCACATCCGCCTGTGGGATGGCTCTGAAATGCATACGGGGCGCGGTCAAACGACGTTCTCGTTGATTTTCCGATCCGCCAGGGCTTTTCAGGAGCTGGTACTGTCTCGCGACCCGTTGTTCCTCGTAGAATCCTATTTTCAGGGGCTCATTGATCTTGACGGTGACCTCTACCACGCGCTCAAGCTGCGCCACTATCTGACCTCGTTGCAACTATCCCTGAGAGAGAAAGCCGAACTTGCAGTCATGGCATTGAGGATCAAGCCTGACAAAATGCTATCAAGCGGTAGTGATGCCCCGAGGTGGACACAAACCCTGGCGCAAAAACTGGGCAACAGCCCCAGCAAGAAGCTCAATCATGATGCCATCTCGTTTCATTATGATGTTTCAAACGATTTTTACGCGCTATGGCTGGATGAGCAAATGGTCTATTCCTGCGCCTATTTTGAGGCGACCAGTCAGAGTCTGGAACAGGCGCAACGCAATAAGCTCGACCATATCTGCCGCAAGTTGCGTCTTCAATCCGGCGAGCGATTGCTCGACATCGGCTGTGGCTGGGGCGGGCTGATCTGCTGGGCTGCGGAACATTACGGCGTGTATGCACACGGCATCACGTTAAGCCAAAAGCAGTACGACCATACTTTGAAATTGATCAAACAGCGCGGGATGGAACAAAAAGTCTCGGTTGAACTGTTGGATTACCGGGACCTGCAGGGCGAGGCCAGGTATGACAAGCTGGTGAGCGTCGGCATGTTCGAGCATGTCGGCTTGAAGAACTTGCCGAGCTACTTTTCCATCGCCCACCGCTTGCTCAAACCCGGCGGCTTGTTTCTCAACCACGGCATCACCAGCGACGAAGGTGGCTGGAAGAAAACCGTGGCGACAGAATTCATCAATCGTTACGTGTTTCCCGATGGTCAACTGGAAACCATCAGTACGGTACAGCGCATCATGGAAGATACGGATTTCGAGGTTCACGACGTCGAGAGCCTCAGGCAGCACTATGCGTTGACGCTACGCGAGTGGGTAAGTCGTCTCGAAGCGCGGCGTGAAGCAGCGCTGCAACATGTGACCGAACCCGTTTACCGCATCTGGCGGCTGTATATGGCAGTTTGCGCCCTGCAGTTCGAAGAAGGGTGCTGCGGGATATATCAAGTTCTGATTTCCAAACGTGAGCCTTTTTCCAAACCGGTTCCGCTCACGCGGAATGATCTTTATCAACAGCACGCTGAAGCGATCGTGTCATCAACGCAATATAACGTCTAAATAAAGGAGATTTATCATGCAATGGCTCGCACAAAACTGGTTATGGATATTACTTGCCGTCGGGTTCTTTTACATGATGCGTCGTGGCGGATGCGGCATGGGGGGCGGAATGCAAGGTCATGAAAGTCATGGCGATCATGCAAGTCACGGCGGTCATGGCAGCCAGATGCCATCTCATGCGGAAGAAAACAAATCTGCCGGCACTGCAATTGATCCGGTTAACAAGGCCACGCTGGACAGTGCGACTGCCTTGACCTCCGTGTATCACGGAAAAACCTATTACTTCGGCTCGGCAGAAAACCGGTCTATCTTCGAGGCTGATCCCGCTCAATATGCCGGTGCGGAACAAGCTGAGCAGCAACCACATAAATCACATCATCATGGCTGCTAGCGCGTTACCAAGCGTACAAAACTTGCCTGATTCCGGAGGGCTCCCTATCAGGACGCACCAGGTCATTATTGGAGATTGATCATGAGCATAAAAATCGAACTGCAAGCCACTATTGCTGATCTGGTCGTCAAGGGTAAAGGCATCCTTGCCGCAGATGAGAGTCATCCGACTATAGCCAAGCGCTTTACAGCGATCAATTTGGAATCAACCGAAGAAAGCCGCCGCAACTACCGCTCATTGTTGCTGACGACACCCGGCCTGGGCGAATTTGTCAGCGGCGTCATCCTGTTCGAGGAAACGCTGGGGCAAACAACCGACAGCGGCAAGCCGCTCCCGCAACTGGCTGCTGATCTGGGCATCGTGCCGGGCATCAAAGTAGATAAAGGCACGCGTGCCCTGGAAAATGCATCCGGGGATTTGATTACCCAGGGCCTGGACGGACTGGCTGAACGGCTGGCAGGCTACAAGGAACAGGGCGCAAGATTCGCCAAATGGCGCGAGGTTTATTCCATCAGCGCAGTGAATCCGACCCGGCTCGGCATAGACGCCAATGCTGAAGTGCTGGCACGCTATGCGGCTATTTGTCAGTCACTGGGCATCGTGCCTATAGTCGAACCGGAAGTGCTGCTGGACGGTGACCACAGCATCGAGCGCTGCCTCGAAGTGACGGAAGCTGTCCAGCATGCGGTGTTTCATGCTTTGCACAGACATGGTGTGGAACTTGAATATATGCTGCTTAAACCCAGCATGATCGTGCCGGGCAAGCATGCTCAACGCAAGGCAAGCCCTGAAGAAATCGCCGAAAAAACCCTTGCACAGTTGCGTCGTTCAGTTCCCGCCGCAATGCCGGGAATCAACTTTCTTTCGGGCGGACAGACACCGGAGGAAGCCACGGCAAATCTTAATGCCATGAATGCCATGGCCGACAATGCGCCGTGGCAATTGAGTTTTTCCTACGGACGGGCATTGCAACAACCGGTACTGCAGGCATGGCAGGGGAAACCGGAAAATATCAAGGCAGCGCAAGATGCGCTTTATAAACGCGCAAGACTCAATGGCGCAGCACGCTATGGGAATTACTCGGCGGAAATGGAAAAAGAATGATTCCGCCAATTATTTTGCCAGTCAGGTATTGATGAGGCGCCACGATTTTAAGCAATTAAATTTTAAGAGGACAAAATGAAAAAATTTATGAATGGTAATTTTTCCTGGTTGCAGGGTAGCCTGCTGTGCCTGAGCGCATATTTTTTGTTGCCATCAGTTGCCCAGGCGGTGCCGAGTTTTGCCAGGCAAACCGGTATGGAATGCTCGTCGTGCCATACGGTCTACCCTGAGTTAACGCCTTTTGGGCGACAGTTCAAACTCAGGGGTTTTACCCTTGGGGAATTAAATGCTGAAACTTCGCCTACCGGAAAATTGCCGATTTCCGCACTGCTACAGATTTCCAGAACTTCAACCAATCAAACCAATACACCGGGCGCATTACCGGCGGACTTCCCAAATAACAACAACACTCTGATACAGGCAGCCGGTATCTATTACGCTGGGAAAATTACTGATAGCACGGGTGCCTTGGTGCAGTATTCCTACGATGGCTTTGAAAAGCTATGGGCGATTGAAATGGCAGATATACGCTATGCCAACTCATTGGCTTTATCAAACCAAAAGGAATTGCTCTATGGTGTGTCCTTGAGCAATAACCCAACCATTACAGATATTTATAACTCTACGTCCATGTGGAGCTTTCCCTACACCACAGGATCGGGGGTGATGCCAATCGCAGGGCCAGTTATTAACATGACGCTGGCATCGAAGGTGGCAGGGCCGGGCTTGTATGCGTTCTACGATGATTGGTTATATGCGGAAATGTCAGCATATCGTACGACCCAAAATGGTATTTTTCGACCATTTGGTTGGGGACGTTGGACGGCAACCACCGATGTTGTAGATGGTTTTGCCCCCTATTGGCGTGTGGCAGTTCAGCGGGAGATTGATGGTAAACACAGCATGTCTTTAGGTGCTTTTGGGTTTGATGCAAAAATATTTCCCGGAACTAACACCAGCGGGGGGACTGATCGCTTCCGTGACTATGGACTGGACGGGCAGTACCAATACATAGGCGACGAACATATTCTCAGCTTGCAAGGACGGTACACCAAGGAGCGCCAAACTCGCTCGGAGAGTTTTCTACTGGGTGATGTCAGCAATTTGAATAATGATTTGGCCTCTCTCAAGCTGGGGGCGAATTATTACTTCAAGCGCCAGTACGGTATACGGACGCAATATTTCAAAACCACAGGTAGTTCTGATGTAAACCTTTACAACATGGGAGGCTTGCCGGCTCCCGTAATGGGAAGTGCCAATGCCAATCCGGGAAACAGTGGCTGGATCAATGAGCTGGTGTATTTGCCATTGCCCAACACAACACTCTCGCTTCGATATACCAGTTATAGCAAGTTTAACGGCGCATCAAGCAATTACGATGGTAATGGTCGTAATGCAAAAGACAATAACTCGATTTATCTACTCGCTTGGGTTTTATTCTAATGGTCAGTTTAACAACTGCATGGACGCATCCGGATCGGCATAAAAAGGAATAGATACGATGTGTTTTTCCGCAACAGCAAGTTTTGTAGCTGGCGTTTCATTGTCCGCAATCGGTATGCTGACGCTGAAGAAAGTGTCGCGCAGGGCAGAGATTCCGTTTGCGATGATTCCGCTTATATTCGGGATTCAGCAAATCATCGAGGGCATGCTTTGGCTGTCATTCCGCTTTGAAGCACCGTTACTCAATGTAACGATGACGTATGCGTTCACGATGTTCTCGCATGTGCTGTGGCCGATGTATGTGCCATTCGCTATTGGATTGGTGGAAACCGTAGCCTGGCGGAAAAAGGTGATCATGGTATTTCAGCTCATCGGCGTTACGGTCGGCTTGTATCTGCTTTATCTGGTTATCAAGTATCCGGTCACGTCAGAAATTGATAAGAACATGGTGTACGTTTCCCCGCATTTTTATGAGGCTGCGGTCATGGTGCTCTATCTGGCGGCAACCTGTGTTGCCTCATTCTTTTCGAGTCATAAGTTCATCAGGTTGTTTGGCGTTCTGGCGTTAGTGCTTTTTATGGTGGCAATCTGGTTCTACACAGTGGCATTTTTCTCCGTATGGTGCTTCTTTGCCGCGATTTTAAGTGCCGTCATTTATCTGCACTTCACCTCAGGGAAGCAGCGCGGTGCAGACTTGTTACAGAACGGTATATGTGGTCGTGAAAAGGGTGCTGCTCAATTAGTGGCTGGCAGAGATAGATGCAACGGTTAATGAGGAGATTGGTATGGACTGGATAGTGCAAAACTGGGTGTGGATTGTAGTGTTCGTGGTGTTTGTCGGGATGCACATGTTCGGCCACGGAGGCCATGGTGGTCACGGTGGGCATGGCGGCGGGGATCAACGTTCGAAAGATGGGGCACAGCCGGGCAAGGGCCGGTCACAAAGTCATCATCACTGAGAAGGAATAATCATGCTGAATATCAAACTCGTTTGCTGGACATTGGGCTTGTGGTGCGCGGTCACGTTCGTCGCATGCGTGAGCTATGGTCTGGCCACACCAGAGACGCTGCACATGCACACGCTTCTCGAACAGTTGCTGCCGGCGTTCAAGTGGCTTACCTGGTGGGGTTTTCTGCTGGGGCTGGTCGAGAGTTTTCTGTATGGCGTGTATGCCGGGCTGGTGTATGTGCCGATCTATAACCTTCTCAAGCGGCGCTGGGATAACGGCTAGTTGCAGCCGCATAGAGCAGCGGTAAATGCCGTGCCACCGTTAACAGCGTAAGCGTTTGTGCCGATTCCAGATGTGTTGCCCCTGGATTCGGCGGTTGTAAAAGTCTGTGGCAACGATGCTGATAAGGAGAATGGAAATGGCAACCGATCCAGTATGCAAGATGAACGTGGAGTCTGAGAAAGCTGCAGCCAAGGCAAGTTTCGCCGGACAGGTGTACTACTTCTGCTCGGATACCTGCCACAAAAAATTCATCGCAGAACCGAACAAGTACACGAGCGGCACAGCACCGCCCGATCATGCCTGTTGTTGTGCGCACAAGTAATACGGCAGACATCTGAATTTTTAAAATATTTAAGGAGTTGGCAATGAAACAGCAAGGTAACGCACGAAGCTTCAAGGATCCTGTTTGCGGCATGGAGGTCAGTCGTAAGACCGCCATTGAGGAATCTGTCTATCAGGGTAAGACTTACTATTTCTGTGCCGGGAGCTGCCGGGAGGCGTTCGATGCGGAGCCTGAAAAGTATCTCAAGCCTCACCGCCAGCATGGGATGTGACAGAAATAAGTTTGTAGAAATATCACTGCACGGCTGGTGTTTTCAAGTAGCGCTTATACAACTAAGGGGATTTTCATCATGAATGAACAAATTGCGCATTCCGGCGCCTGGGGCATTGCCTTGATTGTGATCGTGCTGGTGTCCTGGGGGCTTTATCGTTACCTGGCACCGAAGACATGGCGCGAATGGGCAAGCGCCGGGGTCGTGCAGGCATTCATCATTGCGCTATACGCGGAGATGTATGGTTTTCCGCTCACCATTTACCTGCTTGCGCGGTTTTTCGGATTGGATAAACAGAATCTCAACGCCAACCTGTGGTCTTCGCTGCTCGGTGTGGGCGAGATGGGCATGATGATCTCGATGCTGCTGGGCTATGCGTTGTTGTTTGTCGGAATCGGGATTTTTGTACAAGGATGGCGCGAGCTTCATCGTGCGCACCTGCATAAGCAGCTTGCAACAACAGGCTTGTACAGTCTGGTGAGACATCCTCAGTACACGGGGCTGTTCATCGGGCTTTTCGGCGAGGGTATCGTGCATTGGCCGACGCTTTTCTCGGTGGTCTTGTTTCCTGTCATCGTGCTGGCCTACGGCTTGCTGGCGCGTAGTGAGGAAAAACGGGTGGTCGAAGCGTTCGGTGAAAAATATCGTGCCTATCAACAGCGCGTGCCGATGTTTTTCCCACGCATGGGACAGTGGCGGCAACTCGTTGAACAGTCCAACATAAATGATAAGGGAAAAGATGAAAAGTGAGCAAATCCGCTATTTGAATATACCGATCACGCACACAGGAGTAATCGCATGAAAATGAAAACAACAACCATAGAAATAGGCGGATTGCTATCAACGCTCAGCGCGCTTGGCGTGGAGAAGCAGCTTGCCAAATTCCCGGGTATACACAAGGTAGAGGTCAATTATGTCGCCGGTAGTGCAACCGTGGTCTATGACGAGACGGCGATTGATCTCAAGACCATCAAGGCAGGGGTTCAGGCGTGCGGTTACCACTGTGCCGGGGAACAGATGGCGAAACATGTCTGCGTGCCCGAAGATGCTCCCGCCGCTATGCCGATAGAGCACGCCGCACATGGCGAACCCGAAACAGCGCAAGGACATGCGAAACACGCCGCACCCGGCAAGACAGACGCCATGGCGCATGAGATGGGTCATGGCGGCAGCATGGACATGCAGGCCATGGTGACCGACATGCGCAATCGCTTCTGGGTTTGCCTGTTATTCAGCATTCCGATCTTTATTTATTCGCCCATGGGCGGGATATTTGTGCCGCCGCCACCCCCTTTTAACCTTGACCTGAATCAGTGGCTGTTTGTTCTTGCCAGCGTGGCGATCATCTGGCCGAGCTGGCCATTTTTCGTCGCCGCCTGGCGCGCGCTCAAAAACGGCGTACTTAATATGGCGGTGCTGGTGGTGCTTTCGGTGGGCACCGGCTATCTGTTCAGCCTGGGCGCGACCTTCTTCTTTGCAGGCGTGCAGTTCTTCGAGGCGGTGGCAGTGCTGCTGGTATTCATCCTGCTCGGACACTGGCTGGAGATGCGCGCCCGCGCTGGTGCTTCGGATGCCATCCGTTCGCTGATGGATCTTGCCCCGCCCAAGGCCACCGTGTTGCGCGATGGACAGGAACGGGAGATACCGACTGCCGAAGTGGCAAAAGATGACGTCGTGGTGATCCGTCCCGGCAACAAGATTCCGGTGGACGGCGAGGTGCTGGAGGGCGAGTCGCAGGTGGACGAGTCCATGCTCACCGGCGAATCCATGCCGGTAAAGAAAAAGCCGGGGGATACGGTGATCGGCGCGACTATCAACAAGAGCGGCAGTTTCAAGTACCGCGCCACCAAGGTGGGCGCCGACACGGCGCTGGCGCAGATCGTCAAGCTGGTACAAGAGGCGCAGAACTCCAAGGCTCCGGCACAGCTCCTCGCTGACAAGGCATCGCAGTGGCTGGTGGTAATCGCCATCGTCATCGGCCTGGCCACCTTTGCGGCCTGGTTTTGGGGATTGAACGCGACCTTGTTGTTTGCCGTGACGATGACCATCACCGTGTTCGTCATCGCCTGTCCGGATGCGCTGGGTCTGGCCACGCCCATGGCGGTAATGGTGGGCACCGGCCTCGGTGCCAGGAACGGCATCCTGTTCAAGAACGCCTCGGCGCTGGAAGACGCTACCAAGCTCAATATCGTGGTATTTGACAAGACCGGCACCCTGACCATGGGCGAACCCCAGGTGGTGGAGGTGGTGGCGGCGGCGAATTCGGGTCAGGATGCTGTACTGAGTCTGGCTGCCACAGTGGAGCAGGGCTCCGATCATCCGCTGGCTCAGGCCATTCAGCGCCGCGCCGAGGGATTGAAACTGGAACCGCTGAACGGCTTCGTCAACATTGAAGGCAAGGGTGCCCGTGCCGAGGTGGCTGGAAAAGCCGTGCTGCTGGGTAATCGTCGCCTGATGGATGACGAGAAGATTGATATGGCAGGCATGGCGGATGAGGCCGCCCGTCTGCAGAGTGCTGGTCAGACGGTGGTGCATGTCTCCCACGGCGGCACGCTGATGGGCTTGATTGCCATCGCCGACGCGCCCCGGCCCACCGCAGCCGACATGGTGAAAAAGATGCGAGAGCGCGGTGTCGAGGTGGTCATGCTGACTGGCGACAATCAGGCTACCGCTGAGCGTATTGCCCGCGAACTTGGCATCAGCACCGTGATTGCCGATGTGCTGCCGGGACAGAAGGCGGACAAGGTGAAGGAATTGCAGGCGAGCGGCAAGAAGGTCGGCATGGTGGGGGATGGCGTGAACGATGCCCCGGCACTGATTCAGGCCGATGTGGGTTTCGCCATCGGTGCCGGCACAGATGTGGCTATAGATAGCGCCGACGTGGTGTTGATGAAAAGCGATCCCTATGATGTGCTGGGGGCGATTGAGTTGTCCCGGGCTACGCTGCGCAAGATGCACCAGAATCTGTTCTGGGCGGTGGGCTACAACGTCATCGCTTTCCCCGCTGCGGCAGGGGTATTTTTCCCGTTTGTCATCAGCCCGGAAGTCGCAGCACTCGCCATGTCCGGCAGTTCGGCACTGGTGGCCGTGAATGCGCTGTTGCTCAAGCGCACGCGTCTCGAAGGCATCCATGCTAGCAGCCCGGCCGCCAGGGACGCTGAGTCGTGAACATACTGACCATCAACGTCGGCAGTTCTTCTGTGCGCCTGGCGGTATTTGCACTGCGGAACGAATCGCTGGCGTTGCGTGCGAGTGGTCATTTTGCCAATACTCAGGGCGATCCGGAGGAGCTTCTGCACACTTTTCTCAAGGCGCACGGCATCGAGCAAGTGGCGGTGGTGGCGCATCGCATCGTACATGGCGGTTCGCGTCTTACCGAGCCTTGCTGGCTGGACGAAGAGGTAGAGGCCGAGGTACGCAGTCTTGAGTCGCTTGCTCCGTTGCACACCCTGTTGGCGCTACGCTGGGTTAAAGATTGCCGCGCCGTGTTCGGCGAACAGGTGAGGCAGATGGCGGTGTTTGATACGGCGTTTTACGCGACGCTTCCGGCAGTCGCCGCAAGCTATGCATTGCCACCGGCGATCTGCAGCGAATATGGGATACGCCGCTACGGTTTTCACGGGATCGCACACCAGGCGATGTGTCGGCGCTGGCAGGAACTGCGGCCAGAAATTCAAAAGGGGGGGCGTGTGATCTCGTTGCAGCTTGGTTCAGGATGTTCGATTACCGCCACTCGCGATGGTCTGGCAATAGATACCTCCATGGGTTTTTCGCCTCTCGAAGGCCTGGTGATGTCCACCCGCAGCGGTGACCTTGATCCCGGCTTGCTGCTCTACTTGCTGCGCGCGGGAAAAATGTCAGTTGAGGATCTGGATCATCTGCTGAATCATGAATCCGGGCTGTGCGGCATGGCTGGCGAGAATGACATGCGCAAATTGCTTGCGTCGAACGAACCTGCGGCGCGACTTGCGATAGAACTTTTTTGTTACCGCGTGCGCAAGTATATCGGAGCCTATCTTGCCGTGCTGGGTGGTGCCGACGCGATTTTGTTCGGCGGTGGCATCGGCGAACATGCACCCGCAATACGCGAGAGGATACTGGCGGGAATGGAGTGGGCAGGTATCGTACTGGATCGGCAGCGCAACCTCGTCGCGAGGGATGCTGAAGCGTGTCTGAGTCAGGACGACAGCCCGGTAGCGATATGGACAATCCCGGTTGATGAAGCGCAATTGCAGGCGGAAGCCGCAACGGATCTGCTGATGCGGGCAATGACAAGGAATGGAGAACATCAATTATGAATAAAATCGAGAAGTTACCCGGCTCATCTGCTGTGTTGACTGAACAGGAGCTTGCAGGTATTCACGCTTACTGGCGCGCGGCGAACTATCTTTCCGTCGGCCAGATTTATCTGCTCGACAATCCGTTGTTGCGCCAGCCGTTGACTATCGAACATGTGAAGCCCAGATTGCTGGGTCATTGGGGTACGACGCCGGGACTGAATTTTATCTACGTTCACCTCAATCGCATCATCAGGCAGCACGATCTCAACGTGCTTTATGTCGCAGGCCCTGGTCACGGCGGACCGGGGCTGGTCGCCAATACCTGGCTGGAAGGCAGCTACAGTGAATTTTATCCGAACATTGCGCGTGACGCCGAGGGGATGCAGCAGTTATTCCGGCAGTTTTCCTTTCCCGGCGGTATCGGCAGCCATGTTACCGCCGAAACACCGGGCTCTATCCATGAAGGCGGAGAACTCGGTTATTCGCTGTCACACGCCTACGGCGCTGCGTTCGATAATCCCGATCTGATCGTCGCCTGTGTGGTGGGCGACGGCGAGGCCGAGACCGGGCCGCTCGCCACTGCCTGGCATTCGAACAAGTTTTTGAATCCGGTGCACGATGGTGCGGTGCTGCCCATCCTGCACCTGAATGGCTACAAAATCGCCAACCCGACGGTACTCGCGCGTATCCCGCGTGAAGAACTTGAAAACCTGCTTGTCGGTTACGGCTATCGCCCTTATTTCGTCGAGGGTACTGAGCCTGAGATCATGCACCGGTTAATGGCCGCTACGCTCGACACTGTATTCGCCGAAATACGTTCCATTCAGCAACGGGCGCGCGCGGAAGGCAACACCGGGCGGCCATGCTGGCCGATGATTATTTTGAACAGTCCGAAAGGCTGGACTGGCCCCAAGCAAGTGGACGGCAAGCAAACCGAAGGCAGCTGGCGTTCGCACCAGGTGCCGTTCGGCGAGCTTGCAACCAAGCCGGAGCATCTCAAGCTACTTGAAGCGTGGATGCGCAGCTACCATCCGGAAGAGCTGTTTGATGAATCCGGCGCACTCAATGCGGAGTTGGCTGCGCTTGCCCCCTCTGGCACCCGGCGTATGGGTGCTAATCCACATGCCAACGGCGGTGCTTTGCTCAAAAGTTTGCGCTTGCCGGATTTCCGGGACTACGCCGTCGCTGTGGTCCAACAGGGCGTGACGGTGGCAGAATCCACGCGCGTGATGGGTGGTTTTTTGCGCGACGTGATGCGGTTAAATCTTGAAGCGCGCAATTTTCGCGTCGTCGGCCCGGATGAAACCGCATCCAACCGTCTGGGCGCATTGTTCGAAGTAACTGATCGTGCCTGGGTCGCCGAACGGTTGGCAGGGGACGACCATCTCGCCGCCGACGGGCGAGTGATGGAAATCCTTTCGGAACATACCTGTCAGGGCTGGCTTGAGGGTTATCTGCTGACCGGGCGTCACGGCCTGTTTTCCTGCTATGAGGCCTTCATACACATCATTGATTCGATGTTCAACCAGCACGCCAAATGGCTGAAGGTAAGCAAGGAAATCCCTTGGCGACGGCCGATTGCATCGCTCAACTATCTGCTTACCTCGCACGTCTGGCGTCAGGATCACAACGGTTTCTCGCATCAAGACCCCGGTTTCATTGATCACGTGATGAACAAGAAGGCCGATACCATACGCGTCTATTTGCCACCCGATGCCAACACCCTGCTTTACGTCACGGAGCAATGCCTTCGTTCGCGTGACCTGGTCAATGTCATCGTTGCGGGAAAGCAGCCGCAGTTGCAGTGGCTCAGCATGGAGGCGGCGATTAAACACTGTGCCGTTGGCATCAGCATCTGGGAATGGGCGAGCAATGACCGGGGATCCGAGCCTGATGTAGTGATGGCGGCGGCCGGTGACGTGCCGACGCTGGAAATGCTGGCTGCTGTTGATTTGTTGCGACTACATGTACCTGATCTCAAGGTGCGTGTGATCAATATCGTTGATTTGATGACCCTGCAACCCCATGAAGAGCATCCGCATGGGCTCACCGACCGCGATTTCGATGCGCTGTTTACCACCGATAAGCCTGTTATTTTTGCCTTTCACGGCTATCCGTGGCTGATCCATCGCCTCACTTATCGGCGCACCAACCACAAGAACCTGCATGTGCGCGGTTACAAGGAAGAGGGTACGACTACCACGCCGTTTGATATGGCGGTGCTGAATGATCTCGATCGCTTTCACCTGGTAATGGACGTGGCCGACCGCGTGCCCATGCTGGCAGATCAAGCCGCATACCTGAAACAGCATATGCGTGACAAGCTCACCGAACACCATCAGTACATCACCCGTTACGGTCAGGACATGCCCGCAATACGGGATTGGCAGTGGCCTCATCCAACGGGAGAAGCAGCATGAGCAAAGCACAAGAAAGTCGGCGTAAAAATGCGGGTCTATGGGTAGAGAAGCGGACAGGGCGCAGCAGCAAGCGCGAACCACAGGAAAACAGGCTGCGCCGGGTCGAGGCACTCGGGCAGAGCTTATGGCTGGATTACATAGACCGCGCGCTGCTGATAAACGGCGGACTGGAGCGATTGATTGTTGAGGACGGCATCAGTGGTGTCACGTCCAATCCTGCAATCTTTGAGAAGGCGATTGCGCAGCATGCCGAATACGATGCATCGATTGCGCGGCTCGCGCGTAGCGGTCTGGATGCAAAAGGTATCTATGAGACGCTCGCGGTCGAGGATGTGCGTCTGGCAGCCGACTTGCTGCGCGAGGTGTACGAATCTAGCTGTTTGCGCGATGGCTATGTGAGTTTTGAGGTTTCCCCCCATCTTGCCTATGACACTGCGGCGACGGTTGCCGAGGCACGCCGACTGTGGGATTGCGTCGCCCGCCCCAATCTGATGATCAAAGTCCCAGCGACACGAGCAGGCTTGGCCGCGCTACGGCAATTGATCGCTGTGGGCATCAACGTCAATGCGACGCTGATCTTCGGCGGAGCGCGCTACCACCAAGTAGCCGAGAGTTATCTGGTCGGCTTGGAAGATCGCCTGGCGAGCGGCGGGACGCTGGAGTCTGTAGCATCGGTCGCGAGCTTTTTTCTAAGCCGCATTGATACCCTGGTTGACCCATTTCTTGAGCAACAACATAAAGCACAAGCGCGACAATTACGCGGCCAGTTGGCTATCGCCTATGCAAAACTGGCATACCAGGAATATCAGGACTTGCTGCATAGTCCTCGCTGGCAGGCGCTGGCGTCACATGGCGCACGTTCGCAGCGGCTGTTGTGGGCGTCCACTTCCACCAAAGACCCAACTTATGACGATGTCATGTATGTGGACGCGCTGATCGGGCCGGACACCATCAACACCCTGCCGCCCGATACGCTGGATGCCTACCGCGAACATGGCTGCCCCAGACAGCGACTGGAAGACCAGTTGCAACTGGCACATGATTTACCCGGGCATCTTGCCGCACTCGGGCTGGATCTGGATGCATTGAGCGATGAACTCGAACGTCAGGGCGTACAGAAATTTATCGAACCTTATGAGCGTTTGCTTGCCACGCTGACGCAACGTGCGACTGAACTTGTCAAACAAGGAGACGTGGCAAATAAGAAGGAGGGCCATCATGCTTGAAGATTTTATCCACGAACCGCGCATCGCGTATTTTTCGATGGAACTCGCGATGCAAAACGAAATCCCGACCTATGCCGGAGGATTGGGTGTCCTCGCAGGCGACACATTGCGCTCGGCCACCGACCTCGATTTG
Source organism: uncultured Nitrosomonadales bacterium (assembly GCA_947085835.1). Taxonomy (GTDB): domain Bacteria; phylum Pseudomonadota; class Gammaproteobacteria; order Burkholderiales; family Gallionellaceae; genus Gallionella. The sequence goes on along the minus strand of CAMTXT010000015.1, from coordinate 29,338 downwards.
CCGATGGTGGCGGTCAGTCTGGTCAGTCGTGCCGGCTATTTCCGCCAGCAGATTGATGCCCGGGGCCGCCAGTCTGAACTCCCTGCCACCTGGGATCCGGCCAGCCTGGCACAGCCGCTGGATGCCAAGATCGCCGTACCGATAGAAGGGCGAAAAGTCTGGATAGGCGCATGGCTGTACATACTGGAAGGGCATATGGGCGGGCGGCAGCCGGTGCTGTTTCTGGATACCGACCTTGATGAGAACAGCCTTGAAGATCGCGAGATCACCCATTATCTCTACGGCGGCGACACCGTTTACCGGCTCAAACAGGAAATCGTACTCGGGTTGGGCGGGGCGCGCATGCTGCAGGCGCTGGGCTTCACGATACGCCATTACCACATGAACGAAGGGCATTCCGCCTTGCTCGGACTGGAGCTGATGCGGCGTTACACCTATCCTGAAGAAGACCTGCGGCCGGGCGAATCGCATTTCGACTTGCCGCGCGTGCGCGACCTGTGCAGCTTTACCACCCACACCCCGGTAGAGGCCGGCCATGACCGTTTTTCCTATGAACTGGTGCGGCGTGTTTTGGATAACGGCTTCGACATCGGGACACTCAAACACCTGGCTGGCGAAGAAAACCTCAACATGACACGGCTGGCGCTGAACCTGAGCGAGTATGTCAACGGCGTCGCCAAAAAGCATGCCGAAGTATCGAATGCGATGTTCCCCGGTTACCGGGTGCATGCCATTACCAATGGCGTGCATCCGTTCACCTGGGCGGCGGCAAGCTTCCGCCAGCTTTACGATCAGTACGCGCCGGGCTGGTGCCACGAGCCTCAGTTGCTGATACGCGCAGACTGCTGCATACCCGATGATGCGGTTTGGCAGGCGCATGTTCAGGCAAAACAGCTACTCATAAGCAAAGTTCAGGCCATGACCGGTGTGATTTTAGATGCGAATATCGCGACCCTTGGTTTCGCGCGGCGCATGACAGCCTACAAGCGCCCGGACCTGCTGTTTTCCGACCTCGAACGATTGAAGGCAATCGCGCGCAAGCAACCGTTGCAGATCGTGCTGGCAGGCAAGGCGCATCCCCATGATGAAAACGGCAAACAGATCATCGCGCAATTATATGAACATGCCCGTGCCCTGACTGGCACGATAACGGTCGCCTATCTGCCTGACTACGACCTTGCACTTGCCCAGACGCTGACTGCAGGCGTGGATGTCTGGCTCAACACGCCGCTGCCGCCGATGGAAGCCTCAGGCACCAGCGGCATGAAAGCCGCGTTCAACGGCGTGCCCAATATTTCCGTGCTGGACGGCTGGTGGCTGGAAGGTTGCATCGAAGGCGTGACCGGCTGGGCGATAGGCGATGGTGTCAGCAAGATAGCCGGGGATGCAAGCTCGCTCTACGACAAACTTGAAAATGTCGTGCTGCCACTTTATTACGACAAAGATCGCAGTGGCTGGATCAGAGTGATGAAGGGCGCAATCAGCAAGAACGCTTCCTATTTCAACAGCCATCGCATGATGAGAAGGTATGCGACAGAAGCATATACACGGTAGGCAAGGCATATTGAAAAAAGATGGCGGGCTTAACCGGAAAGGAAATTTTAAAAAGTGGAGGTGAATCATGCACTACGCAGGCTGGATTTTCTGGGGGATGCATCTGTTCTGGTGGCTGTTCTGGTTTGTCGTGATTGTGGCGTTGTTTTCCACATTCACCCCGATGCCGCGCAGCCGGCGTCGTGAAACGCCGCTCGAGTTGCTGCAGCGCCGATATGCTGCCGGTGAAATTTCGACAGAGGAGTACGAGGCGCGCAAGGCTACGCTTATGCGTGATGTCAAACCAAATGAGTATTGGTAGCGGATACGGCTTAGCCGTGAATGAGGCCAGATAGATGTGAATAAGAGCAGTCTTATTGAGCAAGTGCCGGTTCCAGACGGGTTGCCCCTGGATTCGGCCGCAGCAAAAAATTGCGGCAACCATGTGATGCTGATAAGGAGAAAAGAAATGGCAACTGATCCAGTATGCAAAATGAAGGTAGAACCCGCGCAGGCTGCGGCTCAGGTGGATTATCTGGGGCAGGTTTACTACTTCTGTTCGGACACCTGTCACAAGAAGTTCATCGCTGAACCACAGAAGTACGCAAGCGGCACAACAGCACCCGATCATTCGTGCTGCGGTGGGCATAAATAACCAGCGGGGATGAGAGCGGTAAATGGGAGCAGCAATACAGACTGATCTAATCCAGATAGGCGGCGCGGGGCCTGCGGGTCTCGCTGCTGCCATCACTCACGCTTTGTAAAGGGACAGCATCATGAAACAGTTTGCGGAATCCATGAGCAGCAGCACGCTGCGTACTCTCACAACACCCATGCGGGCTTTGCTCACCTGTTTTCTGCTTACGATCGGAATCGGGTACATCATGGCGCTGTTCTACCTGTTTCTGGTGGACATAGATCCCCACCAGAAAACAGGCATGAATGTTGTCGATGGACTCAGCATGAAATATGGCGGCCAGCCGGATAAAACGCGGCTGGAAGCGGCGCTGCTTAGTTCCATGGCTGACAGGCTTGACTACGGGGATAAGCAGGAAATAATCCGGTGGATTCGAGGTGGTGCGACTGCCAATGGCTACGAAAAAGTGCAGCCGATTTTTGAGGAAAACTGTGTGGCCTGTCATAGCGCGGCGTCCGGGTTACCGGTTCCGCCACTCACTACCTTAGAAGAAGTGCAAAAAGTGACGCAGGTCGATACGGGGGCCAGTATAAGTCAGTTGGCACGGGTATCTCACGTGCATCTTTTCGGCATCGGCATTATCTTTTTGTTGACCGGGGCGATCTTCGCCCTGAGCGGGGTTTCCGAAAAATGGCGGATTGTGATCATCATTCTGCCGTATGTCACGATCTGGGCGGATATCGTAGCTTGGTGGGCCACCAAGTACCAGCCCGTATTTGCCTATGTGGTGTTGATTGGTGGCGGTTTCATGGGCTTGGCATTGCTCTTGCAAATACTGATACCACTCTGGGAAATGTGGTTCAAAAATTTGAAGCCGATTCCCGCCGATGTCCGCATGAAACATAGGAAATAACACAATTTTGATCAAGCTGGATGGCGTTGGGTGTCAGATAAGTTAGATGTGGGTAAAAAATCGCACTTTATTGCTAATGAGATTAAGGGGAAAACCATGAAAACAGAAAAAAATATCATCCTGATCACGGGTGCCAGCGGACGAATCGGCAGTGCGGTAATGCGGCGTCTGACCGGACGCTTCAGCGATGTCGTGGGCCTCGACCGCAAAGCACCCGCTTCGCCGCCGCCTGACTGTGTGTACATACCCGTTGATATTACTTCCGATGAAAGCCTACGCGAGGGATTGCGTATCCTGCGGGAACACCACGGTACGCGCATCGCCGCCGTGGTTCATCTGGCCGCCTACTATGATTTCCTTGGCAAGCCGAGCCCGAAATACGACGAGATCACGGTCGAAGGTACGAGACGACTGCTGCGCGAACTGCGTGATGGCTTCGAGGTCGAGCAGTTTATTTTTTCGAGCACCATGCTGGTGCACCAACCGGGCGAGCCGAGCATATTCCTCACCGAAGACTCGCCGATCGGGCCGACCTGGGCTTACCCTGAGTCAAAGGTGCGCACCGAGGCGCTTATCCACGCTGAGCGCGGCACTATTCCCGCCGTGATCCTGCGCTTTGCCGGCGTCTATGACGATGTCTGCCACTCGCCACCTCTGTCGAACCAGATCCAGCGCATCTACGAGGGGCAACTCGCCGGTCACCTGTATTCCGGCGAGACATCGCATGGTCAGACTTTCATACACTTGGACGACGTGGTGGATGTCATCGAGCGCGCCATTGAGCGTCGCGGCCAACTGCCACCGGAAGAGGTGTTCCTCGTCGGCGAGCCGGAAACGCTGAGCTACGATGAGTTGCAGCATACATTTCAACGACTGATTCACGACAAGTCGTGGGAGACCCACAATGTCCCCGGACCGATGGCAAAAGTCGGCGCGTGGCTTCAGGATCACATCCCCGGCCAGGATACCTTCATCAAGCCGTGGATGATTGACCGCGCCAATGACCACTACGCTCTCGACATCACGCACGCTCACGTCTTGCTCGATTGGGCGCCAAGTCGTTCGTTGCGCCAGACCATGCCCAAGATGGTCGCGGCATTGAAGGCCAACCCGCTCGGCTGGTATCGCGAGCATGGCCTGGAGCCATCCGCGCCTTTAAAGAAAGAGGCGGAACAAGTCGTGCCGGAGACACCCGCGTCAGTGCCTGTTCACAAACACGAACACGCGCACGGGGGCGACAGTCAATCCGCCACGTTGAACGAATCGGCTTCTGTGCAAGGCTGTCAGATGCATGCCTGTCCGATGCACCCGGAGGTCTGTCAGTCTTCATCCGGCAACTGTCCGCGCTGCGGCACGACTCTGGAACCCGCCACGCTGCCGCAGGGTGTCGAGTACACCTGCCCGATGCATCCCGAGGTGGTGACCAGCGAACCTGGCCGCTGCCCCAAGTGCGGCATGGCGCTGGAACTGCGCACCGACCCAGTCGTGGATCATCACGAACATACCCATGCTGAACACGCGGGACACGCGGTTAAATACACCTGTCCGATGCACGCAGAAATCGTGCGCGGCGAACCGGGCAGTTGCCCCAAGTGCGGCATGGTGCTGGTGCCGCTCGGCACCAAGGTTGATGAGCTTGCCGGACGCAGCGGCGACATGATGGTCGAAAGCCATCGTAATATGCTCTGGCCCTATTATCTCAGCATGATGCTCGGCTTATGGCTGCTGACCAGCCCGTTCACGCTCGGCTACATGAGCGACTTCGCCCCCGACGCCAACCAGCTGCGCGTCATGGCCGAGCGCGGACTGCCGTCTTTCGAACTGCGCAACCTGTTGATGACCTGGAGCGATGTCATTAGCGGCATCCTGGTGATCATCTTCAGTATTTTGTCTGCGGATGCGTGGCGTCGGAATCCCTGGGCGCAGTGGGCCAACGCCTTCATGGGGCTGTGGTTGATGTTCGCACCGTTGGTATTCTGGACACCGTTGCCCGAAGCTTATGCGAATGGCACCCTGATCGGAGCACTGGTAATCGCACTGGCGGTCTTGATCCCGATGATGCCGGGCATGAGCATGGCCGGCATGATGGGCAAGCCGGACGTGCCGCCGGGTTGGGCCTATACGCCGGCAAGCTGGTTACAGCGCATGCCGATCGGTGTGCTCGCGCTGATCGGGTTTCTCATCGCGCGTGTTCTGGGCGCCTATCAGCTCGGCCATATTGATACGGTTTGGGAACCGTTCTTCGCAGGCGGCGGTGAAATGAAGGGCGTGATGAACGGCACCGAGACCATCATCACTTCCGATGTATCCAAGGCATGGCCGATTGCCGATGGCGCGCTTGGCGGCATCGTCTATACGCTTGAGATGGTGATGACATGGATGGCCGGAAAGGATCGCTGGCGTACCATGCCGTGGATGGTACTGGGGCTGGGCGTGTTGGTTTTGCCGCTCGGTGTCGTCAGCATCTATTTTGTCATCATCCAGCCGATTGTAATCGGCACCTGGTGCACGCTGTGTCTAATCGCGGCGTTGGCGATGGCGGTGATGATTCCGTATTCGCTCAACGAGTTTGTCGCTATGGGTCAATTTTTGATTTGGTCGCGTAAGCAAGGCAAGCCGTTCTGGCGCACCTTCTGGACCGGCGACGCGATGGAAGGCGGCAGCGCCGACACCTCCAAAGGGCTCGCCGGGACACCCCGTGAGCAGATCGGGGAGGCCACGCGCGGCGTGACTTACCCATGGACATTGTTGCTCAGCATCGCCATCGGCATCTGGCTTACGTTCACGCGGGTGACTTTCGACAGTGTCGGTGCCATGGTTGATAGTGATCACATGGTCGGTCTGCTGGTGCTGACGTTCACGATCATCGCCTTATCTGAAGTTGGTCGCGCCACGCGCTTTATCAACATCCCGTTTGGAATTTGGTTGATCGCCGCACCTTGGCTGCTCGACGGTATCACCTCGCCGCTGGCAATCTGGAACGGCGTGATCTGCGGCGTGCTGCTGATCGCCTTGGCGATTCCGCGCGGAGCAATCAAGAATTCTTATGCGGGCTGGGATCGATATATTGTTTAGTAGGCTGGCAAAGGATACTGCTGTATGGATTCTTTGCCACTGACATCACGGCTGTTAACTTAAGGAGAAATAAAATGCGTAAATTATGGATAATCCTGGCAGCGTTGGTTACGTTAAGCCTTACCGGCTGCGGCTACAACACATTACAGAGCAACGACGAACAGATCAAGGCGAGCTGGTCCGAGGTCGTGAACCAGTATCAACGCCGTGCGGATCTGGTTCCCAACCTGGTGAATACCGTTAAGGGTTTTGCCGCCCAGGAACAGCAGGTGCTGCTTGGTGTCACCAACGCCCGCGCCAAAGTCGGCAGCATTCAGGCGACTCCTGAACTTATCAACAACCCTGAAGCGTTTGTGAAGTTCCAGGCCGCGCAAGGCGAACTGTCGGGAGCACTCTCCAGGCTGCTGGTGGTATCCGAGAACTATCCGCAGTTGAAATCCGACGCCAACTTCCGCGACCTGCAGGCGCAGCTTGAAGGCACCGAAAACCGCATTGCGGTTGCGCGCAACCGATACATCAAGTCGGTGCAGGAATTCAACGTAACGGTGCGCTCCTTCCCCTCCAATCTGACGGCGATGGCGTTCGGATACAAAGAGAAGCCAAACTTCGCGGTAGAAAACGAAAAGGAAATCTCCAAGCCGCCCAAAGTAGATTTCGGGGCACCGACCAAGCCCCAAGGCGAGGCTCAGGGAGCCGCCAAGTGATGACGATGAACATGGCAAGAGCGGCATTGCTAGCATTCATGCTTTGCTGGTCTTTCATAGCCGGAGCACAGGTTCCGGTTCCGCCTTTGACTGGGCGCGCCACCGACCAGACCGCCACGCTTACCACAGAGCAGAAGGCCACCTTGGAGCAGACCCTGCAAGCGTTTGAAGCCAGGAAAGGCAGTCAGATCGCGGTTCTAATCGTTCCCACCACCGCCCCGGAAACGATCGAGCAATATGCCTTACGTGTTGCGGAGCAATGGAAACTGGGGCGGAAGAAAGTAGATGACGGTGCCGTCCTTGTCGTCGCCAAGGACGACCGCGCACTGCGCATCGAGGTGGGGTACGGCCTGGAAGGGGCGCTCAATGACGCCACCAGCAAGCGCATCATCAGCGAGATCATTACGCCGCGCTTCAAGCAAGGGGATTTCTATGGGGGTATTACCGCTGGGGTCGACCAGATCATCCGCGTAATCGACGGCGAGCCGTTGCCGGAACCCAAAGGAAAGACCCCCGGCGACACCGCAGATATACAGCAGTATATTCCCGTCATTTTTATTCTCGCGCTCGTTGTGGGTGGGGTGCTGCGCTCCGTGCTGGGCAGATTTCCCGGCGCACTCGTAACTGGCGGAGCTGTGGCCCTCATCGCTTGGTTGTTTGCCGGCGCGGTATCCATTGCGTTGGTCGCGGGTGTGATTGCGTTGTTCTTCACATTACTTGGGGGCGGTATGGGCGGGCATGGTTTCGGTGGTCATCATGGAGGATCCGGCCGAGGGGGTTTTGGCGGCGGCGGTTTCAGCGGAGGCGGAGGCGGCTTTGGTGGCGGCGGCGCGTCGGGGAGGTGGTAACGATGAACATTAAACGTATAGCGAAGCATCTGATGATGACCCACTGGCAAGTCAACCGGGCTTTCCCCCGCCAAACTTTGATTGCGATTGAGCAAGCGATCAAAGCGAGCGAGACCGCACACGTCGGAGAAATTCGATTCGCGGTGGAAGGTGCACTGGACGGCACGCCGCTGTTCAAGGGGCAATCCACGCGAGAACGTGCGATCGACATGTTTTCGCAACTGCGGGTGTGGGATACCGAAAACAACAACGGCTTGCTGATTTATCTGTTGCTTGCCGACCGGGACGTGGAGATTGTTGCCGATCGCGGGATTCACGCGAAGGTGGGCTCGCAAGAATGGGAGAAGATATGCCGCAAGATGGAAACTGCCTTTAAACAGGCGAACTACGAAGGGGGCGTGGTCAGCGGCATTCAGGCGGTGACGCGGCATCTGGTAGAACATTTCCCCGCTGTCGGCGCTGACCGGAACGAATTGCCGGACAAACCGGTGGTGTTATAGCTCGAGCATGCTTGTCACGTAGACGTATTGCTGTGCATCGGAGACACAACGCTTATCGTCGGAGAGGGCACGAGAAATTTAAAGCTTATTACCGCGTTGTTTGTAATCAATCCTATGGAAAGGAGCATCATTATGCAGAATGAAATTTTGAAAATAACAGGTATGAATTGCGACGGCTGTACCAGCAAGGTAGCGCATGTGCTGAAAGCAATTGCCGGAGTCCATGACGTAGTAGTGTCGCTCGAGGCTGGCGAGGCCGCAGTTCGTTACGACGAGCATCTGACAACGCTCGATCAACTGAAATCGGCGGTGAGAGGCGCGGGCTATGGCGTTGATGTGACCGACGCCGCTCACAGCCATCAAGGCAAGGGTTGCTGTGGCTGAGACTCGTCAACTGAGCGAGGCCTGATTTTCTGGACGGGCATCTCTGAAAATTCCGTGGGTGGACATTTTTCAGAAGTACCCAAATTATGTTGTACAACTTAGGAGGATAGAAAATGAAAAGCCAACTGATACGAATTATATTTGGATATATTTTAATGCTTATCCCACTGGCGGGTGCGTTCGCGGCTCCCACCGTGCAGGCACAGCAAAAACCAGCGGAAACGGCTCGACCGCCTGTTGCGGATGCCACCCATGCACAGTAGATGGACAAGGCGTACCAACAGCAATTGAGAAACGGCAGCCTGATGATTGGGCATGTCAGCCTCGCGCTGATGGCGCTGGAACATGGGGTTCTCGATGTTGCGGGTAAGGACGTGGACGTAGCCCTGAAGCTTGCCCGAAGGTTGGAAAAGAGTGTGCCCGAGTTCAAATCCAAGGACACGTTGAGCTTCGGCAAGCTGACCCATGAAGAGGAAAGCGCCACCAGGGTGTTCTATATCCCGATCGTGGACGAGAGCTTCATGGTGCACGGCCTGGATACGCGCGGCAGGAAACACGAGAAAATCCGCGAAACCGACGCCAAAATGATCCACACGCATGTTTCACTGGACATACGCAAGGCGATCAGCGGCCTGACAGACGCGAAGGCCGCGCTGGAAAAGAAAGACGCCGAGGCTGCGGAAACGGCGCTGAACGGCATCCTGAGCGCCGCCGTGACCGATGAAGTGATCGTGAGCGATCCGCTGCATGTAGCACATGACAACCTGGTCCTGGCCGAGAACCTGCTGCGCGAGAAGCGTTACGATGCCGCGCGTTTTGCCCTCAAATACGCCAGCAAGGGTTTCGAGGATTATGGTTCCCAGGTGCATGACCCAGCACGGAAACAGCATGCGGAACAGATGCAGAAGGATATCGACGCACTCTCCGAGCAGCTGCGCAAGGAAGATCCCACCACGCTGCAAAAGGCCGGAGATACAGTCAAGGGCTGGGGCGCTGATGTAAAAAAGTGGTTTGCCCGTCCCGCTCTCGACCACGACCATAAACCAGAACCACATGGCCTGTAACGTCCATGGAAATGCGCGGACGTCGGGATATTGGCATGCTGGGTTGCAATAAAACCTTAGGAGGGTGAATCATGCATACACGCTATCTCAAAACCCTGTTGCGCGTAACTATTGCGGGCATCGCGGCCTTGCTGCTGACTAACGCGCTCGCGGACGATTCCGGCCAGCACAAGATCGTGAACGGCGTGGCCATATATCTTGGCGTCGTGCCGTCGGAGATGATCCTGGGGTATCCCAAACCGCACACCGAGGCGGAAATGCACGGCGGCGTGCCTGCCGGCGGACATCAGCGTCATGTGCTCGTGGCCCTGTTCGACAATGCCACCGGCAAGCGCATCACCAACGCAGAGGTCAACGCAAATGTGTTTGAAATCGTCTTGTCCGGGGTGCAGAAAAAACTCGAACCCATGCTCATCGCTGGAACGATCAGCTACGGCAATTATTTCAACATGTCGGGAGCCAACCCCTATCGCATCCTGGTACAGATTCGGCTGCCCGGCTCGGCTGACGTATTTGAAGTCGAATTCGAATACCAGCACGCACGCGTTTAGCGCCATGGAAAACTAGTACCATGAAAGCCGAACATTTTCTCCTTCGCCGAAGCAGCGAGTTTGCCCGTGCAGATATGGTCTTGCTGGTTTTTCTCGCCATTGCGGCGTGCGGTCTACGATTCGCGCAACGCGGAGATCGAGTACGACGACGCCTAGGTCGGCTTGCCGCTGGAAGAACTTTTATTCGGATTTTCATTTGGTCTCGTCTGGACGGGGATATATGAACATTTCACATGGAAACGCAGTGTTGCCGGCTAGCCATCGCTGGTCGTGCGCAATCGCCGCGATGCAATGGGCGCGCATTCCCGCGATGCTCATTGTGCTAGGGCTGGTGTTTGGCATGGCGCGTGCGGCGGGGCTTAACCCCGACCAGCCCATACGAATGGATGGCATGGAACTTTTTTTCGGCTTTGTGCCGGCTGAAATCCTGCGTGGCCACCCGAAGGATCATGAGGGACAAAGCATGCACGACGGCATTCCTCGCGGAAAAGGCACGTACCATTTGATTGTTTCAGTTTTCGACGCCAAGACACGCGAGCGCGTAATCGATGCTGCCGTCACTGGGAGCGTTACCGAAGTCGGCATGGCAACTGAAAATCGGAAACTCGAAGCTATGTCCTTTGGCAACGCTGTGAGCTATGGCAACTATTTCTCGATGCCTAATCAGGGGCCGTATGAAATCGTCGTGAATGTACGGCGTGTCGGGCAAAGCGTAACGGCAACAGCGCACTTTCAGTACTGGCATCCATCCCGGTAAGCGGATGCAGTCGATCGCAATTATCTCAACAGGAGCACCAGATGACACATGAACATGCCTCACATAACGATAACTCGCACCAATCCAAAGCAAAGTGGGTGTTTATTGGCTTTCTCCTCATCGCTGGATATTTTCTCGTTACCGAGCATAGGGCGCACCTGGTCGGATGGCTGTCGTCCTATTGGATATGGTTGTTGCTGCTCGCTTGCCCCTTGATGCACCTGTTCATGCACGGCGGCCACGACCATGGCGATCACGGGTCGAGTGAAGCTTCGAACGAATCAACTGAGGAGAAGAAATAATGGATAACAACTCCGCTCCAGCCTACGGACTCTGGTCGCTGGTGATCATCAACTCGCTGGTGTTCATCATCTTTGCCTTCAGCTTTGCCAAACCTCAATCATCACGCGACTGGCGTTCGTTCGGCGCATTCTCGGCGTTCCTGGTGGCGCTGTTCACCGAGATGTACGGGTTCCCGCTGACGATCTACCTGTTGTCGGGTTGGCTGTCAACGCGCTTTCCCGGGGTCGACTGGCTGGCCCACGACTCGGGTCATCTGCTCGAAACGATTTTTGGCTGGAAATCAAACCCTCATTTTGGGCCCTTTCACATGATCAGCAACATTCTGATCGTTGCGGGCTTCTGGCTGCTTGCATCGGCGTGGAAGGTGCTATATGCGGCGCAGCGCAACCACAGGCTTGCGACTACCGGGCCTTACGCGCGCGTGCGGCATCCCCAATACATGGGCTTCATTCTGATCATGATCGGGTTTTTATTTCAGTGGCCGACCCTGGTCACGCTCGCGATGTTCCCGATCCTGGTGTTCATGTACGTACGTCTCGCGCAGCGTGAAGAGCGGGATGCACGCGCGGAATTCGGGGATGCTTACACCCGCTACGAGGCGAACACACCCGCATTCTTTCCCAGGTTTGGTGTGAAAGCCCATGCATAACGCGACGACGGTTGACGCCATGACGATAACCTTGCTGATTCGCATCGAATGATGAAACAAATTTCATTTCACAACCTGCTGGGCGGCGCTCTGGCCGCCGTATTCGCTTTGTCCGGATTTTCGGCTGCTGCCGAAACCGAGCAAAGCCTGACCGTGCAGGAGGTGGTTATCTATATGGGTGTCTTGCCGGCAGAGATAATCGCCGAGCAAGCCAAGGGGCACCATGAACCAAACATGCACAGAGGCATAGCGGATTGGGGCGAACAGTATCACGTCATGGTCGCGCTGTTCGATCACACCAATTGGGCGCGCATCACCGATGCCGATGTCAGCGCGACCCTATCCGATGCACGCTTGCCTGGCCGACGTGTTGCGGGCCCCCGCAAAAAACTTGAGTCCATGAAGATCGCCGGCAGAGTGGTATATGGCAACTATTTCAATATTCCGGGGAACGGACCATACCGGATCGATCTGGAAATACGTCGCCCAGGTATCGAGCAGCCCATTCAGGCCAGTTTTGCGTACCGGCATGGGGGTTTTTCGATGCCACCCCGACCCTAGGATTCGGATGAACGCGAATATCATTTTCAAACAACTGCTCCGGCCTGCAAAGGGTCGGCAAGAGTATGAATCGAGTGTTGCCTGTAAGGCGGGTTGGTGTATGTACCGATTTACAACTTTTTCAAGCGGCACTGGTTTTGTTGAAATAGAGTTGGCTTGGATCCGGCTTGGTTTCCCCCGAATCCAGCTGTAGCAAAAAAGCGTGGCAACTATACGATGATGATAAGGAGAAAAAAATGGCAACCGATCCAGTATGCAAAATGAACGTGGAACCGGCTAATGCCGCAGCCAAAGAAAATATATCCGGGCTGGTGTATTACTTCTGCTCGGATACTTGCCACAAGAAGTTTGTTGCTGAACCGAAGAAGTACACAAGCGGTGCAGCACCGGCCGACCACTCGTGCTGCGGTGGGCATAAGTAGCTGATGGGCAGGTTTGGCATCGGCGATAAGCAGGAAATCATCCAGTGAATCGCGCCGACTTGGATTTGTGCCGCTGGCATTCAGTTGCCGATGAGCGCGCGTTGCAACAAGTGGCGCTTGGGATCATCCTTGCCAGCGCGGCACAGGCTATTCGTGAACGCGGCCAATTCCATCTTGTGCTCGCCGGCGGGAATACGCCGCGTGGAACCTATCACGGGTTAAGTACAGCCCAAACTGATTGGTCCGCGTGGCACATCTATTTCGGCGACGAGCGCTGCCTGCCACAAGCCGATCCAGTCCGCAACTCGCACATGGTCGCGGAGGTGTGGCTCGATTTTGTGACTATTCCCCCGCCTCATGTGCATACGATACCGGGGGAGTTGGGTGCGGCTCAAGCGGCGCGAAGGTATGCTGAAACGCTACAGACAGTCGGCGACTTCGATCTGGTGCTGCTCGGGCTGGGCGAAGATGGCCACACCGCAAGCCTGTTTCCCGGTCATGAATGGGGGGCGGCATCCGGTTCGCCGGACACGCTGGCGGTGTTGGACGCCCCCAAGTCACCGCAGCAGCGCGTGTCGTTGAGCGCGGTGCGGCTGAGTCGTGCGCGGCATGAGATATTTCTGGTCAGTGGCGAGTCCAAACACAGGGCAGTGGCCGAGTGGCGTGTAGGCAAGGACATACCGGCGCGGGCGATCATGCCAGCGGCGGGTGTCGATGTGCTGGTGGAATCCGAGCTGCTCGAACCGTTGGCTGTACCCAATTAATCAAGGAGATTCAAGATGCAGATCGGCATGATAGGTTTGGGACGTATGGGCAGTAATATGGTGCGGCGATTGATGCGGGGAGGACACCAGTGTGTGGTGTACAACCGTAGCGCCGAAGCTGTCAACGCACTCCAGAGCGAAGGCGCTGACGGGGCAGTTTCGCTGGAGGATTTTGTCGCCCGCATGGACAAGCCGCGCGCGATCTGGTTGATGGTGCCCGCGGTGGTTGTGGATGAAATGCTGGCGCAGTTGATACCGCTGCTCAAAGCGGGCGACATCGTCATCGATGGCGGCAATTCCTATTACCACGACGATATTCGGCGCGCGGCTGAGTTGAAACAAAACGGTGTGCATTATGTGGATGTGGGCACCAGCGGAGGTGTCGCGGGGCTGGAGCGGGGGTATTGCCTGATGGTCGGTGGCGAGAAGGATATCGCCAAACACCTTGATCCGATCTTTGCGACGCTTGCTCCCGGCATGGGCACGGCACCACGCACCCCCGGCCGGGACAAGCCCGATGCAACCGCCGAGCAGGGTTACTTGCATTGCGGTCCGGCTGGCGCCGGGCACTTCGTCAAGATGGTTCACAACGGTATCGAATATGGTCTGATGGCGGCTTATGCCGAGGGTATGAATATTCTGCACAATGCCAACATCGGCAAGCGCACGCACGATAGCGACGCCGAGACCGCGCCGATGCGCAACCCGGAGTATTACCAGTATGAAATGGATCTCCCCGAGATCGCGGAAGTATGGCGGCGCGGTAGCGTCGTGGCGTCGTGGCTGCTCGATCTGACGGCAGCGGCGCTGGTTGAGGATGCCGAGCTCGCCGAATTTTCGGGGCGCGTATCGGATTCGGGTGAGGGGCGCTGGACGGCACTGGCCGCCATCGAAGAAGGTGTGCCGGCACCGGTCATCAACGCGGCGCTGTTCGAGCGCTTTGCGTCGCGCGGCAATGCCGACTATGCCAACCGCGTTCTGTCCGCGATGCGCAAGCAGTTTGGCGGGCATGATGAGAAGAAAGAAGGGCGTTAAGATGGGACACACCGATAACGCCGCAATGCACTCTGATGCTCTGGTGTTGTTCGGCATTACCGGCGATCTTGCACGCAAGAAGATATTTCCGGCACTCTACGCGATGGCGAAGCGGGGCGTCCTCAACGTCCCGGTGATTGGCGTCGCCACTTCCAAACTGAGCCCGGCGGAGCTGCGCAAGCGCGCCGGGGACGCCATCAAGCAATCCGGCAAGATTGATGACCAGCCGGCCTTCGACCATCTGTTATCTCTGCTCGGCTACGTGAGCGGCAACTATAACGATCCGGGTACGTTCACGGCGCTCAAACACGCACTGGGCGATGCCCGCCACCCTGCGCACTACCTCGCGATACCGCCCGTGCTGTTCGAGGCGGTCATCCAAGGACTCGGCAGCGCTGGTCTGGCAGAACAAGCGCGCGTTATCATCGAAAAGCCGTTCGGACGCGACCTGGCTTCCGCACGGGAACTCAACCGCATCCTGCGATCGGAATTTGCGGAAGACGCGATCTTCCGTATCGACCATTATCTTGGGAAAGAGGCGATCATGAATATCCTCTATTTCCGTTTCGCCAATTCGTTCCTCGAGCCGATCTGGAATCGTAATTACATCGCAAGCGTGCAGGTCACGCTGTCCGAGAATTTCGGCGTGAATGGTCGCGGCGCGTTTTACGAAAGCGCCGGCACGCTGCGCGATGTCGTCCAGAACCACCTGTTCCAGATCGTCGCGCTGCTGGCCATGGAGCCGCCGACTTATCAGGGATTTGACGCCGTGCATACCGAGAAACACAAGGTGTTCCATGCCATGCGCCCGCTTGAGCCTGACGACCTGGTGCGCGGCCAGTACGCCGGTTACCGCAAGGAGCCGGGCGTAGCGAAGAACTCCGATGTCGAGACGTTCTGCGCACTGCGGCTTTTCATCGACTCGTGGCGCTGGGAAGGGGTGCCTTGGTATCTCCGCGCGGGCAAAAGTCTGGCCGAAACGGTTGCCGAAGTTCTGGTGGAGTTAAAGCCTCCGCCACAAAGGCTGTTCGACGACTCGGCACCGACGAACGGCCGTGCCAATTATCTGCGCTTCCGGCTCTCTCCCAACGCTGCCGTCGCCCTCGCCACGCGCGTCAAGCGCGCAGGCAAGGAGTTCACCGGCATCCAGCGCGAGCTCTTCCTGCTGGACGAACAGCCGGAGGAGCAAGCGCCTTACGAACGCCTTTTGGGGGACGCCATGGCCGGTGACGGAGCGCTATTCGCCCGTGAGGATTGTCTTGAGGCAGCATGGGCGGTGGTTGATCCCGTGCTGACGAAACATCATCGGGCTCATTCCTATCAACCCGGCAGCTGGGGGCCCAAGGCAGCGGACGCGCTGATTGCGGCAGACGGCGGCTGGCACAACCCGATACTGGTGAAGGTGAAAAAATGAAAGCCACACAACAATTGCACGATCTCGGTCAGAGTCTCTGGCTCGACAACATCATGCGCGGGCTGCTGACCAGTGGCACTTTGGCCAGCTATATCAGCGAGCTTTCCGTGACGGGACTGACTTCCAATCTGACAATCTTCGAACATTCCATCAAGAACAGTGATTTCTACGATGACGTGATCCGCCAGAAAACGCTCGCGGGCAAGTCGGGCGTGGCATTGTTCTTCGAACTTGCATTGGAAGATTTGACTCGGGACGTGGATCTTTTTCGTCCCGTTCATGATGCCACAGGAGGTGTCGACGGATGGGTCTCGCTGGAGGTGTCTCCCTTGCTTGCTGACGACACCGCCGCAACGATAAAGGTGGCAGAGCAACTTCATGCGCGTGCGCAACGTCCCAACTGTTTATCAAATTACCTGGCACCCGAGCTGGCATTCCTAAAATCGAGGAGGCTATTTAATGAACGCGCGGAGATCAACCTGCACATGCCGCTCAACTGAAGGGTGCCTCGATTAAATCGCCGACTGAGAAAATGACATCGGAGCAAACATGACATTACCAGAGACAGTATCATCCCGGTGGGAGACTACGGAAGGGCTTCCGTTTCCATTGGGCCCGACCAGGATAGAGGACGCCTACAACTTCGCGCTTTACTCCAAGCATGCGGAGAGTGTTACGTTGCTGCTCTACGCGGAGAACGACATCGTCAATCCTGTATTGGCCTATCGGTTCGATTACCTCAAGAACAAAACGGGCAGGGTCTGGCATTGCCGCATTCCCCTCGTGTCAATGAAGGGCGCGTCCTACTACGCGTACAGTGTTGATGGTCCCAAGCCCAACGGCCGGTTTGAATGGCACACGTTTGATCGCGACAAAATTCTGCTCGACCCCTATGCAAAGTCGGTGTTCTTCCCCCCGGCTTTCGACCGGCTCGCCGCCGTCCGGCCCGGCTCGAACGCGGGCAAGGCGGCCTTGGGTGTTCTTGCCGGCGACAGCGAATGCTTCGACTGGCAAGGCGACCATCACCCACCCCGGCACGAGGCCGATGCTGTCATTTACGAGCTGCATGTCGGCGGATTCACCAAAAATTCCAACTCCGACGTCAGGGACGAAGCGCGCGGAACGTTTGCGGGCCTGGTCGAGAAAATCCCGTACTTGAAGGACTTGGGTGTCAACGTAGTGGAATTGATGCCAGTGTTCCAATATGACCCTTCCGATGGTAATTATTGGGGCTATATGCCGCTGAATTTTTTCTCTCCCCACCACGGCTATCTCAGTGATCACACGATCCAGGCACAACACAATGAGATGCGCGAAATGATCAAGGCGCTGCACCAGGCGGATATCGAGGTAGTTCTCGACGTTGTCTACAATCACACCGGCGAGGGCGATCACACCGGCCCGGTCTATAGCTACAAGGGGATGGACAACAGCACCTACTATTTGATGGCGGATCGGCCGGATGCGCCCTACGAAAACTTTTCCGGCACTGGCAACACGCTCAATACTGTGAATCGCTATGTCCGCAAGATGATCATGGACAGCGCGCGCCATTGGGCGCACGAGATGCACGCGGATGGATTTCGCTTTGACCTCGCCTCTCTCTTCGCACGAAAAGAGGATGGCTCGGTCAATGCGAGCGACGTGCCGCTGCTTAGCGACATGGCCTCCGACCCGGATATGGCTCACCTGCGCCTGATTGCCGAACCCTGGGATGCCGCCGGAGTGTATCAACTGGGACGTGCGTTTCCGGGAATCATGGCTTGCCAGTGGAACGGTAAATACCGGGATGACATCCGACGATTCGTAAAGGGAGATGCAGGCATGGTGCCAGCCTTGATGCGCCGCTTGTACGGCAGCGACGACCTGTTTCCCGACGATCTGATGAATGCCTATCACCCCCATCAGAGCGTTAATTACATCGCGTCCCATGACGGCTTCACACTCTATGATCTGGTTGCCTACAACTACAAGCGTAACTGGGCGAACGGTCACGGCAACACGGATGGCACTGAGGAAAACTACAACTGGAACTGCGGCTGGGAAGGGGATGAGGGAGCGCCGCCGGAGGTGCTTAAGCTGCGCAGGCAGCAGATCAAGAATTTCTGCTGTCTGCTGTTCCTGTCGAATGGCACGCCCATGTTCCGCGCCGGGGACGAGTTCATGCACACGCAGGCTGGGAATAACAATCCCTACAATCAGGACAACGAAGTGGGTTGGATCGATTGGGGTCGCCTGAATGCAAACCCGGATATGTTCCGCTTCTTCAAGTTGATGATCGCGTTTCGCAAAGCGCATCCATCACTGGCGAGGAGTCGGTTCTGGCGTGACGATGTTCACTGGTACGGGGTGGGTCACGATACCGACCTTGGATATGATTCACACAGCCTCGCCTTTGCCTTGCACGGCGGATCGCAACAGGACAACGACCTCTACGTGATGATCAACGCCTATTGGGAGGAGCTGACTTTCCAGATACAGGAGGGCGCAGCGAACGCGTGGCGGCGAGTAGTTGATACCAGTATGGATAGCCCGTACGATTTTCTCGAACCCGGTAACGAAAGTACCTTGCAGTCCTTGCATTATCGAGTGCCGGGCAGAGCCGTCGTTGTACTGGTCAGGGACAAGAACTGGACTCCGTCGTGATAAATGCGAACCCTTCGATATTACAGTCCACCAGATAATGGCTAGCATTGATAGCCGGATTCGTGGGGGATGCCGAAATGCCCGTTGAGGACACGCGCCTGTTCACTGAGGGCGACGAATTGTATGCGGCGATGCTTGCGTCGATCCGTAGCGCCCGTGACTCGGTACGCATGGAGAGTTACATTTTCGCGGGTGATGAGATTGGTTGGCAATTCACGCAGGCTTTGGCGCAGTGCGCAGAAGCGGGTGTCAATGTGAAATTACACCTTGATGCGGCGGGAGTGATGGGCAGTTCGTCGCGTATCATGGAACGCTACTTGCGTAAGAAAGGCGTGTTGCTAAAGCTGTTTCATCGCTGGAGCTGGCGTCATCCGTTGCGCTACAACCGCCGTAACCACCGGAAGCTGCTGATCATCGACGACCAGGCCGCCTATGTTGGTGGATTCAATATCCATCGGCAAAGTTCGCGCCGACTCTTCGGGGAGGCGCGGTGGCGCGACACGCATGCCATGATATCCGGCACGCTCGTCAAAGATGCAGCCAAGCTGTTCGACACTTTCTGGTCTGGGAGGCGGCGCTGGATGCCAGCCCAGCGTAGCGGACGCGCGACCAGTCTTGTGTCGAATCATATGCGCACCTGCCGCCACATGATACGCTGCCTTTACTCTGAGGCGTTCGCCGACGCACGCGAACGAATATTTCTCACGACGCCTTATTTCGTTCCCGACTTTTTAATGCAGCAGCGGCTTATCCGGGCCGCTCGCCGTGGCCTCGACGTGCGGCTGCTGGTACCTTCAAAAAGCGACGTTCCGATCACACGCTGGGCAGCGCACGCGTTTTACGGCGGGTTGATATCTGCTGGTGTGCGAATTTATGAGTATCAGCCGCGAATGCTGCACGCGAAGATTGTTGTTATTGATGGCGACTGGGCTACTGTGGGAACCGCCAACCTGGACTACCGCAGCCTTTTCCTCAATTACGAATTGTTGCTCGCCACGCGTGAACCTGGCATCTGCGCTGAACTCGGACAGCAATTTCTCGATGATCTGACGGAGTCGCTGCCAATTACTCCCGCAAATTGGGCCAAGCGGAACTGGCCGGGACGGATACTTGAAGCGTTCGGGTGGATCATGCGCCGCTGGCTTTAACGAAGCTACGGGCGTTGCAAAATCCAGTGCCTGTTAAATGGGACTTGGGAAAATATTTTAGACTGTTCAATCAGGAGAGGCCGCATTCATCATTTGACGACAAAATGCCGGATGAACCAAAAAAGTGTACTAGTGCCACAACACCGCCCGATTATTCGTGCTGTGGAGGTTATAAATAATTGTCAGGGAGGGTCAGTAAATGAGCGCAGCAATACAGACTGATCTAATCCAGATAGGCGGTGCGGGACCTGCGGGTCTCGCTGCTGCCATCACCCTGGCAAAAGCGGGTCGCCGCGTGCTGGTTCATGAGGCACAGAGCGAAGTTGGACATCGTTTCGACGGCGATTTCCAGGGGCTGGAGAACTGGAGTACGCAGCAGGACGCACTCGATTTTCTGTGGGAAAACGGCATTGGCACTGAATTCGCCATGCTGCCCTGCAGCAGCGGTTATGCTTTCGACGCATGGGGCGAGCGATATCAGGTAGCTGGCAGCAAGCCACTGTTTTACATGCTGGAACGTGGGCCGGGTCCCGGGACGCTGGATTCCGCTTTGCTGGAGCAGGCGCGCGGGCTGGGGGTCGAAGTGCGCTTTAACAGCCGTCTCGCGCATCTGGACGGCCCCGGTATTCTCGCCGCCGGCCCCAGGGCGGCAGATGCCATTGCCGTAGGCTACCACTTCGAGACCACCATGCAGGACGGTTTCTGGGTCATTCTCGACGATGAACTTGCACCGCAGGGCTACGCGTACTTGTTGATCATGAATGGGCGCGGCACGGTCAAAAGCTGCATGTTCTCCGGATTCAAGCAGGAACACCTGTATGTGGAACGCACGGTGGCAGCCTTTCAACGCTTGGCAGGGCTGGAAATGGTTAATCCGCGTCCCCACGGCGGCGCAGGCAACTTTCATATTCCGGCGAGCGCCGTTACGGGCGAGAACAGGGTGGTGGGAGAGGAAGCCGGTTTCCAGGATTTTCTTTGGGGTTTCGGCATACGCTATGCAATTTTATCCGGGATGCTGGCGGCACGCAGCCTGCTGGAAGGCAGGGACTACGACCAGCTTTGGCGACGTGAATTGTGGCCATCGTTGTGGAATTCCATGGTTAACAGGGCGATTTTTTCCTTGTTGGGCAATCGCGGTTACCGCTGGATACTTCGAAAAAATCAGACACGGGGCTGGGATGCGCATCGTGTCCTGCACGGTGTCTACCAGCCTCGGCTGGTCAAACGATTGCTTCTGAGCACGGCACGTCTGCTATATCAATCCCAGCGCCGCGATGAGAGCTGTAACCATATCAATTGCAACTGTGTTTGGTGTCGTCATGGTGATCATTACGGTGTTGGAAAAGAGAAAGCCTGTGGCAACTGACCCGAAGAAAAATAAAATGGAGAAGAATTATGAGTAACTTCGTAGAGGGTAGAGTAGTAGCCAAGCGGCGCTGGACTGAGCGACTCTGTTCGTTGCAGGTGGATGCTGAGTTGATGCCGTTCGAGGCTGGCCAGTTTACCAAGCTCGCGCTCGACATCAGCGGCGAAGTAGTCGGACGCCCCTATTCTTTTATCAATGCACCGGGCGAGCAGCCGTTGGAATTTTATTTCATCCAGGTGCCGGGAGGATTGCTCAGCCAACGCCTGGCGGCGCTCGACGTGGGGGATGCAGTCTGGGTATCACCGCGTCCGGCAGGTTTCCTCACGCTTGCAGAAGTGCCCGAGGCGAAACATTTGTGGCTACTCTCGACGGGTACAGGTATTGGCCCGTTTCTCTCCATACTCAAAACCGAAGTGCCGTGGCAGCGCTTCGAGCGCATCACACTGGTACACGCCGTGCGCCATGCCGAGGAGCTTGCTTACGGTGAAACCATCCGCAATATCGCGCAACAACATGGCGAAAAATTCTGTTTCGTGCCTTTCGTCAGCCGTGCAGAGACGGATTTTTCCTTGCAGGGGCGCATCCCGGCAGCGATCGCAGATGGCCGGCTTGAAGCCAGGGCAGGTATCGCGCTTTCAACGCAAAATTCGCAAGTCATGCTGTGCGGCAACCCGGACATGTTGCGCGACACAGGCGAAGCATTGCTGGTGCGCGGTTTGAAGAAAAACCGGCGCAACGATCCTGGTCACGTAACGCTGGAAAGTTATTGGTAGCTGATAAACAAGAGTATTTTTTATTCAAGGAAAATTATGTACGCACGGTTGTTTCGATGTTTGACCTACTTTAATGCGCAACGCCAGTCGGCGGGTACACCAAGGCCGACGGGAATTCTGGCGGGACGGACATGAAGCGTCTGGCTCTACCGCTTGCAGCGGTGTTTGTGGTGTCGCTGGGCTACGGGGTGGTGTTGCCGGTTTTGCCGTTCGTCTTGGCCGATGCAATCGGCGTGGCGGAGCGAGCCAGAATTTCCTGGCACACCGGAATGTTAACCGGGGTGTATATGCTGGCATTATTTTTGTTCGCCCCGCTGTGGGGATACATTTCTGACCGCATTGGCAGAAGGACGGTCATTTTAATCGGCCTTGCAGGCTTTAGTGTTGCGATGGTGTTGTTTGCCCTGGCGCCAGATTTAGTGCTGATTTACAGCGCACGGGCACTTGCCGGTGTATTCGCGGTGGCAGTGCTGCCGGTGGTGTTGGCATTGGTAGGGGAGATGAGTACATCGCGCAGGCGTTCACAGGCGTTCGCATGGTTGAGTGCGACCAGTGCGCTGGGTTTTATGTTCGGTTCTATGTTGAGCGGATTGTTGGCATCGGTCACGATGGTCTCGACAACTGCGGCGTTGATGTTGCCGTTCTACGTCGCTGCCGGGCTAAGCGGCCTGGTCTGGCTGGCGGCCTATCGTTTTCTGCCTGATAGTGCATCGCGCCTGGGTATCAATAAGGAGTCGCAGCGGAACAAGAAGAGCTTGATGTTGTTGTTGGCATTGTCGCTGTTGGTCATGCTTGGATTGGGTAGTTTTGAAGTGGGAATGGCTTTGCTCGGACAACAGGTCTTGAGCCTGCAACCGCGCGAAATCGGCTGGATGTTTATCGAATGCAGCCTGGTCATGATTCTGGTGCAGGTATTTCTGCTCACACCGCTGATTCAGCGGGTAGGCAGCAACTTATTGGCACCAGCCCTGATGGTAATGGCGGTTGGGATAGCGTTGTTGCCTTACGCGACAAGTTTGCCAATGATGATGATGGGCATAGGGTTGATTGCCGCAGCTTCCGGCTTGCTGATTACGGCGCTTACTTATCTGATATCTCTCGCGGCCGGTTCGGCTTCCGGAGCTGCACTCGGCAAACAGACTGCCGCTGGTAGTCTGGGCTATGCCGTGGGGTCATCCGCTGCTGGCTGGTTGTTCGCCGTGCATATCGCGATTCCATTCTGGATAACAGCCGGTTTGTTGTGTTTGGGCGCATTTGCCGCGTTTCGTGCCTCGAACAACCTGAAGAGTATCGTCAGGGTTGAGTTTAACTTGAAATCGGAAAGGGCATAATGAACGCCGAAGAAAGCAAAGTTATAGAGCAAGCCGACGCCGCCTTTGCCGAAGCACTGGCCGAGGCGCTGGATATACGCGAGCACGAAACAGGTTCGCACTCCAAGCGGGTCGCCTGTCACACTCAGGTGCTGGCGCGTCGCTTTACCGACGATCCGCACCAACTCAAGCAGATTTACTGGGGTGCGCTGTTGCACGATGTCGGCAAGATCGGCGTGGCCGATGCCATTCTGTTGAAACAGGGCGCGCTCAATGAAGCGGAATGGGCGGAAATGCGCACCCATCCGGAAAAGGGCTACCGCATCGTGTCGCAGATTCCGGGCATGGAACAGGCCGCCGAGATTATCATGAGCCATGAGGAACGCTACGACGGCACAGGTTATCCGCGCGGACTCAAGGGCGAACAGCTGACATTGGGCACGCGCTTGTTTGCATTGATAGACACGCTGGATGCGATGACGTCCGACCGTTCCTATCGCCGTGCCTTGTCGTTCGATCAGGCCAAGGCGGAAATCATCAAAATGAGCGGCACGCAGTTCGACCCGCTGGCCGTAGAGGCATTTCTGGCGGAAGAAACGACGCTGCGCGAGATGGTGGAAGCCAAGTGTCTATTGGCAACGATTCCATCTTCAAAATCCAATAACATGAAAGGAATAGACTATGACTGCCATTAAAGATCCAGTCTGCGGCATGCAGGTTGCGGAGGATAGCCCAAATCATCTGGAACATGCCGGACAGGACTATCATTTCTGTTCTCAGCAGTGTCTGGAAAAATTTCAAGCGGATCCGGCTACCTACCTCAAGCCCGTTGCCGCTCCCGAAAGCAGACTCAGCTCGGTCAGCCCGACAAGCTCACACAGTCCGTCAACGGGCTGCTACACTTGCCCGATGCACCCCGAGGTGCGTCAGGACAAACCCGGCTCCTGTCCCAAGTGCGGTATGGCGCTGGAGCTGGTGAATCCTGCCTTGCCTCCGTCTGGGGCGACCGAGTACACCTGTCCGATGCATCCCGAAGTGGTGAGCGACAAACCCGGCAGTTGCCCGAAGTGTGGCATGGCGCTGGAACCGCGCAACGGCCCGGTCGAAGACACTACCGAACTGAATAATATGACGCGCCGCTTCTGGTTCAGCGCGGCGCTGGCCTTACCGGTGTTTGTGCTGGCGATGCTGGCCGACCTGTTACCGCAGTTCATGCCGCTGTCCATGCCCGTGGTGCAATGGTTGGAATTTTTTCTGGCCACCCCCGTGGTGCTGTGGGGCGGCTGGCCGATCTTTCAGCGCGGCTGGGCGTCATTGGTCAATCGCAGTCTGAACATGTTCACGCTGATCGCCTTGGGCGTGGGCGTGGCGTGGGTCTACAGCGTGGTGGCGCTGCTGTTACCGGGCATCTTTCCGGCCATCATGCGCAGCGAAGGCGGCACGGTCGCGGTGTATTTCGAGGCGGCGGCGGTGATCATGGCGCTGGTGCTGCTGGGACAGGTGATGGAATTGCGCGCGCGCAGCCAGACCAGTGCGGCAATCAAATTGCTATTGGGTCTAGTGCCCAAGTCCGCACGCATCGTGCGCGCTAACGGAAGTGAGGAAGACATCCCTTTAGCACAGGTACAAGCGGGGGATGTGCTGCGCGTGCGTCCCGGCGAGAAGGTGCCGGTAGACGGCGTGGTGCTAGAAGGCACGAGTTCGCTGGATGAGTCCATGGTCACCGGCGAATCCATTCCGGTAGAAAAAACCACCGATGCGCATCTGATCGGCGCGACGGTGAACGGCACGGGCAGTCTGCTGATGCGCGCCGAACGGGTCGGCGCAGACACGCTGCTGGCGCAGATCGTGCATATGGTGAGCGAGGCGCAACGTTCGCGCGCGCCGATCCAGCGCCTGGCCGATGTCACCGCCGGTTATTTCGTGCCAGTGGTGGTGGGGGTCGCGCTACTCACTTTGGCAGTATGGCTCCTCTTCGGGCCGGAGCCGCGTCTGGCGCACGCCATCATCAACGCCGTGGCGGTGCTGATCATCGCCTGTCCGTGCGCGCTGGGTCTGGCCACGCCGATGTCCATCATGGTCGGAACGGGTCGCGGGGCGATGGCGGGCGTGCTGATCAAGAACGCCGAGGCGCTGGAAACCATGGAAAAGGTCAATACGCTGGTGGTGGACAAGACCGGCACGCTGACCGAAGGCAAGCCCAAACTGACCTCGGTCACGCCTTCAGCCGGATTCGAGGCGGACGAGGTGCTGCAACTCGGCGCCAGTCTGGAGCGTGCCAGCGAACATCCGCTGGCGGCGGCCATCGTCAACGGCGCGCAGGAAAAGGGACTGGTGCTCACCTCAGTCGAGGCGTTCCGCTCCATCACCGGCAAAGGCGTGACGGGAACGGTAGAGGGCAGGGTGGTCACACTGGGTAACCTGAAGTTGTTCGAGGAATTGAATATCCCGGCGGATGACCTGCCTGCACGTGCCGAAGTCCTGCGCGGCGACGGTCAGACCGTGATGTTGCTGGCAATAGACGGCAAGGCTGCCGGGCTGATAGGCGTAGCCGATCCGGTCAAGGCTTCCACGCCAGAGGCGATACGCGCCCTGCATGAGGAAGGCATACAAGTCATCATGCTGACCGGCGACAATCTGATCACCGCGCAGGCGGTGGCCAGCAAGCTGGGCATAGACCGCATCGAAGCGGAAGTGTTGCCCGAACAGAAGGCCAGCATCGTCAAGGAACTGCAAGCGCAGGGGCGCATCGTGGCGATGGCAGGCGATGGCATCAACGACGCACCGGCACTGGCGCAGGCGCAAGTGGGTATCGCGATGGGAACCGGCACCGATGTGGCGATGGAGAGTGCTGGCATCACGTTAATAAAAGGTGACCTGACCGGCATCGTGCGTGCCGTGCGCCTGTCGCGCGCGACCATGAAAAATATCCGCCAGAACCTGTTTTTCGCCTTCATCTACAACATCATCGGCATCCCGATCGCGGCGGGCGTGCTGTACCCGTTCTTCGGCCTGCTGCTCTCGCCCATCATCGCGGCGGCTGCAATGAGTTTTAGCTCGGTGTCGGTAATCCTGAACGCGCTCAGGTTGAACCGTGTGAAGATGTAAGCCTGTTGATGACGTGAATTTTTTTAAAAAGGAGAGCGTGATGGAACATGACAAGCCCGCCGGGCACAGTTGTCTCCCACGGGGTTACAATTGGATATTTCTGGTGTTTCTGGCGATCGCTGCCTTCTTCTTGTTCAGCGAACACCGTGCACATCTGCTCGGCGCGTTGCCATTTCTGTTGCTGCTCGCCTGTCCGCTGATGCATCTATTCATGCATCATGGGCATGGCGGACACGATGGACACGACGAAAGGAGTGAAAAATGAACCCCACAGAAAATGACTATGGCCTGTGGCCTATGGTTATCCTCAATTCGGCGTTTTTTATCTTTTTTGCCTTCAGCTTCTTCAAGCCGCAGTCGCGGCGCGATTGGCGCACACTCGGTCTGTATTCGGGATTCATCGTGGCGTTGTTCACAGAGATGTACGGCTTTCCGCTGACCATCTATTTCCTGTCCGGCTGGCTGACCGACAAATTTCCCGGCGTGAACTGGCTGGCGCATGATTCGGGACATTTGCTGGAAATGATGTTCGGCTGGCGCGGTAATCCGCATTTCGGGCCGTTTCATATGCTCAGTATTCTGTTTATCGGCGGCGGATTCTGGTTGCTGTCAGCTTCATGGCCTGTGCTCTACCGGGCAGTGCAGCACAATGAACTGGCGAGCAGCGGGCCTTATGCACGCATCCGCCATCCGCAATATGTCGCCTTCTTGCTGGTGATGTTCGGTTTTCTTCTGCAATGGCCGACGCTGATTACCGTGCTGATGTTCCCCGTGCTGCTGATCGTCTATGTGAGACTTGCACGTGCCGAGGAGCGGGAAGCTGCGGAACGTTTTGGTGCACAGTGGCGCGAATATGCATCGCATACGCCGGGATTCATTCCGCAACTGACTGGGCTCACACAAGGGAGCAGAAAATGATGCCGGACGGCGATCAATATATCTGGTTGATCTGGGCGCTGGCCTTCCTGATTCCCTGGGTGGTGTTGTACGCAGCCGTGCCCGAACAGCGCCGGTTGATGGTGTGGAGTAGCAGTCTCACCGCGTTGTTCGGTCTGACCGAACCGGTATTTGTACCGGAATACTGGAATCCGCCCAGCCTGTTCGATCTGGCACAGCGCACCGGCTTTGACATCGAGAGCCTGATTTTTTGCTTTGGCATCGGCGGAGTAGGGGCGGTGCTGTACAACGCACTGACCCGAAAACACCTGACACCGATGAGCCATGACGAACGCAATAGCCCGCGTCATCGCTTCCATCGCGTGGCATTGGGCACGCCTTTTGTGGCGTTCGTCGCTTTGTATTTTCTGCCCTGGAATCCCATCTATCCGGGCATCGCGGCTTTGCTGGTCGGTGCCTTGTCCTGCGTGCTGTGCCGCCCCGATCTGGCCAGAAAAACGCTGACCGGTGGTGTACTGTTTGCGGTTTTTTACCTGTTCTTTCTGGCCGCGCTGGAAATTCTGGCACCCGGCTACATCCAGCGGGTGTGGAATCTTCCGGCACTCAGCGGCGTGATGCTGGGCGCTTTTCCAATCGAGGAAATTGCGTTCGGTTTCGGTATCGGTGCATACTGGTCCGGCGTGTATGAACATCTGGCCTGGCATCGCACGCATTGATGAAGGTTTGAGGTACAGCGTCACCGCAAAAATTTTCACTGAACAGGAGTTATCATGAACGAAATAGTCGAAGATCCGGTTTGTCATATGATGGTTCCTGCGACATCATTTGCTCTCAAATATGAAGGCATCGCCCGTGCCTTTTGTTCAGAACAATGCAAGGAAAGATTTTTAGAAAATCCTTATTTGTATGTAGGACGGCCAGGACATAGGGCTGTAGCGCAGCTAGGTGAACAGGTCATCAAGCGGCGCAGTTTTGTGTTATCAGCCCCCCTTGATACGATACAGGGTGAACAAGTCAGGCTTGGATTGCTTAGCATGATGGGCGTACACGAAGTATGCATAGACGGTAATAAAATCGAAATTCAGTATGATTTGGTACAAGTCACTGCCGAGCAGATTGCAGATCAATTGGCATTGACTGGCGCAAATCTTGGGAGTGGGTGGGTAGATCGACTTAAAATGGCATTTATCAATTACAAGGAAGAATGCGAGATTGGCGGCCTTGAAGTTGACAAAACGAAAGGTTGTCACTAACCGATCAGTGAGATTAAACAGTAACTACTCGCCCCCAATTTCCCCTGCCAAAGCCATTTGGATGGCGATCATGGGGTTCCAGCCTTTATAAGCCATGGTTTGCAGGTAGCTGGTGATGCGGCAAAAGGTATGAGCATATATCTCGGAGCGGAAGCAGCCGGAAACTTTTTGCTTGACCTTGCTCATTCTCAAATCACGCTCCCCGCGATTGTTAGTAAACGGCACCAGCGGGTCTTTGGCGAAGAGCAAGACAGAGGTTTCATGTTTTTGCAGTCGCTCCAGTAAATTGTGCGTATCCGACTTGGATATTTTGCCACGCTTTCCCTCAGGTTTGTCGGGGATGGACGGTATCTCCCGCACTCCCTGTGTCAGAATTTTTGATAGCAATTCCGTAGCCGGGCATATTCCATGTCGCCCAGACATTTTTCCTTGTTATCAGAAACACGCGTACTATCCATGCGAGCAGCCCGGTTGCTCAGTGAAAACAAAACCGGGCGGCTGTGCGCCGTTACGTTCACACGCGATGCCGCCGCTGAACTGAAGTCGCGAATTCTGCACTTATGCGGTGAGCGGGAAGCAAAGCGTCTGGCGGTCGGGACATTTCATTCGGTCGCGCTGTCACAGATTCGACGGTTGTCACACCTGTCAGGCATGAAGCTGCTATCGGACGGTGAGCGCATGGGTTTGCTTAGGCGGTGTTACTCACAATACAAATGTGATGTA
>CAMTXT010000014.1:0-89908 GCA_947085835.1 uncultured Nitrosomonadales bacterium | reverse complement strand
GCTATCCACCGATGGCAAACTTTACACCTGCCTGTTTGCCGAGCAGTCCAACACCGACCTTCGAGCCTTGTTGAGACAAGACAAGAGCGATGAAGATATCAGCCGGGCGATTGTCAACTGCTGGCAAAATCGCACCGACCGTTATTCAGAAATCCGCCACGAAGCCCCGGCGTTTTCACGCAACAAAATTGAGATGTCGTATATCGGCGGCTGAGCAATATAGAAATAGAGAGTATGTATGAAAACTGTACCGTTTCCGGGCAATGAAGAAGAGCGCTTAGCAGCGCTGAGAAGTTACGACATCCTTGATACAGAACCCGAGGCCGAGTTCGATGGCATGGTTCAGCTCGCCTCTTCCATTTGCGAGACGCCCATTGCAGCCATCAGTCTGGTTGACAGCGATCGTCAGTGGTTCAAGGCCATCACGGGCTTGAACGCGACAGAAACTTCCCGTGACCTGGCATTTTGCGCGCATACCATCCTGCAAAATGAAATTATGATCGTGCCGGATGCGCTGAAAGACGATCGTTTCTCCGACAATGTGCTGGTAACTGCCGAACCGAAAATCCGTTTCTATGCAGGCGCACCGCTGATCAGCTCGGAGGGCTATGCGCTGGGCACGATCTGTGTCATTGACCGCGTGCCGCGCGAACTGAGCGAGAACCAGCTGCTGGCGCTTAAAGCGCTGTCCAGCCATATCACCACTCAGCTTGAGCTGAGGTTGTCGCACCGGAGGATCAATCTATACCTTAAAGAGCTGCACCACACGCAAAGGGTGTTGAGCACCGTGATCAACGCCAGCCCGGATTTCATCTGTTTTAAGGGGGGCGAAGGGCATTGGCTGACAGCCAACGATGCCGGACTCAAGTTGTTCCACCTGGATGCTCAAGCTTATCGGGGCAAGACTGACCTTGAATTAGCCGGGCAGACGCTTCCGCTTTACAGGCAATCTTTCGAAGATTGTCTCACTACTGACGAGAAGGCCTGGCAGGCACACAAGCTGACCCGGCTTGAGGAAATCATTCCGCTGCCGGAAGGCGGGGAAAGAGTTTTCGACGTCTATAAAATCCCGCTGTTTAACGACGATGGCAGCCGGCACGGTTTGGCAGTGCTCGGGCGCGACATCACCGAACGCAAGCAGATCGAGGAGAAATTACGTCTAGCCGCCACGATTTTCGATTCCAGCAGCGAGGCGATGATGATCTCTGATGCCAACAACAACATCATCAATATCAACCCGGCCTATACGCAAATCACCGGCTACACGCTGGAAGATATCGCAGGCAAAAACCCGAGGGAACTCAGCTCGGGCCGTCACGATGCGTCGTTCTATAGGGAGATGTGGCACTCGCTGAAGAAGATCGGTTACTGGCAGGGCGAAGTATGGAACCGGCGCAAGAATGGTGAAATATTTGCCGAATGGCTGACCATCAACATCATCTTCAACGAGGCTGGGGAAGTCTCGCAACATCTTGCGTTCTTCTCGGATATCACCGAGAAAAAGAAGGCCGATGAGCTGATATGGAACCATGCCAACTTCGACCACCTGACGCAGCTGCCCAATCGCCGTCTGTTTCGCGACCGCCTCGTCCAGGAAATAAAAAATTCGGATCGCGCCCATCTCAGCATGGCGCTGCTGTTCATCGACCTGGATCGCTTCAAGGAAGTCAACGATACGCTGGGGCACGATGCCGGCGATATACTGCTGATCGAAGCGGCCAGACGGATTACTCAATGTGTGCGCGTATCGGACACGGTCGCTCGTTTGGGCGGTGACGAATTTACCGTGATACTGTCCCGGATTACCGATACCAGCCACGTTGACAGGGTCGCGCAGGACATCATTCAGAAGTTATCCGAGCCTTTTGATCTGAACGGCGAGATGGTTAACTCGTCGGCCAGCATCGGCATCACGCTCTATCCCGCCGACGGTGTGGATATTGAACAGATGATCAGGAATGCCGATCAGGCGATGTATATGGCTAAAGGCCGTGGACGAAACTGTTACAGCCATTTTCTCAAACCGGAATGACAGAGATGAACGAATTAACCCATTTTTCCGACTCGGGCCGTGCGCGCATGGTGGATGTCTCCGCCAAGTCTGATACGCAACGAGTCGCGATTGCAAGCGGTGTGCTGCGCATGAAGATGGCCACGCTGGAGCAGATACGCGCAGGGCGCATGAAAAAGGGCGATGTGCTGACGGTCGCCGATGTCGCTGCGGTGATGGCCGCCAAGCGCACGCCGGATATCATCCCGATGTGTCATTCCATTCTGCTTACCGGCGTCGGTGTGGAGTTCAGCGAAATTGCCGAGCCCGATAGCGATGGTTGCGTCGGCATCAAGGTTTTCACCACGGTGAGTTGCACGGGGCAGACGGGCGTCGAGATGGAAGCCTTGTGCGCGGCCAATGTCGCGTTGCTGACGATCTACGACATGTGCAAGGCCATCGACCGGGGCATGCGCATCGAGTCCGTGCAACTGGAAGAGAAACGCGGCGGCAAGAGCGGCGTGTGGCAACGGGAGACATCGAAATGATCGACGTGCTGTTCTTCGGCCCGGTCGTGGAGCGCGTGGGCAGCGCTGCTTTGAAAGTACCATACCAACCCGGCATGAGCCTGCAAAATTTGCGCGATCAGCTTGCTGCGCACTATCCTCACGCCTTCGAAATCGTCTGTTTTTCGGCGGTCGACGGCCATCACGTGCGCGATCTGTCCATAGCGCTGACTGACAACAGCGAAGTGACGTTCATGGCCAAGTTTTCCGGAGGTTAAATGAGATTTGCGAAGCAAAACAGTTTCCCTCTCGCCCGCTTGCGGGAGAGAGTTAGGAGAGAGGGAATATGAAAGAAGCGGTCAGAATTCAATCGGACGATTTCTCCCAGGATGAAGAAATCAAGGCGCTCAAGGCAAGTTCCAGACGCATGGGCGGGATCGCCACGTTTGTCGGTTGCGCACGGGACTTTTCCGAGGGACGCGATGTGTCGCAGATCAGCTTCGATGCTTACGGCAGCATGGCCTTATCCGAGATGAATCAGTTGCGCCTCGATGCGATACAAAAATATGATCTGCTGGATGCGCGCATCGTGCACCGGATCTGCACCGTCAGCGCAGGGGATAACATCGTGTTCATCGCGGCGGGGGCTGAGCACCGCGTCGCGGCGCTGGATGCCTGTCGCTGGATGATAGATGAATTAAAGTTACGCGTACCGATCTGGAAAAAGGAAATCACCCCAGATGGTGAAGCCTGGGTGTCTCCCCATCCATGAAAAAACCTCTGCACAGCTACTACGCTCGGGAAAACTGCGTCAAAAAACAGCTCAAAATCCTCATGTATTATCTATACACTCCGGTTTCGCGCCGCCCTTCTCCCGGCCTTCCCGTCGCTCGCTACGCTGTGCAGAGGTTTTTATGCCTGTTGTAATCTCCATCGTCGGGCATTCGGGCGCAGGAAAAACCACGCTGGTGGAAAAACTGGTGCGCAGCTTAAGCGATCGCGGGCTGAAAATCGCCACCATCAAGCACGCCCACCACAAGGTGGAACTCGACAAGCCCGGCAAGGACAGCTATCGCTACAAGGCGGCAGGTGCGTCCATGAGTCTGCTGCTCACCCGCGATGCGCTGCAACTGGTAGCCGATGCCGTAGAGGAACGCGAGCCTGAACAGCTGGCGCGTCGTTTCATGACTGGGGCTGATCTGGTGCTGGCGGAAGGCTTTTCGCATGCGCCTGGCGCCAAAATCGAGGTGCTGCGCCGCGCCTGTGGCAAACCGCCGCGCTGTACCCTTGAAGACAACCTGATCGCGATCGTCACCGACATGGACGAAATCTATCCTGAGCTGCCGCATTTTGGCCTGGAAGACATCATAGGCATCAGCCGGTTCATGCTTGCACACCAATGATTCCGGACTGCACGGCACTGATACTGGCCGGCGGCGAGTCGCGCCGCATGGGACAGGACAAGGCAAACCTGCTGCTCGGCGAACAAACGTTGTTGCAGCGAGTATCCGACATCGTTCGACCCTTGTTTACCGACATCATCGTCAGTGTGCGCGAGCCACGTCTGGATTGCGACTTGCCGCAAGTCTGCGACGATCCCTCGCACGCAGGCCCGCTGGCAGGCCTGGCAGCGGGTCTGACACTGACTGAGTCGCCGTGGGTATTTGCAGTGGCGTGCGACATGCCCTTCATCACGGGTCAGCTGATCGAGTGCCTGGCCGGATTTCGCGAAGGCGTCGATGCGGTAGTGCCCGTCGTGCAAGGCTATCCCCAGCCGCTGGCGGCCTTTTATGCGACGCGCAGCCTGGGCGCATTGCGCGAAATACTGAATGGCAACGGGCGCCACAGCCTGCGCGAACTGCTGGATCGACTGCAAGTGCGTTATGTGGACGAGTCCGAAATAAAGGCGGCTGACCTGCGCAGTTTTTTCGATCTGGATACGCCCGAGGATGTATTCGTTGCCAAAAACATAGCAGGCAATGCGAATCCGCCCTATTCACACTGAAGCTGACTATAAAGCCGTGATGCGCGTCAGCCTAAGCTGAGCATTTTATATCGCCAGCATTTCGCGAGAGCGAACATACTATTTGTGTCGCGCATTAAAAAATGAAGGCCGACTTGTTTTGGTCGGAACCATCTGTTTTTTAAAGGCTAATAGTCAGCTAATTTTCAACGATTACAATGTTGCTCGTTGTTCATGGCGAGATGGCTATTCTTGAAATTCTCAGTGCTTATTTGTTAAAAACACCGATGAAAATATATATTCCATTATTATTTGCGGCGGGTTTGACTGGATGTGCCACCTATCGGCCCTCGCCGCTCAGCACGCAGTCCAATGCCGCCAGAGACATTGCGCATATTGTCGTGAACGCGGCGGATATGCCGCTGCCCGAGCTGTCTGGCCATTTATTTAATCCGGGCGATGGGCTGGATATGACTGAGGTGGCGATGCTGGCCGTCGCGAACAATCCGCAACTCAAGATTGCCCGGGATGATGCAGGTATCAGTCACGCGCAGGCTTTTGCAGCCGGTTTGTTGCCTGACCCGCAACTGGGCATAAGTCGTGACACGGCCCGCAATGGGGCGCCGGGCAGCACCAGTGCATTCAACCTGGGGCTCAGTTATGACGTGAATGGATTGCTGACGCGACAGGCAGGCAAGCGCGCAGCGCAGGCGAGCGCACATCAGACCGATCTCAACCTGTTGTGGCAGGAGTGGCAAATCGTAAGTGGGGCACGGCTGTTATTCGTGCGCAACACGGCAGAGCAAAAACTGCTGGGCATACTGCAACAAGAGCATGGGCTGCTGTCCTCTCGTTATGCGGCAATTGGGCAGGCAGTTGAAATGGGAGAGGTGACGCTGGATGCGGCCAATCTTGATCTGGCTTCGTTGCAAAATATGGAAACAACGATCAATGATTTATCCCGCCAGATCAATACCAACCGGCATGCACTCAACGACCTGCTGGGATTGGCGCCTGACACCAGACTGCTGCTGGTAGGCGATGCGGATATACCGCCACTGGATGAGACAAAAATTCAGAAAAACATCGCGCATCTGGCCGAGCGGCGTCCCGATCTGCGTGCACTTGAATTCGGTTATGCGAGCCAGGAGCTGCGCGTACGCATGTCCATACTGGCGCAGTTTCCGGTGCTCAACGTCGGCTTGACGCGCGCCCGCGACACCTCCGGTCTCTACACGCAAGGCGTGGGCATGACCCTGAGCCTGCCGATATTCAATGGCAATCGCGGCAACATCGCGATCGAACAGGCCACCCGCCAGAAATTGCATGACGAGTACCAGTTGCGTATCAATGCCGCCTTCACCGAGATTGCCCGGATTTTGCAGGATCAGCAGTTGCTTGAGCGGCAATTGCAGAATGTGGAACGGGGTGTGGCAGCACTTGCAGTTGCGGCGAGGAATGCACAGGCAGCCTTTGATGTCGGCAGTATCGACAGCCTGATTTATACCAATCTGCGCAATGCCAGTCTGGCAAAACAAGCCGAAGCGATTCTGATTAAGCAAACTTTGCTGGAACAACGCGTGGCGCTGTTGACCTTGCTGGGCGGCGAGTTGCCGGAAATTACACAAGCTGAAAAGAGCAAATGATGATGCGAATACTGTTCGTAGTGCTGTCCATGAGCCTGATCTCCCCTGCATTTGCAGCGCCTGAAACGAATACGCCCAGCGTATTGATTCAATCCGAGCCGCTGCGCAAACAGCCCATGACAGAGACGTTGACGGCCTACGGCAGCGTGATGCCCGCCACCGGTGCGACTGAAAACATCAGTTTCCAACGCTCAGGACAGATTGCACGCCTGTATGTAGTGGCAGGACAGGTAGTCAAACGTAATCAGGCCTTGCTGGAATTTGCCACTGACCCCAATGCGGCCGCACTGTATCACCAGGCTGAAACAACGGAGGTTTTTGCGCGCAGCGAATTGATGCGTGTCGAGGATTTGGCGGCACGCAAGCTTGCCACACAGTCGCAACTGGCCGCCGCACGCAAGGCGTTGCAGGATGCACAGGCGAACCTCGCGGCACAAAAGCATATCGGCGCCGGAGTGGGGACGCAACGGGTCAGCGCATCGTTTGACGGCGTGGTGTCGCTGTTATCAATACAACAGGGTGATCGTGTGTTATCGGGCATCCCCGTCATGCAGTTATCCAAAGCCGGCAAGTTGCGCGCCACACTGGGCATCGAACCTGAAGACATCAGGCGTTTGCGGGTCGGCATGACGGTCGAGATTGCTTCGGTGTTCGGCAACCAACCGATGGTGGCGGCCAGATTGCTGCAAATTCACGGTGTAATAAATCCGCTCACGCGCCTGGTGGACGTGGATCTCGAATTGCAGGGTGCGGCCAACAGCCTGCTGGCCGGTATGCAAGTGCGTGGCAAGATTGCCTTGAACAACAAGGAAGCATGGGTGGTGCAGCGTTCCGCCGTGCTGCGCGACAAACAGGGCAGCTTTCTGTATCAGGTGCGTGACGGACACGCGCTACGCGTGCCCGTGACGGTGGCAATGGAAAGCGGCAATAGCGCAGCGCTCAGCGGCGCGCTCGACAGTAAACTCCGCGTGGTGGTGTCCGGCAATTATGAGTTGCAGGACGGCATGATGGTGCGGGAAGCCAAGCCGTGAACCTCTCCAGCTGGATGCAGACGCATCGCCGTTCCATTCTGTTCTTTCTGCTGATGCTATCAGTCGCGGGGCTGTTCGCCGCATTCAAACTGCCCGTCGCACTGTTTCCCAATGTGGATTTTCCGCGCGTCGTCGTCACGCTGGATGCGGGTGACAGACCTGCCGAGCAGATGGAAATTCAGGTCACCATGCTGGCCGAAGAGGCGATACGGCGCGTGCCGGGCGTACAGAATGTGCGTTCGACGACCAGCCGCGGCTCGGCAGAATTGTCGGTCAATTTTGCCTGGGGCAGCGACATGCCGCTGGCCGCCACAGAAATAAGCCAGGCGGTCGCACAGCTTTTGCCGCAACTGCCTGCAGGCACGCTGATGTCGGTCAAACGCATGGATCCGACGGTGTTTCCGGTGCTAGCTTACAGCCTCACATCGGACACCTTGCCGCTTACGCAACTCTATGATCTGGGGCAATACCAGTTGCGTCCGCTGCTGTCAGGTGTGGCGGGTGTGGCGCGCATTCAGGTTATCGGCGGCGCCCAGGAAGAGTTTCAGGTGATGGTCGATCCTGCGCGTTTGCAGTCTTATGCGCTGGCGATGTCTGACGTGTCCCGCGCCCTGGCCGCTGCCAATGTCGTGACGGCGGTGGGGCGACTGGAAGATCACTACAAACTTTATCTGGGCATCGCCGATACCCGTTTGAGAAATATTGAAGACGTGCGGCAGACTGTGCTCAGAAGCGGCAGCAATGGCCTGGTTCGTCTGGAGGATGTGGCCGAAGTCAAGCGCAGCACGGTGCCGCAGTGGATACGTGTCAATGCGGACGGGCATGATGCGGTGCTGGTACAGGTCTATCAGCAACCGGGCAGCAACAGCGTACAAATTGCCGATGGCATCAAGGCCAAACTGGATGGCTATCGCCTGCCCAAGGGCGTGAAGCTGGCCAACTGGTATGACCAAAGCCGGCTGGTGGTGGATGCTGCCGCCAGCGTGCGCGATGCGATTCTGATCGGCATAGCCCTGGCGGCCCTGGTGCTGCTGGCTTTTCTGCGCAATTTGAAAATCATGCTGATCGCCATTGTCGTGGTGCCTGCCGTGCTGGCCGCCACGGTGGTGTTGCTGGATGTGTTTCACATGAGTTTCAATATCATGACGCTGGGCGGCATGGCCGCTGCGGTGGGATTGATCATCGATGATGCGATCGTGATGATCGAGCATATCGTGCGTCGCTTGCGCGGGTTACCCGCCGATCATCACGGGCGGGTATTAACGGCGGCACGCGAATTTTTGCGCCCCCTGACTGCCTCATCCGCCTCCACGGTGATCATCTTCGTGCCATTGGCTTTTCTGGATGGCGTGACCGGCGCATTCTTTCGCGCATTGTCGCTGACCATGGCGGCCGGACTGATTATTTCATATCTGGTGACCTGGCTGGCCGTGCCGATTCTGGCGGATCACCTGCTGGGTGAAAAAGATGCCAACCAGAAAGAGAGAGGGCGTTTAACCGAATGGCTGCACGCAAGATATGGCGCGTTGATGCGCCGCCTTTTGGCAAAACCGCTGCTGGTGCTGATCGGGGTCGTGCCGGTGTTGGCGTTGGGCTTAATTGCATACCATCAGGTAGGTTCAGGCTTTATGCCGACGATGGACGAAGGCGGCTTTATTCTGGATTACCGCTCGGAACCCGGCACATCGCTGACCGAAACCGACCGGTTATTGCGCCAGGTGGAAACGATCATTCGCGCCAATCAAAATGTGGACACTTATTCGCGCCGCACCGGCACACAGCTAGGCGGCGGACTGACCGAGGCCAATCAGGGCGATTTTTTTATTCGTCTCAAGCCCGAGCCGCGGGCCCCGATTGAACAGGTGATGGACGAGATTCGCAATCAGATAGCCCTACAGGTGCCGGGCCTGGATATTGAAACGGCGCAGTTGATGGAGGATCTGATCGGTGATTTGACCGCCGTGCCGCAGCCGATCGAAGTCAAAATATTTTCCGATAACATGACAATACTCAAGTCGCTGGCCGAAAAAACCGCTGCGAGTCTTGCCAAAATTCAGGGCGTGGTGGAAATCCGCAACGGCATCAACCCGGCCGGGGACGCGCTGAATATTGTAGTTGACCGGGTAAAAGCATCGCTGGAAGGCGTTGACCCTGGAACGGTCACGCTGATGGTGCAAGACGCACTGGCAGGACAAGTCACCACGCAGATTCGTGAAGGCATCAAGATGATCGGTGTGCGCGTATGGTTGCCCGAAGCATTGCGCAGCAGCGAAAACGAGCTGGGGCAACTGCTGCTGCGCGCGCCGGATGGCCATTTCTTCCCGTTGAAACGCGTGGCGTCATTCAGTACGGTATCAGGTCAGGCGCAAATCAGTCGGGAAAACTTCAAGCGCATGGTGGCGGTGACGGCGCGCATCAGCGGTCGCGACATGGGGTCGGCGATACGCGATGTGAAACAGACCATGGATGCGCCCGGCATGCTGCCGCCAGGCGTTTACTATGAACTGGGCGGGCTTTACAAGCAGCAGCAAATCGCCTTCAAGGGCATGATGATGGTGTTCGCCGCCGCAGTTGCGCTGGTGTTTCTGCTGTTGCTGTTTATTTACGAACGCTTCCGGGTCGCGCTGGCTATTTTGCTGATGCCCTTACTGTCCTTGTCTGCGGTGTTTATCGGCCTGTGGGTGACCGGCATCGAGTTGAACATCTCGGCCATGATGGGCATGACGATGATCGTCGGCATCGTCACTGAAGTCGCGATATTTTACTTCTCTGAGTATTTCAGCCTGGCGCCCGAAACTGGCCTCGCCGAAGCCCTGACAGCAGCGGGAATAAACCGAATGCGACCGATCATCATGACCACACTGGCAGCCATTCTGACCTTGCTGCCCCTGGCGCTGGCAATCGGGCAAGGTTCGGCGATGCAACAACCGCTGGCAATCGCCATTATCGCCGGACTGATGCTGCAACTGCCGCTGGTATTGCTGGTCATGCCGGTGTTGTATAGCGTGCTGGAACGCAAGTCAGCATAATGGCGCACGTATTCGGATTTTTTTACTCGCGCATTCAAGTTTGGAGTGCAGGTCGCGTGGTTCATCCGCGAAAAAATCACGAGGAAAACCGTTGCTATCCGAACTTGAATGCGCACGATAGGATATTGATTACATATGGAAAAAACACTTGATCATTTCTTACGCGTCCAAGCAGATCCGGCGATTTTGTTGGCAGCGCTGGCAGGCAAGCTGCGCTCATCGCGTGGTGATACAATTTCATCCGCAGAACGATTGCAACTTTTGCTGGCAATTCTCTCTAACCGTCCTGATTTGCGAAGTGGATTGCGAGAAGTCTTGTTGCAATTATTTTCTCGCCGTCATGCTGTACTGCTATTCGCAACGGGCGGAATTTATCCAGAAACCGGAATGTTTACCGAAACATTCCGGCGTTTTTCACACAGACTGTTGCCTGAGGCAGATGACAACGTCCAGCTTAAAGCAATTTTGGGGCGTATTTTCCGTCGCGGGGATGCCGAATGGCTGGAACAGATTCCCTTAGATGGTTGGATTGCCTTCATCAGCGCCCTGCGTTTCGATGAAGCCAAAGATTGCAGTGGCATTGATAATCTGAGCAGTAACATTTTCGAAGCGTTGCGAGTGGTTGCACATCGAATTGCTGCATCCGGACTGGAACCGGAAATGCTGCGTCTTGATTCCAGCCTTGAAGAACATGAATCGCCATTTCTAATGCTATGCGAGGAAGCCTTGTTGCTGGTAAGTCAGGCAGGAAAAAACTCGCTTCAAGTTACACCTGCCCCATCTGACGGAGAACGTCACCTTTTGGTGCTGATTGACCAGGCGCGCCATGCAATCGAACGTGTCCATCGTCAGGCACAGCAATATGGCGCGAGTTTCCACCTTACCTTCAGTCTGCACAGGCTATCTCAGCATCTTGATCGTTTGGCGATACTCGCCAACATCGTAGCAGCTACGAGTCGCGCCTCAAATGAAGAGGTGCTCCAGCACGCCGCAGCACTATGGCAGCGACTGGCAATCGCAGAGTGCCATCGCAACGACCTGCATAATTTCTGGCGGGAAAACGTTAAATTAATGGCGCTTCGCGTCACAGAAAATGCAGGGAAAAGCGGCGAGCACTATATCAGTTCAAACCGCGAAGAGTATTTTGCGATGCTGCGTTCGGCCATGGGAGCCGGCATCGTTATTGCATTAATGGCAGCCAATAAAATTTTTCTTGCCAAACTCGGTCTGGCACCGCTTGCCGAAGTGTTGGCGTTTTGTCTAAATTACGGCATCGGCTTTGTATTGATTCATATTCTGCATTTTACGGTTGCCACCAAACAACCCGCGATGACGGCTAATGCGATTGCAGCTGCTATCGACGAAGCCCAGGGAAAAAAGGGAAAGAATGAACGCAACCTTGAACCGCTGGTAACACTGATTGCGCGAACGGTACGCACCCAGATAGCAGCCATTTTAGGTAACGTTGTGATTGCAATACCCATTGCAATCCTGTTTGCCATGGCGATTCATTGGCAAACAGGCCATCAGTTTGTCGATCCCGCCAAGGCTGTAAAGTTACTTTCCGAAATCAATCCGTTCACCAGCGGCGCTATAATTTTCGCCGCCATTGCGGGCGTTTGCTTATTTCTGTCAGGCTTGATCTCCGGGTATTACGACAATATCTGTGTTTACAATCGCATTCCGCAAAGACTATTCCAGTTGGGCTGGCCACATCGAGTATTTGGCACCCGGCGCTGGCGGCGCATTGTGGATTATGTTGGAGATAATCTCGGCGCTTTGGCCGGAAATTTATTTTTTGGTTTTCTGCTGGGAGGCGTATCAGGGTTGGGGCTACTGCTTGGACTGCCGCTGGATATTCGTCACATAGCCTTTTCTTCTGCCTATTGGGGCTATGCCATGACCAGTTTGCAATTCGGTGTTGACTGGCATGTTGCGTTACCGGCTGCGCTGGGTGTCATCGCAATCGGGATAACAAATCTTGCGGTGAGTTTTTACCTAGCGATGTGGGTCGGCATAAAGGCGCGCGGCGTTAATTTTCACCAGCGCAAGGAGTTGGGAAAAGACCTCCTGCGCCACCTGTTACATCACCCCGGCGAGTTTTTCCTGCCCCCAAAAAAGTCCAACTGAGATATTTACGTTCCTCTGTTCAAGTTCTGTTTGAAGTCGCCAAAAAATGTCTGTCATCAGCAACTTTACCCGAATATCCCACGTTACATTTATGGATTAAAATTAATTTGTAGCTATTAACCGAACCTGATAACCTATCCCCTTGGATAGGATAATAAGACATGACGGCACACACCTCACACCCTGACATCATCAAACGTCTGAAACGAGCCGAAGGCCATCTCAAGAGCATCATCACCATGCTCGAAGAGGAGCGCGGCTGCCTGGACATAGCCCAGCAACTGCAAGCCGTTGAAAACGCAGTCGGCAACGCCAAGAAAACCCTGGTGCATGATCACATCGACCATTGCCTTGAGCACGCAGTGCGGGAAGGCACGCAGAGTGCGGACGACACCATCCGCGAGTTCAAAGCCATCACCAAATATCTATAGGGCGACCTTTATGACCGAATTTTCTATCCGCCTCACAACCTCTTTAAAAGGTCAATAAAATGTCAGGTTCACATTCCCATGTTGGGGCAGTATCCAGCAAGCAATTGTGGGTAGCGACCAGTCTTACATTCGCTTTTTGCCTGGGTGAGGCGGCAGTGGGTTACTTCTCCAACAGCCTGGCGTTGATGGCAGATGCGGGTCACAATTTTGCAGATGCGCTGGCTTTGGCGCTCTCCGCCTTCGCCATATGGATGGCAACCAAGCCCGCTGACAGCAAACGGACTTTTGGCTACCACCGCGTTGGTATTCTTGCCGCTTTAGTCAACGCCGCCGGTTTAGTGGCGATGGCTGGAGCAATCTTCTGGGAGGCTTTGCAACGCCTGTATGCCCCGGAGCCGGTTCAGAGCGGGCCGATGATTTGGGTGGCACTCCTGGCCATCATATTGAACTCGGGCATTGCGTGGTGGTTGTCCAGAGCTGCAAAAGGGGATTTGAATATTCGCGGCGCCTATCTGCACATGATTGGTGATGCCGCAGCCTCTTTCGGTGTCGTCATTGCCGGTATCATCATCGCACTAACGGGCGCTTATATTGCCGACCCTGTTGTTTCCATCCTGTTTGCAGCGCTGGTCCTGTGGAGTTCGTGGGGCATCCTCACCGAATCGATTCACGTGCTGTTGGAAGCAACGCCTGCAGGTTTGAACCTAGCGAAAGTCGAGCAAGCGATTCGCGGTGTGGCGGGAGTGCTCGACACGCACGATTTGCACGTCTGGACGGTCTCTTCAGGTTTGATTGCAGGCAGTTGCCACATCGTGGTGGCCGATCAGTTTGTCAGCAACGGTCAACAAATTCATCAAAATGTGGCGCATATGCTGGAACATGATTTCAAGATCAGTCACAGCACGATTCAAGTTGAGGTCGAGGATTGCGGCGGGCATGAGCACATGGCACACAGCGAACATCAGCACGGCCATGCCCACTAACGGACATGGCGAAGATGCCACCCCTGATGATGCAAATGGTTCTCGCAGGGATATTGTCCAGATGGACAATAACTCGCAAACTCGCCATGC
This sequence comes from uncultured Nitrosomonadales bacterium, assembly GCA_947085835.1. Taxonomy (GTDB): domain Bacteria; phylum Pseudomonadota; class Gammaproteobacteria; order Burkholderiales; family Gallionellaceae; genus Gallionella. Next base: position 76,109 of record CAMTXT010000014.1, on the reverse strand, counting down.
CCGGAACCCTCGCTGCGCTCTCCCTCACCCAAACCCTGGTGAAGCAACTAGCCATTCGACTAAGTCATCAAAAAACGATGACCAAGTCGCTGGTTATCTCCCGGAGGGCGAGGGGACAACCGTATCGCTACGCGAGTCTCACGTTAATAGCTCAAAGCCGTGTGGGCACCTTTTTGTGCCTACACGGCTTCGACATTTCACCGCTATGCGCGCGATGGGGTATATGCGCTCAACTGGGCTGGTGCCATGAATAGCGCACTGCTGAAATGTGATTGATGCAAGGCTTCCGCTTTTCTGCTTTCTTTTCTTTCCATTTCTCATATACTCCGCCCAATATGCGTACTTGCCTCTCTTTTATTCTTGCCATCATGCTCTCGCTGAACGCTGCCTATACGGCAGCAGCGGGCATTTGCGATGTGCTGGAGCACACGTCGAATCATGCCGCACATTTTGGGCATCACAGCCATGAGCACAGTGACGATCGTGCTGTTCAGCCAGTTGGCCAAGATAAGGTGAGTAAAGTATCTCCGGTTGGCAATCAGCACCATGACCATGTGCATCCTGGTTTTTCCTCAATCCTACCGTGTATCATTAGCGTAATGCCGTTGGCGGGGTGCAGCCCTCAGGTTGCATACCCAGCCAGTACCTTCGTCTCGGCACAGCAAGTACTCCTCGATCGCCCGCCCAAGGCAACTCTCGCCTGAGCTGGCGGGACGCCACTATTTTCCTGTAGCACCCTGCGCCTGATCCTATCAAGGGTTTGGCCGCGTCCCCTCGAAAGTCAACTTTTTAGTTTCGGCATAACGCCCGCTTACGCGGACATTAGCCTGCTATGAAGTGCTGCCAGCTATTACATCCCGAACACCGGCTATTTAACGCCTGGATTACACGCGCCTTTACGCACCATCCACGCTGCCTTCCTTTTGAAACAGATCAAAATTGAGCAAAATATTGTCACAATCTGGAGTTAAACATGAAAAAAATCTCTTACGTTCTCGGATTTATCGTCCTGTCCATCGCTCAATTTACATGGGCGGGCGATGACGTCGCACTCAGCGCAAAGCAAGCGCAAGCGCTCGGCATCGTCACTGCCGCATTGCCCAGCAAGCACTCCGGTGAAGTGTCCGGATTGCCTGCCCAGGTTGTTATTCCACCCAATCAAATGTTCGTCATCAGTACACCGCTTCCGGCCATGGTCGAACAAACCTTGGTTGGTGTTGGCGATAGCGTCAAGAAGGGCCAGCCGATAGCGCGCTTGCAAAGTCCTGCATTGGCCGAAGCACAGCGCGGCTTGTTGCAGGCCAGTGTGCAAAGCCAGCTCACCAAAGAGAATCTCACTCGCGATGAAGCGTTATGGAAAGATGGCATCATCGCCGAGAGCCGCTACCGAGCCACCAGGAGCTTGGCTCTCGAAGCTCAAGCTGCCTTGTCAGAGCGCAAACAACTACTGCGTCTTTCAGGCATGTCTGATACCGCCATCGCGCAATTGCAATCGAATAACAACTTGAGCAGTCTGCTTACCATGACCGCTCCGGTTGATGGTGTGGTGCTGGAAAAAACCGCCAGCGCGGGGCAACGCCTCGACGCAGTCGTGCCTATGTTCAAGATTGCCAGACTCAATCCACTCGCCCTGGAAATTCAGGCTCCGCTGGACTACACCCGCGATCTCAAGATCGGCGCGACGATTACTGTTCCTGCTTATGCGGCAAGCGGCAAGCTCACCGCGATTGGGCGCAGCTTGAGCAGCACTAATCAAACCATCTTGTTGCGCGCCACGATCCTGCAAGGTGCGGAAAATTTACGACCCGGTCAGTTTGTCGAAGCCAATATCAGTATCAGTGTGAACGGTGGTGAGCAGTGGGAAATCCCTAATAGCGCGATTTCGCGCGTTGCGAATCAATCGCTGGTGTTTGTGGAAACGCCCAAAGGCTTTCGTGCACAAATCATCAGTGTGCTGAATGAAGGTGCGAAAAACAGTGTTATTAGCGGCGAACTCAAGGGCGATGAAAAAATCGCCGTGCGGGGCGTTTCTACACTTAAAGCCAGCATGATGGGCATAGGCGGGGGTGAATAATGTTTACTAAACTGGTCGAATTTTCCCTGACACAGCGATTGCTGGTTGCTGCTTTAACTTTGCTGTTAATTGGTGTGGGCATTTTGTCGTTCCGCGACCTGCCGATTGACGCATTTCCCGATGTTTCTCCGACGCAGGTAAAAATTATCATGAAGGCTCCGGGTATGACACCGGAGGAAGTTGAAACGCGTATCGTTACACCGATAGAACTGGAAATGCTTGGCATTCCCAACCAGCGCATTATGCGTTCGGTTTCTAAATATGCGATTGCTGACATCACCATTGATTTTAATGATGGCACTGATATTTACTGGGCGCGCCAGCAAGTCACGGAACGGATAAATAATGCACAACGTGACTTGCCAGCCAATGCCACTGGTGGACTGGCACCGATTACCACACCGCTTGGTGAAGTGCTCATGTTCACTGTAGAAGGCGATAATTTTTCCCTGCGGGAGCGTCGAACTATTCTGGATTGGGTGATACGTCCTGCCTTGCGCACCATCCCGGGCGTGGCTGATGTCAATTCGCTGGGCGGTTTGGTGCGAACCTTTGAAGTGGCACCTGATCACCGCGCCCTCACCATGCACGGCATCTCTTTTGCCATGTTGCAACAGGCCATACAAGCCAACAATCATAACGATGGTGCGGGACGCCTCAGCGATGGTGAAGAAGCGCTGTTGGTGCGCACTGAAGGCAGCATTAAAAATCTGCAAGATGTGCGTGACATTGTCATCGCCAGTCCGGGCGGCAACCCGATCCGTGTCAGTGATGTGGCAGAAGTGCGCATAGGCAGCCTGACACGCCTAGGTGTTGTGACCAAGGACGGGCAAGGTGAGGCAGTGGAAGGGTTAGTGCTCTCACTGCGCGGCGCGAATGCGCAAAAAGTCGTCGCCAGTGTGAAAGCCAAATTACAGGAACTCTCCCACACGCTGCCGCAAGGTATCACCACCAAGGTGTTTTATGATCGGGGTAGCCTGGTGGAGCGCGCCGTTGGCACCGTCTCCAAAGCCATCACCGAAGCCATCGTGCTGGTCGTCATCCTGCTGGTGCTGTTTCTCGGCAATTTGCGCGGAGCCATAGTAGTGGCGATCACACTGCCGCTCGCGATGTTGTTTACTTTCATTCTCATGCAGCAGTTCGGCATGTCAGCCAACTTGATGAGTCTGGGCGGCTTGGCTATCGCAATTGGCATGTTGGTGGATGCGGCGGTAGTGGTGGTGGAAAACATTGAGTCGCATTTTTCGCATGATAAAAATATCGAGGGGATATCGCATCTGCATATCGTTTTCCGCGCGGTAAAAGAGGTGGTCACGCCAGTTGCTGCCGGAGTCGCCATTATCATCATCGTGTTTCTGCCGCTGCTTACCTTGCAGGGGCTGGAAGGTAAATTATTCATTCCGGTTGCGCTCACCATTGTGTTCGCGTTGGCCGCCTCGTTACTGCTGTCATTGACCGTGGTGCCGATGCTTGCATCCTTACTGCTCAAGCGGGTCAACCATAAAGAACCGTGGCTGGTGCGCAAGGCGATGGGTATTTACACGCCGCTGTTGCAACGCGCCTTGAACAAAGAGCGTGTGGTTATCATCGGAGCGCTGTGTGTGCTGGTCATCACCGGCGTGGTGTACACACAGATCGGCAAGACTTTTATGCCGGAAATGGACGAAGGAGACATCATCGTCGGCATCGAAAAGTTGCCTTCTGTCAGCCTGGAGCAAACGGCTGCGCTCGATCTAAAAATACATCAGGCCATCATGAGCCAGATACCGGAAGTCAAAGGGATTGTGGCGCGTGCCGGTTCTGATGAATTGGGCCTGGATCCGATGGGGCTTAACCAGACGGACACTTTTTTGGTGTTAAAACACATGCAGGAATGGCGCGTGCCGAACAAGGAATGGCTAATAGGTGAACTGCGCAAGGTGTTGGATCAGCTACCGGGTATTTCCTACAGCTTCACACAACCTATCGACATGCGTGTACAGGAAATGATTATCGGCGTGCGCGGAGACATTGCAATCAAAATTTTCGGCACTGATTTGAATAAACTCAACGAGACCGCCGAAAAAATGGTCAAGGTGCTGAAGGGCATCAAAGGCAGCCAGGATGTATACACCACGGTTAATAGCGGCGTGCAGTATTACCGGGTGGCGATAGATCGTCTGGCGGCGGGTCGTTTGGGTTTGAACGTGGACGATATCGGCAACACCCTGCACAGCCAGATCGAAGGACAACAGCTTGGCATCGTGATTGAAAATGGACGACGCACTCCGTTGATTATGCGTGGGTCAAGCGACATTCAACAATCTCCCGCGCTGTTTTCCGCACTGACTTTGCCCTTACCTAATGGGCAAAGTGTGCCGCTGACAGCTGTCGCCAAGTTGGAGCGCGTAGATGGTCCGGTGAAAGTAGATCGGGAAAACGGCCAACGCATGGTAGTGGTGTTAAGCAATGTACACGAGCGTGATCTGGTGGGGTTCGTTGATGAAGCCAAGGCTGCTGTTGCAGCGCAAGTAAAACTGCCGGAAGGCTATCACCTGACTTGGGGTGGAGAGTTCGAGAATCAACAACGCGCGGCGGCGCGGCTCACCTTGGTCATTCCGGTGGCACTGGGCATGATTTTCATGTTGCTGTTCGCCACATTCGGTTCGGTGAGGCAAGCCACTCTGGTGTTGACCAACATCCCGTTTGCGCTGATCGGTGGCGTGCTGGCGTTATGGGTGAGCGGAGAATATATGTCAGTGCCCGCTTCGGTAGGCTTCATTGCGCTGCTAGGGATTGCGGTGCTCAATGGCGTCGTGATGGTGTCCTACTTTAACCAGTTGCACGCCGAGGGCATGGACATTACTCAGGTTGTATTTGAAGGTGCGAAGCGACGTTTACGCCCGGTGCTAATGACTGCCAGCATCACCGCTTTTGGACTTTTGCCGCTGCTGTTTGCGACCGGTCCAGGTTCCGAGATTCAGAAACCCCTTGCCATTGTCGTGATAGGTGGATTGATTAGCTCGACATTATTGACGCTAGTCATGTTGCCCATCCTGTATCGCCGCTTCGGTCTGGAACGTGCAAAGGAAATCAAATGAAAGAAATGAATTGTTGTTTGACGTTGGTTTGCCACAGTTCGCTGGAAGAACGGTTGGTTGATCACCTGCTTGAACATACTGAGTGGGTACGTGGCTTCACTATGTTCAAGATGGAAGGCGGTAGCCAGAAAGAAACCTTGTCGAGCAAGACCGAACAAGTACGGGGGCGCTCAGAGCGCGTCGCGCTGCAGAGTGTGATGAATCTGGACGATGCACAGGCGCTGGTTGCGCATCTCAAACGCGAGGAAAACAATCCAGAAATGAGTTATTGGATCACACCAGTGATCGAGTTCGGGAGACTGATATGAAACAGAAAATAGTAAACAAAAAATGGAGGGTGGGAAACTGCCTATTAGGACTGGCTTTGTTCAGCAACTTCGCCAATGCCGGTGAAATTAACCGAACCGATCTGCCTCCGACATTGCAAGTAGAACGCGCGTTAAACGAACATCTGCTGGTGTTGAACGCTGCCAGCGGCCTGAAAATGGAACACGCCAACCAGCGCAAGTGGAACAGCGGCCCTTATGAATTTAACCTGCGTGCAGGTTCGTCCCAGCGTAGGGTCGTCAACACCGGACAGAACCTCAAGGAATGGGATGTCGCGCTGGAACGCCCGTTGCGCCTGCTCAACAAGGTGGGGATTGATGAAGACATCGGCGCAGCCAGCGTCGCACGGGCCGAATACGCGCTGGGCGACGCGCGCCACGAAACCAGTCGCACCTTGCTGAAACTGTGGTTCACCTGGCAACGCGAACAATCCCAAGTCACACTGTGGCAACAGCAAGTGGACATCCTTAAGCAGCAAGCGCAAATGACCGGGAAACGCGTCAAGGCGGGCGATGCGCCCACGCTGGAATTGAATCAGGCACAAGCTGCCGCTGCGCAAGCCGGAGTATCCTGGCATCAAGCCCAGCTGCGCGCTCAACTCGCTGGTACGGACTTAATGCGGCAGTTTCCCGCCATCCGCTTGCCGGAAAAGTTGCCGCCGATCATGCCGCAAGCCATCGAACATAATCTCGCCTTCTGGAAGCCGCGTGTGCTTGAACATAACCACGAACTCGGCATGGTGCGAGAGCAGAGTCACGTGCAACAACTGCTGACACAACGCAGCCGCGCAGACCAGACTCCCGACCCTACACTTGGGATGCGTGTTACCAGTGAAATGGGCGGTAACGAAAAGGTCACAGGTTTATACCTGACCGTACCGATCCCGAATGGCCGTCGACGCGATACGGCCGATGGCCTGGAACAGCAGGCCGTGATGGCAGCCGATCAGGAAGCTTTTGTCAAACGCCGCCTGGAAAGCGATATCTATGCCGCATACACCCAGTCCGTGAGCAGCTTCGCCACCTGGCAACAAGCGCATGAGGCGGCACAGGCGATCCGCAGCAATACCGAACTGGTCGCCAAGGCCTATAGCCTGGGCGAAAGCAGCTTGTCGGACAGTCTCATTGCACGCCGCTTCGCGCTGGAATCTTCATTGGCAGAAAATCTGGCGCAACTGGATGCCAACGAAGCGCGCTATCGCCTGCTGCTGGATGCACATCAACTGTGGCCGCTGGATAATGAAGACGAACACCATGCCAATCACTACTGATGAAACTACCAGCCATCTGACTGATAAAACTATTATTGGTTATAGCAGGCGTCTCGATTGGCGATGCAATTTTGTGCCCTGCGTTTTGCGTAATTCAACGAGGTAAACCACACATGGAAATCAAGACCATCAAACATTCGACGTTCATTATTCGCAATATGGACTGCCCGACCGAGGAGGCGTTGATCCGTAAGCGTCTCGGGGCCGTGCAGGGCATCGGCGAACTCACGTTCAATCTCATGGATCGCCGTCTTACCGTTGCACACACGCTGGACGATGAGCAACCCATCCACGACGCCTTGCGTGAAATAGGCATGAAGGTGGTTCCTGCGCAACTGGAACAGCCGGATGCCTGTTCCAGTTGCGAAGCGGGTGCGCCAGTGGTATCACAAAAAATGTGGGTGATGATGGCAGCGTCAGGCGCCGCCGCGCTGGCTGCGGAAATCCTCGCGTGGACAGGAACAGCTGAAAACTCGCCTGCCGTCATTGTTCTCGCCCTATTCTCAATCGCCACTGGTGGTTTCAGTACGCTCAAAAAGGGTTGGATTGCGCTCAAGAACTTCACTCTCAATATGAACTTTCTGATGAGCGTCGCCGTGGTTGGCGCGATCTCCATCGGGGAATGGCCGGAAGCTGCGGTGGTGATTTTCCTGTTCGCTCTGGCCGAGTTGATCGAAACGCTCTCGCTGGAGCGGGCCAGGAATGCGATTCGTGGCCTCATGGCGATGACCCCGGAGACCGCCACTGTGCGTCTCGACAGCGGCGAATGGCGCGAGATAGCGGCAGCCGAGGTGCAGCCAGGGCAAACCATTCGCGTCAAGCCGGGTGAACGTATTCCGCTGGATGGTGTGGTTACGGCAGGCGGCAGTTCGGTGAATCAGGCGCCTATTACCGGGGAAAGTATTCCCGTGGCAAAGGTTGCGGGTGACCCGGTTTTCGCCGGTACGCTGAACGAGCGTGGTATGTTGGAATTCCGCGTCACTGCGAACAAGGGCAACACCACGCTCGCCCGCATTGTCCGCTCGGTGCAGGAGGCGCAAGGTCAGCGCGCGCCGACACAACGCTTCGTCGATCAATTCGCGCGCTACTACACGCCCGCAGTCGTGTTGTTCGCGGTTCTGGTGGTAGCCGTGCCGCCGCTACTATTCGGCGCTGCGTTCGAGCCATGGTTCTACAAGGCGCTGGTCATGCTGGTGATCGCCTGTCCCTGCGCGCTGGTGATTTCCACGCCGGTTACCGTGGTCAGCGGTCTTGCCGCTGCGGCAAGACAGGGCATTCTGGTGAAGGGCGGCGTACATCTGGAAAATGGCCGCCTGATCAAGGTCGTGGCCTTGGACAAGACCGGCACGCTCTCCCACGGCAAGCCTGTCGTAACCGATGTCGTCCCGCTCGTCGAGCAACCGGCAGACGCACTGCTCCAACTTGCCGCCAGCGTGGACGCACATTCCGAACACCCCATTGCGACCGCCATCACCTCAGCCTGGCAAACACCTGCAGACGGGAATGTGACAGGACGTCTGTTGCTGCCAGCCACTTCATTTGAGTCCCTCACGGGTCGCGGTGCGAAAGCGGTTATTGATGGACAACTTTACTATGTAAGCAACCATCGGCAGGTCGAGGAACTGGGCATCTGCGGGTTGCATGTGGAAAAAGTGCTGCGTCGGCTGGAAGAGGAAGGCAAGACGACTGTGGTACTGTCCACTGAAAAAGCGCCGCTGTGCGTTATCGGCGTTGCCGATACGGTGCGTGAACACAGCGCTGAGGCAATCCGTCAGCTTCACGCCCTTGGTGTGTCATCGGTGATGCTGACCGGTGACAACCAGACGACAGCCAATGCCATCGCCGCTCAGGTGGGCATAGACGATGTGCGTGGCAATTTGCTGCCGGAGGACAAACAGGCGGTTATTGACGAGCTGATCCGCCGCTATGGCAAGGTCGGCATGGTGGGCGATGGCATCAACGACGCACCGGCGCTGGCTCAGGCATCCATCGGCTTCGCCATGGGCACCGCCGGAACCGATACTGCCATCGAGACTGCCGACGTAGCCTTGATGGATGACGATTTGCGCAAACTGCCGCACTTCATACAGCTAAGTCGCGCCACTTCCCGCGTGCTGCGGCAAAATATCACGCTGGCCATCGGCATCAAGGTGGTGTTCTTTGCTTTGGCACTCGCAGGGAAAGCCACGCTTTGGATGGCGGTCTTCGCCGATATGGGAGCCAGCCTGATCGTGGTGTTTAACGGAATGCGGTTGCTCAGAAATACAGTGGATACCGGAAAGCAGCAACAAAGTGCGCGAGATTGAAGCACTTCGTGCCCGCTAAAGCTCGATGCTAAAACAGTACCGATCATCAACGCAGCCATGTTCTTGGTGGAACTTACAGCGAGACTGATTTCAGGTTCCGTTTCGTTAACGTGAAACTCGCGTAGCGGAACCGTGCTCCTCTCCCCCGCTTGCGGGGAGAGTTAAGAGAGAGGGGAAACGTGCCTGCTTGTGCGATGCACGCAGACAGGCATTGCGGGTTCCATTATCAGGGGCGGCATCTTTGCCATGCCCGTTAGTCGAGCTTGAGGCTCAAAGATTATTTGTAAAGTTACGGATGAAGTCGCTTACGCAGAGGTCCGACTTAACGCCGGAAGATATCGAAGTTGCAGCGATGGTATTATCCAAAAGTGTGACCGAATCACTCGTCCATCGGCGTTAATTGATAGTTTCGGAGAATAACCTATGGCTGATTGCTGCGAAAACAAAAGCTGCAACAAAAGCTGCGAGATAACCGCCATGCGTGAGAGCCACGGGCGTGTGCTGTGGATCGTACTCGTCATCAACGCGGTAATGTTTTTTGAATCGGCGCTCAATATTTTACGACAGTCCCGGCGAGCTCATTGACGATGGTCACAATAACAAAAAACACCTTGAACCAGATTCCCGCCGGCGTATGGGTGCTCGGCTTCGTCAGTTTGCTGATGGACATTTCCTCCGAGATGATCCACAGCCTGCTGCCTATGTTCATGGTCACCACGCTGGGCGCCAGTGTTCTTGCGGTCGGCCTGATTGAAGGACTGGCCGAATCCACGGCCCTGATCGTCAAAGTGTTCTCGGGTACCTTGAGCGACTATCTGGGCAAGCGCAAGGGACTTGCCCTGTTCGGCTATGCCCTGGGCGCATTGACCAAGCCGTTGTTTGCAATGGCCCCCACTATCGGCATCGTGCTTGCGGCCCGCCTGGCGGATCGCGTCGGCAAAGGTATACGCGGTGCACCGCGCGATGCGCTGGTTGCCGACATCACGCCTCCCCAACTGCGCGGCGCCGCATTCGGGCTGCGGCAATCTCTCGACACTGTCGGCGCGTTTCTGGGCCCGCTGCTTGCGGTCGGCTTGATGCTGCTGTGGGCCAACGACTTCCGGGCGGTGTTCTGGGTCGCCGTGATTCCGGGATTGATGGCCGTGGCATTGCTCTTGTTCGGCATACGCGAACCCGAACGCCACGATGGTCACAAACGTTTAAATCCGATTCGACGAGAAAACCTCAAGCGTCTTGGCGCACCTTATTGGTGGGTAGTCGGGATCGGCGCCGTGTTCACGCTGGCGCGCTTCAGCGAGGCGTTTCTGGTGCTGCGTGCGCAACAAAGCGGCGTTCCGGTCGCACTGGTGCCGCTGGTGATGGTGGCGATGAATCTGATCTACGCGGCCTCGGCCTATCCATTCGGCAAACTTTCAGACCGCATGAGCCACAAGACGCTGCTGGCACTGGGTCTCATCGTCCTGATTGCGGCTGACCTGGTGCTAGCCATCAACGATCATTGGAGTGTTGTCCTAGCCGGCGTCGCCCTGTGGGGCGTTCATATGGGCATCACTCAAGGGTTACTGGCAACGATGGTCGCCGATACCGCGCCGGCGGACCTGCGCGGCACTGCCTACGGTTTTTTCAATCTGATGAGCGGAATCGCCATGCTGTTCGCCAGTGTGCTGGCCGGGTTGTTATGGGATCGGTTTGGAGCGACGTTCACATTTTATGCCGGCGCGGCGTTCTGCTTCGTTGCGCTTTTGGGTTTGGCCCGGCAGCCAATTTTGCGACTGAATAAAACATAGCGTACTATTTTTTCATTTCGTGAACCAAACCGGATAAATCAGCGCCTCTCTAATTCTGTCCTAATCTTTGGTGTGTAGAGTGATCATCACGGTGAACGCAAATGCGTCTGCCGAAATTAAATTAACTTTCGAGAGGCAAACCACCATGAAACAACCCACCCTTTTCAACACAACGTATAAACAGAACGTAATCAACGTGCTGGGCATCACCATGATGGCATTCGCCATTCAGGCCTCCGCCTACACGGGACAGGAACTCGCAGGGGAAGCCAAGGTCAGCATCAAGGAGGCACGCGAGATTGCACTCAAGGCTCATCCGGGCAAAGTCACCGATGAAGAACTGGAGAAAGAAGCAGGCGGCAGCGGCCTGCGCTATTCCTTCGATATCCGGCACGGTAAAGTCACACAGGAAGTCGGCGTGGACGCAAAGACCGGCAAGGTGCTGGAAAATGCGCCTGAAGGCAAAAAACCAGACTGACAGTAAACTGTGTAATGCCGGAGGCAGTGCCATCCTTCTGCGATAAAAGTCCAATGTGTAGACCTGAGCTTAAGTGATTTCTGCCTCGGCTCGGGGATATACTTCTTGAGGATACACTTCAAGTTACTGATACTGAATGAGGAGGTGTGATGTTGAAATCTATCGTTTCGGGAGTCGCATTAACGATTGGGGTTGCCCTGATCGGCGCTTACTCTCTGGTACAAAGCGGCCTTATTCCGGCTAATGCTGATGCAAAACCTGGTTGGCTGGAAACCTGGATGGCCAGTACTTCGCTGGATGCGACACTGCGTCGCGAAGCACCAAAGGGGCCAAATCCGGTGACGCTGACCGAGCAGAATCTCCTCGATGGAGTTCATCTTTACGCTAGTAACTGCTCGGTTTGCCATGGTTCCGCGAAGGGAGCTACGTCGCCCTCTCCGGTAGCGAAGGGTCTTTATCAGAAGCCACCGCAATTGGCGACAGATGGTGTTGAGGACGACCCGGAAGGTGATTCGTTCTGGAAGATCAAGCATGGAATTCGCCTGACTGGCATGCCTTCGTTCGGGTACACCCTCAGCGACCGGCAAATCTGGACGCTCGCGCTTTTTCTGAAACATATGGACAAGTTGCCACCTGCGGCACAGCAGGCTTGGCTGCAAGTTCAGAATTTTCCGGTAACATCCGTGAACCAGACGGTTCAGAAATAATCTTTGGGGGGTCTCATGAGGGATCGGGCAGTTCAAGGCCAAACCAGGAGGAAACGATGCTGATCGAAATATGCAAATTGAAACTCAATCTTGGCACCCACACGGTATTGCAGGACGTCAATCTGACGTTGGAGAAAAGCCAGATATATGGCCTGCTCGGCCCAAACGGCGCGGGGAAAAGCACAACCATTTCGGTCATCACCGGGCTGAGGTCTCTTACGGGCGGCTCAGTCAGAGTGCTTGGTCTTGACCCTGTGGCCGATTCGTTGCAACTGCACAACCGGATCGGTGTGCTGGCAGAACAGGCAGGATTCTACGACTGGATGAGCGCCAGCGACTACTTGCGCTGGGTCGCCAGCCTCTATCAAATCCGACCGGATCAGGCCGAAATCGCCCAACTGTTGAGCAGGGTCGGCCTGGAGGGTCAAAGTCCGGCACCGATAGCCACCTATTCACGCGGCATGCGGCAGCGGCTCGGCCTGGCGCGTGCGCTCATCAACCAACCCGAATTACTGATACTGGACGAGCCCACCAACGGGCTGGATCCGCGCGGACGCCGGGAAATCCACGACGTACTGCTGGATTTGAGCGTAAATCATGGCGTGGGTATTCTCCTGTGTACACATCTGCTCGACGACGTGGACCGGCTCTGTACCCGCATCGGCATCATCGCTCAGGGCCGTACCCTGCTGGAAGGTTCCATCGCTGATCTGCTGTCTGCCCAGCGCGCGGCGGTGCGCTACCGTCTGCGCGTAGAATCCGGTGACGTAACGCAGCGTATTCCCGATGACATCACCCTGTTGGCACGCGCGGGCGACTGGTGGCATGTTGAAATCGCAAGTCATATCGAACCCGCCAGTGCGTGGCGCAAGCTGCTGGATGCTGGCATACGGATTGATGAAATCCATCGCGAGGGTGGTGGACTGGAAGAACTTTACCTGTCAGTAACCGAAGCGAAGGAGGTGTCAAGATGAACACGATCACCCTGATTGCCCGCAAGGAAGGCGGGGAGCTTCTATTGAGCGGGCGCGGCCTTGCCTGGCTACTGGCACTCTCCGTCATTATGTCGGTGCTGAGCCTGCTGCTGGTGAGCAATACCGAGCTTAGCCTGCTGGACAATGCACAAGTAGTCTACATGGTGATGGGTACCGTCACTGCCCTTGGCGCGCTCCTTGCGGTAGTGCTGGGCAGCGATGCCGTGGCCGGTGAGCGGGAACGCGGCAGCCTGATGCCGCTGCTGCTGGCGCCGGTCACGCCATCGCAGATCGTGTTTGGCAAGATGGGCGGGCAGATAGCGGGCTGGCTAGTCATGTATTTACTCAGTCTGCCCTATGTGTGGGCAGTCGGATCAAGCGGTCAGAATCTCATCCAGGCCGTGACCTATCTGGCCTTGTTCGGCACACCGGTGGTGTTGGGTTTTGGGTTTCTTGGCATCGCCCTGTCGGCACGATTGCGTAGCGTCCGTTCAGCACTGCTGACCTCGCTGATCACCCTGATGCTGCTTGCCAGCCCCTTGTTGCTGGGACCGAGTCTGCGCCAAAGCACTATCGGTCAGTTGTTCGATGCGGTGAACCCGTTCTCTGCCGCCGTCAATACGTTCGACAGCGTAGTGATTGATTCACAACCGCTTGTGATGCAACTCACCCGTCTGTCCATCGCGCTGGTCTGGTTGGTGTTAACTGCGGTGTTCGCCATTCGCAGCGTACGCAAGATGGAAATTTGACGGAGACGTAATCATGAAAAAAATTATCATTCATTTATTCTTGAATCTGTTTATTCTGAGCGTAGGCAACGCTTGGGCAGCCGATTCTCTTGGCATTTCCCTCGCGCCGGATCAGGCCAACCTGGTTTCGCCTCAGATGGGAGACTGGCTCAAATTCCATAGCGTGATCGAAAACACTGGCGCTCAGGCAGCCGACGGCGTCGTGGCGTGGATCAGCCTGGTGCAGGTCGATCCTGGACACGAACAGCCGGTGGATCTGGAAGACTGGAGCGCCCACAAGGCGGTAACCCAGGCCATCCTGCAGCCGGGACAACAGGTGAAGGTGGATTGGCCCATGCGCCTTATCCAGTCAGGTGCCTACCGGGTGGTGATCAGCGCGGTGGATCGGGAAACGGGTCATGTAATGACCAGCCCGTTCGTGGATTTCCAGGTACGGCGCAAGCCCGTGGTGGAATCGGGGCGCATCCTGCCGGTTGCATTAGGCGTGCCCATGCTGGTGCTGGGCATGATAGCCTGGCGCCGCTATCGCCGCCGCGCTGGTGTTTGATGTTGAGTTGAATGGCCTTGCTGTCCGGGCTATTACGCATCAATGCAAAACATACACAAAAAAATCATCAAGCGCCTGCTGCTGGGGTGGCTATTGCTGTCTCTGGCTATCGGCGGAGCGGTGTTCTTCCTGGAAATGGTGAAAGTTGACCAGCAGATGCTTGGCCTGGCGGTAGAGGAGTCGCGCTCCTTCACGGTCGAGTTTGACCAGGCCAGTGTTAGCCAGATGGAAACGCTGAAGCAAAAGGCCGACGAATTCCTCAAAGGCCATTTCATCGTCCTTGAACTCTACGATGAACACAAGAGGCAAATATTGCGGGAGGTCAGCCCGGGCAGGGAGGCGACCGAACAAAAGCTCGAACGGTATGCCCCCCCTTTCCCGCTGGAGAACGCCGCTTATCACAAGAATTTCTTGATTGACGGGAAGTCGTTCATACAGGTGCTATTGCCACTTCAGGATAAAAGCGGGGAGCTGATCGGTTATTTCGAGGGCGTCTACCAGGTTGATACCGAAACCTTGCGCAATATCCAATCCGACATCATCCGCACTCTGCTCCTGGTGGTCGCCGTGATCTTCATCACAGCCATCATGCTCTACCCCATCATCATTTCTCTCAACCGGGGACTGATCAAGCTCACTTCCGACTTGCTCAAAGGCAATATCGAGTTGATGGATGTGCTGGGCAGCGCCATCGCCAAGCGGGATTCCGACACTAATAGCCACAATTACCGGGTCACCATTTATGCGGTTCGCCTTGCCGAGACCTTGGGACTCCCGAGTGCGCAGATACGCAATCTGATTGCAGGCGCTTTTTTGCATGATGTGGGCAAGATCGGTATCCGTGACAATATTCTGCTCAAACCCGCCAGCCTGTCCGATAAGGAGTTTACGATGATGCGCAACCATGTGCTGATGGGGGTGGACATCATCAGCAAATCAGAATGGCTGGCGGGGGCGAGGGAGGTGGTGGAGTTCCACCACGAAAAATTCGACGGCAGCGGTTACATGAAGGGGCTGAAGGGGCCGGAAATTCCTTTGAATGCGCGAATCTTCGCGATTGTTGACGTGTTCGATGCGCTCACCTCGACGCGCCCCTACAAGCAACCCTTCGGTTTCGAAAAGGCAATGGACTTGCTGCGGCGCGACAGCGGCAGTCACTTCGACCCCGAACTGTTGCGCACCTTCAGCGGCATCGCCTATTCCCTTTACCAGGTGACCAGTCATGCCGAGGACAGCACGCTGGAGACATTGCTGAACCAGTTGGTCAGCAAACATTTTCTCAACGCTTAACCCGGATAATTCGCAACAGATTCGGTAAACTCAGCGACAATTCTGATGAGGCGCGCATGACCAACACTGGATTTTTTGAAAATACATATTTTCCGGCGCGTCGGGCTTGTATGACTGTTTTTGCCAGGGAATGCTTCGAGTGTATGAAAGGCGTTAATGCGTATTCTATTGATTGAAGATGACTTGATGATTGGGGCTGCGGTGTCTGTCGCCCTCAAGGATGCCGCCTATGCCGTGGACTGGGTCAAGGATGGCATCACTGCCGGCAGCGTGCTTAAAAACGGCGAGCATCAGGCTGTATTGCTCGATCTGGGTTTGCCCGGACGTGACGGATTGGAAGTACTGCGGCAATTGCGGCAAAACGGCAATCCGGTGCCGGTCATTGTCATTACGGCGCGAGACGGCGTGGAAGATCGGGTCAAGGGATTGGATTTCGGCGCAGATGACTATCTGGTGAAACCTTTCGACGTCAACGAATTGCTGGCGCGGATACGGGCGGTGGCACGGCGTAAAGGCGGACATGCTGTGCCGATACTCACCAATGGCCATGTGACACTCGACCCGGCAAGCCATCAGGCGCAATGCGGCGACACAGCGGCGCTTCTGAGCGCACGCGAGTTTGCACTGTTGCATGCACTGCTGCTGCGCCCCGGCACGATACTCACGCGGGCCGAACTGGAGGAACGCATCTATGGATGGAACGAAGAAGTGGAAAGCAATGCCGTCGATTTTCTGATCCACGCCGTGCGCAAAAAACTGGGTGCCGAGGTCATCAAAAATGTGCGCGGTGCAGGATGGATGGTGGAAAAAGCATCATGAAGCGATCCTTGCAACGGCATCTCTCGCTGGTATTGGGCGCTGCCATTCTGCTCGCAGGTCTTCTGGCCGCAGCGGCTTCCTTTGCTCTCGCCTATTCGGAAGCAAAAGAATTTCAGGACGACATGCTGCGACAGATCGCCATACTTGTGGCGGGCGGCACGAGCAAGGCATCAGCATCAGCTTCGCAGCAAATGGAGTTAGACAAAGACGGCATCAATGATCCGGACTCTCGCGTCACGATCTATCGATTGCCCGGCAAGACCGCCCCCGCCTGGCTTAAACGCGATTTGTCGCCCGGTCTGCATACGCTCGACGCAGGGACTGAGCAGATGCGCGTTTTTGTGCGTGACGGACACACGCGCACGGTCGTTGTACAGCCCACCGAGGCGCGTGATGAAATCGCCATCAACAGCGCTCTGCGCACGCTGATTCCCCTGCTGCTTCTGCTGCCCATCATGGTGGGGCTGATTATGCGCATCGTGCGCAGCCAGCTGGCGCCTGTCGCCAACTTGGCCAGCAGTCTGGACGAGCAGTCGGCGCATCACCCGCGCCAGTTGCAAAGCGATGATCTGCCCGAGGAAATCATTCCCTTTGTTCACGCCATCAACCGTTTGCTGAAAAAGGTCAATCACCTGATGGGACAGCAAAGGCGATTCATCGCCGATGCGGCACACGAACTCAGGAGTCCGCTCACCGCGTTGTCGGTACAGGCACAGAATCTGTTGCATGCCGGATCGCCGGAAGCGATGCGTGAACGCATATCCCCCTTGCAGGACGGCATCGAACGGGCGCGGCATCTGACCGAACAACTGCTCAACCTTGCCAGAACCCAGGCTGACGCGCGCGAGCAAGTATTGACCGATGTCTCGGCAATGGCGAGGGAGCTGATAGCCGAATACCTGCCGCTTAGCTGCGCCCGGCGGATCGATCTCGGACTCGATGAAATCGCGCCGCTTTCACTGCATGCCGAACCCGATGCGCTCCGCCTGATCCTCAGAAACGCGCTGGAAAATGCGCTGAAATACACGCCCGAGGGAGGCGAAGTAACGCTGCGCTTAATTCAGGACGATGACGGTGCAATCATCGAAGTGGTCGATAACGGCCCGGGGATTCCGGTATCCGAACGCGAGCGCGTATTCGATTCGTTCTACCGGATGCCGGGAACCGCCGGCATTGGCAGCGGACTGGGCCTGGCGATCGCAAGGGAAGCTGCGACCCGCCTGAATGGCGTCATAAGCCTGCATGAACGCCGGCAAGGTCGCGGACTGATTTTCCGTTACCGGCAAGCAATAACGGAAAATAATTCCCAACTTATTGCCTCTGAAAACACGAGTGTTGAAGCATCAGGATGTGCTTGATAAGTCTGCATTGAAGCGTAGTATCTGCTCGCCAGCGGAACCGGAAGAACGTAAGGGGGAACAATGTTCAAACGCATTTTAGTTGCAGTGGATGGCAGCCACATTTCAGAACAGGCTTTGCAGGAAGCAATTGTGCTGGCTCAAGAGAATCATGCGCTGTTGCGGATCGTGCATGTCGTTGATATGGCAAATATCAATCTGAATACTGACTTCCCTAATCCAATTGAAATCGCAGAGATTTTAACCAGCAACGGACTGGAAATTCTCCATAAGGCGGAGTCTGTGGCGAAAGGATCAGGGATACAGGTTGAAACTCGCCTGCTTGAAACTGAAACCTTGACTCACCGCATCCCGGAAATGATTGCGGCAGATGCAGAGGCCTGCCACGCGGATCTTATTGTGATCAGCACGCATGGTCGCAGGGGGTTGAGCCGCCTGTTTCTTGGCAGCGTCGCCGAAGGGGTGGTTCGCGTTGCCACGAAGCCTGTGCTGCTGATTCGCGGCAAATGAATCTTTTGCCAACACGGAGTCATGCCGGGCTCGCTCAAAAATTTGCGTCAACCCGGCCTGATTCTTCCCTGATCCATTAAAGGGCACAAACTATTCAGGCAGCGCGAACCGGCTCCATTGCCCTGAGTGCAGAATGCGCCGCCTCCTCATCTCCTTAAAGAAGGATGATCGCCATGCAACTGACCGCCAAGGAATCTGAAACAGAGCGAGTGATTCCGGCAACAGACTTCACATCCGCACCCATTTCTGACACGCTCGCTGCACTTAGCGTGAACCCGGAAACAGGTCTCACGCTCGCCGAGGCGGTCACCCGGCGGAAGGAACACGGCTACAACGAAGTGGCCGAGCAAAAATCCCACCCTGTCCGCAAATTCCTCTCAAAATTCTGGGGCGTGTCGGCATGGATGCTCGAAATGATCATGGTTTTGTCGGCCATCCTCGGCAAATATTCGGACCTCGCGGTGGTGAGCGCGCTGCTGGTGGTCAATGCCGTGCTGAGTTTCATGCAGGAGCGCCGGGCAGCCGGCGTCGTCGAAACGTTGCGACAACGCTTGCAGGTCAGTGCACGCGTGTTGCGCGAGGCGAACTGGCAGGTCATTCCCGCCCGGGAGCTGGTCCCAGGCGACATCATCCGCGTGCGCTCCGGCGACATCATCCCGGCGGATGTAAAACTGCTCAGCGGCGCGCTGAGCGTTGACCAGTCCGCCCTCACCGGCGAGTCCAGGGACGCGAATAAATCTCCCTCGGAAGTGCTTGCGTCAGGGTCTATCGTCCGCAGGGGCGAGGGCAATGGCGTGGTGATCCTGACCGGAGCAAAAACCTTTTTTGGCCGCACCACGCAACTGGTGCAGGAGGCGCGTCCGAAGCTGCACATCGAAGCGGTGGTCGCCCGTGTAGTGCGCTGGCTGTTCGTCATCGTCGGCACATTGCTCGGCGTGGTGATCGTGCTGTCGCTGTTCCGTCACATACCGTTGCTCGAGATGGTTCCACTGATGCTCGTGCTGTTGATGAGCGCGGTGCCGGTCGCTCTACCGGTGATGTTCACGGTCAGCATGGCCGTTGGAGCCAGGGAACTGGCGAGGCGCGGCGTACTGGTCACGCGTCTCAGCGCCACAGAAGATGCCGCAACGATGGACGTGCTGTGCGTGGACAAGACGGGCACGATCACGATGAACCAGCTGTCCGTCACCGGTGTGATCCCGCTGGAACAGGCGACAGAGACAGATGTGCTGTTTGCCGGCGCACTCGCCTCCCAAGAGTCCAACCAGGACCCGATTGACCTGGCGTTCCTTGCAGCGGCAAAAGAGCTGCGCGTGTTTGATAAAGCCGCCGCAGTCACGGCTATCTCCTTTACGCCGTTTGATGCAACAAACCGGCGGACTGAAGCCGTGGTTGAACAGAGCGGCCGGCGTTTACGCGTGATGAAAGGCGCCGTGCGCACCGTCGCCGAAGCCTGCGGACTCCCAACCCCGGCAATCGAGACACTGGAAGCACAGGTCAGTGTATCGGCGCTGAAGGGATATCGGACACTTGCTGTTGCACGCGGCGCTGAGTCGGGTACGCCCGTATTGCTCGGACTGGTGACCTTGTTTGACCCGCCCAGGCCGGACGCCAGACAACTCATCGCAGAACTCCATGGCCTCGGCGTTTCGGTGAAGATGCTCACCGGCGATGCGCTGGCGGTCGCGAGTGAAATCGCCCAGGAAGTCGGGTTGCCGAATATCCGGCGCGTGTCGGATCTGAAGGCGGCGAGTGCACAGGCCGACAACGAGGCGGTTGACTTCCTCTCGGATGCCGATGGCTTCGCCGAAGTGTATCCGGAGGACAAGTACATCGTGGTGCAACACCTGCAGGCCGCTGGGCATGTGACCGGCATGACGGGAGACGGCGTCAACGATGCGCCCGCGCTGCGCCAGGCAGAAGTCGGCATCGCCGTCAGCTCCGCGACCGACGTTGCCAAGGGAGCCGCGAGCGTGGTGCTGACCGAACCGGGGCTGGTGAACATCGTGGCCTTGGTTCAACAGGGGCGGACGATCTACCAGCGCATCCTGACGTGGATCATCAACAAAATCAGCCGGACGATTCTGAAGGCCGCCTTCGTCGCGATTGCATTCGTGGTAACCGGCAAGTTCGTCGTCTCCGCCTTTGCGATGCTGCTGCTGGTCTTCATGACGGACTTCGCGAAAATCGCCCTTGCCACCGACCGCGTCAGGCCGTCCAATCAACCGGAGACGTGGAATATCGGCGGTTTCATCATGGTGTCCGTGGTGCTGGGCGTCGCAATGGTCGCGGAGTCGCTTCTGCTGTTGTGGATCGGCTGGTCGCGTTTTGGTTTGGCGACCAACGATAACGCCCTGTACACCTTCAGTTTTCTGACGCTGCTCTACATGGCCATATTTTCCATCGTGTCCGCGCGCGAGCGGCGCTGGTTCTGGGCTTCGATGCCCGGCAGGACACTCGTGGGGGCGCTCATTGCGGATGCGCTGGTAGGAACAGCCCTGACCTTCGTGGGTCTTCCTGACCTCATGCCATTGCCGTGGTGGCAGATGCTCGCAATTTTTGCCTACGCGATGATGGCGTGCCTGGTCGTGAACGATACCGTAAAGGTTATGATTATCAGATGGCGTATTCCCTCGGCGTTGGCCTAGCAGCATTTGCCGGATTCATGTGCCAATACACCAACCTCGCGATTTTGTTTTACAATGACAGCGTTGTAATACAAAAAACAGGAAGTGCATTATGAGCATGATATCTATGCGCTTGCCGGACGAGTTGAGCAATCAGCTTGATATTCTGGCTGCAGCTACAGGCCGCACAAAATCGTTTTTGGCTGGGCAAGCTATTCGCGACTATATCGAACGTGAGTCCTGGCAGATTGCTGAAATTACGCAGGCAATCTGTGAGGCCGACGCAGGCGACTTTGCCAGCGAAGAGGAAGTGAATGCCATCAGCGCAAAGTGGGAGCGCAATGCGGGTTAGGTGGCTGCAAAAAGCAATCAGGAATCTTGACGCTGAGGCTGATTACATCGCCCAGGAAAACTCGAAAGCGGCAGCAGACATGTTCGTGTACGTCACAAATAAGGTTGACGCACTGAGCGAGTTTCCATCCTCCGGGCGTCCTGGCAGAGTGCCGGGTACACGCGAACTGGTTGTTGACCGCCATCCATTTGTCGTCCCATACCGTGTTGTGGGCGATGAACTCCACGTTTTGCGGGTTTTTCATACTCGTCGAAAATTGCCTAAAACATGGTAAATGTAACTGAGTGAACGCCTGCTTTTTGGACGCCAATCTGAATATCAAATATTCAGCAAAGTGCCATCAGCGGTCATACGCTTTTCCCGAAACTGCCTACTTAGATTGGCATTACTAGCGCTTCAAATTGTTCAACCGGCACTGATTTTGAATCCGCCCCTTGATAAGCCATGCAATGCTTCAAAAGTAATTGCAGCGATACGACTTCTACACCTTTGACAATGACATTCAGCTGCACGTCAGATGACTGAACGTTGTCGCGCAAGCGCTATCTTGCGATACAGCGTTTGCCTACTGATGCCTAAACATCGAGCCGCCGCAGAAACATTGCCGTGGCTGTCCTGCAGGGTCTGTTGAATGACGGAGAGCGAGAGTGCTTTAAGGTCTTGAGGAAAGGTGCTGGCACTGTTAGGAAAGAGTTTCTCTGCATCTGCTGCCAGTTCATCGAGCAGATCATCCGGCAGATGCTGCCAGTCGATACGATCTTCATTCGCATCTAGCATGGCACTTGCGGTACGCAACAAACTGGAATATTGGCGGATGTTGCCAGGCCATGGAAAACGGCTCAGTTTCGCGAGTAGCTCCGGCTTCAAATGGACTGCGCGCTCTGGATTGTGTTCGGTCAATATGCGCTCAGTAAGTGCCTGAAAATCGGTGCGCTCACGCAAGGCGGGCAGATTCACTGTCAAGCCATTGATGCGGTAGTACAAATCGCTGCGGAAGATGCCTTTGTCCGTGTCCTCGCGCAGCTTGCGATGCGTGGCGCAGATCAGACTGAAATCGACTTCAATAGCTTTGCCGCCCCCGAGCGGTGTCACCTGGCGCTCTTGCAATACACGCAACAAGCAGGTTTGCATGGCGAGCGGCATATCGCCGATCTCATCCAGGAACAGTGTGCCGCCGTGCGCCTCGCGCAGGCGACCGATGTAACCATCACGACGTGCACCAGTAAATGCGCCGGGCGCATAGCCGAACAATTCTGCTTCGATGAGATTCTGGGGTAAGGCAGCGCAATTGATGGCGACGAAAGGTTTGTCACGACGCGGCCCGCTCTCATGCACAGCCCGCGCAAATAATTCCTTGCCGACGCCAGACTCGCCATGTAGCAGTAAAGGGATGGGTTTACCTGCGACGCGACGCGCTTTGTCAGTGGCACTGTGCCATAGCGGATCGCCCCGATCGAGTCTGGACAAGGCATCTGCCGGTTGCGAAACCGATGAGGCAGATACAATCCTTCCTTCGACTGCATGTACCTGCATGAACATCGGCGTGCCGTCATACAAATGGATCTGTCTGGGAGAAACAATGCGATGCTGATTTCGCGAGAGTAGTTCATCCAAACGTACATCCAGCACGTCGCCGACCTTTGCACTGCCAATATCGTTTGGCGACAAATGCAGCATCTCTAATCCTGTCCGGTTCGCACCTACGACCCAGCCCTCTGCAGAGAGGGCGATGATGCCTTCTGCCACCGAGCCTATGCCTTCGGGGTGTGCGTGCAGATGCAAACGGGTATGGCGCTGACAACTCGCCAGCACTAAACGGTTCTCGATCATGCGCGCAGCCATACTGACCAGCCCCAAGGTGTGCGGATGACGACTACGGTGATCGCCTGAGATGTCGATGACGCCCAGCAACTTGCCATCCGCCGACATGATGGGTGCGGCTGCACAGGTGAGGAATCCGTTGCGCTCAAGGAAGTGTTCCGCGCCATGCACTTCAACAGAACTCGCTTCGGCCAGTGCGGTGCCGATGGCATTCGTCCCGCGATATTGTTCTTGCCAAAAAGAGCCTGTAGACAGCGCAACGCGTTCTGCTTTATTGAGGAAGTCCACATCACCCAGGGTGTGCATCAGGGTGGCTTGTTTGTCGGCAAGGATCACCATGCTTTGGCTGTGCTTCACTTGTTGATACAGGTATTCCATGACGGGGCGCGAATGCGCCAGCAGGTCATGGTTGGTCGCCAGTGCGCTACGCAACGTGTTACCGGCAATCGGATCGACATCCATTAGTCTGCCTGTAGGCATGACACCCGCATCCAAACTACGCCGCCACGAACGCGCGATACGCTCGTCTATTGTGCCTTTGGGACACTCGCCGTATTGCAACAGGTGCGAGCGTGCCTGGCGCAAAGCTAATGCTGATTGAGTCATACGATCCCGATCTCCCCAAGGTGATGCGATTGAACTTTGCTGGAGTATAGAGGAATGGCAAAGCGGTGCAACAGCATCACCCTGAAAATGTGTCCAACTGTCTCATTTTGTGACAGCTGTATCAAATGGGAGCGTCACGCCAACCCGAGTGGCCAACCAAATTTCATATTTTTTACAATGCAATCAATTGCCAGCACCTGTAGGCCGAGCTGGCCTGCTACTTGCTTAACTGTGGATGCAGGACAGAAGTGAGGGCGATCTGTTTGATCGTCATTCAATATAACGAGGAGAAAGTATAATGATTTATGCAGCCCCGGGCACTATTGGTGCCAAAGTCGATTTCAAACCACACTATAATAATTTCATCGGTGGTAAATGGGTCGCCCCAGTCAAGGGTGAATACTTCGATGTCATTACCCCGATCAGTGGCAAGCCTTTCACTAAAGCTGCCCGCTCTGGTGCAGAAGATGTCGAACTGGCACTTGATGCTGCACACGCCGCTGCCGACAAGTGGGGCAAGACCTCAATCACCGAGCGCTCCAACATATTGCTGAAAATTGCTGACCGCATCGAAGCCAATCTGGAAGTGCTGGCCTACGCCGAGACCGTGGACAACGGCAAAGCGATACGAGAGACATTGAATGCCGACATTCCTTTGGCCGTCGATCACTTCCGTTACTTCGCCGGTTGTTTACGTGCCCAGGAAGGCAGTCTGTCTGAAATCAACGAGACTACGGTTGCTTATCACTACCACGAACCGCTGGGTGTTGTCGGGCAGATCATCCCCTGGAATTTCCCTATCCTGATGGCGGCATGGAAGTTGGCGCCTGCCCTTGCTGCCGGTAACTGCGTGGTACTGAAACCAGCCGAATCTACGCCTATCAGCATCTTGATACTGGCCGAATTGATCGCTGACTTACTGCCACCTGGCGTGCTTAACATCGTCAACGGTTTCGGACGTGAAGCGGGGATGCCTCTGGCGACCAGCAAGCGCATCGCCAAGATCGCGTTCACCGGCTCGACTACCACAGGCCGCGTAATCGCCCAGGCTGCTGCAAACAACCTGATTCCAGCCACACTGGAACTGGGCGGAAAATCCCCAAACATTTTCTTTGCGGATATCATGGATAAAGATGACGGCTTCCTCGACAAGGCAATCGAAGGTTTAGTTTTGTTTGCTTTCAACCAAGGTGAAGTGTGCACCTGCCCGTCGCGCGCCTTGATCCACGAATCTATTTACGACAAGTTCATGGAGCGCGTGATTAAGCGCGTTGCCGCCATTAAGCACGGCAACCCGCTCGATACCGACACTATGATGGGTGCACAAGCATCCAAGGAACAGCTCACCAAGATTTTGTCATACCTTGACCTCGGCAAACAGGAAGGTGCCGAAGTGCTGATCGGTGGTTCACAAGCCAATCTGAGCGGCGATCTGGCTGGTGGATATTACGTGCAGCCCACGCTGTTCAAAGGGCACAACAAAATGCGCATTTTCCAGGAAGAAATCTTCGGCCCGGTACTGGCCATCACGACCTTCAAGGATGAAGCAGAAGCATTGGCAATCGCCAACGACACCTTATATGGTCTGGGTGCGGGTGTGTGGAGTCGCAATGGTAACGTGGCCTATCGCATGGGGCGCGGCATCAAGTCCGGTCGCGTGTGGGTCAATTGCTATCACGATTACGCAGCTGGCGCGGCATTCGGTGGCTACGGCGGCAAGGAATCCGGTATTGGCCGCGAAACGCACAAGATGATGCTCGACCACTACCAGCAAACCAAGAATCTGTTGGTCAGCTACAGCGAGCAGAAACTCGGCTTCTTCTGATATTCATTGCTGCGCATATTGTCTGTTGAAGATTTACCGGGGCGGGCAACCGCCCCTTATTTATTGGGGAGAACATGATGGTTGATAAAGTGATTGCGACAGAAGCTGCGCTGGAACTAATCGAATTCCTTAAACAGAAACACGGCGAGCTGATGTTTCACCAATCAGGCGGTTGTTGCGACAACAGCGCTGCCAATTGTTATTTACCAGGTGAACTCACCATCGGTGCAGGCGATGAATATCTGGGTAAAATCGGCGGTTGTCCTTTTTACATAAGCAAATCACAATATAAATATTGGCAACACACTCAACTTATCATTGATGTGATCGAAGGACGCGGCGGTACATTTTCTCTGGAAGGGCCAGAGGGTAAAGCGTTTCACACTCGATCACGCGTGTTCACCGATGCCGAACGGGCCCAGTTGCAGAAGCATTGATAGGTCGAAGTGTGTGTATAGATGTTCCACCTTGAAGGTCGGGTTTTCGACAGCGTTACTTGGCGAATAGCAGATTTCGAGCAGGCTGAAAAATTGGACAAGTGAGAATCTCCAATGCCCGCTATTTACCGTGCAATAATTCGATTCGATGGGCAATTGTGAGCCAATTACGGACGGTCAATCCGGGCAGAGTTGAATCGTGGATGTGTTTCTTCTCCGAAAATCAATAGAACAGCGCCTGACAGGAACATCGAAATCGCTACAAACCAGAATGCCGTATCTACCGTGCCGCTGAAATGCGCCGTGATACCCAATCCGAGCGCACCGATGCCGTAGCCTAAATCCCGCCAGAAGCGGTAGATGCCGATGGCCGAGCCGCGCCAGTCAGGGTGGGAAATATCGGCCACGGCAGCGGAGAGATTCGGGTACAGCAATGCCATGCCGAAACCTGATACCGCAGCGGACAGCGACCACCATGCCATGCCCTCATGCAACATCATCATCATCGCCACACCGGCACCGCATATCCACATTCCCCACACGTTGGGTTTGTGGCGACCGACATGGTCGGACAATTTGCCTGTGAAGAATTGCGATCCGCCCCAGACAAAACCATAGGTGCCGACGATCCAGGCGATGTCGGGCAGACTCAGTCCGCGTTGATATAAGAATACCGGATAGAACACCCAGACAAGTGCGTCAACGAATTTCTCTACCATGCCGGCCTGACTGATCGCCGCCAGTCGCTTGTCGCGCCACGATACCAGCGTGAATACTTCCCATGTCGACGGCTTCGCGCCGATGTTGGCAGGATAGCGCGGCAGCGGCCCTGAACTTATGCCCGCCTTGTGCCTGGCCGCTTCCATTTTTGCCCAGGGCAGCGTGTCCTTGACCCACAGCAAGGTAAGCAGCATGGCTAACAGCACGGTCGTCATGCCGAATATCAGCAATCCGGTACGCGCACCCAGCATGGTCGCAAGATAGGCGGTGATGATCCCAGCCAGCGCCAGCCCGATGTAGCCTGCAAACTCATTTAAACCTATAGTTAAACCGCGCTGGTCGGCGCGAGTGATGTCCAGTTTTGAGGTCTGCGTCATCGACCAGGTCAGTCCCTGGTTAATGCCGAGCAACACGGTGGCCGCCACGATCCAGCTCCACGACGGGGCAAAATAAACCATCAGCGGGATGGGGAGGGCTGCCGCCCATCCGAGCAGCATTACCTTCTTGCGACCGATACGCTCGGACAGGCGTCCGGCCACAAAATTCAGCGAGCCCTTCACGAATCCGAATGCCACCACAAAAGCCGTCAGCAGCATGAAGGAGTTTTTCGGTACGCCGAATTCCGATTCAGACAATGCCGGAACAACCGTGCGCATCATGCCGATGGTAAAACCCACCAGCATGACTTGCAGCAGTTGATGTAAAAACTGGTCGAAATTCGCTCGAATGCCGTGAGTCAATTCGCCGCGGGTCAGGTTGTCGTGCATCATCAGGCGGCGATGTTGGCGGCGACCATCTGGTTCATCCCGGCGGGCCGTGGAGGAATCTCGCTGAGCAGGCTCTTGATGAAGGCGTCCTTGTCTGCCGACAATCCCGGATTCCAGCGCTTCTCAAAACCGATGGTCGAGGATGGCTTGCCCGACAAACCGACGCCGCAGACGCTGCCCGCCTGATGGCCGGGGAAAATTTCGACCTCGTTGGACAGATGCAACAACTTGGTGTGGATGCTATCGTAGAGCTGCGCGGACATCTCCCGCTCGCGTCCCAGCAGATCGGGGCGACCGATGGAGCCAACGAACAGCGTATCACCGGTGAGAACGAACCAGGGCATTTCCGCGCGCCGCATATCGGTGACCAGCAGGCAGATGCTGTCGGGCGTATGGCCGGGTGTATGCAACACTTCGACATTGACGTTGCCCAGGTTAAGCGACTGACCATCGCTTAAAGGTTCAAATTCGAACTTCACCAGACCGCTGTCGGATTCATGCAGGCAGTACGGGGCGCCAACCATCTGCGCAAGTTTTCTGCCGCCTGAGTAATGGTCTGCATGCACGTGGGTATCGATCACATAATTGATAGTGACGCCGGCTTTTTTCGCTTCCTCAATGTACCACTCCTCGTCCCCCGCGACCACGTCCACCGCCATGGATTTACCCTTGGTGCCGCATCCAAAAAAATAAGACAGTGAGGATTCTTTTGTTGCCAGTTGTTTGAAAAACATCACGCGCTCCCTGAAATTAAAATACCAGAACCTTGTCGGCCCATACGGTCCACTCGCTCAACTCCGCCAGCGTGCTGCGGTGCGTCCCGTCGGCAATATCGCCATCGGCCATGCCGCGCGCATCCATGCAGGTGCTGCAGATACCCGCCACCCCGCCCCGTCGGATCACGTTGTCGAGCATGTCACCGATGTTATAAAAACCTTGAGGCACTTTCTGGTTGCGGTGGGCGGACGATGCGCCATCACCGATCAGGAAGATGCGTACTGCATTGCCTTCCTGCTTGGAAAGTGCACCCGCAATACGCAGGCCGTTATAGGTCCGTTCGCTGCCGTAGGGGGCATCATTGAGAATGAACAGGGTCTTCATGGCAATCTCCTTTGAGGTTAACAATCTAATAATTATTGGAATGATTAAACTCCGATTGCGTGTTTATGTCAATATCGTTTAGAGTTGTTTATGAAAGCTCCAATGAAAACAGGATTGATTTAATGGAAAAGACTCGCCAGATTAAAAATATGTTGTACGAACAGGTTGCGCGGATTGGCAAGGTGTTCTCCAGCCCAAAACGACTGGAGCTGATTGAATTGCTTTGTCAGGGCAAAAAAACGGTGGAAACCCTCGCGCGCGAAACGTCGATCAGCGTGAAGCTGACCAGCGCGCATTTGCGCGAGTTGCGCATGGCGCATTTAGTCGAGACTGAACGGCAGGGTAAGAACATCAATTATCGTCTGGCTGACAACGCGGTAGCTGACCTGTGGGTGCAAATTCACAGACTGGCTGAGAGCCGCCTGATCGAATTGCAAATGGCGTTGCAGAAAATTGCTACGCAACCCAATGATTTTGTGCCCAGCGACCGCGAAAGCCTGATGAAAGCGGCACGCAAGGGCGAGGTGGTTGTGCTCGATGTAAGGCCGGCAGAAGAGTATTTGACCGCGCATCTGCCTTTTGCCCGATCGATCCCGTTGGAAGAGCTTCGTCAACGCCTGGCAGAACTGCCTAAAGACCGTTCGATTGTTGCCTACTGTCGCGGCCCCTATTGCCTTATGGCAGTCGATGCTGTCGCACTACTCAGAAATGAAGGATATTCGGCTGTCCATCTGCGCGATGGTGTTGCCGAATGGGCGGCAGCAAGCAAAATGACATAACACTGACAGTCTGCTGTCTCGGCAACAGCCCGTCGCGACAGTCAGCAATCCGGCGGGCTGAATAATTGACCTGAAAAAATCACCAAGGCCCGTTTACGGGCGGTGTATTATCAAAACTGGTCATCTGCAAGGTGCCATTACCGTACGGTCAGCACCGGGTTCTGCTTGGCCCGCCGATCCGGACTCGAACTGGAAAATTTACCCGCTAGCAGAATATGATTTTTGCTGCTAGATTGCGGCCTATGTATTTGTAGCCCCCGTGGTGCTTGAACGTGGTGTCTGGTTGTTTAGCATGGGGAGGATGGCATGATGAATCTCAAGTTATCGAATTTATCAGGTTCAATGTTGTGCTTCGCCCTGATGCTGACCCTCTGTGGTTGTGCAACAAACAGTGTTACCAAGCTGATAAATGTTTCAAAGAAGACGGAACCACAGCTTCCAAGTGCAGCTATAGTGGACAGCGAATTAAAAGGCCGATCCTTTGAAGTGGGGCATATCTACTTCGACATAGTCAATGATAACCCGAAGCAACGGCTTGATATTTCGAGTGCAAATCTCATATCGTTATTTGATACCCCTCTCCGGCAGGGTTTTGCCGCAGCAAAATTGGTTAGCGGGAAAGAGCCCGCATATGTGGAACTATTTCCATAGGCTCCCGGCTATAAGCGAAAGGATTTTGTCATGTTCAAACATTGGAAGGTTGGGGCTGCATGTTTAACGCTGGTCTTATCATACAGTCCGGTCGCACAGGCGGGCATCAATGAGGATCTTCTACAGGCGGCCGAATCGGCTAACGTCAAAGAAGTCAGCCGCCTGCTGGCCGATGGTGCGGAGGTCAACGCCAGGACCGGGGGTGGCTTTACCCCTCTTCATGTCGCTGCTGCTCTGGGGCACAAGGACGTGGCCGAACTGCTGATCGCCAAGGGTGCGGACATCAACGCCAAGATCAAGAGTGGCTTTACCCCTCTTCATGTCGCTGCTGCTCTGGGGCACAAGGACATGGCCGAACTGCTGATCGCCAAGGGTGCGGACGTCAACGCCAAGATCAAGGATGACGTTACCCCTCTTCATGTCGCTGCTGGCCAGGGACACAAGGATGTGGCCGAACTGCTGATCGCGAAGGGTGCGGACATCAACGCCAAGACCACGAAGGGCTTTACCCCTCTTCATAACGCTGCCGTTGAGGGACACAAGGATATGGCCGAACTCCTGATCGCCAAGGGTGCGGATGTCAACGCCAAGGACAAGGATGGCCGCACCCCCTTGATTGTTGCAACAAGCAAGGGGCATGGCGCTGTAGCCGAGGCGCTCCGGCGGCATGGCGGCAAATAACTGGCCCTTGGTTGTGTTCGAGTCTTGCGCCATGCCCGCGACATTGGCGGAATATTTCTCGTCAATTAGGGCAAAGATATAAACTCCGTCCAATGCCCGGATTTATCTCCTCGGGCGCACCAGTTTCAAAGTTGAACGTCCGCTGTTGCGCAAATCGAATATCGCCTATGTCTCGGTTCCTGACTTTGGCGAATAGCAGGTCAGGAGCCGTAAAAATCATACCGCACAAGTTTCAAGTTAAAGGAAAGCAATGGAACACCTGAAAATCAGTGAGGCGCAGCGCGTCATTTTTGAATCCGTAAAAGTGCTGGATACCGAGCAGGTTCCGCTGGAACAGTCACTGGGGCGCGTGCTGGCTGAGGATATTCTGGCCAACCGCGACCTGCCGCCTTACGACGTGTCGGCGATGGACGGCTTTGCGGTGCGCAGCTGCGATCTGGCGACATCCCCCGCAACGCTTGAAATCATCGAGGACATCAAGGCGGGCGACATGCCGAGCAGGACTGTGGCCGCCTTCCAGTGCGCGCGCATCATGACCGGCGCCCCGATGCCGCAAGGCGCGGATGCGGTGATACGGGTGGAAGATACGCAGGAAATTTCAGCAAGCTCCCTCTCTCCTAACTCTCTCCCGCAAGCGGGAGAGAGGGATGCGGCCTCGATCGCTAATTTCGTGCAGATACTCACAACTGTTAAATCGGGCCACGATGTGCGCCCTAAAGGCGAGAACATGCGGAACGGGGATGTCGTACTGGCTGCGGGCACTGAAATCACGCCCGGGGTGATCGGCGTGCTGGCGACGGTCAAGGCGGCAACGATGCAGGTGTACCGCCGTCCGCGCGTGGCGATCCTGCCCACCGGCAACGAGCTCGAAGCGATGAACGATCCGGTCGATGCCAATAAAATCCCCGACTCCAACACCTACGCGCTGATGGCACAGGTGCAGGCGCTCGGCATAACCCCGGTCATGCTCGGCATCGCCCGCGACGATCCGGCAGAACTCGAACAATACCTCAGGTTAGGGCTGGACTACGACGTGCTGCTGGTATCCGGCGGCACCTCGGTCGGCGTGCACGACTATGTTCGCCCGACGATTGAAAAGCTGGGGGTCTCGATGAAATTCTGGCGCGTGGCGATGAAACCGGGGCATCCGCTGGCGTTCGGCGTGATGCACCGCGCTTCAATAGAGTCTGAATCTTTTGTGTTTGGCTTGCCGGGCAATCCGGTGTCGAGCATGGTGTGCTTCGAAGAATTCGTCGCCCCCGCCTTGCGCCGCATGATGGGCAACCCGCGCCTGTACCGCCGCACGGTGACCGCGCGCCTCGCGCATCCCGTCAAGATGCGACCGGGGCGCACCGAATTCATCCGCGTGCAACTGAGCTGTGACGATGCAGGGTACCTTGCCAGCTCCACCGGCACACAGAGCAGCGGCGTACTGCTGTCCATGGCACGGGCAGACGGCTTGCTGGTCATGCCATCCGAGTGCACAGGCATGAAAGCCGGCGAACAGGTAACCGTGCAATTGCTGGACGGCACTTCATTTCAAGAATACACAGGATTTAAGGAATAACATGAGCATTGCACGCATCGGTATTTTGACCATTTCGGATCGCGCCAGCAGCGGCGAATATGAAGACAAGGGCGGGCCTGCCATGCGCGCCTGGTTCGATCGCGTGCTGACCTGCCCGTGGGAGGCCGTGGCGCGGGTGATTCCGGACGAACAGCATCTGATCGAAGCCGCGCTGATCGAACTGTGCGACGTTGAAGGGTGCAGCCTGGTCGTCACCACAGGCGGCACCGGCCCTGCGCTACGCGATGTCACGCCTGAGGCCACGACAGCGGTGTGCGGCAAGATGATGCCGGGCTTCGGCGAACTGATGCGTAGCGCCTCACTGAAATTCGTGCCCACCGCCATTTTATCCAGACAGACCGCCGGCATACGCGGCAAGAGCCTGATCGTAAACCTGCCCGGCAAACCTTCGGCCATCGACGACTGCCTGAACGCGGTATTTCCGGCCATTCCCTATTGCATCGACCTGATCGAGGGCGCGTATCTGGAATCCGACCCTGAACAGTGCCGCGCATTCCGTCCTGCACACGCAAAACCCAGGCAGATGTAAATGAGGCGGTGGCCGATGGAACGGGGATTCATCCTCACCCGACATGCTGCGGACAACCCAAGCGCGCAGGCGTTTGCGCATTTCATGGCAAGCACGGATGCGCGCACCATCACGATCCGCTATGGCTTTGTCCTGCCGGTCGAAGCAAAATAAACACATCAGGCATATGGAATTCGCGCTCTCCCCTGCTGACTTATCCGCCATCTGGCTTACTTTCAAGTTAGCTGCGGTCGTCACGTTCATCCTGTTGCTGATCGGCACGCCGATCGCCTGGTGGCTCGCGCGCACCGGTTCAAGATGGCGCAGCGCGGCAGGTGCAGTGGTGGCACTGCCCCTCGTGCTGCCGCCTACCGTGATCGGCTTCTACCTGCTTGTGGCGATGGGGCCGAACGGGGCAATCGGTCATTTGACCCAATCGCTGGGTATCGGCCTGCTGCCGTTTACCTTCGCAGGCCTGGTGATCGCCTCGGTGTTCTATTCCCTGCCCTTCGTGGTGCAGCCGCTGCAAAATGCCTTTGAGTCCGTTCCGGAACGTGCGCTGGAAACCGCCGCCACGCTGCGCGCATCAAGACTGGACACCTTCACAAGCATCGTGCTGCCGCTGTCCAAACGGGGTTTCATCAGCGCCGCAGTGCTGGGTTTCGCCCACACGGTCGGCGAATTCGGCATCGTGCTGATGATAGGCGGCAATATCCCGGACCAGACCCGCGTGGTGTCGGTGCAGATCTACGATCACGTCGAAGCGATGGAATATGCCGCAGCCCACGGACTGTCAGCAGGCATGCTGGCATTCTCGTTTGCCGCGCTGTTGCTGCTCTATACCTTCAATCCGACCGGACGGCGAAAATGATCCACGCCCGCTTCCAACTTGAACGCGCCGACTTCATGCTGGACGTGGATGTGCCGCTGCCGGCATCGGGGGTCACCGCGCTGTTCGGCCCGTCGGGCTCGGGCAAGACCACACTGCTGCGCTGCATCGCGGGGCTGGAGCGCGCCGCCGGCACGCTGCGCGTAAACGGCGAGACATGGCAGGACGATACGACTTTCATAGCGACGCATCATCGTCCGCTGGGCTACGTGTTTCAGGAG
Organism: uncultured Nitrosomonadales bacterium; assembly: GCA_947085835.1. Taxonomy (GTDB): domain Bacteria; phylum Pseudomonadota; class Gammaproteobacteria; order Burkholderiales; family Gallionellaceae; genus Gallionella. The sequence goes on along the minus strand of CAMTXT010000014.1, from coordinate 42,260 downwards.
TCCAGCCTGTTCCCGCATTTGTCGGTGCGCGCCAATCTGGAATATGGCTACAAGCGCGCAGCCGATCGACGCGTGCGACTGGAACAGGTGGCGGAATGGCTGGGGCTGGACAGGCTGATCGAACGGCGCAATCCCGAACAACTCTCCGGCGGAGAACGCCAGCGCGTCGCGATCGGCCGCGCACTGCTCACCAGCCCGCGCATCCTGCTGATGGACGAACCGTTAGCCTCACTCGATACCGCCAGCCGTCAGGAAATCCTGCCTTTTCTGGAACGGTTGCATCGCGAACTGCAAATCCCGGTGATCTACGTCAGCCACGCGCTGGACGAAGTGGCAAGGCTCGCAGACCATCTGGTGCTGCTGCAACAGGGACGCGTGATTGCCAGCGGCGCGCTCGGCCCAACCCTGGCCAGACTGGATCTGCCTACCGCCCATCTTGACGATGCGGGTGTCGTGATCGAAGCAAAAGTGGCTCAGCACGACGAGGCCTATCACCTCACAAAGCTGGAATTTACGGGCGGCAACTTGTGGGTGGGGCGCGTCGATCAGACAACCGGCACTCAGGTACGCGCCCGGGTGCTGGCACGCGACGTGAGCATCGCCACGGTCATGCCGCAGGGATCGAGCATCAGCAACATTCTGCCTGCAAACATCAGCGAGATTCAGGACGAAGGCTCCGATAAAGTGCTGGTGCGCATGACCATCAGTGGCGAACAGGCGCTGCTCTCGCGCATCACCCGCCGTTCGCGCGACCTGCTTTGCCTGACGACAGGCATGCAGGTGTACGCACAGGTCAAAAGCGTGGTGCTGACCACCTGAACGAAAGTCGCTGAAAAGCCTCGGCCAATTGAGTATAATTTGCCGCTGAAGCGACGCCTGGCTGCGGCACATGATATTCATTCGTCATGATCTCTCCCCCACATGCTCCGCAACTGCGGAAATATATTATAAAAAACAGGATGTTATGTTTTAATCCTGAAGAAAGCGAGAACTCAACTTGAACCATCCAAACAACACTGCTGCCGGACTGTCCTATCGTGATGCCGGTGTAGATATCGATGCCGGCGACCAGCTGGTCGAAAATATCAAGCCTTATGCCAAACGCACCATGCGCCCTGAAGTGCTCTCTGGCATCGGCGGTTTCGGCGGTCTGGTTGAAATATCCAAAAAGTACAAGGAACCCGTGCTGGTCTCCGGTACGGACGGCGTGGGCACCAAGCTGAAACTGGCGTTCGAACTGAACATCCACGATACGGTCGGCATCGACCTGGTCGGCATGAGCGTCAACGACATTCTGGTGCAAGGCGCTGAACCTTTGTTTTTCCTGGATTATTTTGCCTGCGGCAAGCTTGATGTGCCTGCGGCGACCGAAGTCATCAAGGGGATCGCCAACGGTTGCGAGCAGGCAGGTTGCGCGCTGATCGGCGGAGAGACGGCTGAGATGCCCGGCATGTATCCGGTCGGCGAATACGATCTGGCTGGCTTCGCAGTGGGCGTGGTGGAAAAAGCCCGCATCATCACAGGCGGCGACATAGCGCCCGGCGACGTGGTGCTGGGTATGGCGTCCAACGGCGCACATTCCAACGGCTACTCGCTGGTGCGCAAGATCATCGAACGCAGCAAACCCGACCTGAGCGCCAGGTTCGACGGCGAGCGCACGCTGCGTGATGTCATCATGGCCCCTACCCGCATCTACGTGAAGCCGTTGCTGGCGCTGATGCAGACCCTCACGATCAAGGGCATGGCGCACATCACCGGCGGCGGCATCACCGAAAACGTGCCGCGCGTGCTGCCATCCAACGTCGTTGCCGACATCGACAGCAAATCATGGCAGATGCCAAAATTGTTCCACTGGCTACAGGAACAGGGCGGCGTGGCCGAACAGGAAATGTACCGCACCTTCAACTGCGGTATCGGCATGGTGGTCATCGTATCTCAGGCGGATGCAGACAAGGCCATCAGCCAGCTGCAGGCTGCGGGGGAAACTGTTACGAAGATCGGCGTCATCCGCGCAAGAAATGGCTCGGAGCACCAGACGCAGGTTAAATAAGACTTTCATACGGCAGAAACACCGTGTTCTGCCGTAATTACAAGGAAGGAAATCGCAATGCCGTCTCTGATTATCGAACAAGGAATGCAGCGGCAGTTTCATCAGTTGGCCGAAGAAACACACCGAACAGAAGCCGACATCATCCACGAGGCATTGTCTGGTTACCTGGCCGCAGACCGCCGATACGTCGAGGTACTGAAGCAGCGGGTAGCAGCAGCAGATCGCGGCGAATTCGCCAGCGACAATGAGGTTGAAGCATTTTTTCACCTAACCCGACATTGAGTAGTTTCATCCGCAAGCATGGCCTTGGCTTTGTCTCGCTATGCGAGAACTATTGATCAACTGGATTCCGGCCTTCGCCGGAATGACGTAAAGCTCTCACGGCCTGCCAGCCACCCGTCTTCAAGCCACTGGACACCCCTTCCGTTATAATCCCAATACTTTTCACCGCAATACACCATGAAAAAAATCGTCATTCTCATCTCCGGGCGCGGCAGCAATATGCAAGTTTTGCTGAATGCAAAGCTGAACTGCACCATCGCGGCCGTCATCAGCAGTCGCGCCGATGCCGGCGGACTCACAGTTGCGCAGGCGCACGGCATTCCGACGGCGGTCGTGGCACACCGCGACCATCCCGATCGCGAAAGTTTCGATGCTGCGCTGGCGGAAGTGATTGACGGCTTCCAGCCTGATTTGGTGATACTGGCCGGCTTCATGCGCATCTTAACCGCGAAGTTCGTGACGCATTATCAAGGCCGTATGATCAACATCCATCCCTCGCTGCTGCCAGCGTATGCCGGCCTGCATACCCATGCACGCGCACTGGAAGATGGCGTAAAAATTCATGGCTGCACCGTACATTTCGTCACCCCCGACCTCGATCACGGCCCTGTCATCATCCAGGCCGCCGTCCCTGTGCTGACTTGCGACACCGAACACACGCTGGCCGCCCGCATCTTGCATGAAGAACACCGCATTTATCCGCAAGCCATACGCTGGCTATGTTCAGGCCAGGTTGAACTAGGTGAGAACGGCCGTGTCATAGATCACCGTCGCACTCTGCCCGGCGCAGCGTTGATCTCACCCGCACTGGAATAAATATGAAGTGGTTTTCGGTAATTTTATGCTGGCTCACGCTATGTACCCCGGCCTACGCCGCGATACCCGGCGGTGTACAAGCCAGCTATGAAGTTTTTATGAGCGGCATGAAGATCGGTCAAATTGACGAAATTTATACCCGCAACAAGGATCACTACACGCTGACCAGCAGCACCACGCCACTCGGCCTGCTGGCCGTGTTCAAACCAGAAAAAATATTCATCACCAGCAGCGGCCTGATCACAAAACAAGGGCTGCGCCCGCTGCGTTTCGAGGACAAACGGCCGGGCAACCCTGGCAAAAGCAGCCAGGCTGAATTTGATTGGGCCGCACAGCAACTCACCCTGACACATCAGGCGCTACACACGCGGCTGGTGTTAGTTGAAGGCACGCAGGACCGCCTGAGCGCGATGTATCAGTTCATGTTCATCGATATGGAAGGCATCGACGCGCTGCACTTTGCGATGACCAACGGCAACAAGCTGGACAACTATCACTACACCCTCGGTCCTGTGCAAAAGCTGGACACGCCAGCCGGGCAATTCGACAGTCTGTATCTGGACAGTCAGGCTAAACCTGGCGAGAGCCGCACTGAAATCTGGCTGGAAACGAAACACCACTTGCCTTGCAAGATGGTCATCACCGATGCCCACGGCGATCAATACACGCAAATACTGAACGGACTGAAGATTCTGCCGTGAATGCTTTGCGGCACATAAAAGCCCCCCTCTCTCCCAACTCTCTCCCGCAAGCGGGTGAGAGGGGAAAGGTATCGCTACGCAAGTTTTTAATCGAACAGCCTGCCGGACGTATCGCGCTGGCCATCGCCTTGTCGCTGCTGATTCACGCTGTGCTGTTGTTCGGACCGAATCTGGTCGAACTACAACCCGTTGAAGCACTGCTGCCGCCGCTCACGGCAAAACTTGAGCCGCTGCCCGCCGTTAAACCGGCGCCCAAACCCAAGCCGCCTGTCCGGCACAAACGCAAACCTGAGCTGCCGCCCGCCCCGCTGGCAGCCGCAACGATCAGCCAGCCCGACACGCCAGCCGTCCCTGAAGAAGCCGCACCGCCGGTTGAAGAAGTCGCGCCGCCTGCTGAAAAAGCGCCTGTGGCCGAAGAAGCGCCGCCTGCGCACCCGCTGCCAAAACACGCACAGCTTAACTTCATCATCTACAAGGGCACAGATTTTCCCGTCGGTCAGGCGCACCACCGGCTGGAAATCAAAGACGACAACAGCTACACCCTGCAAGTGGGCATCAACACCACCGGCATCATCAGACTGTTCAAGACTTTTGCAATGGACCAGCAAAGCAGCGGGACAATCAGTGCAGCAGGGTTGCGGCCTGATGAATTCAGCGAAGGCCGGGTCAGCGACAGAGGCAAACAGACCCTGAACGCCCGTTTCGACTGGCAGAACAAACAACTTAATTTTGCCAACGGCAACCAGGCTGTCTTGCCTGAACATGCGCAAGACGTACTCAGTTTCTTGTACCAGCTCTCACAGCTGCCACTGGATCAGGCGACGATCTCGATGTATATCAGCAACGGCAAAAAACTGGATAAATACGAACTGGCGGTCGGAGAGGAAGAATACATCCTGACCCGCAACGGTAAAATGCGCGCCTTGCCGCTGCGCAGGGTACGACAACCCGGCGAGGAAGGCCTTGAGATTTGGCTGGGGCTGGAATATCGCCTGCTGCCCATCCAGATACGCTCGATAGACAGAAATGGCGAGATTGCCGGTCAAATGACTGTTTCCGACATCCGCGTGTCCGAAGAATAGGACTGATGAGCGTGTAGCGTGTAGTGGCAAGGTGAAAACGACGGAACAGTAGTTTTGCTCGCTGCTGCCACAAGCAACAAGCTACAGGCTACGAGCTGTTCTGTTAAACTCCGCCCTTGAATTTTTGACATCGAAACTGCCATGCTTATTACCGAATACCGTTTAGACCTCGTCATCCTCGCGCTGCGCACCATTTTGCCGCTGGAACATCCCGCCGACACGACCTTGCGCTATTTCTTCAAGAACGAGCGCATCGGATCGAACGAGCGCGCCATCGTCGCCGAAACGGCTTTTGGCGTGTTGCGCCACCGGCTGCTGCTCGAAGCGGCCTGCGAAGGTCGCGCCACGCCGCGCCGCATGGCGTTAGCCTATCTGGTCAAATTCGGCGGTTATAACCTGCGCGAAATCCAGCCGGTCTTAAAACGCGACGAAGCGGAATGGCTGGCGACGGCAAAAGCCGTGCAATATGAGGGGCAGCCCCTGTCCATCCAGGCTGAACTGCCTGAATGGCTGATTGAAAAGATGCGCGCATCGTATTCGGACGAAGAAATCCTCACGCTGGGCCAGGCCATGCAGATAGGCGCGCCGCTGGATATCCGCGTCAACACGTTGCTCGCCAAACGGGAAGAAGTCTTGCTGCAACTGCAGGAACAAAATATCGATGCGACCCCTACGCCCTATTCGCCGATCGGCATCCGCCTCAAGGAAAAAATCCCGCTGAACAAGGACGAGCTGTTCACGACCGGAAAAGTTGAAGTGCAGGACGAAGGCAGCCAGCTGCTAGGCTTCCTGCTGGCACCGAAACGCAACGATATGGTGGTGGATTTTTGCGCAGGGGCAGGTGGCAAGACGCTGATGCTCTCAGCGCTGATGAATTCACAAGGGCGTTTGTATGCGATGGATGTCTCCGAAAAACGCCTGGCCAATCTCAAGCCGCGCCTGAAACGCTCGGGAGCCAGCAATATCCAGCCTATGCTGATCGCGCACGAGAACGATCTGAAGGTAAAACGCCTGTCAGGAAAAATAGACCGCGTGTTGGTCGATGCGCCGTGCAGCGGTCTGGGTACTTTGCGCCGCAACCCCGATCTGAAGTTCCGCCAGTCGCCTCAGAGCATTATGGAATTGAATCAGAAACAGACTGCCATCCTGAATTCGGCGAGTCGGCTGCTGAAAAAAGGCGGCCGTCTGGTCTATGCGACCTGCAGCATCCTGCCTGAAGAAAACCAGCACATCGTGCAAGCCTTCCTGGCCAGCCATCCTGACTTCGTGCTGCTGCCGGCCGGAGAAATATTGCAGCAACAGAAGATACCGATGGCGATGGGCGACTATTTTGAACTGCGCCCCAACCTGCATGCCACGGACGGCTTTTTCGCGGCGGTGCTGGAACGCAGAGCAGCCGACGCGGCGGCTGAAAGCTGATAAACCTGTAATTACCTGCTCGCTTAGTGGCCCGTCGAACCGGGTGGCGCGGCGCGCAGGTATTGCAGTGGCCAGCATGCAGTCTGCCCCAGCGCCTGTGCGGCACTCAGCGGCCAGTAGGGGTTGCGCAATATTTCGCGTCCGAGCAGCACCATGTCGGCTTGCCCGGAACGGATAATGTGATCCGCCTGCGCAGGCGACGTGATCAGGCCAACGGCAGCGGTATAAATGCCGGCTTCACGGCGCACCCTCGCAGCAAATTCAGTCTGAAAGCCAGGACCTGCGGGTATTATTGCGCTCGGCACCAGACCGGCGGATGAAACGTCCACCAGATCAACACCGAACGCCTTCAGTACACGACACAATTCGACCGTCTCGTCGGCACTCCAGCCGCCGTCTACCCAGTCTGTCGCCGACAGGCGGATCAACAGAGGGAGTCGCTCCGGCCATTCGGCGCGGACGGCCGCCACGACTTCCCGCACCAGCCGGGTACGGTTCTCGAAACTGCCGCCGTAAGAGTCCGTGCGCAGGTTCGACAGCGGCGAGAGAAACTGGTGCAGCAGATAGCCGTGCGCCGCATGGATCTCAACCGCCTGAAAACCGGCCTCACGTGCGCGTCGAGCGCCCGCTGCGAACCGTGCGATCGCGCCGCGAATGGCGGCCTCGTCGAGTTCATCGGGCACAGCATAGCCGTCCCCAAAAGAGACCGGCGACGGGGCGACAGTCTTCCAGCCGCCATCGGCATCACCCAGCGTGCACTGCGCCTGCCAACCCAGCCCGACGGAGGCCTTGCGGCCGGCATGCGCCAACTGGATAGCGGTCACGCAACCTTGCGCCTGCGAGAAGCGCACGATGCGCGCTAACGGCTCGATGTGTTTGTCGTCCCAGATCCCGAGATCGCCCGGGCTGATCCGCCCTTCCGGCGTCACCGCCGTCGCTTCGATGATCATCAGCGCAGCGCCCCCGACAGCGCGACTGCCGTAATGCACGAAATGCCAGTCAGAGGCGATACCATCGCGCGCCGAATATTGGCACATGGGCGGAATGCCGATGCGATTGCTCAGGACGATGTCGCGCAGCTTGAGGGGTTCGAACAAATGGGCCATTATTCGCTTACCTGTAAAATTTTGCAGACTCTACCATAAGGGCCGTACGCCCGGAATTCATGCAGGAACGGCAATCAAACACGCGCCTGAATTTCAAACCTTGCAATCCTGTAAAACAGGAATATTGTCGACACAATTAAATGCGCATGTTTTAATTGTCGGTGCTAATATTTGCGTCAATTGTCGACAATCGGAGTCGTTAAATGTTGCCCAATACGCCTCAGCAAGGCACGCTCGCGGATATCGCCTCGCACCGGCTGGCACACAGTATCGTGACCGGCGAACTGGCACAAGGCCAGAAGCTGAACGAAGCCGAACTGGCCGAGCGTTACGGCATGGGGCGCGGCCCGTTGCGCGAAGCCCTGCGCCACCTGGAAGGCATGCGTCTGGTCAAACGCATACCCAACGCCGGCGCACGCGTGGTGGTGCTGGATTACCAGACCATGTCCGATCTGTATGCGGTGCGCGAAGCGCTGGAAGGCATGGCCTGCCGCATCGCCGCTGCCCGGATGACCGATGAAGAAATAAATCAGCTGAGCCTGTTGCTCGACAGCCACGCAATGCAGATCGAGCAGCAAGGCGGCGGGGTCTATTCGCAAAGCGAGGGGGATCTTGATTTTCACTTTCAGATCGTACGCGGCAGCCGCAACAAAATGCTGATGGATATGCTCGGCAGCGAACAATACCAGTTGCAGCGCATGTGCCGTTACCGCACCAGCCGCAACGCGCAGCGTACGCGCCCCGCACTGCAACAACACCGCCAGATCGTCGAAGCATTGGCACAGCGCGACGGTGAGCTGGCCGAGATGCTGATGCGTCGCCACATTCAGGGCGCATGGCGCAGCATCAGCGAGACGATAGCCCGTGAGGAGCAGACATGAAACACGCAGAGCACACACCCGGGCAGAAGTTGCGTCGGGCGGTCGAAGAAAACCACCCCTTGCAGGTCGTCGGCGCCGTGACCGCCTATTGCGCCATTTTGGCGGAAAAAAGCGGCCATAAAGCGCTGTATCTGTCCGGCGGAGGGGTTGCGGCTTCCTCGCTCGGCATTCCCGACCTGGGCATCACCACCTTGCATGACGTTTGCGAGGACGCGCGCCGCATCACGGCGGCAAGCGCCCTGCCGCTGCTGGTGGACATCGACACCGGCTGGGGCGGCTCCTTCAATATCGCGCGCGCCACCCGCGAAATCGCGCAATCGGGCGCTGCCGGTTTTCACATCGAAGACCAGGTGATGCAAAAACGCTGCGGGCATCGCCCGAACAAGGCCATCGTATCGCAATCCGAGATGGTAGATCGCATCAAGGCCGCCGCAGATGCGCGCACGGACGCAAGTTTCGTCATCATGGCGCGCACCGATGCGCTGGCCGTGGAAGGCATGCAATCCGCGATAGAGCGCGCTCAGGCCTGCGTGGAAGCCGGCGCCGACATGATTTTCCCCGAGGCGGTGATCACGCTGGATCAATATGCCGAATTCACCCGTGCGGTCTCAGTACCGGTGCTGGCGAACATCACCGAGTTTGGCGCAACCCCGCTGTATAGCACCGAACAACTGGGCAGCGTCGGCATCAAGCTGGTGCTGTACCCGTTATCCGCCTTCCGCGCGATGAGTCAGGCCGCGCTGAATGTTTATCAGCATATTCTGGCCGACGGCACTCAACAAAAGGTCGTGCCGCAGATGCAATCGCGCATGGAACTTTACGACTATCTGGGCTATCACGCCTATGAGCAGAAACTGGATCAGCTGTTTACCGAGCAGGGCGCCGAATAACTTGTAATTAACTCGACACTCGCAACGCGATTCGTTTGCCCCCTCGCCAGCTTGCGGGAGATAACCAGCGACTTTGCTGGTGTTATTTGCCAGCTTAGTCGAATGGCTAGTGGTTTCATCAGGGTTGGGGAGAGGGAAACGGCATGGCGAGTTCCATCATCAGGGGTGGCATTTTTGTCATGCCCGTCAGGGAGAGCAATATGGCGGAAGAATACGCACCACTCAAGCCGAAGAAATCGGTTGCGCTGTCAGGCACGGTCGCGGGCAACACGGCGATCTGCACCGTCGGGCGAACAGGAAACGATCTGCATTATCGCGGCTACGACATTCTGGATTTCGCCGAAACAGCCGAATTCGAGGAGATCGCGCATCTGCTGATTCACGGCACGCTCCCTGACAAGCTGCAATTGCAGGTTTACAAGACAAAACTGAAATCACTGCGCACCCTGCCGCAAGCCGTCAAACAAGTGCTCGAAGCGATTCCGGCCGACGCGCATCCGATGGATGTGATGCGCACCGGCTGCTCGGCGCTGGGCACCTGCGAGCAGGAACCATCAGCGCACAGCGAAGCTGCCACGCGCGAGCTGATCGACCGGATGCTGGCCTGCTTCGGGGCTATGCTGTTGTACTGGCATCACTATACGACCAGCGGCCGCCGCATCGAGGTAGAAACCGATGACGACACCACCGGTGCGCATTTTTTACATCTGCTGCACGGCAAACCCGCACCCGCGTCCTGGGTTCGCGCCATGCATACCTCGCTGATTTTGTACGCCGAACATGAGTTCAACGCCTCCACCTTCACCGCGCGGGTGATTGCGGGCACCAGTTCGGATCTGTATTCCTGCATCACCGGTGCGATCGGTGCGCTGCGCGGCCCCAAGCACGGCGGCGCCAACGAGGAAGCGTTCCGCATCCAGAGCCGTTATGCGAACGCAGACGAGGCGGAAGCCGACATTCGCGCGCGCGTGGCAAAAAAGGAGATCATCATCGGCTTCGGCCATCCGGTTTATACCATCGCCGACCCGCGCAACGAAGTGATCAAGCGCGTGGCGCAACAGCTGTCCGAAGAACAGGACGACATGCGCCTGTTCGACATCGCAGCTCGGCTCGAAAGCGTCATGAGGGAGACCAAAAAGATGTTCCCCAACCTCGACTGGTTCTCCGCCGTGTCGTATCACATGATGGGGGTGCCCACTGCGATGTTCACGCCGCTGTTCGTGATCGCGCGCGTCACCGGCTGGGGCGCGCATGTGATGGAGCAGCGCAACGATGGCAAGATCATCCGCCCGAGCGCCAATTACATCGGCCCCGAGAATCTGGCCTGGACTCCCATTGAACAACGTTAACGGATAAATAAAATGAGCGCCAATGTAGAAATGAACAACCGCCCCGCCCCCGATGGGGTGCTGGTGGACATCGCGCAATATGTCTGCCGCATGGACATTGCCTCGATTGAGGCCTACGACACGGCGCGCAACTGCCTGATCGACACGCTGGGCTGCGGCCTGCTGGCGTTGCGCTTTCCCGAATGCACCAAGCATCTGGGCTCGCTCGTTCCCGGCACCACGGTCCGCCACGGTGCCCGCGTGCCCGGCACCTCGCATGAACTCGATCCGGTCAAAGCCGCGTGGGACATCGGTGCGATGATCCGCTGGCTCGATTACAACGACACCTGGCTGGCCGCCGAATGGGGTCATCCGTCGGACAATCTGGGCGGGATACTCGCCGTTGCCGATTACCTGTCCCGCTGCCGCGTAGCCGAAGGACAGGCGCCGCTGACGATGCGCGACGTATTGACCGCGATGATCAAGGCGCACGAGATTCAGGGCGTGCTGGCGCTGGAGAACAGCTTTAACCGCGTGGGGCTCGATCATGTCATTCTGGTGAAGGTCGCATCCGCAGCGGTCGTCACCCGTCTGTTGGGCGGCACCGAAGCTCAGGTGATCGACGCGTTGTCACAGGCGTTTGTCGACGGCCAGTCGTTGCGCACCTACCGCCATTCGCCCAACGCAGGTTCGCGCAAGTCCTGGGCGGCAGGAGATGCCACCTCGCGCGCCGTGCGCCTGGCGATGATGACGATGGCAGGCGAGATGGGCATCCCCGGCGTGTTGACCGCACCGCAGTGGGGTTTCTACGATGTGCTGTTTTCCAAGACCAACAAGGATCAAAAGATCAAACACGAGGCACAGCGCTGTTTCTCGCTGCCCCAGCCTTATGGCAGCTACGTGATGGAAAACGTGCTGTTCAAGATTTCCTTCCCCGCCGAGTTCCATGCGCAAACGGCCTGCGAAGCCGCGGTGCGTCTGCATCCGCAAGTATGCGGGCGCTTAGCCGACATCAGCCGGATCGTCATCACCACGCACGAATCCGCCATCCGCATCATCTCCAAGGTAGGCCCGCTGGCGAATCCGGCCGACCGCGACCACTGCCTCCAGTACATGGTCGCCGTTCCCTTGGCGTTCGGTGATCTGGCAGCCGAACATTACGAGGATAGTTTCCACGCCTCCAATCCGATCATCGATGAACTGCGCGAGAAGATGGAGATCGTCGAGGATGCGCGCTACAGCCGCGAATATCTGGAAGCGGACAAGCGCTCAATCGCCAACGCAATCGAGATATTTTTTGCAGATGGCACAAGCACCGGCAAAATAGCCGTGGAATACCCGATCGGACATCGCCGCCGCCGAGCCGAAGGTATCCCGGTGCTGGAGCAGAAGTTCATCGCCAATCTGCGCACGCGTTTTCCCGAGCATCGCTGCCAGCAGATCATCGCGCTGTGCCTGGATAAGACCAAACTCGAAATGATGCCGGTCAACGAGTTCATGGCGCTGCTGACCATCAACTAAGATTGAAAAGGCATCTGACACAGAGAACACAGAGAAACCCATGTGCATTTATCTCTGTGCGCTCTTCAAACTCTGTGGCTTGTATCTAGGATTTTAAATTTATCGTGCGTAAAGACAAGGGGGGAATCGCGATGAGCTACCAGAGTGAATATGACCGTTCGATGCAGAACCCAGAGGGCTTCTGGCGCGAACAGGCAGAGGCGCTGGAATGGTTCAAATTCCCGCAGCAGATCCTGACGACGGATAGCGACGGCCTGGGTTACTGGTTTGGCGACGGCGAGATGAACACCGCCTACATGGCGCTGGATCACCATGTAAACAACGGGCGTGGCGACCAAACCGCACTCATTTTCGACTCCCCCGTCACCGATACCAAGACCCGCTACAGCTATGCTGAACTCACCGACCTGGTTGCGCGAACCGCCGGAATGCTGGCCGATCTGGGCGTGGTTAAAGGCGACCGCGTCATCATCTACATGCCGATGATTCCGGAAGCGGTGATCGCGATGCTGGCGGTGGCGCGCCTGGGTGCAATCCACTCCGTGGTGTTCGGCGGTTTTGCGCCGCCTGAACTTGCGCTGCGCATCGATGATGCCACGCCTCGCGTCATTCTTTCCGCTTCCTGCGGCATCGAAATCAGGCACGTGGTGGAGTACAAGCCGCTGCTCGACCGCGCTATCGACCTTGCCACGCACAAACCGCAAAGCTGCGTTATTTTTCAACGTCCGCAATACACCGCCCCGCTGACTGAAGGGCGCGATCACGACTGGACTTCGCGGCTGGCGAGTGCGCCTGCTGTCGGCTGCACGCCTGTTTTGGGCAGCGATCCGCTGTATATCCTCTACACCTCCGGCACCACCGGCAAGCCCAAGGGTGTATTGCGCGAGAACGGCGGTCACGCGGTGGCGCTCAAGTACAGCATGAAGGCGATCTACAACGTCGAGGCGGGCGATGTGTTCTGGGCATCCTCCGACGTGGGCTGGGTAGTCGGTCACTCCTATATCGTCTACGGCCCGCTGCTGCAAGGTTGCACTACGATCGTATACGAAGGGAAACCGATCATGACGCCGGATGCCGGTGCGCTGTGGCGCGTCTGTGCCGAATATGGCGTGAAAGCGCTGTTCACGGCACCAACCGCATTCCGCGCCGTGAAGAAGGAAGACCCGCAGGCGCTGCTGATGAAGCAATACGACTTGAGCCGGTTGCAGACCATCTTTTCCGCCGGCGAGCGACTCGATGCACCGACCGAAACCTGGCTTGGCGATCACAGCGGCAAGCCGGTCGTGGATCACTGGTGGCAGACCGAGACCGGCTGGGCGATCACCGCCAACCTGCGGGGTGTCGAGCCTATGCCTATCAAGATGGGTTCTTCCACCAAACCGGTACCCGGCTTCAACGTGCAGATACTGGATGAACACGGTGAACAACTGCCATCCGGCACGCAGGGTTACATCGCGCTCAAGCTGCCGCTGCCACCCGCTTGCCTGAACCATGTCTGGGGCGATGCAAACCGGTTCCGCGAGAGCTATCTTACTTTTCTGCCCGGCTACTACACCAGCGGTGACGGAGGCTATGTCGACGCGGACGGCTATGTATTCGTGATGGGACGCGTAGACGACGTGATCAATGTCGCGGGGCACAGGCTCTCCACCGGCGAGATCGAGGAAGTGATCGCCACCCATCCTGCGATTGCGGAATGCGCGGTTATCGCGCGTTATGATGAAATCAAGGGGCAGAAACCGATGGGACTGGTGGTGCTCAAAACCGGGGCAACCATCTCAGAAACCGACCTGCAACAGCAACTGATCAAGCGCGTGCGCGACAATATCGGCGCGATTACCTGCTACAAGGATACGGTCATCCTCGCGCGCCTGCCCAAGACCCGCTCCGGCAAGACGTTGCGCAAGACCCTGTGCAGAATCGTCAACGGACAGGAATACACCGTGCCATCCACCATCGACGATACGGGCGTCATTCCGGAAATCATCGAAGTGCTGCGCAGCAAGGGTATAGTTGCGTAAAATGACGCCATTCGGGCACAGCAACATACGGAACAGGAATCATGAGTATTCAAAAAGTAGATATCCTGCTGGTGGGCGCAGGGGTGATGAGCGCCACACTGGGCAAGTTACTGGCGCAATTGGACCCCTCGTTAAAAATCATGATGGTCGAGCGCTTGAGCCGCGTGGCCAGCGAGAGCTCACACGGACTGAATAACGCCGGGACGGGGCATGCCGGATACTGCGAACTGAATTACACCCCGCAACTGGCGGACGGTACCGTTGAAATCAGCCGTGCGCTGGCCATCAACGCGGCGTACGAGGTGTCGCTGCAATTCTGGTCCTATCTGGTCGAACAGGGCGAGTTGCCCGCACCTGACAAATTCATCAATCCGATCTTCCACCAGAGTTTTGTCTGGGGAGAAGCCAATGTGGCATTTTTGCGCAAACGCTATCAGGCGTTGCACGCCCATCATTTGTTTGAAGAAATGGAATACAGCGAAGATCACGCGGTATTGCGCGCTTGGATGCCGCTGGTGATGGAGCATCGCGACCCGAAACAGCTGGTCGCAGCCACCCAGGTAAAACACGGCACGGACGTTGATTTCGGCATGCTGACGCGCAAGCTGGTCAAGGCTTTGACCCGCCATTCGACGTTTGATCTCAAGTTGTCCCACACCATCTCCAGCCTGAAACAACAGCAGGATGGCAGGTGGCAGGTGCGCGTCAAGGATAATCATACCGGACACAGCAAGACGGTCGATGCGGGATTCGTGTTTCTCGGCGCGGGGGGCGGCGCGCTGCCGCTGCTGCAAAAATCGGGGATTCCTGAAAGCCTGGGTTATGGCGGCTTCCCGGTGAGCGGACAATGGCTGATCTGCAAAAACCCGGATGTCGTGAAACGACATACCAGCAAGGTTTACGGCAAAGCGCCGAAGGGTGCGCCGCCGATGTCGGTGCCGCATCTCGACACCCGCATTATTGACGGCAAGCCCGCGTTGCTGTTCGGCCCATTCGCCAGCATTACCACCAAGTTCCTGAAGGAAGGCTCGGTGCTGGATCTGTTTTCATCGCTCAAATCGAACAATCTCAAGCCCATGCTTGCGGTCGCACGGGACAACCTGGATCTGACCCGTTATCTGATCACCGAGGCATTCAGATCGCACAAAGAACGGGTTGCCAGCTTGCAGGAGTTTTATGCGGACGCTATCGATGAGGACTGGGAATTGGCCTCGGCAGGGCAGCGGGTGCAGATCATCAAAGGGTGCGACACCAAGGGCGGTCGTCTGGAATTCGGCACCGAGATCGTGACCTCCCAGGACGGCACGCTCGCATCGCTCTTGGGCGCATCCCCGGGCGCATCGACTGCGGTGCAGGCGATGATAGAAGTGATCGAGCGCTGCTTTGCCTCACGTGTCGCAGGTTTGGACTGGCAGCGAAAATTAAAGCAGATGGTTCCGTCCTATGGCGAATCGCTGGACGAGAACGAGGCGTTGCTGCACACCGTGCGCGAAAGAACGCTGACTACCTTAGGCTTGGAGCACAGAGAGGGGAAAGCCGGCACATCACCCCGATGCAGATGAGATCGATACGCGCGCCTTTAGCCTGGCCTGCCCGAAATTTTTTCAGCGCGCCTTGAACGCCTGCGCTATCCGCGCCAGTGCATCGGCGATAACCGGTCGCGGCGAGGCGATATTCAGGCGCATGAAGCCGCTGCCGCCCAGGCCAAATGCCGTGCCGGGATTCATCCCGACATGCGCCAGCGATACGAAGAATTCACGTAGCTCTGCATCGCTCATTTTCATATTCCGGCAATCCAGCCAGAGCAGATAGGTGCCTTCCGGCTGGATCAGGCGGATGGCCGGCAGATGCTTCGCAAGATAACCGCTGACAAAATCACGGTTGCCTGCCAGATAGATCAGCAGGCTGTCCAGCCATGCTTCACCGCCGCGATAGGCGGCCTCAAAGGCTGCGATGCTGAACGGGTTAGTGTTGCCCATGTGCAGACTGTCGAAAATGGTCTTGAGCGCCTCACGATGCACGGGGTCGGGGGCGATCAGGCAGGACAGGCCGAGGCCGGGGATGTTGAAGGTCTTGCTCGGTGCCACGGCAGTGATGAGCTTGTCGTTGTCGCCCGCCAGCGTAGCGAGTGCGGTGTGCTGCTCACCCGGATAGACCAGATCGGCGTGAATCTCGTCCGACAATATCGTCAAATCATGCCGTCTGGCGATGCGCAGCATATCGCTCAGCTCAGACCTGCTCCATACGCGGCCTACCGGGTTGTGCGGCGAGCACAGCAACAGCAGACGTGCGCCGTCAGACGCGCATTGCTCAAGATGATCGAAGTCGATGCTGTAACGACCATTTTCAAAGCGTAACGGATTCTGGATCAGACGGCGCCCGTTGGTCGTCACGGCGGAAAAGAACGGGAAATATACCGGCGGCTGGACGATCACGCCCTCTCCCGGCTCTGCATACGCCATCACGGTCGCGAACAACGAAGGCACCACGCCCGGCGCCATCACGATCCACTCGCGCGGCACCTGCCAGCCGTGGCGTTTTTTCAGCCAGGCTATCAGCGCCTCAAACAGGCTGTCCGGGTAGAGGGTATAGCCGTAAACCGGATGGGCGGCGCGTTCAGTCAAGGCGCGCGTCACAGCAATGGGGGCTGCGAAATCCATGTCGGCCACCCACAACGGCAGCACGTTTTCAGTGCCGAAATAGGCGCTGCGGCCGTCATGTTTGACGGATGCAGTGCCGTCGCGCTCAATCACCCGGTCGAAATCGATACTCAAGCGATGCGCTCCCAGAGCGTGACTTCGGATACGGAATGCTGGAATTTACGGCGGGTTTCGCGGATGACGAAGGGCACCTCAATTGGAGCCTGTATCAGGCGAAAGTGCGGTGCCAGCCGTTCCTTCAGGCCGTCCAGCGTGGTGAAGTTTTCCCCATTCCGCTTGAATCCGCCTATCCATTCCTCGCTTTTGGTGTGTTCTTCCAGCCAGGTGTAGGGCGAGGCGATCAGCAGCATGCCGCCGATGTTCAGACGTTCGTGTACGCTTTCCAGAAACTTGCCCGGGCTGTACAGACGGTCGATCAGATTGGCGGCGAGTATCAGATCGTACCCGCTGAATATCGGCTTCAGGTTGCAGGCGTCGCCCTGAAAAAACTCCACCCTAGCACGCGCCTCTTCCAACCCCAGATCGGCCAGCCTGCGCGCCTGGTAGCTGACTAATTGTCCTTCCTCGGTGAGGGTGTAGCGCAACACGCCCTCTTCTGCCATTTGCGCAGCCACGCCGACGAAACGAGCGGAAAAATCGATGCCCGTCACACGATCAAAATGGCGTGCCAGCTCTAAGGAAGCGCGTCCCGTCGCACAGCCCAGATCGAGCGCGTTGCGGGCGGGCTTGTCGCCCATCGCGCGGATCGCGATGCCGGCTAATGTCTGCGGAAAATTAGCCACACCATAATATTCGTCCCCGTAATGGAACTCGGCGTATTCGGACAACAGGCGGTCGGTTTCGTAATTCGATGCCGCCACGCCGACGGGGGATTCGGCAACCACATAGCGGAATCCGGCATGCTGGAAGAAATGCCGTCTGAAGGCGTAGCGGGCGCTTTTCTGCGCCTCGTTGCCGCAGGAAATCCACGAACCCCCTTTCAATAAATTATGGCGTCCGTCAAAGGTGGGCGTGGTGAAATCATCGTACAGCGGATGCACCTCGAAGCCGGTGAAAGGATAGATCGGCGTTTCGGTCCATTGCCAGACATTGCCGGTCACATCAAACAGCTCGCCGTGGCGGAACTCGCTGACCGGGCTGGGGGAGGCGTAATGATCGAGATGGATATTGGCCGAGGCAGGAAGGCCGGGTTCGAGCTGGGCGACGCTACAAAAATCATACAGCCGGTACCATTCGTCCTCCGTGGGCAGCCTTACCGCCTGGCCGGTGGCGGCCTTTTTCCAGTTGCAAAAAGCGCGCGCCTCATGACAATTGACCTCGACAGGCCAATCCCACCGCATCGCAACGATCTGGGTCAACAACCGCAACTGCCAGACATCAACCTGCCTGACCCAGAATACCGGATGCTCAGCGCGACTGAATAGCTTCCACGCCAGCCCCTCTGCGTCCCAGTATGCCTCTGTGGAATAACCCAGCTCCTGCACGAAACCGAAAAACTCTTCGTTGCTGACCAGATAACGGCTGGCCTGGAATGCCGGAACAGGGGCTTCATGCAGACCGTACTCGTTATCCCAACCGAAGACAGGGGAAGATTTCTCCTTGCCCAGTCGCACCTTCGCGGCGGGTATATTCACCAGCTGGTTTTGCGGGGCTGCACCCGACTTGCTGCAAGGCTGCCAGGCAGGATGGGGTTTGACGTATTCGAGCGCGTGCTGACGTATCAGGACGGAAGAGGTTTCCAGATGGATGCGCTCGTGCTCGATGCCCATCAATATCGCCCACCACGGATGATTCCAGTCTATCGGCAGGGTCAGCGGAGTGGTTTGTATCAGCTGTTCGACGACCTCGCGCACCTTGTAGCGATAGTCCATGACCTCGGCAACACGGGGCCATTCGTAGTGCGCATCGTTCAGATCATCCCAGCTCATTTCATCCACGCCCACGGCAAAGATGGATTCGAATCGGGCATTGATGCGCTGTTGAAGCAATCCTTCGAGTATCAGCTTGTTGATGAAAAAAGTAGCCGTGTGACCCAGGTAGAAAATCAGCGGGTGACGCAACGCAATCGGTTTTACAAAATAAGCCTCATCGACGGCCAGCATCTCGAACAGCTGCTCGTAACGATTGAAGGTAGCGAGAAAATACGAGCGGATTTCCTCCCGTTTGGCATCTGCATCAGTGCCTGACAGCAGCGGGATTCGCTGAAATAAATCACCTTGCATCGCCTGTCTCCTGCAAATTTATTGAGTCGATTTTAACAGCGAACGACTTTATTGATAGCCGGTGTGAAATAATCTGCTGCTAAATACACCGCTCCCCCCTATGCACCCTCATCTTGTCGTATCCATTTCAGTCCACGGTTTCGGCCATGTCGCGCAGACGGCGCCGATTCTGAACCGGCTTCATCAGCACCTGCCGCAACTGCGCATCACGGTGCGCTCGACTGTAGCGGCAGAACACCTGCGATCGCGCATCCACGCGCCGTTCACTCACCTGCAAAGTTCCGGCGACATCGGCATGGTGATGTCATCGGCGCTGGAAGTGGATATTGAAAGCAGTCGCGCCGCGTATCAGGAATTTCATGCCAACTGGAGAGAGCAGGTTGCGGCAGAAGCGGCGACCTTAAAGGCGTTGCAGGCGGATATGGTTTTTTCCAACGCAGGTTATCTGCCGCTGGCAGGCGCGCAGATGGCAGGCATTCAAAATGCAGCGCTGTGTTCGCTGAACTGGGCAGACATCTACCGCCATTACTGCGGCGATGATTCAATCACCCGGCAAATTCGCACCGCATATCTCGGCGCGGATGCGTTCCTGCGCGCCACGCCCGGCATGGCGATGCCGGATTTATCCAATCTTATTCCGGTTTCACCGCTCGCTGCCATCGGCATCGACCGGCGTATTGAGCTGAACCATCATCTGAAATTATCCAAACAGGAAAAACTGGTGCTGGTGAGCATGGGCGGCATTAAAAGTCGCCTGCCTGTAGAAAACTGGCCGAGGATAGACGGCGTGCGTTATCTGGTTCAGGCAAGCTGGCAAGCCCGTCACCCGGATGCGATCGTTCTTGAATCGATACCCATGAATTTCAGCGACTTGCTGGCAAGCTCTGATGCGCTGCTGTGCAAACCCGGCTATGGCAGTTTCGTGGAGGCCGCAGGCTCAGGCGTGCCGGTGCTGTTCGTCGGACGACCCGACTGGCCGGAATCCCCCGCCTTGATCGAATGGCTACAGCAAAACGGTGCATGCCGCGAAATATCGCGCAACGCACTGGAACTGGGGGAGTTTGCTGAAATTCTGCAAGAAACAGTGTCTGCATCGAGACCCGAAGCTTACTTGCCGACAGGCGCTGAGCAGGTTGCACGCTGGATAGCCGAAAAACTGGCTTAAACGAATCGGGGCGCATGTTGCCATGCGCCCCGATTAGTTCACTACATGATGCCAAGCTTAGCAGCCTGTTAGTGCAAGTGGCCACTTTCTTCGTCATGCACATGCCCGTGTTCCAGTTCTTCTTCTGTCGCAGCACGCACGCCGGTTACGGTGCAGTTAAACGTGACCGTCTTGCCGGCCAGCGGATGATTGCCATCCACGGTCACTTCGTCGTCGCCCACTTCAACCACGGTGTACAGAATAAAATCTTCATCGTCTGACTCTTCCGGCGCGCCCTCGAACTGCATGCCGACGGCTACATCTTCCGGGAAAGCGCTGCGCGCTTCGACTTCAACCAGCTCGTGTTCATATTCGCCGAAGGCATCGTCCGGTTGCAACGTGACGCTGATCTTGTCGCCGACACTCTTGCCATGCAGCGCTTCCTCGACCAGAGGGAAAATACCGTCGTAACCGCCATGTAGATAACTGATCGGGTCTTCAACCTTCTCGAGCACCTCACCGTCACCTTCGGCATTCGTTAATTCGTAGCGCAGCGATACTACCGAGTTTTTTGCAATCTTCATTTCATTTCCTTTATCAAAAATAATAACTTGCGCCTGACCGCCGACACAAAATTCGCATGTGACTGCGGTCGCCTGTCAATCCATGACTAATCCTCGCGGCATTTTAAACACTTTGTGTGTCGCCACCTAATAAATTTTTACTGCAACAACACTGACCTTGACGCGGCTATAATCTCACGCATGAAAAATATATCTACTCTGCTAGGCTCCCTCAGCGTAAATGAATTTTTGCGCGACTACTGGCAAAAAAAACCACTGCTGATACGCGGCGCACTGCCGCAATTCAACGGGCTGCTGACACCGGAACAGGCAATCAAACTGGCCTGCACTGAAGATGTGCAGGCACGCTTGGTGAAGCAGCAGCACGGCCAGTTCGATCTGCAACAAGGGCCTTTTGCCGCGAAAGATTTCAAGGGCTTGAGCAAGACCCAGTGGACCGTGCTGGTGCAGGGCTTGAACCACCATCTGCCCGAAGCCGCAGCGCTGCTGAAACTGTTTGATTTCATTCCGCACGCACGCCTCGATGACCTGATGGTCAGCTACGCCCCCAAGGGCGGCGGCGTGGGGCCTCACTTCGATCCTTACGACGTGTTCCTGTTGCAGGGCATGGGGCACCGCCGCTGGCAGATTTCCACGCAAGCCGACCGCACGCTGATCGAAGGTGCGCCGCTGCGCATCCTGAAAGACTTCAAGATTGAACAGGAATGGGTATTGGCGCCGGGTGACATGCTGTATCTGCCGCCGCAATGCGCGCACAACGGCATCGCCGAAGACGATTGCATGACCTATTCCATCGGTTTCCGCACCCCCGCGTATCAGGAGCTCGCCGAACAATTTCTGGTTTACCTGCAAGACCGGATTACAGTGGATGGCCTGTATGCCGACCCCGATCTGAAGACGCAGAAACATCCTTCTGAAATCAGTCAAGACATGCTGAATCAGGCAGAAAAGGCCATCGGGCAGGTGCGCTGGGATAAGGACGACATCGCGAATTTCCTGGGCTGTTATTTGAGCGAGCCGAAGCCGCATATCTTTTTCGATGCGCCCGAACCTGAACTGAGCTTGAAAAAATTCAGCAAAGCCATACAAAATAGCGGCTTGATGCTGGATCTGAAGACGCAGATGCTGTGCCATGACCAGAGCATTTTCATGAATGGCGAGGCGATTCCTGCGGCAGGCCGCGACTATGAGTTATTGCGCGATTTGGCGGACAACCGTGAACTGCCTGCCCTGGATACGTATTCAGAGGAACTGATTGAACTGCTCTACCAGTGGTATCTGGACGGGTATATTGCGCCACGGTAAATTCAAGGGGAACAAGCATGACGGATGACTTACTGATACACACCCATCTAGACGGCATTGCGGACTACACAGCCGCACTCGATACGGTGTGCAAACTGGCGCGACATAAATTGTATCTGTTCGAGAAGGATTTCGACGGACTGGGATTCAACACGGAAGCGCGTTATGAAACGCTGCGGCATTTCCTGCTTGCCAATCCGGCCAATCGCCTGTACGTCCTGGCACACGATATGCGCTATCTGTCCACGCATTGTCCGCGCATGACGATATTGCTGCGCCAGTTTGGCAGCAGCCTGTTGGTACACCAGACGGCCCGTCACCTGCTGCATATGACCGCACCTTTTTGTGTGGCGGACGACGCACATTATGTGCGCCGCTTCCACTTTGATGATCCGCGCGGACTCTTGGCACAAAATGATCCCGAAAATGCCCGCGCGTTGGAGTCACTTTACATGGAAATGTGGGCAAACTCACACCCGGCCCTGTCTGCAACCAAATTAGGCCTATAAAAAGCCGGATTGTCACTGGATTTTTTTCAGTTTACTGGTAGAATGTTCCGACTTTGATTTCGGCTGAACTGCGAATTCGAGCAAATTTTATATTTTTATCAACTAATCTAAAGGACCACACCATGAAATTATCCGCTCTCGTTGCTGCTCTGTTGGCTCTTGCTTTGACCGCTTGTGGCGAAAAAGCTGCTGAAGTTCCAGCTGCTCCAGCTGTTGTTGTTGAAGCTCCAGCTGCTTCTGCTGTTGCTGTTGAAGTTGCTCCAGTTGCTCCAGCTGTTGAAGCTGCTTCTGCTGCTGAAGCTGCTCCAGCTGCTAAGTAAGTCAAACTTACCAGCAATAAAAAAGCCGACGCAAGTCGGCTTTTTTATTGCCTGAATCCTTCATTGATATAACAACTCAATTCCTGCTAAGCGATAAATAACTTGCCGTCATTGATCAGAAACAGGAGCTTTCATTCAGCAATAGCAGCCTTGGCTGCGTTGTTGCGTGGGAAGACCCTTGCGGTCTTGCGGCATGAATCCTGCATTACACTATTTCGCGCCAGTCAAAACCATGCTGCTGCGTGGCAACACCCACCCAGCCCCCGGCACCCCCCAGCACATCCTGCAAAGCCTTTACCGCAAGCTCGTGTGTATTGTTCTTCGAACTGATATGCGCGGCAATCAGATGCTGCAAACGGCTTGTATCGAGACTCGCCAGAATACCTGACGCCTCCCTGTTGCTCAGATGCCCCAGGCGTCCACCTACGCGCTGCTTCAGGCTGTAAGGATAATCACCCGTCATCAGCATTTCACTGTCGTGGTTGCACTCCAAAACCAGCGCATCACAACCGCTCAGCATCGCCTCGATATGCGGCGTGCTGCAACCTGCATCCGTCAATACACCCAGGCGCCTCGCCCCGTCGCCAAATACATACTGCACAGGTTCAGTCGCATCGTGCGGCACAGGATAGGGCTGAATCTGAATATCACCGATGGCGAACAGCTGATGCGGGTTGATTTCGTTAAGATCGGCGACATTGCCGAATGCCTTGGGTTGGCTGCGCAACGTACCTTGCGTCAACCAGACAGGGATGTCGTATTTGCGAGCCAGACGCGCCACGCCCGCGATATGATCGCCGTGCTCATGAGTTACCACGATGCCGCTTAACTGCGCAGGATCCACGCCAAGACGCGCCAGACGCAGCACACTATCCTTCAGCCCGAAGCCGCAGTCGAGCAGCACCTGCGTTTTCCCAGCACACACCAGCAGCGCGTTACCTTCACTGCCGCTGCCTATCGATGCAAATCTCATTTTTTCGGCCTGATGACAATCGGCCCGTCTTCCCCAAAGGAAAGACGGGCCGATTGATTATTCAAAAATTACTGATTGATGTTCTTGTAAATAGCCTCAAGACGCTGTTTGCTGGCATCGCTGCTTGCGCCGTTCTGATCGGTGACCGACACTTCACACGACGCACCGCCGTCCTTGACGTTCACGCGATAACGCGAAATGGTGTCTTCTTCGTCTTTCCAGAACTGCAACTTATCCGTCCAGCCTTTCTCAACTTTAGCGGTATGCAGGAAGTACACGCCCTTGGCGCGATCCTTGTCTTCCACAACGTAACCTGTGCGTTCGATCGCCAGGCCGACTCTGCGCCAGCTCTTGTCAAACGTATCGTTGATTACAATCACGCTGCTGCCATCAAAGACTTGCAGCAAATTGGCGGTTCCCGCAGAAACAACAGCACCACCCTCCGTCACGGCGGTCGCGGCCTGCACCGGGTTACCACCGAAACGCACCATCAGGCGTTGCAGCAACTCCGCTTCCAGTTCAGGATCATTCGGACGCGATTGCCACTTGGAGGAATTCTTGTCTGCATCCAGCACTTCTTCCTTGCCTTTATGGGTGACGTAAATTTCGGTGCCGGCACCGTCTTTGGTACGTTCCAGACGAATGCGATACTGATCGCGCTCACCCGACGAATACATACTGTCAAAAACCTTGCCGATCACGCTTCGTACCGCGTCCTGCTCGATCTTGGCACGATTTTCCGCCCAGTCTGTTTCAATGATCCCGGCAGCCTGATCCTCAGAATGAATGGTCAAACCGGTTTCCTGCAGGAACGCCTTAACCACGGGCCACACGTTTTCTGCCTTGTCTGACACCTTCAACCAGCGCTGAGCGCCGTTCTTCTCCAGACTCACGCCCTTGACGACCGGCAATACCGCAGCAGCGCTACGTGCAGCGGGCGCCGCTTCTCCCTTGTTGTAAGCGGAATAGGTAGCGACCGACTCGCCCTCGGGACCTGCAACCTTGTAGCGATCATCCGTCTCAGGCGAGGTCAGATCAGGCGGCACTTCCAGCGATGGCACTTGTACTGCGCCGGCACGATAATCGATGCGCTTGTTGTTCAAACCCATGGTGCCACAACCGACCAACGAGATCAGCGCGACACTGGAAATTCCGGCATGCAAAACTTTCATATTTTTCCTCAACTTAATGATGTGCCAACTGTTTCAAGTACGCCAGCCTGAAGCATGGCTTGTTCGACTATGCTGCAAACGCCTTCCGACAACGGGGTCAGCGGCAGTCGCAAGGTATTTTTCATCCGGCCCATGCGCGCCACAGCCCATTTAACCGGGATCGGATTGGCCTCGACGAACAGGTTGCGATGCAATCCCAGCAGGCGGAAGTTGATTTCGCGGGCACGAACCACCTCACCCTGCAATGCCGCCCTGCACATCTCGTGCATCAGCCTGGGCGCGACATTGGCGGTGACCGAAATCGTGCCATGCGCACCCAGCAACATCAACGCAAGCGTGCTGGCATCGTCGCCGCTGTATATCGCGAAATCTTTTGGCGCGCGCAGCATAAGATCGCTGCCGCGCTCGATGTCACCTGTGGCGTCCTTGATGCCGACGATGTTCGGAATCATGGCCAGACGCAACACGGTGTCATTGCTCATATCCGCCACCGTGCGCCCCGGCACGTTGTACAGTATGTGCGGCATATCCACTGCCTCGGCGATGGCCTTGAAATGCTGATACAGGCCTTCCTGAGTCGGTTTGTTGTAATAAGGCACCACGGAAAGCGATGCGTCCGCGCCCGCCCGTTTCGCGTAGGAAGCCAGTTCGATGGCCTCGCGGGTACAGTTGGCCCCGGTGCCGGCGATGATGGGGATGCGTTTTGCCGCATGCTTCACCGCCTCGGCGATCAGCAATTCATGCTCTTCCAGATTGACCGTAGGCGATTCGCCGGTGGTACCGACCACCACGATGGCATCGGTGCCCTGTTCGATATGAAAATCAATCAGCGCGCGAAACGACGGCAAGTCCAGACTGCCGTCTTCATGCATGGGGGTGACGATTGCAACAATACTGCCCTTGATCATTTTGTTTCTCGTTTTCATGACAAGCAAAGGTGGCATTCTAACCTAAACCGGACAAGCCGGAACCAAAAAAGGCTTTCAAAACTGTCCACGAAATACACCAAAAGGGTTAAGCAGGCAATCCAGCGGATGCTCGCAAAATCACGAAACAAAAAACCATGACACCGTTACACGTTCATACCAACATGAGCGACAAAAACAGGACGACTGTGGAATAATGAGGCCACTGTTGAATTTATCGCCTCTTCATGCCTGCAATCACACTCGCCACACTGAAAACAGGAGACACCGCCACTATCGTTTCGATTCATGCCGAAGAGGCATTGCATCAACGCCTGTTGGCACTGGGCTTTCGCACCAAACGGCGTATCGAGCTGATCCGAAAAGCCAGCTTCGGCGGCCCTTTGCAAGTGCGTATCGGCACGACGGACATCCTGTTGCGGCGCACTGAAGCCGCCAAAATAAGGGTGCACAAAATATGAAGCGCGTCGCTTTATTGGGCATGCCCAATACCGGAAAGTCCACGCTGTTCAACCGCTTGACGGGCGGTGCGGCACGGGTCGGCAACTGGCCGGGCATCACGGTGGAACTGCTCAGCGGTAAAATATTGCTGGGTTCCGACATGGTGGAAATCATCGATCTGCCCGGCATCTACGACCTGCACGGCTACTCCGACGACGAACAAGTAGTGCGACACTTCCTGCACGACAACGTGCCGGATCTGGCGCTGGTGATCCTCAACGCCACCCAGATCGAGCGCCAGATGAGCCTGTTGCTGCAGCTCAAACAGCTCAACATGAATATCGTGGTGCTGCTCAACATGTCGGACGAGGCCAAGAAATACGGCATCAGCATCGACAGCAAAAAAATGTCCGGGCTGCTGCAAATGCCGGTTTTCCAGATCAGCGGCAAATACGGCACAGGCTACCCGGCCGCCTTGCAGGCTGTCACGCGCGCGCTGCGCTATCCGACACCCGGCATGGCGGAAAACCTGCGCAGCCAGCTGGAACAGGACGAACACATCGAAGCCGAAATGGCGCGGGTGTTAAAAGGCGCCGTGCAGATCCCTGCCCGCCTGCCGTCCAATCTCACCGAAAAACTGGACAGCGTGATGCTGCACCCCTGGCTGGGGCTGCCGATCTTCTTCGGCATCATGTATCTGTTGTTCCAGGGCATCTTCTTTTTCGGCCAACCGCTGCAAACCGGCATCGCCGACCTGTTGACCTGGCTGCGCGAAGCGGCCATCGCCCCGCTGCTGAGCACTCTGCCGCCTGTACTGCAAGGCTTGTTGCTGGACGGCATCTACAACGGCGTGGCGACGGTCGCAGCGTTTGTGCCGATCATCGTTTTGTTCTTCCTGTTGATGGCCATCGTCGAGGACAGCGGCTATCTGTCGCGCGCAGCCTTCCTGATGGATGCGCTGATGGCCAGAATGGGACTGGACGGGCGCGGCTTCGTGATGCTGCTGATGGGCTTCGGCTGCAACGTGCCGGCGCTGATGGGAACGCGCGTGATGCGCTCGCGCGCCATGCGGCTGCTGACGATGCTGGTGATCCCGTTCTCGCTGTGCTCGGCACGCCTGCAGGTATTCGTCTTCATTACCGCCGCACTGTTCTCGGCAAAGGCAGCGCCGCTGGTGCTGTTCAGCCTGTACCTGTTCAGTTTCGCTGCCGCGATTCTGACCGCGCTGCTGTTCAAAGGCCAATTTGCAAACAGCGAGCCGTTCGTGCTGGAACTGCCTCCCTACCGTTTCCCGACTGCGCGCCAGATGATGCTGCGCGGCTGGCTGGAAGTCACCCAATTTCTGCGCCGCGCCAGCACCTTCATCATCGCCGGCGTAGTGCTGGTCTGGCTGCTCACCCACCTGCCCTTTTCAGCGATTCCTGCCGGTCCTGACACACTATCGGGCATGATAGGCCGCCTGCTGCATCCGTTCTTCGCGCCCATCGGCATCAACGAACAACTCACCATCGCGCTGATTTTCGGCTTCGTCGCCAAGGAGATCGTCATCGGCTCGCTGGCGGTGATTTACGGTCTGACAGGCTCATCGCTCAGCAGTACACTGTCATCACAACTGGACTGGGTGCAAGCCTACAGCTTCATGCTGTTCACGCTGATCTACACGCCCTGCCTGTCCGCCATCGCCACCTTGAAGAGCGAATCCAAAAGTAACAGCTACACACTGCTGGCGATAGGCTGGTCACTGGCGCTGGCCTGGCTGGTGAGCTTTATTTTCTATCAGGGCGCGCGGGCGCTGGGCTATTAGCGCCAACCCGGCGTGCGTTATCATGAAAACCGCAGTTCAAGCCACTGAGTTCACAGAGAACACAGAGAGTTACATGGGTTTTCACTTTTTGTTGACTCACCCAAAAGGTGATTGAAAAACTTATTATAATTATTTGTTTTGCGAGTTTTTGCCCACTGGGCAAAATCCCTGCGAAAACCATTTGCGAGTTGATGCCCGCAGGGCATCATCCCTGCTTACCCCGCTTTACTCGGTGATCTCGGTGTTCTCTGGTGAAACAACTCAATTCTTGCTAAGAGCTTTGCTCTTGCAATCATTGATGTGGCGTGTGCTTTTTAAAGGATTATTTGGAAGCGGCGGAAACTGACGAAGCTGAGGCGAGCTGTTCGGTTAGTTTATTAGCGGACTCATCCAGAATCTGAAAAAATACCTCGTCGCTTTTAACCATGCCCAATTCACTGCGCGCACGCTCTTCGATCGCTTCGGTTCCCTGCTTCAAATCGCGCACTTCCGCGTCAAGCAAGGCATTGCGCGCCTGGGTCTTGCCATTGACCTGCTGCTGCGCCGCAACCTGATGGTGCAAGTCCCATACCTTCAGCCAGCCGCCGCGACCCAGCCAAAGCGGATACTGCAACAACAGCAGCAGAAGGACCAGTAGCAGTGTGATGATTCTCATCAGCATTAACCTTCCGGTTCCGCTCAAGACAAGCGTATCGGAATCTCCCATAATAAAAACGCCCCGAGCCTTAAGCCCAGGGCGAATGATGAATTACTGAACCAAACTATCCTAGCTCAGCTGGTAATACGCGTCGATTCCAGGGTAAGAAGCCACATCGCCCAGGTCTTCTTCGATGCGCAACAACTGGTTGTATTTCGCCATGCGATCCGAGCGCGAAGCCGAACCGGTCTTGATTTGCAGCGAATTGGTCGCCACCGCGATGTCGGCAATCGTGCTATCTTCAGTCTCGCCTGAACGATGCGAAATGACAGCCGTGTAACCCGCGCGCTTGGCCATTTCGATGGCTTCAAACGTTTCGGTCAGCGTACCGATCTGGTTGACCTTGATCAGGATGGAGTTAGCCAGGCCCTGACGGATGCCTTCGCGCAATATTTTGGTATTGGTGACAAACACGTCGTCGCCGACGATTTGCACGTTTTTGCCCAAGCGCTGGGTCAGCAGCTTCCAGCCATCCCAGTCATTCTCAGACATGCCGTCTTCGATGCTGATCAGCGGATACTTGTCTACCCAGTTGGCCAGATAATCCACAAACTGCGCTGAAGTCAGCTTCAGGCCTTCTGAATCGAGGCAATACAGCCCGTTCTTGTAGAATTCGGAGCTTGCGCAATCCACGCCGATGGCGACATCCGCACCCGGCACGAAACCTGCCGCTTCAATCCCTTCGACGATCAGCTGCAAAGCCGCTTCGTTGCTCGGCAGATTGGGTGCGAAACCACCTTCATCACCTACGGTCGTCGGCATACCCTTTTCATCGATCAGCTTCTTCAACGCATGGAACACTTCCGCGCCGTAACGCAACGCTTCGCGAAAAGTCGGCGCGCCGACCGGAATGATCATGAATTCCTGCATGTCGATGTTGTTGTTGGCATGCGCGCCGCCGTTGATGATGTTCATCATCGGCACCGGCAGCTGCATCTTGGCTGAACCGCCCAGATAGCGATACAGCGGCAGACCGGACTCTTCCGCTGCCGCACGCGCAACCGCCATCGACACCGCCAGGATCGCATTCGCACCCAGACGGGATTTGTTTTCCGTACCATCCAGATCGATCATGGTCTGATCGATATAAGCCTGCTCCATCGCTTCCAGACCGATGATCGCTTCGGCGATTTCGGTGTTCACATATTCCACCGCCTTCAACACGCCTTTGCCCAGATAGCGACCCTTGTCGCCATCGCGCAATTCAATCGCTTCGCGTTCACCCGTGGAGGCGCCGGACGGCACAGCCGCGCGTCCCATCACACCGGATTCCAGCAACACGTCCGCTTCTACGGTAGGATTGCCGCGCGAATCCAGAATTTCGCGGGCGATCACATCAACAATTGCACTCATATTTACGTCCTCAGCTATTAAGAATCAGAATTCTTCAAAAATCAATAAGTTACGATAGGTCAACAGTTCTTCAAATCAACTGTTTCTTCAATCAATCCCTGCTGCTTGACGGTTTGATCCAGCACCATCAGCGTCTTCAGCAGCGCCTTGAGATGGCCCAGCGGAAAGGCGTTTGGCCCGTCCGACAGCGCCTGCGACGGATTCGGATGCGTCTCCATGAACAGGCCGGAAATCCCGGCAGCCACGGCCGCACGCGCCAGCACGGGAACGAACTCACGCTGACCGCCCGACACCGTCCCCTGCCCGCCCGGCAACTGCACCGAATGCGTGGCGTCGAATACCACCGGGCATCCGGTGTTGCGCATCACGGCAAGCGATCTCATGTCCGACACCAGGTTGTTATAACCGAATGACGCGCCGCGCTCGCAGACCATGATGTTGTCCAGTCCGCTGGCATCGCGCGCCTTCTCGACCACATTCTGCATATCCCAGGGCGACAAGAACTGCCCCTTCTTGATATTCACAGGTTTCCCGCAACGCGCTACGGCATGAATGAAATCGGTCTGCCGGCACAAAAAAGCCGGCGTCTGCAACACATCCACAACGGAGGCTACCGGTTCGATTTCATCGATGCTGTGCACGTCGGTCAACACGTTAACGCCGAGCTGCGACTTCACTTCACTCAGGATCTGCAATCCGGCATCCAGCCCGAAACCGCGAAAGGATTTGCCCGAACTGCGATTAGCCTTGTCGTACGAGGACTTGTAGATGAAAGGCAGGTTCAGCTCAAGGCACATCTGTTGCAAGGCGCCCGCCGTATCGATCGCCATTTGCCTGGACTCGATCACGCAAGGGCCCGCGATCAGGAACAACGGCTGATTCAGACCTGCTTCAAAATTGCATAGCTTCATGCTACCACCCTTATCATTTATCAATTATCAATTGACTTTTACGTTGCAAAGCGGCCTCGACGAACGCCTTGAACAGCGGATGTCCGGCGCGCGGCGTGGAGGTAAACTCAGGATGGAACTGCACACCGACAAACCACGGGTGCATGGATTGCGGCAACTCCATGATTTCAGGAAGATGTTCTGTCGGCGTGCGCGCGGAGATAACCAGTCCGGTTTTTTCCAGTTCCGGCACATAGTGATTGTTCACTTCGTAGCGGTGACGATGGCGTTCATTCACTTCATCGCCGTAAATGCGCTCAGCCAGCGTGCCTGAACTGATCGGGCAACGCTGTGAACCCAGGCGCATCGTGCCGCCCAGTTCGGAGTCATTGCTGCGGGTCTCGACACGGCCTTCGCGGTCGCGCCATTCGGTGATCAGCGCGACAACCGGATGTTCGGTTTCCGGGTTGAGTTCGGTGCTGTTCGCATCAGTCATGCCCGCAACGTGGCGGGCATACTCGATCACAGCCAGCTGCATGCCTAAACAGATACCCAGGTAGGGCACCTTGTTTTCACGCGCGTAGCGGATCGCGGCGATCTTGCCTTCCGTGCCGCGCGCGCCAAAGCCGCCCGGCACTAAAATCGCATCGAAGTGTTCCAGCCCTTGCGTGCCCGCTGTTTCCAGCGCCTCGGAGTCGATGTATTCGATGTTCACGCGGGTTTCGGTGTGTATGCCCGCATGGCGCAACGCCTCGATCAGCGACTTGTACGATTCGGTCAAATCGACATATTTGCCGACCATACCGATGGTGATTTCATGCTGCGGATTCTCCAGCGAATGCACAAGCTTCGCCCACAACGACAAATCGGCGGGCGGCAAATCCAGCTTCAATTCTTCGCAGACGATGCGATCCAGGCCCTGATCGTTGAGCATTTGCGGAATCATGTAGATGCTCTTCGCATCCCACATCGAAATCACCGCCTCTTCGCGCACATTGGCGAACAGCGAAATCTTGGCGCGCTCATCGTCCGGTATCGGACGATCGGCCCGGCACAACAAGGCGGTCGGGAAAATACCGATCTCGCGCAACTTCTGCACGCTGTGCTGGGTAGGCTTGGTCTTCAGCTCGCCCGCCGTAGCGATGTAAGGCACCAGCGTCAGATGCACATAGGCCACCTGATTGCGCCCCATGCGCAAACCCATCTGGCGCGCAGCTTCCAAAAACGGCAACGACTCGATGTCGCCCACCGTGCCGCCGATTTCGACGATCGCCACGTCCGCCGCGTCACCGTGATAAGCCGCCGCGCCGCGTTCGACAAAGGCCTGAATTTCGTTGGTGATGTGCGGGATGACTTGAACCGTCTTGCCCAGATACTCGCCGCGACGCTCCTTGCGGATCACGCTCTCGTAAATCTGCCCGGTAGTGAAGTTGTTGGCTTTTCGCATCTTGGCGGAAATAAACCGCTCGTAATGGCCGAGATCCAGATCGGTTTCCGCGCCGTCTTCGGTGACGAACACCTCGCCGTGCTGAAACGGACTCATCGTGCCGGGATCAACGTTGATATAAGGATCGAGCTTGAGCATCGTGACCCTGAGGCCGCGCGATTCAAGGATCGCGGCAAGGGAAGCTGCGGCAATACCCTTCCCCAAAGAAGAGACAACGCCGCCGGTAATGAAGATGTACTTGGTCATGCGGGTGCCCGGACAAATGTTTTTCGTAAGGTGCGATGATACCGCAAAACCGCCCACTCTCAAAATCCGGGACGGTGTCGTAAACCTGCCAAATTTGGCGCAGCAACCCGACACGCGGCGCCCCTGCGGGCTAAATCACCCGTACGACCCGGCAAAACAGACTTGATTGCGGCCGTTTCTTTTCGCCTGATACATCGCCATATCCGCCGACCTGATCAGGTCAGCCTGGCTGGACTCACTCCCTGCAAACAGCATCACCCCCAGACTCGACGTGCATTGATGCTCGACCGCAGCGGCATCGACATGATCGCCATTGCTTTTCAGCACATAAATTTCAGCCAGAGCGGTGCCGATCTTTTCGGCGATGCGGCGAGCCTCAGCTGCGGATTTTTCCCGATCCACGTCCAGATGACCAAGGATCGCCACAAACTCATCCCCGCCGAAACGTGCGACCGTATCGACTTCCCGCACACAACCACTGATACGCTGCGCGACTTCAATCAGCAGCGCATCGCCCATGGCATGTCCATGTAAATCATTGAGCGGTTTAAAGTTATCGAGATCAAGAAATATAAACGCGCCGTAATATCCGCCACGCTTGCAGGCAGCCATCGCCTGGGTCAAACGGTCATTCAGCAAGCGGCGGTTCGGCAACAGCGTCAGGGCGTCATAAAAAGCCAGGCTGCGCATCTCCTCCTCGGCCAGCTTGCGCTCAGTAATGTCATGGGACACGACCAACACCAGCAAGGGCTTGCCCTGTTCATCCCGGATCAGGCCACCTCGGGATTCCATCATATGAATGCCGCCGTCAGGCAAAACGAAACGAAATTCCGCCTGCTTGCCAATACCGGTCGCTATCGTTTCATTGAACAATTCTTTAATGCGCTCACGGTCATCGGGATGTATATCGGAAAAACTGTCAGAATGACGCAGGGCAACCGGATCGCCAAAAAGTTTGCCATAGGATTGGCTATTGTAAAGACGCCGCCCAACCAGATCCCGCACAGCGATGAAATCATCAATCCCTTCGGCAATCGCGCGAAAGAATTCTTCATGCGCGCGCAGCACTTCCTTGTCGCGCTTTTCGGTGCTGATATAGGTCGCCAGCAATATCCCGACCACGGACAGCGTGATGATATAGCCAGAAATGCAGCAACTGCGTCTGCGCGAGGTCGTCTTCGAACAGGCCGACGTGACTATAGGCACCCAGCAGCGCCTGCACTGCAACCATGACCAGAACCAGCAATACGCCATGCACCCCTAAGCGTACTGCTGCCCAGGTGACAAACAGAAACATCCAGAAGCCTCTTAAAAAAGGGCCGAGCGTGTCGTGGAACCAGCCGAGAAAAATGACTTGCCCTGCCAGGAATACCAGAACAAAAAACAGGACAACCTCGACCAGTCGCTTAAATCCAGACCAGTCGGCGGGCAACTGGCGCCAAACCAGAATCAACGGCGCGATGAGAACCACCCCCAGCACATCGCTTATCCACCAGCGCAACATTTGAATCAAATAGTTATCCGCAGTAAAAATCCCCGCGATCAGCAACACCGTAGGTCCTGCCGCCGCACCGATGAAACCGGCGACACAGCCCCCCAATAAAATCAGGCGTGCGTAATCACGCGATGAACGCAGTTGCACATCAAACTTGCTGTCGCGGGTCAACAGCCAGGCCCCAATCAGCGCCTCCAGGGTATTGCCCACAGCAACGGGGACAGGCGTCCAGACAGAACTATCCGCCTGAACATGGGTCAGCAATGCCCCAAGGAATACACCCCATACATAACGTCTGCCGCCCAACAGCAGCACAGCCAGTGCCAGGCCGCTTGACGGCCAGAGCACACTCGCGATGGTACTGGTGAAATAGCCATGAACTATACTGGCCAGCAACAGATAGACTGCTGCAACACCGAGATTCATCAACAGCAAAGAATAACGATGCGTGCCTGCGCTGATCTGGGGAGGTTCGACTTCATTGTCACCGATTGCCCTTGTAAATCCCCCTCGGGATCTTAACTCGTGGCACCCTACACGCTGTCAGAACGATTTTATATAGGCCAAAAGGCATAGGCAGTTTCGAAAAAACCTATTTTCATCGGGTTTGCCGGGTAACGGGCATAGCCAAAATTCTGTTCATTACTGACAAAACCCGCTATACCCGTTTCCCTCTCCCCAACCCTCTCCCGCGAGCGAGCGAGGGGGAAAACGAATCGCTGCGCGAGTTTTACTTTAACGATTGACAGGCAGACCCAAAAAAAACTACATTCGCGCAACTTTGCAATACTGTCCGCTCACGCACCAACCCCATACCAGGAGATCGCATGTCCAACATCCAGTCTGTAATGCACGAAAACCGTGTTTTCAATCCTTCCGATGAATTCGTCAAGCAGGCCAACATATCCGGCATGGCAGCCTATCAGGCGCTCTGCCTTGAGGCCGAACAGGATTACGCAGGCTTCTGGGGTCGGCTGGCTCGTGAAACACTGCAATGGAAGAAGCCGTTCACCAAAGTGCTGGACGAGAGCAATGCACCGTTCTACAAGTGGTTTGAAGACGGCGAATTGAATGTTTCGTACAACTGTCTGGATACGCATCTCGCCACACAGGCGGATAAGACTGCGATCATTTTCGAGGCGGATGACGGCGCGGTTACCAAAATCAATTATCGCGACTTGCACGCACGCGTCTGCCAGTTCGCCAACGGCCTGAAGTCGCGCGGCATCAAGAAAGGCGACCGCGTTGTCATTTACATGCCGATGAGCATCGAGGCCGTGATCGCGATGCAGGCTTGCGCGCGTATCGGTGCGATCCATTCGGTGGTGTTTGGCGGATTTTCTTCAAAGAGCCTGCATGAGCGCATCACCGATGCAAAAGCCTGCGCCGTGATCACCGCTGATGCGCAACTGCGCGGCGGTCGGGTGATGCCGCTCAAGCCTGCCGTGGACGAAGCGCTGACGCTGGGCGGATGCGAATCGGTACACACCGTCATCGTCTACAGAAGAGCCGCCTGCGACACCGCCTGGAACGATTCCAACAATATCTGGTGGCACGATCTGGTCGCCAATCAGAGCGGCGTCTGCGAGCCTGAATGGGTGGGCGCCGAACACCCGCTGTTCATCCTCTACACGTCAGGCTCGACCGGAACCCCCAAAGGCGTGCAACACTCGAGCGGCGGCTACCTGCTGGGTGCGATGCTCTCGATGCAATGGGTATTCGACTACAAGGAATCCGACATCTTCTGGTGCACCGCCGATGTAGGCTGGATCACCGGTCACAGCTATGTCGCCTACGGCCCGCTGGCGATGGGCGGCACGCAAGTGATCTTCGAAGGCGTCCCCACTTATCCTGACGCCGGGCGTTTCTGGAAGATGATCCAGGATCACAAGGTCACCACCTTCTACACTGCACCTACCGCAATTCGCTCGCTGATCAAGCTGGGCGGCGAGTTGCCCAAGCAATATGACTTGTCCAGCCTGCGCCTGTTAGGCTCGGTGGGCGAGCCGATCAATCCGGAAGCCTGGATGTGGTATTACAACACCATCGGCGGTGCGCGCTGCCCGATCGTCGACACCTGGTGGCAGACTGAAACCGGCTGCCACATGATCGCGCCGCTGCCGGGCGCGATGCCGATCAAGCCCGGCACCTGCACACTGCCGCTGCCCGGCATACAGGCTGCCATCGTCAACGAAGCCGGCGACGAGGTATTCGATCAGCATGGCGGCTTTCTGGTCATCAAGCGCCCCTTCCCGTCGCAGATCCGCACCATCTGGAGCGATCCTGAGCGTTACAAAAAGAGCTACTTCCCGGAAGAGATGCACGGCGCCTATCTGGCAGGGGATTCCGCACACCGCGATGAAGACGGCTACTTCTGGATCATGGGTCGCATCGACGACGTGCTGAATGTCTCAGGTCACCGCTTAGGCACGATGGAAATCGAATCCGCGCTCGCCGCCAATCCGCTGGTCGCTGAAGCTGCCGTGGTCGGACGCCCACATGAAATCAAGGGAGAATCCGTGGTCGCCTTCGTCGTGCTCAAGGGCGCACACCCTGACACGCCTGAAAAAGCCCGTGAAATTGCCGAAATACTGCGCAACTGGGTCGGCCGTGAAATCGGCCCGATCGCCAAGCCGGACGAAATCCGCTTCGGTGAAAACCTGCCCAAGACACGCTCGGGCAAGATCATGCGCCGCCTGTTGCGCGCCATCGCAAAAGGCGAGGAAATCACGCAGGATATTTCTACTTTAGAGAATCCTGCGATCCTGGAACAACTGAAGAACACAGTTAAATAGGTAAAACAGGATCGAGGAGAGCGAAGCGAGGAGTGGGGGATCGGGGATTGAATCTCCCTTCTCCCTTCTGACTCCCGCATCCCGCATCCTGAATACAGGTTCCTGCTTTTAGATTGACCTGCCCCCGAAAACACGGCTATGCTTCCGAGGTTTTTCCGTCTTCCCGGGCCGCGCCATTGTTCAAACTGATTTTTCCACTGTTGATCGCAATATGCACGCTGTTCACGGCTGCACACGCCGAAGACCAGCTCGCCCTGAGCACCTCACTGACAGAGCCTGCCATAATTCTGACTAACGCACATAATATCCAGCTGAAGCTCATTTATGACGATACGCTGGATAACGGCGATCTCTGGCAGCGGCTGCGCGGCAGATTCACGATGCAGGATATAGACAGTCCGTTAGTCGCCAAACACGAGCAATGGTATGCCAGCCGCCCCGACTACATTGCCCGCATGATGAGTCGCGCCAATCGTTATCTTTATTACATCACCGCTGAAGTGGAACGTCGCGGCATGCCCGGCGAAATCGCACTGTTGCCGATGATAGAAAGCGCCTTCAATCCGGGTGCTTATTCGACCAGCAATGCCTCCGGCATCTGGCAATTCATGCCCGCCACCGGAAAAAATTTCGGTATGCGGCAAAACTGGTGGTATGACGGCAGGCGCGACATCACAGGTGCTACCACGGGCGCTCTGGATTACCTGGAAAAGTTGCACAACCAGTTCGGCGACTGGGAGTTGGCGCTGGCGGCCTATAACTGGGGGGAAGGATCGATTCAGCGCGCTCAGGAACGCAACCGCAGAATCGGACTGCCCGTAGACTACGCAAGTCTAAAATTGCCGGATGAGACACGCAATTATCTGCCCAAACTGCTGGCGATCAAGAATATCGTCGCAAATCCGTCCAAATTCGGACTGACGTTGCCGGACATTGCGAATAAGCCTTACTTCACCTCCGTGTCCACGGCAAAGCGCATCGACGTAGAGCTGGTCGCCCAGCTGGCCGAGATTTCAATGGAAGAATTCACGGCGCTGAATCCGGCACACAACCGCCCGGTAATTTTGCAGGACAACAGCAATTTTATTTTGCTGCCGGCGGATAAAGTCAAAACCTTTCAAACCAATCTGGAAAGTTATGACAAGCCGCTGGTCAGCTGGCAAGCCTATCACGCAAAAAAGGGGGAGCGGCTCGATCATCTGGCACCGCGTTTCGGGCTTTCCCTGGAAAGGTTGAAATCGGTAAACAGCCTGTCTGCACGCAGTAATTTTTGTGACGATGAGACACTGCTGGTCCCGCTCGCCGGAGAACCGGGCGAGGGTGAAAACGAATTTGAGGCCTTCAACATGCACCTGCATCCTGTGCATAAGGACGCCAAAAACAGCGACGCCGCCTCACTCAAGTACACGGTACACAACGGCGACACGCTGGACAAACTAGCCGTCCGCTACCACGTCAGCGTGGCCAGCCTGAAGAGCTGGAATGGTCACACAAAACATCTCAGAGCAGGACAGACGCTTAATATCATTCAAGCCAAATCGAACACGCGTGGTGACACGCGCGCAGCGAAACATGCCAAATCAACGACGCATAAATTGGCGCAACGAAAAACTGCGAGCAAGCATGCAACGAGAGCGGCGCACATCCATCTCGCTCATCGAGGAAGATAAGGCAACTACAGCGTTATTTTTTAGAGAAAGCGTTGACGTAGCGCCATGCAGACCAGGCCCGACCTGCGCCGCGCACCAGACTTGCCAGACTGCGTCTTCGAACCACCGCCAAACCCGCCAGACCTGCCACCAGCGCAGGATGGCTGCGCATAAAACGCACCGCGAGCACAGTCAGATCGGCAAGCTGCAACGCGGGCTGCCAGCGTGTGCCAATCTCAGCCAGCTGTTCACGCTGATCATTGATTCTCGCCAGCAACACCCGGCGACGTTGCATGACCTCCTGACTGCGCTTACCCATTGTTGCCACCCAGTTGCTCGCGATCACGACTCAATTCAGCCAGACTCACGGAAAACAGTTTCGATTTTGTCCGCATGATTTTTTGCAGACTGCTCACCACCAGCAGACCCAGCACGAAGAACAGCGCGCTCAGCCCCCCCATCACGAGAAGACGATGCGTATCCCAAAACAGCACGACGATAAAGACCGTCAACAGCATGATGGTCATAGCGAAACAGAACAGCGCGGAGAAAAAATAAAGGAGCATCTGCTCCAGATGCAGACGCTCCTCGTACAACTCATTCGCCAGCAGTTCCAGCCGGGTGGACGCGATCGATGTCAGCGTAGACAGCAATCGCTTGATTGAACCCAGCAAACCAGCCTCGGACATGGCTTAACGTCCGCGCGAAATCAGCATGCCTACGATCACACCGACTGCGGCGCTAATACCAACAGCACGCCATGGATTATCGTGCACGTATTCGTCGGTCGCACGTGCTGCCAGCCTTGTCTTCTCCAGCATGGCGTCCTGAGCAACAACCAGACGCGCCTTGGCGGCTTCCAGACTATCCTGAATGCGTTCACGTGCGGCAGTCACCTTCTCACCCGCCTGCCCGGCAGTCGCTCTCAACAACTCTTCGGCGTCCGACACCACCAGTTGCAAATCCTGCATCAGCTTTTCTTTACTGACATCGCCTTGTACGCTCGTTGAATGGGTAGTCATGATGCTCTCCTTGAAAGGTTAAGTTAAAAATTACCGCTGCAAAATGCGTCAAAGCCAACACTGCCTTTTTAATCCAAAGGGGACATCCCGTCAACTTGAATCGAGGTTTTTTCTGACAAATGACAGTGCACGGCGTGGCTTGCAGAAATTTCTGTCTCAAGCGGATAGCTGGTTCGACAAATCGCCTCTGCATATTTGCAGCGCGGTGCGAAATGGCAGCCTTGCGGCGGATTGGCAGGCGATGGCAAATCGCCCGCCAGCCTGATAAATTCGCGGCTCTGCCCGTCGATACGCGGCACGGCAGACAGCAAGGCCTGCGTATAAGGGTGACGAGGGGATCGCAACACTTCGTCGCTGGTGCCGCGTTCGACGATGCGCCCCAGATACATCACACACACCTCATGCGCCAGGTACTCCACCACCGCCAGATTGTGCGTGATGAACAAATAGGAGAGGTTCAATTCCTGTTGCAATTCTTTGAGCAGGTTCAGGATTTGCGCCTGAACCGACACATCCAGCGCACTGGTCGGCTCGTCGCATATCAACAGTTGAGGCGAGACGGCCAGCGCGCGCGCAATCGCGATGCGCTGCCGTTGCCCGCCGGAGAACTCGTGCGGATAACGCCACTTGGTTGTGCGCGCAAGACCTACCTTGTCCAGCAAGGTGTCGATGTGCGCCTGACGAGAGGCACTGTTGCCGAATTGGCCCCCTCGCCCGTTGGCGGGATAACCAGCGACTTGGCTGCGGTTGTTATGCAGCCTAGTCGAATGGCTAGTGGTTTCATCAGAGGGCTGGGGAGAGGGAGTTCGTAGCGCGCTGATCCCTTCTTCGAGTATCTCCGCGATGCGCATCTTCGGGTTCAGCGAAGCATACGGATCCTGGAACACCATCTGCATGGAGGCGCGCTGACGGTGCGAGACGCCGGTCAGTTCGCGCCCGTCGAATTGCACGCTGCCCGCCGTGGGCTTGATCAATTGCAGCAGCGCCTTGCCCAGCGTGGTCTTGCCGCAGCCGGATTCGCCAACCAAAGCCAGCGTGCGCCCGACTGGAATATTCAACGACACGCCATCCACCGCCTTCACCTGCCCCGCCACACGCTGCAAGATCCCCTTGCGGATCGGAAAGTGGACCTTGAGGTCGGAGACCTCAAGGAGCTTGTGGCGGGTTGCGGGTAGCGGGTCATCAGCTGTTGCCCGCTCATTCGTTCTTGCCTGCCTCTCATCTTTGGCTACCGGCGACAAACTACCAGCTACCGGCTCCGCATAAAGATGGCAACGCACCCCCTGACCATCGCCAACAGCGGTCCATTGCGGCGTCTGTTCGCTGCACAGATCCCATGCCTTATCGCAACGCGGCGCGAAACGGCAACCCTGTTCGATACTGCCAAGCGCAGGCACGCTACCCGGGATCGCCGCCAGCGGCTGACCGCGCCGTCCGGCATGCGGCAAGGCGGCAAACAGTTTTTGAGTGTAAGGATGCAGCGGCTTTGCGAACAACGCCTCGCGGCTGGCCTGTTCGACGATCTGACCTGCATACATCACGCCAACGCGATGCGCCGTTTCAGCAACCACGCCCAGATCGTGCGTGATCAGCAGCATCGCCATGCCACTCTTGTCTTGCGTGTCGCGCAGCAATTGCAGCACCTGCGCCTGTATCGTCACATCGAGCGCGGTGGTCGGCTCGTCGGCGACCAGCAGTTTGGGACTGCCGGCCAATGCCATCGCGATCATCACGCGCTGCTTCATGCCGCCGGATAACTGGAACGGATATTCAGACACACGCCGCGCCGCATCAGGGATACCGACCTGATCCAGCAGCTCGACACAGCGCTGTTGTGCAGCCGCAGTCGACAAACCCTGATGCAGCGCCAAAACTTCGGCGATCTGCGCACCTACCGTCATCACCGGATTCAGGCTTAGCCCCGGCTCCTGAAAGATCATCGCCATCTGACCGCCGCGTACCGCGCGCATCTCGCGCTCAGGCAACTCGAACAGCTGCGCATCCCCCAGCACCACCGATCCTGCCTTGTTAACCACCCCGTCCGGCAACAGCCGCATCAGGGACAGCGCCGTCATCGACTTGCCGCAACCGGATTCGCCGAGCAGCGCGAAAGTCTCGCCCGCCGCAATGTCGAACGAGATGCCATCCACGATCGCCGCGCCATTGCGCAGTCCCGTGACCAGATTTTCGACCCTGAGCAGACTCACGCGTTTGCCCGGTTCTGCTTCGATTGATGTGATGCCGTGTTTTTGTCTTTCATGCCTGAAGGTAAATAATCTTTGTAATTCAATGCGTATGAAAAATATCCCGTGTATTATACGGCGCACGCCTGAGGTTATCTTTCGCCTTTGGAGAACAGCCGGTTAGCTCCACGTTGACGCTGTAGAAAAACCCATTTCCAGACGATTTTCTGGCGCAGTTTTTCCGCCCGAAACGTTACCGTTTCGACATCAAAATCTGACTGTTATTTTTGCGGCGGCGAGCGCGAACAAATTGTTCCGCTGTTGAT
>CAMTXT010000013.1:0-78747 GCA_947085835.1 uncultured Nitrosomonadales bacterium | reverse complement strand
ATCAACAGCGGAACAATTTGTTCGCGCTCGCCGCCGCAAAAATAACAGTCAGATTTTGATGTCGAAACGGTAACGTTTCGGGCGGAAAAACTGCGCCAGAAAATCGTCTGGAAATGGGTTTTTCTACAGCGTCAACGTGGAATTGAGGGGGAAAGTTGCCGTTAATCGGCAGATAACAATTTCAAAGCGCGACGTATTATGTAAATAATGCAAGTTGTATCTGGCAAACAGGAGACGTGATGATCAATAAATTGGATGAGGCGCTGCGTTTTAATCAGACTGCGTTGAGTTTGCGTGGCGCGCGTCAGGAATTGCTGGCGTCCAATATTGCCAACGCCGATACGCCGGGCTATAAGGCGCGAGACATCAATTTTGCCGCTGCGCTGCAAAACGCCGTCGCCGGATCCTCTGTCAAGCTGCCTCTGGCAATAAGTTCTTCCATGCATCTGGAAGGCAATGCCGGCAGCACAGTCATGGGTGCGCCTGTGCTGTATCGCAGGCCGGTTCAGCCGAGCGCGGATGGGAATACGGTGGATATGGACGTTGAGCGTGCGCAGTTTGCCGACAATGCCTTGCGCTACGAGGCTTCGGTAAAGTTCACCAGCGATGAGTTGAAAGACATGTTGACGGCGTTGCAAGGTTAATGAAAAAAGGAGAGTGTTGTGTCTCTGTTTAATATATTTAATGTGGCAGGTTCCGGGATGGCTGCGCAGTCGCAGCGGCTGAACGCGGTTGCCAGTAATCTGGCAAATGCCGACAGTACGACCAGTGCGGACGGCAAGCCTTATCGTGCAAAGCAGGTTATTTTTTCCGCAACGCCTATGGGCGGCAACGATGTGCAGGGTGTGAAGGTGGTTCGCGTGGCGGAAGATGCGTCGCCGATGAAGATGGTTTACGACCCCAAGCATCCGATGGCGGATGCGAAGGGTTATGTGGCGATGCCTAACGTGAACGTGGTGGACGAAATGGTGAACATGATTTCGGCTTCCCGCGCCTATCAGAATAACGTGGACGTGCTGAACACGTCTAAAACCCTGCTATTAAAGACGCTGACTATCGGTCAATAAAAAAGTGGTAAGTGGTAAGTTGGAAGTGGTGAGTGGGAAAAACAGCTCTGCGACTTCCGATTGCCTACTGGCTACTCGCTACTTACTACTCACTATTAAGAGGAACAATCATGGTTACCGCGACTACGAATGCAACGAATTCCAATGCAGTGTTTGCCGCTTTGAATGCAAGTGGCGGCACGGCAGCAACCACCACCTCAGCGGCGACGGCCTCCCAGGATCGCTTCATGAAATTGCTGGTCACACAGTTGAAAAATCAGGATCCGCTCAATCCGATGGATAACGCGCAGATGACATCGCAAATGGCGCAGATCAGCACCGTGAGCGGCATCGACAAGTTAAACGCGACGCTGCAGGCATTGAGCGCCAGCATGACGCCAAACCAGACGCTGCAAGCGGCCAATATGATCGGTCATGGCGTCATGGTGACAGGTAATAGTGTCGATTTGGCGGCGGGTGTGGGGCTGGGTGGTTTCGATCTGACGCAGCCTGTGGATAGCGCGAAGGTGTCGGTTTACGATAAGACGGGTGCGCTGGTGAGCAGTATAGATCTGGGGGCTCAACCGGCCGGCATCACCAAGTGGCAATGGGATGGCAAGGACAACGCGGGAACCGCCCTGCCGAATGGCGCTTATACTTTCAAGGTTGATGCGTCCCAGGCCGGCAGTACGGTTGCGGCGACCGGTTTGCAGTATGGCATAGTCGGCAGTGTCACCCAAGGCGCGCAAGGCGTGACCATGAGTGTGGGGCAATTGCAAAACATTGCGCTCGCTCAAGTTAAACAAATTCTTTAAAGTCAGGAGACGGTCATGGGTTTTCAACAGGGTTTGAGCGGTCTGAATGCGTCAGCGAAACATCTGGATACCATAGGTAACAACGTTGCGAATGCCAGTACCGTTGGTTTCAAGCAGTCGCAGGCGCAATTCGCCGACATGTTCGCAGCCTCTCTGTCGGGCAGTGGCGGGTTGCAAATCGGAACCGGAACTAAGCTTGCGGCAGTGGCGCAACAGTTCACGCAAGGAAATATAACCAATACCAGCAATCCGCTGGATACGGCCATCAGCGGGCAGGGTTTCTTTCGCCTGACCGATGCCACCGGCGCGGCGGTGTATAGCAGAAACGGCCAGTTTCAAGTGGATAAAAATGGTTTTTTGGTTAATAATCAAGGTCATATAGTGAATGGTTATTTGCCGAATGCCAATGGTCTGATCGCCGCCACGGCGCCCGTGCCGCTGCAATTCAATTCGGCAGATTTGAAGCCCAATATGACGACGACAGCGATTGTCGGGGCTAATCTGGATTCGCGTGCCGCAGTGCCGCTAAACCCGGTTTTCAGTTCAATCGACCCGACTTCTTATACCAGTTCAACCTCGCTGTCGGTTTATGATAGTCTGGGTGCCAATCACGTTGGAACGCTGTATTTTCAGCGTCAGCCTATTGTGATTCCGGCGGCAACGGTGCCCGCAATTCCGGC
Source organism: uncultured Nitrosomonadales bacterium (assembly GCA_947085835.1). GTDB lineage: Bacteria > Pseudomonadota > Gammaproteobacteria > Burkholderiales > Gallionellaceae > Gallionella. The sequence continues at coordinate 76,206 of CAMTXT010000013.1, read as the reverse complement.
TGCTGCAACAACAGTCGCGCTTCCCTCTGTCGCGGGGCTGGCTATTGGCAACGCGATCACCATTCCGGGCGCGGGTGTGGCAGGGGCTGCGTTGATCGTCACAATTTCCGGCATAACTGCCGGTGTTGCTCCTGCCGGTACGTTGACCTTTGCTCCGGCAACGACCACTCCGGTGGCGGCGGGTGCGGCCATCACGACCAATGCGCCATCCTCCAACTGGAATGCCTATTTAACGGTAGATGGTGTCGCTGTGGCGGGTAGCGCTACGCCGCAACTTGCGACGCTTACTTTTGATTCTTTGGGTAAGCTTGTTTCTACTATCCCGGTCAGTTTGCCAGTCGGCAGGGTCTCATCAGCCGCCTTGTTTCCTGCATCCACTACTGTCTCAAATACTCAGGCGCTTGCGTTTGACTTCGGTTCGCAGGCTGCAGGTACGACGCAATTCGGCGGCACTTTCGGCGTCAATACCTTGACTCAAAATGGTTACACAACGGGACGCCTGAACTCGACCAATACCAGTCCGGATGGCACAATTTTGGGCCGCTACTCCAACGGGCAGTCGCGAGCGATGGGGCAGGTCGTGCTGGCTAATTTTACCAATTCTCAAGGCTTGCAACCCGTCGGAAACAACGAATGGGTGGAAACTTCCTCGTCGGGTGGTCCGTTGGTGGGTGCGCCGGGATCCAGCAGCTTAGGCGTATTGCAATCCTCCGCGACTGAAGACTCCAACGTGGATCTGACCGCTGAACTGGTCAACATGATTACCGCGCAGCGCGTGTATCAGGCCAACGCACAGACCATCAAGACGCAGGATCAGCTGCTGCAAACCATCGTGAGTCTGAGATAACGTGAAACAGCTGGTAGCTGGTAGCTAGTGATCGGGAGAATGTAATGGACAAGTTGATTTATACCGCGATGACCGGTGCCTCTCATGTGCTGCAGCAGCAGGCATCGGTGTCGGAGAACCTGGCCAATACCAGCACCCCCGGGTTTCGTGCGACATTGAATACCTTTCGCGCCGTGCCGTTGGTAGGTGAAGGGTTGCCTACCCGTACCTTCGTGGTTGATTCAACTGCGGGGTTCGATTTTACCCCGGCCGCTTTTCAACCTACCGGGCGCGCGCTGGATGTAGCGGTCAACGGCCCCGGCTGGATAGCCGTGCAGGCTGCGGACGGCAAAGAGGCTTACACCCGCAATGGCAGCTTTCAAATAAGTTCGAGCGGCGTGCTGCAAACGCGCAGCGGACTGAATGTGATAGGTGAATCTGGCCCGATTACGATTCCGCAGGGTACTCAGCTCACGTTTGCAAAAGATGGTACGATTTCGACCGTTCCGGAAGGAAATCAGGCAACTTCGGTTGTTGTGGTAGGGCGATTGAAGCTGGTTAATCCGCCACCGGCGCAATTGGAGCGCGGCGGAGACGGCCTGTTTCGGCTGATGAATGGTTCGGTGGCGCCGGCGGATGCTAAAACTGAGGTTGTTCCCGGCAATCTGGAAGGCAGCAATGTGAATACGGTGGAAATGATGGTGAACATGATTTCGCTGGCGCGTAAATTCGATATGCAGATGAAAATGCTGACAACTGCGGATAACGACGCAAAACAAGCCAGTTCGATAATGAATATAGCGGGCTAGCAGGTAGCTCGTAGCCTGTAGCAAAATAATGAGCAGCCGGCTACCAGCTACCAGCTACACGCTGACTAATAGCAACTAAGGGGTAATAATCATGATACGTTCTTTGTGGATTGCCAAAACAGGTCTGGATGCGCAGCAAACCCAGATGGATACGATAGCCAATAATCTGGCTAACGTGAGTACCAATGGCTTCAAGCGCTCGCGCGCGGTGTTCGAGGATTTGCTGTATCAGACGATCAGGCAGCCCGGCGCGCAGTCCTCGCAGCAAACCCAGATACCATCGGGCTTGCAGATTGGCACCGGCGTGCGACCTGTGGCCGCCGAGCGGATTCACACCCAGGGTAATCTGCAGCAAACCGGCAACCAGCTGGATGTGGCGATACAGGGCAGCGGATTCTTTCAGGTGCTGATGCCGGATGGTTCAACCGGATACACGCGCGATGGATCGTTTCAGCGTGATAGTCAGGGGCAGATGGTGACGTCGAGCGGTTTTCCCGTTCAGCCTGCGATTACGCTGCCGGCCAATGCTATTTCCGTGACCATCGGTCGGGATGGCGTCGTCTCGGTAACTCAGCCAGGCGTGGCTGCTCCCGTTCAGGTGGGCAGCATGCAAGTGACGACGTTCATCAATCCGGCCGGCTTGATGAGTCAGGGCGAGAACCTTTATCAGGAAACTGCTTCATCGGGCACGCCCAGCGTCAATGTGCCGGGCACCAACGGCAGCGGTTTGCTGAGTCAGAATTATGTGGAAACCTCGAATGTGAACGTGGTGGAAGAGATGGTGAACATGATACAGACCCAGCGCGCCTATGAGATCAATTCCAAAGCAATCACAACTTCGGATCAGATGTTGCAGAAATTGACGCAAATGTAATTCATGTGAAACTCTTGCGGCGATTACGTGTCTACGTGTTCGTTGTGAGAGTTTTATCAGCGGTTACATGACGGGCGGCGCTTTGCCATGTCCGGTTAAAGGGGCGAGAATTGAGAAACGAGAAACGAGGAGCGCGGGGTTTATGTTATCTGGCTTCGTGCCTTCTGCTGGCGGCTTGTTCTACTGCCGTGCCGCCTACCCATATTCATCAGCCGATGACAGCCGCACCGGTAAGCCAAAATGCCGTGGCGCCGGCAGACGGGTCTATTTACCATGCCGGAATAAATGAACGTCCGCTTTTCGAGGACAGGCGTGCGCGTAATGTGGGCGATATTCTGACTATCAACGTAGTCGAGAGTACCTCCGGTAGCCGCAAGGCGAGCGACGGCTCAACCAGTGCGAACGCCATCAATGCCTCCACGCCAAATGTGACCGTAGGGTCGGCGGGTGCCGCCGCCGGTGCGTTGTCCAAGCTGCTGCTGAAGCCCTTTAACATGACCAGCAGCAACAGCAACAAGTCCTCAACTACAGGGACAGGCGCGGCGAGTGAGACTTTGACGGGTACGATAGCCGTGACGGTGATTGAAGTGCTGGCTAACGGTAATTTGCTGGTGAGCGGTGAAAAACAGGTCGCACTGAATTCCAGCGACGAATACATTCGTTTTTCCGGCGTGGTCAATCCGATCAGTATTTCCAATCTGAATGTCGTGCAGTCTAACCAGGTCGCCGATGCGCATCTTGAATACAAGAATGCCGGCGCGATGAACCAGTTTATGAACGATTCTCAGTCTTTGGGGTTCCTCGGCCGGTTCTTCATGTCAGTGCTGCCGTTCTAAAGGCAGGATTGATGCCGCAAGGGCATTCCCACGAAACAACGGAGCTAAAGCTCCTGTTTCTGAATGAAGGATTCGGGATTCAGATTCCTATTTGAGGTCAAAGTAATGAAACAATTTTATTCGCTGCTGATATTAATGTTGCTGTCGTTCGCAGCTCATGCCGATCGCATCAAGGATGTGGCGAGCATCCAGGGTGTGCGAGACAACCAATTGTCCGGATACGGACTGGTATTCGGCCTGGATGGCACGGGTGATCAGACCACGCAAACCCCCTTTACCGTGCAGAGTATCATCAGCATGTTGTCGCAAATGGGGGTCAATATCCCTCAAGGCACCAGCTTGCAGCTCAAGAACGTCGCCGCCGTGATGGTTACGGCCACCTTGCCGCCCTTTTCCAAGCCCGGTCAGACGATAGACGTAACCGCCTCTTCGATAGGTAACGCCAAGAGTCTGCGGGGCGGGACATTGCTGATGACGCCCTTGAAAGGTGCGGATGGGCAGGTGTATGCGATGGCTCAGGGTAATGTGCTGGTCAGTGGTATGGGCGCCTCCGCCGGGGGCGCTTCGGTTCAGGTCAATCATCTGAACGTCGGGCGTGTTCCTGCCGGGGCGACTGTCGAGCGTGCCGTGCCGACCGTGCTGGGTCAGGGTGAATATATTCATCTGGAACTGCACAGCAATGATTTCACGACTGCATCACGGGTTGTCGACGTCATCAATACCCAAATCGGCTCCGGCACTGCCGTGGCTCAGGATGGGCGGATGATAGAAGTGCGCGCCCCCCAGGGGAACGGGCTGGTCGCCTTTATTTCAAGGATTGAAAATCTGGAAATCAATCAGGCTCAAGGTATGGCAAAGGTGATTATCAATGCGCGTACCGGTTCGATCGTGATGAATCAGGCGGTGACACTGGATGCCTGTGCCGTGGCGCATGGCAACCTGACGGTGGTTATCAATACCGACAGCGCGGTGAGTCAGCCCAATGCCTTTTCCGAAGGGAGGACCGTAAAAACCGACAAGACCACGATCGATGTCAAGAGCGATAAGGGGGGGCTGGTGGAGCTGACCAAAGGCGTGTCATTGAGCGAAGTGGTCAAGGCGTTGAATGCAATCGGTGCGACACCGCAGGATTTGCTGGCGATCTTGCAGGCGATGAAATCATCGGGCGCACTGCATGCCGAGCTGGAGGTGATCTAAATGGCAGCGCCGTTGGGTATGTCTGCTAACCCGGTGAATACGACGGCTAATCTGGCAATTGACAGCCAGTCGTTGGCGCAATTGCGCGCACAGGCCAAAAGCTCGCCGGATCAGGCGCTAAAGGTCGCGGCCCAGCAATTCGAATCGGTGTTCATGAACATGATGCTCAAAAGCATGCGTGCAGCCACGCCGCAGGACGGCATGATGGACAGCGATCAGACCCGCATGTTTACCGGGATGCTGGATCAGCAATTGGCGCAGAGCATGTCAAGCAAAGGTATCGGTCTGGCCGATATGCTGGTCAAACAACTGAGCCATACCGGTCTGACTGCACCGCAGGCCCCGATCCTTCACTCAGAAACAGGAGCTTTAGCTCCGTTGTTTCGTGGGAATGCCCCTGCGGCATCGATCCTGAATCCTATATCCTCGTCTGTGCCATCCGCATACAACGCGACAACCCAGCAGGATTTTGTGAACAAGATGTTGCCGTCTGCCATGCAGGCAAGTGCCGCCAGCGGCGTGCCGCCCCATCTGATTCTGGGACAGGCCGCTCTGGAAAGCGGATGGGGAAAGCGTGAGATTGCAATGCCCGACGGCAGTAACAGTTTTAACCTGTTTGGCATCAAGGCAAATGCCGGCTGGCATGGTAAAGTGGCTGAAGTGATGACTACCGAATACAAAAACGGTGTGGCGACTAAACAAGTCGAAAAATTTCGTGCTTATTCTTCCTATTCTGAAGCCTTCAAGGATTATGCCGGCATGTTGAGCAGCAATCCGCGCTATGCAAACGTGATGCAACAAACCGATAGTCCGGCTGGCATGGCGCAGGCGTTGCAAAAATCCGGTTATGCGACTGACCCGAAATATGCCGAAAAATTGGTGAGCGTGATGAAACAAATGAACATCGGTTAATCACACTAAAGAATTATCCAGGCATGCCGATAAACTAAATATAAGCGTCGGTGGGTTGATAAGGGGAAGATCATGGGAAGCAGTATATTTGGTGCGTCACTGAGTGGCATGAATGCAGCGCAGTTCGGGTTGAGCACAACTCAGCATAATATTGCCAATGCCAATACTCCCGGTTTTACTCGGCAGTCGACGTTGTTGAGTTCGCAAGCAGGCCAGTTTACCGGTGCCGGATTCGTCGGCCAAGGTGTCAGCGTTGTGGGCGTTGTTCGAGCCTACGATCAGTTTCTGACAACTCAGGTAAGACAGGAGCAAAGTCAGGCTAGTTACCTGTCCACCTACCTGGCGTCCATAAAGCAGATTGACAATATGGTTGCCGATCCTGCGGCGGGGGTTTCTCCTGCGATTCAGAGTTTTTTCAGTTCAACAAATGCGATGGCCAACGCGCCTGAGTCTATCCCGGCCCGACAAACGGTCCTGAGCACGGCGCAAGCTGCCGTCAATCGTATTCAGGCAATGGATCAGCGCTTGACGGATATCTCCAACAGCCTGACCGGGCAAATTGCCGGCAGCATACAAAGTGCGAATACCTATGCCAAGCAGATATCCACGCTGAATACCAGCATTAAAAACGCGATTGCCTCGGGTCAGGGGCAGCAACCCAATGATTTGCTGGATCAGCGCGATCAAATAGTTAATTTATTGAACAAAGAAGTACAAGCGTCGGTTCAGATACAGACTGACGGTACGATGAATGTGTTCATCGGCAACGGTCAGCCGCTGGTGATCGGCGAACAGTCGATGGCATTACAGGCGGTACAAAATCCGAATGATCCGAGTAAAGTGGATGTCGCCTATTCGATTAATGGCAAGACCATTACGTTGCAGCAAAGCAGTCTGCAAGGCGGCAATATGGGCGCATACCTGACTTTCAGGGATCAAACCCTGGAGCCTGCGCGTAACGCACTTGGACGTGTTGCAGTTGGTTTGGCTGCCAGCATCAATCAGCAGAATCAAATGGGACAGGATCTGAATGGCGCACTGGGCGGCAATATATTGAATGCCGCCGCACCGCGCGTGAGTGTCGGCGCGAATAATACCGGCAACGCCATTGCGTCCGCTGCGATATCCAGCGTGTCGGCGCTGACGACCAGCGACTATCAGCTCAAATTTGATGGCACAAACTACTCGATGACGCGCCTGACGGATAACGTGGTGACCAATCTGGCAGGACCCGCGCCGCTGACCCAAGCCGTGGACGGTGTCAGCGTCACAGTATCTGTCGGGATGGCCGCCGGGGATAGCTTCCTTATCCGTCCTACAGCCAATGCTGCGCGCGACATCGCACTGACGACAACGGATCCGACCAAGTTGGCGACCGCTGCGCCGATGCGTGCCAGCGCGGCTTTGGCTAATACGGGTACCGGAGTCATTGCTGCGGGGGTGGTCAATACGCCATTGCCGCTCAATCCGAATTTACAGGCGCCGGTAAGTATTACCTTCACCAGTCCGACTACCTTTAACGTAGCGGGGGCAGGGACGGGTAATCCAGTTGGACTGGTTTACCCGACGGCTACGGGCAATATTACCTATAACGGCTGGACGACACAAATTACCGGTGCTCCTGTTGCAGGCGATACCTTCAACGTCGCGTCCAACACCACTGCAACCGGGGACAACCGCAATGCCTTGTTGATGGCCGGTCTGCAAACTCAGAATTTGTTGGCCAACGGGACAACCAGTTTTCAGGGGGCATATAGCCAGCTGGTCGGCTCAGTCGGTTCAAAAACCAGCGAGTTGACGGTAACAAGCAAGGCACAGGATGCGATGGTGACTCAAACTGTCGCGAACCAGCAATCGGTATCCGGGGTCAATCTGGACGAGGAAGCCGCGAATTTAATTCGTTATCAAAGAGCCTATCAAGCTGCTGCAAAGGCGATGCAAATAGCCAATACCATGTTTGATTCGCTGTTGACATTAGGAAGGTAGGTGTGACATGCGTGTAAGTTCAAATACTATTTTTGATAACAATGTGGCATTGCTGGGTCAGCAGCAAGCCAGATTGCTGCAGACTCAGCAGCAGATCGCTACCGGCAGGCGGATGCTGACTGCGGCATCTGATCCGGTCGCTGCGACTCGCGCGCTGGATATTACGCAGGCAGATGCCATCATTACCCAGCAGACCTTAAATCGCGGCGCTGCTCGTGATCCTATTTCAATTGCAGAGAGTACCTTGCAAAGTGTGACCACGTTGATCCAGGATGCGAAGACTGCCGCCGTATATGCCGGTAATGGCACGCTCACACCAGCCGATCGCGCTTCGCTGGCGACCGATATGAGTGGGCGCTTGCAGGAATTGATGGGTTTGGCGAACAACACGGATGGCAGCGGGAACTATTTGTTTTCCGGCTTTCAGTCCAAGACGCCACCGTTTGTTGATTCGCCCGCCGGTGTGATCTACAACGGAGACGACGGAAAGCGCATGATACAAGTCAGCGCAGGGCGGCAAATTGCGGCGAATGACAGCGGCGCAGATGTGTTTATGCGGATTAAAAACGGCAATGGCACTTTCGCTACCCAGGCCACTGCGACCAATACAGGTACAGGTGTGGTCAGTGTGGGATCGGTAGCCAATCCGGCGGCGCTGGTGCCGGGGAATAATTACAGCATCAATTTCACCAGTCCGACTACTTATGATGTGACCTATACCAATCCGACTGCCGTGCCTCCAGTTGTCGTGCCAACGGCCATGGCGCCACCCCTGACGGCACAGCCCTATGTGAGCGGACAAGCCATTGCTTTCGGCGGCATGCAGTTTAATATTCAGGGTGTGCCGGCCACCGGCGATAGTTTTTCGGTCAAGCCCAGTTCGAACGTGAGTCTGTTCAAGACCCTTTCCGATTTGATCTCTACGCTGAACACGCCAACATCGGGTGCCAGTATCAGCAATGGCCTGAATACCGGCATCAATAATCTGGATAACGCGCTGAGTAGTGTGTTGAATACTCGCGCCACATTGGGTTTGCGTCTCAATGAAATTGATGCGCTGCAGGTGACGGGCGATAACATGGATTTGCAGTTGAAGCAAAGTCTGACTACGTTGCAGGATACGGATTACAACCAGGCCATCAGCGATCTGAATCAACAGCAGATTACGTTGCAGGCAGCACAAAAATCCTTTACCCAGGTATCAAACCTGTCGATGTTCACCTACATGTAATGTTCGGGAAGTCGCTGCATGAGCATCGCGTAGCGACTTTTTAAACCTGCACCCTCTGCGCGCGTTTTCAGGTTACACTCCGCGACTTTAACCAGATGGCTCGGTGTCAGTGCTGTCCGGTCTGAACCTTCTGAAAATAACAAATATGACGCGCGAAGAACCTGCATTCAAAATAAAAACCGGCAACCTGTCCGTGTTGCAGCTCCACATTCTGACCACCGATCTGGCTCAAATCAAACAACAGCTGGCGCTGCGCTTATCCCAGACACCGGATTTTTTTGCCAGCACACCGATTGTGCTGGAGCTCTCAGGGATCGCAGAATCAGATTTAGGGCTTGATTTTACGGATCTGGTGTCGTTCATGCTGAATCATGGCATGTGTGCGGCGGGCGTGGTCGGGGGGGCCGCAGAACAACGTGAAGACGCCATACAGGCAGGATTGGGACTGTTCCCGGATGTTGTCGCAAGAAACCCGTTGCGAAGCGCTGCGGATGATGCGCTTGAAGTAACCGGGATCTATGCTGCGGTAGCGCCTGTTCAACCTGTACAGCCCGATCTGCCTGGACTGGAAGCGGCATCCGCCAACGCTGCCAAGGAACCGCTCGCACCTCAGGCGCCGCTTTTGGCCCGTCCCACCATGGTGATCGACAAGCCTGTACGCACGGGCCAGCGCATCTACGCCGAAGGGGCCAATCTGGTCGTGTTAGCCATTGTCAATGCGGGGGCTGAGCTGATCGCCGACGGTGATATCCATGTGTATGCGCCGATGCGGGGTAAAGCCATCGCGGGTGCACAAGGCAACGAAGCCGCGTGCATTTTTGTGCATGGCATGGAGGCTGAATTGCTGTCGATCGCCGGGTGTTTCAAGGTGTTTGAAGACGGTATTCCGGAAAGTGTGCGTGCTAAACCGGCCAAGGTACATCTGGATGGCTCTCGTTTGGTGATTCAACCCCTCAATTACTAACGGTAAGTTTTCGATATCGGCGCTTTGCGGTTAAAATGCGCAACTATCATCAATTGTTCAGGAAATGAAACGTGGCTAAAATTATCGTAGTTACTTCAGGAAAAGGCGGCGTGGGTAAAACGACTACCAGCGCAAGCTTCTCCAGTGGTCTGGCTCTGCGCGGCAACAAAACCGTGGTTATCGACTTCGATGTGGGCTTGCGTAACCTGGATCTGATCATGGGCTGCGAGCGGCGCGTGGTGTACGACATCATCAATGTCATCAACGGTGAGGTCTCGCTGAAACAGGCGCTGATCAAGGACAAGAATTGCGATAATCTGTATATCCTGCCCGCCTCACAGACACGCGACAAGGATGCGCTCAACCTCGAAGGTGTCGAGCGTATTCTGGATGAACTCAAGGAAAGTTTTGATTACATCGTCTGCGATTCTCCTGCTGGTATCGAGTCGGGCGCGTTCACCGCGATGTATTTCGCGGACGAAGCGCTGGTGGTGACCAATCCGGAAGTCTCATCGGTACGCGACTCTGACCGCATCCTGGGTATCCTCGCTGCCAAATCGAAACGTGCGGTAGAGGGGCTGGAGCCTGTCAAAGAACATTTGCTGGTTACCCGTTATGATCCAAAGCGCGTGAACTCAGGTGCGATGTTGTCTGTCGTCGATATTCAGGAAATTTTGCGTATTCCGCTGCTGGGCGTGATTCCTGAATCCGAGTCCGTGCTGCAGGCATCAAATTCAGGTACGCCTGCCATCCATCTGGAAAAGAGCGATGTGGCAGAGGCCTACCGGGATGTGGTGGGTCGCTTCATGGGTGAGGATTTGCCGATGCGTTTCATCAACGAAAAGGCAGGGTTCTTCAAACGACTGCTGGGAGGAAACTGAGATGTCCATGATCGATGGCCTGATTGATTACCTGCGTGGCACCGAAAAGAAAACCGCTGTCGTTGCCAAGGAACGTTTACAAATTATCCTGGCCCATGAGCGTGCGGGACGAGGTACGGCGACGCCCGATTACCTGCCTGCACTGCAAGAGGAGCTGATGGCGGTGATTGCGAAGTACATCCATGTGGACCGAGATTCATTCAAGGTTCAGCTGGAGAAACACGATCAATATGATGTTCTGGAGTTGAATATCACGCTGCCGGACAAGATGAACGCACGATAGCAATTATTAATTGTTGTTACGGCAACTTTACCAGCTTGAGCGCGGTCGCCAATGCCTCTGCCGTAATCCTGTCCAAGATCGGGCTGAAGTAGGGCATGGAAAAACTCAGTACGAAAAAACCGACGGCCAGTGTGATTGGGAAACCGATTGCAAACAGGTTGAGTTGCTGGGCGGCACGCGTCAGTATGCCCAGCGCCAGGTTGGTGATCAGCAATGCAGCCAGCAAGGGCAACGATATTTGCAGCCCATAGGCAAAGATACTCGCCCCCCATTGCGCTGCTAAATAAAAATTCTTCGCGGGCATCATCTCGCCGACAGGTAGCGTATGGAAGCTTTCTGCGACCAGGGACAGCATCATCAAGTGTCCGTTCATGGCCAGAAACGCCAGTGAAGCAATGATGCCCAGCCACTGCGCGATCACGGGTGAGTAAGAGGCGTTTTGCGGGTTATAAAAACTGGCGAACCCCAATCCCATTTGCAGCCCGGCAAATTCGCCGGCCATCTCCACTGCGGTGAAAATCAGGCGCATCGTGAAGCCCATCGCGGTGCCGATAATAATTTGCTGAACGATGATCAGCAAGCCCTGGGGTGAACCTAGCGGCACGGCCGGCATGGGACCCAGCGTCGGTGCGATGACAATCGCAAGCAACACGGCGAGTCCGATTTTCACGCGCTTGGGCGCTTGTTTGTTGCCCAATATCGGCGCGCTGGAAATCAAGGCGAGCAGTCGCACCATCGGAAACATCAGCGTGGCGAGCCACATATCCAGTTGCGCACTGGTGATGTTAATCACGAACTGGCCCGGCGCTTTGCGCTACTAAGTTTAAGGCGTGCAGGGGATAGTGGGATCTTCAGGAAAGTTGTTTTCCCCTTATCCCTTGTCCCTTGTCCCTTCTCCATTTTTTTATCCTACCATCCAGGGGATGTTGCCGTACAGGCGTCGGATGAAATCCACCATCATGGTGACCATCCATGGCCCCGCGATCACCAATACCAGAAAAATCCCCACCAATTTTGGAATGAACGATAAGGTCTGTTCGTTGATTTGGGTGGCAGCCTGAAATATGCTCACAACCAGACCAATGGCCAGCGCGCAGATCAACAGTGGGGCGGAGAGCAGCAAGGTCAATTCGATGGCCTGCTGCCCCAGGGTCATCACTGATTCGGGTGTCATTATGGTTTTATCTTATGGCTAAGTGTAAAAACTCTGTGCGAGAGAACCGATCAGCAGGTTCCAGCCGTCGGCCAGCACGAACAGCATGATCTTGAATGGCAGCGAGATGATGGATGGTGACACCATCATCATACCCATCGACATCAGCACGCTGGCGACCACCATATCGATGATCAGGAACGGGATGAACACCACGAAACCGATCTGGAAGGCTGTCTTCAGCTCGCTGGTCACGTAAGCGGGCACCAGCAGGCGTAGCGGCACGTCATCTGCGCTTTGCAGCTCATCGCTGTTCGAGATTTTGACAAACAGCGCGAGATCGGCCTGGCGGGTCTGGCGCAACATAAAAGCCTTAAGCGGCACCACGCCTTTTTCGACGGCCTGCTGCAAGTCAAGTTTACTTTCGCTATAGGGCAAATAAGCGTCGGTGTAAATTTTATCGAATACCGGCGACATGACGAAGAATGTCAGGAACAGCGATAACCCGATCAGCACCTGATTCGGCGGGGACGCCGGAGTGCCGAGCGCTGAGCGCAACATGCTCAGTACGATGACGATGCGGGTGAAGGCGGTCATCATCAGTAAAATGGCGGGCAGAAAGCTTAAAGACGTCAGTATCAGCAGCGTTTGCAGGCTCAGACTGTAACTCTGTCCGCCACCCGCTGCGGCCTTGCTGGTGATGGCAGGAACGGCAATTTCAGCCAACGCGCCGTGACTTGCGAAGATCAGCGCTAAGAACAGCAGAAAACTACGGCGCATTGTCATGCCCGTCAACAGAAACTCGCGCAGCGATACGTTTGCATCCTCGCACGCAAGCGGGAGAGGATTGAGGAGAGGGAAATGGGCATGGCCATTTCATAATGCAGTGGTGGCATCTTTGCCATGCCCGTTGGTCGTGCGCGGTTTAAGCATGGACGACAGCAGCTTGGCAAATTTGTTGTCAGGGGGCGACGCGGCAGAAAAATCAGACTGCAAGTCTTTTTCCATCGTGTGCAACGTGCGTATCTGGCCGGGACCTACGCCGACCAACAGCCAGGTGTCGCCGACTTCGACCAGTACCACGCGCTCGCGTTGACCAAGCGCGACACTGCCGATGACCTTGAGGAGGTTTCCTGTTCCCTGTTGCGCAAGATTCATGCGTTTGAGCAGCCAGGCGACTGCCACGATGGCGATCAGCACCAGCAGCAGGCTTAAGGTGACTTGCAACAGACCGCCCGCGCTGACCGCAGCAGGCGGTGGAGTGTAGGCGGGGCGCGCTGTGTCCAGTGCCATTGCGGCAGTAGAACTAAACAGCAACGCAATCGCCGCGAAAGAGCGGTGCGCTGGTATGGCGAGATTTGTCATTTTTTGTTAGCGGTTAATGCGGCGCAGACGTTCGGACGGCGTGGTAATGTCGGTCAGGCGTATGCCGAGCTTATCGTTTACCACCACGACTTCACCCTGCGCGATCAGGAATCCGTTAATCATCACATCCAGCGGTTCACCGGCCATGCCGGCCAATTCGACCACTGAGCCCTGCGCCAATTGCAGCAGATTTTTGATCGGCATTTTGGTGCGCCCCAGTTCAACGGTCAGTTGCACCGGAATGTCCAGAATCATGTCGAGATCATTGGGTGTCGCAGTACCTCCCGCTGCCCCGAATTTTTCAAATACATGGGGCTTGTCAGCGGGTGGCGTGGCTGGGATTTCCTGTTCGGCCATTGCGGCTGCCCAGTCATCGGCACCCGCATCTGCGGCAGATTGTTCTGACATGGCTGCACCCCAATCATCGGCGGTGATGGCAGTTTCTTCAGACATGAATTTCCCCTTCGTTGATCGTAAGCATTTTTACTATTTTGAGTGCGTATTGGTTGTTGAACACGCCATATTTGCATTCCATTATCGGGACCCCATCTACGCATGCCGTAATGTTCTCGTTCACATCCAGCGGTATTACGTCGCCGCTGCGCATTTTTAACACTTTCTCCAGCGTGATACTCGCCTGCCCCAGCGTGGCGGCCAGTTCAATCTCGGCGCTCTGCACCTGTTTGGATAGCAGTTGTAACCAGCGTTTGTCCACCGCCAGATGCTCGCCCTGTATGTTGCTGTAGAGCAAGTCTTTGACCGGTTCCAGCGTCGAGTAAGGCATGCATACGTGGAATGCACCCCCGTTTCCGCCTAGTTCGATGTCGAAGGTGGTGACGATGACGACCTCGTTCGGGGTGGCGATGTTGGCGAACTGAGGATTCATCTCGGAGCGCACAAACTCGAATTCGAGAGGATAAACGGTTTCCCATGCTTTGGCATAGGTTTCAAATACGACGGCTAACATCTTCTGGATGATACGTTGTTCAGTCTGGGTAAATTCGCGACCTTCCACGCGGGTGTGAAAACGACCATCTCCGCCAAACATGTTGTCCACGACCAGAAACACCAGATTTGGATCGAAAATGAACAAACCATTGCCGCGCAATGGTTTGGCCTGAATGATATTCAGATTGGTCGGCACGGCAAGATTGCGAACGAATTCACCGAACTTCAATACACGTACCGGGCCTACCGAGATTTCCGGCGTGCGACGAATGAGGTTGAACAGCCCGATGCGGAACAAGCGGGCGAAACGCTCGTTGATGATTTCCATGGTGGGCATACGCCCACGCACGATGCGTTCCTGTGATGCAAGATTGTATGCGCGAACATCTCCGGGATTGACCTCAGGTTCTGTGGCCTCATCCGCTTCACCATTCACCCCCTTGAGCAGGGAGTCAACTTCGTCTTGTGAGAGAAATTCGCTCATTTTTTACTGAATAATAAAAGAGGTAAACAGCACTTCCGCTACGCCCTTCTTGCTGGGTGTAGCAGCAGGTTCAGCGGGGGCGACAGCTGAGGCGGGCGCTTCTCCTTCAACGGCCAGTTTGGTCGTACGAACTGCCGGGGCCGACTTGCGCAGACCCAATACAAATTCGATTTGTGCCTTGATTTCGTCGGCCAGTTTTTCCTTGCCTTCCACCGTGGATAATTCAGAAGGGCGTTTGCTCTGAAGCAACATATTGATTCTATGTTGTATTTCAGGATTTTCCTCCTTTACTTTTTCCTCAAGTTCCGGTTTGCTGAGCTTGAGCGTGATGGCGACCTGCATGACGCGATCGCTGTCTTCATGCACCAGATTCGCGGTATATGTGCCTATTTCCACAAACTTGGGTGGAAGCTTTGGTTTTGATTCGTCTTCACGTTCACCTACCGTCGCTTCTTCACCGACTGTCGTCTTGTCATGCTTATCCGAATGGGGTTTCAATAAAAAGAAGGCGGCAGCGCCGCCGCCTGCCAGCAGGACGACCACGGCGATAATGATAATGAGCATCTTTTTGCTCTTGGGTGGTTGATCACCGGCTGCTGCGGCTGCGGCAGGTTTTGCTGGTTTCGACATGTTGCTGTTCCCTATTTAGGATAGTAAATAATAAACGCGGCGGATGATGACACAAATATCGCTGATTTCCACCGCATGATTAACCTTTATTTGAATTTTCAGGCGAACGTGTCAACCATGCCATTATGACGGCGTGTCGTCATTGTAGGCAAGACGGTCGACGTTGATGCGGGCGTGCTGTCAGCTGTTCCGGCATCAGTCCGGGTATTGGAGCGCTGATTCGTGAAATTACCCCCACTACTGTCGCGCGGTGTCTGATCGCTGACCGTGGCATTGCCCAGCATGATACCGTTTTCGGCCAAACTCTCGCGAAGTCTGGGCAGGGCGTTTTCAATGGCTTCACGCACCGCACTGTGGGGCGAGGAGAACAGCGCGGTTGCCTGATTGTCTGAAACAGTCAGAACCACGCTCATCGGCCCTAAATCGGGCGGATTTAAATGCAGCTCCGCAACTTGATTTTGCTGCGTGCTCACCCAGCTGATTTTTTGCGAGAATTCATCGGGCCATGCGCTGCTGCCCAATGGTGCTGCGATAGTGGTATTGGTGTGGCTTGTGGTACTGTGCTGTTGGCTGGATGCGACCAGTGCGCCGGCTGATTGAGCCATGACCTGGGCGGATGGAGCGGGCAGGCTGGCGGCTAATTCCGCCACTTTGAAAGTCTCTGCGCCTGTTTTTAAGCCTGACTGCGCTGCAATGAATGACTCGGCTTTTGTCGAAGCGCCTGTGGCCGGATCAAATTTTTCGCGTGCCGCGGCTATTCCGGTCAGATGGGTTTGCGCACTGCTCTTCGCGTGTACGGTTGTGCCGGTAACGGCACCGGCGGCCGCAGCCGCCTGACCCAGTACCGCCAGGGACGCTGCATCGGCTGCCGGGATTTGACCCTGTGTCGTCTGCGCGCTGGTATTCACATCAACGCCTGTCCCGCTGGCCGCTGCCTTGAACCCTTGATTGACAAGCAGCAACAGCGGGTTGGTGCTGGCATCGGGCGCTGTCGGTTGCGGTGCCTGATCGGCCTGCTGGGTTGCATCCGCTGTTTTTTCAGTTTTGGTGTTTTTGCTGTCCGAATTTTTGGCCGATGCGGCTGTTCCTGAGGCCGTCTTTTCGTCCATTTGTCGCGCCAATACGGCGCCGAACCCGTCCGTGTTTTTCGCATCACTGGGCTTCTGGCTGGCATTCTGCGCAGGTGGCGGGGCTATGTTAAGAACCGGGTTAATCATGATATGTCTCCATTGTGTTTTAGGATGGCCAGGATGCTGTGCCTGGGTTCTATTTTTCCGTATTGAGCATCTTGTAAGCGGTTACACGACCGGTGTGTTCGTCCATCGCCTTTTGCTCCTGCTTCGCTTCTGTTTTCATTTCAGTCAAAACATGGCGCTGTTGCAAGGTGTCGAATGACTTCAGTTTGCGTTGTGTGCCGACAAACTCGCCGCGCCCTATTTGTGTTGATACTTTGCTTTGCTCGACAGCCTTGAGTTGTTGTTCGATAGCGGCATCCAGCTTGTAAATAAACTCCTGAAAATTGCGCAATAAGGCAGGATCCATACCCTGCTGGCTGGCGGCCTGCATGCGTGCCTGATAGTCGCGGCGGTATTGCAGCAGGGTCTCCAGCTGGGTTTGTTTGTCGAACTGCTGCTTGTTGAGTTCACCAAGCCTTCGCGTGGCCGATTCATTATTAATCTGCGCCAGATTCAACAAAGGCTGCAAACGGAATGGTTTAGTCATGATTTTAACTTAGTCATGATTTTAGTGTGTAGGTTCAAACAAGGCTGCCAGCTGAGCGATGCTCGCCGCATAGGTTTCGGGCTGATGCATGCCTTGTTTCAGGAATTGTTCCATCATAGGGTAGAGTTTGATCGCCTCGTCCAGCAGCGGGTCACTGCCGCTGATATAGGCGCCGACACTGATTAAGTCGCGGTTGCGCTGGTAATGCGCATACATATGCTTGAAGCGTTGTACCAATGAGGCATGTTCGGGGGTTGCCAGGCGCGACATGACGCGGCTGATCGAGGCTTCGATGTCGATGGCGGGGTAGTGCCCCTGTTCTACCAGGCGACGTGAAAGTACGATGTGCCCGTCCAGAATCGCGCGCGCACTGTCGGCAATCGGATCTTGCTGATCGTCACCTTCAGTCAGCACGGTGTAAAAAGCGGTGATCGAACCGCTGCCCTCCAGCCCGTTGCCTGCGCGTTCAACCAGTTGCGGCAGTTTGGCAAACACGGACGGCGGGTAGCCCTTGGTGGCGGGGGGTTCACCCACGGCGAGGGCGATCTCGCGCTGTGCCATCGCGTAGCGGGTCAGTGAGTCCATGATCAGCAGTACATTTTTGCCCTGGTCGCGGAAATATTCGGCGATGGTGGTGGCGTAGGCCGTGCCCTGCAGGCGCATCAAGGGCGAGGTGTCGGCGGGGGTGGCAACGACGACTGAACGTGCCATTCCCTCGGGGCCGAGGATGTCGTTGATGAATTCCTTGACTTCGCGACCGCGCTCGCCGATCAGCCCGACTACCGTGACATCCGCGCTGGTATAGCGCGCCATCATGCCGAGCAACACGCTCTTGCCCACGCCGCTGCCGGCGAACAGCCCCATGCGCTGTCCACGTCCGACACTCAGCAGTGCATTGATGGCGCGAACGCCGACATCGAGCGGCGTATCAATCGAGGCGCGTTCAAGCGGGTTGAAAGGGCGGCTCTGCAACGGCGCGGATGCGGTATCCGTCAAGGGGCCGAGTTGATCGAGCGGTTTTCCGGCGCCATCGAGTACGCGGCCGAGCAACATGTCGCCTACCGGCAGATGCTTGGCGTGATCAGACATGCGGCGGCGCGGCGGTTTGCGTTTTCCCGACAGGGTCAGCACATGCGCGGGTTCAATCGGCATGACGCGTGCGCCGGGAACCAGGCCATAGACGTCATTTTCCGGCATCAGGAACAATTTTTCTCCGGAAAATCCCACGACTTCCGCTTCGACGGTGGTATTCATCAGGCGAATTTCGCAGGTGCTGCCCACCGGCATTTGCAAGCCGACGGCCTCCATGATCAGGCCGGTCACTTTGGTCAGGTGGCCGCTCGGCGGCATAGGGTTGCATTCGGCTATGCAGTCGCGGCCTTCGGCCAGAAAATCGCGCCAGCGCTGGATGTGCGCATTAGGTTCGTGATTGAGGGGCGTCAGATCAAGGAAAGGGGTGAGCGCAGGGATAGGGGGCTCCGTCAGTATCGTGGATTCGGGATCCAGGATAGTGGCGAGCGCCGGATTGAGGTGCTGATCCGTATTCAGTGTCAGTTCTGGGTCGTCAGCCATGATTTATGTTGTCCGATAGATTCAACGATGCGCTGCCAGCGCGCCAGGTTGGTCGCATCAACATTGCTGTGTGCCGTTTCTACGCGGCATCCGCCCGGTTCGATTTTTGAATCGGTAAAAATCTTCCATCCGGTGTGAGTCAGGTCTTCGCCCATTTGTTTGCGTACCAGTTCCGCATCCACCGGGTGCAGGATCAAATGCGCGTTCTGGTTGAAGTGCGGCAAACCGCTAATGGCCGTGCTGACGATTTTCAAGATGATCTCGGGCTTGACATGCAGCGCTTCGATGACCATCTTGTGCGCAATTTCCAGTGACAAATCGAGCAATGACTGCGCCAGTTGCTCGTCAATCTGAGTGAGTGCGGTTTGCAAATTTTGCATCAGGGTTTGCAGTTTGGCCGTTTCAGTCTGAGCCTGTTGAATTCCGGCTGCATAGCCTGCCTGATGCCCTGCGGCATGGCCCTCGTCATAGGCGCTGGTTTGAATGCTTTGCAATTGGGCGGCAGCGGACTCGGCGGTTACTGCGGGTTCTGCGACTGGCGGCTCTGCCGACACTGTTTGCGGATCAAAAGAAGCCAGCTCCCAGCGCGCAAACGCGGTGAGCTGCTCTTTAGGCAGACTGGATCCTGCCACTACGTTTTCCCGTGATGATGGGCTAGACATAGGCATCTTCATCTCCCTTGCCGCCTAAGGAAATTTGACCGTCATCGGACAGCCGCTTGACGACCTTGAGAATTTCTTTCTGGTTGGCTTCGACTTCGCTGAGCTTGACCGGGCCTTTCGATTCGAGGTCTTCGCGCATCATTTCGGCCGCGCGTGACGACATGTTCTTGAAAATCTTTTCGCGCAGCTCTTCGCTGGCACCCTTCAGCGCTACGATCAGCGCTTCGGATTGAACTTCGCGCAGAATCAGCTGGATGCCCCTGTCGTCAACATCCAGCACATTTTCGAAGACAAACATCTTGTCTTCGATTTTTTGTGCCAGGTCAGGGTCAAAACTGCGCACTTTCTCCATCATCTCGGCTTCCAGCGTGCCGCCCATGAAATTGAGGATTTCTGCGGCCGTGGTGACGCCCCCTCTGAGGGTTTTCTTGCCCGTCGCGCCCCCGCTCATCAGTTTGCTCAACACGTCGTTAAGCTCGCGCAGGGCGACTGGCTGTACGCCGTCCAGCGTGGAGATGCGCAGCAGTACATCGTTGCGGGTGCGCTCAGTGAGCATTTTCATGATGGAAGCTGCCTGATCCGGTTCCAGATGCACCAGTATCGTCGCGATGATTTGCGGGTGTTCGTTGCCGATCATTTCCGCGACGGCGCCCGGATCCATCCATTTCAAACTCTCGATGCCGCTGGTATCGCTGCTGTGCATGATGCGATCGATCAAACCGGCCGCCTTGTCGTCGCCCAGCGCCTTGGTCAGCATATTGCGGATGAAGTCGTTGGAATCCATGCCGATGGTGGTCTTTTCGGAAGCTGCCACCAGAAATTCGTGAAATACCTGAGAGATTTGATCGCGGGTCAGGTTGTTCAGCGCAACCATCGCCGCACTGATTTTTTGCACTTCCTTGGGACCCAGGTATTTGAGCACTTCTGCGGCTTCATTCTCGCCCAGCGTCATCAGGAAAATTGCACTGTTTTGCACGCCATCACTCATTGCCATTCACCCAGTCCCGGATTACGCTCGCTACAATTTTTGGATCTTGTTGTGTGATCTGTCTGGCAATATTGAGATTTTTTTCATAAGGCTCAATAGGGGGGGTGTAGAAGCCTGGTTCGTGATCGCCCGCCCCACCTTCAGCGCCCGCCGCGAGTTCGCCGATTGGATGGCCTTCAGCGTCGACCGCTGCAAGGCCAGCTTCGCTTTCTTCGGCTTTGAACGGTTGCAGCGGACGGAAGGCCGGCTTGATGATTTTGAACACCACAGCCAGCATCACCACGGCGATCAGCAAATATTTGGCGAGTTGTTTCGCCAGTTCGATCATGTCCGGTTGCTTCCACAGCGGAATCTCTGCCACCACTTCCTTGTCGTCGTTGAATGCGGCATTTTGCACGTTCAGGCTGTCGCCACGATTCTGATCAAATCCCACCGCATCCTTGATCAGATTGTCGATCTGGGCTTTTTCCGCGTCCGTCAGCGGTTTGTAGCTGACTTTTCCTTTTGGATCGGTCGCCTTGCGGTTGTTGACCACCACCGCCACCGACAAACGCTTGATCATGCCGACAGGCAACACGGTGTGGCTGATCGTGCGATCCACTTCGTAATTGATGGTGTTTTCTTTGTGCAAATTGTCTATTCTGACGCCACTGGCCGGATCAATTGTGCCGGGAGCGGCGGCAACGATCGGTGCGGTCGCAGGGACAGGGGGCTGGTTGCTCAATGCGCCCGGTACCCCGCTCGCATTCAAGCCGGAGCCGTTCAGGGTTTCGGAGTTTTGCTGGCTGCGCACGCTGCTGTCAGCCGGATTTTGGTTAGGCTTATACGTTTCGGCGGTTTGTTCGGTGCGCGCAAAATCAATGTTTGCCGTCACCTGCGCATGTACATTGTTCGCGCCCAGCAGGGGTATCAGGATGGACTCAATACGCCTGATGTAGTTTTGCTCGATTTGCTGTACATACTTGAGCTGATTTGCATCCAGCCCCACACCGTTTCCGTCCTGGAGCGCACTCAGCAGCGTGCCATCCTGATCCACTATAGTGACATTTTTGGCTGACATATCCGGTACGCTGCTCGAAATCAAATGCACAATCGCGGTGACTTGGGATGCGTCGAGCAGGCGACCGCCGTGCAGGGTAAGCACCACGGAAGCGCTGGGTTTTTGTTGTTCCTTGATGAAAACGCTGGGTTTGGGGATGGCCAGGTGGACGCGGGCGGTCGCCACGGCGCTGATGGTTTGTACCGAACGCGCCAGTTCGCCTTCGAGTGCGCGCTGGTAATTGACCTGCTCGGCAAATTGGGTGATGCCGAATTTCTGGTTTTCCATCAGCTCGAAGCCCACTGTGCCGCCTTTAGGCAACCCTTGTGCGGCGAGTTTCAGCCGTGCTTCATGGACCTGGTTGGCGGGGATCATCAGCGCGCCACCGCCCTCGGCGAACTTGTAGGGGATATTCAGTTGTTGCAAGGAATCAATGATCGCACCGCCATCGCGATCGGACAGGTTGCTGTAAAGTACGCGGTAGTCCGGGGTTTGTCCCCACATCCATGCGCCCGCAATCAGTGCAATCAATGCCGCAATGCCGATGCCCAGCCCCATTTTCTGTTGGGTGCTGAGCTGCTCGAAGCGGCTGACTGCGCCTTCTGAGATTGTTGCGCTGTTTACTTGTTCTGCCATTATGATTGCGAACTACACCTGAATGCCACTGGGACAGTGAACGCATTATCCACATTGGATGCGTTTTTGAAGGGGGGAATAAAGGGAAAATTATATCCCTGTTCTTCTGATGTTGAGTGTGTTTGTTTGGGTATTGTGTGATTGCTGTAAAATCGGCTTGTAGCTGGTGGCGCATAGCAGTCGGTTTGGCTGCTAGCCATCAGCAGCCGGTAACCAGTTTAAGGAGTTAAAAAATGAGCAATATATCAGCAGTCGATGGTTTGATGGCGCAAATGCGCGTGGCGGCGGCGGCAGCCGGCTTGCGTGAACCGGCGCCTTTGGCGCAGCCAGGCAAGGTGGACTTCGCCAATGTGCTGAAGAATACGCTCGATGGCGTGGCGCAAGCACAACAAAAATCTGAAACATTGCAAACGGCGTTTGTGATGGGCGACGATAAAGTCAGCTTGAGCGACACGATGATCGCCATGCAAAAAGCCGGTATCAATTTTCAGGCCACCGTTCAGGTGCGCAACAAGGTCGTGCAGGCCTATAACGACATCATGAATATGCAGGTTTAAGTATGGTAAATAGCAAGTGGTTAGTAACCACTCACTACTACCGTTCGTGACAGTTGAATAAACAAGGCGCTGCCCATTACAAATGTGACATCAGTGCAGGCTTGATGATCCGCAGGAACTCATCTCACGCCCGTTGTGAGCCATCTGCGTATGGTAAAGAAGTGTGGCGGTAGCCAGGCTGCTAGCGAACACGCTTTAAATACCCGTCCGGTGCGACGGTGATGAGCAACTTTTGGTGAATGCTTTTATCGATCTCAAACTCGGGATGCGTTTTCAAATATTCCCATACCGCAGTTTTTGGGCTGTTGCCAGGATGCCAGGGGCGATTCTGAAAAACATCGGCGGGCACGTCCTCCACGAACGTATCGAAGACAACACAATAACTACCCAAGCTGACGAGTGGCGCATACGCCTCCAGTTCAGCGAGTACGTGATCATGGGTGTGATTGGAATCCATGCAAACAAGTATCCGTTTTTTCCCTTTTGCCTTCGCCCTTACTTGTGCGACGATTTCGGGAGCAATACTGGAACCTTCAATCATGGTGATGCGTCTGGACATGGGATGTTCTTCGATCGCCTTGCGGTTGTGTGGGCGAATGTCGATATCAATACCCAGCACCTCGGCATCAACGGTGCCGCCACAGGCGGCATTCAATTCCAGCATGGAGGCTGAAAAAATCAGTGAGCCACCATGCGCGATTCCTGTTTCAATAATTAAATCCGGCTTTACCTCCCAGATGATCTCCTGCATTGCCATGATATCGATTGGATTTTGAATGATGGGACGACCCATCCAGGAAAAATTGTAGACATAGGCTTTGCGCATACTTTCTTCCAGCCAATCGCGCGAACGATCCTGGAATTCGGTGTCTTTACCCAATGCCTCTATGCGGGCGATTTTCTCTGCTTCGAATTGTTTAACAAAATCATTCATCTATGGCCTCATTGTGGTTGATGGATACAACTTTAGCAGAAAAAAATATTTTTTCCGATCTGTTCGAATTGCCGCATAGAGGCGATCACCGGCTCGCCAACACCAGGATTCAGCCCCACCAGCATGCCATCGGATGGCTCCAGTTGTACTGTGCTGGGTGAAACAACCGGCAATCCGCAGTAGAGCTTTTTCTGTTTGTGCAGATTCAAGTCAATAAATCCGGCGATGATTTGCTTGTTACGGAATCTGGAATAGAGAAAAACACCCACAATACCTGCCCCGTAAATAAATATCCTTCCCACTCCGGACGCCGCTGCCCGAGCCTCAAATTCATGCAGTCTGGCCTCCACTCCTTTCCAGAAGTCGGCAAGCTTGTACGCATCATGAATGCCAGTCTGCACTTCCGCAGGATCAAGTTCGATCACGGAAACTTGCTCGGCAACAGCTCTGGCAATATAAATTGAAGCCTGCTGGTGGGAGTGATTGTCGACTTCGACCAATTCAAAACCGCAGGAAGACAGGCAGTATTTCATTGATGACAGCGAATAATGATGCAAATGATCGACCACCAGCATGTCTGCTCGATTTACCGAATAAATGTTTGGGACAATGGCATACAAATACCCGCCATTCCGCAAGAGGCTTCTTATCTGGGTCACACTGTCCTTGGGAGAGGGGACATGCTCAAGAGAAAAAAACGATGTCACGCAATCGAAAGAACCACTCCATGACGGGGGAGTGTTGAAGAATGCGAGTTTCTCTTCCGGGCGAAAACTCTTCCAGAACTCCACGTAATCACGGGAAACATCGAACAGGTAAACGTCCAGTTCGGTGTTGGCAGCCATCGCCCGTTGTGAGGTTAAAGATTTGCCGCATCCGTAATCCAATAGTTTTGTTATGCCAAGATGGGATGTTTTTTCGAGCAAAACTCTCGCCATGTGCTCGGATCTGAACACCATTCGGCCATCTTCAATGGTGTATAAATCATCCTCGTCCGCATCGAGTCCGCCAATTTTGTAGCCGGTATCGTAATATTGATCCAGATCAAATAATGAAGACGTTTCCATATGGCCACAATGCGCGCAGACGGAAACAACGGTCTTGCCAGGCATGAGTGCCGCAAGCGAAGTAATGCTCACCTCCGAGCTGGAGTGAAACACTTCACTCATCTGGCACCCGCAAATTGAGCAGCTTGTTATCTTTTTCATGGTGTGATCCCGGTCATAAATTTTGCTCAATCCAAAAACAAACTTACTGCGCATATCGAGCTGCGAGATAAAACGGTCAATATTGCTTTAGTAATTGCGTTTCCTTTATCCAGGATGTGACACACTGCGGTTGCCACGTAAGCAGTTTTTGGATGCGCTCAATATCGATAACCGGGAAAGAGAATTCCACGCCAGATTCTGCTACTGAGGTTTCAAATTGTAATCGTGTGGACAGAGCATCCAGAATTTCCGC
The DNA here is from genome assembly GCA_947085835.1 of uncultured Nitrosomonadales bacterium. Taxonomy (GTDB): domain Bacteria; phylum Pseudomonadota; class Gammaproteobacteria; order Burkholderiales; family Gallionellaceae; genus Gallionella. The sequence continues at coordinate 51,256 of CAMTXT010000013.1, read as the reverse complement.
CGTAGAAATATTCTTTCCGCAGGCTATGTTATAAATTCCCATCTCGCCGTGGATTGCCAATGCAGCCAAGGCATTGATGGCATCGTCAATCAGCAGGTAATCCTTGGTGGAAGACAAGGCCGAGCGCAGATGTAACTTTCCTGTCACGGCTTCGGATATGAGTTGCGCAACAAAACTTTCTGACGCGCCTTCGCCCACAATGTTTGACAGCCGTGCGACCTGACCGCGCCCCGATTGCAGACAAAGAGCCTCTCCGGTCAATTTTGTCAGGTTATAGAGACCATCCGCGTTTGGAAAAACCTTTAATGCTGCGTCCTCTTTCCCGGATTCCGACCCCTGGTAAACACGCGTAGATGAAAGATAGGTAATCGAGGAGAACCGCGCCTCCCGCAAGATTCTGGTGAGGTAGCATACATGCGCTTCGACCGTATCATGCGGTCTTTGCCGGAAGTCTGCGGTTAAACCGATGGCGTATACAACCCGCCCCAAGTCCCTGTCAAATATCTCCGCAGCCCCCTTGGGCGGAGTGTATGTCTCATGTCCGTTCTCGCGCAGATGTTGCTCCAGTCGCGTGCCGATAAAGCCGCCGGAACCCAGTATTGTGAATAGCATCGTTTACCGCCTGTAGCCAAAACATTTCAAGGGATTGTCGGCATAAATCCTATACTCTTTCAGCGTTCTCTTCACGATTGTTCCTGCGCTGATGACAGCGCTCCTTTTAATATTAATCCCTGTTTTTAATGGTCTGGCTGAATTGCATCTTGACCACGGAGTTGGGTGGCAAATTGTTTGTAAGCACACATCCTGAAGGAATCAGGCAATTATCCCCGATGGTCAGGTAGGGTTCCACCAGAACACCCATGCCGAACTTTACCCGATCACCAATCGTCACGGCTCCTGATGTGGTAGATCGGGGGCCAAAGGTGCAATGGCTGCCAACCTTGGTATGATGTTCTATGCAAGTATGGCTGGCGAGAAAGTTGTTATCACCCAAGACGCAAGATGGTGCCAGGTAGCCATTTCCCATGATCAGATTGCCCTCGCCCATGGACACATAACTTTTGACTACCGTGGATGGGTCAATCACATTAGCAAAACGAATTCCCTTGCCTCGCATGTTCTCGAAAATGGCGGTACGATCTGCGATGTTGCCTGTAATGCAGATTATTGCAGCATCAAAAACCCCTTTTTCCCAGAGTTCGGCAGCCATGCTATTAGGGCCAAGAATAGGTACACCCATCATGGACTTGCCGTGCAACGCGGTATTGTTGTCGAGAATGCCGACTGCACGTTGATGCTGCACTCGTGAAATCGCATCCAATGTCACGGAGCCCCCCCCCGCGCCCCCCCCGATCAGTAAAATGCGCAGGGGCCGCAGGCTGGGATAAGCATCTTCCAGCAGATCATTGCCCTCAAAAGCTGGCTTGTTGGACGCTAACACATCCGCTTCTGAGATGACTCGATCAGGAAATTTGGCGGCTAGGACTGACATATCCAAGCCTAGTTTCTTTGCCACCAGCTCTGCCTTCTTGGTCCAGCGCCGATCAGTCGTTACAGATTCCGTTTTTTCCAAGAACGCCAGTGCAGCAGCATAGTCCTCATCCTGTGTGGCCGTTATTATTGCGACGGGCTGGTTGTTTTTGACGACCTGATCAATTTCTACCAGGTGCCGAAGAAACCCATCGGATTCAGCCGTCACGTCATAAGTGGCCTTGGTGGTTTCGACTATGCACACTTCCTCGCCCCGGCTGACCGGGGCACCATCCTCAATACACCAGTTGACAATAACCGCCTGATCCTCATTGGCATTTAGCGACGGCATACGCACTACTGTAATCATGACATCAGCTCCCATATTGCATTCTCAATTTTTTCTGCGGTGACTAGAACTTCTTTTTCCAAATGGCGGGCTGCGGGGATTGCCTGCGATGCGGCCGCTAGCCGGGTGATGGGTGCCAGCAAATTGCCACGTAGTGCATCGTAAAGCAGAACCGCCACTTCACTACCCCAATTGAATCCTGCGCTGCCCTCCTCGCAAATAACCAAGCGCCCACACTGAGCGCCATAGCGCACCAACGTTTCGACCGGCACTGGCCACAAACTTGACGGGAAAACCGCAGTCACATTGAGTTCATCGCTTCGCAATTTCTCCAACATGGGGACAATTTCGCGACTCATTCCGCCATAGGAAATAACTGTGACATCCGGCTGCCCGGAGCTAAAATTCCGCAATGCTACCGTTGGATAACCAGGTATCTCAGCGCTTTGCTCCATGAAAACATGAGTGTGTTGATCCAATGGATAAAGAAGCTTGTTTTCGATAAATAATACCGGATCATCGTCAACGAGGATTGCATATTGCAAGATGTCGCCTGCAGCATGCAAATGACTCGGAGCCACCACCTTGATGCCCGGCACCCCTAGAAACATCTTTTCCAGGCTTTGGCTATGAGTTGCTCCATAGCCCCTCCCACCGCCCATTGGTGTCCGAATTACCAGCGGGACTTTCACCTGTCCGTTAAACATGCCAGGAAATTTTGCCATGTGATTAACGATCTGATCGGCACAAAGGGTAAGAAAGTCCCCAAACATGATTTCCACGACTGGCCGAAAACCACGTAGCGCCATCCCCACTGCCACACCAGTGAATCCGCCCTCGCAAATTGGCGTACTAATGACCCGTCCGGGAAAGTGAGTAGATAATCCCTTGGTAACTTTGAAAGCGCCTCCATATGGGTCAACCAAATCTTCACCAAGAACAACCACTTTCTCATTTGCCGCCAGCGCCTCTGCCAGCCCCAACTGCAGTCCCGTCAAATAACTTGCCACTATAAGCCCCTTCTCAAATCGGCCACCAATGTCGCCACCTGCTGGCGCATCTGCGGCTCAACCTCTTTAATCCAAGACTGGTCAAGTTTCTCTCTCAGGCGGCGCAAAGGCTCACGCTGAACGTGATAGTCAAGCTCCTCTGGATCTCTCATATCATCTCCTTTACTATGAGGTCCGAGCCGATACGTGCGCATGAAGAGTAATCGTGGGGCGCACTCTGACCGAATCTCGCTGATCAGCCGCTGTGCCGTGTCATACACAACTTCCACATCGTTGCCATCAATGTCGCACACCGGCACGCCAAATGCCTCGCTGCGCTGTTCCAGCGCACCGGAATGCTGCGCACTCCAATGAGTACTTTGTGCATATTGATTATTTTCTACCGCAAACATGATAGGTAGCCCCCACAATGAAGCCATATTCAATGCTTCATAAACCGCCCCCTCCGCCATCGCTCCGTCGCCCATGAATTGCACCACCACCGCCCCACTGCCTTTCAGCTTCTCAGCAAAGGCCATGCCAACGGCAACAGGCGCCATCCCACCCAAAATCCCGTTGGAATAGAAGTTCTTCTTTTGCAGGTGCTGACTGCCGCCAATACCCCCGCAAACGCCAGAGGGCAGGCCAAGGATCTCCGCTACCAAGCCGCGAGCATCACCGCAATAGGCCAAGAAATGGCCATGACCCCGGTGATTTGAACAAATGATATCCGTGTCCCGGTTAAGGGCAGAAATAACCCCGACAGCGACCGCTTCCTGGCCTAGACAGGTATGCACCGTGCCGCCGATAGCGCCTTGAGCGAACAAGTCAAGAAGCGTCTCTTCGACAACCCGAATACGGAACATTTCACAGAAAAAATTTTGTAATAGCTCCTGTCTGTTATTTGCTGACGTCAGCATACTTCCTTCCATAGTAGAAAGCTCAAGTTCTTGTGGTATGTGAAAAGATTGTCACCTGCGTATATCCCGTCCTGCCCCGATATCTGGTTAACGGCCTGCTGAATACCGTTCACGAACTCCTGAGAGTCCGCAAATCCCCAAAACTGCCCGGTTAAATGATTACCCATAAAAAACCGCCTCCCCTTTATGTAACAAAAATGGCAACACCAAAAAATCCAACCTTGATTGCTCATTGAGCAAAAGTTTACTGATGTCACCGCACCCTACAATAAATAATCCATGTTCAATTTTTTATGTGGGCGAAATAAGCGACAGACACAAAACCCATCTCTAACAACGCTTATTCCATCTTACACAAATTCGATATTCGGCACTGCCGTAACGAACAGCCCGCCCCACTCGCGAATATAAGCCAGTTGAGCCATTACTTCTTCCCGCAGATTCCAGGGAAAGATCACTACATAATCAGGTTTTTTCTGTTTTAAATATTCTTCAGCAACAATCGGAATGCGACTTCCGGGCATAAATTTGCCTTGCTTGGCAGGATTGCGATCCACTACGTAAGACAACAAGTCCGGACGAACACCCGCATAGTTCATCAAAGTATTGCCCTTTGCCGCGGCGCCATATCCGGCTACTATTTTACCTGACCGTTTTGCTTCGATCAAAAAATGCAAGAAATCATTTTTAACCTTGTCGGCATGCTCTTGAAAGCCTTCATAATAATCTGCACGCCTCATTCCGGAAGCGGATTCTCTGTTGATTAGTTCGGTTACGCTCTCGCTGATGGCATGCTTTCCCGTATCCTTTCTTTGAGCAAAAACGCGAAGACTGCCACCATGACTGCCCAGCTCTTCGACATCAAAAACCGAGAGTCCGTTGGCGTTTAAAATTTTTAATACGGACGTAAAGGAAAGGTATGAAAAGTGCTCGTGATAAATTGTATCGAACTGATTCTCTTCAATTAAATGCATGACGTGAGGGAACTCAAAGGTAGCCACGCCCTGTGGCTTGAGCAATGCAGCAAATCCTGATGAAAAATCGTTGATGTCGGGTACATGTGCCAACACATTGTTAGCTACCATTAAATCGGCTTGCATACCCTGACTCACAAGTCTGCTAGCCAGACTCGTATCGAAAAACTCCTCGATGGTTTCAATCCCTTTAAGGCGTGCTGCGGCAGATGTACCGGCGGTTGGCTCGATGCCCAGGCAAGGAATGCCTTTTTGCTTTACGTATTGCAGCAAATATCCGTCATTCGAGGCGACCTCAATCACATGGCTGTCAACCGTCAGGCCAAAGCGATCCACCATAGTGTTCACATAATTTTTAGCATGTTTCAGCCACTGATCAGAAAATGAGCTGAAGTAGGCATATTCATCATTAAATAGTTCTGCGGCTCTTGAATACGATTCAGCTTGCACCAACCAACAGGACTTGCAGACTAATACTTTTAATGGGAACCATTTTTCCGGGCGGCGCATGGTCAGTGCGGTGAGATAGGCATTGGACAGAGGTGCTGAGCCTAAGTTAATCAGCGGTAAAGTTAACTCGGTCTGACAGTGGCGACATTTCATGGTGCGGCTCCCTGAAAATGATTGTCTATGAATGGGCGAGTGCGATCGCGTTCGGACAGGCACTCTATTGGCAAAATCCAGGAAATATTTAGTTTCGGATCCGCAATATTGAGCATATCCTCGGCTTCCGGGCGATAAGGCGCCGAGTGCAGATAAAAAAGTTCACAATTATCAGTCAATGCCTGAAAACCGTGCGCAAAACCTTCTGGAATGAACAGGCTTTTTCGGTTTTCGGCTGAGAGGATTTCGCCGTGCCAATGCAGAAAAGTCGCTGAGTCGCGTCGAAGGTCAACTGCCACATCGAAAACCTCTCCTTTTAAACAACTCACCAGCTTGGTTTCCATGAATGGGGAATGTTGAAAATGCAAGCCTCGTACCGATCCTTTTTGGCAGGTAAGCGTGTGGTTAATTTGGATGATGGGTTTATTGATTCCGGCCTTGCCAAATTCATCGGCACAGTACAGGCGTGACAAAAAGCCGCGATGGTCTTCTATGGCCTTACGTTGTACCAGCATCAGTCCGGTTAAAGGGGTCGTGATGAAATCGAAACGTGCCATGTTCAATCGCCCGGGTAATCTGCGTTATATGCGGCGATTTGTGACAGAGTCAGTGCGTACATATCTTCGCGATTGCGCCACGCCTGATGCCATTCCAGCGTTTTTTGCAATGCGGTTTGTAAATTCCAGCGGGGATGCCAGTTCAACTGATTGTGCGCCTTGCTGCTGTCCAGCTTGAGGTAGCTCGCCTCATGTGGTTGTAACGTGTCATCGCATTGCCACGTTACACCCTGTCGTATTTCGGCCATTCGTTCGATTATCCATTGCACCGAACGCGCATCTTCATCGCTCGGGCCAAAATTCCAAGCCTCGGCAAAGACGGCGCCATCCATATAAAGGCGTTCCGCCAGCATCAAATATCCTGACAGCGGTTCCAGTACATGCTGCCAGGGGCGGGTGGCATGAGGGGCGCGAATATTCAAGGTTTGTCCCGCATCCATGGCGCGCAAAAAGTCGGGTATCAACCGGTCAGCCGCCCAATCGCCGCCACCTATCACGTTGCCGGCACGAGCCGTTGCTATGGCAGGTGAATGTTGAATGTTGATGGCGGATGGTTGTTCGTTGATAGTTGACGGTTGAAAATATGAATTGCGGTAGGCCGCTGTCACCAGCTCTGCGCATGCCTTGCTGCTTGAGTAAGGATCGTAGCCGCCCATAGGCTCATTCTCGCGGTAGCCCCACACCCATTCTCTATTTTCATAGCATTTATCTGTGGTGACATTCACGACCGCTTTCACGCCGGGTGTAGCACGCACGGCTTCAAGTAAATTCACCGTGCCCATCACGTTCACCGCATAGGTTTCTGCCGGGTGCGCATAAGAGTAGCGCACCAACGGCTGTGCGGCTAAATGAAAAACAATTTCCGGTTGTGCTGCTTGCAAGGCAATACGCAACCGGTCTGTATCTCGGATGTCGGCTATTGCGCTGCTCGCCATGCCTTTGCCCACTTCCGCCACGGTAAAAAGATTGGTTTCAGTTGGTGAATTGAGCGCATAGCCATGTACTTGTGCACCCATGGATTGCAGCCATAGCGACAGCCAGCTGCCTTTGAAGCCAGTATGTCCGGTGACGAACACTTTTTTCCCTTGAAAAAAAGTGTTGGTTGATGGCTGATGGTTGATGGTTGAAGTCATGAGCTAACTCGCTTTAGTTGTGAGGCACGTTAAGCTGATATTTTCTTTACTAATTCATGCGACTGCATGACGGATAACTTGATAATCGTCTGCATGTAGAAAACCCAAATCAAACGGGCGCTTCGCGCCCTACCATACCTTCCATGGCGCTTTACCGCTTTGCCATAGGCTTTCCAGATGATTCATGTCGCGCAGTGTATCCATAGGCTGCCAAAAACCATTATGCTCAAAGGCCATCAGCTCACCTTGAGCAGCAAGCTGGTTGAGCGGCTCCCCCTCCCAGGATGTCATATCATCGGCAACAAGATCCAGGCAGCTCGGCGACAATATGAAAAATCCCCCGTTGATCCAGCCGCCGTCGCCTTGCGGCTTTTCGATAAACCCGCGCACAACATCCCCATTCATATTGAGCGCACCATAGCGCCCGGGCGGTTGAACTGCGGTGACGGTCGCGCGCTTACCATGCTGCTTGTGAAAAGCAATCTGTGCACCGATGTCAATATTGGCGACACCGTCACCATAGGTAAAGCAGAATGCCTCGTTATCTTTTACATAGTCCGCCACACGTTTCAGACGCCCGCCCGTCATGGTGTCATCGCCGGTATCCACCAGCGTCACGCGCCACGGCTCGGCATGGCGTTGATGCACTTCCATCTGGTTGTTACGCATGTCGAAAGTTACATCCGACATGTGCAGAAAATAGTTCGCAAAGTATTCCTTGATGACATACCCTTTGTAACCGCAGCACACCACAAAATCATGGATGCCATGCGCGGAGTAAATTTTCATGATATGCCAGAGAATTGGTTTGCCGCCAATCGCGATCATCGGTTTTGGACGAGTATTCGATTCCTCGCTTATTCTTGTGCCCAGCCCCCCCGCAAGAATGATTGCTTTCATGTTTTATCACCCGTTTTGCACCATATTTGCCACATTTGTCGATACGCATCTTCTATTTTATGCACGAACCCCGCTTCGTCGAACAGCGCACTGCGTTCCATTTCTCCGCGCAGTGCCAAGCGGTGCGCCGCCAGTCGATCCAGGTCACTTGCCAGTTCCACGGCCTTGGCAACGTAGTCGGCTTCGCTTGTCGCTATCCATTCCGGATGTCCTATCCCCTGCAAGATGCAGCTGCCCAGCAGGCCTACTGAAGGCCGTCCTGCCAACGTGATGTAGGGTGCGCCCATGTACAGTGATTCAAACAACGTGGTGCCGGAGTTGTGCGGGAAGCAGTCCAAGCCAATGTCGATGCCGCGCAGTACGTCCCACGGCGGGCTGTGAGAACCAATTTCCAGCCTGTCGCGGGTAATGCCATGTTTAGCAAAGCGTGCCGCCAGTCGTTCTTGTGTCGCAGGATCTTTGAAACAGCCACTGTCGATGACCAGTCTTGATCCCTCTACTCGTTTCAATATCTCTGACCATGCCTGGATAGTGCGGTGATTGATGCGAACTGAGCGGGTCAGCGTGCCGAAAGTGATATAGCCACGCTGTAACGCGGGAAGATTGCTGACTTCGCCCATGCCGGCCATGGGTTGATACAACCAACCCGGTGTTGCCAGGCGCCAGAGCTGTTCGGCAAACAACCCTTCGCTGCCTTCCGGGGCGGCAGCAGCGTCTATCATAAAATAGTCTATGGCACTGAGCCCTGTGGTGTAGCCGAAGCCCAGCGTGCTGAGTGAAACGGGTGCCGGCTTGCGGGCGAAGGTAAGCAGACGGTTGCCCTCTGTTTGCCCGGCCAGGTCAATCAGGATGTCGATGCCGTCGCTGCGGATACGTTCAGCAAGCGCTTCGTCGCTCATGCCTTTGGTCGGTATCCAGTGCTCGACATAGCTTTTGTAGCGCGCGGTCAGCTCATCTTCCTTGCTCAGTTCTGCGTAGGCATACACTTCTACCCGGGTTTTGTCGTGATGCGCCAGCAGCGGTTCCAGAAAGGATTTACAGGCGTGGTTGCGGAAATCGGGCGAAACATAGCCTATCCGCAGGCGGCGATCCGGCGTTTTGTCGTTGGTATGGTTGCGCCAGGTTGAACGCAACGGGATGCCGAATTGCGTATTGAATCCCTGATACTCCTGGTAGATATCTTCAGCAGACAGATCGGGGTGGTAGTTCAGGGCGAACAGAAGGTTGCTGTGCACATCAACGTAATCGGGTTTGATCTGTAGCGCACGTTGGAAGCTTGCCATCGCCTCATCAAGTTGTCCGAGGGTTTGTAGTAAATTTCCCAAATTGATGTGTGCCTCGGTGAAAACTGGATTGATCTGTAGTGCAAGTTGGTAACTGGCCTCAGCCTCGTCTAGTCGGCCCAGTTCTTGAAGGGTGGCGCCCAGGTTGAAGTGTGCCTCTGCGAGTTCTGGATTGATCTGCAGCGCCCGCCGGTCGCTGGCTTCGGCCTCATCCAGTCTGCCTAGCGCTTTGAGGGTGTTGCCCAAATTGCTGTGCGCCTCAGCATAATCAGGGTTGATCTGCAGCGCCTGACGGCAATTGGCTTCTGCTTCGTCTAGCCGCCCCATATCATGGAGGGTGTTGCCCAGGTTGCTATATGCCATGGCGTAATCCGGTTTAATTTTCAGCGCCCGCCGGTAACTGGCTTCGGCCTCTTCTAGCCGACCCAAAACTTGGAGGATAACTCCCAGGTTACTATGCGCCTTGGCATCGCTTGGCGACAAGGCTGCCGCTTTTTGCATGGCCGTCAGCGCATCCTCTCTATGCCCCAACTGCTTGAATGCCGCGCCTAACATCTTCCAGCCGAACTCGTTCCGGGGGAATCGTACCGTTAATACTCGGGCGAGCGTGGCGACTTCTGTATAACGCCCTTCGTTATACAAAGCGATCAGCGTCTCAGTTTCCTGAGCACTGGGGCTATGTGTCGATTTTTTGGCAGATTTGCTGGAGTTGTTTTGTTTTATTTTTGTCTGTTTATTCTGCAAGACTGGTGATGACGCCGGGAGCGCCTCATCGGGCGGAGGCATTTGTTCGGTATTTGAATCTCCTGTGGGTTGGGCAGACCCTTGCAAAAGTACTGCCAGCGCTTCCACTTCATCCCCCTGCAAGCCTTGTTGTCTGGCCAGTGCCAGTACTTGTCGCGCATCGTCTGGCTGTCCAGCCTGAAACATAGCCTCGATGTAACTTGTCCAGTATTCACCTCTTGCCGGGTCTGCATCCAGTGCGGCTAAAAAATAGGGTAACGCATCAGCCGCATGTTTTGCCTGTAGCGTTAAAATTCCAAGGTCGTAGTTAGCCTGCGAGTGATTTGGATCGATTTGCAAAATAGTCAGATAAATTTTTTCTGCTTCTTCTGGCTGACCTGAATGAAGAAACGCGATGGCTTGCTGTATGCCTTGCTCTATCGCCAGTGAAACGGTTTTCTGCGGAAGAATGTCAGTGTCCATTGGGGGGGTGAATGATTCTGGCGGTAAATCAGCACACCAGCGTTGCCACATTTGTCGATACGCATTTTCTATTTTATGCACGAACCCCGCTTCGTCGAACAGCGCACTGCGCTCCATTTCTCCGCGCAATGCCAAGCGGTGCGCCGCCAATCGATCCAGGTTACTTGCCAGTCCCACAGCCTTGGCAACGTAGTCGGCTTCGCTTGTCGCTATCCATTCCTGATGTCCTACCCCCTGCAAGATACTGCTGCCCAGCCGGCCTACTGAAGGCCGTCCTGCCAACGTGATGTAGGGTACGCCCATGTACAGGGTTTCAAACAATGTGGTGCCGGAGTTGTGCGGGAAGCAGTCCAGACCAATGTCGATGCCGCGCAGTACGTCCCACGGCGGGCTGTGAAAACCAATTTCCAGCCTGTCGCGGGTGATGCCATGTTTGGCAAAGCGTGCCGCCAGTTGTTCTTGCATCGAAGGGTCTTTGAAGCTGGCGCTGTCGATGACCAGTCTTGATCCCTCTACTCGTTTCAATATCTCTGACCATACCTGGATAGTGCGGTGATTGATGCGAACTGAGCGGGTCAGCGTGCCGAAGGTGATATAGCCACGCCGTAACGCGGGAAGATTGCTGACTTCGCCCATGTCGGCCGTGGGTTGATACAACCAACCCGGTGTTGCCAGGCGCCAGAGCTGTTCGGCAAACAACCCTTCGCTGCCTTCCGGGACGGCCGCAGTGTCTATCATAAAATAGTCTATGGCACTGAGTCCTGTGGTGTAGCCAAAGCCCAGCGTGCTGAGTGAAACGGGTGCCGGCTTGCGTGCGAAGGTAAGCAGGCGATTGTCGCCGGTATGACCGGCCAGATCAATCAGGATGTCGATGCCGTCGCTGCGGATACGTTCAGCAAGCGCTTCGTCGCTCATGCCTTTGGTCGGTATCCAGTGCTCGACAAGGTTTTTGTAGCGCGCGGTCAGCTCATCTTCCTTGCTCAGTTCGGCGTAGGCATACACTTCTACTCGGGTTTTGTCGTGATGCGCCAGCAGCTGTTCCAGAAAGGATTTGCAGGCGTGGTTGCGGAAATCGGGCGAAACATAGCCTATCCGCAGGCGGCGATTCGGCGTTTTGTCGTTGGTATGGCTGCGCCAGGTTGAACGCAACGGGATGCCGAATTGCGTATTGAATTCCTGATACTTCTGGTAGATATCTTCAGCAGACAGATCGGGATGGTAGTTCAGGGCGAACAGACGGTTGTTGTGCGCCTCAACGTAATCGGGTTTGATCTGTAGCGCACGTTGGTAGCTTGCCATTGCCTCATCAAGTTGTCCGAGGGTTTGTAGTGAATTTCCCACATTGAAGTGTGCCAGGGCGAAATCGGGTTTAATTGCCAGCGCACGACGGAAGTTGAGCTCGGCCTCCTCGAGCTTGCCTTGAGCCGCAAGGGCTGTACCCAAATTGATAAGCGCTTTGACGTAGTCGGGTTTTAACTCCAGCGCACGGCGGCAGCTTGACACAGCCTCATCAAATTGTTCGCTGCGCAACATGGCAGTTCCCAGGTTGTGATGGGCCTCGGCGGAATCAGGTTGGATCTGTAACGCCTGGCGGCTGCTCACCACAGATTCAGCGAATCGCCCAAGTTCTCCCAAGGCGCAAGCGAGATTGTTGTGCGCTTCTGCATCATCGGGTAAGTATTCAACCGCTTTTTGCAACGCAGCTATTGCCTCTTTTTCTTGCCCGTGAAGGATGGCCCCCAACACCTTCCATGCCGCCCCTGAATCCGGATGCCGGTTTAACAGTAAGCGCGCCTCACGTTCAGCTTCGGCATGCTGGCCGGCATTGAACAGGGCGACAAGCTGATTGATTTCAGCCGTTGCCGGTTCTTTTGTAGTGCTGGTGATATTCTCGATTTTTTGCTCAGGAGTTGTGGCAGGTGTTTCAGGTTTATCCTGGCAGCATTTCTTGAATTTCCTTCCGCTGCCGCAAGGACATGGGTCGTTTTTTCCCTGTTTCACATTCACCATCCTCGATTGCCGTGCTTAAGCTAGTCAGTAGCCAGTAGTAATAGCAACGCCCAACTAAATGACTGATCCTTACTCATTTATCTTGGCGCGCTGCATGGCGGTGACGTATCGTTGCAGCAGCATGGTAGACGTGCCGTCAAGATTCTTGAATTCACATCCCGCACGTCGCACCGTCTTGCCGGAAGGCGTGGTGAGTGAAATCAGATTTTTGACCTCTATCGTGCCGAAAAACTCGCCAACTTCGTGCAGGTCTATTTTGCAATTTTCATAGGTATTTCCGGGAACCAGCACGGTGTCCAGCTCCGTGCAGGTCAGTCCCACGCCACCCCCACTGATATCCATGATGGTGATTTCATGAGCGTGCCGTTCCACGGCTTCATCGACGGGAATGACGCAGAGCAGGGCGTCTGACACAGGCGTTGTCAGGCGAAAGTATTCGCGTCGCTGCAGACGGTAAATGCTATCGGGGAGTTTCAGGAAAAATGCGGGCTGGCCTTGATAGGTCGTGCTCGTTGCATGGTCAGATGTGAACTGCACCTTAACTTGGGCATGCGAACCGACAAAAATAAGTTTATTGCTTTTCAGCAAACGATTGTTTTCCTGGGGTTGCCGGCTTTGATCCAACCACAGGCCGGAAGCATCCACATCCAGTAACGTCGTCAGAATAAATTCATTCTCTTCAGAATAATACAGCGCAATACGGGAGCGGCTTTTGAAGATATTCTTCAAAACAATCTCGATCTCCCTGGCAGACGACACGCGATACTCGGCATCCTCGCCGCTGGACAGGATTTCAATTTTCAGAGGGATATCTTTTTTCATGTTGTTACGACTACTTTCCAAGATTGTTGCACATGATAACAAAATTACAGCTGTTTAATCGGTGGAAAAGCAGGGGATTCCTCGTGTTCAAGACGATAGAGCCAGGCCAGCAGTTCGGCTACAGCCAAATATAGCTGTGGCGGAATTTGCTGGTCCAGTTCCACCTGCATTAACAGCCCCACCAAATCTGCCGATTCGTGTACATAAACTCCGTTTTGTTTGGCGCGTTCGATGATCGCTTGTGCAATCAGTCCACGTCCCTTGGCCACGACTTTGGGTGCGCCGGTGCTTTGGCCATAGGCCAGTGCTACGGCGACTTGTTGCGGGGTAGGGTAGCTCATGCTTTTTGGCTCTATGTGATTTACAAGGGGTACGCTAATTTACAAATTAACTTCTGCCGGGGGCAGCCCGGCTGCTGGTCACCTTCTTTTGCGTCGCCAAAAGAAGGTGACCCAAGAAAAGGCGACCCCGGTTTGCCGCGCCAGCCTGTCTGGCATAAGACAGGCTGCGTATCCTTGATAGTCAGTAAACAGCGGGGCTGCGGAACTCGCACGATTCGCTGCGCGGCCACGTACTCAAACAGTCCTCGCCCAACTGCACCGCTGTTTGCTGGCTATCTTCGGCGGCGCACAGGGGTTATGGGTGGCATGCAATGTATATAATTTCATCGCACTATTTCTTTGAAATTTTTATTTGCCAACTGTATTTCAAATGGCTCATGCTTTTTCAACCACGGCGCCCATAAGTGGTACGCCCGCTTCCTTCAGTGTCATGGCAAGACCGGGCAGCCGGCGATTGAACAGTGCGACAGAGCCGGCGTCAGCACCCTGCAAGGTGAGCTTTATCCCGCCCTGGCCAAATACCAGTTTGGCATGCACATCGCCTAACCTGGGCAGGGCGAGCTCCATTTCGGTGCTCCATTGGCGTTCATCCTGCTGCATGGACTGGTGTTCAGGCTGTCCTTCAATTTCCCACTGCATCTGTTGGCCTGGCCATACCTGACCTGTCCAGGTGAGTTGATGCGTTTCGAGCGTGTGCAGTTGTTGCTGCACCAGCGGCACCAATTCTTTTGCGATCGGCAAACTAAAGTCAGTTGCGGCTTTATCCGATTGCATCGCGACCGTTTTGTCAGTTGATTTGTCCAGCTGGTTTTGCGGTTCGACCAGCAGTTGTGCGGTGCTGCGCTCGCCGCGTACCCATTGCGCCTGATGGGATTCGTAAAACAGGCCGCTGTTAGCCAGCGCATCCTTCAGGGCTACCGCCAGCTGTTTGCTGTCCGGGGCAGAGCCGGTTGTCGGCCACACGGCAGTGCCTGAACTGGATTCGATGAGTGTTCTTTCCAGCGGCAGTTCGGCCAGGTTGGCCAGAAAGCGCGATGTCGAACTGATTTGATCCTGAGTGGCAATCGGGGTGCTCGATGCAAATAAGCTGAAGGTCAGGCGCGGGCTGGCTGACATGACCTTTAATTCCAGCATGTTGCCGGCTTGCAGCTGGCCGGGTAATTGCATTTGCATGGTTTGGCCGGCTACTTGTACCTTAAACAGGCCGGGGCTGACCTGCTCCTGTATGGTTGCCTGTACCCGCTGACCGGGTTCGAGCTTGACGGGCGGATTGTTCTCGGCCAGGATCAGCGGTTTGGCTGACAGCGCGCGTGCTTGCAGTGCATTGATCAGGTTGGCGGCTTGCATAAGGTCTTAATCTGATGTCATCCACGGTAGGGTATCTCTAAGGAAGCGCTGATTTATTCGGCTTTGTCGTTCCCGCCCCCGATTAATTCATTCGGGGGCAGGCTGCGGCCGGAAAACGAGCGTAGCGAAGTTTCGAGCTTGCGGCCAAACGAGGCCAAAGGCCGAAGTTTCGAGGAACGTTCATCCAATTTCTTCAAAGATATGTCATCGTTAATTGTTGAACTCATTACATTCACATAGCACAGTCATTCCCGCGCAGGCGGGAATCCAGCTAAAGAACATATTCCCGCGTAGCGGGACAACAGTTTTGCCTCCATTTTGCGGACAAGCTTATTAATTGACTGGATTCCCGCTTTCGCGGGAATGACGGCATAGTGATATGCACCCATAATTAACGGTGAAAGAGCCTTCTTCAATAGGCTGGACACCGGCCTTCGCCGGTGTGACGAATTATTAGACGTTCCCTATGCTCAATCAGTATTCAGCCTATAAGCACAATCTGCCAGAAAGTTGTCAGTGCGCGGATGGCGCGAATACATCATTCATGTGAATAGCATCGATGGCAAGGTCAAACCAGGCTTCTATTTCTTCTACCGACGCAGCAGCAATCAGGGCAGTAATACCAGGAGTGATGGTGCCAAATCGCTTTGTAAGCAGACGCTGCAATGCAAGGGCTTCACCCTTTTGCACGCCTTTTCTCTCGCCCTTTTGCATACCCTGCGCCTCGTAATCCAGTGCCCACTCTTCGAGTCGATCAGCCAACATAACTTTTATCTCCTGTAAATCATCAATCTGAGGCAACACAATACGGTATTCGGGCTTGCGCATCAAGGTGGCGCGTATCCAGATTGCGAACATTCGTCGCAGGTCGGGACGGTCGCCCAGCCACTCATTCAACAGCCCAATTAATTCGCTGATGCTTTTCGGACTGGATGGATGTTCGATGCGAAACACGGCCGCCACCAGATTTTTAGCTGATGCCAACTCATGATCCGTGTAGTTGTTCTCATCAATTAGCAGGTATTTTAGCCGTGGTTTGAATTGTTCAACCATGCCCGGCACAGGCGGGATCAATTCGAAAATCTCGGTAACCGCCGTCCAGCGCGGACTGCCGTTGTACAGAACGATGGGCAGAATCGGTGGCAAGCGACCGTCATCCAGCACCTCACCGCGTTTAATCAAGTCCTGATACAGTAAACCAACATACACCATCATGCGCAGTGCCATATATTTATCGACACTGCTCTGAAACTCGATCAACAAGTAGAGATAAACCCATTCGCCGCCGACTTTGACTCGCCAGATTACATCGTCAGCCCGACTGCGCAGGTCTTCGGTGATGTAGCTGCCCGGTATTTTCTCCAGTGTCGTATAGTCGAGACTATGCAGCCATTCATCCGGCACGAAACCGATTATCAGATCGCGCACCAGTTCCGGCGTGGAAAACAGGAATTTATAACTGCTATCGTGATCGTTTGCCATCTGCGTAGTTCACCCGCTTGCTTTTAGACGATGCTTGCTCGCAGCAATGTAATTGCCGATTTTGAATTGCAAATTGCATAAACCTCACCACTCACCACTTACCATTTTTTACATCCCGCCGTAGGATTGATTCAGGCGTTGTTCCTGGCGTTGGCTTTGCATGACGATTTTCATCTGAGCCATCCAGTTTTCGGTGCTGTCGCGGATATAGGTATCGTCTTCGAGAATTTTTCGGATCAGTTGAATCTCACTTAGCCTGGAGACATCGTTCAGCGAGACCGCTTCATCAGCCAATTTGATGTTGGCGACATGACGGCTGCACTGTTGTTCAAGATCAACCAACTTATCCCATTCGCCCTGATCCACCGCTTCGCGCATCTGACGCGTTAAGCTGGCGAGCGATTCGTAATGATCGATGACGTTGTTCATGGCATTAACTTAGGCTCTGTAGAAAATAGCTGTTGAAGACATTACAACCCCTTACATTGATTCAAAATTCTCTATGAGCTTCGTCATTCCGGCGAAGGCCGGAATCCAGCAAGAATATATTTCGCGAAGCGACCAAAACCAAAATGCTGTCCCGCTTTTGCGGGAATTTACTAAACAACTGGATTCCGGCCTTCGCCGGAATGACATGCTAATTTGACTTGATGAGTAATTCCAACTGAATTCAACACGTAACTATGACATAGTCTTAATTTAACCCCTTGCGTAAAGCCGTCTTTCACTTTGAGCCGCAGGCACAGGTGCAGGGGCGGGTGCGCTGGCCTGCGAGCGTATGCTCTCCCACGCTTCTTTCAACTCACCCAGCAAGCGTGACACTTCTTCAAGGGCAGTCATGTCGTTGTTGACGTTGGCGAACAGCAGACGTTTGCTCATGTAGTCATACAACGCCGACAAGTTGAGGGCCAGGTCGCCGCCGACTTCCTTGTTCAGGCTGGCATTCAGGCCAGTGTCGATGATCAGTATTGCATGGGAAATGGCTTTGCCTTTGGCGGGAATATCCTTGCGTAAAATGCCGTTTTTAGCATTGGCAATCGCCAGCAGCGCGCCCTGATACAGCATGGAAATCAGTTTGTGCGGATCGGCCGACGTTACGCCTGATTCGACCCCGACTTTGTTATATGCGCTGATAGCGGCTGATGTGCTCATGATATTTTCCGGGTTAAGCCATTCTCGTGAGTTGCTGATTCAGATAGGTGCTGGTGGTGTTCATGCTGCTCAACATTTTGTCCAGATTCGTGTACATTTGCCGGTAACGCGCCTCAATGGCAATCATGCGTGTTTCCAATGTGGCGCGGCGATTGCTGGAGTCGGCCATTGTCTTGTTAATGCTGCCGGTGGCGTTGGGCAGTGCGCCGCCGGTTGCCAGCAGGGGGGCTACCCACTGGCTCATCTTGTAGGCATAGCCTTGCGAAAAATTTACCGTGCCGCGTGCACCCAATGCCCCGCCGTTGATATTGAAGCTCAGGCCATTCGCGTCAGTCAGTTTTTTTCCGGAGCCTGTCGCTGCGACTCCGGCTATCGTGCCAGCTACATCGACACCTGCAGTTGACACGGGTGCCGCACCGAGTAAACCTGCCGCACCATTGCCGCCTGCCACCGTGACGCTGGAACTTGACCCGAAGTTCGCCGACGTGATCGACAGCGTGCCGGCCGTCTGGGATACCGCAACCGTAATGCCGGCAGTGGTAAGGGCGCTGGCGCCATTCAGTTTTGATTGCACTTCAGTTGCCAGAGATTGTGCGGTATAGACTCCGGCGGTCAGTGCCACGGAGACATAAACCCCGTTCACGTTGAGATTCAACGTGTCATTGGTGCCCGCAGTGATGGTGGTGTTGGCTATGGCGTTTCCGGTGACTGCGCCCTGAGAAGCTAATTGTGTAATGTTCAGCGCATAGTTGCCGGGCTTCGCGCTGGCAGTGGCTGAATTAAAACTGACCAGGCTGTCCGTCGCGCTGCCTGTGGCGGCAAACAGGCCTGCAATGTCCTTGAAGTTGGTGGTCATTGCAGTGTTTAGCTTGGCGCTGTCCAGCGCAATCGAGCCATCCTTTTGTGAGGTAATGCCTATCTGTGCAAGCGAGGTCAGTCCGCCCGACGTTCCTGTGATGGGTTGGTTTAACATGCTGCGCAATTGTGTCTGCAACATACGCACTGTGCTGTCGCCTTGCAAGGGCGCCCCTTTTTTTGCGACAGGATCATAAGCCGAGATTGTTTTCAACGCCGAGGCAAGGTTGTTGTAAGTCGACACGAAGCTGGTCACCGCGGTGCTCAATGCGGCGGTATCCTGAGCCATCGTGAGCACGACAGGCGCCGTGGTGATCTTGCTCAGCGTAAGTGTGGTGCCTTGAATGACATCGGATATGGTGTTGCTGGCTTTGCTGATCGCCAGGCCGTTCACCTTGAAATTGGCGTTTTGTGCGGTGACGGTTTCACTCATGTTTTGTACGGCAGCCGGGTCGTTAGCCAGCAAGGTATTGACTGCGGCGTCGCCCACGACGGAAATCTTCATGCTGTTGCTGATTCCGGAATTGTTCGATGACAACGTCAGCCGGTAGGGCGTGCCACTGCCATCGTTCACGATGGCAGCCGTCACGCCCATGTTCGCGGCATTGATCGCAGCGCTGATGCCTTGCAAGGAATTGTTGGTGCTGTCGATGACGATGCTTTTTACACCATTGCCATTCGAGGCGAATGCGGAGCCTGTGTACTTGCCGGTCGCGGCACTGAATGTACCTCCGGTGATCGATCCGAAATCAAACGTCACCGTGGTTGCCGCACCTGCGCCGATGGCTGCGGTGCTGGTGACTTGTCCGGTGGCGACCAGTTTTTGCGTCTGAGCCAGGCTGAGCACATCCAGCGAGTAGATGCCGGCCGGTGCCGTAGCGGTAGTCGTGGCCGTAACGGTTGTAGGATCTGAGGAGGTGGCCTTGACCGACTGGGAGCTGATGGCGGTGTTCAAGGCTTGCACGGCGGTCTGAAAGGTTGACATGGCGCTCATGACGGTGCCAAAGGCAGAAAGTTTCGATTGGTAGCCGGCTTCCCGGGACAGCAACTTGTTGATAGGCTGCCGCTCCACCGTCATCAGCTGGCTGACAATGCCGTTGACGTCAAGTCCACTGCTTGAGATTGCCGAAGTTGCCATGATGATTCCTTAAGTTAGGCCTGCTGTCTGATCAGTAAGCCATGTGTGCTTTGCACGGGGGCTTTTGATAACGATGCCTGTTGTATTTGTTCCTGCATCAGTTCGACGGCTTTCGAAATTGCCAGCATCTGCTCGGTGGGGAACTGTCCGATAATGTCGCCGGTTACCGAATCCGTCAGTTTTACCACGGCTTGTTTGGTATCCGTGTCTACACTGAACGATAAATTCTTGTTGGACGCCTGCATCGCCTTGTTGGTGTTTTCCACCGCACTTTGCAATTGGGTCGCCAATATTTTTTGCTCTGCCAGCGGTTTGCTATCCGCTACAGGCTGTGGTGCTGCCGTTTGTACAGTTGAGCTGGCCGCAACGGCGGGCGAATCATCGCCTGCTGATCGGGTCGGCTGGTAACTTTGTGTTGTATTGCTGATGTTCTGGATAAGCATTTTGCCTCTCCCTTGGCTAACGTTTAAACGGGCATGGCGGGTAATACCATGTATCTGCTACCACTTGCCATGCGCGCTGGAAAAAACCCGACCGGTATTTTATATACAAAAATATACAAAAACCGGTCGGGATGGTTAAACCTTCAGGCTTAACGCAACAGGGTCATCACCTGGCTTGGCAACTGATTTGCCTGTGCCAGCATCGCGGTACCTGCTTGTTGCAGGATTTGCGAACGGGACAGCGACGCGGTTTCTGCGGCAAAGTCGGTGTCCTGAATCCGGCTGCGTGAAGCAGTCAGGTTCTCAGTGGTGGTCTGCAGGTTGTTAACCACGGAGGCGAAGCGGTTTTGCACCGCACCCATGTCAGAGCGTGCCGTGTTGATCGCGGTCAGCGCATTGTCCATGTGTGCCACGGCCGCGTCAGCGCCGGCTGTGGTGGTGATGTCCAGACCGGCGAAGCCGACGCCGGCTACTGCGGTGGAGGCAGTTTGTGTAGTTAAACCGGTGAAAGCGGTTGTAGAGGTACCAGCGATGGCAATGCCCGTGTTAACAGCGCCAGCTGAGGTGGTTGGGACGGTTCCGTAGTTGTTCAGCGTGACGTTACCTACGTTGTCTACTGTCGCCAGAACGCCGGTCTGGCCGGAGACCGCATTGGCTGCTGCCGCGACTTGTGCGCCGCGTTCAGCAGCGCTGCCGGCAGCAGCAATTGCGCCAAGATTGACACCGTTTATTGTCAAACCTCCGGAGGCTATTGCACCGCCGAAGCCGCCTGTACCTGAGGATGTAGCAGAGCCCGACACGGCAGGTGCTGTTGAGGTCGTACCCAAAGCGGAAGATCTGGAATCCACAATCTTGTTGATCGAGATCGACTCACCGGCATTCGCGCCGATCTGGAAAGCCTGGCCTGAAAAGGAACCATCCATCACTTTTACGCCGTTGAACGAGGTGGTGTTCGATACGCGGTCAATTTCAGACATCAGTGTTTGCGCTTCGGCATTCAGCGCGGCGCGATCGCTTACGCTGTTGCTGGCATTGCGTGATTGTACTGACAGGTCGCGAATACGTTGCAGGTTGGAGGTGACTTCATTCATCGCACCTTCAGCGGTTTGCGCCAGCGAGATACCGTCGTTTGCGTTACGCGCTGCCTGTGTGGTGCCGCGAATCTGGGAACTCATCCGGGCGGAAATCGCCATGCCCGCAGCGTCATCCTTGGCGCTGTTGATGCGCAGACCGGAAGACAAGCGTTGCAGCGCGGTGCTTTGTGCAGTTTGCGAACTGTTCAGGTTACGTTGCGCATTCAGCGAGGCCATGTTGGTATTGATAAATGAAGGCATTTTAAAACTCCTTTAAAGTATTTGGGTTCGGCCAGATTGCCGTTTACTTTGGTTTATGAAGCTAATTAACCGCCGTTATTCCAGTTATCGGTGCGGGTTAAAAAAACTTTAGGGCTATTTTTAAAATTTGTTGCAGATCGGAATAAATTCCCTTGTTGCTTGCCGGCATCAGATGTTGCACTCCAAACTTGAATCCGCCATTCTATTAAGCCTTATTCTGCAATCACCACGCGATTTTTGCCGGTGTGCTTGGCCTGATACATCGCCTTGTCGGCGCGAGCGATGACTTCTTCCTGCGGTTCTTCCTCTATGCGCTGGGCAACGCCGGCGCTGAAGGTGACCAGCACCCGGTCATTTTCATGCATGAAGAATTGCTTGGTGAGTTCGCGTTGCAGGCGTTCCAGCGTGGCTGCGGCTTCTTCCAGGCCAACGTCGGGCAGGATGATAACAAATTCTTCGCCGCCGTAGCGGGCGACTGAATCGCTGGGGCGCAGCGCCTCCTTGATGACGTTGCACAGATGAATCAGCGCCTGATCCCCTACCTGATGCCCCATGGTGTCGTTGAGGCGTTTAAAGTTGTCTATGTCGAGCAGTGCAACGCAAAGGGGATCGTGGCTGCGATCGACGCGGCGGCTCTCACGTTCGAAGGCCGCATCCAGACCGCGCCGGTTTAATGCGCCCGTCAACTGATCCTGATGCACCATTTCGCTGACCTCCGACAACTCCTTTTCCAGTTTGGAGATTTTAACCTCTGCGCTTTCGACCTGTTTGCGTGCATCGAGCAATTCGTCGTGTGAACGCTGGGCGCTGACTTGAATCACACGCGTGTCTTGCATGATGGCATCGAGCAGGGAGCCCAGATCATTCAGGTTGTTCGTTTGGGCAATTTTCTGGCTGTAGCCCTCGATCTTCTGGTGATAATCGCCGGTGCTGACGGTGATAACGCCCAGGCGGTCGATAAAGGTCGTCATCAGGCTCTTCAGGGTAGACTTTGCATCGGTCAGACTCTTCTTGAGCAATCCTTGCTTGATGATCGCCTCGCGCAGGCTGCGTTCTGCGTCCGCAATCATGTGTTTATCAAGCGGATTGCCGATGATCTCGTGCAGCGTGTTGATTTGCCCGTGCAGCCATTCTTCATCTTCGACCATATCGCCCACGTTCTCGACCAAAAGGCGCAACAGACGCAACAGACCTTCCTGTATCCGGGTTTTATCGGTGCCGCGCAATTCGACCTTGAGCCAGAAATGCCGCAACTTATGGGCAAGTTCCGTGATCTGGTCAAGGGTCTTGATTTCACGAACTTGTGCGCTGAGTTGGTTTGCTTCATCAGTTAGTTCTGGTTGGGCGCTGATACTGCTTTCCAGGGTTTGCGCCAGCAAGCCGACAAGCTTGCTGAGCATCTCGGCGGCATGCTCATCGGTCTTGGCGAGGGGGGCGTTGATGATTGCGGGCGCGCTGGGCGCAGTGGGCACAGTGACTGTTGGGGCGGGCAGGTCTGCAACTTCGCCTGCCAGGCTGGCCGTGGTGGGTGATTCGGACCATGAGCGAACCAGGTTGCCCAATTTTTCAAACAAAATCTCAGGCTTGGACGAGAATCGAGCCAATACGGTTTCCACCCCTTCCTTTTTTCGCGAGACGGTCAGGCCTTTGTGGGGGAGGTCGAGTTGGCGCAACAGGTCGCGAATCAAAGCAGGCCAGGTCTGATCGTCCGCATCGTCTTTCTGAATCCTGGGCAGAACCTTTTCGATTTCATCGAAACATTGGTCCCACTTCTTGTCGGACAGCATTTTTTTCAAGGCGAGGCCGGTGGCGGCCGCTTTATCGGTCTGAAGCAAATGTTCGACCATGTTGCGCAACACCTTTTCTGCGCCATCGTTTTCAACCGCAGCGGTGCCGCTGATCTCGGCGAAAATATTCGCGTAGTTGTCTGGCGTCGGCAGCAGTCTGCGCTGTGCCAGCATCTTTAAGGTTTCGCGAGCGACTTCAGATGGATTTTTATCGTTCATGATTCGGTCTCTGATGAATTGATTGCAGTAATTATCGGGCCTGTACAGGCTGAATGATGCATTAAATAGCGTGATGACACAGCTTTAATCTTGGGATTCGACCAAGTGATGGCTGATGGCGTAGTGGATTGCCTCGGCATTGTTGGTAAAGCCCATTTTGGCCAGCATGCGGCTGCGGTATACACTTACCGTCTTGGGGCTGAGCGTCATGATCTGGGAAATGTCGCTCAACGATTTTCCCGAGGCCATCAGGCACAGGGTCTGATATTCCCGGTTGGACAGTTTCTGGTGCATCAATTCTTGTGATTCGCCGATCAGGTTGTTCAGCAGTTGTTCGGCCATCGTTTCGCTGATGTACTTTTTGCCGCCGATAACCTGCCGGATAGCCTTGATCAATACATCCGATGCGCTTTGTTTGTTGATATAGCCCATGGCGCCGGCTTTGAGTGCACGCACGCCATACTGATCTTCCGGGTACATGCTCAGTACGATGGTCTTGAGCTCAGGTTGCTCAGCCTTGAATCGCTTGAGCAGTTCGATGCCGTGTTTGTCGGGCAAATTGATGTCCAGCAGCATCAAGTC
The DNA here is from genome assembly GCA_947085835.1 of uncultured Nitrosomonadales bacterium. Classification (GTDB taxonomy): domain Bacteria; phylum Pseudomonadota; class Gammaproteobacteria; order Burkholderiales; family Gallionellaceae; genus Gallionella. Next base: position 27,360 of record CAMTXT010000013.1, on the reverse strand, counting down.
GAAATGCTGTGTGCGCAGCATGGTTGTCGCCTGACTCCCGCTGGCCGCTTCACCCGTGATTTTCAGATCCGGGCTGTCTTCCAGCAGCAGCTTCAATCCTTTGCGGATCAAGGCGTGATCGTCAACGACAAGAATGTTGATCATGTTGTGTCTGTCCTGGTTTCCTGCGGGTTTGAAAGCCGCCTCAAAAATGGAGACCGCTGACACGGATTTTACTGCAAAACAATTTTTACCAGTCAGCTTAATTGCGGATTCGAGCCACCCGGGCTACATTACACACCCTGAACAAGCGGCCGGAGTAGGTTGGATTTTGATTGAACGATATGAATAATCTGGAAATGTTGGGCAAGTATAGAATTGTCAAAGAATTGGGCCGGGGTGCGATGGGGGTGGTCTATGAGGCGTTCGATACGCTGATTGAACGCACTGTTGCCATCAAGACGATCCTGAAGTCGAGCATACACACAAACGACAAAGAGGAAATCTTTGAACGGTTCCGCAGCGAGGCGCGCGCGGCTGGCAGACTTGCCCATTCCAAGATCATCTCCATTTACGAGTACGGCGAGAACGATGAGATGGCCTACATCGTGATGGAACTGGTTCGTGGCCATGAATTGAGCGAATACTTCGATTACGGCAAGCGCATGACACTGGGCGACGGGTTGCGCATCGTGATGCAGTTGCTCGACGCGCTCGATTACCTGCATGCGCACGGCATCGTGCACCGTGACATCAAACCGGCCAACATCATGATTACCGAGGATGCGCAGCTCAAGCTTGCGGATTTCGGCATTGCCAAGATAGATGCGTCGGGGCACACCCAGGTAGGCGTTGTGTTGGGAACGCCGACTTATATGGCGCCGGAGCAATTCATGGGGCATGAGGTGGATCATCGCGCCGATCTTTATGCGGCCGGTGTCATTCTGTACCTGATTCTGACGGGCGAACGCCCCTTCGTCGGCAGCGTGATCGCCATCATGCATCAGGCTGTTCATCGGGAGGCGACGCCGCCTTCCCAGCTCAATCCGGATGTAAGCCGGCAACTCGATGCCGTGGTGGCGAAGGCGATGGCCAAACGACCGGAAGATCGTTTTCAGAGTGCCAGGAAATTTTTAAAGGCGGTAAAAGCGGCGGCGCTGACTTTGCCGGCTGTCGAGCATATGCCAGGGGACGCCACAAGGCGGGTCGCGGCTGAAGCGCTCGCCCTCGATGAAACCCTTGAGCTGTCCGGCCATGCAAATTCAACGGGTTCCTGGCATGACGCCGATGTCGCGGCTTGGCAGCGCATTTTACCTAGTCAGAATACGGCAGATTTCAGCCGTTATTTACAAGAATTCCCTGACGGCGGATTTGTGAAGTTGGCGAAGTTGCGTATCGAGGCGCTGGAAAAAGCATCAGCATGGGCGGTGGAAGAGGCCGCTCGTGTCAGGCATGAGGCGCAGGCACTCGAGGAGAAGGCGCAGGCCCGTGCGCAGGCTGAAACCGAAGCCCGGCTGATCAGAGAGGTTGAGACGAAGGCGCTGTTGGCACGCAAGATTGTTGAACTAAAAAGCGAAGCAGAGGAAGAACGGGCGCTCGACGCAATCAGGCGTGAAAAAGAAGCCGTGGAGCAGGCGCAGCGCGCTAAAAAATTGGCGTTCACCTTGTCTGAACGCACTAAAAAAATAGCCGATGTCGTCTCCAGAAGAGCAGCTGACAGCGATGCCGAACGAAAAATGAAGGAGGAGGCCAGGCGCCAACTGGAAGAGGAGGCGCTGCGCAAGAAGCAGGCCAGGGCGCAGTTGCTGTCAGCACGGGAATTGGCTGAAAAGAAGGCGGAGGCGGAGGTGGCGGAAAAACGTCAACGCGCGGCGGCAGAATTGGCGGCGCGTGAAGCGGAAATCGCAGCAGCAAAAGAACAGGCGCTGTTAGCTAATCGTCTTAGAAAAGAAGCAGAGGAAAAGGCTAGGCTTGAAAAACAGAAAACCAGTTACAAGATGCTGATGATCGGCATTTTTCTGTTGCTGTTGTTGATCGGAATCGTGTTCGACCTGCTGCCTGCTTCAAAATAAGGATGCTGCGGCATCAATCATTTGATTACTATAGAAAATTCTATGAATTCAGTGGGGTCTTTCTGGTAGGAATGCCCCAGGCTGATCGTGCCGCTTTTGCGCAATACCATTTCTTCGCGCCGCAACTGAATCTCGCCCTCATCCTGGATGATCACAAAACTGCCGTTGGAACTCAGGTCAACCAGGATGTATCTGTCGCGTCGCCGCTCGATTTTGGCATGCATACGCGATGCACGGCGATCCTCAATCACGATATCCGCCAGTTCATCACGTCCGATTGTGATGGAAGGGTGAGCCGCATCGACGATATGTATATTGCTCTGATGAACCAGCTGCAGGACGGGTTCGCTGGTCTTGGCGGTGTAGGTGTTGCCGACCATCATGGTCAATTCTTCACTTTCCTGCCAGATGACTTCGCGCACCTCGATGTCATCCGCCTTTCCTTTGATCGGCAGGCTGTTGAGCGTGCGTGTGCTGGTACGCATGATGGGCGGGAGCATTGCAACCGTAGCGCCTGTCGTGATGATCTGCTGCGCCTGGGCTATTTCCGCCATGCGCGCGGCAATGTTGACCGTGTCACCGAATACATCGCCGTTGTTTTCCAGTACAGGACCGAAATGAAAACCGATGCGAATGCCGACGTGGATAGTGTCGATGGCTGGTTTGGCGCTCACGACCATTTGCATCTCACAGGCTGCCTGCGCCGCAGAAACCGCGTTCGGGAAGACGGACATGATCTCGTCGCCGATGGTTTTAACGACCTGACCTGAATGTGCCGTCGTCAGTCGCCGCAAAATATCGAGGCAACCATCGACGGCGGCGAATGCGCGCGCATCACCCAGTATTTCGTACAGGTGCGTGCTGCCGCTCACATCGGCAAACAGGACGGCCTTGTCTTGCTGGATACTGGCTGAAGCGGTGTCGTTCACTATTGCAATTCCAATTGAATCAATGCTCGTATTATAGTGGCAGTTCAGGTCGTGGTTAAGTAAATTGCCAACTTTGATGATTAAACTTGAGTCATAATTCCCGCAGTCCGACAGGCTCATAGAACCGCATAAAAATTTCAGTATATCAATCATGACAACATTCATCGGTCTGCCCCAGCATATTTATATATTCGCCGCGATACTCGGGGTGTTGCTGCTCTCGTTTGTTATTTTTTCCCTGTTTCCGTCGTTTGTCGTGTCGCGGCAATTGTCCCGGGTGATTAAAAAGCTCAGCGACCTGAACGGAAAGCCGGATGGCAACCTGGATCAGATATTTCAGAATAACGGCGTTCTCGGTCATCTGTGGCAGGAGTATGCAGACTCCTTGCATAAGCAGACAGGCGACGGGCAAACGATACGTTTTCGCTCCACGATGCCCGCCGGGGTGGTCTTCAGGCCGGATATCCTGGTGGACATCCCGTTGCGAGCGGATTTTTTCAAACATCTTCCCGGCCTGTTCACCGGCGTCGGTATCATCGGGACGTTTTATGGTTTGTTGATCGGGATGCAGTCCTTCATTGTTTCCGAGAATCCGGTAGTGGTGCGCGCCAGCCTGACCCGGTTATTGCACGGGGTGTCCGAGGCATTCCTGGTTTCGGCGTCCGCGATCACGCTGGCGATGATCGTCACGTTCATTGAAAAACTGGTGGTTTCCCGGCTGAATGCGAAAGTAGAGAAGCTGGTGCAATTGCTCGATGGCTTGTTCGAAGGCGGGGCTGGTGAAGAGTATCTGGCGCGACTGGTGCGGGCGACCGAGGCGTCTTCCACACAAACATCAGGACTGCTTAAGGGGGAGCTCAAACAGATGCTCACCGAGTTGAGTGAAAAACAAATCGCGGCAACGAATGCCGGATCACTCGCGCTGGGTAATCGCATTGCGGCCAGTATCGAAGAGGGTTTGAAAGCGCCTCTGGCAGAAATTGCCAATTCATTGAAACAGGCACGCGACGATCAGGGGGAGTCGCTGCAAGCTATGCTCTCTATCGTGTTCGATAACTTCAACAGTCAAATGAAAGCGTTGTTCGGCGGGCAGGCCAGTGACATGAGCAACATGCAGCGGCAAACCATGGAAGTGCTTCGTGCGATTGTCGTGAGGCTGGAGGCCATGGCGGCGGAGGCCGGGGAGACAGGGGCGCGCAGCATGGCAGCGATGGCCGAGCAAATCTCAAAAGCCAATGCGGCGGCAGAGGCTCGTCAGGCTATCATGAATGAAAAGCTCGGCGAATTTATCGAGCAAATGCGCTTGGCGGGCAGTCAATCCCAGGCCGATGCGCAGGGTCAATTGCAACGTTCGCTGAATGCACTCTCTGAGCGCATGGGGGAGGTTATCGATGGTCTGAGTGCCCAGGTTGCCTCGACAACGGATACAAGCCGCAAACATCAGCAAGAGATGGAAGCGCAGAGCCAAAATATGGTTGGGCAGCTGGGCGGCCAAATTGCGGCAGTGATCGAGGGCGTCACGGAAGCCGTTGCCGAAATGAAGTCGGCCGTCACGGTGATGCACACGACAACGATGGGAGCCATGACGGCCCTTAATACCAGCGCAGACACCATGCAGATGGCGAGCCGTGATTTTGCGCTTGCCGGTCAGAGTGTCACCTCCACGCTGGAAAAATCGGCTGCCGTGGCCGCTCAACTGCTTCTGGCGGCTGACTCCGTGTCATCTGCATCCGCCGGATTGGGCGATCTGTTTGTAGATTACAAGAGCTCGCGCGACGCGATGATCGCCCAGATACATTCCTTGCAACTGCTGGCCGAACAGGTGCGCCGTGACGCTTCTATGTCAGGCGAGGTATTTGAGAAAATAGAGTCGGCTACGGGCAAGCTGGTTGCCGCACAAAAAGAGGCGGACAACTACCTGTCAAGAATCTCCGATGTCATCGCCGTGGCGCATCAATCGTTCAGCGAGGGAATGACCCGTGCGGTTGGCGAGGCTAATCGCGAATTCCATCAGGCTTTGTCGGATTCCGTGAAGCTGTTGCGCGAGGGGATACATGAACTGGAGAGCACGCTCGATGCGGCTACCAGCGTATAAAACGGCAACCGCATGATAAATAAATTTCTGATTCCGGGTCGTCGCAACAAAGAAGAAGGTGAAAAGCCATTCTGGATTTCATTCGCCGATCTGATGACGGCGCTGATGGTGATGTTTCTGCTGGTCATGAGCGTGGCGCTGCTGGCTGTCACCAACGATATTTCTGAGGCTGATCGCGCCAAGGCGCAACGCGAACAGGAAATTGAGCAGTTGCTGGCGAAAATTGAGAAGGCGGCTGAAAAATACCCGGGTATTTCCGTTGACAAGAACCGGGCGGTGATCGATTTTGGCGACCGTGCCCGTTTCGATACGGGCAGCTCAACGCTTTCAAATGAACAGGCTCAATACCTGAGTCAATTTGTCGCAGAGATGTTGGTGATAGCGCAGGATGAACTGGGTAAAAAATGGCTAAAACGGATTGTCGCCGAGGGCTACGCCGACCAGCGCGGTGATTATCTGCTGAATCTGAATTTAAGCCTGCAGCGCAGCCAGCGTGTGTTGTGTGCGTTGCTGTCCCCGCCAACTAATCAGACATTCGTGCTGAGCCCAGCAGAAAAAGAACAAGTGCGCGATTATTTTTTGGTCGGTGGCTATTCGTTCAATTCCGGCAAAAAATCCCTGGAGGAAAGCCGTCGTATCGAGCTGCGTCTGGAGTTTTTTGGCCTGGGTGAGTCACATCCTGCGCTGAACGAGATCCCTCGCGGGAATTTTGGCAGCTGCAGAATCTAGGATATGGACGTACTGGAGAAACTGCAAGGTACATTGCGCGCCCTCAATCAGGCAGCCCTTGCCAGGATCCGCCCGGGCGATTCGCTCCAGATGCTTAGTGAACAGGCACGCTTGCGGGTGTGGGTCAAGCGATCGTCTCGGCTCGAAGTGGTGCCTCTGAGCACCATAGAGAACGCGCTTCGGGAATATCAGCAAAATAGGCATCTTAAGGGATTGCGTCAGATACGACTGGTCTGCTACGGTTGTACACAGAGAAGTGACGCCGATTGTTTGATCGAAAATCGCGAGCTTTTTGAAAAATTGCTCGACTATGTCGATCACTATCAGGACAGGCCGCGAACTTTCCGCAAACTTTATCGGGGGCTGCTCGGCAGCTACTTTTCTTATGATCCGGATGCGCCGGACAGCAGCCCGGCCGGGCGCGCTAACCGTGAGACGCTGAGAAGGTATCTGGCAACACATCTGGCTTCGTTTATGATTGGCGAATTTACCCCGGATTGGCTTGCCGCATTGGCCCAATACCCCGATTTGCTGGGCGAACATCCCGGCTTATCCATAGAGGCGCAGCTATTGCAGGGCGACTGGTCTGTTTTTGACGAGATTTGCGAGCGATTAGAGCTCGATGGTGGTTCCTGGCTGGTGCGGCAATTGGTCATGGCGCCGCTCGTGGCGGCAGGGCGTATGGATGACTCGACGTTCAAGGACTATCTGGATAGTCTGTTGCTGATTTTGAACGACTATCCGCTGTTCGCAGGAACCGGTTTGCAAATTCTGCTGGATCGTTATGCCAGGTGCCGTGACCCTGTCATTCATGCTCAGCTCAGGGATTTTTCGGTGGGGCTTTGGGGTAATCCATGGCTGGCGGCACACCAATGGCTATGTGGCACAGAGGCCCGCACCATGCTGGGACACTGGCTGCGGCGTCAGCTGCTGAGCGAGTTTTTTACGCTCTTGTCCAACGACGATAAGGCGAATCCGCGTCGCTTGAATTTCTGGGATCTGTACAGCGAAGACTTGACGGGCATGTACTTTGCGCTGGGGCGGGATGCCTACGCGACGGGGAATATGGCTTTGTATAAATTCCGCAGCCATGCAAAAGGCCTGGTTGCCAGGCTTACCGAAGAAAAGCACGGTGTACACACCTGTATCATGCAGTTCAAGCATCATCACGTTGTGGAATTTAATCGCGAAAACAACGTGGCTTACTTTTACGATACCCGGCAGGGAACGCCTTCGTTCTATTTCGGAAAAGGGTGGCTCGATATCGGCGCGATCAGCGTTAATGATATTACGCAGGATGCAGACGTTGCGCGAGTTTCCAAGCCGATGCGGCACCAGGATGACAAGCAGCTTACCTGGGAGGGGAAGTTCGCTCAGGAGCTGGGGGCGACCGGGAATGCCATTGCCGCATTTTGCCGGAAGTATCAGTGTGACTATGAAGATTTTCGCAACGGTAGTCAGCGGATACGCCCGTCCAATCGCGATCGATACGGTTCGCAGGTATGGTCAGTTTTGCAAGGCTGGGGGTTCTTCTACTCGACGGATGCGCATGCCTATGTTCGTCTGAATAATCCGGGCATGAACTAGCAGGCTGCTGCAAAACTATTACGCTTGCCGATACGTCGTCAAAAAATTGCTCAAAATGCGGGGTCGCGAAGCGATATACTCTGTGTAAACTCCGTTTTTTGCGAGTTGGGCAATAATCCGCCCATCCCTGTCAGACCCAATTCGCCACTTTTTTCCTTGTCTCGACTGCGCTCACAACGTTTTTCAGCAGCCTGCTAATCCTGGAAAAACCGTTTCGCGGACAGGCCGTAATTTCAGTGATTGGGTGGCGTCAGGATGGTGGGCTGAGGACAGGCCAGCGTCTCCGGATAATCGCGGCTGTAATGCAGGCCGCGACTCTCGTGGCGTGACAATGCGCTTTGCACGATCAGATCGGCGTTGGTGACCAGATTGCGCAGTTCGAGCAAATCCGGGCTGATGTGAAAGTGTGCATAGTATTCATCGATCTCACTTTGCAGCAGCTGCACGCGGTGCTGCGCGCGCTGCAAGCGTTTGTTGGTGCGCACGATGCCCACGTAATCCCACATGAAATGACGCAGTTCTGCCCAGTTGTGCGCGATGACGATATGCTCGTCGGCATCGGTTACCTGGCTGTCATCCCACGCGGGCAGCGCGGGTGGTTTTTCTGTCGGCATGCTCAGAATGTCTTGCGCTGCCGCATCGGCGAATACCAGACACTCGAGCAACGAGTTGCTGGCCAGGCGGTTTGCGCCGTGCAGGCCGCTGTAAGCCGTCTCTCCCACGGCGTAGAGATTCTTAATGTCAGTGCGTGCGCGCAAATCGGCAACCACGCCGCCGCAGGTGTAGTGCGCAGCCGGCACGACCGGTATCGGTTCCTGGCTGATGTTGATGCCCAATTTCAGACAACGCGCAAAAATATTCGGGAAATGTTCCTGCAAAAATTCGACCGTCTGATGCGATATGTCCAGATAGACGCAATCCAGTCCGCCTTTTTTCATTTCGTAGTCTATCGCACGCGCGACGATGTCCCGGGGTGCCAGCTCGGCGCGCGGATCGTGGCGAGGCATGAAGCGTGTTCCATCCGGCAGTTTCAGAATGCCGCCTTCGCCGCGCACGGCCTCGCTGATCAGAAATGACTTGGCATGGGGGTGGTACAAGCAGGTGGGATGAAACTGGATGAATTCCATGTTGGCGACGCGACAGCCGGCGCGCCAGGCCATCGCGATTCCATCCCCTGTGGAGGTGTCCGGGTTGGTGGTGTACAGATAGACCTTGCCGCTGCCGCCGGTGGCTAAAACGGTGTGCCGGGCTGCGATGGTGACCACTTCGTCGGTTTTCGTGTCAAGCGCGTAGGCGCCGTAGCAGCGATTATCGGACAGGCCCAGTTTTTTGCCGGTGATCAAATCCACCGACATATATCCTTCCAGTACGGTGATGTTGGGGTGAGCTAGCACTTTCCTTGACAAGGTTTCCTGAACGGCATGACCTGTGGTGTCGGCGGCATGAATGATGCGACGCCGGTCATGTCCGCCTTCGCGCGTCAGGTGATAGCCAGTGCCGCTTGCGCTGTCTTTTGTGAAAGGTACGCCCTGTGCAATCAGCCAATCTATGGCTTGTTTGCCGTGTTCGACGACATGGCGGGTGGCGGCTTCATCGCACAGGCCAGCCCCTGCCCGCAGGGTGTCCTGGATGTGTGCATCCAGCGTGTCTTCATCGGATAAAACGGCGGCAATTCCGCCTTGCGCCCAGCTGCTTGCGCCATCGAGCAAGGCCTTCTTGGTGATCAGGCCCACCTTTTGATGTTCACATAGTTTGAGTGCCAGCGTCAGGCCGGCCAGGCCGCTGCCGATGATCAGTGTGTCAAATTGCAGCAATTAGATTCTCGGTATGCTCGTTTCAATGAGCGAACTATAGCAAACTGTCACGCATAAAGAATGCGATTTATTGTGGCCCGCGATATTTGGCGCATCCGGGTTAAAAATCAGGCGGGCTGACGAGCAGGACAGGTAGCGGTTATACTTCGGCTAACAGCACATTAGATGCGATCAATTGGAATTATCAGGGATGGGCGATCGGGAAGTTGATCAGCAGTTGGTAGAACGCGTACAGCGCGGGGATAAGCATGCCTTCGATCTGCTGGTCGCGAAATATCAACGCAAGCTGGGGAGGCTCATTTCCCGTTTTGTGCGCGACACAGGCGAGGCGGAGGACGTGACGCAGGAAGCCTTTATCAAGGCCTACCGCGCCTTGCCGGGGTTTCGCGGCGACAGTGCGTTTTACACCTGGCTGTACCGTATCGGCATCAATACCGCCAAGAACTATCTGCTGTCAAATAAGCGGCGTCCCCCTACCAGCACCCCTTTTGATGCGGAAGAATCGGAGTCTTTCGAAGACGCCGGACTTTTGCATGAAATTAGTACGCCTGAAAATGAACTCATGAGCAAACAGGTTGTCAGTGTCGTGCAAGCAGCTTTGCAGCAGTTGCCGGAAGATTTGCGCAGTGCGTTGACACTGCGCGAAATCGAGGGACTGAGTTATGAAGAAATCGCCGGCGTGATGAACTGCCCTGTCGGCACCGTGCGATCCAGAATTTTCAGGGCACGCGAAGCGGTAGCCGAAAAGCTGCGTCCGTTGTTGGAAACAAGTAAAGATAATAGGTGGTAATGATGAAACACGAAATTTCGGCTCTGATGGATGGCGAGTTGTTCGAAGACGAAGCGGAAATATTGTTCGGTCAGATTAAACGTGATCCGGATGCGCATCGCGATTGGGCGACTTATCACATGATAGGCGATGTGCTGCGTCAGCCTGAATACGTTCATCGCGACATCAGTGCCATCGTGCGTGAACGTTTGCAGCATGAACCCACTGTTCTGGCGCCGCGCAGTCGTGCATTGAAACAAAAAGCGCGCGTGTTTGCGTTGTCTGCCGCCGCATCATTGCTGGCTGTCGGCGTAGTGGCGTGGATGTCATTGCAGATCAGCCCTGAAGCCTCACCGCAGATGGCGATGCAGCAGTCGAATATTCGTCCGGTCAATATGCAGATTCAACCAAAATCAAATGATTACCTGATGGCGCATCAGGAATTTTCGCCCAGCAATGACATGAATGGCGGGGCGTCCTATATCCGCACGGTGACCTATAACCCTGAGGAAAAGTCGCAATGAGGGTTTGGTTGGGATTTTTCGGTTTTATGTTGGCAGCGAATGTCTGCGCGGCTGAGGGTGCATCCAGGCTGGATTGGTTAAAAACAGCTGTGTTTGCAGGGCATCAAACCGATTACAGCGGCGTGTTTGTCTATCAGTATGGTAACCATGTCGAGACCTCGAGGATTTCGCACGTCGTCGAAACCGACAGCGAATATGAAAAGCTGGAGAGCCTGGATGGTCCCAAGCGTGAAATCATTCGCCATCACGGGCAGGTCTGGTGCTATAGAAATCATAAGCTGGTACAAGTGGACAGCCAGCAGGGGCCGGGACGCTTTCCATTGCTGCTTCCCGCCCAGTTATCCGCACTGAGCGAAAATTATCAGGTTAAAGAGGCCGGAGTTGAGAGGGTGGCGGGATATAACACTCAGGTAGTCGTGTATCAGCCCCGTGATAATTTGCGCTACACCCACAAAATCTGGGTGCATACGGATTCGGGGTTGCTGCTCAAATCAGCCGTGCTGAACGAGAAAAATCAGGTTGTCGAGCAGTATGCTTTTACCGAGTTGAAATTAGGCGGCGAAGTAGACCGTTCCTGGGTGGCTTCCAGCACGCCAGGCAATGGCAAACCTGTTGTGAACAAGGCTGCACCCATCGTGAACAGCGGCTGGGTGGTGGATGCGCTGCCGAACGGGTTTACGAAAACGATGGAAATCTTGCGCCCGATGCATGGCAGGCATGCGCCGGTGACGCAACTTGTTTTTTCGGATGGATTGAGCGCAATCTCTGTTTTTATTGAACCTGCCGACGCAGATGAGGATGATAACGAAGGCCTGACCAGTCGGGGGGCCGTCAACCTGTATCACAAGGTGGTGGACAAGCATCTGTATAACGTGGTCGGAGAGGTTCCAGCCAAGACGGTTATGCAGGTTCTTGATTCAGTCAGATTTAACGGTAAGCAATGATGCTCGAGACACGCGCAATTGTGGTACGCAAGGATAACAACTCCACGCTGGTTGAAGCCAGCGGGGCGAGCGGATGTTCTGTGTGTGAGGGCAAGGGGTGCGGCTCAAGCAAAGTGACCCAGTTGTTTTGCAGCAAACCGCGCCAATTCAAAGTCGATAACCGCATCAACGCCGGCGTTGGCGACGAAGTGATTGTCTCTGTCGCTGAGGGGGCCGTGTTGCGCGGGATCAGCCTGGTTTATCTGCTGCCGCTGGCGATGATGTTCGCAGGCGCCACCGTTGGCTGGTTCGCAGGCGGACAGCGCGACGGCTATGCGGCGCTCGGTGCGTTGTCGGGGTTGGCAGTCGGGTTTGTCGTTGCCAAATGGTTGTCAATGCGCGAGGCGCGTCAGCAGCCCTACATCGCACGACTGTTTCATGAGTAGGTTTATCGCGCGTTTTTGATTTTTTTACTGTGAGGAGGTCGACATGCTAAAAAAGTTTATTAACCTGGTCATGCTGGTTGTTTCTTTCTTTCCCCTCTTGCCGGCCAGTGCTGCGGGCTTGCCGGATTTCACCGAGCTGGTGGAAAAACAGGCTGCGGCGGTCGTCAATATCAGCACCACGCAGCACAATATGCAGGCATTTCCCAATCTGCCCGAAGGCGATCCGTTCTTCGAATTTTTCAAGCGGTTCGCGCCTCAGATGCCGCGCGAGCAGGAATCCCAATCCTTAGGTTCCGGCTTTATCCTAAGCAACGATGGTTACATCATGACCAATGCGCATGTGGTCGATGGTGCCGATAAAATTACCGTACGTCTGACCGATAAACGCGAATTTGCCGCCCGTGTCATTGGCGCAGATAAGCGCACTGATGTGGCGTTGCTCAAGATTGAAGCTGACAACTTGCCGAAAGTGGTGATAGGTCGTCCCGATAGACTCAAAGTGGGCGAATGGGTCATCGCCATCGGATCGCCGTTCGGTTTCGACAGCAGCGTCACCGCCGGTATCGTCAGCGCCAAGGGGCGTTCCTTGCCGCAGGATAATTTTGTGCCGTTCATTCAGACCGACGTGGCGATCAACCCCGGCAATTCCGGCGGGCCGCTGTTCAATATGAGCGGCGAGGTGGTCGGCATCAATTCGCAAATCTATACCCGTTCAGGCGGTTCGATGGGCTTGTCCTTTGCCATTCCGATCGATGTCGCATCGCAGGTGGCAGATCAATTGCGTGCAAGCGGTACGGTGACGCGCGGGCGCATCGGCGTGACGATACAGGAGATGACGCGCGAGCTGGCCGAATCGTTCGGTTTAAGCCTGCCCAACGGTGCGCTGATCAGCAGCGTCGAGAAGGGCGGGCCGGCAGACAAGGCCGGCATCGAAGCCAGTGACGTGATCCTCAAGTTCGATGGAAAAGTCGTGACTAGTTCATCCGATTTGCCGCGTATCGTCGCCGCATCCAGACCGGGTGGAAAAGCAGCGGTCGAGTTATGGCGCAAGGGTGCGATTAAACAAGTGCTGGTGGAAGTTGTCCGGATGACGGAAGAGGGCCGTCTGGCACAGGCTGTTCGCCGGTCGGCTAACGAGGCGGGCAAGCTGATCGAACGTCTCGGGATCGCGTTGAGCGAGTTGAGCCGTGAGCAATTGCTGGAGTTGCGGAGCAATAGCGGTTTGTTGGTGGAGGAGGTTAAAGGTGCGGCTGCCCGTGCCGTCGGCTTGCAACGCGGCGATGTGCTGCTGGCCATCGGCAATATGCCGCTGCATTCCCTGAGTCAACTGGATGAGATCATCAAACAGGTTCCCAGGGGGCGCAATGTCGCCTTGCTGGTGCGCCGGGGCGATGGTGCATCCTATGTCGCCATCAAGCTCGATGAAAAATAATGCTAAATCCATTTTTCGGGTGAATCGCGGTGTCGCATGCTCGCTCATTCCTCGCCTATCTAATCGATATGTCTCGTCATTCGTTGCGCGGCTCCTTGCGCTTCATCCCGAAAAAGTGAATTTATGATGATGCTTCTTAATCACAGTCCTGCGTATAACGCCTAAATCGGCTAGAATTCGCCCTTTGCGAAAATACCGCGCGCGCTCATTGATTCGCCCAGGCAGTCGGGGGTCGCGGTTTCTATTTGGAATTCCATGCAGCTAATCCGTAATTTTTCTATCATTGCCCACATCGATCATGGCAAGTCGACGCTGGCTGACCGTATCATCCACTTGTGCGGCGGATTGTCCGATCGCGAGATGGATGCGCAAGTACTTGATTCAATGGATATTGAACGCGAACGCGGAATAACCATCAAGGCGCAGACCGCCGCGCTGACCTACAAGGCGCGCGACGGGCAGGTGTATAACCTGAACCTGATCGATACGCCCGGGCACGTTGATTTTTCCTACGAAGTGTCGCGATCCTTGTCGGCCTGTGAGGGGGCGCTGCTGGTGGTGGATGCATCCCAGGGCGTGGAAGCGCAGACCGTGGCCAATTGCTATACCGCGCTGGATCTGGGTGTGGAAGTGGTGCCGGTTTTAAATAAGATCGATTTGCCGTCAGCCGACCCGGATAACGCCATCGAAGAAATCGAAGAAGTCATCGGCATCGAGGCGCACGACGCGGTGCGCTGTTCGGCCAAGACCGGGGTGGGCGTTGAAGACGTGCTCGAATCCTTGATCGTCAAGGTGCCTGCCCCAAAAGGGGATGTGACTGCGCCGTTGCAGGCGCTGATCGTCGATTCCTGGTTCGATAACTACGTAGGCGTCGTGATGCTGGTGCGGGTGGTGAACGGCACGTTGAAGCCTAAGGAAAAAATCCTGTTTATGGCGACCGGCGCGCATCATCTGACCGAACACATCGGTGTGTTCACGCCTAAATCGCAGCCGCGCGAGTCGCTGAGTGCGGGGCAGGTAGGCTTTGTTATCGCGGGCATCAAGGAACTCAAGTCAGCCCGTGTCGGTGACACGATCACGCATCAGGCAAGACCTGCCAAAGAGGCCTTGCCGGGTTTCAAGGAGGTTCAGTCTCAGGTGTTTTCCGGATTGTTTCCGGTTGAATCGAATCAATACGAGGCGCTGCGCGACTCGCTGGAGAAGCTCAAGTTAAACGATGCCGCGTTGCAGTATGAGCCGGAAGTCTCGCAGGCGTTAGGCTTCGGCTTCCGTTGCGGCTTCCTGGGCCTGTTGCACATGGAAATCGTCCAGGAGCGGCTGGAACGCGAGTTCGATATGGACTTGATTACCACTGCGCCGACCGTTATTTACGAGGTGGTGCTGCGCGACGGTACGGTGGTCACGGTGGACAACCCGTCCAAGATGCCCGATCCGTCGAAGATTCAGGAGATCCGCGAGCCGGTCGTCACGGTGAATCTGTATATGCCGAACGAGTATGTCGGCGCGGTGATTACGTTGTGCACGCATAAGCGCGGTCAGCAGATCAACATCAGCTATCACGGCAAACAGGTGAAACTGATCTACGAGATGCCGATGGCCGAAATCGTGATGGATTTCTTCGACAAGCTCAAATCGGTATCGCGCGGTTATGCGTCGATGGACTATGAGTTCAAGGAGTACCGCCCGGCAGATGTGGTCAAGGTCGACATGCTGATCAACGGCGAGAAAGTGGATGCGCTGGCGATCATCGTGCATCGCGCCAACAGCCAGTATCGCGGGCGCGAAGTGGCGGCCAAGATGCGCGAACTGATCCCGCGCCAGATGTATGACGTGGCGATTCAGGCAACGATCGGTTCGAACATCATCGCGCGTGAAAACGTCAAGGCGATGCGCAAGAACGTGCTGGCGAAGTGTTACGGCGGCGATATTTCACGCAAGAAAAAACTGCTGGAAAAACAGAAGGCCGGTAAGAAGCGCATGAAGCAGGTAGGCAATGTGGAAATTCCGCAGGAAGCCTTCCTGGCGATATTGCGCGTGGATGATTAAGTAAATGTAGGGTGGGCTCTGCCCACCTTTGGATAAATGTATCTTGCAGTATTAAAGGATAACGATGGATTTTGCGTTAATCATGTTTGTGTTGCTGCTGTTAACCGGCAGCATCTGGTTGTTGGATCGTTATGCGCTGGCCGAAAAGCGCGCTACCGGCGTCGCCGAGCCGTGGTGGGTGGAATATGCCAAGAGCTTCTTTCCGGTTATTCTGATCGTGTTCTGCATCCGATCCTTTCTGGCTGAGCCGTTCAAGATTCCTTCCGGTTCGATGATTCCGACCTTGCAGGTGGGCGACTTCATTCTGGTGAATAAATTCACCTATGGCATACGCCTGCCTATCATTAACCGGAAAATTGTCCAGATTAACGACCCGCAGCGCGGTGATGTGATGGTGTTTCACTACCCGGAAAATCCGTCTGTAGACTACATCAAACGCGTGGTCGGCCTGCCTGGCGATACGGTCGAATATCGGGACAAACATCTGACCATCAACGGGCTGGAGCAGGTTCAGCTGGCCGATGGCGACTATAATTACGTCGAAAGCGGTTTGAACTTCGTGCATACCGAACGGAAGATGGAGACGCTGGGTGAACGCCAGCATGCGCTGCTGGTCAACCCGAACATGCCCAATGTTCACCTGGGGTCGGTTGCCGAATTCAAGGGGCATGAAAACTGCACTTACACGGAAGAATCGGTGCGTTGCCGCGTGCCTGTCGGGCATTATTTCATGATGGGCGATAATCGGGATAACAGCCGCGACAGTCGCTATTGGGGTTTCGTGCCGGATAACCAGATCGTCGGCCGCGCATTTTTGGTATGGATGAATTTTTCTGATTTGAAGCGTATCGGTCTGTCTATATGAGGGGGAGCAGTATGAGTAAGCGTCAGCGCGGTTTGAGTTTTTCAGGATTCATCTTTGGAGCATTTCTTCTGCTGTTGGTCAGCATGCTCGGGTTGAAACTGATTCCGGTCTATATGCAAAATGGCGAAATCAATAAATTGTTCGCTGCGATTGCCAATGATCCTGATATGCAAAAGGCCTCGATGCGTGACATTCGCGAGTCTTTTAGCAAACGTGCCTCGATCGATAACATCACCGTGATCAGCGCAGAAGATATTCAGATTGATCTCGGCTCGGACAAGCCCGTATTGAGCGCCCGTTACGCCGTCAAAATCCCGCTGGTGGGTAATATCAGCCTGTATCTCGATTTTAATAGTGCGAGTAAATAAGGGCAACACTGAGCTGTGCAGGCAGCTGGGGTATGAATTCAAACAGCCTCAACTGTTGCAACGCGCGCTCACGCATCGCAGTTACGCGCCGGATCATTATGAGCGGCTGGAATTTCTGGGCGACAGCATTTTAGGTTGTGTAATCGCCAAGCATTTATACAGCGAGTATCCATGTCTGAGTGAAGGGGATTTGTCGCGGCTCAGATCCAACCTGGTCAAGGAATCCACGCTGGTGTTGTTTGCGCAACAGCTCGATCTGGGATCCCAGTTAAAACTGGGTGAAGGCGAACTCAAGAGCGGCGGATTTCGCCGTCCTTCCATCCTTGCGGATGCAGTGGAAGCTTTGTTCGGTGCGATATTCCTGGATGGCGGATTTATTGCTGCCGAGGCGGCCGTGCTGAATTTGTTTGTGCCCTATCTTGCAAAAGTGGACATGAAGACGCTGGGCAAGGATGCCAAGACGCTGTTGCAGGAATATTTGCAAGGCCGTCGTCTTGCGTTGCCGGGCTACAGCGTGATCGACACGCTGGGCGTGGCGCATGATCAATTGTTTCAGGTGGAGTGCGCTATCCCCTCGCTCAACATAACCACGCGCGGGGCGGGTACCAGCCGCCGTAATGCCGAACAACAAGCAGCGCTGGCTGCCTATCAACTGATTGGAAATAAAAATGAATGAAGAAATTACAACTAACGGGCAGGGCAGTGCTGATACACCTGATGAAGCACACCTTGCCCGTTCCCCTCTCCTCAATCCTGATGAAACTGCTAGCCATTCGACTAAGGCATCAAAAAACGATGACCAAGTCGCTGGTTATCTCCCGCAAGCGGGGAGAGCGGAGCGAGGGGGGCAAAGCCAGGCAGGCGAATCGCTGCGCGACTCTCAAGATAACGAAGGTCACGATGACGTTTTTCGCAGCGGCTATATCGCCATCGTGGGACGTCCCAACGTGGGTAAGTCCACCTTGCTCAATCACCTGATCGGGCAAAAGATCAGCATCACCTCGCGCAAGGCGCAAACCACGCGCCATCGAATTAATGGGATTTATACCGACGATCATTCGCAATTCGTATTTGTGGATACCCCAGGTTTTCAGCTGAAGCATCTCAATGCGCTGAACCGCGGCATGAATCGCGTGGTCACCAGCAGCCTGCGCGATGTACAAGTCGTGTTATACGTGCTCGAAGCCCTGCGTTATGACGAGCGCGATCAGGAAGTGCTCAAGCTGTTGCCGGATAATCGCCCGGTCTTGCTGGTCATCAACAAGATCGACGAAGTGGCGGATAAGGGGCAATTGTTTGACTTTGCCGAACGCATTTCGAAAGACTTCAAGTTTGCCGACATCGTTCCGGTGAGCGCCAAGTTCGGCAAAAAAATCGAAGAGTTGCGCGATACCTTG
This sequence comes from uncultured Nitrosomonadales bacterium, assembly GCA_947085835.1. Taxonomy (GTDB): domain Bacteria; phylum Pseudomonadota; class Gammaproteobacteria; order Burkholderiales; family Gallionellaceae; genus Gallionella. The sequence continues at coordinate 9,385 of CAMTXT010000013.1, read as the reverse complement.
CGCAGCTTCTTGCCGGAAGGCGGGCTGATCTATGACGCAGAAGACGTCACCGATCGCAGCGAGCGCTTTTTGGCATCGGAAATACTGCGCGAAAAAGTATTTCGCTTTACCGGCGAAGAGCTGCCTTACTCGGTGAGCGTGGTGATCGAAAAATTTGAAATGGACAAGAAGCTGCGCCGCATCAGTGCCGCAATTCTGGTGGACAAGGAAGCGCACAAGGCGATGCTGCTCGGTAAAAAAGGCGAAAAGATCAAGGAAATCGCAACTCAGGCGCGCCTGGACATGGAAAAACTGTTCGACGGCAAGGTGTTTCTCGAAATTTTCATTAAAGTGCGCAGCGGCTGGGCGGATGACTCGCGCATCTTGCAGACGCTGGGATATGAATAACTACAATTGATAATTGATGATTTTATAGAATGACGACTGTCAGTCGGCAAAGCAGGCATCAGGATGAGCTGGCATTTGTTTTGCACAGCCACCCGTATCGCGAAACCAGTCTGCTGCTCGACGTTTATAGCCGCGAACATGGCAGGTTAGCCATCGTGGCGCGGGGTGCGCGGCGACCGAGGTCGGCATTGCGCGGGGTGTTGATGAATTTTCAGCCGCTGCGACTGTCCTGGTTTGGCAAAGGCGAGGTACGCACCTTGCACAGTGCCGAGTGGCAGGGCGGGCAGCCCTATTTGCAGGGCACGGCGCTGATGTGCGGGTTTTATCTCAATGAGTTGCTGATCAACTTGTTGGCGCGCGACGATGCGCATGAGCAATTGTTCGATTATTACCGGGCCACCTTGTATCGGCTGGCGCATGAGGCGGATCATGCGGCCACCTTACGCTGTTTTGAGAAGCACTTGTTGCAACAATTGGGTTACGCGCTGGAACTGGAACGGGAGGCCGTCAGCGGCAAGCCTGTAGAGGCGGAAGCAGCCTATCGCTATGTGCAGGAGCTGGGTGCGCTTGCGGACAATGGCGAAGTGCACACGGGTTTGCAGGTGCAGGGTAAGACGCTGCTGGCGATGGCGGCAGACGACTACAGCAATCCTGTTGCCGCACAACAGAGCAAGCAACTGATGCGTATGTTGCTCAATCACCATCTCGGTGGGAAGACTTTGCACACGCGCGAATTGATTAAGGATCTGCAAAAATTATGATCAAATTAGGACTGAATATCGACCATGTCGCCACTTTGCGCCAGGCGCGCGGTGCGCGCTATCCCAATCTGGTGCGCGCAGCGCTGATCTGCGAGGAGGCTGGTGCGGATGCGATTACGCTGCATCTGCGCGAGGATCGTCGCCACATTCAGGATGCGGATGTAGAGGTGCTGCGCGGCATGCTGCAAACCCGCATGAATCTGGAATGCGCCGTCACAGACGAGATGGTCGCTAACGCCCTGCGCATCAAGCCGCATGATCTGTGTCTGGTGCCTGAGCGCCGCGAGGAGTTGACCACCGAAGGCGGGCTGGATGTGCTGCGCTATTTCGATGCGGTTAAATCGGCCTGCGAGCGTTGTATGGACGCCGGTATACGCGTGTCCCTGTTCATCGATCCGGATCAAAAACAGATCGACGCCGCAGTGCGCGCCGGTGCACCCGTAATCGAGCTGCACACCGGAAAATATGCCGATGCGGACAGTATCCCTGCCCAGCAACATGAGCTGGAGCGCATTCGCGTAGCAGCAGCGCATGCGCATGCACAGGGCTTGCAGGTCAATGCCGGACACGGTCTGCATTACCACAATGTGCAGGACATCATCGCGATCCCCAATATCGTGGAGCTGAACATCGGCCACGCCATCATTGCCGAATCGCTGTTCATCGGCCTGGATGCGGCGGTACGGAAAATGAAGAGTATCTTGGTAACTGGGTTCCCGTCGCAGCCTGCCCTCAAGGGGGTAATTGGGGGCGGGAATGACACATGATTTTTGGTATCGGTACCGACATCGTTGAGTATGCGCGCATCGAAGCGATGTGGGGACGGTACGGTGTGCGACTGGCGGAGCGTCTGTTGAGCGAGGGCGAATTGCCTGAATTTCACGGACATGCGCATCCGGCGCGCTTCCTGGCGAAACGTTTTGCCGCCAAGGAAGCCTTTGCCAAGGCCGCAGGATGCGGGCTGCGGCAGCCGGTGAGTCTTACCCGTATCAGTGTTGCGCATGATGGACTGGGAAAGCCGGTATTGCAGTTCGACACCGTGCTGCGCACCTACCTGGCACAACTGGGTATCAGCGGCCATCATCTGTCTATCAGCGATGAGCGCAACACAATCGTTGCGTTTGTCGTGCTGGAAACTATTTAAGGGGTAATCATGGGTTTAGGGCCGGTAATGCTGGATGTGTCGGGTACGCAACTGACGGATGAGGACAAAGTGCGTCTGCTGCATCCGCTGGTCGGCGGGGTAATCCTGTTTGCCCGCAACTACCAATCACCCGCTCAATTGGCACAGCTTACCGCGGCGATACGCGAACTGCGACCGTTGCTGATCGCTGTGGATCATGAGGGCGGGCGGGTACAGCGTTTTCGCGAAGGATTTACCCGCATTCCGGCGATGCGTGAACTGGGAAAAATATGGGATACGCATCCGCAGCGGGCGCGCCATCTGGCGCATCAGGCAGGCTTCGTGATGGCGGCGGAATTGCGCGGCTGCGGGGTGGATTTCAGCTTCACGCCGGTGCTGGATGTGGACTACGGGCAAAGCAGTGTGATCGGCGATCGTGCGTTTCACAGCGACCCTCAGGCGATCGCAGAACTCGCCCACCACCTGTTGCTGGGCTTGAAACAGGGCGGCATGCACACGGTCGGCAAGCATTTTCCGGGTCACGGCTATGTCACGGCGGATTCGCATCTGGCCATTCCGGTGGACGAACGGGAGTTCGTGGATATCGAGCTGTGCGATCTGGTGCCGTTCCGGCAGATGATCAACTTCGGTCTGACGGCAGTGATGCCGGCCCATGTCATTTATCCTAAAGTCGACAGCCGACCGGCCGGATTTTCGCCGGTGTGGTTGCAACAAATACTGCGCAAACAGATGGGCTTTGAAGGGTGTATTTTCAGCGATGACCTGAGCATGGAGGGTGCGACCGTTGCGGGCGGTATCGTGCAGCGCGCCTCCGCCGCATTGAACGCGGGTTGCGATATGGTGGTGGTGTGCAACAAGCCGGAATCGGCAGATGAGTTGCTGCGCGGTTTGCATTGGGAAATGCCGGTGACGAGTCGGGCACGCATCATCCATATGCGCGGCCTGTCCCATCCTGTCCCGATGGCCAAACTGCACGAGCAAACTATGTTCCTCAAGGCGTTGCAGGAAGTGGCCGGCATCGGCATCAGTTCGCCTGAATTGCCGTTGGCATAGCTTTTTGCCACTTACCTTGAGATAATCCGCGCAGTTTTTTTATCGCGCATTGGTATACAAAATGATGAGTGAATTACAAGCAGCCTTGTTGGCAATCGGTTTGGGTGTGGTGGTTGCGGTATACGCCTTCGGCTGGTGGAAGCAGCGCCAGTACAGTCGAAAATTTGGCGCCGCCTTCAGGCAAAGCCATGACGATGCCTTGTATCAGACCAATGTCGCTCAGCCCGAACAGGCGGCTGAGGCACTGGATGACATCGTCATGATCAATCAGGATGCGCTGCCTGATGAAGCTGTGCCGGAATTGGTTGAAGAGGCAGAAATCGCCGGAGTGGCGGAAGAAATCGTTGAGTTGCCAGCTGTCATCGCGTTGAGCGAGCCTTGTTCTTTGCTCGATGCGCGCAGCGATTTTATTATCTCATTGCATCTCGCAGAACCCAGTTCTGCGGCGGTTCTGGATGGTTTATGGCAACGCAAATTCGATTTTCATAAACCGCTTCAGGTGTGTGGCCTGATCGCGCGCACCGGGCAATGGGAACGGGTGATCGCCGAGAGTCAGACGCTTTATTCTCAGTTCAATATCGCGCTGCAACTGGTGGACAGAAGCGGCGTGATCAGCGCGACCCGTCTGGGCGACTTGCGCGATCTGGTGCTGGGCATCGCAAAGGCGATCGATGCCGGCACGACGGTCCCCGATATTCAGGAAACACTTGCTAATGCGCAGGCCCTCGATGCCCTCTGTGCCGAGGTGGATCAGATGGTGGGCGTTAACCTGCTGCCGCCCGGCGTACGGTTGTTGAATGGCGAAAAAATCAATGAGGCGGCCGCTTTACAGGGTATGAAGTTGGAATCGGACGGGGCATTCCATTTGTCGGACGCGGCAGGCAATAGCCTGATTACGCTGATCAACAAGGATACTCAGCCTTTTCAGCATCACACGCTGGCGCAATTTACGACGGCGGGCATTACGCTGATGCTGGATGTACCCCGCGTGGAAAATCCTGCGGAAAATTTTGACCTGCTGGTGCGAATGGCGCATGCCATGGCAGCTGAGTTGCAGGTCAATCTGGTGGATGATCACCGGGTGCAGCTGACCGAGAGCGGTTTGGCGCGTATTCGCGCGCAGATTACCGAGGTTGAAGCCAAAATGCGCGAAAACAACCTCGTGCCGGGCAGCGCACAGGCACGCCGGTTATTCTCCTGATGGTGGAAACGGTAGCCAGCAACCGCGCTGCCTGGTTGCGCAAGCAGATCGCGGAACACGATTATTGGTATTACGTTAAGGATGCTCCTCTTATTCCCGATGCGGAATACGACAAGCTGTTTCGTGAGTTGCAGGCACTCGAAGAGCAGTACCCCGAATTGCGCAACCTTCACGATTCGCCCACCCGGCGCGTTGGCGGCAAACCTTTGGATATCTTTCCACAGGTGGCTCATGTTGTGTCCATGCTCTCGATCCGCACTGAGACCGACATCAGCGACCAGGGCGCAATTGCCTTCGATGCACGGGTACGCAAAGAGCTTGGCCTGAGTGAAACCGATCCTCCTGTTGAGTACACTTGCGAATTGAAATTTGACGGGCTGGCGATCAACCTGCGTTATGAGCAAGGCGTGCTGGTGCTGGCCGCCACGCGCGGTGACGGCGTGGTCGGCGAAATCGTGACGCAGAATATCCGCACCATCCGCCAGATTCCGCTGCGACTTACAGGCTGCGATGCTCCTGTGCTGGAAGTGCGCGGCGAGATTTACATGGCTCGCCCGGACTTCGAACGCTACAACGAACGGCAGCGACAGCTGGGGCTGCCCACGTTGGTAAATCCGCGCAACGGTGCGGCGGGCAGCGTCCGCCAACTCGACTCAAGGCTGGCCGCAAGGCGTCCGCTCTCGTTCTTCGCCTACGGATTGGGCGAGACGCAGGGCTGGGACAAGCCTGCGACACATAGCGCGTTGCTGGATGCACTGGCCGCGATGAGCGTGCCGGTGTGCGATGAACGCGAGGTGGTGCAGGGCGCGCAAGGACTGGTGGAATTTCACCGCAGGATTGCAGCCAAGCGTGACCAGTTGCCTTTCGATATCGACGGTGTTGTCTACAAGGTCAACAGCATTGCCATTCAAGAGAAACTTGGTTTCGTTTCGCGCGAACCGCGCTGGGCGGTGGCGCACAAGTTTGCCGCAGAAGAAGCGATGACGACCTTGCTGGATATCGATGTGCAAGTCGGGCGTACCGGTGCGCTGACGCCTGTCGCGCGCCTGACTCCTGTGTTTGTAGGCGGCGTGACGGTGACCAATGCCACGCTGCACAACGAAGACGAGATACGCCGCAAGGATGTGCGCATCGGCGATACCGTGATCGTGCGGCGCGCAGGGGATGTGATCCCTGAAGTGGCAGGCGTGGTTCTGGCACGCCGTCCAGCGGATGCACGCTTGTTTGTGATGCCGGCGGCGTGCCCGGTGTGCGGATCCCACGTGACACGCGAAGCGGACGAGGCAGCATGGCGTTGCACCGGCGGCTTGTTCTGTCCTGCACAGCGCAAGCAGGCCTTGCTGCATTTCGCCGGGCGCCGGGCGATGAACATAGACGGGCTGGGCGATAAGCTGGTCGACCAGCTGGTGGATGCGCATCTGGTCAGCACCCCTGCCGATCTGTATAAACTGGGCATGTCAGGGATTACAAGTCTGCCGCGCATGGGCGAGAAATCAGCGCTCAATTTGCTGGATGCGATCGACAACAGCCGCCACACTACCCTTTCGCGTTTTATCTTCGCACTGGGGATCCGCAATGTCGGCGAGGCGACCGCCAAGGATCTGGCACGGCACTTCGGTTCCCTGAATAATCTGCTGGCAGCCGATGCGGCGCGTTTGCAGCAGGTGCCGGACGTAGGTCCCGTGGTGGCACAGAGCATGACGGACTTCTTTGCAGAAGCGCATAACCGCGAGGTGATCGAACAACTGCGCGCCGCCGGTGTGCACTGGGACGAGCATGAGCCGCAACCTGAAAAAATACGGCCATACACCGGGAAAACGTTCGTTTTGACTGGTACACTCGCAACGTTGTCCCGCCAGCAGGCACAGGCAGCGCTGGAGGCGCTGGGCGCCCGCGTCAGCGGCAGCGTGTCGAAAAAAACGGATTACGTGGTGGCGGGGGCGGAGAGCGGATCAAAGCTGGTGCGGGCGCAGGAATTGGGCGTCACTGTTTTGAACGAAAATGAATTTCTGTTGTTAATCGGGGGCTGATAATGAGCAGACCATTGAAGGTAATACGCAAGGCGGTGTTTCCGGTAGCGGGGATGGGCAGTCGCTTCTTGCCGGCCACCAAGGCCAGCCCGAAGGAGATGATGGCGATCGTGGACAAGCCGCTGATTCAGTATGCAGTGGAAGAAGCGGTAGCCGCAGGCATCACCGATATGATTTTCATTACCGGGCGCAACAAGCGTTCCATCGAGGATCATTTTGACACGGCTTACGAGCTGGAGGCAGAGCTTGAGAAACGCGGCAAGCTTGAGCTGTTGCGCATTACGCGTGAAGTGATCCCGGAGGGGATAAATTGCATTTTTATCCGCCAATCCCAGCCGTTAGGCTTGGGACACGCTGTGCTGTGCGCAATGCCGGTTGTTAACGATGAGCCTTTTGCGGTCATCCTGGCGGATGATTTGATGGTAGGCGATGATTCGGTTACCCGACAGATGACCAAAGTTTTTGAACTTCAGCATAGTTCGGTGCTGGGCGTGCAGGATGTGCCGCGTGAACAGACCCGGCAATACGGTATCGTCAGCAGTATGAAGATCAATGCAGAGCTGGAACAGGTGAACAGCATCGTCGAGAAGCCGGATCCGGAAGAGGCGCCCTCGACGCTGGCCGTGGTGGGACGCTATATCCTGACGCCGCGCATTTTCCACCACTTGCAAAACGTCAGGCCCGGTGCCGGCGGTGAAATACAGCTGACCGATGCGATTTCTGCGCTGATCGAAGAGGAACGGGTGCTGGCCTATCGCTATCAGGGGACGCGCTACGATTGCGGCTCCAAACTGGGCTACCTGAAAGCGACCGTGGCACTGGGGTTGGAACACCCGGAAGTGAAAGATGAGTTTGCAGCTTATCTGCATAGTCTGAAGTAAACGATGCCGTTATTTTCATGTCTACTGCGATGAACATTCAGCGCGCTCGCGATATTTTGCAACAGGCGGAATTGTTGTGCACGGCTGAGCAGGTACAGGCAGCACTGCACAAGGTCGCGCAGCAAATCAACGACGCGCTGGCAGATAAGCACCCGCTGGTGCTGTCGGTGATGGGGGGCGCGGTGGTTTTTTCCGGCCAGCTATTACCGCTGCTCAACTTCCCGCTTGATTTTGATTATGTGCATGTGTCTCGCTATGGCGATGCGCGTCAGGGTGGCGCCATGCACTGGAAGGTGGCGCCGCATGAGTCGGTACGGGGCCGCGTCGTATTGCTGGTCGATGATATTCTGGATGAAGGTCATACGCTGGACGCGTTGCAGCAGCGTGTCATGGCGCTCGGCGCCAGGCGCTGTTACAGCGCGGTGTTCGCCGATAAGCAGCATGGCAGACCCAAGCCTGTTAATGCAGACTTCGTCGGGCTGGACCTGCCTGACCGTTTTGTGTTTGGTTACGGCATGGATATCGAGGGGGCGTGGCGCAATCTGCCCGCAATTTATGCGGTTAGAAACCAGGAGTCAGGAAGTGGGATGCAGGATGCAGCGATACCAGAGGATATTCATGTGTCGCCGAAGTAGGGGGAGAATCCCGAATCCCGAATCCCGAATCCCGAATCCCGAATCCTGAATACTGAATACTGAATACTGAATCCTGAAAGAGAACTATATGTTGGCAATCATAGGCGGTCGCGGCCTGACGCAATTGGCGAATCTTAAAATCACCCACCGGCAAGTGATGCGTACGCCCTATGGTGAACCTTCCGGCGCATTTCAGTTCGGCACGCTGAATCAGCAGGAGGTGATCTTTCTGGCGCGCCATGGCTATGGTTACACCATTCCGCCGCACCTGGTGAATTACCGCGCCAATTTATGGGCGTTGCGCGAACAGGGCGTGAGCGATGTCGTCTCTGTCTCAACGGTAGGCGGAATCCGCGCAGATTTGATTCCGGGCACGCTGGTTGTGCCCGATCAGGTCATCGACTACACGCATGGGCGTGATTACACCTTTTTCAGTACCCGCATTGCCAGCTATAAAAATATCGATTTTACGCTGCCGTATTCAATGAGCTTGCGCAGCCTTATTCTGCGCAGCGCAGCGCAAGTGCAACAGTCCTGTCTGGATGGCGGTGTCTACGCGGCGACGGACGGGCCGCGTCTGGACAGCATTGCCGAGATCAACCGGTACGAACGCGACGGCGCGGATATGGTCGGCATGACCGGCATGCCGGAAGCCGCGTTGGCGAGGGAGTTGGGCATGGGCTACGCGACCATTGCCGTGGTGGCGAATTGCGCTGCGGGACGCGGCGATAGCCAGTCGAGTATTAACATGGAAGGAGTCAATGCGACCGCCAGGAGCGCAATGGTGCGGGTGCGTGCGATACTTGAATGCGTATGTGCTGAGGAACCAGACAATGGGAATTAGGCAGGTTTTACGCATGGGCGATGCCCGCCTGTTGCAGATGGCCGAGCCTGTCAGCGACTTTGGCGGCGATGAATTACGCAGCCTGTTGGTGGATATGCGCGACACCATGCTGGCCCTGAATGGTGCAGGGCTGGCAGCAACGCAAATCGGGGTCGGTCTGCGCGTGGTGATCTTCGGCGTGCAACTGGCAGATCAGGGGGGAGGCGCCTCGCGTTATCCCGATGCCGACACGGTTCCTGAAACCGTGCTGATCAATCCGTTCATCACACCGATGGATGACAGGATCATCGAAGACTGGGAAGGCTGTCTTAGGGAAACGCTGAATAATTCACCGCGCAGCGAAGCCCGGCGTGCAGCTTTCGGGTTTTTTGGTTAAATTTGGCGATTTTGGTCTGAATTGCGGCATTTTTTGCATTATTCCTCCTGTTTTCTGTTTTCAGGGCGCAACT
>CAMTXT010000012.1:0-62419 GCA_947085835.1 uncultured Nitrosomonadales bacterium | reverse complement strand
CGAAGGCTGCGCATTATACATATGCAGCCAGAAACAGCAAAACTAAATTACAACTAAAACGAATATAAACCTGGTCGGGGTGGAGAGATTCGAACTCCCGACATCCTGCTCCCAAAGCAGGCGCGCTACCAGGCTACGCTACACCCCGAAGGCTGCGCATTATACAGATGCAGCCCGATAAAGCAACGCCGATTCAAGCTTTGATTTCATATTTCTTTCAATCTCTGCATCGCCATCATCAGATAATAGCCCATAGACCACAAGGTCAGCAGCGCCGCCATATACAGCAGCAGCGAACCTGCCACCTGAAAATCCACCCCCGCCAGCTGTTCGTGATAAAGCAGCAACGCGATCGCAATCATCTGAAAAGTCGTCTTTATTTTTCCCAGCATGGAAACTGCGATGCTCTTGCTTTCACCGACTTTAGCCATCCATTCGCGCAGTGCCGAGATGGTGATTTCACGCCCGATGATGATGAAAGCGATCACCGCATCCGCGCGGCCCAATTTGACCAGCAGGATCAAGGCGGCGGCCACCATCAGCTTGTCTGCGACCGGGTCGAGGAATGCGCCGAACGCGGAAGACTGATCCAGGCGGCGCGCAAGATAGCCATCCAGCCAGTCGGTCACCGCAGCCAGCAGAAATACACCCGTCGCAATTGTATTTTTCAAATGCGGACTCAGCGTGCTGTCGGACAAGTAAAAGACCGTGACAAACACCGGGATCAGCAAAATTCTTAACCAGGTGAGCAGATTTGGAATGTTTATTTTCATGGTCGCTAGTGTAGCCGCTGACAAATCGTTTCAGCAACAGCCTTATTGATTATTTAGTGTAGTCGCTGGTAAATCGCTTCAGCAACAGCCTTATTGATTATTTAGTGTAGTCGCTGGTAAATCTTTTCAGCAACAACTTTTCAATGCCCCTGATGTAGTTGCTGATAAATCGCAACAGCGAGCGATTTGCTGATCCCTTCAACCTGACAGAGCTGCTCGACGCTCGCTTGCGCGACTTCACGCAGGCCGCCAAAGTGGGTCAGCAGGCTGCGCCTGCGCTTATCCCCTACGCCGGCGATCTCCTCCAGGCTCGATGCGGTGCGGGCCTTGCCGCGCCGAGCCCGGTGTCCGGTAATGGCAAAGCGGTGCGCCTCATCGCGGATCTGCTGAATCAGGTGCAGCGCAGGATCATCGGCGGGCAGCTGCCTGGCCGTACCGTCGGGGAAAATCAGCTGCTCCATACCCGCCTTACGTTCAACCCCCTTGGCAACTCCCACCAGCGCCAGATCGAGGCCCAACTCCTGCATGACCTGCATCGCGATATGCAATTGCCCCAGGCCGCCGTCGATCAGGACCAGATCTGGCCGTGCGCCCTGATCCTTTACCGCATGAGCCTTATCCGCGGCCTCAGGCATCACGGAGAGCTTCTGGTAACGCCGTGTCAGCGCCTGACGCATCGCCGCATAGTCATCCCCTGGCGTAATACCGCTGATGTTGTAGCGCCGGTATTGTGCAGAGCGCATGTCGAGATTCTCGTACACCACGCAGGAGGCCACCGTCGCCTCCCCCAGGGTATGACTGATATCGAAACACTCGATGCGCTGCAAGTGCGGCATATCAAGCCAGGTGCGCAGCCGGTCCAGACGCAGTTGCTGACCGCCTTGCTGCATTTTCCGTTGCTGCAAGGCAAGTTCGGCGTTGCGTTGTGCCATCTCCAGCCACTGACGACGCTCGCCGCTGGCGGCCGTACTGATCCGTACCTGATGTCCGGCCTGCTCGCTTAACAGCTGCGCCAGGGTTTCATCCGTGAATGCAGCAGCGAACACCAGCAAGGGCGGCACGGCACGATTGAGGTAGTGCTGCGCGATAAAGGCCTGCACGATCTTATCCGCTGTCAGATCTTCGGCGTGTTCGGGAAAAAAGCTCTTGTCGCCCAGATGGCGTCCGCCGCGCACCATGGCCAGATTTACGCACACCAATCCTTCTGACATCGCCAGCGCGATGATGTCGGCATCCGTGGTACCCCCGGTCGATTCGACAAACTGCTTTTGCTGCACGGTATGCAGCGCGCGCAGCTGGTCGCGCAGCACGGCGGCCTGTTCATAATGCTGCGCTTGTGCCGCCTGCTCCATCGAGGCCGTCAGCGTGCGCTCGACCTCCTGATGCTTTCCTTGCAGCAGCAGCACGGCACAGTGAATGTCGGTCTGATAATCCTCCGCTGAAATTAAATCGACGCAGGGCGCGGTGCAGCGATTGATCTGGTGTAACAGACAGGGGCGCGTGCGATTGTTATACACGCTGTCCTCGCAGGTGCGGATGCGAAAAATCCGTTGCAGCAACTGCATGGACTCCTTCGCGGCATAAGCGTTCGGATACGGGCCGAAGTACTGATGCTGTTTATTGGGCGTGCCGCGATAATAGGTCAGACGCGGAAACCGATCGCCGGTCAGCACGATATACGGATAAGATTTATCGTCTCTGAACAGTATGTTATAGCGTGGATTTAAAGATTTTATCAGGTTGTTTTCGAGCAGCAGCGCCTCGGCTTCCGAACGCGTCACGGTGGTTTCGATGCGCGCGATATGCGACACCATCAGGCGGATGCGCGGCGAAACATTGCTCTTCTGAAAATAGGAAGAAACGCGTTTTTTCAGCTGATTGGCCTTGCCGACATACAGCACCGCGCCACGGCTGTCGTAATAGCGATACACGCCCGGCAGCAACGGCAGACTGTCCAGTATCGGTTTCGGATCGAATTCAGATGCCATTACCGGGTGATTCCACCGTTGCGAAGTCTTGCTGCCTTCACATCAGCCTCGCCAGGCCCGCAGCAAATTCTGTTGCACCGCCATTGGCGGGGTGGCGCACCGAACCTGCTGTCGGGATGCCCATCCCCAGCAGCAGCCCTTCCGATTTCTTGCCCACCGCGATGATTCTGGCCTTCGGATAAGCTTCAATCAGCATGCGCAAAGCCGGCTCTCCAAGACGGATCTCGGCCGGGGTCGGCGTTCGGTTCGACCACAAATTATCCGGACGGTGCGGGTGCAGCTGCAAGGCATTCCACAGAATGGTGCGTTCAGCGATGCCGAGCCGGCAGAGCGTTTTCCAGACGATGGTGGCCGATGGCTCGGAGAATGGCAGACGCCGGGTTGACAGTCGACCGGACAAAACCGGAATGCGCGGTATGGCGCCTTCGCCCAGCAAGCGTTCGCTGGTAAACGCGATGCCGCTGTAGCGACAGCCCGCGTATCCCGGCGCCTCTCCTGCAAGAATGAATTCAGGGTCGCAGTCCAGATGACACGCCAACCGATCCAGCTTTTCGGCCGGACCGTTACCGGCAGCGTCATGAGGACAACAATCCCGCCAGGGATTAAAAAGCCCGCTCGATGCGGACGGCAGCGTTTCAACCAGACGCCTGGCAAGTATTATTTTCGTCATTTTTAAATAAATACTTTTACAATCATATACTTACAATAACACGCCCGAAACAGGACACTAGCTATTATGCTGTTCCAACGTAAAAGACGCACTATCATCCTGCCCCAGATGTTTGACCAGATACGGCATCACCTCCGTCAATACGCCATGCAGGTTCCACGGCGGATTGAGGATGAACATGCCGCTGCCGTGCATACCGAAGCCATCGTCGCTTAACCCTTGCACGGTAAGCGCCACATGCAGCCAGCTCTTCACCGGCAATTTCTTGAGCTGTTCCGGCAATTGCCTCGCGTCGCTGCGCTGCAACTGCGGATACCACACCGCATAAACGCCGCTGGAAAAGCGCCTCAGCCCTTCGCCCAGCGCGGACACCACGCGCTGATAATCCTGTTTGTCTTCGTAAGGCGGATCGATCAGCACCAGCGCGCGGCGCGGCGGCGGCGGCAGCAAGGCTTTGAGCGCACCGAAACCGTCGCCGGTCTGTATCAGCACCCCCGGCCCGGCAAAGTTCTGCTGCAACAGCTCGCTGTCAGTCGGATGCAACTCGAACAAACGCATCCGATCCTGCTCTCGCAACAACGCCTGAGCCACCAGAGGCGAACCGGGATACAACTTCATCTGAGAGTCCGGATTGATGCTTTTGACCAGCGCCACGTAATCGGCCAAGGGTGCGGGCAAATCGTCGCGATGCCAAAGTCTGGCGATGCCGCTTTCATACTCGGCGTTCTGTGCGGCGTAGCCGTTGTCGAGTTCATAACAGCCCGCCCCGGCGTGCGTGTCGATGTACCAGAACGGCTTGTCCTTTTGCTCCAGATAGCGCAACAACTGCACCTCGATGAAGTGCTTCAGCACATCGGCATGATTGCCGGCGTGAAAGGCGTGGCGGTAACTCAGCATAGGGTTTGATTTTTTTGGACGAGGCGCGATTGTGCCACGCCCTTGCCGACTTAACAAACCGGCGGACTAGCAGTCGGTTAACGCTGCCAATTCCGGATCACTGAATCCGGCTGCGCGCCGGGCGGGTAAATTGAACGGGCCACGCGGCACGGGAGCCGCATGCTCGGCAGCAAGTACCGCGTAGGTATTGATGGGTTCCATACCGCGCTGTTCGCACAGGTAACCGTACCAGCGGTTGCCGATCGCGACATGGCCTATTTCATCTCTCAGAATGATCTCCAGAATCGCGGCCGCATCCAGATCGCCTGCCTGTGCCAGCTTGTCGCGCAACGACGGCACGACATCCAGACCGCGCGCTTCCATCGTGCGTGGCACCAGTGCCATGCGGGCGAGCACATCGCTGCGGGTTTTGTCGGCCATCTCCCACAAGCTGCTGTGAGCAGGGAAATCGCCATAGGTATGCCCCAGCACTTGCAGATGAGCAGACAACAACGAGAAATGCAGCGCTTCCTCATCTGCCACCTGCAGCCAGTCGGTGTAATAGGCGCGCGGCATGCCGGCAAAACGCCAGATCGCATCCAGCGCCAGGTTGATTGCGTTGAATTCGATGTGTACCAGCGCATGAATCAGGATGGCGCGCCCCTCTTGAGTCACCATCGAGCGGCGCTTGACGAGGCGAGGGGCTACCAGTTCGGGTTTGGCAGGATTCCCGGGAATCGGCTGCAATGCGGTCAGCAGCGCATTACCATTAAGCTCGAGCTGCCCTGACGCCCAGTCTTGCGCCAACTGCCGCACCCCAGCCGCCTTGCATGCAGCATCCGCCTCGGCCAGCCAATACAGTGCGGCCTGCCTTAATTCTGTCGGCGCTAGCGTGTCTTTCATCATTCAGCCTTATTCAGCATCGCCTTGAGACGGGCGAGCTTGTCCATGCCTTCATCCTTGGTGACTACCTGTGCTGCATCCGCGTGTCCGCCTGCATAAATCAGTTCGCTCTGCGGCATTTCTTCCAGAAAGCGGCTCGCCTCGCACAGCGCCCAATCCTTGCCGCGACGTCGCCGGGTGCAGTAGCTGATCTGCAGGCTGCGCTCGGCGCGGGTGACGCCGACATACATCAGGCGGCGCTCCTCTTCGATGCCTTTTGCGTCGCTGTCGCGGAACGGCAGGATGTCTTCTTCCGCGCCGATGATGAACACATGGGGAAATTCCAGCCCTTTGGCGGCATGCAGCGTGGACAACGAAACGGCATCCGGTTCCTTGTCTTTTCCTTCGAGCATATTGATCAGCGCGATGGTCTGCACCATGTCGATCAGCGATTTCTCATCCGCTTCTGATTTGCGCTTGAGCCAGCCGACAAAATCTTCGACATTCTTCCACTTAGTTTCTGCCTGGCGCGATTCCTGCGAGTCGTACAGCCAGGTTTCATAGTTGATCGCGCGCAGCAATTCATCGAGCAGTTCGCCGCAGGGATCCGACTCTGCACGATCTTCCAGGCGATTGATGAAACGACAAAAAATCATCAGGTCTTCATACTGACGGGCGGGGAGCAGCTGTTCCATCTGCACATCGAACGCGGCCTCGAACAGGCTGATCTGACGTATTCCGGCATGGCTGCCGAGCTTTTCCAGCGTGGTGTTGCCGATGCCGCGCTTAGGCGTGGTGATGGCGCGTATGAAGGCCGGATCATCGTCCGGATTGGCGATCAGCCGCAAATACGCGGTGATGTCCTTGATCTCGGGCTTGTCGAAAAACGAGCTGCCGCCGCTGACCGTGTAGGGCACACGCTGGGCGCGCAACTGCTCCTCGAAGGCGCGCGACAAATAGTTGCTGCGATACAGGATCGCGTAATCGGAAAATTTGGTCTGATGCTCGAACTTGTGGGTGATCAGCTTCATCACCACGCTCTCGGCCTCGTGCGCGTCATCCTTCGCGGCATAGATGCGGATCGGGTCACCGATGCCGTGATCGCTCCACAGCTTCTTCTCGAACACCTTGGTGTTGTGGTTGATCAGACCATTGGCAACCGTGAGGATGCGCTGCGAAGAGCGGTAATTCTGCTCCAGCTTGATCACGCGCAGATGGCTGTAATCGGTTCGCAGGTTGTGCAGATTCTCGATACTCGCCCCCCGCCATGCGTAGATCGCCTGATCGTCGTCGCCCACGGCGGTGAACGCGGCGCGTTTGCCTGCCAGCAGCCGGGTCAGCTGGTACTGACAGTCGTTGGTATCCTGATATTCGTCTATCAGCAAATAGCGCAGCTTGTTCTGCCAGCGCAACAAGGCTTCCGGGTGCTCATTGAACAGCACCACCGGCAAGTGGATCAGATCGTCGAAATCCACCGCCTGATAAGCGCGCAAGGTTTCCTGATAACGTCCATAAATACGCGCATAGGCTTCCGCCTCCGCACTGTCGGCCACCACCACCGCCTGTTCCGGCGAAATGAACGCCGATTTCCAGTTCGACAGCTGGGTCTGAATATCGCGTATTTCCTGCTTGTCGCCGGAATTGGTCAGCTCACCGATGATCTTCCACGTATCGCTGGAATCGAAAATAGAGAATTGCGGCTTGTAACCCAGCAGCTTCGCCTCCGCGCGCAAGATCGTCATGCCCAGCGAGTGGAAGGTGCTGACCACCAGACCTTTGGCATTCTTGCCCTGCAACAGGAGACCCACCCGTTCTCGCATCTCATTGGCGGCCTTGTTGGTAAAGGTGATCGCCGCGATGTTGCGCGCCGCATAGCCGCACTCCTCCACCAGATAAGCAATCTTGTGGGTGATCACGCGCGTCTTGCCGCTGCCCGCCCCTGCGAGTACCAGCAACGGGCCGTCGAGATACATGGCCGCTTCGCGCTGTACTGAATTGAGTTTACTTAACATGGATCAAATATGGATATTTTTCGGAACGGAATGACAGCGATGTGGCGAGGGTCGCCATGATAGCAAATCGTCAGACCAGAAAAGTTCTGGATGGTTGCAAAGTTTGCAAAAAGTCAGTCATAGTCAATCAGCAAGCATTGTGTTAAATTCAGTTCAGTCTGACCAGAATTTATCGGAGGGTATCATGCGCAGCGAATGGCAACTGCAAGAAGCAAAGGGCAACTTCAGCCAGCTTATCAAACTGGCCGCAGGCGGCGATGCCCAAGTGGTCACCGTGCATGGCAAACCGACAGCGGTGGTGGTTTCGATGCAAGAATTCGCCCGGCTCACCCGCCGCCGGCTCAAGCTCTCCAGCGCATTGCTCTGTCCTGAGCTCGCAGCCGAGGATCTGGATTTTTCCCGCAGCACGGATTCCGGACGCAACATCGAACTATGAGCTGGCTGCTGGACACCTGCGCGCTTTCCGAATACGCCAAGAAAGCTCCCGCGCACAACGTGATCGCCTGGCTGGACGAACAGGACGAAACCAGCCTGTTCATCAGCGTCATCAGCCTCGGCGAAATCGAAAAAGGCATCCTCAAGTTGCGCGCCAGTGACCCGCACCGCAGCCAGAAACTCACCGCCTGGTTGGGCAAGCTGGAACAGCGCTTTGCGGGACGCATCCTGCCGCTCGATGCCGCAGCCCTTCACGTCTGGGCGCAAATTGCCGCGCACGCCGAACTCGCAGGGCAGCCCATGCCGGTGATGGACGGACTTCTCATCGCTACCGCCCAATGCCACGGCCTCACCGTGGTCACCCGCAATGTGCAGGATTTCACGCAGTACCCGCAAGTCTTCAACCCCTGGGCGCTGTAAACTCGAAGTCCGGACAATCCCGAAAAAGGTGACACCCTGATCCAGCCGCAAGACTTAACTTACAACACATCAGTGTTTTCCCGGATTATCAGGTAATTTAAAACATCTCTGATAATCAATTAATTACAAAATACACAGCTTTGTTTTCATTCTACAAGCTTATATTAACGCAACTGCAGAAACGTCAAAATCATCGCCTATGTCTGGTATTGACGCGCGTTGCGATCATTTTTTCAGCAAGGCTTGCAGGGCGGCAAAGGGATTGTGTGTGGCCAGTTTTTGATCGGCAGCGCCACGGTTCCTCCCCGCCTCTTCGAGCACGCGCGAGTGTTCGTTATCGTGACAGTACAGACAGAGCAGCTCCCAGTTGCTGCCATCTACCGGGTTGTTGTCGTGATTATGGTCCTTGTGATGCACCGTCAGTTCGCGCAGGCGCACCCCGGAAAACTCTCTGGCGCATCGCCCGCAGATCCATGGATATAATTTGAGCGCCCGCTCGCGATAGCCGGCCTCACGCACTTCGCTTAGTTTGCGTGCTTCTGCGACGACGCGGTCGAGTCGTGCGTGATCTGGAATAGTCTGTTTGGTCATATATGATGGTTGGCGCGATAATGGATCGACTATGAATTGGCAGTCACTTAGCTGCTATGAGCCCACCAGACTGGCCGCTATATTGATCGACAGTCCAAGGATGGCGACATTGAACATAAAACTGAGTATGGATTGCGCCAGTACGATTTTGCGCATTGCACCCGACATGATGATGACATCAGATGTTTGGGCGGCTACCGCGATTGTAAATGAGAAGTACAAAAAATCCCAATAGTCCGGATTAACCCCCTTTTCCGGAAAACTGAGGGCCCGCCGTTCCACGGGGGATCTGTAATAAATACGTGCATAGTGAAAGGTGAACAGTGTCGCGACAAGAAACCAGGAACCGAATACAGTCGCCCCGGTGAATGCGTAATGCGTCAGACGAAGACCAAAGGGCAAACCCTTGACGGTCGACAACTCCAGAATGATCGCCGCAATACTCACAATCGCCGCTATCGACATGATCGCCAGAATGACACCCGCGCTCTGATCCTCTTGTTCGGCAATATTGCGCACCCTGATATGGCTTGCGCGCATCATCAGCCATCCCATTAAAACCAGATACAACCATACCGTGACATTCCAGCCTATCAATGTCCGCACCACAGGATGCCATTGCAGAGGAAGCGCCAGTCCGACAGCGGTACCTGCGACGATCGCACCGATCAGGCGAGGGTGAGCGCGGACAATTTTATGAGCAGGATGCATAGCTGATGTGGCTTAATGAGTGAAGTATTTTTAGAAGATTAGCCATTGTAATCTGCCGGGTGATGGCAGCTTACCGTGATTTCATGATTCATGTTATTGTTTGCTGCACAGGCACCATCTTATGTTCAAAGGCAGGGATAGCAATTTATATCCTGACATAATAGTAAGTAGTTTGTTGCAAATCAGCTTACATAAACTTTCGGAATTACCGTGATTACACCAAAAATCTATCTTGAGAGAACCCTCGCAAAACTGATGTCACTTTTCGGCCAGGGTCTTGTTGTGACCGTCAGCGTAATTCTGTTCATAGGCATGGCGCTGAGCGCGACGGTTTTTATGTTCATGGAAGCGGCGGCGCCCACCACGCTCACCATCGCCAGCGGGCCCGTCGGCAGTATTTTCCAAACAACGGCTGAAAAATACAAGGCGATTTTGGCGAAAAACGGCGTCACGCTGAAAATCCTTCCCTCGGAGGGCTCCCTGGATAATTTTAACAAGTTGTCCAACCCAAAAATCAACGTCGATATCGGCTTTGTACTGGGTGGTCAGGTCAACGGCGCCAATACTGATAACCTGGTGTCTCTGGGGAGCATTTCCTACCAGCCGCTGATGATTTTTTATCGAGGCCCCTTCAAAAATCTGCTATCCGAGTTCAAGGGCCAGCGGCTCTACCTGGGCCCTAAAGGCAGCGGCACCGATACGCTGGCACGCACGATTCTGCAAGCTAACGGCATCAAGCCCGATAGCAATACCACATTGGTCAATACGCTTGCCATCGATCCGGAACAGGCATTGCTGGAAAACAGCGTCGATGCCATTTTTATGATGGGCGAAACCGCTTCCATCGACTCGATGCGTCATTTGATACACGCACCGAACATCCGCCTGTTCAATTTCACCCAGGCAGACGGCTATACTCGCCGCATCAACTATTTAAACAAGCTGGAAGTTCCCAAAGGCTCGCTCGACCTGGGCCACAACATTCCCGCTGAAAATCTGTATCTGGTCGGCCCTGCGGTGGAACTCATTGCACGGGACAGCCTGCATCCGGCGCTATCCGACCTGCTGCTGGAAGCCGCGAGAGAAGTACACGGTGCGGCTTCCCCGTTCAAGAAGCGCGGCGAGTTCCCAGTCGCATTGGAGCATGAATTTCGCATCAGCGAGGATGCCACTCGCTTCTACGAATCAGGAAAAAGTTTCCTCTACCGCACCTTCCCCTTCTGGGTAGCGAGCCTGATCGCACGCGCACTCACGATCATCGTGCCGCTGGCGCTGTTCGTGATTCCCTCTTTGCAACTCGTACCGATTATCTACCGCTGGCGTCTTGAATCGCGAATTTACCGCTGGTACCGGGCCTTACTGGATCTCGAACGCGATGCGTTCAAGCCTGCTGCGGATCAACAAAGACGCGAAGAGCTGCTGCGGCACCTGGATCACATCGAACAAACGGTCAACAAAATCATCGTGCCCGCTTCCTGCGGCCATCTGTTCTATGAACTGCGCCTGCACATCGATTTTGTTCGGGGCAGATTGCGCTCATAACCATCAGCCCGGCAAGCTATCCTCGCAGTACCTGCTTAATAAGTCCTGTTTAAAAAACATCGTGGAATTGGTGCGCTATTCATTCCAGCATAAACTGTTCAGCGGATACGCCAGCGCCATCAACCGGTACTGACTTACTGAGCAGATAAACCGGCAAAACGCTAAATTACTTGATCAGGGTTCGAGGACTTCAAATCGTTGTCGTGCTGTGCTTCGTACCTTGCACGCAATTCATGAATTTTTGGAGAGCCTGGCGCAGAAGATGAACTGAGGGGCAGATTGCCAAGCGCGCTGCCGGGCGCAGGCAAGATAGAAGGATTGGCTTCACGTTCATTTTGTTCATGGTAGTCCATCAAGTTCATGATTTCTCGCTATGGAATTGAAAGTCTGTCTTCAAGCTCGGAAGGCCGGCGGAATTATGGTTATTGACGCGCTGACCGGCTGTGGTCACTCTGATACAAATGCTCGGAGAACTGTTCATGCAAAGAACCGCAGTTCAATCCTCAAACCCAAAACTTTTTTAATCAAGCTCTTGCGTGATTATGCACCGATTGATTCTGTCAGCACCATCGGAGGATGCTGATTTTATGTAGTTAAATTCTTATTTAATTTAGGAAAAATCTTACATTGGTTGAAATTTTGCCGTTGCCCGAACACCATCTGCACAAGGAACAGGGGCGCGCTCAGATTTCACAAAAAATAGTTGTAGGCCAGCACCGCTGGCAAGGCAGTGGCGATGAGCGCCTCGTCTTCCGCGCTGCGCCAGTCGCCTGCTGCCCAGAATGCATCATCAAAAATGCGCTTGCAATCCTTCATTTGCCGCCAAAACGCGATGGATCAGCTCGCTATCGACAACAGCAAAGTGCCTGCGACAACCGGCGAATTGACAGAAATATTCATGCTTCGTTATCCTCAAGCGAAAAAACAATCGGCACCTTGAACCATTGTGTGACGACACGCCCTGCGCGCCTGGCGGGGACGAATCGCCAGCTTTTTACGGTGTTCATCGCGGCGTTATCCAGCACCTCATGTCCGCTGCTGTGCAACACGCTGACAACGCCACAGGCGCCGTCAGCCAGCACCTCGACGCTGAGAATCACACGACCCTGCCAGCCCATGCGCCTGGCTACCATCGGGTACGCGGGGCGCGGATTATTCAGATAACCGGCACTGTAATCCGGCTCAGCATCGTCCGCCGTGGCTGCCGCAACAGTTGTCGGCGCCACCTGCGCAGACAGAGCAGGTGGCGAGGCTACAGGCGGCGCGGCCTCGGCAACTTCTCTTACCACCGACATGGAAACAGGCTGGTCGGTACGCACTGTTCTCGGTTTCAGCCTGTGCGGCGCCGCTTGCGGCTTTGCAACGGATACCGGCTGCATGTAAATGGATACCGACAGCTCGTTCAACACCCGCTTCGGCGCTGCCGGCTGTATCATCCAGACCAAAACAAATCCGACATGCAGCAGCAATACCAGCGCGAGTATGCCCACACGCTCGCGTAGTGAAATAACGGGCAATGCTGTGGTGGCAGGCGACATACGGGATGACTCTTAAAATGAACTGTAGATTTTACCGTTTGTTTACCCGGCGCGCCTTTCTTCAGGACGATAAAAAACGGGCCGTTCAACAACCGGGCCCGTTCTGTATTTATTCCGCTTTTAATCAGGCTGCCAGTTTCTTGCATTCCTTCGCACAAGCCGCACAACTTTCACCGCAAGCCTTACATTCCTCATGCTTTTCCGCATGTTTCTTGCAGGCTTCCTCGCACTGATTGCACGCATCCATTGCGATGGCAGCCAGTTTTGGCAGCAGCTTTGAATTCTGGTTGGCCAGTTGCTGCAACGCGCCGCACAGTGCCAGCATCTGGTTCACACTCTGAGCACACGCCGCCATTGCCTTCTCGCCATCGCCCAGCAAAACCAGGCAGTGGCTCAGGCACACCTCGCCTTTTTGGATACAATCGGAAGCTGACCTAGCGAGTGACGCATTGGCCGGTGCACCGTGGTGATGTTCGTGCATGGACATGTCGTGTTCATGTTCCGCCGCCTGTGCGTTCCCGACCATCGCGGCGCCTGCCAGTGCCATACTGCCCAACAACAATTCTCTTCTGTTCATGATTTTCTCCATGCGTGAATGATAACGGACAACCCCAAAATAATCTGTCTGGCGGATGATACAACAACACTATGGTACTTGCGTCGGATCGGTTACAAACCCGATGCGCGTCACGCCCGCCTTCGCAGCATCCGACATCACCTGTGCGACCAGTTCGTAATGCGCCAACCTGTCGGCATGAATATGCAGCTCCGGCTGCGGCTGCTTCTTCGCTTCCAACGCAAAACGCTCAGGCAGTGTCGCCGCATCGACTTGTTCTCCATTCCAGAAGAATCCGCCGTCCTCATGGATCGCAAATTCAATGTGCTCAGCCTTGCTGACGTTGGCATTGCTGGACGCGCGAGGCAGATCGATCTTGACCGCATGAGTCAATAGTGGTGCTGTGATGATGAACACCACCAGCAGCACCAGCATCACATCCACCAGTGGCACCACGTTGATCTCCGCCATCGGCCCCTGATGACGCCGTGAATCAAAACTTCCGAATGCCATAATTTTCCCTTGTCGTCGTTCCGGCGCAAGCCGGAATCCAGATGATTAACAATTTCCCCGCGCAGCGGGACAACCGCGTTTTGTCCACTACGTGAATTTAATTTTCAAACTGGATTCCCGCCTTCGCGGGAATGACAGCATAATTTCTTAAGCCTTCTTGTCGCCTACCGCGATCAACGCGTACAGATCGTGGGCGAAGTTATCCAGGCGGGCTAACCACAAGCGGTTGCGGCGCGTGAAGGCGTTGTAAGCCAGCACAGCCGGAATCGCCACGGCAAGCCCGACCGCCGTCATGATCAGCGCCTCGCCGACAGGTCCTGCAACCTTGTCCAGCGTGCCCTGACCGCTCATGCCGATCTGCACCAGCGCGTGATAGATACCCCAGACCGTGCCGAACAGCCCGACAAAGGGTGCGGCAGAACCCGCTGATGCCAGTATGGTCAGGCCATATTCAACTCTGGCAGATTCCTGATCGATACCGTTGCGCAGCACGCGCGTCAGGTACTCGGAGATGCCGCCTGCCGCCAGCAATTTTTCTGCGCCGCGCCCATTACCGCTGTTGACACTCAGCGCCTGACGCGCCAGTTCTGAAAAAGCATTCGCATCGTCCATGGAGTTGAGCGCCCCCTGCATCTCATGCAAGGATGACGCATCCCAGAATCGAGCCAAAAATGCATCGGCACGTTTTTTCGCACTGTAATTGGCGATGGCCTTGGTCACAATCAGATACCAGCTCGCCACAGACAACAGCATCAAAATCAGCAGAACCCCCTTACCCACTGCATCGCACTGTGAAATAAAGTGCGCAAACCCCAGATTGCTTTCCATCTCAACTTCCTTCCAAAATAAAATCAAACGGTTGCAAGGCGACCGCCGGCACGGCCGCTCCGCCTCGATACGCAGGTTTGCAGCGCCAGGTCTTGACCGCATTCACCGCAGCGGCATCCAGACGCGAAAAACCTGAGGCGGTTTTAACGGTTGCGGTTGAAACACGACCATCTACGCCAAGCTCCACCCGCAACACCACCCGCCCCTGTTCATTCAATCGCATGGATAGTGTCGGATAAGCAGGCGGAGAGCGTTCCGGGCAACTGACCGACAACTCGCCTGACAGCGTCACAGGCGGCAAGGGCAAGGAAGGCGCCACGGGCGCGGGAGGTGGTGCGGGTTGCGGCGGCACAACGGGCTCATCGGACAACACCGCAGGCGCCTCTGCCACCAGTTGGCGTGGCTGCCGCGATTCAATCGGACGAGGCTTTGGCCTGGGCGGCTCGGGCACAGGCGGTTTAGGCTTGTCAGGCGGCGCAGGATTGATCAGATCGACCATCAACACAACCGCCTCAGTCGGCGCAGAAATCAGGCGATAACACCACAGTCCGTACAACCCCGCGCCGTGCAGCGCCAGCACAAACGCAAGACCAAACAGCTGTTCCGGTTTAAGTTTCTGTAACAACTTCATACAACGCGGCCTCACTCAAACCCAGATAACGGCACACTGAGGGGATGCGACGCAACACCTGCCGTTCCACGGCTAAAACGATCAACAATGAAATCCCCAGCATCGGCAACAAAATACCCAGCGTGACGATAATCGCGATGACGCCCAGCGCCATCCGCCGTGAGTCCGGCACGGCTTTGGGCGCGCCGATTTTGCCCGGACTGCGGCGCCTCCACCACAGCACGATGCCGGAGGCTGATACCAGCAGCAAACCCAGCGCGGTAAACGCACCCAAAGCCTGATTGAACCCGCCGAATAACTGCCCTTCGTGGACAGCCACGCCGATGCCGATGAGGCGATCCAGCAATAGGCGATCCGCAAAATTCTTGCGTGATTTGATCGCACCGGTCTCGCTATCCATTACCAGATTAACCCGCAACGGACGATTTTGCGCATCCGAACGCGCTGTCCAGTCCGGTGAATTTTTAGACGGGGGGGAAATCAGCACCGGGTAGGTCAGGTTGAGCGGTTCAATTGTCTTGACCAGACGGTCTATCGCTGTGTAATCAGCTATCGCGATGCCGCCGTGTCCGCCGTGCCCCGCATGTTCAGACTGACCGGCAGCAGGTGCATTCATCGCGCGACGCTCAGTCAGTTCAGAAGAGCGCCCCGTGCTCCAGTCCTGTTTAACTTCTGCACCCGCGGCAAAGTGGCGCACCTCTTTTAACATTCCGCCCCACGATTTCGCCCAGGGCAGGCCGGATATCAGCAAAAACAGGGTAAATAAAACGATCCACAACCCGGTCACCGCATGCAGATCGCGCCAGAACAGATGCTTGCCACGAAAAAGGCGCGGATAAACGATGCCGGCCAGCGAAGTCACATTACGCGGCCACCACAGATACAGCCCGGTAATCATCATCACGATCGCCCAGGAAGCGGCCAGTTCAACGATCATCGAACCTCGGTCGCCCATCAGCAGATTGCCGTGCAAGCGGTGCAACACGCGCATCAGCCGACTGTCCTCCGTCTCCAGCTTCAGCACCTGCAAGGTTTCAGGGTGAACATAGACGCGGATAAGTTCCGCATCCTTGCCCACCATCACCCGCACCGCCGCCTCCGGTGACGTGGGCAACTGGTAGGCATTCAGCACCCCGCCCGGCACGGCTGTCAGCGCTGCCGCAACCTGTGCATTGGGGCTGGCAGCGTGACCTGTGACGGTCAGATGGTCATAGCGGCTGTCCAGCACGGCCTCTATTTGCGGCTTGAATAAGTACAGTCCGCCCGTGATCGACAGCAGGATGATGAACGGGATGCAGAACAGCCCTGCATAGAAGTGCCAGCGCCAGATCGTGTTAAACGGCGGCCATTCGCGACAGTCGCTGACGGATGTTTTACTCATTTTATTCACTCTTTGGCCGACTTCAATAATTCGTCAAACGCAGATGGCAACCGTTCAATTGCCATCATGCAGGGTTAATACGCGTATTTAAGCGTGGCGATCAAAGTGCGCTGCGGGAAGGGATGGAACAGGCCGTACTTGTAATTGAACAGGTTATCTATGCCGACTGCGCCCACCAGGCCTTTTTCAAACTTGTACTGCGCGCGGACATCGGCCACCAGGAACGAGTCAAACGCCATGTAAACGTTGGGAACAACATCGGTGTTGTCCAGCGTGGCGTATTGCTTGCCGCTGTAACGCACACCCAATGTCGTGGCAAGCTGTTCGTTGCTATGCCAGGTCGCAGCTAACGTGGCGCGCACGTCAGGTACGTTCGGTGCATGTTTGCCGACCACGCTGGCAACGACGGGAACACCCGGCAAAACCTGCGGCTTCCAGCCCGCATCGGCGAGAATTCTAGCGTCCACCAAGGTCAGGCTGCCTTGCAGTTCCAGCGGATTGGTCAGAACGTGGTTCTGCTGATAAGCCAGTTCCACACCCCGATTGCGTATCTTGTCCACGTTGGTCACGAAAGCGACAGGCGTCGCCATGCCTGTCACCGCATTGGTTTGTGAAATGAGCGCATCTTTTACGTCTTCCTGAAACAAGGAAATGCGCAGTTTTCCGTCATTCAATCCCCGCTCCAAAGCCAACTCTTCTGACAATACCTGCTCCGGGCGCAGATTGGGATTGGGATTGGTAGTGGCAGCGCCTACCGCGACCAGTTGATAAAGCTCTGCCACGGTAGGATAACGAGTGGCCTTGCCGATTGATCCTGTTACCAGCCAATCATCGTTCGCATTCCAGGCCAGTGATGCCTTGGGTGAAAAGTTTGAAGCACTGCGCGCCGCTTGATTCAGGGCGGTCACGCCGCTGAAGTTATAGCCATTGCTGGCTTGCCATTGCTCATATCGCCCACCCAACGTTGCTTTGAGCCGCGGTGCAAACTTCCAGACATCCTGCAACCAGTAGGCGTCGGTCGTCGTTTTTCCTTTTGCTGCGGCAAATACGGTTGTCGGCACGCCCGCCGTCCATAATGCGGTGTTGTAAGTTATCTGCGACAACTGCTCGGCATTCTGATGCGCGCCAAAACTGACTTCATGCGCACCCGGTTTGCCGTCGGGTCGCCAGATCCCCTTCAAGTCCAGCGAATTCCAGCCTGTGCCATCCAACACCGCAACAAACCCTGCTGGTTTTAAATTGGTCAAAGCGCCCACGCCTTGAGAAGACTTTTGTTGATCCTTGTCCACGCTGTACAGGCTGGCAACGGCTTCCCAATCAAACATTCCCTGTGTATTGGATTTTGCCGTCAGGCTGTGCATGGAATGTTGCTGATAAAGATCGTAAGTGCCGGAAGCGAAACCTGCCTGCCCACCATAGGTTGGCACGCCAGCCGCCGTCGCAAGGTAACTCTCAGCCGTGGCGCGCGCGTTGTTCGTCCAGTTGCCATAAGTGTAGTTGGCAGAAATGCTCGGCGTAAAATCGTAAGCCGCCTTGACCTTGAAGTTGTCCATCACGCTATGCAGCAAGCCGCCTGCGCCCCACACACCGGCATATTGCCCCAGCCTGTTGGGCGTGTTACGGAAGCCACCCACCGTACCGGCGGGCTGCACGGAAGGGGTAGCTGTGCCGGGAGCGACAACCCAGGTCAGCGGATGGCTGCGGCTGTCCTGATGATTCACGCTCAACCAGTAAGACAAATCACCCTGACGATTACCCAACAAGACGCTGGTCTGGGAAGTCGGCAAACTTTTGTTTGTGCCATATTGGTTAAACGATTGCTGAGCAAAAGTCTGGCTGAGCGTCGCTTCAAACTTCCTGGGCATACGAGTGGTAATTTCCATCACCGCGCCCATTGAGTTGCCGGAGTAGGCGGCAGAAAACGGGCCGTACATCACATCGATGCGTTCGATTTCCTCGGGCGCCACCATCCCCCAGCGCGGCGCACCTATCGAATTGTTATTGGCGAGCAAGGCCGTCAGAAGCACACCATCGGCATACACCAGGCT
This sequence comes from uncultured Nitrosomonadales bacterium, assembly GCA_947085835.1. Taxonomy (GTDB): domain Bacteria; phylum Pseudomonadota; class Gammaproteobacteria; order Burkholderiales; family Gallionellaceae; genus Gallionella. The sequence goes on along the minus strand of CAMTXT010000012.1, from coordinate 44,024 downwards.
GCGTGCGGAAGAACCGACACCCCAGGTACGCGTCGCCATCACGGGTTGGGTATCGCCATAATTGCGTTTGCGAACGAACAGGCTGGGCATGTATTTCAGCGCATCTTCCGTGTCCACCACATTGATGGTTTCCATGATTTTCTGTGCCGTGGTGCTTTCGGTCGTAGAAGGCACCTTATAACGGACTGCCGGGGAATTATTCGCCGTCCCCTTAACCAGAACCGGCTGCAACAGCGGCTCTTCGATTGAACCCGTCGCCGCGACTGTTGCCGCGCCCTCTGCCCAAACAACCTGGGCATTCAGCGCCAGCATAAGTGCTGCGACCAGCGTCTTTAATGACAATTGCTGCATACTTCCCCCTGAGGAATTTTGATTTTGCAAAACGGGGCGATGTTACAGATGGAAGAGATGGCTGGGAATGTGGCATTTTGTCGCGCGACAAAATGTCGCAGCCTGATTTGACGGAACATATTTCGGTGCAAACCAACCTCAATGCCGCAGTCGCACGCGTGCAGGAAATCCGTGGACCAGCAACAAAAAACCGCCCGAAGGCGGTTTTAAGATTTCAAACGCGACAGACTCAGCTCAGAATTTTACCGTCATGCCCGCATTGACCGAACGGCCCATGCCTGGAACGCCGATGCCTGCAATCATCGTACGCTGCCCCAGATAACTGCCGCCCAGCGGATCAACGTAATATTTGTTCAGTAAGTTCTCGATACCCACATCGAAGCGCAGTTGTTTCCATTCATAACTGCTGCGCAGATTGAGCAAACTGTAGCCACCCGATTTTAGTCCGTTGCGCACCGCCTGAACATGGGTCTTGGCACTGACCAGTTGCGCCTCGACAGAATTAGTCCAGTTGTCCAGGCGTTGCTCAATAGCCAGTTTCGCATTCAGCGGCATGATGTGATACAGGTTATCCCCGGTGGTCAGGTTCTTTCCATTCACATAATTGAGCACGCCCTTCGCTGCAAAGCTGCCATATCCGACAGCAACCGGCATGCGCGCCGAAATATCCGCGCCATACAGACGGGCACTTTGATTGGCCATACTCAGATTAAGGAAACCTGCGTTCGGGGCGGGACAGACCAAACCTACCGATGTACAAGTTACGGCATCGATGTAGTTCTGCACACGCGTGTAATACGGCGCAATCTTCACTTCAAAACCATTTACATCGGCATCATGCAAACTAAAAGAGCCGCTCATCGTGCGCGCTACCTCAGGTTTCAGGTTGAGATTGCCGACATAGCCGTTGCCGTCGCCCACCCAGTTGTTCATGGACATCGCCATCGTATTATTGGTCGTCCAGGCAAAACGTTCATACAGATTCGGCGAACGGGTCTTTTGCGCAAATCCAAACTCGAAAGACTTGCGTTCATCCGGCGTATATCGCGCCAGCGCAGTCACATCGATGTTGTTGTCGGCAGTCTGACGGTTTGCCGCATTAAACGCCGCATAGCTGGCTGCCGGATAAGCGATCGTGTTATAGCCTTGCACCGTGCCGGTGTTCATCTTCACAGATTCACTGCGCAATCCCAGTTGCGACAACCATTGTTGATTCCAGCGCGCTTCCCATTCGCCAAAAATTGCCAAACGGTCACGCTGCCCGTTGTTGATGTTTTGGAAAGTTCCGCCGGTCATCATATTGGTCATCGGCATCATGCCAACGATGGGTCCTGCCGGCGCCCACCAGTCACTCATGCGATAACGTTGAGACTCGGCACCTAGCCGCAGCATATCGCGCTCTGACAGCATCACATCGCCTTTGAGCAAAAAACCGGTGTTTTTGCCATCGGTATTCATCGGCATGCCCGCTCGGGTGGTTTGCTTGGCCGCCAGGAAATTCATGTAATGCTGGGTGTGCTCGTTGTAAGCACGCGCCTGCAATGTGCCCCAGCCGTATTGTCCGGTGTAATTAAGATTGATCTGCCGGCTGTCATTTTTCAGCATATCCATGCGCTGGTTGGCAAAACCCTGATAAGGAATGCTTTGCAAGCCCAGCTTCAGCTCAAGCAGATGATTGTCGCGGCGCAAGCCAAAGGCTACCGCCTGATTATTGGCTTGATACTGCGAAGATGCCACTTCGTTGCCTGCGACGTAGACGTTGCCCAGCGTACCCGCCGACACGCCCGGCGCCTTGAAATTTCCGCCAGCCGTGTAATTTCCGGCACGCACGGTAGAACCCGTGTAGCGTGCGTACAAGTCTTCGCCCGCGATGGTGGCGGTAATATTGCCGCCCTGTGCTGCGTTATTGCTGCGATAGAACGCGCCCGCCTGACCCTTGAGCAACGTGCCCTGCCCTGCCTGAGCGAATTCAGGTGAGGCGGAATCCACCTGGATCGTGCCGGCAATGCTGTCACCGCCAATGCTGACCGGCGTGATGCCCGCGAACACCTTGACGCTGGCCACATTAGCCGGATCGATATAGGACAACGGTGAGTTCATATGGTTGGCGCATGCCGAGATCAGATCCATGCCATCGACCCTGACCCGCACCCTGTCATCATTCATGCCGTGAATCACAGGCAAACTTGAAACGCCGCCCGCCCGGTAAAGGCTGATGCCCGGCTGATCTTCCAGCAGTCTTGCGGTGTCGCTGGTGCTGGTGCGCAGCCGCACCAGACTATTTTTATCCAGTCCTGAGTTGCCCGGCAAAGATTGCAGTCTTTCTGCCGTGACGACAACATCAGGCAATTCCGTTGATTCAGCAGCGAAAGCATTCGGCGCGAACGCCAGGGCGACACACAGCGTGATTCGTTTCAATTGCATGGTTCTTCTCCTGTTAAAAAGCCACGCAATGTTACTAAACTATTTCGTGCCGACCCTGCGGCATATTGCCGCACATCAAGGCGACACAGCATATTTGGCTGGAGCACTTTTCGGCGTTCGCCAACCGCTGGCATGACCTCTGACACAAGTGGGCGAGCCGGCCTTATTCAAGAAGGCAACCCCGTTACACGTATCGCAGGAGTTGGGCGGATGGTCAACACCGGAGATGCCGTAGAAGCATGTGTACCTATCCACCGAGTATCTTCGGGCAGACCCTGTGCCAATGATTTCTGTGGAAGACTTGCCGGAAAGTGGTACGTTTTTGACTACAGGAAATAAAAAATGACTATGGCCCCCGATGCGGCCCGGCATCTTTATAAAACATGAGGCTCAACCGTGTTGAGTTCGCTTCGATGTTCAAAATAAATATCAGTCATCGTCATCATCTTCAGCCATTTGTCGACGCGGCACAGTGGCCGGATCTGCGGTGATACCCCGGTAAATCTCCACCCTGTCTCCCGGCTTGAGCAAGCCGTCCAGCTTGGCCACTTTGCCAAAGATGCCGACCTGATGTGTTTCCAGGTCTATTTCCGGAAACTTGCGCAGAATTCCCGACTGTTCAATCGCCGTGAGGACGGTGGAATCCTCCGGCACTTCGATGCGCAGCCACAGCTGTTGCGCAAGCTCCGAATAAGCAATACCTACTTGCATGAGATTCTCCTTAACTGACGGCAGGTGCAGCAACCGTCACGGTTGCTGCACTAGAAGCGCTGCGGCGGTCGATGATCCGCTTGGCGGCGATCAGGAAACCCACCGCCAGGAACCCGCCTGGCGGCAAAATCATCAGCAAAAATCCTTTGTAGTCCGGAATTAGCTTCAACTCCATAAAGGAAAATGCAGGCCCCAACAACAAGTGCGCATCGGCGAACAAGGTGCCCGTGCCGAGTATTTCACGTACCGCGCCGATGGTGGTCAGCGCAAAGGTGAAGCCCAGGCCCATCATCAGCCCGTCCATGCCGGAGGGCAGGATAGGATTTTTGGCCGCATAAGCCTCAGCGCGCCCGAGTACCGCGCAGTTGGCGACGATCAGCGCGATGTACAGTCCCAACACCTTGTACAGGTCATGCGCCCAGGCATTGATGCTCACATCGACCAGCGTCACCAGCGTGGCGATGATCACGATATACACCGGGATGCGCACCTCCTCGCTGACGGCGTGGCGGATCGAGGAAATGAGCATATTGGAGGCGACCAGCACGGCCGTGGTAGCGAGCCCCATGCCCAGTCCGTTGGTGGCGGTACTGGTCACTGCCATCGTCGGACACAACCCAAGCGTCTGTGCGAAGACGATGTTGTTGTTCCACAGACTGTCGCGGGTGATGCGCGAATAAATATTGCTCATTGCTTGCCTCCTTCGGGTGCCCGGCCAGATGTTTCACGGAGCGGCGCACTGTCATCGAGCATTTGCGCACGCTGCTTATCAAAAAAATCCAGTCCGCCCTTGACGGCCTTGACCACACCGCGCGGAGTGATTGTGGCTCCTGCGAACTGGTCGAACGCGCCGCCGTCTTTTTTCACCCCCCATTTTTCAGCGGGCGGATCACCTAAACTTTTGCCTTCAAATTCATATATCCAGTGCCCCTTGGCAGGTTCGATCTTATCGCCCAAACCCGGCGTCTCCTTGTGTTTAATCACACGAACACCCGTGATATGTCCGTTGCGATCCATGCCCATCATGCAATCAATCGGGCCTGCATAGCCTGTGCCGCTGACTTTGAAAACGACCGCTTCGACCCGCCCTGCCCTGCGCGCCCGATACACGGTGACTTCGCCGTTCGGCCCATTGAGTACCAGCGTATCTTTAAGCAAATCGTTGTCATATTCGCCGGGCAGCACTTGAGTCAGTGACTGTTGCATGTCCCGTGCCTGAGCGGCAGCGATGTCGGATGAAGTCGCCCTGTCGGCAAATGCCAAGGCTGCGGTCGTAACCAGTGCCACCCCGCCTAAAAGCGCTGCCTGATAATATAATTCGCCGCGTAATTTCTGAAAGTTCATCTCACGACTCCTTTTTGACAGGCTCTATCGACATGGACACGCCACGGCGATTGCGCCCATAGATACGTGGCTTCACATAATGATCGATGATGGGCGTGGCGGCGTTCATCAACATGACGGCAAATGCTACCCCTTCCGGATAACCTCCCCAGGTTCGGATGATCCAGGTCAGCAGGCCGCAACCCAGCCCGAAAATAAATTGACCTGTGGCCGTATTGGGCGATGTCACAGGATCCGTGATGATGAAAAATGCACCCAGCATCAAACCGCCTGACAGCAGGTGGTACAGCGGCCCCGCATAATGAGCCGGACTGACGGCACTGAAAATCAGTGCCGGTACAACCACACCGATCAGCATCGCCGCCGGTGCGTGCCAGGTAATGATGCGTTTGTATATCAGGAATAACCCGCCCAGCAGAAGAAACAGGGCCGCCGTTTCGCCCAGACTGCCTGCGCGACTGCCCAGCAGGGCGTCCAGTGGCGCGTAGTAGCCTGACAGCGCCTGCTCCAATCCAATTCCGCGCGTAAATTCGGTCTTGACGTGGCCCAACAGCGAGGCGCTGGCCATGCCGTCCAGATGAGTTCCTGCAAAGGTAACTGCCAGGCCTTCAAGCCAGCCCGGTGCATGGACAGAACCCAGAGGCGCGGGAGCGACCCACGTGGTCATTTCCATCGGAAATGAAATCAGCAACATCACACGTGCCGCCATCGCCGGATTGAACGGGTTTTGCCCCAGTCCGCCATACAATTGTTTGGAAATGATGACTGCGAACAAACTGCCCAGCACCGCGATCCACCACGGAGCCCAGGGCGGCAACGACAGAGCTAGCAGCCAGGCGGTCAACAGGCCGGATCCGTCCATCAGCACAGGACGGATTGCGCGCTGCTGCAAACGCAGCACAAAGGCCTCACCGGTCACCGCCGCCAGCAGCGACACGGCCCAGACATTGATAGCCGGCCAGCCGTACAGCCAGAAGCCAAACAAGGTAGCCGGCGTCAGCGCCAGCATTACCAGCACCATCACCCGACTGACAGTGATCGGTGCATGGGCGTGGGGGGAATGTGCGATTGCGTTCATGCGGCCTCCGTTGTGGTTTGCAAGGCCGCCTGTTTCGCAGCAAGTTCGCGGGCTTCGCGCGCGGCCTTGCGTTTTTCAGCCGCCGCCTCGCGTTCGCGCTCAATGCGCTGTGTCCGAGCCAGTCGCTCATCAGCCAGTTTTTTAGTCGCCTCCTGCTTCAGCTTGCCGCGTTCCTGCTCCATCAATTCTCCCTTGGCGAAGTTGAAGTAATGCACCAACGGTATATGGGACGGGCACACAAATGAACAGCAGCCGCATGCGATACAATCTTTCAGACCTCGCGATACAGCCGCATTCGAGTCGCCTGCCCTGATATGCGCGACCATCTCCAACGGCAGCAGCCCCACCGGACAGGCGCGCACGCAACTGGAACAGCGAATGCACGGTGAGGCTTGAGTGCTGCCGATTTCACGGGCGGTCAGCGCCAACACGCCGCTGGTGCCTTTTACCACCGGTACAGCCGCCGTGAATAACTCAATTCCCATCATCGGCCCGCCCAGCACCATACGCGCCGGTTTCTCTCTGAAACCACCGCAATACTGGAACAAAGTCTCAATCAGTGTCCCTATCGGCACTTGCAGATTGCCAGGTACAGCCACGGCACCGCCGCTGACCGTCACCAGTCGCGACACCAGAGGCCGGCCAAAACGAATGGCATCACGTACCGCAAAGGCAGTCGCCACGTTATGCACCAGCACGCCGATGTCGGCAGAACGACCGTCGGCCGGCACTTCGCGCCCGGTCAGTGCGCGGATCATCTGCTTGTCCCAGCCCATCGGGTACATTGCCGGAACGGCAATCACCTTAACTTCCGTACCGGCTGCAGCCGCCTTCATCGCGATGAGCGCAGCCGGTTTGTTTTCCTCAATACCTACCATGACGTCGACTGCGCCCACAGCGTAGCGAATCAGACGAACACCCTCGACGATCTCGCTCGCATGCTCGCGCATAAGTCGGTCATCGCAGGTAATGTAAGGCTCGCACTCCCCCCCGTTGATGATGAGCGTGTGCACATTATTCTTGCGCGAGAGATTAAGTTTCACCGCCGATGGGAAAGTCGCCCCGCCCAAGCCCACGATACCGGCAGCGCCGACACGCGCTGCGATTTCTTCCGGTAAAAGCGAAAACGGATCGAATGGCCTGTCTGTTTCCAGCCAGCGGTCATCCCCGTCGGATTCAATCGTGACCGTGGGTGCCGCGAGTCCTGAGGGATGGGCTGCGGTATAGTCGCCGATAGCGACAATACGCCCCGAAGTGGACGCATGAACAGGAGCAGAAATAAAACCCTGACTGGCACCGATAATCTGTCCCTTCAGCACATGGTCCCCCACCTTGACCAGCGGCTGGGCAGGTGCGCCAACGTGTTGCTGTAAAGGCACGAATAGTCGCTCGGGCAGCGGCAAAACGCGGATAGCACGTTCTGCTGCCAACCCCTTCCAACCCTCCGGATGAACCCCGCCACGCAATTTAAAAAGTTTCATATTTCCCTCACGCCGCAACAGTCTGCATAGTCTGAGTCACGGGCTTATGCCAATACCATGCGTGCAGTGTTACCGGCACCGGCTGAAGCCTGACCGACTCGGTCGGACAGACTTCTTCACACTTTCCACAGGCTGTACACGCCTCACGGAACACCGAATGAATCTGCTGGGCGGCCCCCATGATGGCGTCGGTAGGACAGACCTTGAAGCAGCGCGTACAGCCGATGCACAACTCCTCACGTACTTCGGCGATCATGGGCACGGAATCCTGGACACCGCTGACATCAGCATCGACACCTAATTTGGCCGCCAGTGCGATAGCCACAGCGCGACCGCCAGGCGGGCATAACGTGACGGCAGCATGGCCCTCAGCCAGGGCTTGAGCGGCACCGGCACAGCCTGGAAATCCGCACTGACCGCACTGTGATCCGGGCAGAATGTCCAGCAACTGTGCGACCAATGCATTGCCCTCCACCCTGAACACGCGCGCGGCTACGCCCAGAATAAGGCCCAGGATTGCGCCCAAAATAGTCAAACTCGTCAGTGCGGTAATCATTACCTCTCCTCTGCTAATGCGGAACCAAACCGGCAAAGCCCATGAAGGCCAGAGCCAACATGCCCGCCGTGATAAAAGCGATAGGGGCACCGGAAAAAGTTGACGACACGGAAGCCAAGGCTATTCGTTCACGCATCCCGGCGAACAGCACCAGCACCAGCGTGAAACCTACCGACGAACCAAAGCCGCCGATCAAGCTGACCGCAAAGCCACTCTTTTCTTGCACGTTTAGCAGCGGGAGGCCTAACACGGCACAGTTGGTGGTAATCAGCGGCAGGTAAATGCCCAGCACCTGGTACAGCGGCGGACTGACCTTGCGTATCACCATCTCGGTGAACTGCACGACTGCCGCGATCACCAGGATGTAAGTCAGAATGCGCAGGTACTCTATACCCAGCGGCATCAACAACCAGTGCTCCAGCAACCAGGAACCGGCGGTGGTAAAGGTAATCACAAAGGTCGTGGCAAGCCCCATACTCAGAGCCGTATCCATCTTCTTGGAAATACCCATAAACGGGCATAACCCCAGAAATTTCACCAGCACCACGTTATTCACCAGCGCGGTGGAAAGTAGCAACAACAGGTATTCGCTCATCTTAACTGCCTCCTGCTGTTCTATACGCAAACGTCATGCCAGCAATTCAAAATAAATCAGACATGCACAAAATCAAGCAATTACAGTTTTAGCGCACCAATCTGGAGCAAAAATTTCGTTATTGTCCGTTCATCCGCCATACAAAATGTCACAAACATGACAAACAGCCAATGTTGGTGTCGTTGTAATGAAACAATAAAATATCAGGCACAGATATTGCTTAAAACTATTCATTAATTCGTAATCGGAAAAGTCATGGCCAAGCAGCCCCCTGAAATGAACGTGATGACTTCCAGTGAGGTTCCGGATGACGGCGTCCCGGCACACATCTTTCGGCAGGTGGTCGATCAGTCTGCACTTGCTATTTCAATTACGGATGATCAATCCAACATCCTGTATGCCAATCCTGCCTTTCTGCGCACAACGGGCTATTCCAAAACTGAAATTTTAGGGCAGAACCAGTCACTTCTTTCCTACCGGGTCACGCCAAAACTGGTGTACGAAACCATGTGGGCGCAGATCAAGCGGCAGCGTCCATGGAACGGCCTGCTGGTCAACAAGCGTCGGGACGGCAGTCGCTATCTGGCCGATCTGACCATCTCGCCTGTGGTCGATGAAGATGGCAGCACCACGCATTACCTCGGCATGCACCGCGATGTCACTGAAGTGCACAGGCTGGAGAGGCTGGTGCAAAATCAGAAGTCGCTGATCGAATCCGTAGTGGACGCAGCGCAGGTCGCCATCGTATTGCTGGATGAAAGCGAACGTGTATTGCTCGATAATCAGGAATATAAAAAACTGATCGGCGATCTTGGCAAAGAGCCAGCGGTCAAATTGCTCGATTCAATTCGCCAGCAGATGGGCAACGCATTCGAGCAGGCGCGAAGCCTCCACCACGACATCGCCGCACGAGAGGTTTGCGTGGAATTTCCGAATCGCGCCGCGCGCTGGTTCTCCTGTTCCGTCTCCTGGTTCGAGGAACAAGATGTCGGTGCGGATGCCTTCTACGAACCGCAGCAAAGACATTATTTACTGCTCACCATCGCCGATATCAGCGAACTCAAACGCCAACAGGAGGCGCTACGCATCAACAGCCTGCGGGCGCTGTTGTCGGAACAGGAGCGCATTCAGGGCCTGCGAGAAACACTAGCTGGCGCTGTTTATCAGCTGGAAGTGCCGCTCAATACGCTGTCCGCCGTATCGCTCATGCTGGAACGCCGTCTTTCAACCATCCCTTCATCGCCAAAGATGAGCAAGAGTGCCTGGGGCGATATTTCAGCGACAGCACTGGAAGATGCCATGCAAAAAAGCCGCGAAGCACTGGAGACGTTGCGTGCGTGCATCCCGACCCAAACCGCTGAGGCATCAAAATCCGTCAATCTCAATGAGATACTGTCCGATGTGCTAAAGCTCTCTACCGCCTGCCTGCTCGGTGCGAACATCGTTGTGGAATGGCAACCCGATGAAAATTCCGGCACCGTATTCGGACAACCCGTGCAACTCTCCAATTTATTCAAGCAACTCATAGCCAACGCAGTTGAAGCGATCAATGAACAACGCGGATCACGTCGCGATTTGCGTATCTCGTGCATTACCAGACCCGATTGCATGGAGGTGTTTATCGAAGACAGCGGGCCTGGCATCGCGGACGAGTTGCGCTTCAAGGTATTCGAGCCTTTTTTCACCACCAAAGGTGCTGAGCAACAACATCTGGGCTTGGGGTTAGCAATGGCCCAAGACGTGGTGACGCGTCATGGTGGCACCATAGACATTGATCCGGATTACCGCAACGGCTGCCGGGTGCGCGTGCAACTGCCGCGTGCAGCAGGAGGCAACCATGTCTGCTGAACTATCCAACGCACAGATAGAGGGATGGGCAGAATTAGAACTTGAAATGCTGCGCACCGAACTTGAAACGCTCTACCACGCAAGCCGTGTACTGTCTCATTCACTTAACCTGAAAGAAACACTGGATGGCATGTTGCATGCGCTGCATGAAGGGGTAGGCCTGGAGCGCGGCATGGTCAGCCTGATGGATGCAAAAACCGGCGAGTTGCAAGTCTCGCTGGTATATGGCGTATCCGACAAAATCACCGAAGAAGTCAGTTACCTGCCTGGTGAAGGCGTGGTAGGCACAATCCTGAAAACAGGCAATAGCATCGTAGTAAAACGCATCACCGATGAACCGCGCTTCTTGAGTCGCCTCGGCATCTACAACCCGTTGGGCGCTTTCGTCGGCGTGCCGATCAAGGTCGGCAAAAAGGTAGTCGGCGTACTGGCCGCGCAACCCGCACCCGGTTCGGAAATTCTGCTGTGTGAATACGAGCGGTTTCTGAATATGGTCGCTAACCTGATCGGTCAAAGCGTGCGCTTGTCACAGGATGTTGCGCAGGAAAAGAGTGTACTGACCGAAGAACGCGACGTGCTGCGGCGCACGGTGCGCGGACAATACGGTTTCGACAACATCATCGGCCATAACCCGGCGATGCGCCGTATTTTTGAACAGGTCAGACTGGTCGCCAAGTGGAATACCACCGTACTGATCCGTGGCGAGACAGGCACTGGCAAGGAATTGATCGCCAACGCCATTCATTACAATTCCCCGCGTGCGCGTGGCAGCTACGTCAAACTCAACTGCGCCGCCCTGCCGGAAAGCCTGCTGGAATCGGAACTGTTCGGTCACGAGAAGGGCTCGTTCACAGGCGCCGTCGCGCAACGAAAAGGCCGCTTTGAACAAGCTGCAGGCGGCACGGTGTTCCTCGATGAAATCGGTGAAATATCGGCGCCCTTCCAGGCGAAGCTGCTGCGCGTATTGCAGGAAGGCGAACTGGAACGTGTCGGCGGCACTCAGACGATAAAAGTAGACGTGCGCGTGGTCGCCGCTACCCACCGCGATCTGGAAGCGGAAGTGGAGGCAGGAAGGTTTCGCGAGGATTTGTACTATCGACTTAACGTCATGCCGCTGTTCTTGCCGCCGTTGCGCGAGCGTATGGAAGACATCCCGGACATCGCACGCTTTCTGGTCGAAAAAGTCGGCATAAAACAAGGACGCTCGCTCAGTCTAACCGATGCTGCGCTACGTGTGCTGATGCACCATGACTGGCCGGGCAATGTGCGCGAACTGGAAAACTGTCTGGAGCGCGCCGCCGTGATGACCGAAGGATGCGTGATCGACCGCGACGCCATCCTGCTCACCGGCATCGACGAAAAAATTTCGGTGAGTCGGGGCGCGATCCAGAACGTGAATCTCGATGATCCCGACCTCGACGAACGCGAAAAAGTGGTTGCAGCACTGGAACAGGCCGGCTGGGTACAAGCCAAAGCCGCGCGCCTGCTCGACATGACCCCGCGCCAGATCGCCTATCGCATCCAGACCCTCAACATCAAAGTTCGTCAGATATAACTACTATAACTATGCGCAATATTCCTGCCCTGCTCACCGAGATCGGTATTGATGAAACAGAGATCGCACAGCGACAAGCATTTTTGTCGTTTGACGAACGTGATGCTGCTTTGCTCAAAGCCGTACATGACATGCTGGATACGAAGCGCGATCATTTGGCCGAGGTCTTCTATGACCACCTGTTACGCTTTCCCGAGATTCGCCCGCTGCTGGGTGATGAAGCCAAGCTGGCTCGCCTGAAACAGGCTCAGACAGTGTATTTCAGTCAGCTCACGGCGGGATGTTATGACCTGAGCTATGTAGAAAACCGTTTGCATATCGGCGTCGTGCATCAGCGTGTCGGACTGACCCCGAAGTGGTACATGAGCGCGTATTGCAAATACCTGAACGAGGTCATACCTCTGGTGTCGGAGCACTATGCCGGAGAACCGGAATGTGGTCTCAATGCCTGCCGTGCGCTGCTGAAAGTCATTTTTTTCGACATGGGGCTGGCGCTGGACACCTATTTCCACGCCGAACAGAAAGCGCTGCTGCTGGCGCACAGCTATACCGAACAGATCGTCAGCAACATGCCGATCGGCTTCATTGTACTGGATGGATTCGGTAAAATTCGTCTGGTCAATAATGCCGTGTTGCGCATGTTCAACCTGGCCAAAAGCGAAGTATTGCAAGGCAAGACGCCAGGTGAATTTCTGGATGTCGCAGCGCTGGATGAAGAGATCATTCAGGTGCTGAAAAGCAAATCAAATTGCAACGATTTTGGATTTGATCGTACGACTGACGAAGGAGTCCATTCCTACCTTGCCGATATTTCGCTGGCTCAGTTCGGCGAGGAAAACCTCGTGCTGCTCATGGTGCAGGACATCACCCTGCGCAAACAGTCCGAGGAAGAAATCCATCGTCTGGCCTTTTACGATCCGCTCACAAAACTGCCCAATCGCCGCTTGTTGCACGAGCGCCTGCTGCAAAGCATGTCCATCAGCGCACGCAGTGGAAAATACGGTGCATTGATGTTCATCGATCTGGATAATTTCAAGAACCTCAACGACACACAAGGGCATGATGTCGGTGATCTGCTGCTGAAAGTGGTCGCGAACCGGCTGATACGCAGCGTGCGCGAAGGTGACACGGTAGCCCGGCTGGGTGGCGACGAATTCGTGGTGGCCCTCGAATCATTGAGCAATATCGAGCTTGAGGCCGCAAACCAGTCCGAGATGATCGCCGAAAAGATCCGTGCCGAATTAAGCCTGCCCTACCAGCTCAACAGCATCGAGCACCACAGCTCGCCCAGCATCGGCGTCAGCCTGTTTCGCGGGCATCAGGACAGCCTTGATGAGGTGCTGAAACAGGCCGATCTTGCCATGTATCATGCCAAGACTTCCGGTCGCAACATGGTGTGTTTCTTCGATCCGGAGATGCAAGCCAAAATGGAGGAGCGAGCCGAACTTGAAAAAGACCTGCGCGCTTCGCTTCGATTGCAACAATTAACGCTGCATTACCAGATGCAAGTGGACGACACAGGTCGTATCGTCGGGGCTGAAGCATTGATCCGCTGGCAACACCCGCTGCGAGGGATGGTGTCGCCCGCTCAATTCATCCCGCTAGCGGAAGAAATCGGCATGATTTTGCCCATCGGGGACTGGGTGATCGAACAAGCTTGCGCCCAGCTAAAAAAATGGGAAATGAATCCGGTGATGAGCAAGATCCGGGTTTCCGTCAATGTCAGCCCAAGACAGCTGAGTCATCCCTATTTTGTCGAGCAGGTGAAAGACGCCCTCGAACAAACCGGAATTCGTCCCTCACAACTCAAGCTGGAGCTGACCGAGAGCTTCATTTTGAAGGATATGCAAGATGCGATCGAAAAAATGCAGGAACTGCGCGGGATCGGCATCCGTTTCGCACTGGATGATTTCGGCACGGGCTATTCATCGTTGTCACATCTCAAACACCTGCCGCTGGAACAACTCAAGATCGACCAGTCCTTTGTGCGCGATATCGCCCGCGACAGGAGCAGCAGCGTCATGGTACGCACCATCATCAGCATCGCCGGCAATTTCGGACTGGAAGTGGTAGCTGAAGGTGTCGAGACAGATGACCAGTTTGCCTTCCTGCGTCAGTACGGATGCAACAAATTCCAGGGCTATTTGTTCGGCAAACCGGTTCCTGTGCAGGAGTTTGAGCGGCTATGCAGCCAACAACAAAGTCTGTGAAGGGTAATGCCGCAAGAGCATTCCCACGAAACAACGGAGCTGAAGCTCCTGTTTCTGATCAATGACTGCAAGTGATTTATCGCTTAGCAGGAATTGAGTTGTTATATCAGTGAAAGGGTGAAGGGTGAAACACTGCCAGGCACGAAATTTGCTTAATATTATTCAAGGATGAAAAAGCGACAATTCATCCGACAGGGATGATGCACTTTTCCCATTTCTATACAATTAAACGAGACCAATATGGCAATCAAAGACATCAAAGGCTTTTCAGACAAAGCCCGTGCAGAACCTGAACTGAAAGAAAAACTCATCGCCTGCCAAAAGGTACGCGAATTGCTGAATCTGGCGCGCGAAAACGGATTCCAGTTTATCGAGGATGAAATGTACCCGCCCAATGAACCGCAGTTCACCGCCGAACAGTTGTCCGAAAAACTCGCCAAAGCGCTGCTGCGCGCCTGATCTTTAGTGAAATACCAGAAAAACCGGCTTGTTCGCCGGTTTTTCTATAAAAAAATCAGGACCATATAAATCACGGAACAAGGGAAAACAGCTCCGACTGTGTTCGCCTGCAGGCGTTCAGATGCTGCAACGTCAGCGGCGTGAGCTCCTTTATCGCCACCCAGATCTGCAAGCGATGCTGTGAGGACAGCTTTAGTGCGACGCCCAGGGCAGCCCAGGACGCCCAGTCGATTTCGGGCATGCGCACCTTGATTTCGAAAGGCAGATACGCGATGTTTTTTGTCATACTGCCCAAGAGTCGCAAAGTTTCGGTGCGGGTCAGTCTGCTGGCAAAAAATTCAGCCTCGTCAAGCTCGCCTGCCAGTGTCAGAATATCCAGCCCGATCTGCTCCATCAGTCCCAGCATCGCGCCGGTCAACATGGCGCAGCACTCAATGCGTCGCGCAACAACAAGGCGACATGCACGGGTTGCCGGGCTGCGCCTTCTCTTATCTGATGGCGGCAGGAAAAACCGCAGGCTATGACGGTGGCATCGATCGGCGCCGCGCGCAACGCCGGCAGCAGGTCGAGTTCTGCCATTTGCATGGAGATATCGGCGTGTTCAGCCTCAAGACCGAAACTGCCCGCCATGCCGCAGCAACTCGCCTCGATATATTCGAACTCGAATTCCGGAATCAACCTAAGTACCTTGCGCAGCGACTTCATCGCACCGACCGCCTTTTGATGGCAATGTCCATGCACCAGCGTTTTGCCGCGATTCAACGCTTTGAATTCAAGGTTAAAACGCTTGCGGTCATGTTCGCGGGCGATGAATTCCTCCAACAGATAGACCTGTTTTGACAGGGCCAGCGCCGCATCCCCCAGGCCCAGTTTCAGATGATCGTCGCGCAACGACAGGATGCACGAAGGCTCTAACCCCACCACCGGAATGCCTGCCGCCAACGCGGGACGCAGCGCATCATGCAGACGGCGCGCTTCACGCCTCGCCGCCTCGACTTGTCCCAGCGACAGATAAGTGCGGCCGCAGCACAGCGCACGCTCAGGGTCATCGCCCGGCAGCGCCTGCAAGGTGCTGACGCGATAGCCCGCAGCGGACAAGACCTGATGAGCCGCCTCGGCAATCTCGGGTTCAAAATGCAGCGCGAAGGTGTCGACGAACAGGATCACTTCTTTATCGCCAGCGCCGTTTTCCTGTGCAGAATAAGGCCGCGCCGAAGGTTCGGGCAAGCGGCGCCTGGCCGAAATTCCCAGCCAGCGTTCGCCCAGTTTTGCAAGCCAGGGCATACGATTGCGCAAAGTGATCAGACTGCGCATTGCACGACGATATTTCAGCCACACAGGCAAGCCTGCCACCAGACGATCCCGGCGCGACACACCGAGCCTGGCGTTGCGCTGCGCCTGATACTCGATCTTGATCGCAGCCATATCCACCTGATTGGCGCATTCACGACGGCATCCCTTGCAACCGACACAGAGTTCCATCGCATCGGCGAGTCGGGAACCGGCAAAGGCGTCAGCCCCCAACTCACCGTTGAGTGCGGCCTTGAGCACCACCACCCTGCCGCCCGGCGAATGGAGCGTATCACCGGTTGCGCGAAAACTGGGACACATCACGCCCTTGGGCGTGCGTTGGCACAACTTATCGCTGATGCACACCGACACCGCCCTGGCGAAATCGCCGCCGGTTGCAGGTATTCCCGCGTAGGCGTCGCCCTGCCCTGCCGCCTCGTATGATGACCAGTCGAGATGATGTTTCATGTGTCTGAATTGTTAAAGACGCGATGCGCGCCGGATACATAGAGGAACGCAAATAGAGTGCCACCGCCGTATAACAACCGTAAAAAACATATTAAGCCGTTGATAAATTGAATATTTATTTAAATTTATGCAACCTTGACCCGTTCAACCAGGCCCCCTGCACGGACATGACCAATAATTTTGTTACCTTCACGACAAGCCGTTTGCAATGTCATGTGCCTTTTCCAACACCAGAAACACAGAAAAATAAAATACACAAATAAATCAATATGTTGAAAAAAATAACAGATCAGGCACGCAGTTTGCTTTTAAGTAATCAAACCCTCCAGGAGAATTAACGTGGAATTACCTGTCCTTAACAATGATGCACCCGATGCCGGCGGTTGCTCGGCTGGTTCCTGCGGTTCGACTGACGATCAGATGGGGCATCTGCCGGAGCATATCAGGCAAAAGGTGTTCAACCATCCCTGCTACTCCGAAGAGGCGCATCACTACTTTGCACGCATGCATGTGGCGGTCGCTCCCGCCTGCAACATCCAATGTCATTACTGCAACCGCAAATACGACTGCGCCAATGAGTCGCGCCCCGGTGTGGTGTCCGAATTGCATCATCCGGTTCAGGCGGTGAAGAAGGTTCTGGCTGTCGCCGCGACCATTCCGCAGATGACGGTGCTGGGCATCGCAGGTCCGGGCGACCCGCTTGCCAACCCCGAGCGCACCTTCGAGACGTTCCGCATGCTGGCCGAACAGGCGCCGGACATCAAGCTGTGCGTCTCGACCAACGGCCTGTCCTTGCCCGATCACATCGATGAACTGGCAAAGCACAACATCGACCATGTCACGATCACCATCAACTGTGTTGATCCCGATGTGGGCGCGCTGATCTATCCGTGGATCTTCTGGAAGAACAAGCGCATCAAGGGACGGGAAGCCGCTGCGATCCTGATTGAGCAGCAACAGAAGGGGCTGGAAATGCTGGTGGCGCGCGGCATTCTGGTCAAGGTCAATTCGGTATTGATTCCCGGCGTCAACGACAAGCATCTGGCTGAGGTCTCCCGTATCGTCAAGGCCAAGGGGGCATTCCTGCACAATGTGATGCCGCTGATTTCAGAGGCTGAACACGGCACGTTCTACGGCATGACCGGCCAGCGCGGCCCGACGAACGAAGAGCTGCAAACATTGCAGGACGAATGTTCAGGCGACATGAACATGATGCGCCACTGCCGCCAGTGTCGCGCCGATGCGGTGGGGTTGCTGGGCGAAGACCGCGGTGATGAGTTCACCATGGACAAGATCGAGGCGATGGATATCAACTATCCGGAAGCGATGAAGGTGCGCGCCGAAGTCCATGCCGCGATCAACGAAGAACTGGAGACCAAACGCATCGCCAAAGATGCAAAGGTGAAACTGGTCAGCATCGAAGGCATCAAGCACTCCCTCTCTCCTAACTCTCTCCCGCAAGCGGGCGAGAGGGACGCAGTTTCGTTGCACGAGTTTATTAAACCCCGTCCGGTGCTGATGGCGGTTGCCACCAAGGGCGGCGGCGTCATCAACGAACACTTCGGTCATGCAAGCGAGTTCCTGATCTATGAGGCTTCATCAATCGGCGTGCGCTTTATCGGTCACCGCAAGACGGTTGCCTACTGTGAAGGCGGTGACACCTGCGGCGACGGGATGAGTGCGCTGGACAAGAGCATTAAGGCGCTGACAGGCTGTGAAGTGGTGCTGTGCAGCAAGATAGGCTTTGAACCCTGGGGACCTTTGGAAGCCGCAGGCATCCAGCCCAACGGCGAGCATGCGATGGAGCCAATTGAGGACGCAATTCTGGCGGTGTATGAAGAGATGAAAACCTGCGGCAAGCTTGAAGTTAAACCTGCTGAACAGCAGAAAGTTGCGTAAAGCTGAAAAACCATTTGCCACATAAGTAATGGCTTAGACGCAGTAATTTTGCGTCTTAGTCCAATACTTAGTTGTTTTATCAGAGGACACAGAGAGGTCGGCGGTTTGCCTTTCTCTGTGTGCTCAGTGATCTCTGTGGCTTGAATTACGGTTTTATTTCGAATAAGGAACACGATCATGGCATTTGAAATCATCGAGTCTTGCGTCAACTGCTGGGCATGCGAACCGCTGTGCCCGAACCAGGCGATTTATGAGGCAAAACCGCATTTTCTGATCGACCCGGACAAATGCAATGAATGCGCGGGCGATTTCGAGGAATCGCAATGCGTCAGCATCTGCCCGATCGAAGGTGCGATTCTAAATGAACTGGGAGAGGCGTTAAATCCGCCCGGCTCGCTCACCGGCATCCCTCCTGAAAAGTTTGCAGAGCTTGTCGCCCTGCAACAGGCGGCATAACGATGGCTACTGTCATCTTCTTTGAAAAGCCGGGTTGCGGCAACAACACCAAGCAGAAGGTGTGGCTGGCCGCTTCCGGGCATAAGGTATTAGTCAAAGACCTGCTCAAGGAGAAATGGCGCAAGGAGGAACTGCGCCCGTTTTTCGGTGCATTATCCGTGTCGCAGTGGTTCAATCCCAGCGCACCGCGCGTCAAATCCGGCGAAGTCAATCCTGCCGAACTCGACGCCGACACTGCACTTGCAATGATGATCGCCGAACCGTTACTGATACGCCGCCCACTGATTAAAGTAGGCGACATATGCCGTGCAGGGTTTGATGAAGACGCAATCCGTGCATGGATAGGCCTGAACGGCACCAAGCCACAAGGCAATCTTGAAGAATGCCCGAACGAACACACGGCAAATCCTTGCCCGCAACAGAAGGAAGTTTAGCGATGAACCAACCGGGCGCCATTGAAATCGCACCGGATACCCATTGGGTAGGGGCGCTCGATCCCGGCTTGCGCGAGTTCGACATCATCTTAAGGACTGCCAACGGCACGACATACAATGCGTACTGCGTGCGCGGAAGTACCGGTGTAGCCATCATCGACACGGTAAAGGCATCACACGCAGACGAATTTTTCGGACGCCTTGAGCAAGTCGCACGCTACGACGAAATCACCACCATCGTGCTCAATCATCTGGAACCGGATCACACCGGCGCCTTGCCTGAACTGATGCGCCGAGCCCCACAGGCCAAACTGTATATTTCCGGCAAGGCTCAGTTAATGTTGAAAGCACTGGTCAAGCACCAGGATCTCTGCTACACCATTGTCAACACAGGCGATTCGGTAGACCTTGGCGACCGCACCTTGCATTTTCTCAATACGCCGTTCCTGCATTGGCCGGATACGCAATGCACCTGGCTGGAACAACAAGGCATCCTGTTCAGCGGCGATGTGTTCGGCTGTCACTTCTGCGACTCTCGCCTGTTCAACGGGCAGGTGGGCGACTTTCGTTTTTCATTCGAATATTATTACGCGCATATCATGCGTCCTTTCCGTGAACATGTGCTGGATGCGCTGGAACTGATCGAGCCTCTGCCGCTCAAGCTCATCGCACCGGCACACGGCCCCATCCTGCGCGACGCACCGATGAGCTATGTGCAGCGTTACCGACAACTGGCCGCCCCACTGCTGCACGTTGGTGCTGATTTCAAATCCTTGCTGGTGTTCTATATCTCCTCCTATGGCAACACTCAGCGCATGGCAGAAGCCGTGCAGCTCGGTGCAGAAACCATAGACGGGGTGCGCGTCTCGCTCTACGACCTGCAAGCCGGCGGCAACCTGCCCTTTGTCGATCTGATCGAGGAAGCAGATGGAATGGCTTTTGGCTCCCCCACCATCAACGGCGATGCAGTCAAACCGGTCTGGGATTTATTGTCCTCTCTGGCGGTCATCAAAGTGCGTGACAAGCTGGGCGCAGCCTTCGGCTCTTTCGGCTGGAGCGGCGAAGCGGTCAACATGATCGAAGATCGCCTGCGCGGCCTCAAACTGCGCGTGCCTGTCAAAGGCGTGCGCGCCAGACTGATCCCGACAGATAGCGAACTCGCCAGTTGCCATGAACTCGGCCGTCAGTTGGCACAGCATCTGACCGGATCCAGTGAGCACAGAATCATTTCCATGTCCGAATTACTTGCCCAGGAGTCACCACATGCCTAAAGCGAACGTTACTTTTGAAAACATCGGCATCACCATCAGCGTGCCGGCCGGTACACGGCTCATCGAAATATCTGAAAAAGTCGGCGCAGGCATCACCTACGGCTGCCGCGAAGGCGAATGCGGCACCTGCATGATGCGCATTGTATCCGGCATGGAAAACATGAGTGAGCGCTCGGTACTGGAAGACAAGGTGTTGCAGGAAAACATGGCTAGCCGCCACAACCGCCTGGCGTGCCAGGCACAGGTACTGGGCGGCGAGATCGTCGTGCGCCCAGGCTGATCCGGCTTTAACCAACCATTTTTTTACCCGTAACTTTAAAAGGAGCAAACATGCCTAACATTACTTTTTCCAGCCCGCTGCACAAAGACAAAACCGTTTATGCCGTCGCCGGCAGTTTGACCAAGACCGTACTGGAACTGGCCAAGGAAAACCATATCCCCATCGACTTCGGCTGCGAAAATGGCGAATGTTCGACCTGTCTTGTAAAAGTGACTAACCTGTCCAGCAAAGGGCCGATGGGCGGGCCGCTGACCGACCGCGAAATCACCGTACTCAAACAGGAAGGCAAGATCAAGCAGGCCGATATCGACGCGATGAAAGTGGACGATATTATTCATAGTGCATGGCGTCTGGCTTGCCAGATGGTGTTACGCGACGAAGACCTGCTGATCGAATATCCAAGCAGATAGGAATCATCATGCAGCCCGATCTCATGCATACTCAAAAATCACCAGGGCAGCCCCCTCTCCCCGGCCCTCTCCCGCACGCGGGAGAGGGGGACAAGGTTTCACTGCGCGAGAATCATGACTCTGGCTTGTACGTCGAACTGATGGCGCATGCAGCGGGCTTGCCTAACGATGAATTGTTCGCACAAATGATAACCGGACAAGCAACCCGAACCGGCGCATTACCACCCGGCCTGGGGCTTAAACCTGCGGAATTTTCAACGTTGCTGGCAAGACATTATCCCGGCATTAAGCTGGCTGTGAATTTTAGAACCATCGCGACTGACCCGCGGGCCATTGAACGCGACGATGTGCTCGCATTGCTCCGCGACTCTCTCACGGGTAAAGACAGGTCGGAGCAATGGATGGCCGAGATCGTCACCACCGCCTGCATGGCCAGCGATCATCTCTGGCAAGACCTGGGGCTATGGTCACGCGATGATCTCAGTCGCTTGATGACAGAGAATTTTCCGTTCCTGGCGGCGAAGAACATCCACGACATGAAGTGGAAAAAATTTCTCTACAAACAACTTTGCGAACGCGAAGGTATCAATGCCTGCCGCG
Source organism: uncultured Nitrosomonadales bacterium (assembly GCA_947085835.1). Lineage (GTDB taxonomy): Bacteria > Pseudomonadota > Gammaproteobacteria > Burkholderiales > Gallionellaceae > Gallionella. Next base: position 22,304 of record CAMTXT010000012.1, on the reverse strand, counting down.
CGCCTTCCTGCGAATATTGTGCAGACTACCTGAAATGTTTTGGGCCGGAAGAATGACTTCCTCATGACCATCACCAATCGCGCCGTCGCTGCCTACCTGGGCCTGGCCATCGGTGACGCATTGGGTGCAACGGTGGAATTCATGACCCCGCGCGAAATTGCGGCTCAATACGGCGTACACAACACATTGATGGGAGGAGGCTGGCTGCATCTGAAACCCGGACAGGTCACCGACGACACTACCATGTCACTGGCATTAGGCAGTGCCATCCTCACCCTAGGCAAGGTCGATGCGACAGCGGCCGCCCACGCATTTGATGCCTGGATGCGCGCAAAACCGGTGGATATCGGCAACACGGTACGGCGCAACCTGATGCAATTCCGCAACACCGGCCACCCGGCGGCCCCCTACTCCGATCACGATGCCGGCAACGGCGCATTGATGCGCGTACTGCCGGTGGCATTGTCCACTATCGGCCAATCAGAGCATGCCGTGCGCGCTGCCTGTCGCGCACAAGGGCATGTGACGCATAACAATGTACTCTCAGACGCTGCCTGCGAAACGCTGGTGTTCATGGTGCAGGACGCGTTGCAAGGCAGCGATAAAAACCACTTGCTGCGCCAACACGCACATCTGCTTGTGGCACAGCATCCGGAATTCAAATTCCGCACGACTAAACCTGTCGGCAATCCCAGCGGCTATGTGGTCGATACCCTGCAGGCTGTTTTTCAGTCTTTCTTCGATACCGACAACTTGCAAGATTGCCTTGTCAATGTGGTCAATCGCGGGGGGGACGCCGACACCACCGGCGCCATCGCCGGCATGCTGGCCGGTGCGCTATATGGGCTGGAAGCGATACCCGATGCCTGGATGAGTACGCTCAATGCAGACGTTCGCCGTTCATGCGAAACACAGGCTCAGGCACTCGTACGGCTGGCTGGCGCATTTCCAAAAAAAACAATCTGAGCCTGTGGCCCATCACTGACCCGGCCATCTTCAGCGCCACTGAACGCCTTGCCGCAGCGCTCAAATGCGAAAATTTTTGACGGATTGATCAAGCGCACTGGAGAGGATTTCAAGATTTTCCACCGTACCGAACACATCCCTGATAGCACAGCTGTTCTCGTCCGACATCCGGGCGACTCTTTCGACGTTATCGGCGATCTCACGGCTAGCCAGGCTCTGCTCCCTGATGGACACGGAAATATCCTCAACCCCACTTAACACGCGGGACACGCCCTCGTTGATTTTCAGAATGGCGCCACCGGCCTGTTCAGCCTGCACAGAACCTGCCTTGACCATCTCAACGGTCGCCACCATTTCCGCAATGGCATTTTTTGTGCTGCCACGTATCTCGTCGACCATACCGGCAATCTCCTGGGTCGAACGAGCAGTTTTTTCCGCAAGCTTGCGTACCTCATCGGCAACCACGGCGAAACCACGCCCCTGTTCTCCTGCGCGCGCCGCCTCTATCGCCGCATTGAGCGCAAGCAGGTTGGTCTGATCGGCAATTTCCTTGATCACTTTGACCACATTCTGTATCTGATCGGATTGCTCGCCCAAATCCCGCATCGTTTGTGCCGTGTTCATCACGACATGATTGGCTTTTGACATGTCATCAACGACCTGCCTCACAATCTCGCCACCCTCTGATGCTAACGAAGTCGAGTTGTCCGAAACGCGCCTGACTTCTGCTGCATTCTCCGCAATCTGATCGATGCTTACGGTCATTTTTTCGACGGCAGTAGCCATGCTGTTTGCCGCTTCCGACTGGGACTGTGAGCCTCCTGCCACTTTCGTCATCGCTTCCGATAATTGTTTTGCTCGGCCATCGATATGGCCGGATACCGAGGCAATCTGATCGATGATTGCGCCAAGCAGCACCTGGGTCGATTGGACGGAGCACAGCACTTCCCCCATTTCGTCACGACCTGAAATATCGACCTGACCGGACATATTGCCGTTGATTACTTCACTCAGATGCCGCTTGATTTCATCGACCGGTTTTACCACAAAGCTGCGTACGATCCACCTGATAAAAAAGAACAACACCAGCTGAAACGCAATCTGGATAAAAATCTGCTCGATGATGACCTTATGGAGCCTGTCAAAACCGCCACTCAAATCAATCTGAATGTCGGATACACCATCCACGCTGCCCTCTTCTGCCTGATGACAACTCAAACAGTCCGTACCGTGAAAATCATGGCTGTCGATATAAGGCGTCACCGCCCGGAAGATCGGCTTGCCATTCCGATTCTCCAGCGCGTAATAAGGCTGCTTGCCGGCAATGGCATTGCGTTGCACCTCATCCTGAATTTGCTCTTCCGGTAGTCCCGGTCCAAACTGTTTGGCGACCTGTTCGGTGCGCATCAGACGCAGACCGACTATATCCCCGGAATCGGAAAGCTTCTTGATCATCAGTTTCCGGGTATCGACATCGCTTATCTGCCCCGTAATCATCAGCATATTTGCGCTATTGATGATCTCGTTGGCCACCCCTTCGGCACGCTGTTGCGCCGAATCGAACATGCTTGATCTGTTTTCGTTGATGATGGCGAAACTGCCGACGCCCAACATCAGCAACAGCGCTGGCTGAATTAAAAGTTGCAGCTTGGTTTGCAGGGTGAGATTCCTAAAGCGCCTGAACAGAGGGAGTTTCGCTGAGGGTACTCCGTCCGATTTACACACTGCTTCCGCTGCCGCCACCTCAGCACGAGTCGGTTTTTTCCTGAGCGATATGTATCCAGTTACCACCCCCTGATCCGTGATCGGCGACACCGTAGCGCGCACCCAGTAATGATCGCCGTTCTTGGCACGATTCTTTACGATACCGCGCCACGGATGACCGCTTTGAACTGCATCCCACAGGCTTTTAAATGCCCACTCAGGCATATCCGGGTGACGAACCAGGTTGTGATTTTCACCCAGCAACTCTTCGCGGGAAAATCCGCTGATCTCTACGAATGAATCATTCGTATAGGTGATTACCCCACGTATATCCGTCTTGGTGACAAAGACTTTGCTTTCCGCATAATCAACTTCACGCTGCGTCACAGGGAAATTCTTTTTCATTATATTATTGCCATCAGTCGGTTATTTTCTCTCCAGCAACTGCTTGATCCAAGCCCGCTGGCATACGCGCTTGCGTTTTTGTTCCAATAGTTTCCGGATATGCGGGCGGGCCTGTTCCTGCGATAACACACAGGCTTCGCTGATCGCATCGCAACGCAGGATGTGGAAGCCCAGCGGCGATTCAACCACTCCGCCGATGCTTTTTTCTGGCAAGCTGAACAACACCTCATCCAGTTCAGGATACAACTTGCCGCGCGGCAGATCGCCCAGCGCCCCGCCTTGCAGTGCGGTGGGACATTCGGAATGCTTCAGTGCCTGCTCTTCAAAGCGATCCGGCTGTTTGCTTAATCGGGCGGCAATTGCCGTAATGCGCACATAGGCTGCCGCATGGGTATTCTCGGCAAAATCTTCATTGATGGTCAGCAAGATGTGGCGGGCGACTCGTGTTTCCGGTCGGCGGAACTGATCCGGGTGATAGAGATAATACAGTTCAATATCCACGTCGCTGACTTTGTCGGCACGCGTGCCGACTTTCTCCAAAATCGCTTCTACTTTCAATTCTCGTTCCATCGCTGCCGCAAAGGCGGCTTCGTCCAGGCCGTTGCGCGCAAGATCCTCGATGAACTCATCGCAGCCCGGGTAGCGACTGCGAATTTTTGCCATCGCGGCCTCAAGGCTGGCCTCAGGCACCACCGCATCACGCGCCTCGGTTGCCACCAGCACGCGCGCCTCAAGTTGATACTGATGCTGCGCCCAGCTTTGCACATGAGCCAATTCTGCCGGCTGCAAAACAGATGTCGCTTTGCCATATAGCTTATTTGCGGCCTTGAGCGCCAGATACGCTGCGCCACTGTCGATCACCTCAGGCATTACCCATCTCCTCATCCGTATAAACACGCACCGCTTCCAGCGAAGCTTCGGGTACTTGCAAAACCCGGTCGTGAAAAATCACGTGATACTGCACGCCATCGTTTTCATCGCGAAACACTTTCAATATCTCGCCTTCCATGCCCGGTGTGACCCGCACCTCGCCACGCACCGTCAGCGTGATGCGGCTCTTCACTTTTTCGCGGCTCTCAAACTTGCTGGGTATCCAGAGCTCATCGATGCCGATCAGTTCTTCTTCGCGACAACCGACGATCTTATTCAGCTCCAGAAAATTCACCGTATAGATAAGCTGATCCTGCAAGAAGGTGCCGACATTCATCACGAAGCCTGTACTGCCGCGCCGCACCAGCGGATCTCCAATGCTCAAGCCAGGATACGTGCCATCATTGCGCACGTTGCGGATGATGCGGACTTCATTGCCAATTTCAAATTCAGGCAGCATTGGCTTTATTCAGCGCGATTGAGATCAACGGCACAAAGTGAGTCTTCGGCTCATGCATGTGGAACACCTTGAACACTTTTTCGGTCAGCGCATCGGAATTTACAAAATCCTGATATGCCTGCTGCAACAGCGTGGCATACACCACGCGACGTGCAGCCTCAATCTCGGACAATTCGCCCGCCTTGGCAAGATAGTCGTGAAATCGTTGCAGAATATGCAGGCGGTTCACCTGAACGACGGACGGTTCAAAGGAAATACCGAAATAGTCCAAGAACTCTTCTGCTGACACGAGCTCTTCCATTGCTTCATCTAAGGTTAATTCGTCCATCATGCACTCCTTTCAATAAATCCATTTAGCGATTCAGTCCTGACTACATCCAGCAAAGCACGACCACCTAACCTGTCGCAACGGTCCAGTTCGACCAGTTTCTCCAGCATGGCCTGACCTGTGGCATACCGGCCCAGGCGCAGATTGATGTATCCGGCCGCCTTGAGCACCATCAGGTAAAATCGCACCAATCCCATCGAGCGCATTACCCCGGCCCCCACGTTCCCGCTATGCAGATAGACCCAGGTATCGGGAAATTCCAGTCGGCGGCCTGCTACTGCCAGCGCACTCTCGGCCACCAGCAGTGCATCTTCAAGACGATGCTGATAAAAGTAATAGCGATACAGCGAGACCAACACCATCAGTTGTTTGGGCGCCATGAAATTGGCACGCAACAACAGCAGCTCAGCCTCATCGCTGCCATAACAGGCTGCCGCATCGGCAATTAACCGTTCTACTTCAGGGTTGATCGGCTCATCGAAATACAACGTGGTCTGCTCAAAATCCATCAAGTCCATAGCCTTACCCCTTCTTCATTTTTCGCGCCACTTCCGTACCGCATAAATCGTCTGCCTCACAGGTATGGCACTGGCTGTCCACAAACTCACCTTGCTTGCGTAACTTCCCTTCCAAGAGTTCGATACGTTCCATCAGACAGGCGATAGCGCGCCCGACCGGATCAGGAATCAAATGGTGATCCAGATTGATGCCGTATATATTGTCGGCGCCTGCCTCCTCGGTGCGCAGCACTATCCTGCCCGGTATGCCAACCACGGTACGCGCAGCGGGTACATCGCTCACCACTACCGAATTAGCCCCGACCCGTACCTGATTTCCCAACGTGATGGCGCCCAGTATCTTTGCCCCTGCGCCGACCACGACGCCATCGCCCAGCGTCGGGTGACGCTTGCCCTTGTTCCATGTGGTGCCGCCCAGCGTTACACCGTGATACAGCGTCACGTCATCGCCGATTTCCGATGTTTCACCAATGACCACACAGGCGCCGTGATCGATGAAGAAGCGCCGCCCGATACGCGCACCCGGATGGATATCGACGTTGGTGACTAACCGGGCCAGATAGGATACGACGCGCGCCAGATAGCGTAACCCGAACACCCACAAGCGATGGGCGATGCGATGCAGCAACAGCGCATGCACGCCGGGATAGGTCGTCAACACCTCAAAGCGCGATCTGGCCGCAGGATCACGATGAAACACGCATTCCACGTCTTCGCGCAGCAACGTGAAGAAAGTCGGCGTTGCAGCTTTGCTCATCACATTCGGCAGAGTGTCTTCCATTTTGTCCTCCTTAACTTGAAACTCGCGTAGCGATTCGTTTGCCCCCTCGCCCGCTTGCGGGAAAGGGTTGGGGCGAGGGAAACGGGCATGGCGGGTTTCCATTATCAGCGGCAGCATATTCCATGCCTGTTAGTGCATCATGCCAGGCAGACTTCGCCCGATAAAGCGTTGATAGATAAACAACAATTCCTGATCGGCAGGAGAGCGTTTTGCGCGTTCGGCAAAGCTGCGTATGTCGGGTAACAACGCACGCGCTTCGACCGGACTCAGGTTGAGGCCCATGCAGGCGTAGGCCGCGATGATGCCATGTGCGCCGGAATGCTTGCCGACCACCAGCTTGTGGCTGCGCCCGACTTCACCGGGATCGAAACCCTGATAGTTGTCAGGATCCTTGAGCAGCCCATCGACATGAATACCGGCTTCATGCGTGAACACGCCCTCGCCCACCACGCTTTTCTGCCAGGGTACGGGCCGCCCTGATGCCGCAGCCACACAGGCGGACAACGCGGTGAAATGCGTTAAATCGATGCCGGTTTCCATGCCGTATAATTTTTTAAGTCCGAGTGCCACTTCTTCGAGCGGTGCGTTCCCGGCACGCTCGCCCAAGCCGTTGACCGTCGTGTTGAGATGCGTCGCGCCCGCCAGTGCCGCAGCCAGACTGTTGGCTGTCGCCAGCCCCAGATCGTCGTGAGCATGCATCTCGATTTCAATATCCACCGCGGCACGCAATGCAGAAATCACCTTGTGCACGCCGAACGGCTCCATCACGCCGAGCGTGTCGGCATAGCGAATGCGGCAGGCGCCGGCCAGTTGTGCAGCTTCGGCCACTTGCAGCATGAACTCGGGTGCGGCACGCGAGGCATCCTCGCAGCCCACGATTACATCGAGTCCCAGGCCGCGCGCTCTGGGCACCAGTTCGCCTATGGTTTTCAACACCCAGTTGCGATCACGCTTGAGCTTTTTAGCCAGATGCACATCGGATACCGGAATCGACACATCGATGGTTTGCACATTCAGATTGCGACAGGCCTTGATATCCTCCAGATGCATCCGACTCCATACGATCAGCCTCGCATTGAGATTAAGCGCGGCGACCGCATTGATACTCTCGCACTCTTCATCGCCCATTGCCGGCACACCGATCTCCAGCTCCGGCACACCGAGCGCATCCAGACGGCGCGCGATGTCCAGTTTTTCCTCCAGCGTGAACGCCACACCAGCCGACTGTTCACCATCCCTTAGCGTCGTGTCGTCGATGACGATGTTGCGGTTGGCGTGTTGGGCGTCCATGGCGTTCAGGCGTACACGGGTGAAAAGGCTTTTTCAGGCTCAGCCGCAGGTCCGTCGCCGTCCCAGTAAGGCGACAGTTTGCGCAACTGCGCGATGATTTCCGGCACCACCTCGATCACGCGATTTACTTCGAATTCGGTGCTGTAACGCGACAGCGAGAAGCGCACTGTGCCGTGTGCAGCGGTATAGGGAATACCCATTGCACGCATCACATGAGAAGGTTCAAGCGAGCCTGAGGTGCAAGCCGAACCACTGGATGCCGCGATACCAAATTTGTTCAGCAACAACAGAATAGCCTCGCCTTCGATGAATTCAAACGCGATGTTGCTGGTATTCGGCAAGCGATTCGAAGGGTCGCCTGTCACAAAAGAACGTGGTACTTTCGCCAGGATTCCAGCCTCCAGCTTGTCGCGCAAGCGCGCCACTTCGGTATTTTCAAACGCCATGGCTTCCAAAGCCATCTCGGCCGCCTTGCCAAGTCCAACGATGGAGGTGGAGTTTTCGGTACCGGCACGGCGACCACGTTCCTGATGGCCGCCTCGCAACATCGGGCGGAACCGCGTACCGCGCTTGAGATACAGTACGCCGATACCTTTGGGTGCATGCAACTTGTGACCGGACACGGAGAGCATATCGATCTTGGTGTCTTTCAGATTCAACGGCACCTTGCCTGCCGCCTGCACCGCATCCGTATGGAACATCGCACCGGCGGCGTTCGCCAGCTCCGCCATCTCGACTACAGGAAAGAAGGTGCCGGTCTCGTTGTTCGCCCACATCACCGACACGACAGCGACCTGGTCAGTCAGCAGACGCTTGTATTCATCCAGATCCAGTCGTCCATTGCCGTCCACTGCCAGCAGATGCACCTTATAACCCTCTTTTTCAAGATAAGTGCACAGGGTCAGAACAGCCGGATGTTCCACGGTGGTCGTGATGATCTCATTGCGCTCAGGCTGTGCCTTCAGGGCTGACAGGATCGCGGTGGAATCTGACTCGGTACCACAAGACGTAAAAATGATTTCAGAATCATATTCAGCGCCCAACAACTCCTGAACCTGCATACGCGCCTTCTTGATCGCAAGACCAACCTTGTTGCCGAAGCTGTGCATCGACGACGGATTGCCGAACTGCTCGGTAAAATACGGCAGCATGGCTTCCACCACAGCCGGATCGACCCTTGTGGTTGCATTGTTATCGAAATAGATGCCGTTCATGATCAGCCTTTCATTGCGCGGGTAAGTGAACTGACTTTGGTCGGCACGATCTTGATGAATTCTTTCAGCTCTTCCATCAATTTCTGCTGAATGCCCTGCAGGGTCAGCGCTTCCATCTGGCAACCGGCACACGCGCCGGTCATGTTCACATAGATGGTCTTGCCATCCACATCCACCAGTTCGATGTCGCCTCCATCCCGCTTCAACTGCGGACGGACGGACTCGAGCACCGCCTCGATCTTGCGGATGCGTTGCAGATTGGTCAGCCCGACGGGAGAGGCCTCTTCCTTGGGCGCAGCGCCAGGTTTATAGGTTTCACCGCGATCCACCATCACCCGGGCCAGAATATCTTCGATCCCTTCGTGGCAGGAAGAACAGCCGCCGCCCGCCTTGGTGTAATTGGTCACGTCCTGTACCGAACACAGATTGTTGGCACGGATGGTGTCTTCGATCAGCACCGCATCGATGGCAAAACACTTGCACACCAGCGCGCCTTCCTCGTGATCATCGCTCCACACCTCGCCGCGATAGTTGGCGACGGCAGCTTGCAACGCCTCGCGCCCCATCACCGAGCAGTGCATTTTTTCGGGTGGCAGGCCGTCAAGATAATCGGCGATGTCCTGATTGCTGACCTTTAATGCCTCTTCCAGCGTCCGGCCCTTGATCATCTCGGTCAGCGCCGAGGAAGATGCGATTGCCGAACCGCAACCGAAGGTTTGAAATTGCGCATCCAGAATGATGTCCGAATCCGGCTCCACCTTGAGCATCAGGCGCAGTGCATCACCGCAACTGATCGAGCCGACATCGCCCACACCATTTGCATCTGCCAGCACCCCTGCATTGCGCGGCTGAAAAAAATGGTCCTTAACCTTGTCCGAGTAATCCCACATGACGCGCTCCTTATGCCGAAAAAGATGAACCGCACGCACAGCTTGAACTGGCGTTCGGGTTTTCAAATTTGAAACCGCTGCCGCTCAGACTGTCCACGAAATCCACCGTGACGCCTTCGAGCAACGGGGCGGACAGCGGATCGACCAGCAGCGTCACCGCGCCGTGCTCCACCACCACATCATCTTCACTCTTGTTCTCTTCCAGTGTCATGCCGTACTGAAAACCGGAACAACCTCCTCCGGAGATGGCGATGCGCAGCCCGGCAATGGGCGTGGCAGAACCTTTGATAAATTTTTCCATCGCAGAAATTGCATTAGGTGTCAGATTAAGCATGGTGTATCTCCTGTCAGGTAATTCCGGGTTTGTGCCTGATAGAACGCAAACAACGTGCCAGCTCGGTACAATTTACTTAACAGATTGTTAAATAAGCAATTTAATTATTAACCACGCTCAACTCGCGTGTCTGAAACAGCACGATGGCAGGAGCTTGTCGGGTTCGTGACAATTTTTTTGCATGCTGCTGTCGTGATGATATGAATAAACCCGTAGCACGAGATTAGGGAACGGCCGGCATATCAAACGCTGGCATGAGTATTGCTTGAGTTCCGGTTCCACAACACAACACGACAAGGTGCGCCATGCTATTCGATGCTTATGAACAAAAAGGACTGCTGTTCAACATGAACTTCAAGGAAAGCAATGGCAGTTTTTCGGCCTATCGCGGCGATCTGGTCCTTGAACTGGGCGAAATCGGCGATGCGTTAGGTCATCGCAAGCCCCCCACAGCAACCATCAAAAATACCATCGTGCTGGCTGAAAACGACAAAATAATTCTGTATGTCGGCAGCCTGGATGAACTCGAACTGCTGCCCAGGGTGCTGGACTACTACAAGGCGGATTTTTCGCCGGATGTGCGCATCATCCTGTTTGTCGTGAACATCAACAAACCGCTGATCATCGAAACGGGGGGCCTGACGATTGCCGCCATCGGCATGCAGGAAGGGCTTATCTGGAACGAGTTGATCGACATCGCCGCGCTGGACAAGGGTGACTTCAAGGGGCAGTCCGCCTCAGAGAAGATCATCACCGTATACAAGGCGCTGTGCGACTACAAACCAAAAGGCGACAAGGTATCGTTTGAAGAGGCGCTGACGCGCACCGTAGAACTCAAACGCGCCGGGCGCGGACCGGTATAGCGGCCCCTGTCGTATTTTCTGCCGCATTGTCGTAATGAAGACAATGCGGCAGGCCATCCAAAGGAGACACTATGTCACGCATCGGAATCTTTTTTGCCAGCAGCACCGGCAATACCCGCAGGATTGCAAAGTTAATCAAGAAGCGTTTCGACGACGACACGATGGCCGATGCACTCAATGTCAACAAAGCCAGCGCCGATCTAATCACCGGATATTCACACCTGATTTTTGGCACCTCCACGCTGGGAGGCGGGCAGTTGCCCGGGCTTTCGACCGATTGCATGGGCGGCGGCTGGGAAGAGTTTCTGCCGCAACTCGAAAATGTGGATTTCACAGGCAAGACGATTGCCCTGTTCGGTCTCGGCGATCAGGACAAATATCCGGACGAATTCGTCGATGCGCTGGGCGAGATCTACCGTTTTATCAAAGCACGCGGTGCGAAAGTTGTGGGCGCATGGCCTGCGGACGATTACGACTTCATTTCTTCAAAAGCACTGGTGGATGATCAGTTCGCAGGCCTGGTGCTGGATCAGGAAAACCAGAAGAACCTTACAGATGCACGTCTTGATGCCTGGCTGAAGCTGATCGCGCCGGAATTCAGCTTGCCTGTTTAACCCCTAACCGAAATTTTCAAAAAACAGATCATGGATACAAAGAGTTACCCGGATTGCGATTACCGCAAGGAGTCGGATCGTTACGTCAGTTTTGATGGGATCGATTGCAACGGCAACGCCCGCCTTATAATGGCCTTCATAGAACGGAATCAGAACGACTCAGGTCAGAGCGACCGGTTCTGGGAATACTTCACCGCCAAGCGCCAAGCGCAGAGCGGCTCTCCGCCGGACGATCTATTCCTGGTGCATTCCCACATCAACCAGATACGGGAATTGTTCGAGGAGCGCGCCGATGAAGAGGCGCTGGCATTGCTGATGCGGCTCGAAGAGGAGTGTTGCTGAGCTGGGCCGCTTATGCAGTTTATACGGACCCGGAATTTTATCCAATCGGCCCATTCGGGGTATTTCTGCTGTCTTAACCACACACTTTAAACATGAGACAACCTCCACTTTTGCAACGCCTGAGAGCAAAAAAACGTAGCCAGTCGCTCCTGATAGGACTCACCTGGTACACCGAGAAAACCTGGACTCAGGTGAAGGCCTCTGCTTCAGACCCCGAATGTTTTGAGGAGTCATTCCCAAAATGGAAAGCAATGGCCATCTCAGCTCGCAGGGAGTTTCAGCGCTCTGGCGTTCGCGCAGTTGAATACCAGATAAACCCTCAAGAATTTGCTACGTGGTGCGCACTGAATGGCCAGGAAAATAACGCCACATCAAGAGCCGAGTTTGTATCGGAAAAGTTGAGTGCGGCCAGTATATAGCGTGAACATAACCAGGCTGATGCCGATGAGGCAACGCTAGCCTATCGCCGCCGCGAGTGACTCTGCCAAAAATCCGACATTTATCCAGTCCAGTTCAAGCTGGCCTGCCGGTGTGACGATGTTCACCCCGCGATCACATACAGCGCCAACAAATGCGGCATCACAGCCGATCGGACTCATGTAGATTTCGCGCTCGCAGCTGATACCATCACGCACCGCGATCAGCGCCAACGACAGACTGGATGCCTCGGCCTGCATCAGTTTCAATATAAAATTGTCAGCCAACTGTATTTTCACCTGTTTACCAAAGGCTCGGTGCTGACAGCCGCTGACTGCAAAGGGAAAGTCTGATCGCTCATTCATGTTGATTCCTGTCGATTTATTCATATGCGGGCAGCGTGGTAATGCGCGGATCATCCAGCGCCATCCCGACTGCGTAGTGGTAGATCACCTGGAACTGATCGTCTTTCAGACCAAGCACGTCATGGTCGGCATCATCAAAAAAACAGCCGATGCCGGTGCCGCGCCATCCGGCAGCCTCGGCCTCCAACGTGATCACCTGCCCCAGCATGCCCGCTTCCCAATGAAGATGGCGGTAGGCGGCAGGATCGTTGGCAACGGATACGGAAAATTCCGCCACCATCATGAAGGTGACAGCGCATTGCGTGGCGATGTCCTGATGGCAGGACAGCGTGCGCGCGATCTTGCCGGCACGTGCGCAAACAAGTTGAAACAAGGGCAGCTCAGGATCGGCAGGCTGCCAGGCAAATGTGTCGCGAAATGCAGCGCGCAGCGATGCCCGTGCAGCTTCAGAGCGCGGTATCGCGTACAGACCGGGCGCAATGCCTGCCACCCGATGAACCATCAACACCGGATGCACACGCGCCGCATGCGGCCACATACTCCACACCGGTGAACCGCCTGGCAACAGGCTGGTTAACATCTGCCTGAACACGGCATTAGGCATCACCGACTGACCGTCGAAGGCCTGTGCACTGCGCCGTTTCAGGATAACCTCGGCGGCATGAATGCCGCCGAGGTTCTTGCTGTCCGCGTGGATTTCAGCAGCCGATTCGGCTGTCGGCGGGGTGCCGCGAGTCGCTTCTGCCACCTCGTCGATAACAGGCCATTGGTACAACGGATTCGGATCAAGCAGAGCTGGCTTGCCTGCCCATTGTTGCCAGTTCGTCGGTATCGCCACGAAATGGTCGCCAGCCTCCAGCGCTACGATCGCCTCCGGCTCTTCACGTTCCACCCCGGCAAAATCAGCCTCGCGATCCAGTCCCAGACAGTTTGCCACTGAGGCCGAATCGATAGTCAGCAAGCGTGGCCGCCAGCCATGCAAGGCCGCTGCGTAACACACTGCGGCCAGCACATGTCCCAGATCGAGCTGGCAATAACGAAATGCGCGTTCGCCGTATTTCCATGCTTCACGCCAGTGGATGGAACTCAAACCCAGCCACAGGCCAGTCGATTGAGGCGGACTCCCCCACGCGCGTCGTTCCAGTGTGTGCTGCAAATTATGGTAGTGATACAGGCCGTCTGCCAGTCCCGCCACACCGACGACGATCAGCCATGTTTCGGTAGGATGCAGATTGCCGGACGACGGGTGCGCGCGCAACGACCAGCGCGAACCGGCATATTCCTTCCATGCGGTAATCCCTGCGCACAAACGCAGCAAAGACCCCAGACCGGCGGTATTCAAAGGGAGCGATGGGCGCGCAGTGAGAAGTTCTCTCCAGGTGATTTCAGAGACGACGACATCGCGCGGCAGCGCGATTTGTTGTGTGCCAGCCCAGTCGCGAAACGCACGGGGCTGCGCTTCCCAGTCCAGTGCTCCGGGACCTGCGGCATAACGATCCAGGCTGTGCTTGCTGCGGGCGTGATAAGCCAGCACCGTGGCAACCTTGTTCATTACTGTTTTAAACCGCTCAGTTCGTCAGACAAACAACCAATAGGCTCAGTCAGCGAGCCATCCGCCCCAATCTCAAAACGGATCAGATAAATTTCCTGGTGAGGGATCGCTTCCGTCTGGCCGACATTCACCACCACGCCACGCGTACCTGCACATGCCAGCAACTCACCGGGAGATAATCCGGGAATGGCGCTCTCGCCTGTCTCATCCAGGGGGTCGTTAAACAAATCTTCCGCTGCGAACACCATGTCACCCATGACAAACTGACTCATCATTACTCCTTCATATTGCGGAAACATTAAACCAGAACGTGATAAGCATGTCGCAACAGGCACAGCTCCACTTCAGAAAAATTGCGCGCTTCGGTGATAGCGATGAAGCGAGCGCCAATGGCTTCAACAGCCGCAAAAGGAGGGTCAATGCTGGTAAAAACAGCAAGACACACCGCTATCAATTCGTCCGGCGCCGTAACAAAAGCCACAAACTCGGGCTCGTGCCTGAGGCTGCCTTCAGGCAAACCCAGAAGTGCTTGTGCTGCACGCAGATAGACAACGGGATGATGCACCACCTGAGGCGCTGAGGTTGCCTCATCAAACGATGACAAGGACGGCAACGGTTCAAAAGCACTGATGCCATGATCGAAGCGCAGAAATCGCACTCTCGCGCTGGCGGATTGTTTGTGCGCCAGAATCAGGCGCATGTTTTCTGGAAACTCAGCCATCACGGTAAACTCGGAATCATCTGGGTCTCGACGCGCAGTGAATCCGCACGCCCCCAAGCTGTGACCATCTCGACGAACCAGCGCGCATCGTGCGGATGCGGACAAAACAAATCGTATTCGGCATAGAAACTGCCATCGCTGTTAAAAGTCAGCAAGCCGCAACGCTCACGGCGCGCGTTTCGCCAAATCCCCTCGAAGCCCGGTAACTGGTTGCCAGGATCGATAACCCGAGTGAAATAAACAGCCTCCAGTGTTATCCGTGACGCCGTCTCGGTAAAATTTGCGGCCTCATTTTGCAACGCTATCACAATGCGTTCGGCCATGCCGGCCAGTTCATACGGTAGCTTCATGTTCCATGCCTACCATATCTCGGATGGCACGATCAGCCGCTCAACCGGTTTTCCGCCCAGCAGGTGTTCATCGAATATGACGCTCACATCCGCCACCGTGACATTGCCGTACATGATGCCCTCCGGGTAAACCAGCACGGCGGGCCCCATGCCGCAAGGACCGAGGCAACCGGTCGCTGTCACCGCCACTTGAGTGAACAGCTGACGCTGTTGCCACTGGCGAGTGATCTCGTCCATCACTGCGCGGCCGCCGCGTTCACCGCAGGAACCACGCGGATGTCCAGGGGGACGAGATTGTGAACAGACAAAGACATGTCTCTGTGGTTTTGGCATTATTACGCTCCCGCTGGCAATTCTTTATGGGTATGGCACTGTTTTGGACAGACGCGCGCACAGGAACCGCAACCTATGCAATCCAGCGCATTCGCGATTGACATCACCATCGCATTGTCTTCATCCTCGTCATAAGACTCGTCGTCTTCATTGCGTTCGAGCAGTTCGAACACGGAGCGGGGGCAAACTTTATAGCAGCGGCCACAGCCGATGCAGGTCGCTTGATTGAGCGCGATAACAAAGGCAGGGGTATAAGCCGTGCCGCCACGCGTTATGCCGGTAATCGGATCCATCTCTAAATCTCCTTTTGTGCTGTCATCAGCCGCGCATGAGCATCCGCCCAGGCTTTACATGCGTCATAGGTAGACTGTGCAATCCCGTGGATTTCTTCATAGCCGGCCGGCAGCCTGTCCTCGACCAGATCATGAAGCTGCGACGCCCATTCGCTGGAAATGCGCTTGAGCTTCTTGACTTCCTTGTCGAGTGCCTTCAATTCATCCTGATTCATATTGTTTTCTCCTTCGGAGAGGATAGAGGATAGAGGATCGAGGATCGAGGATCGAGGATCGAGTAAACCTGCTGCTCCGCTTTTCACTCAATCCTGAATCCTGCATCCTTGATCCTGTATTTCTTACATTCCTGCCACGTCGGGATATTTGCCGATGATCTCCAGCGCCACGGACAACAACTTGTCGCCTTCATCCTTCATCTTGGACAGGCTCTCATAACCATAGCGATGCACATCGCGCAGCGTACGATCCATCACCACCAGCTTACCGACTGTGATCACGGCACGGCCGAATCCTTCATGAGAAATATTCATGATGGGAACCGCCATCAGACCGCATTCTTTTTCGATCAGTGACGAGATCGCATTGTAAAAAGCCCTGATACGCGACAGCATGATGTCATCCGGATCACCGATCACCGGTATTTCACGGCGTTGTTCCTTGGTGACGATGTAAGGCGCTAAAACCCGATCAGATGGCCAGCCATCATAGGTGCCGTAACTGTCTACCGCACGCATCTGCTTGACCATTTCCTTGATGAAATCGGTGGACAACAATGCGTCCTGCTCTACTGCCTGATTCATGGTGTATCTCCTTCGTTGAATAAACCGTATACCTTGCGTACCATCATGCGCGGCACCCAATTGATTAATCGAACCAGCAACAAACCACTGGCAAAACCCAATGCAGCCCCTACAACCGCCCCGACATCACCATAGGCTAGTGTGGCGGCAACGCTTGCTCCGGCAATGGTGAACAAACTGGGCAGCAAATACGCCAACAATCCGGCTTTAAGGAAATCAGCCTCGCTCATCGTCATATGCAGCTCATCACCGGCAATAACCGAGGCATCGCACGCCACAGAAATCGCTTTGCGATTACCGGAAAAATATTTACCAAGGCCGGAGACCCCGCAGGAACTGCTGGTTTTGCAACCGCCACAGCCTGACTGTGCGGTTGGCTCGACCTGTGCCATCCCGTTGGCAATGGCAATAACGCGTGCCGAAGTCGCTATCATTCCTGCCACTCCTCATCAGTCGAGAAACGATCAGTGCTTTCCTGCCTCCTGATATATTTCGCCAACCACACCGGAGGATCACGTTGCATGCTTTTCTGCAAGTTGCCGAGCAGACCATCGATGGCACTGTCCTCATCCACCCGCATCGGCTGAATACCTTTGACCAATAACTGCTGAATGGCAGATGCGCCAACCGCATTGCAATACACCGCTGCACACCCGTCCAGCAATTCAATTTTGGCTGCCAGCTTTCCTTCGTGGCCATCCATAGCGGTCTCGATGAATTCAGCCACCTCCACCAGATGTGCATCCGTTTCACTCATTGCAAAAATGGCAAATGCTTCCGCCGCACCAAAGTGCTGGTTGACCAGACGACGATCGTTACTGGCAAATGCGATTTTCACCGTCATGTCTTTCTCCTTAATGGGCTTGACCAGCCGCAGATGCCTCATCCTTTACCCCTCCGCCCTTCACCCTTCTGTATATAGAAACATAGGGTTCAGGCTCCTGATGGCCGTGTTCCACCATCATATTGGCCAGATCAAACAAGGTTTGCCGTGTACCCCGATAGCCTGCCCACAGGCGCGTATAGCCGCCGATCAGGTCATATTGCGGAAAGCCCGCACGCAGCAGCGGAATCTCAAGTCGGCGTGCAGTTTCTGCCGCGTGCGAATTGCTGATGACCAGTTGCGCGCCATGAGCCTTCGCCGCAATTTCAAGGTCTTCCAGATCGCCAATCGCAACTTGTGCGGCACACACGCTTTGCAAAATATTGGCACGTGCAGGGGCAATGGCCGCCACTACCTCGCAACCCATTTCCGTCACCAGCCGCGCAAATCCAAACAGCAAATCAGGGTCAGCCGCAATCGCCACACGTGCATAACCCAGCATAAAATGACAGTCGACCATCGCGTCCTGCAATTGCGCACGCTGACGCTCAATTTTTGCCGGAACGGGTTTGCCGCTGATATCGCTCAGTGTCGCGACGAAACTATCCACAGCATCCAGCCCCATCATGCAGTCGAAACGGTAGTCAGGCACGCCGGTGAGTTCCTTTAGCACATCAGCCGCATCTAACAAAGAGTTGCCCAGCACCAGGGTGGCAACCGAATCACCCATGCTGCGAATCTCCGACACAGGCGTACCGCCCAGCGTCAGTGGACTGGTTTCCTGATCGCTCAAATGGCCGTCCAGCGAATCGGCGATATCCGGCAATACTAAAGGTCGCAGCCCGAATGCCTCGATCAGCTCCACAACATGCTCGATGTCGCCCGGCGTGAGAAATGATCCGGCCAGCACATTCACCTGTTTGTGTCGACGGTCTACAGCCCCTCTCCCCAACCCTCCCCCGCTCGCGGTGGAGGGAGCAGACGCGGGAAGCAATGTTTCAATCACGGCCTTGACCGCCAGCGCATAGCCGCTCTCCAGACAGCCGGTAAAATCCGGCGTATTCACCGGCACTACCGGGATACGGGCATATTCTGGGTATTTGCTGTAAAACTGTTTCACCAGCCGCTTGATGTCGGTGCCTTGCGTTTCTGACAGTCCGGTCGTCGGCAGACCAATCAACGCAGGATTGCTTTTTTCGGCAACCGCACGGAGCCCTTCAATCACGTTGTCATCCGCATTCATCACCGTGGATACCTGATCCATCGCGGTCGTTTGCAGCGGAATCGGCTCGCGAAAATGACGCACGAAGAACACCTTGCCAAATGCCGAGCAGCCTTGCGATCCGTGCAACATCGGAATCGCGCGGTTAATGCCCAGGAAGGCCAGCGATGCGCCTATCGGCTGACTGGCCTTGAGCGGATTAACGCTGAGCGCTTTGGTTCTTTTCAGAATTTCAGCCATGTCATGCTCCCAACTCAACCACTGGCACAGACGATTTCGCCCACGGTGCAGGACGGCACACTGCCTGCCACACCGGGCTCTGCAAGGTAAGCGCAAGTTGCCGAGCCAGTTCGATCATGCCGCCATAACCTTCGTAGCCGAATTCTCGTTCCTGATTGATGTCGAGAAATGGAATTTTTGCCTTGAGCGCGGTGTACATATTGCGACCGCCTGCGATCAAAATATCGGCCTGATATTCCCTGACCACGCCCAGCAACGCCTTGGGGCTGCCATCGGTGATCATTTTTGTCTTGTCGCCCATGATTTCGCGTATGCGTGCCTTGTCTTCCTCGGTTGATTTATTGGTACCGGTCGCCACAACGATCAGCCCCAGATCCTGCAACGCGGAGACGATGGACCAGGATTTAACCCCGCCGGTGTAGAGCAACACGCGACGGCCGCGCAACTTGTCGCGCCAGGGATCGAGCGCCGCATTGATCTTCGCTTCTTCGCGGCCTATCATCGCCTCGGTGCGTTCAGTCAAAGAAGGGTCGTTGAGCAGTTTGGCGAAATCGCGGAATGCCTGCGACGTATCCGTCACACCATAGAAGCTGCCTTCGAAAAACGGAATACTGTAGTCGGTTTGCAGACGGCGCGCCACGTTGAGCAACGCCTTGGCGCACACCACCATATTCGCTTCGGCACGGTGCATGGTCTGCACATCGTGAAAACGCGCATCCCCAGACAAGGTACACAGGATGCGCAAGCCCAACTCGTCGAACAGCGGCAACACATTCCAGAACTCGCCCGCGATGTTGTATTCGCCGATCAGGTTCACGTCATGCACGGTAATTCCGGGGCGCTGCGCCTCAGTCGGCACTGGCAACGGTTCGTTTGTGCCCACCACATACTTGAACATCGCCTCCCCTGCAATGCGATTGCCTAGATTCTTGGTGCCGTAAAAACCGGCACAATCCACCGGCACAACCGGCACGCCTAATTTGTCAGCCGCGGCCTTGCATACTGCCGAAATATCATCGCCGGTCAGCGCGGGAACACAGGTGTTATAGACGAAAACTGCGGCAGGTTCATAACTGTCCACCGCCTGTTTGATGGCATGGAACAGCCGCTTCTCGCCGCGCCCCATGATGACGTCCTGCTCGGTCAGGTCGGTGGTCATGCCGATGCGGTACAAGGTGGGACCGGAAGAACGCGTGCCACGGTTGTCCCATGAGCTTCCCGCACAAGCGATCGGGCCATGCACGATATGCGCCACATCGGCGATCGGCAGCAGCGCGATCTGCGCACCGTCGAACGAACAGCCGCCCGCTGTCGCTCCCGGCTTGGGACGCGCGCACCCGGATTTTGACTTGCTGTTATGTGTGCACGCCGGCTCGTTGAGCAGTTCGGCGATGTCCGCAGCTTGCATGATATTCACTCGTGAGTAATGACACTCTCACTAACGCAAATGCCGTGCCAGGCTACATCTTATTGATTAATGGATGTTTATTTAAAACCGTCTTGTCGCAAATCCGACAATACGGCCGAAAAGCAACAATCATCAGACAGAGTAAGGTGAGGCAATCCAGCTTCGAAGCAATGCGACCTCGCTATCGGGCAGATAGCTGAATCCGGCATCCAGATCGCGTTGCACTGCATAGACAATTTTTGGTGGCGTAATGGTTCCTGACACCAGATGAAAATACCAGGCTGACGGATAGCCGGCGGCACGGTCAAACGCCTGTAGCTGCGCACCCATATTCAC
The DNA here is from genome assembly GCA_947085835.1 of uncultured Nitrosomonadales bacterium. Lineage (GTDB taxonomy): Bacteria > Pseudomonadota > Gammaproteobacteria > Burkholderiales > Gallionellaceae > Gallionella. Next base: position 1,865 of record CAMTXT010000012.1, on the reverse strand, counting down.
ACCGGATTGCTCGATATTCCAGTGGAATGGCTTGAGTTCACGAGCGTGGCGCGACACCAGCGAGGCTGTAACCACCAGGTTGCGGTAACGATCCTGATGTTCGCGCAACGCGACAATCCAATGGTCGCTGAAATGCCCGCGCGCCGCCGCGCTGCTGTGTGACCATTCGAAAAGCAGACGCACCAGCCCGTCATTGCGTCCGTAAGCGGAGGTCGTCCTGGCGACGATCTGGCGCATGTCGATCAGTCGTCGAAAACGGTAATACGGTGCGCCAACCGGCTGTGCTTCCAGCAGCGCAGGCAGAACCGGATCGATTATTTCCTGCAAATCGTCCGGTTGATTGTCTGCATCAATCAGCTTTCTATCCAGCACTTCCTGCAACTCTTCCACCTCAAGCTGCAAGAAGTCCGCTGGTGCTGCGCCGTAGGCCGCGACGAAGTAATGGGTACGTCCGGTATGGCGCGTCACCAATAGCCCGCTGTCCACATGGCGCTCGACCAGTTCAGCGATTTCACCGCCACAGCTTTCCAGTTCGGACTTCACCCAGGTTTCCACATTATCCGCAATGCGCATGCCATCCGCCGCGACAATCCCGCCTGGACGATACCAGCCCCCCCGGTTAAGCGCATAGCTGAACGTGCAACCGGGCCGAATGCTATTGGCGATTTCCAGCAGCGCACTGTGATGCGGCCGCGGTGAAATCTTTTCTATACTGGCAGGCAGGGTTTCGTCGCTCATCATGTTTATTCCTCTCGCAAAAATCCATTCAATCGGCGCTGTACCGCCGCACGCACATCCGGTTCCACGTCATCGACCAGAGCTGCAATCGCCTCAAGCGATGCACGGCGCACCGCTTCAAGACGCACGACCCAATCACTGTCCGCCAGCATACGGGCGGCATCGTCGGGCAACATGCGCGCGGCTATGATGCGCCGCACTTCCTCGTCCTCATCACATCCCAGCAAACTCAATGCAAAGGGCGGCATGCGCCTGGCAACCTCCTTGCGCACTTCACGGTCAGGATCATGCGCCATGCGCCGCAACTGCCCGTGCGGCAGGCGCTTCGCAACCTGCAAGCGAACCAGATAATCCGGATCGCTGATCAGCGTAATCAATTTTTCCGGCGCGATACGCTCAGCCACGGTCATGCGCACTTCACGATCCGTATCGCGCAGATAATCATGCAGTTCGTCTACCGGCAAGCGACTCGCCACCACGCGGCGCACGACTTCATCCTGATCCCGATCCATTTTTTGAACCGCATCCAGCGGCGCATAGCGCGCCGCGATCGCGCGCCGTTCCCAAAAAAAGTCGCCAAGACAGCCTTCGGCAAACTCACGATTGCGGCGCAAAAACCGATCTATCTGTCTTCCGCTTTGAGCAATCAGGCAGATATCGCCCGGCAGACAAGCGCCACTGATCAGCAGTGTGTCACGATGCGCACAGCGCGTGCAATCCGCCATTCTCACATCAACCGGGGTTGTCGATTGCGCAGCCATCATCCGATCCGCCTTGAATCAATAAAAAAACACAAATATAATTAATCAATCGCCTTAATCACATCCTCAACGACTTTCTTTGCATCACCATCATTATTCAGGTAGCACTGTTGCTAGTCCAAACCCGCATCAAAATGAATCTTATGCTTTCAACGCGGCAAGCACTTCTTCCAGCATTTTCTTGGCGTCGCCGAACAGCATGCGGTTGTTCTCTTTGTAGAACAACGGATTGTCCACACCCGCGTAGCCTGAAGCCATGCTGCGCTTCATCACGATCGAGGTCTTGGCGCGCCAGACTTCCAGCACCGGCATGCCGGCGATGGGGCTTGCCGGATCTTCCTGGGCGGCCGGATTTACGATGTCGTT
>CAMTXT010000011.1:0-165278 GCA_947085835.1 uncultured Nitrosomonadales bacterium | reverse complement strand
TGTTTGACGCTTCTTTGCAGCATATTCCAGCTCAGAAAAACTCGCTTGCATCGCTTTATTCTCTATTATCAAGTAGATAGCATTTTATCAAATTTCAGGCATTTAAGCTGAATCATCGGAATAAATCAGCGTTTCCTTAGCACTTAACACTCCCTTATTTGTGTAACGCTGACAATGTGAATTTTTTTCAAAAAAAGCTTATCCAGCGGCGCCAGGCATTATTTATCCGTGTGCGGTCTTGTAAAATCAGTGAAGGTTCAACGTATCCTGCATGATTTTAGGTGTTACAAAGATAAGCAATTCGTTTTTATTATCTGATTTGACCTTGTTCTTGAACAGCCAGCCCAGCACGGGGACATCACCGAGCAGCGGAACCTTGTTGGTGGTATCAGCCATATCCTGTGTAAACACACCACCCACCACGACCGTGCCGCCATTCTCGACCAGCACTTCAGTGGTGACAGACTTGCTGTTGATGCTCGGTACACCGCCATACAGGGCGCCTACGGTATCCTGGTTGGCGACCAGCACCATGTTGATATTGTTGTCAGGCGTGATGTGCGGCGTCACATCCAGGCTCAAAGCGGCTGTTTTGAATGCGGTCGTAGCCGGGCCACCGATTGTGGAGGACGGTATCGTATACGGAATTTCCACACCGGATTTAATCGAAGCTTTAGTTTTGTCTGCCGTTACCACACGCGGACTGGCGATATTTTTGGTTAAACCATCCGTTTCCGATGCGGACAATTCCAGTGTCAGTACCTTGGTTGCTGCTGGGTTAAACAGCGACAGTATCAAACCTCCGCCGTTAGCCACGGCAGCCGCGCCCGGCAGATTTACATTGGGCTGGAACAGCGCGCGGGGTGCATTAGGCGTATTGGCGCCGATAGCATCACCCGCACCCGGACCGACGGCGGGGCCTTTGTAACCCAACTTGCCGCCCAGCATCCGGTTAAAGGAGTCACCTGCCGAAACAAACCTTGCCTCGATCAACACTTGGCGGGACGGCACGTCGATCTGTTTGAGCAGTTTGCGCACTTCATTCAGATGAGACGGGGTGTCTTTAACGAACAGCGTGTTGGTACGCGCATCAGCCATCGCGCTGCCGCGCTTGGACAGAATGCGTGGTGAAGCCGCCCCTGCCGCCCCTGCTGCTCCTGCTGTTGCAGGCATAGCAACAGCACCGGCACTGATTCCGTTCAAAAGCGAGGCAGCGGCAGCGGCGGTTTGATAGCCCAGCTGAAAGCTTTCGGTGCGCAACTCTTCCAGTTCGGAAATTTCCTGGCGCGCACTCAGGTCATTCTTCTCAGATGCTGCGAGCTCTCCAATCGGCGCTACCTGAATCACATTGCCGTTCTTGCGCATTGCCAGGCCACGACTTTGCAGAATGATGTCCAGCGCCTGATCCCAGGGCACGTCTTTCAGGCGCAAGGTCAGGTTACCGGTCACGCTGTCACTGATGACCATGTTCAATTCGGTGAAGTCCGCAATGACATTCAACGCTTCGCGCACGGAAATGTCCTGGAAGTTGAGCGTCAGTTTTTCGCCTGCATAGCCTGCCTGACCACCCTTGGCCAGCTTGTTAGGATCTTCCACTATGGGTTTTACTTCGATGATGAATTTATTGTCGGTTTGATAGGCCGCATGTTCCCAGTTGCCTTTGGGTTCAATCACCATGCGGATATTGTCGCCCTGGGCGTATGTATCTACGGCCTGCACAGGCGTTGCAAAATCTACCACATCCAGCTTTCGCTGCAATTTAGGCGGCAAATTGGTTTTCATGAAATCGACGATCAGGCGGGTGCCCTGGCGACGAATATCGATTCCGACGCCGGAATCAGACAGATCGACCTGAATACGGCCTTCGCCATTTTTGCCGCGACGAAAATCAACCGCGCTCAGCGTGTGCTTTTGAGTTCCCTGGCGAGCATCGGCAAAACGCGTGCTTGCGGTAGCTGCCTCTGCAACTTTGGTATGCAAGGTAATCAGCACGGTCTTGCCCTCTACCCGGGTATCGTAAGCCAGCATCTGATTCAAATTAACCACCAACCTGGTACGGGAGCCGGCCTGAATAATGTTTGCACTGCGCAAATCACCTACTGAGAAATCCTGCGCAGACCTGCCCAGTGCATTCTCTGTATTGGGAAAGTCCAGTGCGATGCGCGGCGGCACGTTGATGGTAAAGCCGGCGGGCGGGTTAACCAGCGGTTCGGCCAGCTCGACCTTGATTACGGTCGTGCCTGAACCCGCCTCCGTAACGCTCAATGCGGTAATTTTATTCTGGGTCTCAGCTTCAGCTTGCACCATGCCGAATATCAATAATAAAACCGCTGTCGCGTATTTAATCAGCGATTTTCGTTCGAAGTAGCCGGCAATTCCGGTCGAGAATGCGTTTGTAGTCATATCCATTGCGTTACTCCTTAATCACTCAACTAATTGCAGGCTGCTGATACGTTCAGACCATTCACCGGTGCTGTCCTGCACCAATTCCTTAATCACGATTTCCGTATCGGATAATTTTTGAATCAAGCCGAAATTCATGCCTATGTAATTCCCCACCTTGACTTGATACAATTTTTTATCGGGCGCACGGATTACTGCGTGCCCCACTTTCGCCTTGAGTACATAACCGACCATCTTGAGGTTTTCCAGTGGAAATTCTTCCAATGCCTCCTTGGGACGATTCAGATCCGGCTCATTTCCTCCGCCCTTTCCGCTGGAACTGGCTTCCGGTTTGCGCGGTTTGAAGGGATCGGTCAAATTTGCGTCATTTACATACGCGAAGGGTTCGTAGAGTTTTACATTCGGCGGAGGAGGAATCTTGCCGCGCAAGTCGGCACCGGAATTTTTGACAAAGTCACGCAAGTCCTGAAATTCTTCACCCCCACAGCCCGTCAGCAAAATGCCCGCAAGTGCCAGATAGATTGGTTTCATTTGTTGGCTCCTGCCGGCTTGACTGTCTTTTTCTGCGCCGCAATTTCTTCGTCATCCAGATAACGAAATGTCTTCGCGGTCGCATCCATCGTCAACGACCCGACATTTGGCGTAATACTTATTTCGTTCAGTGTCACAATTCGGGGCAGCATGGAAATGTCGCTGGAAAATTTACCAAGATCATCGTAACTACCCGTCACCTTGATGGTAATCGGTTGCTCGGCAAATGACCCTTGGATGGTTTCCGCACCCGGACGAAACAGCTCGACCTGCAAGCCGCGCCCCAACCCGGCCTGGTTGATATCCGTCAACAAGGCATCCATTTCGGATTTGTTCGGCAATTGTTTAAGCAAGGCACCGAATGATTCCTGGGTTTCCAGCAACTGTTTCTTGATCAGATCAAGGTTGATTGCCTGTTTTTTCTTGGACAGGAACGCCTCCTTGAGGCTGTCCTCCTGAACCCTGGCAGTTTTCAGTTTTCCCCATTGATCCTGCCAGTCCAGCAGCGCTCCAGCGGCAACTACACCGAGAAATATTGCCGCGAAAGCCATCAGTTTCGCCGCCCACGGCCATGCGCCCGGGGTTTTTGGATTGAGGTTTTTCAGATCATCAAAAGTCATCATGACACCTAATTTTTTACGCTATTGGCGGCGTCTGCACCGGGCAACTTGGTCAGGCTGAAAGTCAGGGTGAATTCACTGACTCGTGCACTATTCGCAGTCGTCGCGTGTATTTCCACCAACGCAGGCTTTTCCAGCCAGGGGGAGTCTTCAATCGCTCTCATCAGGGTCGAAACCCGTGCATTGGATTGCGCGTAACCGACCAGATTGACGACATCACCGCTTTGCTTGATCGTCTTGATGTAAACGCCCTCCGGCAGGATACGCAACATCTGATCCAGCAAATGCACCACGCTGGCACGATCGCTTTGCAACTTTTCGACGGCATCCTTGCGCTCAAGCAAAGACTTGGTCTGTTCACGCAATTTCTTGATTTCCGATATTTGTTTGTCCAGTATCAGGGTTTCCTGTTTCAAGTAATCATTGCGGCGTTCCTGGTAGCCTATTTGTGTACCGATCGCTACATGCACAAGTCCCCAGACCAAAGCACCCAGCAACAGGGAAATAACGCTCAATATAATGAACTGCGCCTGTCTCGCACGCCGCTTTTCCTCGCGGTGCGGCAATAAGTTTATGCGTATCATGATGGGTCAAACCTCCGCATGGCCAGACCGCAGGCGATAATCAACGCCGGTGCGTCCGCTTGCAATTGGCGGTTCTTTATCCTGCCCGATAACGTCATCAATGCGAACGGATTAGCTACCATGGTGCTGACCTGAGTGCGTGTGGCCACTGCGTCATCCAGGCCGGACAACACGGCGCTGCCGCCTGCCAGCACAATATAGTCCACTTCGTTATATTGCGAAGAGGTAAAAAAGAACTGGAGGGCGCGCGCGATTTCCATGACCAGACTCTCGCGAAATGGCGATAATACATCGCTCTCATAGTTATCCGGCAAGGTGCCGCTGCGCTTGGCCGCCTCAGCCTGCTCGGCGGACATTCCGAATTGTGATTGAATTTGCTGGGTCAATTGCTCGCCGCCGATTTGCTGATCGCGGGTGTAAATTGATTGACCGTTTCGCAGCACATTGATATTCATCACGAAAGCGCCGATATCAATCAATGCCACACATTTGTCTTCCGCACTGTCGGGCAGCTGCGCCCGAATTTGTGAAAAGGCAGTTTCTGCCGCATAGGGTTCGACATCAACGACAACGACCTTGAGACCGGCCGCCTGCGCCGCAGCCACCCGATCTTCGACATTTGCCTTGCGGGAAGCGGCCAGCAACACCTCTACTTCATCAGCATTGCCGGGCGCAGGCCCCAGTACCTGAAAATCCAGATTGACTTCATCCAGCGCAAAAGGAATATATTGGTTTGCCTCCGATTCGACCTGATATTCAAGATCTTCATCGCGCATTCCGGCCGGCAACAGAATTTTCTTGGTAATAACGGCGGCAGCAGGCAGCGCAACACTGATGTGTTTGATTTTTGTACCCAGGCGTTTCCAGGCACGCTGCAACGTTTCTGCCAGCGCATCCAGATTATTGATATTGCCATCAGCGAATGCGTCTTTGGGCAATGTCTCTATGACGTACCGCTCGACGACGTAACCCGAGTTGTTGGGCGCCTGGCTTAGTTCAACAAACTTAACCGATGATGAACTGATGTCCACCCCGATCAAGGGTGGCGTTGTAGACTGGATAAAATCCAGCAAAATATCAAAATTTACTTTAGGCATAGGCCGTTCGGAGCTTTTCCGTATAAAGTGGTTGAAATCCTAGCAACAACTGTCCGTACTGTAAAGGCGTTTTTGCGGTTGCATTTATCTCGTATAATCACAGCGTCCGCTGAACGATACCATTATTAATTATTCTTGAACAACTATTCAATGACTACACGCCGCTGGCTGCTCCCCGTTATCGTAGTGCTCACGCTGTTTTCACTGCCGCTTTTATTGCTCGGCATGGCAGTGATGCTGACCTACCCCAGTCTCCCTTCTCTGGAAGCGCTCACCGATTACCACCCGAAAGTTCCGCTGCGCATCTATAGCGCTGAAGGCACTTTGCTCGGTGAATTTGGCGAGGAGCGCCGCGCGCTGGTGAAAATCGCCGATGTGCCCGATGCGATGAAGAATGCCATTCTGGCTGCCGAGGATGACCGTTTTTATCAACATGGCGGCGTTGATTATATGGGCGTGATGCGCGCAGCACTTTCCAACTTCACGGCTGGCGGCACCAAACAAGGGGCGAGCACCATCACGATGCAGGTCGCGCGCAATTTCTTCCTCTCCAAGGAAAAAACTTTCACGCGCAAATTCAACGAGATGTTGCTGGCCTTCAAGATAGAGCACTACCTTTCCAAGGATGACATTTTCCAGCTTTACATCAACCAGATTTATCTGGGGCAGCGCTCTTACGGCTTCGCGGCTGCTTCGCAGATCTACTTCGGCAAACCGCTCAATCAAATTTCCATCGCAGAAGCCGCCATGCTGGCCGGTTTACCCAAGGCGCCTTCGAGCTACAACCCCGTCGTCAATCCCAAGCGCGCCAAGCTGCGGCAGCTGTATGTGCTGCGACGCATGCACGAGTTGCACTTTATCAATGATGATCAGTTCAAAGTGGCACAGAACGAGCCCCTCGTTACCAAGCATGGCAATCAGGAATTTTCCGTGAAATCAGACTATCTGACGGAAATGGTGCGACAGTCGGTCTATCAAAAGTACCAGGATGCGACTTATATCGAAGGATTCAAGGTTTACACCACGATTCGCCAGCTTGACCAAATTGCCGCTTACCAGGCGGTGCGCCGTGGCGTGCTCGAATATGACCGCCGTCATGGCTATCGCGGGCCGGAAGGCTATGCGGATTTGCAGCAGGGCAACAGCGAAGAGGCTCTGGAAGAAGCGCTGCAGGATTCCTCTGACAACGATGATTTGCTGCCCGCCGTGGTTTTGTCCGCGTCACCCGCGCTGATTCAGGCCTATTGCAAGGGGGGAGAACGCGTCACGATCAGCGGTGAAGCATTGCGTTTCGCCCAGCGCGCCCTGAGCGATAAAGCCGCGTTGAATCAACGCATCGTTGTCGGGTCCATCATCCGCGTCCAGAAGAACGAGCATGGCGTCTGGCAAATCAGCCAGCTTCCCCAGGTGGAATCAGCGTTTGTATCGGGCAATCCGCTCGACGGCGCCATCTACGCGCTGGTCGGCGGTTTCGATTTCAACCACAATCAGTTCAACCACATCACCCAGGCATGGCGTCAGCCCGGCTCTAGCTTCAAGCCCTTCATTTATTCAGCAGCTCTTGAAAAGGGATTTACCCCAGCCACCATCATCAATGATGCGCCGCTGTCGTTCGGTGCCGCTCAGACCGGCAGTGAGCCCTGGGAGCCGAAAAACTACGATGGCAAGTATTCAGGGCCGATGCGCATGCGCGAGGCGCTCATCCATTCCAAAAATATGGTTTCGATCCGTATCCTGCAATCCATCACGCCGCGCTATGTACAGGACTACATCACCAAGTTCGGTCTGGATGCCGAGAAACATCCGCCTTACCTGACCATGGCGCTGGGTGCAGGTTCGGTCACGCCACTCCAGATGTTGACTGGGTATTCGGTGTTCGCCAACGGGGGGTTTCGCACCTCGCCTTATTTCATTCAGCGAATTGAAGATGCACAAGGCCGGGTACTGAGCAAAACCATCCCGAGTGTGGCGAATGAAGGCGCGGATCAGGTCATCGACGTGCGCAATGCGTACACCATGGTCAGCATGATGCAGGACGTTGTCAAACACGGCACCGGCATTCGCGCGATGCAACTCGGGCGCCAGGATCTGGCCGGAAAAACAGGCACCACCAACGATTCGATCGATGCATGGTTTTGCGGCTTTCAGCCGACCGTGGTGGGCATCGCATGGATGGGCTTCGATCAGCCACGCAGTCTGGGCGACAAGGAAACCGGGGGGGGCGCCGCGCTGCCAATCTGGATGAGCTATATGGAGAAGGTACTCAAGAACGTTCCGCAGGCCGAGTACAGCATGCCGGACAACATGGCTGCCGTGCGCATCAACGAAAGCGGTCATCGCGACGAAAATGGTGCCCGAGTTGAATATTTCTATCAGGAAAACGTACCCGGCGGGCAAGCAGCACCGGCACCCGTTGAGATTGGTAAGCCTGCGGATTCCGTCAAAGACCAGCTGCTTTAATGTCACTCGTCACAGGTTACAAGCTATATGCCACACGCTTCTAAACGCGATCTGATGCGAGAACAGCTGGCGCACCTGACCGCCAAGTTGATTGCCGAAGCCGGTATTGCGGACTTCGCCTCGGCCAAGCGTAAGGCTGCCCGTCAGCTCGGCGCGTCGGACACCCGGCACCTGCCCAGCAACAGGGAGGTCGAGGAGGCGCTGCACAGTTACCGCGCCTTGTACCAACACGACAGCCATCCCGATATCCTGTATCAGCTGCGCACCGAAGCGCTGGCTTGCATGCGGCTTTTTTCGGCTTTTAACCCCTATCTGACCGGCTCGGTATTGAGCGGCGCAGCGGGCGAACATTCGGACATCAACCTGATGCTGTTTTCCGACGATGGCAAAGCCGTGCTGCTGTTTCTGCTCAAGAACAAGCTTGATTTCGAAGACGGCGAATGGAGGGTCAGGCTGGGCGGACGGGAAGAGACCGTGCCGAGCTATACGCTAAACGGCGAATCAGGCACCCAGATACACATCGTCGTGTTGCCCGAAAATGCCCGTCACAGCGGCAGCCGCCACCCTGAGACCCATGCGGATATCGCAGCAGTGGCTAAAATGATAGAGGAGCTAGGATCGAGGAGCGAGGATTGAGCAAACAACAGCGGCTTTTTCTCAATCCTGAATCCTTCACGCAACAACTTGGGGCATAGCCCCTTCATTCAGGAGCAGGAGATTCATCTCCGTAGCTCCGAGGGAAGCCCCTTGCGGGCTTAGTTGTGCGGGGAATGCCCTTCATTCAGGAATAGGCGATTTATCGCCTTATATTCCGAGGGAAGACCCTTGCGGTTTTGCGGCATGAATCCTCAATCCTGCTTTTTTAGCCACCTTGCCGCATCCAGCGCAAAGTAAGTCAGAATGCCGTCCGCACCGGCGCGTTTGAACGCCAGCAAGGATTCCAGCACGCATGCCTCCTCGTTCAGCCAGCCGTTTTGAGCCGCGGCTTTGAGCATCGCGAATTCGCCGCTGACCTGGTAGACGAAGGTTGGCGCCTTGAACTCATCCTTCACGCGGCGCAGGATGTCGAGATAAGGCATGCCCGGCTTGACCATGACCATGTCCGCGCCTTCCTGCAAGTCCAAGCCGACTTCCCACAGCGCTTCGTCGGAATTGGCAGGATCCATCTGGTAGGTGTATTTATTGCCTGAACCCAAATTTCCGCTGGAACCGACCGCATCGCGGAACGGTCCGTAGAAGCTGGAAGCATACTTTGCGGAATAGGCCATGATGCGGGTGTGAATGTGCCCGTCAGCGTCCAGCGCTGCACGCACCGCGCCGATGCGCCCGTCCATCATGTCGGAAGGCGCGACGATATCGGCACCGGCTGCCGCGTGACACTGTGCCTGTCTTGTCAGCACGGCGATGGTCTCGTCATTGAGCACGTAGCCTGCCGCGTCGATCAGCCCGTCCTGCCCGTGGCTGGTGTAAGGGTCGAGCGCGATGTCGGTCATGATGCCGAGTTCAGGGAATCGTTTTTTCAGCTCGGCCACGACGCGCGGCACGAGGCCGTCCGGGTTGTAGGCTTCAGACGCATCCAGGGTTTTTTTAGAGGCATCGATCACCGGAAAAATCGCCATTACCGGAATACCCAGTTTGACGCATGCTTCGGCATCCTTGAGCAGCAAATCCAGCGTCTTGCGCTGCACGCCCGGCATGGACTTGATGTCCTCTACCTTGTTTGAGCCTTCCAGCACAAAAACGGGGTAGATGAAATCAGCAGGAGTAAGTACGTTCTCGCGCATCAGGTCGCGCGAAAAGGCATCGCGGCGCATACGACGCATGCGTTTGTTAGGGTATTGTCCGAGTGTCTGCATGATTTTCCCTAAAAATATATTTTATTTTTGAACTATTTTAGAAAACGCCCATCTGAACGTGCGAATGATGATAAATCATTCCACGTTTCTCCTCCCTGAGCGTGTCTTAACCCTGTTAAGATTTTTGCCCCCACTAGTTGGGGGCTTTTTTTTAGCTTTAGTCGATCACGCCTTCATCGACGCTTGACTCGGAACTGCCATCCGACTTTAACCAGCCGGCTATCACCGCTTCAGCCTCTTCCACACCCTGCTTCTTCAGACTTGAGAATAACTGCACGGAACACTGCGGATAATTCTCGGCAAGGTAGGCTTTTACCTTCATCAGCGTTATCGTCGATTGCTGGCGGCTCAGCTTGTCCGATTTGGTCAGCAGAATGTGTACCGGCTTGCCGGTCGGCGCGAACCAGTCCAGCATTGTTTCATCCAGTTCAAGCAACGGGCGGCGTATATCCATGATGACGACCAGTCCGCTCAACTCCTCGCGCTTCTGCAAGTAAGTACTTAACAAGGATTCCCAATGGCGCTTGGCCTCTGGTGGCACCTTGGCATATCCGTAGCCCGGCAAATCCACGATATAACTGTCATTGCCCAACGAGAAGTAATTCAGATGCTGGGTGCGGCCCGGCGTTTTGCTGGTGTAAGCCAGGCGCACATGATTGGCCAGCGTGTTGATCGCGCTGGACTTGCCCGCATTGGAGCGCCCGACAAAAGCCACCTCCCGGCCGCCATGCATCGGCAAGTCCTTGATGTGGTTGACGGTGGTATAAAACGTTGCCAGTGAGAAGAGTCCCATTATTTCCAGTCCGAGAAGATTGCGTCAGCTGCTGCAATCGTCTCATTGATGTCAGCCTCGGTGTGTGCGGAAGATACAAAACCCGCTTCGAATGCAGAAGGCGCCAGATACACACCTGCGTCCAGCATGGCATGGAAGAAGCGGTTGAATGCTTCCTTGTCGCAACACATCACCTCGGCGTAGCTGGTGGGCACTGCATCGCTGAAATACAGACCGAACATGCCGCCTACCGATTGGGCGCAGAATGGAACGCCGTGCTTTTTGGCACTCGCCGTCAAACCTTCGGTCAGTTGCGTCGCTAATTTTGACAAGCGTTCATAGAAACCTTCGGCTTGAACCAGTTTCAAGGTTGCCAGACCCGCTGCGACCGCGACCGGGTTGCCCGACAGAGTGCCTGCCTGATACACGGAACCCAGTGGCGCCAGACATTGCATGATGTCGCGTCGACCGCCGAATGCAGCTGCCGGCAGTCCGCCGCCCATCACCTTGCCCAGCGTGACCAGATCGGGCTTGATGCCGTAATAGCCCTGCGCACCTTGCAAGCTGACGCGGAAGCCTGTCATCACCTCGTCCAGAATCAGCACGGCGCCATATTTGGTACACAGATTGCGCATCGCATCGAGGAATTCGCGTTTTGGCGTGATTAGATTCATGTTGCCTGCAACCGGCTCGACGATCACGGCGGCGATCTCGGAACCCATCTCGGCAAAGGCGCGTTCAAGCCCTGCCGCATCGTTGTAGTCCAGTACGGTGGTGAGCGCGGCGATCTCGGCAGGTACGCCGGATGAGCTCGGCTGCCCGAACGTCAGCGCGCCGGAACCCGCCTTGACCAGCAAGCCATCGGAATGGCCGTGATAACAGCCTTCAAATTTGACGATGCGCGAACGATTGGTAAAACCGCGCGCCAGACGGATCGCCGTCATGGTGGCTTCGGTACCGGAGCTGACCAGTCTCACCATTTCCAGACTCGGCAACAGCTTGCACAACAACGTGGCTATTTCCAGCTCGGACGCGGTCGGCGCGCCGAAACCCAGACCATTCGCTGCCGCATCCTGCACAGCTTTAACCACGTCGGGATGGCAGTGGCCTGCGATCATCGGTCCCCATGACCCCACATAATCGGTGTAGCGTTTGCCGTCCGCGTCCCAGACGTAAGCGCCCTGGCCCCGCTGGAAAAATAGTGGTGTGCCGCCTACCGAACGAAACGCACGCACCGGTGAATTTACGCCGCCGGGAATGACCTGCTGAGATGCGTCGAAAAGAGCTTGATTTTGGGAAGTCGCGGGATTATGTGAAGTCATGTTGCATCTTTCTAACTATAAGTATTTAAATTTGCAAACTGTCGCGCCGCAAGTTGTATATCGGGTGAACTGAACAGCGCCGAAATCACGGCCAGGGCGCAGGCCCCTGCCGACAACACTGATGCGCCGTTTTCAACCGTGATGCCGCCTATCGCAACTATTGGCAGACTGATCTCGCGGCGCGCCTGCCTCAATAAATCCAGCGTCGCCACCGGCGCGGCAGGTTTAACTATCGAGGCGAAAAAAGCGCCGAACGCGACATAGTCAGCGCCTTGATTTGCAGCCTGTTGCGCCAAATTCAGGCGATTATAGCAAGATACGCCGATAATTTTATCAAAGCCCAATAGCGCGCGCGCGGCGGCTACGCTGCCATCTTCACCGCCCAGATGCACGCCATCGGCATCCACCTTTAATGCCAGCGCCGCGTCATCGTTGATGATCAGCGGCACTGCAAATTCCAGCGTCAGTTCGCGCAAGGCAATCGCCTGCGCCAAGCGCACGGCCTGGCTGTCCAGCTTGTTGCGATACTGCAACACACCAGCCCCGCCTTGCAAAGCCAGCCGTACCTTGCGCAGCAACTCCGCCGTATCTGACTCTTCCGGCGTGATCGCATAAAGACCACTAATTTTACTTATCAATTATCAATTCTCAATTGAGCAGCTCAGGTTTGTCCTCATCGTCCTCGCCTCGCGCCCAGAACAATCTGTCCGGGATAAACTGCCCCATGCCGGGCCTGAAGCCAGCATTCAGTGTCTGCCAGGTGTATTCCTGCGCTTCCTTGACCGCCTCCGGAACATCGACACCCTGCGCCAACAAGGCGGCAATGGCGGACGCCAACGTACATCCTGAGCCGTGATAACTTCCCGGCAGGCGCGCCCAGCTATCGCTGCGCACCACACCATGCTCGTTATATAAGGTATTGATTACTTTGGATGATTGCTCGTGCGTGCCGGTAATCAGCACATACTCGCAACCCATCGCCAGGATACGCTTGGCGCATTCTTCCAGGCTGGGATCGTCCTCTTCATTGTCTTCATCAATCGCGAGGCGGCGCGCCTCGATGCTGTTCGGGGTCACAATGGTGGCCTGCGGTATCAGCAATTCACACATCGCATCCAGCATGTCTTCATCCGCCAGCTCATCACCGCGCCCCGAGGCCAGCACCGTATCCAGCACAAAAGGCACGTCCGGGTAATCCGCCAATATCTCGGCGATCGCCACGACATTTTCCACGCTGCCCAGCATGCCGATCTTGAACGCCGCGACCGGTACGTCTTCGAGCATTGCGCGCGCCTGATCCACCACCCATTCCGGCTCGATCGGCATGACATCTTCCACCCCGCTGGTGTCCTGTACGGTGATGGCCGTGACTACCGACAGCGGATGACAACCCATGCTGGAGATGGTCAACATATCAGCCTGCAAGCCGGCCCCTCCGGAAGGATCGGTGGCGGCAAAACTCATTACTAATGGGTATGATTCGGACATGATGTTGAGAATGGTATTATGCGCGTCAGGTCGGGCATTTTACCCTATATGCCCCTGATTTCCGAATACTAAACACGATAAGGGTCTGAGAAAATAATGCGCATACTGCACACCATGTTACGCGTGGTTGATCTGGAAGCATCGATTGCCTTCTATACCGATGTGCTCGGCATGAAGTTGCTGCGCCGCACCGATTACCCTGAGGGAAAATTTACGCTGGCCTTTGTCGGTTACGCTGACGAAGAGCACGGCGCGGTGATCGAACTCACCTGCAACTGGGGCGTGGAAAAATATGACCTCGGCAACGCGTTTGGCCACATCGCCCTCGAAGTTGAAAACGCTTATGATGCCTGCGAAAAAATCAGGCAGCTCGGCGGCAAGGTGGTGCGGGAAGCAGGCCCGATGCAGCACGGCAGCACCGTGCTCGCGTTTATCGAAGATCCGGACGGCTACAAGATTGAGCTGATACAGAAAAAATGATTCAGGGTGTTGCGCCGCAGTGATTGCACATTCATTTTTATTGTGTAGAATTACACGCCATGAAGAGCGCGGACATCATCAAGCGACTGGAAAGCGAAGGCTGGCATAAAGTGCATCAGGTCGGCAGTCACATCAAGTTCAAGCATTCCGACAAACCCGGTTCCGTAACCGTTCCGCATCCAAAAAAAGACCTTACGGTCGGCACACTGCACAGCATTTACCGGCAAGCCGGATGGCAATGGAGGCAATAGCAATGTTATATCCTGTATATATCCACGTAGGCGACGAAAAAACCGCGCACGGCATGATTTTTCCTGACTTCCCCGGTTGTTTTTCAGCTGCGGACAACTGGGAAGATATTCCCGTGATGGCTCAAGAGGCAGTAGAGTGCCATATGGCTGGAGAAGGTGAACCTGTTCCGCAAGCCACGCCGCTGGAGAAGCTTGCCAACCATCCTGATTATCAAGACGGCGTGTGGATGCTGATCGACATTGATATTGCGCGCATTGACCCCGCGCCACATCGCATCAATGTTTCCATGCCGCGCTACTTGCTGTCACAGATCGACCAATATACCCAGGCTCACCATTTGACTCGCTCGGGATTTCTGGCCAAGGCGGCGCAGGAAGCCATGCGCTAAGGATGAGCGGGGTGCGACCCCGCCGCCGGTAACTTTCTTTGTCCGGCCAAAAGAAAGTTACCAAAGAAACGCCGCCCCGATCCGCCATCCCTGCGGGATTCCTTGCGTTGCTCGTCTGACCAGGCGGCTGTGCAACTCGCCCTGGCAATGCGCACACATCGCGCATTGCTGCGGAGCTCAAATGCCGCAGGGGCATTCCCACGAAATATAGGCGATATGACTGCCTTATTTCTGCATGAACAGTGCGCGCCGAAATCCCCTGACCAGTCTGCGCTACTCGGTGGCGGATAAGGGGATTAGGGTTGAACGCATGGTGCAATCGCAACATTAAATTGACGCCAACCTGCAACACTTTACAATCCCCACAAGAATCGCTATTCATTAGAGGGCAATCTGTGAGCCACCCCTTACGCGTCACCATACATGCATCCGGAAGAGCAAAATCATACAGTTTTATGTATTTCCGTATGTGCGCAAATTCACTGGTTCGTTATCGCGCACTTGCAAATAGTTTAAATACAATTCACGAATTAGATCCAAAATATGAACTGATTTTTGAACAAGTTGAAGAAGCGGCAGTTGATCCCGTCATTTATGCCGGAATGTGTCTTGAGGCAACACTATATGATCTATCTGCATGCTTATTTGGCGAAGAATTCATATCACACACCGATAGACTCGATCCAGCTGGGAAATTCTTTAATCTCGCAATGCTGGTCGATAAACGAGAACCGGACAGATCTAGCGCCACTTATCAATATATTCAAGAACTTATTACTGCAAGAAATAAGCTTGTTCACCACAAGTCCCAAGCCATGCACGACGACCAATTACTACAGATCATGGCTCAGTCAGATAAAGACCACCAGAAACATATACGTGGCATAACCGCATCTTTCCGCGCATTAGTTCTTTTGTCTTTATACTTTGACGGTAATATTTTCGAAGAGCTTAAAATCATCCCCTCTTTCAAAAAAACAGAGTATTGGGAATCCCTTGTGCCACATGAGCTTCACAACGATGTTGCGTGGTGTATTCAAGCCTCAAAAGCCGAGAGAGAGCGAAGTAATGATCAGCCACCCGCCATCTAACAATTCAGTTGAAAAGCGCGGCAAAAAAACTGTGCTTTGGGAACATCCCTCGGTGCCAGCATTACTGCGGCAGCCCTTCACGTCAAATGCTATCGCCCCCGAAAATATTTTTTATATAATGCACTGCAGATGCTGAAAATAGTCATTCTTCTTGGATTTTTCTTTCTACTTACTGCGCTAATTTGGGCATTAGGTCTCCGTCAAGACGAAGAAGCAATCTTGAAATACTTAGTTTTTGCTTCCCAGTTACTTTACGGCAGCCTAGTCTATGACATCCTTAAGACAATGCGTGCCATACCGTATAACGACGGTTTCTGGGTTTCGGCATCAAAAATAGCAGCCAATGCTGCCGCATGGATAGTTCTAGTTGTTATTCTGTTGATTCTCGCAACAAAGGTTTTTTTCCTTGCCTATGTGGGCTTGATAGGAGCCATTATTGTTTATATAAATATTTTTGTACGTGTGCTGCCCAAATTACAGCCCCTTTATATCGAAGCACAAAATCGCGTCCAAAAGCTTCCATCACAAACTCCAGAAACACAACACCGAATTCCGATGCGCGAAACAGCTAAACGTAGACCAAAAACACCCAATAAAAAATATAAACAATCAAAGCATTGAAAATACTTTGCGCACCGCCCATCTCCCCTGCGCGCCGCCGAAGATAGGTCGCAAACAACTGTGGGGTTAGGCGAGCACTGTTCATGCAGAAATAAGGCAGTCATATCGCCTATATTTCGTGGGAATGCCCCTGCGGCATTTGAGCTCCGCAGCAATGCGCGAAGTGTGCGCACCGCCAGGGCGAGTTGCACAGCCGCCTGATCAGGCGAGCAACACAGGGAATCCCGCAGGGATGGCGGATCGGGGCGGCGTTTCTTTAGTGACTTTCTTTGGCCGTGCAAAGAAAGTCACCGGCAGCGGGGCCGCACCCCGCCTAGATTCCGGCCTTCGCCGGAATGACAAATCAAAACTTAGGCCGCACCCCGGCCGTCCACATACGCGGCTATCCTGGCGAACTCAGCAACGGACAGATTTTCGGCGCGCAACTGCGGATTGATGCCCAGCTGCTCAAATTCGGCTTCGTTCAGAAAACTGCGCAGCGTGTTGCGCAGCGTCTTGCGGCGCTGGCCGAACGCGGCACTGACGATATGAGCAAACAACACTTCGTTTTTCACCTGAATTTCACTGGCAGGTAGCGGAATCATGCGCACGATGGCGGAATCCACTTTAGGCGCGGGGCGGAACGATTCAGGCGGCACATCGAGCAGCTTTTCCATGAAGAAACGGTATTGCAACATCACTGACAACCGCCCGTAGGCTGGCGTGGAGTGATCTGCCACCATGCGCTCGACCACTTCGTTTTGCAGCATGAAGTGCATGTCGGTGATGCGCTCTGCGGAAGCGGCAAAGTGAAACAGCAGCGGCGAGGAGATGTTGTAAGGAAGATTGCCGACGATGCGCAGCGGCGCGGCCAGGGTTGCGAGGTCAAACTTCAGCGCATCCCCCGCATGGATGATCAGCTTGGGATCAGGCCGATCCTGCGGGTAGTCGGCCTCCAGGCGCGCGATGATGTCACGGTCGATCTCCACCACATGCAGATGCTTTAATTTTTTGAGCAGCGGCCTGGTCATCGCGCCCAGACCCGGACCGATTTCCACCAGATTATCGTCCTCCTCGGGACGGATCACGCCGATGATGTCAGCGATGATGCGTTCATCCACCAGAAAGTTCTGGCCGAATTTCTTTTTTGCTTTATGAGCGCTCATGAGGAGGAACCGGGTATAAGTTTTTCGTATTGTGCCATTTGTGCCGCGACCCTGATCGCCTCCAGCAGACTGCCGCTGTCGGCTTTACCGGTTCCGGCCAGACCAAGCGCCGTGCCGTGATCGACCGAAGTGCGGATCACGGGTAAACCCAGTGTAATATTTACGCCCTGACCGAAACTCGCGTGTTTCAGAACCGGCAGTCCCTGGTCGTGATACATGGCAAGCACGCAATCGCATCGCGCCAGTTTGTCCGGCGTAAACAAGGTGTCGGCAGGCAGCGGCACACTGACGTTCATGCCCTCCAAACGCAGCTTGTCGAGCACCGGGATCATCACATCGATTTCCTCGCGCCCCATGTGTCCGCCCTCGCCCGCATGCGGATTCAACCCCGCCACCAGAATGCGCGGATCAGCCACACCGAAGCGCCGTTGCAGGTCGCGATGAATGATGCGCAACACGTTTTCCAGCAGAGGCGCTGTAATCGCATCCGGCACTTCCCGCAAGGCCAGATGCGTCGTAGCCAGCGCAACACGCATCCCGCCGCCTGAGAGCATCATCACGACCTGAGGGGTGTGCGTCTGTTCGGCCAGGAATTCGGTATGTCCGGTAAACGGGATCCCGGCATCATTGATGATGCCTTTGTGTGCCGGCGCTGTCACCATGCCGGAAAACTCACCCGACTGACAGCCCTGCACCGCGCGGCGCAATGTTTCCAGCACATAGGCACTGTTGGCCACGTTTAATTTGCCCGGAACAGAAGGCGCGGCAAGCGGGATGTGAACTACTGTCAGTGAAGGGGGAGTAAGTGGATAGTTGATAGTTGATAATTGATAATGAAATGGGTTTTGTGATGCATCGGGGAGAAATGGCTGCATTTTCCCTTTTCCATTCTCCATTATCCATTCCAAGCGGTTCCACTCCCTGATGTTCAAATCTATGCCAAGCATCTTTGCACGCTGCTGCAACAAATATTTGTCGGCAATTACCACCAGCCCCGGCACGGTCGCTGCCAGCTGCACACATAGCTCCGGACCTATGCCTGCGGGCTCGCCCGCCGTGATAACCAGCGGCTGTGCGCTGTTGCTACTCTTGTTCAAGGCGGTATTCAACGAACGCACGGTCACGCAACTGACGCAACCAGTCCTGGTATAGCTCTTCAGACTTAAAGGCGCCGATGGAAGCTCGTGCCTGTTGGCGTTTCTGCTGTTCGCTGACATCCGTATTGCGCCGCTCCAGCACCTGGATCAAATGCCAACCGAACTGGGTTTGCACCATACCGATTTCGCCGGTTTTTAATTTGTTGATCGCCTCTTCGAACTCAGGCACGGTCTGCCCTGGAGACAGCCAATCCAGATCGCCGCCCTGCTGGGCGCTGCCGTCCTGAGAATAGCGTTTGGCTTGATCTGCAAAATTGGCACCGCTATCGATGCGCTGCTTGATTTCCAGTATGCGTTTGCGGGCTTCCGCTTCGGTCACGATTTCGCTGGTCTTGATCAGAATGTGGCGCGCATGCGTCTGCGTAATCACCACCGGCGCGCTGCCGCTGCGTTTTTCGACCAGTTTGAGAATGTGAAAGCCGCTCGGACTGCGCAACACAGCGGTATTCTGACCGCGCTGCAGCGTTTGCAATTCGTTCATGAACAGCGGCGGAATACGGTCGCCCGGACGCCAGCCCAGATCGCCTCCTTTTAAGGCATCCTTCGCATCCGAAAATCCGGCTGCCACCTGCGCAAAATCAGCCCCCCCGGCGAGCTGGGCCAACGCATGATCGGCGCGATCGCGCGCTGCGCGTATTTTTTCGGCGCTGGCCTGCTCGGGTACAACCACCAGGATATGGGCCAGGTGATACTCATCGTTATCCAGCCCCATCTTCGATTTATTGGCGAGATAGTTATCCACCTCGGTATCGCTGATGACCAGTTTGCTTTCGACTTCGCGCTCGCGCAAACGCGTAGACACGATCTCGGCCCGGATTTCCTCGCGGAATTTTTTGACATTCACGCCGTCCGCTTCGAGCTTGGCCAGGAACTCGGTCAGCGAGGGGAAGTTATTTTGCTGGGCGATACGCGTAATGGCCAGATCCAGCTGTGTATCGTCCACACGCACGCCGCTTTCCTTGGCGAACTGCGCTTGCAGCATTTCGGCGATCATGCGCTCTAGGATTTGCTTTTCCAGCACGCTCTGCTCCGGCAACGGGGTGCCCTGCTTCTTCAGCTGGCTGATCACCGTGATCAGGCGCTCGTTCAGTTCATGACGCGTGATCACATCATCGTTCACTACCGCCACCACCGCATCGATCGTCGCCACCTGCTGCTGCGGGTCGATTTTTTCGACAGCAAAGGAAGGGGGCGCCGCCAGCAGCAGGGCGCTCAACAAAACAGGGAATTTGATTTTGGACATAGTCATCTCTTCGTTTAGCGCAACACCGAGCTTGGTTTATTTGCGGGTTTTTCATTCAATTTGGTATAGCCAGGCACACTTTGCTTGAGCAAGCTCAACGGATCAGAGCCTACTTTTATCAGATCATTCAATTCGAGCTGTACAAATATTCCGGTGTTGTTTTGGGGTTTTACGCCCGCGCTGGTTTGAACCATGCCAACCGTAAAACTGCGTGCCACCACGCGCAGCATCCAGCAGCTTTCTTCGTACTCAAGACCTGCAACCCCGTTTAAAAGCCGGCTATCCAGGAAGGAGTAGTTCCATTGTCCCACCGCATGCCAGTGGCTGGACAACGGCCATTGGCCGGATACGTTGATCTGACGCAACGCGGGCGAGGCAACCGAGTAATTATTGCCGCCTATCGTCGTGTAAGGCACACCCCATATGGTCGGGTAGATGATCCCGTTGACCATGGCGGTTCCGGTCGGTGTGGCTACGCCGGGAATCAATGCGCCCAGCGTATCGCTGACGAAACGATAGCCCAGATTGAGCACTTTACCCGATTCCGGGCGGTAGCGGGCCATCACGTTATAGTGCTGAACCAATGCCAGAGCGGGGCTATATTGCAACTCGCTGTCAAACGACCAGGCACCGTAAAGGCGGCCTGTTGCGCCCAGCAAAATATCGGATTTATTGGTCGTCGTTGTGGGCGCGACCAGATTCACCCGGGGCGGACTAAAGCTGAAGCGCTCGCCTATCATCAGCCTTAAATTCTCAACACCATCGTCCTGCCCCAGGAAGCGTGAGGTCAAAGCCAGCGTGACCTGATTCGCGTCGCCCACCCGGTCATTACCGATCATGCGATTCTCGGTGAACATCTGGGCGAAGCTGAACGGTGCCTGGCCTGAATCGAACACCGGCAATTTATCCTGGTTGTGGTAGGGCACATACACATAGAAAGCGCGCGGTTCGAGGGTGTTCAGGTAATTCTTGCCGAGCAGGCTGATGTCCCGCTCGAAGGTAACGCCGCTATCCAGGCTGAACATCGGCAACGTGCGCGAGACATCGGCTAATGCCGTCGCATTGTTGCTGCCCATCACATACTGGGTATTGTGCAGCGTAAATTTTGGGGTGAGATAATACGCCGGTGTGCTGACCAGGGGATAGCTGACGCTGGGAATAAACACCAGGCGCTGTCCGTTCAGTGCGGTGGGATGGTTGAAACTCACATACTCACCGGCAGCAGCTACATTTGCCCCGGCCAAATTCTGAGCGCCATTCACAGTGAGCTGGGGCAGACGCGCATAAGGCACGCCTATCGGCGCCAGTGGGTTTTGCAAAGTCTGGTAGCGTTGCAGTCGCGCGGAGCTGCTCCACCAACCTGCGCCATAGTTCAGGGTTACATCCTGCAACAGGTTGACCTGCGTGGCCACATTCACCACGTCGGCCAGATCACGGTAGTAGGCGTTATCGGAAACGCGGTTGAAATTGACGCTGCTGCTGAAGCCTCCGCCCAGCGTCTGTCCATGCCTCAAACCGAAACGGCCGCGATTGCTGTGGGTCAGCGGGTCGCCGGGCAGCACATCCGCGTGCACCTCGCCGGCGTAGCCTGATCCCAGGTAACGAAACTCATTGTTGAACAGCACGCCACGCTTCATCATCAGGCGCGGGGAGAGGGTCGCATCGTAATTCGGCGCAATATTCCAGTAGTAAGGCACGGTCAGTTCGCTGCCGCCCTTGGTCGAGCCGCCCATTATCGGCGCCAGGAAACCTGATTTTCGCTGGTGACCCAGCGGAAAATCCATCCACGGCGAATACAGAATGGGCACGTTCATGAACTCAATCCAGGCGTTGTGGGCGACCCCCACCTGCTGATCCCGGTCTATGTCCAGGCTGGACATTTTCACAAACCAGTCCTGGTCGTCGGCAGGACAAGTGGTATAACTCGCATTGTCCAGCGTGTAATGCTGTTTATCCTGGATGTGCAGTATGTCGCCCGAACCGCGCCCGTCGTTCTCCTTAAAGTAGAAAACGGGTTGCTCCATGAATCCGGCATGCGTATCCATGTTCAATTTCATATATGGCCCGCTCATCGTGGTGCCAGCCTGCTCCACGACGACTGAACCGAAGCCCTCTGCATCGCTCGTTTCCTGGTCATACAACAGACGATCTGCGCGTACGGTCTGATCGGACTTGATCAAAATTGCGTTGCCGGTGGCCTCGACATGATTTTTCTTGTCGCCCGTCAGCTCATCCGCCTCGAGAAACACCGGCTGATCCTCCGCCTTCGTTGCGGTGCCCGCATGAGGCGCGCGCAGCTCTTCCGCCACGGCAGAATGGACAAAAAGGCACAGCAAAGTGAGCGCAACAGGCTTGAGACGAAACCGCATAATATTGGTAAGGTGGTAAACTTTTGCAAGTTTACCATTAAGACCCGTCCAAAAGCCCAATATGAAACGTCAACAACAACTGACCGTCTGGCTGCAAAGCCAATTCCCCGGTGAAACATTCAGCCTGGCGCCCGCTTCCGCCGATGCCAGTTTTCGCCGCTACTTCCGGGCCACCTTCGCCGATGGCACAACGCGCATCATCATGGATGCGCCGCCCGAACACGAAGACTGCCGTCCGTTTCTGCATGTGGGGCAATTATTCGAGAATGCCGGAACCCATGTGCCTCATGTCTACGCTCAGGATTTGACGCAAGGTTTCCTGCTGCTGTCCGATCTTGGCAATACCACCTATTTGCAGGCCCTGACGCCGGACAATGCACGCAGCCTGTATGCTGCCGCCGCTGATGCGCTGATCAGGATACAGCTGGCATCGAAAGAAGATGAGTTGCCGCCTTACGACGAAGCGTTGCTGTTGCGCGAGATGCGTCTGTTCCCGGAGTGGTATATCAACAAGCATCTCAATATCACGTTAACCCCCGCACAAAACGCCAAACTCGAAACGGTCTTCGAGCGCATCGTCGCCAACAACCTGACCCAGCCGCGCGTATACGTGCACCGCGACTATCACTCGCGCAATTTGATGCTGACCGAACCGAACCCCGGTATCATCGATTTTCAGGATGCGGTGTATGGCCCGATCACCTACGATCTGGCATCGCTGTTCAAGGATGCCTATATCAAGTGGGAAGAGCCGGAAATCATCGACCATCTGATCGGTTATTGGGAAAAGGCGCGTCGCGCGGGTCTTCCGGTACATGAGGATTTCGGCCAGTTCTACTGGGATTTTGAATGGATGGGCGTACAGCGACACATCAAGGTACTGGGCATTTTTGCACGCCTATGCCACCGCGACGGCAAGGAGGGCTACCTGAAGGACATGCCGTTGGTGATGAACTATCTGCGTGCGGCCGCTGCACGTTACGTCGATCTCAAGCCCCTATTCAATTTGCTCAATGAGCTCGAGCCTCCGCAAGAAGCGCCGACGGGCTACGGGTTTTGAATGTGCAATGGGGTAGGCAGGGATATTGCCCAGTGGGCAAGTGGGGGTTCGCAGGGATGTCGCCCTGTGGGCGACAACTCGCAATAACTCGCAAAGACATGGAACAATGATGCTGCGCATTCCCTTGATGAAGCAACTAGCCACTCCACTAAGCAACCAAAAAACGGTTGCCAAGTGGCTGGTTATCTTCCCAACCATCCCCCGTAAAACGGGCGAGGGAGCTAACGTGAAAGACGAAATCCCATGATGCTGCGCATCCCCCTCTCCTCAATCCTCTCCCGCAAGGCAGGAGAGGAGGCGAACGTGAAAGACATAACCCCATGAAAGCCATGATTTTAGCGGCCGGGCGCGGCGAGCGCATGCGCCCGCTCACCGACCACACCCCCAAGCCTCTGCTTGAAGTCGGCGGCAAGCCGCTGATCGTCTGGCATATCGAAAGGTTGGTCAAGGCAGGCATCGTCGAACTGGTCATCAATCACGCCCATTTAGGCGCGCAGATCGAAGCCTCACTGGGTGATGGCAGCCGGTTCGGCGCGCAGATCCAATACTCCGCCGAAACCCTTGCGCTGGAAACTGCCGG
The DNA here is from genome assembly GCA_947085835.1 of uncultured Nitrosomonadales bacterium. Classification (GTDB taxonomy): domain Bacteria; phylum Pseudomonadota; class Gammaproteobacteria; order Burkholderiales; family Gallionellaceae; genus Gallionella. The sequence goes on along the minus strand of CAMTXT010000011.1, from coordinate 141,759 downwards.
CGGCATCGCCAATGCGCTGCCTATGTTGGGTCGTCAGCCCTTCGCGGTTATCAACGGCGACATTTATTGCGACTACGATTTTGCGCGGCTTCCCGAACGCGCAGCCTTGATGCATGCCAACGGCGATGCTGCCCATCTGGTGCTGGTGGACAACCCCGAACATCACCCGACGGGCGATTTTTGCCTGCACAACGGACGCATCGTTCCGCTCCCCTCCCCCGCATGCGGGGGAGGGGCCGGGGGAGAGGGAAGGCTCACTTTCAGCGGCATCGGTCTTTATCATCCCGCTCTGTTCAGCCATATTCCACGCGGCAGCGTAGCGCCGTTAGCCCCATTGCTGCGCGCGCAGATAGCCCTTGGTAAAATCAGCGGCGAATATCATGCAGGACTATGGGTCGATGTCGGCACACCGCAGCGTCTGCTGGAACTCGACCTGCAATTACGCAAGGAAGCCCATGCTTGACCCTGACATCTACGCCCTGCGCCGCGTCCGACTGCTAGCTCAAATGCAGCACGGCATCGCCATCGTTCCCAACGCGCTGGAACAACAGCGCAATGCCGATACCGATCATCCCTACCGTTTCGACAGCAGCTTTCATTACCTGAGCGGGTTCAGTGAGCCTGAATCGGTGCTGGTGCTTGTCGCGACTAAGGATAATAAGCCGCAATCCATCTTGTTCTGCCGCGAAAAGGACATGGAGCGGGAAATCTGGGACGGTTTTCGCTATGGCCCCGATGCGGCTCAGCAGAAATTCGGTTTCGACGCGGCTTATCCCATCGCGAAGCTGGATGAAAAACTGATCGAGCTGATGGGCAATCAGCCCGCGCTGTTTTATCCCCTGGGTGCGAGTGCCGCATGGGATCAGCGCCTGCTCAGGTTGCGCAGCGCGGTGCAGGAAAAGGCGCGCAGCGGTATCAAAGCGCCTGATGAGCTGCGCGATGTGCGCACCTTGATCAATGAAATGAGATTGTTCAAGGATTCGCATGAGATAAATATCCTGCGCCGCGCGGCCGCCATTTCCACCGGCGCCCACAAACGCGCGATGCAATTCACCCGTCCCGGACAGCTGGAATATCAGGTCGAGGCCGAGCTGTTGCACGAATTCTGCCGCCACGGCGCGCGCGATCCCGCTTACACCTCCATCGTCGCTGCCGGTGCGAACGCCTGCGTGCTGCATTACATTGCAAACAATGCCAGGCTGCACGACGGCGATCTGCTGCTGATCGACGCGGGCTGCGAACTCGAAGGCTATGCTTCTGACATCACGCGCACCTACCCGGTGAACGGCAGATTTCTGGGCGCACAGAGGGACGTGTACGAGATCGTGTTAGCCTCTCAGGCTGCCGCAATCGCTGCCGCCATGCCGGGCGCGAGTTGGGAAGCGCCGCACAACGCCGCACTGCGCATATTGGCGCAAGGCTTCATCGATTTGAAACTGTGTCACGGCACGGTGGATGGCGTGCTGGAGAGCGAGAGCTACAAGAAGTATTACATGCACCGCACCGGTCACTGGATGGGCATGGACGTGCATGATGTCGGCGACTACAAGATCGGCGATCAATGGCGGCCGCTGCAAGCCGGCATGGTGCTGACGGTCGAGCCCGGCTGCTATATCCGCCCCGCCGATGACGTGCCGCTGGCGCTGTGGAACATCGGCATCCGCATCGAGGACGACGTGGTCATCACCGAAACCGGCAATGAAGTGCTGACTGAAGCAGCCCCGAAAACCGTTAACGAGATCGAGGAGGTCATGCGACATGAATGATTTCAACCATGACATCGTCATTATCGGCGGAGGCCCGGTAGGCGCCGCGCTGGCACTGGCATTGAAAGACAGCCGGCTGAAAGTCTGCCTGCTCGAAGCGAGACCCGCGACGACCGCCAGCGTCGATGCGCGTGCGCTCGCGCTGTCCTACGGCAGCCGTCTGTTGCTGGAACGGCTGGGCGTATGGAATAAAATGCAGGATGTGTCGGCGATCCGCACCATCCACATTTCGCAAAAGCAGAGCTTCGGCCGTGCTGTGTTGCGCTCCGAAGAACTTAACGTGCCGGAATTAGGCTACGTGCTGCCTTATCCGGCGCTGCAAGATGCCTTGAGCCGCGAACTGCAACATACCCTCTCCCTCTCCCCCTGCCCCTCTCCCGCAAACGGGAGAGGGGAGCGCGATAGCGCAGGAGAGGGCATTATTATTTACGGTGCGAGCGTCACGCACCTTGCCGGCGAAGCTGACCATGCGGTCATCGCTTATCAGCTGGATGGACAGGAACACACGCTGCACGCCCGTCTCGCGGTGGTCGCCGATGGCGGAAAATTGCTGGCCGAGCTGTATCCGCCGGTCGTTCGCGACTACGGACAGAGTGCGCTGATTGCGCATGTGACTTGCGCCGCTCCGAAAGTCGCCACCGCGTTTGAGCGCTTCACGTCGCAAGGGCCGGTGGCATTGCTGCCCTACAGGGACGGCTATGAAATCGTCTGGACAGCATCGCATCAGCGCGCAGAGGACATGCTGACCTGGGACGACGCGACATTCCTGTCCGAATTGCACCAGCACTTCGGCGACCGGGTCGGGGCATTTCTTACCGTGGGTAAACGCAGTTGTTTCCCGCTTGGACTCAAAAAAGCCCCTGAACAATCGCCGATGCCGCACACCGTGCTGCTCGGCAATGCCGCGCAAACCATGCACCCGGTAGCCGGACAAGGTTTTAACATGGGGCTGCGCGATGCGTGGGAGCTGGCGCAGGAAATACTGGATGCCGCGCCGGAAACGCTGGGTTCAGCGGAAATGCTCGCCGCTTACCGCAGCCGGCGCCGCACTGACCGCGAAGCAGGCATCCGTTTCACCGACACTCTGGTGCGCCTGTTCTCTAACGACCTGCCGCTGGTCAGCGCCGCGCGCGCCGCCACGCTGACTGCGCTGGACTGCCTGCCGTTCGCCAAGCGCTTCGTCGCGAAGCGCATGATGTTCGGTGCGAATGGGTGAGTAGCCGTTCGTGCTGAACTTGTCCGAAGCTACTAGAACCAACACCGTCGGGGGTAGCACGACAGCTAGTCACTTTTTCTTGTGCCGCCAAGAAAAAGTAACCCAAAAGAAGGCGACCCCGGTTTGCCGCCACTTCGCGGTTCCCTGCGTTGCTCGTCTGGTCAGGCGGCTGCGGAACTCGCGCTACGCGCTCAGACAGTCCTCGCCGACTTCCCCTGACCAGCCTCCGCTACTCGGCGGCGCACAGGGGAATCCAAAACTACCGCATGGGCACTTCGTGCCCACCATACCACGCTGAATTTATTTGCTAGGCCTTGGAATAGGCCGCCAATCAACTTCTATGGGATATGTTTTGAAATTGTAATCTATGCCGTAAGAGTGCTGTTTTCCCGCCAATGAACACTTACCGAAAAATGAATAGTTTCCGTTATATCTTTCTGGCGGATCAGATATAACAATCTTCCCACAGCATCCAGGGTAAATGCATTCGTCAGTATGGGTATAAATTACGTAGCCATTCTCTGTTCGCTTAAACAATCGATCTGCGTAAAGTTGTCTGCATTCGTTTTCTCCAAAAGGTTTAGATGACATTATTTTGAAGTTGTCGAAAAAAGCGGCTGCTACCGTCATGAAAATTGCGGCAAACACAATTAGATAAGTCCAGATTGGTAGATTTAATGCTGGTTGAATCTGCATTAAATCGGCAATTAAGCTTATCGCTGGTATTAAGCATGCAATAATAAACCCTTTGATAAATTTACCCTGTTCGGCTTGGGAAATTTCTTTATAAACATGGAGGTTATCTTCACTGGCTAAGTCTACATACTGTTTTCCTTGATGAATATTTACAGTGCCAGATTCATTGTTGATGACTGTCTGATGATCACCAATATTTTCTTGCTTAATATCCATAACAATCCTTACTGGGCCTAATAAAATTTAAGTCATTGACTACGTCCTCGCTACGCTGCCATCCTTTCCACTTCTCGTTCGATGCGCTCTTTCAGTTCTGCTTCGGCAATTTTCAGGTCGTAACTTAGTTGCAGGTTCAGCCAGGACTGTGCATCCGTGCCAAAGTAGCGCGCCAGCCGCAGCGCAGTATCAGGCGTGACCGAGCGGCGCTCCTTGACGATTTCGTGCAGCCGCGTGGCAGGTACACGCAACGCTAACGACAGCGCATGAACGCTCATACCCATAGGTACAAGATATTCCTCTCGCAGTATTTCTCCCGGATGTACCGGGCGCATTCCATTCTTAATCATGCTGTACTCCTTAGTGGTAATCGACGATTTCGACATCGAACACGTCACCGTTGTTAAATTTGAAACAGATACGCCATTGGTCGTTCACGCGGATACTCCATTGTCCCTTGCGATTTCCCTGCAAGGCTTCCAGCCGATTGCCCGGTGGTGAACGCAGGAAGTCCAACGTAACAGCCGCATCCAGTTGCGTCAGTTTGCGCTCGGCAACCGTCTGAATCGCACGAAAGCGGCGCGGGTTCTGACCTTCGAACAATGATTGGGTGTCTTTGCAGGAGAATGACTTAATCATAACGCGCACAGTATTACGCTGCGCGTTATATGTCAACAATAATATTGCTGTGATACGGCCATCGCTCCGGTGAAAAAGCAACTAGGGCAGTCATTATTTTGTAATGCACTCTTTGTGCACCGCCCAATTCCCCTGAGCGCCGCCGAAGATAGCCGCAAACAAGCGGTGATTTTAGGCGCGCACTGTTCATTCAGAAATAAGGCGGTTATATCGCCTATATTTAGTGGGAATGCCCTTGCGGCATTTGAGTTCCGCAGCAAAGTGCGTTGTGTGCACTTTGCCAGGGCGAGTTGCACAGCCCCGTTTGTTTGCGGCTATCGAGGGGACCCCGCAGGGGCGGCAAACCGGGGGCGATTTCTTTCGATTACCTTTCTTGGCAAGACAAGAAAGGTAATCAGCTGCCGGGCTGCCCCCGGCGAATTTGTCTTGAGCCTTATTCTGCGTAGGGCGCGATGAATCGCGCCCCTACAATTCCACCACCACCGGTGTGTGATCGGACGGGCGCTCGAGCTTGCGCGGGGCCTTGTCGATGATGCAGCTTTTGCACAGCGGCACCAGCGGTTCGCTGACGAGAATGTGGTCGATGCGCATGCCCATGTTGCGGCGAAACGCCATCATCCGGTAATCCCACCAGCTGAAGGTTTTTTCGGCCTGCTCGAACAGGCGGTAACTGTCTTTCAGACCCAGCGACACCAGGCCCCTGAAGGCATCGCGTTCAGGCTCGCTTACCAGCACGTTGCCCACCCAGGCTGCCGGGTCGTGTACGTCACGGTCTTCCGGCGCGATGTTGTAATCGCCCAGCAGCACCAGTTTCGGATAACGCACCAGCTCACGTTTCAGCCAGTCGTGCAGCGCGGCTAACCATCCCAGCTTGTATTGATACTTGTCCGAATCGATGCTCTGCCCGTTCGGGATATAGACACACACCACGCGAACATCGCCAAAGGTGGCGGCGATGACGCGCTTCTGTTCATCGGCGAAATCAGGGATGCCGATCTGCACATCATGACCCGGCTCGCGGCTCAGGATCGCCACACCGTTGTAGGTCTTCTGCCCTGCAAAGACGCTGTGATAGCCTGCCGCCAACAAGTCATCTTCAGGAAAATCGGCGTCCTGCTGCTTGGTCTCCTGCAAACACAGCACGTCGATCGGGTTGGCTGCAAGCCAGTCCAGCACCTGCGGCAGGCGAACTTTCAGCGAATTGACATTCCAGGTTGCCAGTTTCATCAAACGGCATCCGTCAGGCCGCTATGCCGCAACAGCGCATCGATGGAAGGTTCGCGGCCACGGAATGCGGCGAACGACTGCATCGCACCGCGTGAACCGCCCACTGCCAGCACCTCCGCACGGAAGCGCGCACCGACATCAGGATTGAGCACGCCTTGTTCCTCGAACAGGCTATAGGCATCGGCGGACAACACTTCAGCCCATTTGTAGCTGTAATAGCCCGCGCCATAGCCGCCCGCGAAGATATGCGAGAAGCTGTGCGGGAAGCGGTTGTATTCGGGCGGCATCAGCACCGCCACCTCGGCGCGCACTTCATCCAACAAATTAAGGATGGTTTTAGCTCCCCCCGCCTCAAAGTCGCTGTGCATCAGCATGTCGAACAGTGAGAATTCGATTTGGCGCAAGGTTTGCAAGCCGCTCTGGAAATTCTTGGCAGCCAGCATCTTGTCGAACAGCGCGCGGGGCAGCGACTCGCCCGTGTCGACATGACGCGTCATGCCGCACAGCACATCCCATTCCCAGCAGTAGTTTTCCATGAACTGGCTGGGGAGTTCTACCGCATCCCATTCCACGCCGTTGATGCCGGACACGCCCAGGTCTTCCACCTCAGTTAACAGATGATGCAGGCCGTGGCCGAATTCGTGAAACAAGGTGATGACATCGTCGTGGGTGAACACCGCAGGCTTGCCGCCGACGGGCGCCGCAAAATTGCAGTTCATATAGGCTACAGGCGTCTGGATCAGCGCATCCACGCGCCGGCGCGTGATCACATCGTCCATCCAGGCGCCGCCGCGCTTGCTCGCTCTGGTGTACAGGTCGAAATAGAACTGTCCGACAAGCTGACCTTTTGAATCGCGTATGTCGAAGAAACGCACGCTCTCGTGCCACACAGGCGCGATGGACGCGATGATGTACAGGTCATACAGCGTTTCAACCAGGCTGAACAAACCTGTCAGCACGGCGTCTTCCGGGAAATATTCTTTCACTTCCTGTTCGGAAAAGGCATAACGCTGCTCGCGCAGCTTCTCGCTGGCATAAGTTACATCCCAGGAATGCAGATCGCTGAGACCGAGTATATTTTTCGCGAATTCGCGCAGTTCAGCCAAGTCTTTTTCGGCGAAGGGGCGCGCACGCAGCGCAAGTTCGCGCATGAAATCCACCACCTGCTGCGGCGTTTCCGCCATCTTGGCGGCCAGCGACAACTCGCCATAATTGGCAAAACCCAACAGGCGCGCTTCTTCGCCGCGCAGTTGCACGATCTGATTCATCAGCTCTGAATTGTCCCACTCAGGTTTGCCGAACTCGGAGGCGCGCGTCGCATAAGCGCGGTACATCTTTTCACGCAGTTTGCGGTTGTCGGCAAACTGCATCACCGGCATATAAGACGGCGCTTTCAAGGTGAACAGCCAGCCGGATTTATCTGCGGCTGTTGCTGCTTCCCGGGCTGTCTGCAACGCATCTTCCGGCAAGCCGGAAAGTTCATCCTTGTTTTCGATGACCAGCGTGAAATCGTTGGTGGCATCCAGCAGGTTGTCGGAGAAACGCGACGATAATTCGGATTGCTTCTCCTGAATTTCCAGATAACGTGCCTTCTTGTCTTCAGACAATTCAGCGCCACCGAGACGAAAATCGCGCAACTCGTTTTCGATGATCTTCTTGCGCGTATCAGTCAAACCCTCGAATTCAGGGCTGTTGCGCAAAGCCTTGAACTTGTTGAACAGCGCAAGGTTTTGTCCAAGTTCGGCGTAATACTGCGTGATCACCGGTAGCGTGGAGTTGTAGGCCTCGCGCAATTCGGGCGAATTCATCACCGCATTCAGGTGGCCTACCGGTCCCCAGGCGCGCGACAGGCGCTCATGCGCGTCTTCCATCGGGGCGACGAAGTTATTCCAGGTGGGCGTTCTGTCATCGGCCAGCAGATACCGGATCAGCTCGCGGCAATCGCTCAGCAGTTTTTCGATCGCGGGTGCGACATGTTCGGGTTGGATCTGTGCAAAGCGCGGCAGACCAGTGAAGTCGAGTAATGGATTCATGAATAGGCCGGGAATTAAAGAGTTCGGTGAGTGAATCTGTCCGTCGCATTTTACTACGAAACGGCTATAGCCCGGCCCGCCCCTTCGCTCTTAGCCATGACCCGCAGGGCAGTGAACCGATTTTTACGGGTTCGTGAAATGAACGGTTGACCACAAAAACAATCCCCAGTATATTGCTCAACAGTTGTTACACCACTGTGAGGCAACAACAAATCTGCAAATAGCAAACCTGTTGAAAAGCAGGGACGCAAAGTTACCGGTCTAAGGGATTTATCCTATGACAGCGGGATCGCCAGATAAAACGGGAGTGTCGAATGACGCATCCGGTTTTCTATCCTTCCTTTTAAGCGTGGTAACTCGCAGGTTTGAATTCGATTCTGAATTTTAATATCACGAGAAATCAATGACTTACTCTATATCATTCTTAGCTGTCAGCTTTATCTTTGCCCTTCTCTTGTTGCATAGCTGCGCAATTTACTGGCAGGAACGCAAAGAAGGGCGTTCGCATGAAGCCTCATTACGCGAAACCATCGTAGTCACCGTGTTCTTTGCAAGTACAGCAACCATTCAATATTTTGCTGTCGTTTCAAAATATGCCTAGTGCTTATTCGTGTGCAAATGACATGGCTATGGGGTGACTAATCGGGTAATTTGTCGCGCAATGCAGCTTGTCCATCCAGGCATCGAGCGCCTGATGTACGTTGCTGCGGCAACTGAATCCTATTCCCGATACACGACTTTCCCGTCAACCAGCGTGTAGCGAACGCGACCTTGAACTTCCATACCCGTGAACGGGGTGTTCTTGCCCTGGCTTTTCAGCGCTGCGGGTTCTACGCGCCAAAATGCCTCGGAATCGAACACGCACACATCGGCAGCCGCACCGACACTCAGATGGCCGGCATCCAGGCCTAGTATCTGTGCGGGGCGCAACGTGGCCTTTGCGAGTGCTTCGGACAGAGTGAGATTTTCCTGCTGCGCCCATTTCAGCACCAGCGGCAACAGCAACTCCAGCCCGGTCGCACCCGATTCCGCCTCGGCAAAGGGCAATTGCTTTGCATCTTCATCCACCGGTGCGTGATTGGAACAGATCGCATCTATCGTGCCATCCAGTAAACCGGCACGCAGCGCATCCCGGTCGCGCAGGCTGCGCAGCGGCGGGTTCAGACGGCAATTAGGGTCGAAATAGCCGATGTCCATTTCGGACAAATGCACGTGGTTCATCGTGACATCGCAGGTCACTGCCAGTCCTTGCTGCCGGGCTGTACGGATCATTTCTACACCCGCAGCGCTTGAAATCCGGCAGATGTGCAGCTTCACGCCGGTCTCTTTCGCCAGCGTCAGCATCGTCGCCAGCGCGATGGTTTCTGCACAAACCGGAATGGCAGGCAAGCCGCAGCGCGTGGCAACCTCGCCATCGTGCGCCACGCCGTCGCGGGCCAGGAAGCTGTCCTGCGGACGCAGCCATACGGAAAAACCAAAGGTGGCCGCATATTGCATCGCGCGAAATAAAACGCGGGTATCGGTCAGCGGCGCGTCGGCCTGGCTGAACGCCACGCATCCGGCATCCACCAGTTCCGCCATTTCGGTCAGTTCCTGGCCTTTGAGGGCGGTAGTCAACGCGGCAACCGGGTAGAGGTGCGCCTGATTCAGATTCCGGGCGCGGTGCTTGAGCATTTCCACCAGGCCGGGCTCATCCAGCGGCGGATCGGTGTCCGGCGGACAGGCCAGGCTGGTGATGCCGCCTGCCACAGCGGCATCCATTTCCGATTCCAGCGTGGCCATATATTCAAAGCCCGGCTCACGCAGGCGCGCGGCCAGATCGATCAGGCCGGGGGATACGATAAGTCCTGTGGCATCGATCACTTCACTAGCTACAAAGCCGTCCGGCGCCACACCTGTCGCCGCGATGCGCTTGTCAGAAATGAACACGTCCAGCTTTGCGTCGATGTTGTTTCTCGGGTCGATCAGGCGACCGTTCTTGATATGAATATTCATTTGCCGTTCCCTGCTAACGTGCTCATCACTGCCATGCGCACCGCGATGCCGAAGGTTACCTGCGACAGGATGACGGATTGCAAACCATCGGCCACGCCGGATGCGATTTCAATGCCGCGATTCATCGGTCCCGGGTGCATCACAATTGCATCCGCTTTGGCGTAAGCCAACTTTTCTTCAGTAAGACCATAATTTTTGAAGTATTCTTGCCCGGAGGGAAGCAATGCGCCCTGCATGCGCTCATTCTGCAAGCGCAGCATCAGCACCACATCCACGTCCTTTAAGCCCTTCGCCATGTCGTGATAAACCTGCACGCCGAGATTTTCGACCATGGTGGGCAGCAGCGTCTTGGGGGCGATGACCCGCACTTCCGGAACGCCCAACGTGGTCAGCGCATGAATCTGCGAACGCGCAACGCGCGAATGCAGCACGTCGCCTACGATGGCCACGCGCAGATTGTGAAATTCCTTCTTGTAATGGCGGATCGTGAACATGTCCAGCAAGGCCTGAGTCGGATGCGCATGCCGCCCGTCACCGGCATTGATGACATGGATCTCGGGTGCGACATGCCGCGCGATCAGATGCGCCGCACCGCTTTGCGAATGGCGCACCACGAACATGTCGGCGTGCATCGCACAGAGGTTGTCCACGGTGTCCAGCAACGTTTCGCCCTTGCTGGTGGAAGATGAGCCGATGTTCAGATTGACCACGTCGGCCGACAGCCGCTTGGCGGCGATTTCAAACGTGGTGCGCGTGCGCGTGCTGTTCTCGAAGAACACGTTGAACACCGACTTGCCGTGCAGCAGCGGCACTTTCTTGATCTCGCGTCCTTCATCGACATCCAGAAATGACGCGGCACGATCCAGAATGTCGCGCATGATGCGCGCCGGCAGCCCTTCCGTGGTCAACAGATGCTGCAATTCACCGTCTTTATTGAGCTGCGGATTTTTCATGTACACCTCTGTCGGCATTTACGATTACGCAGGCTGAAGGCTCATCCAGATAGGCCTGCAAGATTTGTTGTGCGGCATACTGGTCGATCAGATTCTTCTGTTCCCGGCCCCTGATGCCTTCTTTGTTCAACTGTTCGCTGGCGGAGAGCGAAGTATAGCGTTCGTCCACCAGTATCGTCGTCAGGCCGAACCTGCCGTGCAGGCGCTTGGCAAAACGCTGGCACAGCGCCGTCAGTTCGTGAGGCGTTCCGTCATCGTTGCCGGGCAGCCCGACCAGCAGCGCGCAGGGCTGCCATTCTTTGATCAGCGCCGCGATCGCCGCAAAACGGATCTCGTTTTTCTCTTCCGAGACGGTGGTCAGGGGGCGAGAACTGGCAGAAAAGGTGTTGCCTACCGCGACGCCGATGCGCTGGGTGCCGAAATCGAATGCCAGCAGAGTGCCAACGACAGGATTCAGGAGCGCGGAGCGGGAATCCAAAGTCGTCGAATGAGATTCGGAAACAGAAAGCTGCTGCGCAGCGACACCGCTCAATCCTGCATCCTGCATCCTGCATCCTGCTTTATCAGGCATGTCCGGCATCTTCTACCAGCATGGAATAATTCACCCCGAGCAACGCCATCGCAGCAGCCAGCCGTTCTTCGGCCGGTATGCCAAACAGGATGTGTTCGTTGGCGGGCACAGTCAGCCAGATATTTTCGTTGATTTCGTGTTCCAGCTGGCCCGGCTCCCATCCTGCATAACCCAGCGTCACCAGCAAGTTATCCGGGCCTTCGCCCTCGCCCAGCGCTTCGAGTATATCTTTGGAGGTGGTCAGCGCCAGCTTGTCATTGATGCGCAGCGTAGATTGCCAATCCTGTTTCGTGTCGTGCAGCACGAAGCCGCGCTCGACTTGTACCGGGCCGCCCACATGCACCGGCATCTTCGCCAGCCTGGGCTGATGCAGCGGAATGTTGATCTGACTGAACATGTCAGCCAGTGTCAGGCTGATCGGGCGATTTATCACGATGCCGAGCGCGCCGTTCTCGTCGTGCTCGCAGATATAAGTCAGCGTGCCGGCAAAGAACCCCTCTTGCATGGCGGGCATGGCAATCAGGAAGTGGTGGGTAAGATCGAATTTGGACATGTCGGCATTGTAGCTGGCTAAGCTACGCTTCACAATTGAGCGTGTGTGTAAGCCAGCAGAAATATACTGGAAATCAGGATACGTCTGACCTCAGCCTCGCCTCAGGGCAGGGGAATATGGATGATGAACTGCGTGCCCAGGCCAGGCCTGGAACTGACGTCGATACGCCCACCCAAGGCGGCGATTTCGCTGCGCACCACATCCATGCCTATGCCACGGCCTGCCAGTTGTGTGACTTCAACGGCCGTTGACATGCCCGGGATGAAAATCAGCTGCGCCAGTTGATCGTCGTTAACTAAGGTATCCGCATCTGCCAGCAAGCCTTTTTTAATGGCCTGTGCGCGCAAGGCGGCCAAATCCAGGCCGCGTCCGTCATCATCCAGTTCTAATATAACCTGGTTGTTTTCCCGGCGCAGGCTTAAAGTTATTTCGCCGATGGCCTCTTTGCCATTGGCGATACGCTGCTGCTCATTTTCGATGCCATGTACGATCGCGTTGCGCAACAGATGTTCTAACGGGGCAGTCATTTTTTCCGGCACATCCAACCCCGCATCGAACCCGATCAGCTCCAGGTTGACACGAAGGCCCAGCTCTTTTGCAGTCTGCCGCAGGGTGCGATACAGCCGTTCACGTGTGCCGACGAAGCCTGCGCGCCGGTCAATCTGATCGGCTTTGTCAGTGTTTTCCTCTGCTGCATGCAGGCGTAATTCTTCCAGCAGGGTGCTTATCTGATTGAGATCAGCCTCCAGCGCATCCCTGAAATCAGCCTCAGTGCCGTCTGCGAGCAAACGACCTTCCATTGCGTGAGCAATATCCCCGATGCGCATGACCCCCGTCATCCGCGCGCTGCCCTTGAGTGTATGCAGCAACCGATTCAGCAGGTGCGGGTCATGGCTAGTCCCGTCGCGCAACGCGCGCAGGCAACTGCCTATTTTTGGACACAGTTCGTCTGCTTCTTCCAGGAATACCGGCAGCAACTCGGCGTCCACGTCATCATGCAGGCTGTTTGCATCCTCAAACGATCGAATGGCTTTGAGGTGCGCATTCAACTGAGCCAGCGCCTCATCATCTTGCGGAAATGCTGTTTGGGTGGGCTGCATGACTGCTAGCGCCGCCAGAACTGCGGGGTAAACAGTATCAGTACGGTGAAAATTTCCAGCCGCCCGATCAGCATGGCAATCGTGCAGACCCAGGTCTGGAAGTCGGTCAGCACCCCGAAGTTGCTGGCAGGTCCCACCACGCCAAGCCCCGGGCCTGCATTGTTGATGCAGGCAATGACCGCCGAGAATGCCGAGATGAAGTCCAGTCCGCTGATCAGCAGCGCAAAGGTCAGCGTGACCACGCTCATGAAATACAGGAAGATGAAGCCCAGCACCGAGAACACCACGTTGTTTGGAATGACCTGTCCGCCGATCTTCATCGGGTTGACCGCCGCCGGATGCAGCAGCTTGACGAACTCGCGCCCCGCCTGCTTAAACAGCACCAGCGTGCGTATCATCTTGATGCCGCCGCCCGTTGAACCTGAGCTTGCGGTGATGCAGCTCAGAAACAGCATCCACAACGGCGCAAAAATCGGCCACTGATTGAAGTCCACACTGGCGAAGCCGCAGTCGGTCGCCAATGACACCAGATTAAAACTGGCATGACGCAGCGCCGTCCAGAAGCTGGGGTAAGTTCCCTGCCACCACAGAAAACCGGCAATCCCGACGCAACTGATCAAAACCAGCCCCACCGTGGACAAACCCTCCACATCCATCCGGTAGGGCGCCAAACTCTTTGAGCGCCAGACCAGAAAGTGGGTGGCGAAATTCATTGCCGCCAGCAGCATGAACACGATCAGCACCGCTTCGATCGCCGGCGAATTGAAAAACCCCACACTGGCATCGTGCGTGGAAAATCCGCCCAGACCCATCGCGGCAAAGGCATGGCAGATTGCATCCAGCCAGTTCATGCCGACCAGTTTTAACGACAGGATACAGGCGATCGTGATTCCCAGATAAACCAGCCACAGGTTGCGCGCCGTCTCGGTGATGCGCGGGGTTAACGCGGAATCTTTCATCGGCCCCGGCGTTTCGGCCTTGAACAGCTGCCGTCCGCCGATGCCCAGCAGCGGCAGAACCGCCACAGCCAGCACGATGATCCCCATGCCACCCAGCCAGTTCAGCTCATGCCGCCAGATATTGAGCGCTGGGGGTAAATTATCCAGCCCGGTCAGCACGGTCGCACCCGTGGTGGTCAGTCCCGACATGGTTTCAAAATAGGCGTCGGTGAATGACAGGTCCGGCAGTACCAACAGCAGCGGCAATGTTGCCACAGCGGGCATGGTCGCCCACATTCCGACCACCAGCAAAAATCCGTGCCGGATCGATAACTCGCCCTTATAACGGCGCGTCAACATCCACATCAGCACACCCGTTGCCAGCGTCCACACCATGGCCAGCAGGAAATCAAAAAATACCGCCATCTGATCGTAAATCAGCGCCGTGACGAGCGGCATCAGGTAAGCGATGCTGAACACCCCCAGCATCAGTCCCAGCGCATGAATAACTGTCAATGTGCGCTGCATCAGAAGAACCCGAGGTTAACCTGGAACAGCTTCTCGACTTTTTTCACCATCGCCTTGTTGATGACGAACACGATGACGTGATCTTCGGCCTCGATGACCACAGCGCGATGCCCCATGATGACTTCCTCGCCGCGCACGATGGCGCCGATGGTCGCGCCCTTGGGCAGGTCGATCTCGTCGATGCGCCGTCCTACCACTCTCGATGATTTACGATCGCCATGCACCACCACTTCCAGTGCCTCTGCGGCACCCCGACGCAAGGAATGCACCGCTACCACGTCACCCTGACGCACATAAGCCAGCAGCGAACCGATGGTGACCTGCGCCGGAGACAGCGCAATGTCAATCTTGCCACCCTGCACCAGATCGACATAGGCGCTGCGGTTGATCAGGGCGATGACCTTGCGCGCACCGCCTTGCTTGGCGAGCAGTGCCGACATGATGTTGTTCTCGTCATCGTTGGTGAGCGCGCAGAACACGTCCACCTCGCCGACATTTTCCTGCTGCATCAGCTTCTCGTCGGTGCCGTCGCCATTGAGCACCAGCGTGTTGGTCAACTCCCCGGCCAGCTTCTCGCAGGACTTCTTGTTGAATTCGATCAACTTGACCTGGTAATTGTGTTCCAGTGCTTTAGCCAGACGGCGACCGATGTTACCGCCGCCGACGATCATCACGCGCTTCGCCGGTTTGTCCATGCGGCGCATTTCTTTGAGTACGCTGCGAATGTTGTTGGTCGCCGCGATGAAGAAGATCTCATCTCCATCCTCGACCACGGTGTCGCCTTCGGGGATCAGCGGGCCATCCTTGCGGAAAATCGCCGCAACGCGCGCATCTATATGGGGCATGTTGTCATGCAGGATGCTGAGTGGTTTGCCCACCAGCGGCCCGCCTTCAAAGGCGCGCACTGCCACCATGGAGGCACGTCCCTGGGAAAAGCGCAGCACTTGCAACGCCTCCGGGAACTCGATCAGCTTGGTGATGTAATCGGTGAGAATCTGCTCGGGACAGATGGAGAAGTCCACGCAGAAATTGTCTTTGTTGAAGAGCTCAGGCCGGGCCAGGAAGTCGGCTGAGCGTATTCGTGCGATGCGCGTCGGCGTGTTGTAGAGACTGGCTGCCAGCTTGCAGGCCACCATGTTGACTTCATCGCTTTGCGTGACTGCCAGCAACATGTCCGAATCGGCGATACCGGCCTGCTCCAGCACCGAAGGGTGCGAGGCATTGCCGGTCAGCGTGCGCAGATCAAGGCGCTCCTGCAACAAGGCCAGTTTTGCGCCATCCGAATCCACCACGGTGATGTCATTGGCCTCGCTCACCAGGCTTTCCGCCACGGTCGAGCCGACCTGTCCAGCACCCAATATCAATATCTTCAAAGTATTTCCTTATTGTTAAAGGGGCGGGGCACTACTACTGTGCTCTGATCCAGTTTTTCCACTCGTTGAATAACGTCTCGCTGCGCGCCGCAATTACCGAACGCTGCCAGACATCGCCTGCGGCAAAATCATCGGACTCGATGCAACAGGCGTAACCGCCGGTTTCCGACAGGATAAGCATGCCCGCCGCGTAATCCCACAGTTTTTGTCCGCCATGCAGGTAAAGGTCGTAGCGCCCGGCAGCGGTGTAGCACCAGTCCAGCGTACTGGCGCCGAAATTTCGCTGCGAAGCATAGGGAGGACGAGCCGCCAGCGCCGCTGCCAGCTTGCTGCCCAGCCGTTTCAAATCGACGTTGGCAAGGGCGTGATCCATCGTCTCGACAGCGACATGGCCGAACAGCTTTTCCCCGTTCAGGTAAGCGCCCCTGCCCAGTTCTGCGGCAAACATTTCATCGGCTACCGGGTTGTACACCACGCCCAGCACGCTCTTGCCGCCGCGCAGCAGTGCGACCGACACCGCAAAATAAGGCAGGCCGTGCACAAAGTTGGACGTGCCGTCTATCGGGTCTACGCACCACAGGCCATCCCCGGGAGATTCCCAGATCGCCTGTTGCTCCGTTTCCGTCATTTCTTCGCCGAGCACCGGAACGTTGCAAATGGCTTGAAGTTTACGGATCAGTGCGGTCTGCGTTGCGATATCCGCGTCAGTACACAGGCTGCCATCGCTTTTGTGCTTGTGCGCCACCTTCAGATAGCGCGGCATGATTTCTTCTGCCGCCACCAGCTTGACTGCCGCAATGGTCGCCTTGAGCAGCGCGCTCATGCCAAATGTACCTGTTTTAGACAGAATGTGGTTTTCCATGTTACTCATTTTTCCATTTGATCGAACAACCCATGCTGGCGATCTGTTCACGCGGGCCTTGCCCGGTCTGCGCTACCTGCAACATCGCGTTGTGCAAATCTCGCGGCGCATCAGATACCGCCTCCTTGCGCGAGGCATCCAGACGACCGCGATATTGCAACTCGAGATTGGCATTGAAACCGAAGAAATCAGGCGTGCATACTGCGCCGTAGTCCTTCGCCACCTGCTGGCTCTCGTCCAGCACGTAGGGGAAAGGGTAGCCATACTCCGCCGCCACCAGTTTCATGTTGTCGAACGAGTCTTCCGCATAATCAGCCGGGTCGTTGGACATGATGGCGATGCTGTTGATGCCGTGGCGCTGCAACTCGGCAGTATCACGCACCAGACGATCGCGGATGGATTTCACATAGGGGCAGTGATTGCAGATGAACATCACCAGCAAACCGTTCTTGCCCCGCGCATTTTCGAGGCTGTAGCGCATGCCGTCCACACCCGGCAAATCGAAATCACGCGCCTTCCAGCCAAAGTCACACAGCGGCGGTTGCAAACTGACCATTCCATACTCCTGACAAAATTCTTAAGCTAAAACGCACGTTGCAATTCCTTGCCGCGGCCGGGCGGTATATTATCACGCCCATCGGCCACTCATATCCAGTTCTCATGCCACGTTTTTACTGTCCGCCACCGTTACCCGCACAGGGCTCATTCAATTTGCCGGCGGATGCGGCGCATCATGCCAGCCGTGTACTGCGCCTGCGTGAGGGCGATCCTGTGCAAATGTTCGACGGGGAAGGCCGTGAATGCCACGGTGTGATCAGCGATCTTTCCGGCAAACAGGTTGTCGTCGGCGACATTGTTCAGGTCACGACCTGCCGCGAATCGCCCTTGCAGGTGGTGCTGGCACAGGCCTTGTGCAGCAGCGAAAAAATGGACTGGGTGATCCAGAAAGCCACCGAACTGGGTGCCGCCGAGATTCAGCCGCTGGCAACCGAACGCAGTGTCGCCAGGTTATCCGCCGAGCGTGCCGCGAAGCGCACCGAGCACTGGCAACAGGTCGCCATTTCTGCCTGTGAACAATGCGGGCGCAATGTCTTGCCCGTTATTTATCCACCGCTTGACATCATGGTCTGGCTGCAACAGATGCGTGCGTCTGAAAGCCGTAAATACATCCTGCTGCCGCAGGGCGCGACGTCATTGCAAAGTCAGCCTAAACCGGAAGACACCGTAGTTCTATTAGTCGGCGCGGAAGGCGGGTTCAGTCAGGCCGAGAGCGACTCTGCACTGCTGTGCGGTTTTACCCCGGTTCGACTGGGCGCGCGCGTAATGCGCACCGAGACTGCCGCCGTTGCGGGCCTTGCCGCGCTGCAAACGCTTTGGGGCGATTTTTGTTAAATGCTGTGAAGAGTAAAGAGGGAAGGGGGAAGAGCGACAGCGGTGCGGAGGTTTTCCCCTTCACCCTTCTCCCTTCCAGTATTCTTCCCTGTATGCACACTGAAAAGGATTAGCCATGCCGATCACAACCACCCCTGCCGATTTTGTTGCCTGGTTCCGCTCCGTCGCGCCCTATATCAATAGTTTTCGCGGCAAGACCTTCGTCATCGCGTTCGGCGGTGAAATGGTCGAGGACGGCAAGTTTATCGCGCTGACGCACGACTTCAACCTGTTAGCTGCCTTAGGTATCCGGCTGGTACTGGTACACGGTGCGCGTCCGCAAATCGAACAACACCTGGCCCGCAAAAATCTGGAGGACAGTTACCATCAGGGCATCCGCCTGACCGATGCCGAGACCATGCAATGCGTCAAAGAAGCCGTCGGACGGGTGCGAGTCGAGATCGAGGCGCTGCTGTCGATGGGTCTGGCGAATTCGCCGATGGCCAATGCCGACATCCGCGTGGCGGGCGGCAACTTCATCACCGCACAGCCGATCGGCGTGATCAACGGGGTGGACGTGCAGCACACCGGCTGCGTGCGCAAGGTGGATGTCGCCGCGCTGAACAACCGCATGAATTTCGGCGAAGTGGTGCTGCTCTCACCGCTCGGCTATTCGCCCACCGGCGAGGTATTCAACCTGACGCTGGAGGATGTTGCGACTGCGACCGCGATCGCACTGGATGCCGACAAGCTGGTGTTTCTGATGGACACCGACGGCGTGCAAGACAGACAAGAGGCGCTGCTCAGGGAGCTGACTGTCAACCAGGCGCAAGCCGTACTGTCCGCGACGCGCAAATTGCCGGACGACATCAATCTGTTTTTGCCCTGCGCGATCCGTGCCTGCGAGGCCGGCGTTGCGCGCACCCATCTGATCAGTCGTCACACCGACGGCGCCGTGCTGCAAGAGCTGTTCAGCGATGAAGGCATCGGCACGATGGTGGTGGAATCCACGCTCAATACGTTGCGCGATGCTTCCATCGAAGATGTGGGCGGCATCCTGCAATTGCTGCGCCCGCTGGAGGAGCAGGGCATCCTGGTGCGGCGTAGCCGCGAACTGCTGGAACGCGAAATCGAGCGTTTCGTGGTGCTGGAACACGACCATCGCATCGTCGGTTGCGCCGCACTGTATCCCTTCGCCGACGAGGCTGCCGCAGAACTCGCCTGTCTGGCGGTGGATGCGCAATGCCGTGATAAAGGCTACGGCGAGGCTATCCTCGACCATATGGCCGCGCTCGCCAAGTCACAGAAACTGAAGAAACTGTTCGTGCTGACCACGCGCACCGCCCACTGGTTTTTAGAGCGCGGCTTCAAGGAGAGCGATGTCACCGCGCTGCCCGCGCAGAAGAAGTCGCTGTACAACTACCAGCGCAAATCGAAGGTGTTTGTCAGGAAAATCTAACCTTAACCCACGAGAGGACTCCCATGCCTACGATCAGTATGTTTTATGGAATCATCATCCGTATGTTGTTTCTGGATACTAAGCAGCATAATTTGCCTCACATCCACGTTGAGTACCAAGGACAGAAAGCGGTGTTTGTCATTCCTGGCGGCGAGCTGCTAGAAGGTGACTTGCCCCTGAAAAAGATTCGTCAAGTGCAAGTATGGATTGATCTGCATGAAGAAGAGTTGATGGCCGACTGGACTCTGGCCGTTAATGGCGAGCCGGTATTTCGTATTGATCCACTGCATTAGGAGATGGCTATGCTTCCCGAAGTCGTTGCCGTTCAAGCGCTGCCGGATCACCACCTGCTGCTGACATTTGATAATGGAGAACACCGGCACTTCGATATGTCGCCTTACCTGCACTACCCTGTTTTCCAGCGATTACAAAATCAGGGGTTTTTTGCACTCGCTAAAGTTGATTACGGAACTGTCACATGGCCTGGTGAAATCGATATCGCACCTGAGAGGCTATACCTCGAAGGCATCGCTGAATCGGTGTAGGCCTGAGGAAGCGCAAATCCAAGGTGTTCGTCAGGAAAATTTAGTCCGCAGGGTGGGCAACTGCTTGCCCACGCGACTATCTCAGACAGTCAGAATTGCTGAGGTGGATAGCAAACGGTCATACTCCCTTTTGACCACCGCGTAGCACTCGCACACCCTCTTTTCCAGTTTGGAACGACTCACTACGGTGATGTGACCGCGCCTGTACATAATTACTCCGTCATGTTGTAACTTGCAGGCTGCTTCGGTCACGCCCTCTCGCCGCACGCCCAACATATTCGCGATCAGTTCTTGCGTCATCATCAGTTCATTGTTTGACAAGCGATCCAGACTCAACAACAGCAAGCGGCAGAGTTGCTGGTCCAGTGTATGGTGTCGGTTACATACCGCAGTTTGCGACATCTGTGCCATCAGCGACTGCGTGAAACGCAGCGCCAAGTATTGCAATTGACTGCCCGACTCAAATTCCCGTTTCAGAATATTCGCATGGAGCCGGTAGCCTTCGCCAGAGCTTTGCACTACCGCTTGGCTAAGCGAACTATCGTCGCCCATAAACAAGCTCACGCCGACCACCCCCTCGTTTCCGATGACCGCGACTTCCCCCGAGGCACCGTTTTCCATAACATAGCTCAGCGAAACGATACTGGTGGTTGGAAAATACAGGTAGTGCATATGGCCGCAGGACTCGTGCAGCACCAAGCCAAGTGGCATCAAAATTGGTTCCAGATCGGGCAACAAACGCGCGTAATCCAGCGAGGGCAGGGCGGCAAGCAGATGGTTGTGCTTCGGGTCGGCAAAAAAGATTGGCGCCGGTTTTTTCACACTCATAGACATGTTTAAATCCCCTTAAAGACTCAATCCTGATTGTCCCGACGATGAGCCTTTTTTTAATCCGGCCTTGCGCCAAGTTTTTTATATTTATAGAGCTCCGTGCATTATCGCTCAGAATCAAGTCACTCAACGTCAGGAATAGAGGCGTTTTTTGGCCTACCTGAGTAGTTACCTCAATTCCTTATCTCTTAGCTACTCGAATGAGGTACATGTACCGTGGCTTGTTGCGCATCATAAAGGAATTATGATGGCATGCCTAACCTTTCAAGAAATCGTCAAAACCCTGCGTTGATTGCGCTCGGGGGAGCGATTAGGCGCATTCGTCTCTCGAAGGGAATTTCCCAAGAAAAGTTGGCTCTTTTGGCTGAAGTTGATCGCAGTTACGTCGGGCGGGTAGAGCGTGGCGACAACAACGTAGCAATCCTGACACTAGCACGACTGGCCCATGCTTTAGAGACTACCATTGCCGAATTGATGCAGGAGGCCAAGCTATAAGTACTCCCATTTTTCTCTGGTCAACTACAGAGATTTAGGGGCCGACTCAAATCATCAAAGTCCGGTTGATTTTCATTTGTTGATGCGCGCCATGCGTTCCACCCCCCCTGTGCGCCGCCCGCTTGTTTACGGACTATCAATGCCGCAAGGGCATTCCCACGAAACTACTGAGCTGAAGCTCATGTTCTGAGAGAAGGGGACACCGTGCTCGCAAGGGGTATCACCGCCGAGTACCCGATGAATTCAACGACCTCGGCGTGACAGGCGCGGCAAACCGGGGCTGCGTTTCTTTGGTTACTTTCTTTTGGCCGGACAAAGAAAGTGACCGGCTGCGGGGTCGCACCCCGCTTTTTCTCCGGGCTGCCACGGAAAATGTGCTTCAGAGCTTCGTATCTGAAACAAATTGTGATTCATTCCACGGCGCGACCTTGAACAGCAGCAGCATCCCCGGTATCGCCATCGCCGCGCACAACAGAAAAAAACCGCTCCAGCCCATCGCCTCGACCAGCCAGCCGGTAGCGGCATTGGCAAAGGTGCGCGGCATCGCCATCAGGCTGGTGAACAGCGCGAACTGCGTGGCGGTGTAGGCCGGGTGCGTGGTGCGGGCGATAAAGGCGACGAAGGCGACCGTGCCTAAGCCCACGCCCAGCGCTTCCATGCCGATCACCACGGCCAGTTGCGTGCGCTCAAGCGCACCGATCTCGGCGTGATAGCCGATGGACGCCAGCCAGGCGAAACCGAAGATCGCCAGCACCTGCACCACGCCGAACAGCCACAGCGCGCGGTTGATGCCGATCTTCACCATCCACAATCCGCCCAGCATGCCGCCGATCACCGCCGGCCACAGCCCTGCGTTCTTGGCGATCAGGCCGATGTCGGTCTTGGAAAAACCCATGTCGAGATAGAACGGCGTGGCAAGCGCGGTGCACAGGCTGTCGCCCAGCTTGTAGAAAAGCAGAAAAGCCAAAATCAACGAGGCGCTGCGCCAGCCCTGCCGGTTGATGAATTCGCGGAACGGCTCGACCACCGCCTCCCGCAACGTCTTGGGCGCTGCTGCCCGGTTCGGTTCCTTCACCATCAGCGTCATCGCGATGCCGGGCAGCATGAACAGCGCGGTGATGATGAACACGGTACTCCAGGGCAAAAAATCCGCGAGGATCAGCGACAGCGATCCTGGCACCAGACCCGCGACGCGATAGGCGTTGACATGCACCGCATTGCCCAGTCCCAGTTCGGCATCGGCAAGCAGCTCGCGACGATAGGCGTCCAGCACGATGTCCTGGGTGGCGCCCAGCACCGCCAGCAACGTGGCGCACCAGGCGATGGTGGCAAGCTGGCTGGCAGGCGAGAAGCCGCCCATGCCGGCGATCACCGCGAGCAGCCCGAATTGAGTCAGCACCATCCAGCCGCGCCGCCGTCCCAGCATCGGCAGCGCGTAGCGATCCAGAAACGGCGACCAGATGAATTTCCAGGTATAGGGGAACTGGATCAGCGCGAACAGGCCGATCGTCTTCAGATCGACATGCTCGCTGCGCAGCCAGGCGGGCAGCAGATTGAAGAGAAGATACAGCGGCAGACCGGAGGAGAAGCCGGTGAACACGCAGATCAGCATGCGACGGGTAAATAGTTGCCTGATGACGCTCATACCCCGCGCTGGAAGCGATACACCGCCGTGCTGCCGAGCAGGTTGGGCAACAGGTTCACTTCGCGCCCGCCGGTCATCACGCTGCGCGCCGTGACGCTGACGCAGTACTTGCGGCAAAAACTCTCGAAGTCGTGCAAGGTACACAGATGCACGTTCGGCGTGTCATACCACTGGTAAGGCAACTCGTTTGATACCGGCATGTTGCCCAGCATCACGTTGAGGCGGCTCTTCCAGTAGCCGAAGTTGGGGAAGCTGACGATGCCTTCACGGCCTACGCGCAGCATCTCCTGAATCAGCGCCTCGGTATAGCGCGTGGCTTGCAGCGTCTGCGACAGGATCACGAAGTCGAAAGTGTTGTCCTCGAAATCGGACAGCCCGGCATCCAGGTCGTTCTGGATCACATTCACGCCGTTGGCGATGCAAGACACGATATCCATATCGCTGATCTCCACGCCGTAACCGCGCACGGCTCGTGTTTCCTTCAGGTAGCGCAGCAGGCTGCCATCGCCGCAACCCAGATCCAGCACCGTGGCGCCCCTGGGTATCCATGAGGCAATGGCCGCAAAATCGGGGCGTTCAGCGGCAAGTGATTCGATGCTCATGCTGACACCTCCATGCTGACATTGGCAAGATAGGCGCGCACCACGTCGAAGTAATGCGGGTGTTCCATCAGGAAGGAATCATGACCGTGGTTGGAGGTGATCTCCGCATAGCTGACGTTACGCCGGTTGTGCAGCAAGGGGCGGATGAGCTCGCGCGAGCGCTGCGGCGAAAAACGCCAGTCTGTCGTGAACGAAATCACCAGAAACCCTGCGCGGGCGCGCGCAAAGGCGGTGTTCAGATCGCCGCCGCAATGTTGTGCGGGATCGAAGTAATCCAGCGCCTTGGTCATCAGCAAATAGGTGTTGGCATCGAAGTATGCGGCGAATTTGTCGCCCTGATAGCGCAGATACGATTCAATCTGGAACTCCACTTCGTAGCCGTAGTTATATTGCTCGGTGCGCAGTTCGCGGCCGAACTTGTCTGCCATCGCATCATCCGACAGGTAAGTGATATGGCCCAGCATGCGCGCCAGTCGCAAGCCTCGCGTCGGCACCACGCCGTGCTGATAAAAGTTCCCGCCGTGAAAATCGGGATCAGTCAGAATGGCGTTGCGTGCCACGTCGTTGAAGGCGATGTTCTGAGCGGTCAGGCGCGGGGCGCTGGCGATAGCTAATACGTGTTTCACCCGGTCAGGATAGGCCAGCGACCATTGCAATGCCTGCATGCCGCCCAGACTGCCGCCGATCACCGCCGCAAAACACGTGATGCCCAGCCGGTCGGCCAGCCTTGCCTGAGATTCGACCCAGTCTTCCACCGTGATGACAGGAAAAGCAGAACCATAGGGCTCGCCGGTTTCAGGGTTGACGGAGGAGGGGCCGGTCGAGCCGTGACAGCCGCCCAGATTGTTCAGTCCGATGACGAAAAACTTATCGGTGTTGATCGGTTTGCCAGGACCGACCATGTTGTCCCACCAGCCGATATTATTCGGCTGGTCGGCGTAGTAGCCTGCCACATGGTGATGCCCGGACAGCGCGTGGCAGATCAGGATGGCGTTGGAACTGTCGTCATTCAGCGCGCCATATGTCTCGTACACCAGTTCGTAGCGCGGCAAAACCGCGCCGCTGCGAAACACCAGCGGGGTGTCGAATAGTGCGCGCTGCGCTTTAACGATGCCTACAGAATTACTCAAAGCAGCTCCAAAAGAAAACCCGTTTAGCTTAGCCAAAACGGGTGTCCTCGCTTTAGCTGGTATGTTTTAACAGGGTAATGAAAAACGCTGCTTTTCATTACCCTGTCTGTGCCCCGCAAGCTGATGTCAAATCGGCACAGGTCGAAGTTTGTGCGTTTTCTCGGTGCATGTCAATTTAAGCCACGCACGGGCTGGCTCCTCCGCGGCTTTTGCCGTCTATTTTGCTGTCAGCGCACTACCCTGAAATGCAATCCCCGCCCAGCCCGTCACCATAAAATTACGGATGTTCTGGTGGTCGGTGCCCAGCGGGTGTTTGAGGACATCGTCGCGATAATACGCCCCGAAGCAGGACAGCGTTTGCTGCGGTGACAGCCCTTGCAGCAGCCCGAATGAAAACAGCTTGCACGAGCCGGAATTCTGGCCGGCTTCACTCACCAGGTTGCCGTTGCTGAACGCCGTGGGCGTGAATTGATACAGGGATTCGATTAAAGCCATGGTGTCGTTGAATGAAATGCTGTCGGGATTGTCGTTCAGTTGTTGCAAGAAGTTGTGCAGTTCCATACTTATTTCCTTATTTTCTTATGCTGCTGGCTACAAGCTGCTTCAGGCGTTCAGCTTGTCCAGCAATTCACGTATTTTCATCGGGTCGTCGGCGCGCAGGATTTTCTGCGTGAGGACGGCGATGTCCGGCAGGCAGGTCGTCAGGATACGCTGCTTGATGGTCGGCACTTGTGCCGAGGACATCGAGAACTGGCGCAGCCCCATACCCAGGAATAAGCGCGTGTAGGCCAGTTCGCCTGCCATTTCGCCGCACACCGAGATCGGCACGTCGAGTTTGTTGCAGGTGCTGATGACATGCGACAACAAGTGCAGCACGGCGGGATGCAGCGGATCATACAGATGCGCGACATCTTCATCGGTACGGTCGATGGCCAGCGTGTACTGGATCAGATCGTTGGTGCCGATGGACAGAAAATCCAGCTTTTTGGCAAATATGT
Source organism: uncultured Nitrosomonadales bacterium (assembly GCA_947085835.1). GTDB lineage: Bacteria > Pseudomonadota > Gammaproteobacteria > Burkholderiales > Gallionellaceae > Gallionella. Next base: position 116,017 of record CAMTXT010000011.1, on the reverse strand, counting down.
TGAGCGCCAGCGCTGCGGCGGGTATCTCGATCATGCCGCCGATCTTCACGCAGCGGTCATAGGGAATACCCTCGTCATCGAGCGCCTGCTTGGTTGCAGCGATAAACTGCAAGGTCTGGTTGAGTTCCGACACGGAAGACAACATCGGGATCAGGATTTTCACGTTTCCGTAGTGCGTGGCGCGCAGCAGGGCGCGCAACTGGGTGCGGAACAATTGCGGCTCGGCCAGACACAGTCGGATTGCGCGCAGTCCCAGCGCGGGATTGCTCGCGACTCGCTCGGCGCCCTTGATTTGCTTGTCCGCACCCAGATCGAAGGTGCGGATCGTGACGGGCTGCCCCTTCATCCCGGCGGCGGCAGTGCGATAAGACTCGAACTGCTCTTCCTCGTCAGGCAACTGATCGCGGTTCAAAAACAGAAATTCGCTGCGGAACAGGCCGACGCCGGTCGCACCGTTTTCACGGGCCTCGATGATGTCTTCCGGCTTCTCGATGTTGGCGTGCAGCTCGATGACTGCCCCGTCCAGCGTATTGGCGCGCGCGGTGCGCAGGCGTTTGAGCTTCTTGCGTTCGAGCTCCCATTCGCTTTGCAGTAGCTTGTATTCGGCGAGGATGGCTTTGTCCGGATTGACGATCAGCACGCCCTGCTCGCCATCCAGAATCAGCAGGTCGTCCTCACGGATCAACTCGCGCGCATGGTGCAGTCCGACCACGCAGGGCGTGTTCAGGCTGCGCGCCACAATCGCGGTGTGCGAGGTCGCACTGCCGGCATCGGTGATGAAGGCGGCGTATTGCTGCGGCCGGAACTGGATCATGTCGGCCGGACTTAAATCATGCGCCACCAGTATCGTCTCGACATCATGGCGCAGGTGAGTCGGCTGATGCCCCGGCTGTCCGGAGAGCTGTTTGAGCAACCGTTCGGCAACCTGTTTCACGTCGGCCTGCCGCTCGCGCAAATACGCATCTTCGAACTCGTCGAACTGCGCCGCCAGCGCATCCGTCTGCACCTTGATCGCCCATTCGACATTGCAGCCATCTCGCTCCACCATCTCGCGGGTGCCAGCACTCAGCAGCGGATCGTCCAGTATCATCTGGTGCAGTTCAAGGAAGGCATCGAACTCGGCTGCCGCATAACTGGGACGATTGCTGCGCAGACTGGAAAACTCGTTGCGGGTGGCGAGCAACGCGGCGTCAAAACGCGCGATTTCCTCGGCGATAAACTGCCTGGGCAATACGTAATGCGCGACTTCCAGCGAGCTGTGGGACAAGCGATGCGCATGACCGATCGCGATGCCGCTGGAGACTGCTATGCCGTGCAGCGTGAAGCTCATTCGCCTTCCCCGAAATAATCACTGATCAGTGCCAGTATCGCCTGCATTGCAGCCGCTTCGTCTTCGCCCAGGGTTTCAATCGTGATGGTCGTGCCCTTGGCCGCCGCCAGCATCATCACGCCCATGATGCTCTTGGCATTCACGCGGCGGTTGTTGCGCGACAGCATCACTTCAGACTTGAAGCTGCCCGCCAATTGGGTGAGTTTGGCGGAGGCGCGCGCGTGCAGGCCGAGTTTATTGATGATCAGTGCGTCTTGCTGCATGCTAATGCTCCATATGAACGATACATTCGCGTCCACCCTCGATCGCGAGATTCGCCAATTCAGTCAGATTTTTATTTGATGAACAGACTACGCGCAGCAGCATCGGCAGATTGACACCGGCGACCCCCTCCACGCGCTCCGCATGGCAGAGTTTTCGCCCGATATTGCTGGGCGTGGCGCCAAACACATCGGCCAGAATCAATACGCCGCTGCCGTTATCGAGTTCTTTAATGATGGCTTCGCCCTCGCCAAGTTTCTGCTGCGGATCGTCCTTTGCCAGCACCGACAACACCCTCAGGTTTTTCGGTATTTCGCCTAATACATGTTTGACGCAATCCACCAGACTGTCGCCCAGGCCGTTATGCGTTACCAATAAGATTCCGACCAATTCCAACCCCCCCCTTATTCAACCTGTGGTTTCACCGCTTTGTCGGTGAATTCTAGCCGTTTCTGCAACGCGCTTGTCAGATGAATGCCGCCCTGTCCATCCACCAGCATCGCCTCGCTCAGACCCATCTGTTCAGCCGCCGCCCGCCAGCCTTGAATACCACCGATAAACAGAGGCTTGGATGCGGCATCCGACAGCACGCCGGCATGAGTGCCGTGCGTTAAAATCGTCACGGCCTGCACACCCTGCATCGGATGGCCGTCGCGCGGATCGATCAGATGGCAATAACGTTTACCGCCCAGCATGAAATAACGCTGATAGTCGCCGGACGTGCCGATCGCCTCTCCGTCATGCAAGTCAAGTGCCGCCAGCGCGCCGGACTGGCGCGGATGCTGGATGCCAACGCGCCACGGACGTTTGCCGTGCTGGCCAAGCGCCAGGACATTCCCGCCGATATTGATCAGCGCGTTGTGGATACCCTGATCTCGTAACAATCGGGCCGCGCGGTCGAGCGCATAGCCCTTGGCATAGCCGCCCAGATCAAGCTGGACGGCCTTATTTGTGCTCAGCACCAACGTTCCCACCCCATCTCCCCCGAGGTGCGAGGGGAGAAAAACCAGATCGCTCATCTGCGGATGACTGGCTACCCATTGCGCAATCTGTTTTTCATCCGGCTGCACCGGTTTGAATTCATCGGCATGAAACCCCCACAGCTGCACCAGGCCACCGATAGCCGGGTTGAACAGGCCTTGCGATTGCGCTGATAGTTTCGCCGCATCCTGCAACATGGCGGCAAGTTCAGGCGATATAACCCGGCTCTCGCCCCGGGCGATGGCTGCATTCAACTCGCTCAGCTCGGAAGGTTTCCAGGCGTGAAGCAGGTCATGCAGACGCTGAAACTCATGCAGCACATCGGCGACAGCCTGTTTGGCGCGCGGTTCTGTTTCACCCTGGATGGAAACTTCCACCAGCGTACCGAACACATAACCCTGCTCCTGATACAGAGGTTCTTTGCCGCAGGCAGTCAGTGAGAACAATCCGAGCAGCAGCATGAAACGCAGCACATAGTTAGCCGTCATTCCGGCGCAGGCCGGAATCCAGTTAAACCAATAATCACCGCGTAGCGGGACAACTTGGTTTTGTCCGCTTCGCGGAATATTTAAATTGCTGGATTCCCGCCTGCGCGGGAATGACGAACTTAAAATATTTTCCATTATGAATTGGGCTTCCACGTTCCTCGCCCAAGTGTAGCTTCAAGCCGGTACTGTAAATTCAACTTCAATTCAGGAAGATTATCGTCTTCCCAAGTTACAAAGTTATATTGCCGATTATCGAAGTGAACAGATGGAAGTTCTGATTTCTTTACCGTCCAGATTACTGGCAAATTCATGCCGAGTGCGAAACCAGCTTCAAAATAAACACCACCGCGCTGTCCGGTAAAATCCGCGACAACGAACTTACTGCGTCGAATTAACGCGATGATTTCGTCATCAATTCGATTGTTGTGGGGGTGCTCATCTATGCGTTTCGGCTCATAACCTGCGTCTACAATCGCAGGGCTAATGGCATCACTCCAAATGGCTTTAACGCTACTATCGAACCACATGGCGCAAAAGCCAATCTGACTATCAGCGTTTGAGTATTTGATTTGCTCTAAATATGCATAGCCCACGGGGGTTATGCAAATATCGCTTACGCCAAAAAAACTATCGTATTTAAACTCAACGTAATTATTCGCTTTAAGGTAATGACAAATGTAATTGAGCTCATCGTCGTTTATAACCGATGCGGCAGCATTAAAACTTTTTTCTTTACCCAGTTTTTGTCCAGGAAAGGAAGTTTTCTTTTCCAAATTCTTCAGTAAACTAAGACCTTTTTCGGGAATACTAGGTGTTGGTAATTTAAAAATCTGTTCAACGGTATTTAAATCAACCAGTTCATGTTGGTGGTTGTGAATCCAACCGCTTGCATTAGCAGCTTTTCGTTCATTGCCTTTTAATCCTGAAATTAGAACTTTTGCTGTAGCTTCAGTAATACGATATTCGCCGCAACGTGCACACGTAACTTTATCTTTTTCGCCACCAAAAAATGGGCCATCCCCCCCGCATATCGGACAGTTCACGCCTCCATCCCCTCAAGTTCCAGCGAGGCGGCCAGCAACGCCAGGCGCGCCACCACGCCGTAGGCGTAAAAACGGTTCGGCGTGTCGTCCGGTGCGCAGTCAGGATTCGGTAAGGTGCAGCAAGTCTCGAAAGCCAGCGGCACGAACTGCATGCCCGGTGCATTGAGATTCTCGTCCACCCCGCGCCCGGTGTGCACGCGATAAAAACCGCCGACCACGGAATGATCGATCATGTACACCACCGGCTCGGCCACCGCTTCCTCGATATTTTCAAAGGTATAAACGCCTTCCTGAACCAGCACGTCGTGAACCTGCAAACCCTCTTTCACCACAGACATCTTGTTGCGCTGTTTACGGTTCAGGCCGGTGATCTCGCTGGCATCCTTGACTGTCATGATGCCCATGCCATAGGTTCCCGCATCGGCTTTGACGATGACGAAGGGATCATGCTTCACGCCATATTCGGCGTATTTGATGCGCATTTTCTGCAACACATTATCCACCTGTGCGGCGAGGCACTCTTCACCTACGCGCTCCTGGAAATTGATCTGGCTGCAGGTGGCAAAATAGGGATTGATCAGCCACGGATCGATGTTGAGCAGCGCCGCAAAATCATTCGCCACGCGATCGTACGCCGTGAAGTGCTGTGACTTGCGCCGCGTGTACCAGCCGGCAGCCAGCGGCGGCAAAACAGCCTGTTCGAGATTCTTCAGAATGTCCGGCACGCCTGCCGACAAGTCGTTGTTGAGCAACACCACGCAAGGGTCGAAATCAGCTAACCCGAGACGGTTGCCGCGCCGCACCAGCGGCTCCAGCTTCACCGCACTGCCGTTGGGCAGTTGAATCTCGGTGGGCGAGGTTATTTCCGGCAACAGACTGCCCACCCGTACCAGCATGCCGGCCTGTTTCAGGATGGTGACGAGCTGTGCCACGTTTTGCAGATAAAACAGAGTGCGCGTGTGATTTTCCGGGATCAGCAGTACGCCGCGCGCCTCAGGACAAATCTTCTGTACCGTGCCCTGCATCGCCTGTACGCATAGCGGCAGGAAATCAGGATTGAGGTTGTTGAATCCGCCGGGAAACAGATTCGTGTCCACCGGGGCCAGCTTGAAGCCGCTGTTGCGCAAATCCACCGAGGCATAAAAGGGGGGCGTATGTTCGATCCATTGCCGGCGAAACCAGTGTTCGATGGTCGGCATGGCGGTCAGAAAACGTCGCTCCAGATCGAGCAGCGGGCCGTTGAGTGCGGTAGTGAGATGAGGAACCATATGTGTAAGCCGGTAACGAACTACGCGTATTCTAGCAGTCTGTCAGACTTTGTTCGTCTTACTCATGAAACAAGGCGAACCGCCAGTCCGAACGAAGGCTATTGTCCGCCGTCATGGCTGGCCTCCTCCTCGGCTTTCTGGTTCATGACGATGATGCTGATGCGCCGGTTGTGCGCGTCAAACGGATCGCGCGGATTGAACAGCACGGAATCAGACAAACCGACGACCCGCAAGATCTTGGTTTGATCCATCCCGCCTGCGATCAACTCGCGGCGCGAGGCGTTGGCCCGGTCAGCCGAAAGATCCCAGTTGCTGTAGCCCAGACTGCCGCCCTGGTAGTGGGCGGCATCGGTGTGCCCGGACAAGCCGATCTTGTTGGGCACCTGATTCAGCGTCTTGCCTATCTCACGCAAAATTTCCGCGGCATACGGCTGCAGGGCGGCGCTACCCATTTGGAACATCGGGCGGTTCTGCGCATCGACGATCATGACGCGCAGTCCCTCGGTCGTCATGTCGATCAGCAACTGGTTCTTGTATTGGCTCAACTTGGGATCGTTGTCGACGAGCTGCTCCAGTTGGTTCTTGAGCTGTTGGAGTCGTGCCACTTCCTGTAGATGCAGCAGACGGCCGGCATCCGTCACTGAAATGACGACTTTTTTATCCGGCTGAGTGCCTTTGCTGACTTGTCCGGAGGTCTTGGTATTGTCCTCGCCCTGACCGCCCACAATCAGGCTGGAGCTGACATCATCAGTCTTCCCGCCGGACAGAACGACCATCAGCGGGGTCTCAAAATATTCCTCAATTGCCCGCCTGTCTGCTTCCGAGGTGGTGGACAGCAACCATAACAGCAGGAAGAATGCCATCAGCGCAGTCATGAAATCGGCATAAGCGATTTTCCACAAGCCGCGCTGCTTCTCAGGTATCACCCGGCGTATTCTGCGGACGATTATCTGCCGTTTGTATGGTTTGCTTTTAACTTGCGGACTAGCCATATGACCTGAAATGAAAGTTATGCAAAGCCTGGGAGCACCCGACGAGCCAGATCACCTGGCGGCCCCGCTGGCACTCGACTGTTGTCGAATAGGACACTGTCCCTTAGCCCGGTGGCTTTGCGTCCCCGTCTTTCAACGGGTTTGCCCTTGTATTGAAAATCTGTATCAGCGTCCGGCCGGCTATGAGGCCGCCAGTTTATTCAAGACATTCATATAGGTGTTGTATTTTTTGTTGGCCGGATTGATTTTACTCACCCGGTCGAGATACTGCCTGACCTCTGACATCATGCGCTCATCTTTCCCGTTTCTGGACATCAGGCCCAGCATCATTCCGCACAGGTTCGTGAGCATAAGGTCGCTATCCGGGAGGGTCAGCAGCGCCTGCTTCATCAGCTTGACGCCTTCCTCGAGCTTCCCCTGGTTCGCGAGCAGCACGCCTTGCTTGTTGATATTAACAACTTCTGCAGCGCTCTCCTTGATCAACTCGCCCCCCTCCTCGCTCAGCCCGGCTTTGTCGAACACCGCCTCGACCATGTTGAGGATGCCGGCATTTTCATGATTGTTCTTGACCACGCCAGCCAGCAGGCTGCAGGCTTTGTCTTTCTGCCCGAGCGCAAGCAGCGCGTCCGCCATATCCATCGTGGTGGACAGGCTGCCGCTGCCGGGCTGGCTGCGCATCAATTCCTCTGCGACCGCGAGCGCTGCCTCCGCCTTCTCCGGCTGCCCCAGTTTTTGATAAACCATCCCTTCGATCACCGCGGTTTGCAGCTCGGCTCCGGGGTCGCCCTTGAACTCCTCCTTGCTGCGATGCAGCACCTTCAGCGCCTCCTGAGGGTCATCTTTGGCGGTCAGCACCTTGGCCAGCCCTGAATAGGTGCTTGAGTTCTTGTGCACGGAATGCTCGCCGAGTTTTATCGCCTTTTCGTACGAGGTTTGCGCCAGATCGAGTTCTCCGTTCTTGTACGCCGCATCTGCCAGGCTCTTTTGTCTTGCAACCGCATTGGGAGAAAGCATCATGGCGCTGAGCAATACGCTTTTGGCCTGCTCCAGATCACCCATCGCATCCAGCGTTTTCGACAACCAGTCTGCCGCTTCCAGATACATCTTGTTTTCTGCGAGGATCTCCTGAAATATCTCCTTGGCCTGCGGGTAATTCCTGCTGAGAAAATGCACTTTCCCCAGCCCCGTCTTGGCCCAGGGCATGCTGCGCACGGCCAGAATACCTTCGAAAAATGCCTGGGCGGCGGGAAAATTCCCGGTCATCAGCAGCAGGTCGCTCTTGATGCGCTGGATGTCCTGGGTATTTGTCGTGTGTTTTTTGAGCTGTTCATCGCACAGCGCGATCGCGTGCAGGTAGTCTTTGGCTGCAACTGCGCTTTCGATGGGTTCAAGCGACATCTTTTTTTCGATGAGCTTGTTTAACCGCGTTTCCAGCAGGCCCTCGGAGATGGGTTTCAACAGGTAATCGTCCGGCTTGTTCTCCGCTGCGCCCATGAACATGTCCATGGTTTTTTCCGCAGTGACCATCACCCAGACAGTAGAATATCCTATGTAATTTTTGTGTTTCGCCTCTTCCAGAATTTGCTGACCGTTCTGACCGTGTCCGAGGTTATAGTCGCAGATTATGATGTCGTATTTTTTCGCAGCCAGCAGCGCAAGAGCCTCCTTCGCTGTGGCTGCGTTGTCAGTGCTTTTCACACCCATGGCCTTGAGAAAACCCATCAGCATGCTGCGCATGCTCGGGAAATCATCAATGACCAGCGTGTTCGATTGTTTCAATGAGGTTGCCATGTCTTTTCCTTGAAGCGATATTGTCGTATGTGGGCTATGGCAGCGTCAACACGAAGCATCCGCCACCGTAGGCGCCGCCGTTTTCGATGTGCAGGGCACCCCGCTTACCGGCATTCTTGTGCATTCCGGCCACCTGGGAAGAGAAATAGAAACCCAGCCCGGTACTTCCGGTGGCAAAGCTGATCCCCCGGTTATCCTCGATGTTTTCCAGCAACATCTCGTCTGAGTAACCGGCGCCGTTGTCTTCCACGCGTATTTCCAGCATATCGTCGCTGATCCGGGCTCTGATGAGAATCTTGTCGGTCGTGTAGTTATAGGCGTTGTTGACCGCATTGATCAGGACGCCGCTTATCAGGTCGCGGTCGAAATACCAGTAGCATTCGTCGTCGCACACCACGGACAGCGCGATCCCCTTGTAAGCCATGATGGACTGATTTTGCAGCGCCAGTTCTTCCAGAAATTCTTTGAGCGATTGCTCTGCAATGTCTATCGGGTAGATGGATTTCCCCAGCTTGTAGAGGCTCAGAATCTGGATCAGATTCACATTCATTCGGCTGGCCTCGTAGATCGTATGACCCAGCTGAGTCCTGATCGACTCGTCGACTCTGTCTTTGCACTCGCCCATCAACTCCTCAAGAAACCCGATCTGGATATTCAGTGAGTTCTTCATGTCGTGTATGGACGATGCGATAAAGTCGGAGAAATTGATGTCTTCCTGTTCCATGTTTCAACCTTTACTCGTGCGTGTATGCGCCGTTCGTCATAAAAATTTTCTAATGGCATAGCTAAGGGGATGTGCAAGGACAGGATCTGCTTGCGACCCCGCCGGCACTCGACTGTTGTCGGATAGGAACCTGTCCCTAAGCCCGGTGGCTTTGCATCCCCGTCTTTTTGCGGGTTTGCCATTGCAGGCGTTGATGTTCAATCAACGATTGCGCCGCAAATGTAACGGAATTTTTGCATTTGCGCCAACAAATAACAACTTACGTTGCTTGTCACCGTTTAGTGTACTGGTGGTGCTGGTGGTAGAATGCGCGACTTCAAAAAGAATACAAGGCAATTCCATGTTATCCACCGCCAACATCACCATGCAATTCGGGGCCAAGCCCCTGTTCGAAAACGTCTCCGTCAAATTCGGCAACGGCAACCGCTATGGCCTGATCGGTGCGAACGGGTGCGGCAAATCCACCTTCATGAAGATCCTGGGTCGCGATCTGGATCAGACATCAGGCGAGGTCATGCTGGATAAGACCGAGCGACTGGGCAAGCTGCGCCAGGATCAGTTCGCCTATGAAGACAATCGCGTGCTGGATGTGGTGATGATGGGGCATGACGAGATGTGGGCGGTGATGTCGGAACGCGATGCGATCTACGCCAACCCGGATGCGTCCGAGGAAGACTACATGCGCGCCGCCGATCTGGAGGCCGAGTTCGCCGAATACGATGGATACACCGCCGAGGCGCGTGCCGGCGAATTGCTGCTGGGTCTGGGTATCGCGATCGAATTGCATCAGGGCAACATGAGCGCGGTCGCACCCGGTTTCAAACTGCGCGTGCTGCTGGCTCAGGCGCTGTTCTCCAACCCGGACATCCTGTTGCTGGACGAGCCGACCAACAACCTGGACATCAACACGATTCGCTGGCTGGAAAATATACTCAACGCGCGCACCTGCACGATGGTCATCATCTCGCATGACCGCCACTTCCTGAACAGCGTGTGCACCCACATGTCCGATCTGGATTTCGGAAAAATCACAACCTATCCGGGTACTTATGACGATTACATGCTGGCGTCCACCCAGGCGCGCGAGCAGCAATCGGCTGACAACACCAAGGCCAAGGAAAAGGTCGCCGAGCTGAAAGCCTTCGTCGCGCGTTTCTCGGCCAACGCCTCCAAGGCCAAGCAGGCCACCTCGCGTGCGCGCCAGATCGACAAGATCAAGATCGAAGACATCAAGCCTTCCAGCCGACAGTACCCGTTCATCCGCTTCGAATTCGACGAGCGCGAAAAGCTGCATCGCACCGCCGTGGAAGTTGAGGCTTTAACCAAGGGCTTCGACCGGGTGCTGTTCTCCAATGTGAATATCCGCGTCGATGCGGGCGAAAAAGTGGCGATCATCGGGCCTAACGGTATCGGTAAGACCACGCTGCTGCGCTGCCTGGCAGGGGATCTGACCCCTGATTACGGCGTCATCAAGTGGACGGACAAGGCCAAGGTCGGCTACTACGCGCAGGACAGCACCGCCGAATTTGCGCAGGACAGGATCATGACCGACTGGATGACCTACTGGCGCGGCCCGAATGACGACGATCAGACCGTGCGCGCAACACTGGGCCGTTTGTTGTTCTCCGGCGACGATGCCCACAAACCGGTCAAGGTGCTGTCCGGCGGCGAGAAGGGACGCCTGCTGTTCGGCAAGCTGATGCTGCAACGCAACAATGTGCTGTTGATGGATGAACCGACCAACCACATGGACATGGAGTCGATCGAGTCGCTGAACACCGCGCTGCTCGAATACAAGGGCTCCGTGGTATTCGTCAGCCATGACCGCGAATTCGTCAGCTCACTCGCCACGCGCATCATCGAAATTACCGCCCGTGGCGTCACCGATTACCACGGCACCTATGAAGAGTACCTGCGTGATCAGGGCATGGCTGCTTAACGAACATGAGTAACGTCATTCCGGCGCAGGCCGGAATCCAGTTAATCACATGTTCCTCGCGTAGCGAGACCTCATCAAGGTTTTGTTTGCTGCGCAGAATCTTTAATTGCTGGATTCCGGCCTGCGCCGGAATGACCGGTCTTCTGTCATGACAGCAATCGGTGTTTTTGATTCCGGTGTCGGCGGGTTGTCGGTGCTGCACCACATCCGCCAGATGTTGCCCGACGAGCGCCTGATCTACGTTGCCGATTCCGCTCACGTGCCTTACGGCGACAAGTCAGCCGGCTACATCGAGCAGCGCTCGATCACGCTGACCAACTTCCTGATCTCGCAGGGTGCGGACGCTATCGTCATTGCCTGCAACACCGCCACGGCAGCGGCGGCAGCTTTGCTGCGACGCGAATTTTCCATTCCTATTCTGGGCATGGAACCTGCCGTCAAACCCGCTGTTGCGGCCACGAAGAGCGGGGTCGTCGGCGTGCTGGCAACCATCGGCACGCTGGAAAGCGCGCGCTTTGCCGCCCTGCTGGAGCGTTATGCGGGAAATGTGCAGATCGTAACCCAGGGCTGTCCCGGTCTGGTCGAGCAAGTGGAACTGGGCGATCTGCACAGTTCCAGGACGCGCGAGCTTGTCGAACGCTACACCGCGCCGTTGCTGGCTCGCGGCGCAGACACGCTGATTCTGGGCTGCACCCACTACCCTTTTTTGGCGCCAATGATCCGCGAAGTGGCAGGAAAGAACATTGCGCTGGTGGATACCGGGGAGGCCGTCGCGCGGCATTTGCAGCGCCGGCTGCTGAGTGAACTGCCGGCACGTATGCAAGAAACAAGCCGTCATGCCGGACTTGATCCGGCATCCAGTCAATTAAATGAACTGGATTCCGGCCTTCGCCGGAATGACGAACTGTTTTTCACCAGCGGCGATGCGGCGCAGGCTACCCGTATCATGTCGGTGTTGTGGGGGAGCGCGGTCGAAGTAAAGCGTTTGCCCGAAGAATTCATGTAGCGTGAACCTGCATGGCAAAAAACGATATTGTTGAACAACCCTCAAGGAATCAGTACATGACCAATCGGCATTACACACTGACCATTTCCTGTCCCGACCGCGCGGGGATCATCGCTGCGGTGACCGGGTTTATCGCGCAGCACGGCGGATTCATCGTCGAGGCTAACTATCACACCGAGCAGGAGGAACAGCGCTTCTTCATGAGGCAGGAGATACGCGCCGATTCGCTCCCGTTCGGTGCGGGTGAATTTGGCCGACGCTTTGCGCCTCTGGCGGAACAATTCGCGATGACCTGGCAGATTGCCGATTCCGCGAAGAACAAACGCCTGGTGATCCTGGTGAGCCGGCAGGATCATTGTCTGGACGATCTGCTGCATCGCTGGCGCACGGGTGAGTTGCGGGTGGACATCCCCTGCGTGATTTCCAACCATGAGGATTTGCGCAGCTTCGTCGAATGGCACGGCATCCCGTTCATCCATGTGGACATGCAGGCCGACAAGGCCGCCGCATTCGAGCAGATCGCCGCCTTGTTCGACGAATATCAGGGCGACACCATGGTGCTGGCGCGCTTTATGCAGATATTGCCGCCTGCCCTGTGCCAGCGTTACCCGGGGCGCATCATCAACATCCACCACAGCTTCCTGCCTTCCTTCGTCGGCGCGAAGCCTTATCATCAGGCCTATCTGCGCGGCGTGAAGCTGATCGGCGCGACCTGCCATTACGTTACCGATGAACTGGATGCGGGGCCGATCATCGAGCAGGACACGGTGCGTATCGACCATGGCGACACGGTGGAGGATCTGGTGCGCTACGGGCGAGACATCGAGAAGACGGTGTTGTCGCGCGGCTTGCGTTACCACGTCGAAGATCGCATTCTGGTGTGCGGCAATAAAACCATAGTATTCAAGTAAATGAACTTTCCCGACCAGACTTGTCGGATACAGCGTCTCGTTCAATTGAATGTCTGAATGGCCGCCAGCCCAAACCGAATAGGCAATTATTCCATCGTCAGGCTGATAGGCGAGGGTGCGACGTCCAGTGTGTATCTCGCACAGCACACCAAGACGCTCGCGTCGGTCGCGATCAAGCAGCTGCGCCGCCAGTCGGAAATTTACCGGACCATGTTCGTCACCGAGGTCGAACTGGGACGCCGGATGCAGCACAAGAACATCGTCCGGGTGCTGGAAGCCGACCTGAATGAGGCGAGCGGCGCCTATCTGGTGATGGAATACATCAACGGCACCGCGCTCGATCACCATGATCGCACCAGTTCGCTGCCGCCCATTCTGACCGTGCTGTCGGTCGTCGAGCAAGTGGCCAATGCGCTGCGTTATGCGGCGGGGCTCGGCGTGGTGCATCGCGATGTCAAGCCGGGCAATATCATCCTGATGCCAAACGGGATTGCCAAACTATCCGACTTCGGCTGCGCGATTCCGGTGAGCGAGATGGGAGCGGTCGTGGCGGGCAGTCTGGCCTATATGTCGCCTGAGCAACTGGACGGCGAAGCGCTCGATCAGCGCGCCGACATCTATGCGCTGGGTGCGGTGATCTACCGCTTGCTGACCGGCAGGCACACATTTGAAGCAGACAACACCTTCGATGCAAAGATCGCAATCCTGCACTACCCGATCACGCCGATTCAAACTTACCGCAAGAAGCTGCCGGGAGAGTTGATTGCCGTCATCGAGCGCGCAATGGCAAAGGACAGGAACCTGCGCTATGCCACCTGGGATGAATTCATTACGGATTTTGGCAATGCGGCGCACAAAATCCGCATGTCCGACTACGACCTGGACTTGTATCGCGGCTTCAGCCTGTCCACGCAGTCGGTGTTGTCGAGCTATATGTCGGCGGACCGCGCGTTTTCCCAAAGCGGCTTTTCGCGCAGCACCATGCCCGAATCCTACGGGGTTTGATCCAGCAAGCGGCGGATTTCCGGCACGCATGAACCGCAACCGGTGCCGGCTTTCAGGCACTGCCCCACGGCCTCGACACTCGTCAGGTTTTGCGTCTGAATGGCGTTCAGGATGGTTTTTTCGCCTACGCCAAAACAGGCGCACACCGTGCGACCCGTGTCGGCACCTTTTGGCGCGCGCGCCGCCAGCAATCCTGACAGGTCAGCCGCTTCAAGTTGCGGTTTGTTGAACAGGCTGGCGAGCCACTCGCGTTCCGGCAGGCGCTGATCCGGTGCGATAAAAAATACTGCTTCAAGTCGGCCATCCTGAATACAGGCTGCGCGGTAGCGTCCCATCGCCGCATCGCGATATTCGATCCAATTTGCGGAAGGGTGGCAGCCAAGCTGCCGGGCACCCGCCGGCACGCCCCTTGCGGGCGTAGCGGGTTTACACAAAGCGGCTTTTACCCAGCGGTTCCAGTCATCCGGCAAGGTTACGCCGGCAATTTCGTGTCGCCAGTAGGCTGTGCCTTTCGTGCAGGCGCAATAGCTGGTATCCGGCAATTCCAAACGTGTGCGGCTCAAGGCGAATCCCTGCCAGGCTGGCTGGTAAGGTTCGATTCTGACCGGCGTGTGTTTGGATTCAGGCTGTCCGGAAATCGGATCGGTGAGGGGGGCGACCAGTGCATCCGCCCTTGCCGATTTGGCAAACACATCGCTCCAGTGCATCGGCACGAACACGGAACCTGGACGCTGATCGCCGCTTACTTGTACTCGCGCCAGCATAGCCCCGTGACGGCTGGTCAGACGCGCCAGACCGCCGTTTGCAAGCTGAAGTGCATCGGCTGCATGCACTTGCACGTAAGGCTCGAATGAATGCGTGTTCAGGCGCGGCACTTTACCGGTGCGGGTCATGGTGTGCCACTGGTCGCGTATCCTGCCGGTGTTCAGCACCAGCGGAAAATCGGCATCCGCCGGGACAGCCGGCAGTTTAGGTGCGACAGCCACCATGCGCGCGCGACCGCTCGGCGTATAAAATTTCCCGTCGTCGAACAGACGCACTGTGCCAGCCGGCGCATCGCTATTGACCGGCCATTGCGCAGGTTTCAGCGCATCGTATTGTTCATCGTCCAATTCAGACCAAGCGCTGATGTCGAACGCGCGGCGCCCCTCATTCTCAAATCCGGACAGGCGCGCATGCTCGCGAAAAATCTGTGCGGGCCGGGTATAGGGAAACGCCTCTGAAAAACCCATGCGCTGTGCCAGTTGCGTGATGATCCACCAGTCCGGCATCGCTTCACCCGCCGCTTTCAGAAAGGATCGCTGGCGCGAGATGCGCCGCTCGGAATTGGTCACCGTGCCGTCCTTCTCCCCCCAGCCTCTGGCCGGCAGCAATATGTCGGCGCAGGCCGTGGTGTCGGTGTGCTGCACGCAATCGGAGACCACCACCAGCTCGCAGGCAAGCAACGCGGCGCGCACCTTGTCGGCATCGGGCAGGCTGACTACCGGGTTGGTGCCCATGATCCACACCGCTTTAATCTTTTTCGCGCCGATGGCCTGAAACATGTCCACTGCTTTAAGGCCCGGTGCCTGAGCCATATTAACGCGAACATCGCGTAGCGATTCGTTTGCTTCCTCTACCGCTTGCGGGAGAGGATTGAGGTGAGGGAAACGGGCATGCCCGTTGGGCGCCTTCCAGAATCGCGCGACCAGCTCGACGCTTGCCGTATCCGAAAAATCCAGATGCGCCGCCAGCTGATTCGCAAGCCCCCCTACTTCACGCCCACCCATTGCATTCGGCTGGCCGGTCACCGAGAAGGGCCCCATGCCGGGTCTGCCTATGCGCCCGGTTGCCAGATGCACGTTGATGATTGCATTGGCCTTGTCCACGCCGCTGGAAGACTGGTTGATGCCTTGCGAGAATATCGTCACGGTGCGCTCCGTGCGCGCGAACAGGTTAAAAAACTCAGCTGTCTCTTGCTCTGAAATCCCGCAAACCTGTGCTGTTTTCGGAATCGAACCACGCGCCGCATCGAATGCCGCCGCAAAACCTTCCACATGCGCCTCGACGTAAGCCAGATCGAGCACATCCTCGCGGCGCAGATGATGCAGCAGGCCGTTATACAGATAAGCGTCGGCTCCGGGTGCGATCGCCAGATGCAGATCGGCGATGTCGCAGGTCGCCGTGCGACGCGGATCGATCACCACTACCCGCATTTCGGGTCGCGCTTTCTTCGCTGCCGCCAGACGCTGGTAGAGCACGGGATGCGCCCAGGCATAGTTGGAACCGACAATCACGACCAGATCAGCCGCTTCGACATCCTCGTAGCAAACCGGCACGGCATCCGCACCGAAAGCGCGCTTGTGTGCCGCCACGGCGGTGGACATGCACAGCCGCGAATTGGTATCGATATTCCCGCTGCCGATGAATCCCTTCATCAGCTTGTTTGCGACATAATAGTCTTCGGTCAGCAACTGCCCGGATACGTAGAAAGCCACCGCGTCCGGCCCGTGCTCGGCAACAATGCGACTAAAACCTTCGGCTACCCGATCCAGCGCCTCATCCCACGAGGCGCGCTGCCCGTCGACCATCGGGTACAGCAGACGCCCTTCGCTATCGAGTGTGTCGGCAAGCGCCGCGCCCTTGGAGCACAACCGCCCGAAATTTGCCGGGTGAAGCGGGTCGCCAGTTACGGTGACGCCTTCGGCGTTAACGCTTGCCACGACCCCGCAACCGACCCCGCAATAAGGACAGGTGCTCAGAGTTGGGTTCACGTACACTTCGTCGCCTCGTTGCTAACTTCGAGAAACAACACGCCATGTGCAACCCTGACTTCATGACGATGCGCGCAGCCTTTATCGGGTGCGACCGCCTCTCCACTCTCCAGATCGATCACCCAGCTGTGCAGGGGGCAGGTGACGCGCGTGCCATGCACGATCCCTTGCGACAGCGGCCCGCCCTTGTGCGGGCAACGGTTGTTCAGCGCGAATACCCGATCGTCCACGCTGCGGAACAGCGCAATCTCGCCTGTAGCCGTGTTGATCACCCGCGAACCCTGTCGCGGAATGTCGGAAAGCATGCCTACCTGTATCCAGTTCATTGCAGTTCTCCTTGTTCGATGGTGGCAAGCGCTACGTATTCATGCGCGTCTTTCCCCTCGGCGCGTTCTTTCCACGGGTCGTCCTGCGAATAGCGCTGCGACTCAAGAAAACGCGCATACAGCTCGGCTCGCCCCGATGCATCATCGACGATGTGTTGTTTCACATAAGCCAGGCCGACGCGTTCTATCCAGGGCGCGGTGCGATCCATGTAGTGAGCCTGTTCGCGATACAGCTGCATGAACGCGCCGCAATACTCCAAGACCTCAGCCTCGCTCCCGACCTTGCACAGAAAATCGGTGACGCGCACCTTGATGCCGCCATTGCCGCCGACATGAAGCTCATAGCCTGAGTCCACGCAGACGATGCCGAAATCCTTGATGGTGGCCTCGGCGCAATTGCGCGGGCAGCCTGACACGGCGATTTTAAACTTGTGCGGCGTCCACGAACCCCAGGTTATTTTCTCGACCTTGATGCCAAGCCCCGTGGAATCCTGAGTGCCGAAACGGCACCATTCCGAGCCGACGCAAGTCTTGACGGTGCGCAGCGATTTTCCGTACGCATGGCCCGATACGAAGCCCGCCGCGACCAGATCGCCCCACATTTTCGGCAGGTTTTCTTTGGTTACACCCAGCAGGTCGATGCGCTGTCCGCCGGTGATCTTGACGCTCGGCACCTGATATTTTTCGGCGATCTCGGCAATCGAGCGCAGTTCTGCCGGCGAGGTCACCCCGCCCCAGATGCGCGGCACCACAGAATAAGTGCCGTCTTTCTGGATATTGGCATGCACCCGTTCGTTGATGAAACGCGAGCGGGAATCATCCTGGTATTCGCCAGGCCAGGCCGTCAGCAGGTAATAATTGAGCGCAGGGCGGCAGACATGGCAGCCGTCTGCTGTTTTCCAATTCAGCGCACGCATCAGATCGGGGATGGTTTTCACGCCCAGTTCGCGTATTGCCTTGGGCATATCCTGATGCGCGGATTCGGTACAGGCACAGATCGCCTTCTTGCTTGATTTGGCTGAATAATCGCCGCCCAGCGTGTTGGCCAGTATCGCTTCCACCAGCCCGGTACACGAGCCGCAGGATGCGGATGCCTTGGTATGGGCGCGCACCTCTTCCAGCGTGAACAGTTTTTTATCGACGATGGCGTTGACGATGGCGCCTTTGCATACGCCGTTACAACCGCAAATTTCGGTACTGTCCGGCATATTCGCCACGCTGGACGCACCGCCGAGACCGGAGTCCCCCAGATGCATTTGACCGAACAACAGATGTTCCCGCAACTCGGACACATCGGTTCCGTCGCGCATCATCTGGAAATACCAGGGGCCATCCACCGTCTCGCCATACATCACCGCACCGCGCAATTTGTTGTCGCGCAACACCAGTTTTTTGTACACGCCGCGCGCGGAGTCCTGCAACAGAAGCTCCTCGTCGCCCTCAACAGGATTGAAATCGCCCGCCGAGAACAGATCGATACCGGTCACCTTGAGCTTGGTCGAGACGGATGAGCCTTCGTAACGCATCCTGCCGTAACGGGCCAGATGATTGGCGGCCACCTTGGCTTGCTCGAACAAGGGTGCGACCAGACCGTAGGTTTGCCCTCTATGCTGCACGCATTCGCCGACCGAATAGATCTTCGGATCATAGGTCTGCATCGTGTCGCTCACCACGATGCCGCGCTCGCAATGAATTCCGGCCGATTTGGCCAGTGCGATATTGGGACGGATACCCGCCGACATCACCACCAGATCGGCCGGTATTTCCTCGCCATCCTTGAAGCGCAAGCCTGTGACGGCTGTTTCGCCGAGTATGGCCTCCGTCTGACGAGACAGATAAAATTTCATTCCACGCTTTTGCAGGGCTTCTTTCAGCAAGCCGCCGCCCACCTTGTCCAACTGGCGTTCCATCGGCCAGTCGCACAGGTGCACCACAGAAACGTCCATGCCGCGCATCATCAGTCCGTTGGCCGCTTCCAGGCCGAGCAGGCCGCCGCCGATCACCACGGCACGACTGCCCGGACCCGCCATACCCAGCATCTTCTCCACATCGTCGATGCTGCGATAACCCAGCACACCCGGCAGATTGATCCCCGGTACCGGCAGCATGATCGGATTGGAGCCTGTCGCGATCAGCAGCCGGTCGTACGGCGCGACAATGCCGTCTTCGGTTTCGACCTGACAGCGATGGCGGTCGATTTTGCTGACCGTTTTGCCGGCATGCAGCGTGATGTGGTTTTCCTGGTACCAGCTCCAGTCATTCAGCACGGTATCCTGAAACTGCATTTCACCCGACAACACCGGGGAGAGCAGGATGCGGTTGTAATTGGGCTGCGGCTCTGTGCCGAACACGGTGATCTCGTATTCATCCGGCGACATTTTCAGCAACTCCTCAAGGGTGCGTATACCCGCCATCCCGTTGCCGATCACGACTAATTTTGTTTTCTTTGCGTTCATCATCCCTCCTCACAATAAAAAAGCGTCGCCTGATTTTTCGGGGTGCCAAGTAAACACTGCATAGTGTTTTTCAGCACATCCTTAAATCGGGTCGACGCCTTTGTCGGTTGTTTAACTTTTCGCCCGCCGTTGGGTTAGAAAAGTTTCTCAAACTTTATTAAGCAATTACTGTGCCACCCTGAACCAGCAGGAAATTTGCGGGTTCTACACGAATTACCGCCTCCTTTTGGTGCGCTGCACTCAACTTTGGTGCACGGGGGAATTCACGTAACGAATAGTAAGTACAGCATCAGAAAATTTATCAGCAGCGAAACCATCAAACCCATCTGCCACAGCAACATTGGATTGCGCTCAACCAACGGTGCCTGCCGGTAGGGTATTGCGACCGCGTTTTCTGCCTTACTAAGGGTGATTACCCATTCCTCGGCTGTTTCGAAACGCCTCAGGGGATTTCTGGCAACCGCTTTCAGCAGGATATTTTCCAGCCATTCTGGAATATCCGGGCGATAGCGTGTAGGTGGTATCGGTGCGGTAAAGCGCGGATGCTGAAAGGGTTCAATCTCGCCGTAAGGATACTTGCGCGTCAGCAGGTAATACAACGTTACGCCCACCGCATAAAGATCACTCTGGCAGGATGCCTGCTCACCGCCGAACAACTCCGGCGCAATAAAACTGGGTGTACCGGGGGTGCCTTCCGAACGCATCGTCGCGGGATTCAATGCAACTCCCAGATCCAGCAGACGCAACTTTTCTTCCGTGTCCAGATGAATGTTGTCCGGTTTAATATCGCGATGAATGATGTTCATGCGATGCAGGGTGCCTAACGCCTTGCCCAAGCGGATACCGATTTGTACCGCATCGGCAATCGAGAAATGCCGATCATGCTGCAAATGCTGCTGCAGTGTCGCCCCCTCATGGAAACTCATCACGTAATACAAATAGTGGCGCTCTTTGCCGGACAGCGGCAGCACTTGCGGAAAGTAGCGCGACACGATGGACTTGGCCAGCCATTCCTCGACCAGCAACCCCTCACGGGAGGATAAATCATCGTGCAAGGATGGCGGCAAAGTCTTGAGCACCAGTAACTGCTGTGTGGCGACTCGTTTCACCTGATACAGCAAGGAATTTTGTGATTCATGCAGCAATTGCAGCACCTCGAATCCATCCAGCACCTGGCCTGCTTTCATCCGCTCCGGCACGGCGAGATGCCGGGCTTGCGCACCCGCATAATGTCGATTGGTCACACCCGGTTGATGCACTTTAAGCACCATTGCTGTAGCGTTATCCTGCCCTTTTTTCCTGGTAACTTGTCCGATCAGATTGTCGGCAATCTGCTGCGGCTCCTGCTCCGCATCAAGCAAAGCCTGCATCGCCTTGTCCCCCAGCACTTCCCATACACCGTCGGATACCAACAAAAAAATATCACCCACCTGCACCACGTCATCCAGATAATCCAATACCAGATGTTGATCCAGCCCCATGGCGCGTTTCAGCACATGCTGCATCTCGGGTTTGTCCCAGACGTGATCCACCGTCAGTTGACGCAACTGATGATCTCGCAGCAAATAGACCCGGCTGTCACCGATATGCGCGACCACAAAATGGTCGCCATGCAATACCACGACACTGAGTGTGCTCACCAGACGGTGAGCGTCGTATTGAGAGAAACTCTGTGCCAACAACCAGCGGTTAATCGCACGCAACACGCGATCGAGCGCGTAGGTAATCGCCCAAGTATCCGGGGTGGCATAATAATCTGCCAACAAGCCGCGCACACTGTATTCAGCAGCCTCGCCCCCCCCTCCGCTGCTGCCCACACCGTCGGCGAGCGCTGCCACCACGCCTTTGGCCTCCAACACCCCACCCTGAGGCGTAACAATGCCACAGAAGTCTTCATTGGCAGCTCTTGTTCCTATCGAGCTGGCATAGCCACTGCTGATCTCAAGTGTCATATTGTCATTAAACCCAATCAAATTTTCGCTGCGGTTAAGTGCGATGCGCCCCAGGTGGTGCGCCATCGAGTCTTAACACTCAGCAACCCAAGCAACGCCAACACAGTCAAAGCGGAAAAGATCAAAAAACCGTATTGATAGTTACCTGTCAACTGTTTGGCGTAACCCAGACTGGACGCCAGATAGAAGCCGCCGATGCCGCCTGCCATGCCCACCAAACCTGTCATCACACCGATCTCCTTATGGAAACGCTGCGGCACTAACTGAAATACCGCGCCATTACCCGTACCCAAAGACAGCATCGCAGCGATAAAAACTACCAGCGCCATCCATGCCTGCGGCAATCCCACACTCACAATCGCCAGAGAAATACCGGCAAGCACATACATCACCGAAAGGGTTCGTATGCCACCGATACGATCCGCCAACATGCCGCCCAGTGGTCGGACCAGTGAGCCCGCGAACACACAGGCAGCCGTAAAATAACCAGCTATCACCGGACTCAGTCCATATTGTGCATTGAAATAGATCGTCAGCGAAGCCGCCAGGCCGACAAAGCCGCCGAACGTCACGCTGTAGAAAAACATGAACCACCAGGCATCTTTGTCTTTCAATATCTTTAAATAATCCGCCAGAGATTTTGGCGGCGGGCAATTCGGGCTATTTTTGGCCAGCAGCAAGTAAACGAAAAATACAACGGTCAAAGGCATCGCGGCCAGCCCAAACACATTCTGCCAACCGTAGATTGATGCCAGCAGCGGGGCAAACAAGGCTGCCAGCACGGTACCGGAATTTCCCGCTCCGGCGATGCCTAGGGCTGTGCCCTGATGCTCAGGCGGATACCAGCGCGACGCCAGCGGCAAGGCCACCGCAAAAGCAGCCCCTGCCACGCCCAGCATCACCCCCAATACCAGCACCTGCTGGAAACTGTGTACGCCAAGCCACCAGGCGAGCAGCAGCGCTGCGATCACGATAACCTGACCAATCGCGCCCGCCAACTTGGGTTTTAGATGATCCACCATCACGCCCATCACCAGACGCAACAGCGCACCGGACAGCACAGGCGTCGCCACCATCAGGCCTTTTTGCGCAGCAGTAAGTCCCAAGTCACTGGCGATTTGTACGCCCAACGGACCCAATATCACCCACACCATGAAACTCATATCAAAATACAAAAATGCCGCAAACAAAGTCGGCCTGTGCCCCGCCTGCCAGAAACCTGATCCCATGTTATTTCTCCCGTTGATTTATAATTTCAAAAGTCATGCCTTGCATCCATTCGCTTTGACTTTCAAGCTTGCGATACGTCTTAAACTAGGCCACCAATGACGGTGATCTCGTATTCATCCGGTGACATTTTCAGCAACTCCTCAAGGGTGCGTATACCCGCCATCCCGTTGCCGATCACCACCAACCGCATTTTATTTTTTTCCATCATGCACACCTCATCATTAATGAAACCCGGCTCATCTCTCGAACACGGATTTACTCGAAAATATCCCTATCTCGCCGCCCGCCTCGATGGTGTCGGACGACGCTGCATCCTGCCCATTGACGGTGCAAAGCACATGGCTGTCGTCGAGCTCACAAGCCCACCTGCCCCCGCGTATTCGCAACCTGTTCAGCAGCTGTTCCAGCGTATAAATCCCGTTTGGAATCACCATGCGTTCCGATGTCATCATCAAGAATTCACTGGTCCGACCAAAGTACATGATTGAAACTTCATGTTTACGCTTCAGAGAAGCCAGAAAAAGTTGGGCGAAGAGGTTTTTCATGGGGCTAAGCCGCTTCTTTGGCCTGCTTCTGGTACAGGAACTCCAGCACGGCTCCGCGCAAACCGTGATAGCGCGCCTCATTCGCCAGCGCCAGGCGATTGCGCGGCCTGGGCAACTCGACTTCCAGTATTTCGCCGATGGTTGCCGCCGGCCCGTTGGTCATCATCACGATACGGTCGGACAGCAATACAGCCTCGTCCACATCGTGGGTCACCATGATCACGGTGCTGTTGGTTTTTTCGACGATCTTCATCAGTTCGTCCTGCAAATGGGCACGGGTCAATGCGTCCAATGCGCCGAACGGCTCGTCCATCAGCAAGACCTTGGGTTGCATTGCCAACGCACGGGCGATGCCGACGCGCTGTTTCATGCCCCCCGAGATCTCATGCGGATATTTCTGTTCGGCATGAGTCAGATGCACCAACTCAAGCGCATCGCGCGTGCGCTGATTTAGCTGAGCCTTGTTCTCTGTCGCGCCGAATACGCGTTCGACCGCTAGGTGGACGTTGTCGAAGCAGGTCAGCCAGGGCAGCAACGAATGGTTCTGAAACACCACACCGCGATCCGGCCCCGGCCCTGCAATCTCCCGATCCGCACACAGCAAAATCCCGTCGGTCGGCATCAGCAAGCCGGCGATAAGGTTTAAAAGTGTGGACTTGCCACAGCCGGAGTGCCCGATCAAGGTGATGAATTCGCCGCGCGCGATGTTCAGATTGACATCCTTGAGGGCGACATACAGCCCTTGCCGTGTCTCGAAAGACATCTGCACGTTTTCTACTTGTACATATCTGCTCATATAAAACTCCTCAAATACTAGCTTGTAGCTAGTGGCTGGTAGCCAGTAGCCGGCGAAGTCGCGCTGCGCACGGTTTTCGCTACGAGCTACCCGCTACGGGCTACTAGCTTCAATATGAAAATCGTTTGGCAAGCCTGACCAGCATCATTTCCAGCAGCAGACCGACGATGCCGACGATGAAAATTGCGATGATGATGTGCTCGACATTCAGGTTGTTCCATTCATCCCACACCCAGAATCCGATGCCCACCCCGCCGGTCAGCATTTCTGCCGCGACGATCACCAGCCACGCGGTGCCGATCGCCAGACGAATACCGGTCAGCATGTAGGGCAAGGTCGCCGGAAACAGGATCCTGGTGAAGATCTTCCACTCGGACAGATTGAGCACCTTGGCCACGTTGAGATAATCTGTCGGCAACTGGCGCACCCCCATCGCGGTGTTGATAATCATCGGCCAGATGCTGGAAATGAAAATCACCCAGATCGCGGCAGGATTCGCCGCCTTGAATACCAGCAGGCCGATCGGCAGCCAGGCCAGCGGCGACACCGGCCTTAACATGCTGATGATGGGCGAGCTCATCTTGTCGATGAACTCGATACGCCCGATGATGAAACCCAGTGGAATCCCGACCAGCGCGGCCAAGCCGAAGCCGACACCGACCCTTCCTAAAGAATTTAAAATGTTCCAGCCTATGCCCTGATCGTTCGGCCCGTGGTTGTAGAATGGGTCGCTGAACAGCGCGACGGCGGAATTCCAGGTCTTCAGCGGGCCGGGCAGCGCCTCGCTGCTCTGCGCCAGAATCATCCAGACGATGATGAATAGCCCGATGCCGATGAGCGGAGGGAACACGTGCTCGCCAAAATAGCGCCGGATATTCATCACGCTCTCACCTTGAAGCCGGCTGCATATTTCTTCGGATCACGGCCATCCCATACCGTGCCGTCCATCAGTTTGGAACTGCGCATTACCTCCCTGGGAACCGGCACTTTCACCTGCGATGCGGCTTGTTTATACAACTCGATCTGGTTGATCTTTTTGGCGACGGCCAGATAATCCGGGTCTTCCTTCAACAGGCCCCAGCGCTTGTGCTGTGTCAAAAACCACATGCCGTCGGACAGGTAGGGGAAATTCACCGCGCCGTCGTTATAAAACTTCATGTAATTGGGATCGTTCCATTTGCGGCCCAGCCCGTCCTCGTACTTGCCCTCCAGGCGCTGGTCGATCACTTCCAGCGGACAATTGACGTAAGACTTGTCGGCGATGATTTCGGCGACCTTGCGGCGGTTGCCCATCTCGTCGATATATTTCGACGCCTCCAGCACGGCCATGATCAGCGCACGGGCGGTGTTCGGATATTTATGGGCAAATGCGCCGGTACAACCCAGCACCTTTTCAGGATGGTCTTTCCAGATGTCCTGGGTGGTAGTGGCGGTAAAGCCGATCTTGTCGTAGATGGCGCGGTTGTTCCACGGCTCGCCGACGCAGAAGCCGTCCATGTTACCGATGCGCATGTTCGCCACCATTTGCGGCGGCGGCACGGTGATGGTCTTCACGTCAGCCAACGGATTGATGCCGTAGCTGGCCAGCCAGTAATACAGCCACATCGCATGGGTTCCGGTCGGGAAAGTCTGGGCGAAGGTGTAATCGCGTTTTTCGCTGTCGACCAGCTTTTTCAGCGCGGCACCATTGGTTACGCCCTTGTCTTTCAACTGATTGGAGAGCGTGATCGCCTGGCCGTTGTTGTTCAGCGTCATCAGCACCGACATGTCCTGCTTTTGTCCGCCTATCCCCAGATGCACACCGTAAACCAGACCGTACAGCACATGCGCCGCATGCAGTTCGCCATTGGTCAGCTTGTCGCGCACCCCCGCCCAGGACGCTTCCTTGGACAGCATGATCTTGATGCCGTATTTCTCGTCGAACTTCATCACCGACGCGATCACCAGCGAGGCGCAATCGGTCAGCGGAATGAAGCCCACCTTGACTTCTTTCAACTCCGGCGCATCCGAGCCGCCTGCCCAGGCCGCAGCCTTTGTGCCCATCGGCACCATGGACATGATCCCCGCTGCACCTAGAATTGCTCCGGTCTGTTTCATGAATTCCCTCCTGCTGTTTAGTTCGGGCGCCAATTTTTCGCCTGCGATATTTTTCGAGTCTTCCATTTTCAGCTCTCCTTTACTTCGTCAAAATGCAAAAAGGCGTCCGACCGCGCAGATACGCAGTGGGACGCCTTTGTCCGGTAGTGCAATTCGCCGAATCGCCGTTGATTCGTTGATGCTTGTTACAAAGCAATACTCATGCCAGCTGGCTTAATTAAAAATTAGTGATTAAAAATTAACAACTTATAATTTAATCTCACCTGTCAGACCGATTGCCAAAAACGCATACAGACCCGCTTTGGTGCATGCATGCGCCCGAATATGGGCAAATCATGCGTCAAGTCGCACTCAATTCTTTGGCGAGAATGATCGCCTCGGCAATCTCTGCCATCCGTTTGCCCTTGCTCATCGCCAAACTGCGCATGCGCTTATAGGCATCCGGTTCGCTAAAACCGTGATCGGCCATCAGGATGCACTTGGCTTGATCCACCAGTTTGCGCTCGACCAGCTGGCTCTTCGCATCCTTCAATTCGTCGCGCAGGCGCTTGTGTTCGGCAAAACGCGCAGCGGCCACCTGAATGATGCCGCTCAGATCCTCACCCTGTATCGCATGTGATACATAAGCACTGACCCCGGCGCGCATTGCCGCCTTGATGCTGTGACTATCCTTCTGCCCGCCCAGCACCACCACCGGCTTTTCCAGTGTCCTGGACATCAGGCTGATTTGCTCCAGCGTGTCCCGCCCCGGTGCGTTGGCATCAACGATGATGACATCGGCCGAGGCGGCCTGTATCGAGCGCTCGTCCACCTGTTCCCAGGCCAGCACCCCGACCACGTCGTATTCGGCCAATTCAAGGCTGGCCTTCAACCACGCCGCCCGATCCCGTACATCGTCAATTATCAGTATTCGTTTCAACTTGACTCCTCATACTCACAACGTAGCAATAAACGAGCCAGGCTTAAACACATGGGATTCAGGGATATTATTGGAAAACACGACGAATCGGCGCACAGTAACCGTGCGCGATGCATGGTGTTGGTGCAATCAGGCTGCTCGTGCCAGACGTGTGATTACATCAAGCTGATCCAGAATTGGCTGCGGAACAGGCGCGCGACCCGCCAGCATATCGCTGATCAGAATCGCCGTTGCCGCATTTTCCGGCGTATCCGGCATGCCCGCCAAAGGCGGCGCTCCGCCTTCTGCTGCGGAATAGGCAATCTCTGAACAACCGTCTACGAATGCTTCCAGTTGTGGGCGGCGCTTCGGGTTGGCGTAGGCCTCGCCTTCGGTGCCACGCAATAACAAGGCTCGCCCGCCATCGGCCAGCAAAAATTGATGCATTTTTTCGAGATACTCGGGATGGGTGACCGCGACCAGTCGCACGCTGCGGCCCTGCAACGGATCCAGCAGTTTGACCATGGAGTGGCCGCTGTTGCGCAGTCCCAGACGTAGTCGCAATGCCAACAAACTGTCCAGCCCCGGCAGCAGCCTGTCCAAATTCATAAACGCGATGCAGCGCTCTGCCAGCAATTGTCCTGCATGTTCGACGCTGTGCGCTTCGGGAATGTCGAGATTGACCATCAACCCGGAGGGATCAACCCTGCTGGCGAAATCATAGCGGCCGTGGATCAGCACCGGCACACCTGTCTGTGCCAGCCTTAATGCCAGCAAGGGCACCAGATTGGGCTGACGCCGTGCTCCGTTATAGCTGGGGATGACGACCAGACGGGGGCCGCCGTCAGGCAGGGCAATCTGCGGTGTGCGCGTATCCATTGCAGCCTTGAAGCCCAGCAGTTCTTCATTGGATTCCCCCTTGATGCGCAGACAGATCAACAAGGCACCGAGCTGAAATTCATCAATTTTGCCATCGAGCATCGCGCCGAACAGCATTTCGGCATTAGCACGCGATAAATCCCGGGCGCCCTTTGCGCCGCGACCCATTTCACGAATAAACCCGGTTGCATCCATTTTTGTCTCTCCTCTTTTAAGCCGCTACGCCGACAGACGCTGCCTGCCGGAGTAATTCCGGCAGTTGAGCCTGCTGATTCAGCACTGCACCCAGCATGATCAGCGCAGGCGCGCCCGCCATTTTTGCGGCTTCCGGCAATTCTGCCAGTGTGGTATGAACTTTTTTCATGTTGGGCAATGAAGCGTTGCTGATAATGGCCGCCGGCGTGCTGCCGGACAGGCCTCGCTGCATCAGGGCGGCGGCAATCTCCGCAGCCTGACCGGAAGCCATGTACAGCACGGCCGTATCGGCGGCCAACACGCTCTGCGCCCAGTCGCCGGCCGATTCGGCCTCCCCCACGCGCGGCGTGACAAACACCACATTGCGGCTCAAGCCGCGCCGGGTGAGCGACACCCCCAGCTCGGCTGCCGCTGCCAGTGCCGAGGTGATGCCGGGGACGATCTCATATTCGATACCGGCGGCTTGAAGGGCTTTGATTTCTTCCTGCGCGCGCCCGAAGATCATCGGGTCGCCGCCCTTGAGACGCACCACCAGCGCGTGACGCTGCGCCGCATCGACCAGCGCGCGATTGATAAAGCGCTGATCGGTGGATAATTGCAGGCAGCGTTTGCCGACCGCGATCATCAGCGCAGCCGGGTTCGCCATTTCCAGCAACTCCGGCTGAACCAGCGCGTCATACAGCACCACATCGGCGCGGGCTAACAGGCGCGCACCGCGCAGTGTAATTAGATCCGCCGCACCCGGACCTGCGCCGATCAGATAGACTTTTCCCGTTAAATTACACTCGATCATTTTTGTACCTTTCAATTTCTTGCTACGACCAGTCCAGATCCAGACAGGCGACCAGCTTTCCATCCGGGGTATCGACCAGTGCGGAAATCGTGATGCACTGGCTCTTTCCGGTCAGCGAACGATAGGGGCGCGTTATCTGGACTTCTCCGGGGTTAAGCACTGCCTGCCTGAAGTAATAACGCCTCGACCAGTTTGCGCCGACAGCCTCGGATAAGGGTTTGTAGCGAGGGTCTGCGTGTTCCGGCAGCGCATCCTTAAGGATGTTGTCGCCTATCTGGTAGCCGCCTTCATCCAGAAAATACACGCGCGCCACGCCAGGCAGTGCCAGCAACTTTTCACAGGACAGCGCTCGCTGCCCGCATCCGGTTTTGATGGTTTGCAACACCGCCTTGAATTCAGCCAGACACTGATCCACCGCATCGCGGTAACGCGTTCTGATCGCCTCTGAAAACAAGGTGTGTTTGTCGCGCAATTCGGGCAGCAGGTTGTCGTCTTCCGTTTGATCGACCAGCACGGATCTGGGATAACCGAAATAATAGCCCTGCACCAGATCCACGTTTGAATCGATGGCGATCAGCGCCTGCTGCTCGGTCTCAATCCCTTCCATCAAGGCGATGCAACCCAGTTCCTGAATCAGCCCCACCAGATTGGGCAACGCCTTGCGGACGATGTGACTGGTTTCCGCCTGAACGATAATGGAACGGTCGAATTTCACAATATCCGGCTGAATGTTCCAGATCCGGTCAAAATTGGAATGAGAGGCGCCAAAGTCGTCGATGGCAATCAGACATCCCAGATTCTTGTAATAATTTACCGCAGCCGAGAGTATCGACTCGTCATAAATTCCTTTCTCAAGAATCTCAATGACGACCTGACTGGGCGAAATAGCGTTTTGTTCCAGCATCTCCCTGAAGAAGGAGCCATAACTTTTCCCCAGAACAGTCACCAGCGGATTCACATTCAGGAAAATCCACGACTTATCCGAAAAGCCGGAAAAGTTCTGCACATGGACCGCGCGACACAGGCGGTCAAGCAGCACATTATCCGACTCATCTTTCACCTGCCCGAACAAGGCAAGCGGGGACACCGACAGACCGCTCGCATCGCTTGGTCTGCACAACGCCTCATAACCCACCGGGCTTTTGTGCGACAAACTGAAAATCGGCTGAAACGCACTGGCGACAGTGAAATCGCGAAACAAGCCGGTTACGCTGCCTGCGCTACTTGTGCCGACCCGACTGTTGATGGCGCTGAAGTTGTGTGTATTCATGTCAGTTAACCTGATGCTGAGCATCCGTGATCTGGAACTGGTTAACCAGCAGGCGCAATTTTTGTGCCCCCTCGCGACTGCTGGCGATCGAAAAATTCAGCTCGCCCAGCGATTCGCTCATCAAATCGGCCGCGCGCGCCACGCCCTGAACCTTGCTACCACTGCCGGATGCGCTCATCGAGATCTGCTCAATCGTGGCGAACATGCGCTCGACGATCTCGGAAGAGCCGGAATTGTCGGACGCAGAAGATTCTGCCAGTCGCAGCCCTTCCTCCATTCCGCTGGCGCCCTGCTCCATGATGGCGACCGCATCACGAGCCTTATCCTGCACGTCAGTAATCATCTGGTTGATTTCGCGCGTTGCCTGACCGGTGCGCTCGGCCAATTTGCGCACTTCATCCGCCACCACTGAAAACCCGCGACCTGATTCACCTGCCCGCGCAGCTTCGATGGCCGCATTCAACGCCAGCAAGTTGGTCTGGTCAGCAATGCCATTGATCACTTTGGCAATCTCGCCGATTTTTTCGGTACTCTCGCCCAGCGAGCGGATCCTCGACGAGGATGCCTTGATTGAGTCACGGATAGTCTGGGTGCGATTCTGCACCATGGACACTTGCGTACGGGCCCGATCCGTCGCCTGTTGCATCGCTTGCCGCATCTCATTGGTTGTCAGGGTCGCCAGATGGATGTCGCTCATCTGTTTTTCCAGCGCCTGCAAAATATCCTGTACCGCGACGAGAACCTCACCGGTTGCGACGGTTGCCTGCTTGTTGCGCACATCCATATGCACCTGGTTGTTGACCAACTCATCCGTGCCATGGCGGACATTGCCGACGGTACGGTCGATATTGTCGATCAGGCTGTTTACCCATTGCGCCATCACACCGGCTTCATCGCGACTGGCATCCTGACGATCCAGGCGTTGAGCCAGGTTGCCGTGCCCCTCTGCAACATTGCGGATCACGCCAACCATCCCGCGCAATCGCTGTCCGACCGGCATGGTGACATAACGATGCAGCACAAAACTCCCGGTTAAAAACAGCGCAGAACACATCCCGGCCATGACCAGGGCGCACGGCGCATAAACCTGCGCGACGCCAAAACTGATAGCAGTCATGGCTGCGACCATAGTCAGATAAATGGACATCGTTCTGAAATTGAGGGTGCGGAAGCGATACACCTCTTCGAGGTCGGCTTCGCACATCATCCCCCATACATCGGCAGAACCCGGCAACGAAAACGTGACGCCCCGGCCTATCACCGGTATGTGGCGGTAATCGGCATAGCCCGGATAGGTGATAAAGGTATTTTGACCGCGCCGGATGGTTTCGCGCACACCGGGATGCAACTGCCCTGTGGCCGGATCGTTGAATATCAGTTCGAATTCGGTGTGATTCCTGACAGATACGCTGCCAAAGTCAGTGTGCACCCCTTGTTTTAAATTGTCGCCCATGCTGAAGGTCGCATCTTCAAACCGTGAACGCGACAACGCCGTGCCGGGTTGGATGGAGGTATCGAATCCAGGTTTCACCATGAACAAATAGTTGTCCCCCGACTCATGAAAAATGTGCCCCGCCTCGCGCTGAATCAAATCCCCCTGCACGTCATTCGGCACCCGTCCGCAAACCGCGCCCAGCAGTACGCCATCCTTGTACAGCGGGAGATAGAACATCAGCGTCACCGCATCATGGAACCGGGAGCTGGTCGCGCCCAGCGACAACGTTGTGGCGTCAAGGTAGGGGCCATGCAGAAATTTGCCTGCCAGGCCACAGGCTACCGCCTTTGCATCGAGATCCTTTTTGCCCGTTCTGGAGCGAAAAGTTGAATACAGCGTCTCACCCCGGATATCGATCACGAAAAGCTCGGAAAAGTCTCCATCCAGTCGCTGATTTTCCGCGAGGATTTCCGCGTCAAATTTCGGCCAGTCGTGCGCGATTTGCAACGCAATGCCGGATAAGGTTGACCACTTCTGCGCCGTCCATTCAGTCAGGATACGCACCCGTGTGTTGGCGATGGATTCGAATATTTCTTCAAGGATGGGATAACGCCATTTGTTCAGATAACAAGCCCAACCCATTGCAAAACGGCCTGTTTTACCGAAGTACGGCAGCCAGGATCGCTCGTTGTTGGTCAAATTCATTTGTGGGCTTTTCAACATGTCAGTTCTTCAATTTGTACTTAATACTACAATTAAGCAATATTGATGCCAACCAAATAAATCAAATATAAACATACAATTAAATAACCTAGACACAAGCAGACGCACCAACAACGTGCACAGGTGCAAACACCTGCAACCTCACCGCACCGGTTATGCGTTAAATTCCGGTGTGAAAACTGCAATGCCGCAATGCCGCAGGGGCATTCCCACAGAGCTACGGAGCCAAAGCTCCTGCTCTTGAATGAAGGGCATTGATGGAACAACTGAACATTATCTAAGCGCGATAATGCATGCGCTAAGATTCTGTTTATCCCTCGGAGATGCGGAGATGAGACCGCAGGGGTCTTCCCACAAAACATAGTCGCGCGATGCGCTCTTTGTTTTTGAATGAAATCTGCTGCTCCTGATCAATGACTGCAAGTGATTTATCGTCATGTCATCATTGATTTCCCGCACGGTGGCTACGCCGTTGTAGCGGGAAAACCGCAATGCCGCAAGGGCATTCCCTCGAAACATGTCGCCTAACGGCTCGTGTTTCTGAATGAAGGGGCTGATAGAGCAACTCAATTCTGACTATGACGATAAATCCGTCATGTCATCATTGATTCCCCGCACAATAAGCCCGCAGGGGGCTTCCCCATGAAATATTGTCGCACTGCGTGCTTGTATTTCATGTGAAAAAAAGGGCACCGCAAGGTGCCCTTAAAGCTGAGCCGGAGAGGCTCAGGGAGGAGAGAGTTTAGTAGTTGTAAGCGCTTTCGCCGTGAGAAGTTGTATCCAGACCTTCACGCTCGTCTTCTTCTTTCACGCGCAGGCCGATGGTCAGGTCAACGATCTTGTAGCAGATGAAGGCGACCACACCGGACCAGATCACTGTGGTCAGCACAGCCTGAGCCTGAATCCAGACCTGATCGGCGATGACAGTATCCACGACCGTGTTTTTCACGTAGTCGGCGATACCGGTACCGCCCATACCCCAGGTATTGAACACGCCGGTGAGCAACGCGCCCAGAATACCGCCGATGCCGTGTATACCGAACACGTCCAGCGCATCATCCGCACCGAGCAGTTTCTTCAGACCAGTCACGCCCCAGAAGCACACGACACCGGACAGCGCGCCGATCACCATACCGCCGCCGATACCCACCCAACCGCAGGCCGGGGTGATGGCAACCAGACCCGCAACTGCACCGGATGCCGCGCCCAACAAACTGGGCTTGCCCTTCAGCAGCCATTCCGCAGCCAGCCAGGTCAGCACCGCAGCGGCCGTTGCAATCAGCGTGTTAGCGAAAGCCAGGGTCGCCGTACCGCCCGCTTCCAGCGCGGAACCCGCGTTGAAACCGAACCAGCCCACCCACAACAGCGATGCCCCAATCATGGTCATCACCAGATTGTGCGGCGCCATTGGTTCTTTGCCGTAGCCGATACGCTTGCCCACCAGGAATGCCCCGACCAGACCTGCAACCGCCGCATTGATATGCACCACGGTACCGCCGGCGAAGTCCAGCGCACCCTTTTGGAACAACCAGCCGCCTTTTGCAGTTTCAACGGCGAGCGTCGCCGCATCCTTGATTGCGTCAGGGCCGGTCCAGAACCACACCATGTGGGCGATCGGCAGGTAGGCGAAGGTGAACCACAAGCCTGAGAACAGCAGCACGGCGGCAAACTTCATCCGCTCGGCGAATGCGCCGACGATCAAGGCCACGGTGATGGCCGCAAAAGTAGCCTGGAACGCAACAAAGATGAACTCAGGGATGTACACGCCTTTGCTGAAGGTGGCCGCATTGGCAACAGTGCCTGTCATCGGGTCGAAGATGCCTTTGAGGAACAGTCTGTCAAAGCCGCCGATGAACGCATTACCCTCGGTGAACGCCAGCGAGTAGCCGTAGATCGCCCAGAGCACGGTGATCAGCGCGAAGATGCTGAACACTTGCATCAGCATCGACAGCATGTTCTTGCTGCGCACCAGACCGCCGTAGAACAGCGCCAGGCCGGGGATAGACATCATGATGACCAGCAGCGTAGCTGCCAGCATCCAGGAGGTATCACCCTTGTTCGGTACGGGGGCTGCAACCGGAGCAACAGCCGCTTCAGGAGCAACAGCGGGTGCAGCTGCCGCGACAGTTTCAGTCACTGCGGGAGCAGAGACAGCATCCTCAGCGAAAGCCGGCGCTGTCAGGCCGCACAACATGGCCAGCAGCATGAATGAAGCGATGAGTTTTTGCATTTCGATCTCCTTAAAGGGCTTCCGAACCGGTTTCGCCGGTGCGGATGCGGATCACTTGCTCGATTTCCTGCACGAAAATCTTGCCGTCGCCGATCTTGCCGGTCTGGGCCGCTTTTTCGATCGCTTCGAGCACGCGATCCAGCTGGTCTGCCCCAATTGCCGCTTCCAGCTTGACCTTAGGCAGAAAATCCACCACATATTCCGCACCGCGATACAACTCGGTGTGTCCCTTTTGCCGCCCGAAACCTTTGACTTCGGTGACGGTGATGCCTTGTACGCCGATGGCGGACAGGGCTTCACGCACTTCGTCAAGCTTGAACGGCTTGATGATGGCTGTGACCATTTTCATAACAATCTCCCAGAATTTGGGGCGAGACACCTCTCGCCCGTTTGTTAATTAGAACGAATGTGTCAGAGATAAAGCAGCCGTGCCCTTACCCAGCTTCTGCGAGCCGCCAGCTACAGGCGTTGTGTAAAAGGTGCTGGCGTTGGTGCTGGTGTAAGCCAGACCCAGCACGTAACCGCTGAAGTCCTTGGTCACGCCGACTTTGTAGTCGGTATATGTGGGCGTTCCAAGTCCGGCTCCTGCGGCACTTGCTGCCAGTTTTGCAGTATACGAACCCTTGTAAGTCTGTTTGCCCACATGAGCAGAAACAGTGTATCCGCTGTCGGCGATAGGATAGGTTGCAGTCAGATCCAGGTAGCTAGTGCCTTGTGCACCGGGAACAGTCAGGAACTGACCCAGACCGTAGGAATACTTGGCACTGAGCCACTTGTAGCCGATCGCGCCGTAGACTTCATTTGTGTCAGCCTTGGCAACAGTGGTATAGCCAGTTCCGGCCAAAGCTGCTGCCGACGTATAGTTCCCGGGATAGTTATAGCGAATGAATCCCACATCATAGGTAAAATCGGTTGCGAAGCTGTTCTTGAAACCGAAGTAGGTGTCCAGTTCGAGTGAAGCATTTCCAGAAGCGGTGGCGCCAGTGTCGACGATCCAGCTTACATTTGAACCCCACACACCTGCGTAAAAGCCGCTGGAATGCGCATAGTCAAAACCGCCCTGGATGGCCGGCTTGTGCGAGGTTTGGGAAATGCCACGCCATACATAGTCGCTCACCAGACCAACGTTTGCCGTAAAGGGTGAGGCTGGCGCTGCCGGAGCATCCTCTGCCATTGCCACGCAAGGCACAGCCAGTGCTGCCAGGATCAGGGTGTTCAATAATTTGCTGTGCAACATGATGATTCCTTTCTAGAGATTAATAACAATTTCCTGCGTTTCTTTATAAGCAGAATGCGTGCCACAAATAATTAGTCACAATTAAACAATGAGTTGCAAATGTTTTTCTGTTTTTGAAACTCGCCCTGCGCACCATACGAACGCAACATGACCATCAGACGCACCAGTATTGTGCACCGCAGCAGCAGTTTTGCTACACTGGCAGAAAAGCAGGTTTACGGTTCACAGTTTACGGTTCAAGAAATCAACTTACCTATATTGAAGGAGATCTTTCATGTTGAATGCCAAAATTTTTGAAGACCTCTCCGCCAAATTAAGCGCGGTGGTCGACAGCGGCCCGGCCAAAGACATCGAAAAAAATATGCGCGCCTTGCTGACGCAAGGGTTTGCCAGGCTCGATCTGGTGACGCGCGAGGAATTCGATATTCAGGCGCAGGTGCTTTTGCGTGTCCGCGAACAACTGTCCGCACTGGAAGCGCGCGTGGCTGAACTCGAAGCACAGCGCAATACAGCAGCCAAATAGCATGAGCCTCGCGGTGTTATACAGCCGCGCATTATCCGGCATGGAAGCCGAGCTGGTGACCGTCGAGGTGCATCTTGCCAACGGCCTGCCCAGCTTCACGATCGTTGGCCTGCCGGAAACGGAAGTCAAGGAAAGCCGGGAACGCGTGCGCGCCGCACTGCAAAATTGCCAGTTCGATTTCCCCGCCCGGCGCATCACCGTCAATCTGGCGCCCGCCGATCTGCCCAAGGAAAGCGGGCGCTATGATCTGCCGATTGCTCTGGGGATTCTGGCTGCAACCGGACAGATTCCCGGCGATAAACTCGCTGACTATGAATACGCGGGCGAACTGGCGTTAACCGGTGAGGTGCGCCCGATACGCGGCGCGCTGGCGATGACCTGCCGCGCCGTCAGTTCTGGCCGCGCCTTCATACTTCCGGAACTTAACGCAGCAGAAGCCGCACTCGTGGAAAATGCGGTGGTTTATCCGGCCAAAACGCTGTTGCAGGTCGCAGCGCATCTGGCCGGACGTGGACTGATACAACCTTACATCAGTCAGCCGCAAACCATCGCCCCTCACTACCCGGACATGAGCGAGGTGAAGGGGCAGGAACAGGCCAAGCGTGCGCTGGAAATCGCGGCGGCCGGCGGGCATAGCGTGCTGATGATAGGGCCGCCCGGCACCGGGAAATCCATGCTGGCGGCGCGCTTCCCCGGCATCCTGCCGCAGATGACACAGCAGGAGGCGCTGGAAAGCGCGGCATTGCAGTCGCTGGAAGGCAGTTTTGATGTGCGCCGCTGGAAGACACGCCCGTACCGCGCGCCGCACCATACCGCCTCCGGCGTGGCGCTGGTCGGCGGCGGCAGCAATCCGCGTCCCGGTGAAATCTCGATGGCCTTGCATGGCGTACTGTTTCTGGATGAGTTGCCGGAGTTCGATCGCAGCGTGCTGGAAGTGTTGCGCGAACCGCTGGAATCGGGACGCATCACCATCGCGCGCGCCGCCCGCCACGCCGAGTTTCCCGCGCAATTTCAACTGATCGCCGCGATGAATCCCTGCCCCTGCGGTTATCTCGGCCACTATAACGGCAAGTGCCATTGCACACCGGATCAGGTAATACGGTATCGCGGTAAAATCTCAGGGCCGCTGCTGGATCGCATCGATATTCAGATCGAGGTGCCAGCCGTAGCGCAACAGGATCTGCTCAAACAAGCCGATGGCGATAGCAGCGCACAAATTCAGGCAAGAGTAGAGGCAGCACGCCGGCGCCAGCTGGTGAGACAAAACAAACCGAACGCGCAGCTTTCCGTCACCGAGCTGGACGCATTCTGCTCGCCGGATAAAGAAGGCGAGGCACTGCTGAGGCTGGCCATCACGCGTCTGGATCTCTCGGCGCGCGCCTATCATCGCGTGCTCAAAATGGCACGCACCATCGCCGATCTGGCCGGCAGCGATTTTATTCAGACCATGCACATTGCCGAAGCGGTTCAGTACCGGCGTATGGATAAACAAATCTGATAAAGAAAGCCGTATGTTTGAACAAAAACTGATCGCCAGCATGAAAAACTTCAACCAGTTCATCCACGTGCTGCTTGCGCTGGCGCTGGGCATTGCCTGTGTGATGGTAATCTGGGATTTCGGCGCAAGGGCGCTCGATGCATGGAACGCGGGAAATGCGACCAGCGGATTCTTTCATGCGCTCGGCTCATTGTTCATCCTGTGGACGCTCTCCACGCTGATCTCGGCGGAGATGAACTACTTGCTGACGGGGCGCGTGTTCGTCGAGGTCGCGATGATTTCAGTGATCCGCGAAATGATCGTGCAGCCGGTGCAAGTCATCAGCACTCCCGACGGGCAAACGTGAGCGTCAATCCGCTCCACTGCGGACGCTTGCTGGCGGCGCTGCCGGTGATCGGCGTCGTCTACAGGCTGGTGAGCGATTCGCAGCCGAACGAAGCCGTGGCAACACCTGAGGAAACGAAACAGTTGTAAGCAGCGGATGTTGCATGCTGTGGTTCCCAAATTCAGGCGCAAATCCAGCGGGTTACAGCGCTGCCGGCCTCATGGTAAAATGTCCGACTAATTTTTAGCGGGCATGACATACCGCCATGCCAGCTTCCCTCTCTCTAACCCTCCCCCGCGAGCGGAGGAGGGGTAAACCCTCGCCTCAATCCTCTCCCGCTTGCGGGAGAGGAGGCAAACGAGAAAAACAATTGTCAATTTCTGAATCGCTACGCGAGCATCAATTAAGGCCACCACCATGACCCAACACCTAATCGAAAAGATCATCCAGCAACGCATCCTGATACTGGACGGCGCGATGGGCACGATGATCCAGCGACACAGGCTGACCGAAGCGCATTATCGCGGCACCGAGCTGTTCGGCGATTACGCAGGCGCGCGCCGCACCTTCGCCGATCATCCCATCGATGTCAAAGGCAATAACGACCTGCTGCTGTTGACCCAGCCGCACGTCATCGGCGGTATTCACCGGGAATATCTGGAGGCCGGCGCGGACATTCTGGAGACCTGCACTTTCAACTCCAACTCGGTGTCCATGTGCGATTACGGCATGGAGCATCTGGTGTATGAGCTTAACGTGGCCGGAGCCCGACTGGCGCGCGATTTGTGCGACGAATTTTCGACTGCTGACAAGCCGCGCTTCGTCGCAGGCGTGCTGGGTCCTACCGGGCGCACCGCTTCGATCTCGCCGGACGTGAACGATCCCGCCGCGCGCAATG
The DNA here is from genome assembly GCA_947085835.1 of uncultured Nitrosomonadales bacterium. Lineage (GTDB taxonomy): Bacteria > Pseudomonadota > Gammaproteobacteria > Burkholderiales > Gallionellaceae > Gallionella. Next base: position 77,219 of record CAMTXT010000011.1, on the reverse strand, counting down.
TCACGTTCGACGAGCTGGTCGTCAGCTACACCGAGTCGATACGCGGCCTGCTGGATGGCGGCGCCGACATCCTGATGGTCGAAACCATTTTCGACACGCTCAATGCCAAGGCCGCACTGTTCGCCATCAGTCTGTATTTCGAGCAGCATGGCGTGCGTGTTCCGATCATGATTTCCGGCACCATCACCGATGCCTCAGGCCGCACCCTGTCCGGCCAAACCACCGAAGCATTCTGGAACTCGCTCTCGCATGCCCGCCCGCTGTCCATCGGCCTGAACTGCGCGCTGGGTGCGGAGCTGATGCGCCCTTATGTGGAAGAGCTGTCGCGCGTGGCCGCCTGCTATGTCAGCGCACACCCGAATGCCGGCTTGCCCAATCCGCTGTCCGATACCGGCTACGACGAAGTGCCGGAGACCACCGCGCGCCTGGTAAAGGAATTCGCTACCAGCGGTTTTCTCAATATCGCAGGCGGCTGCTGCGGCACCTCGCCCGCACATATCAAAGCGATTGCCGAAGCACTCAAGGATGTGCCGCCGCGCAAACTTCCCGACCTGGAACACCGCTGTCGCTTATCCGGCTTGGAGCCGTTCAACATCGGCGATGACACGCTGTTCGTCAATGTCGGCGAGCGCGCCAATGTCACCGGCTCGGCCAAATTCAAGCGCCTGATTCTGGAAGGCCAATACGACGAGGCGCTGGAAGTCGCCAAGCAGCAGGTGGAGACCGGCGCGCAGGTGATCGATGTGAACATGGACGAGGCGATGCTGGACGGCGAAGCCGCGATGGTCAGGTTCCTCAACCTGATCGCGTCGGAGCCCGACATTTCCAGAGTGCCGCTGATGATCGATTCTTCCAAGTGGGCCATCATCGAGGCGGGGCTCAAATGCGTGCAGGGCAAGCCCATCGTCAACTCGATCTCGCTGAAAGAGGGCGAAGAGAACTTCATCAAATACGCCACGCTGGTGCGCCGTTACGGTGCGGCGGCGGTGGTGATGGCGTTCGATGAGCAAGGTCAGGCGGACACTTACGCGCGCAAGACGGAAATCTGTAAACGCAGCTATGACATTCTGGTCAACAGGATAGGCTTTCCGCCTGAGGACATCATCTTCGATCCGAACATCTTTGCGATCGCGACCGGCATCGAGGAGCACAACAACTACGCGGTCGACTTCATCGAAGCCTGCGCCTGGATCAGAAAAAATCTGCCCTACGCCAAGATTTCCGGCGGCGTGTCCAACGTGTCGTTTTCATTCCGTGGCAACGAACCGGTAAGGGAAGCGATCCACACCGTGTTCCTGTATCACGCGATTCAGGCCGGCATGAATATGGGCATCGTCAACGCGGGCCAGCTGGGCGTATATGAAGAAATCCCCAGGGAGCTGCGCGACGCGGTAGAAGACGTGGTGCTGAACCGCAACCCGGAAGCCGGCGAAAGACTGGTCAAGATCGCCGAGACCGTGAAGGGCGGCGGCAAGGAGCTGGTCGAAGATCTGGAATGGCGCAAAGGTACGGTGCAGGAGCGCCTGACTCACGCACTGGTGCGCGGCATCACGACCTTCATCGTCGAAGACACCGAGGAAGCGCGCCTGGAGGCGAAGCTGCCGGTGGAAGTGATCGAAGGCCCGCTGATGACCGGCATGAATGTGGTCGGCGACCTGTTCGGCGCGGGCAAGATGTTTTTGCCGCAGGTGGTGAAATCCGCACGCGTGATGAAACAGGCCGTGGCGCATCTGATTCCTTACATCGAGGCGGAGAAACTGCGGTCGGGGGACACCAGTACCAAGGGCCGAATCCTGATGGCGACTGTAAAGGGCGACGTGCACGACATCGGCAAGAACATCGTCACGGTGGTGTTGCAGTGCAACAACTTCGAAGTGGTGAACATGGGCGTGATGGTGCCTTGTCAGAAGATCCTCGACACTGCACGCGAACACAATGTTGACATCATCGGCCTGTCCGGACTGATTACGCCGTCCCTTGAAGAAATGGCGCATGTCGCCAAGGAGATGGAACGTCAGGGCTTCAAGATTCCGCTGCTGATAGGCGGGGCGACCACGTCCCGCGTGCACACCGCAGTGAAGATCGAACAGAATTATCCATCCGGCGCCACCGTTTATGTCACCGACGCGTCGCGTGCGGTGGGCGTGTGCAGCAACCTGCTCTCCGACACGCTGCGCGACGACTATGTCGCGTCGATTAAAACCGACTATGCAGCCGCGCGCGAGCAGCATGAATCCCGCCAATCGAAGGCCGTGTACGTCTCGCTGGAACAAGCGCGCGCTCATGGTTTGAAAACGGACTGGAGCAATTACACCCCGCCGAAACCAAAGGCGCTCGGCGTGAATGAGCTGCATGACTACAGCTTGTCCGAGATTGCCGAATACATAGACTGGACGCCGTTCTTCCAGGCGTGGGAGCTGGCCGGACGCTACCCTAAGATATTGCAGGATGAAGTGGTGGGGGACGAGGCGCGCAAGCTGTTCGTCGATGCGCAGGCGATGTTGAAACAAATCATCAAAGAGAAATGGCTCACCGCGAACGCCGTATATGGCCTGTTTCCGGCGAATACTGTGGGTAGCGACGACATCGAAATCTACACCGACGAGACCCGATTAAAACTTCTAATGACCTGGCACAACCTGCGCCAGCAGACCAAGAAACCGGAAAATATCCCCAACTACTGTCTGGCCGATTTCATCGCGCCAAAAGACAGCGGTGTAGCGGATTACATCGGCGGATTCGCGGTGACCACCGGCATCGGCATCGACGCGCATGTCGCTGAATTTGAAAAAAATAATGACGATTACAGCGCGATCATGTTGAAAGCGCTGGCCGACCGTCTGGCCGAAGCCTTTGCCGAACTGCTGCATGCACGCGTGCGCCGCGAGTTCTGGGGCTATGCGGCCGATGAAGGCCTGGACAACGACGCGCTGATCAATGAGAAATATCGCGGCATCCGTCCGGCACCGGGCTATCCCGCCTGCCCGGAACACAGCGAAAAAGGCCCGTTGTTTGAGATGCTGGATGCGCCAAACCGTGCCGGCATCACGATCACGGACAGTTTTGCGATGTTGCCTACCGCAGCGGTCAGCGGTTTTTACTTCTCGCATCCGGACGCGCAATATTTCGCCACCGGCAAGATCACACGCGACCAGGTCGAAAGTTACGCGGAGCGCAAGGGCTGGGAAATCGAAAAAGCGGAGCGCTGGCTGGCGCCTGTGTTGAGCTACTAACGTAGTAGAATCGTCGTTGATCGTAAAGTAACAGGAAGGAGTCATCATGTTGCAAACCATTGAGGTTGAAATAGATGCCCAGGGAGTCATACACGCGCTGCAAGCCTTGCCGCCAAGGGCGGAGCGGCGTGCGCTCCTGACGCTGGTGGTCCCGGAACAGGCCGCGAAAAACGATCATACCGATTGGCATAGTTTTGTAGGCAGGTTGAATGGCTCGCCCAATTTCAATGCCGACCCGGTAGAGATTCAGCGAAAGATGCGTGATGAGTGGAGCTGAATGGCTGTTAGACACCAATGTGGTGATTGGCTTGCTCAAGCAACAACCGGCTGCCATTGCGCTGATCGAAACACACCCATTTGATTTGAGCAAGGCAGCCGTCAGCCAGATTACCCGGATGGAGTTGCTTGGATTTCCAAGTTTGGCGCCAGAAGAGGAAGCTGCCATTCTCGACTTGCTGCGAAACTGCAGAATTCTATTAATTGATGAAGCAGTTGAGCGCCAAGCTATCCGGTTACGACGCACCAGTCACTGCAAATTACCGGATGCCATCGTCGCCGCCACCGCGCTAGTGCACGGAATCGCGCTGCTGACGCTCGATCAGCGATTGGCAAGGCTGGTGGAGCAATACAACGACTAGCCTGTTCATATAACCGCTTATTTCGCTACCGGCAAGATCACCCGCGATCAGGTGGCAAGCTATGCGACGCGCAAAGGCTGGGATATTGAAACAGCCGAGCGCTGGCTGGCACCGGTGTTGAGCTACTAATTTAAAATCAATAACTTAGGAGTGTAAAATGAATCGCATCAATTTTTTACCTGTGGCAGTGCTGTTGGCTGCCTTTTCAACCACTGCGTGCTCTGAACAAGCCGCGACACCCGTACCTAAAATGGAGAAGAGCAACATGAGCGAACTGATCAAGAATGACGTCAAGCTGGGCGAAGGCAAAGAAGCCACACCAGGACAAAACGTATCCGTGCATTACACAGGCTGGCTGTATGACGAAGCGGCAGCGGACCACAAGGGCAAGAAATTCGACAGCTCACGCGATCGCGGCCAGCCTTTCGAATTCCCGCTCGGTGCAGGGCATGTAATCAAGGGTTGGGATGTGGGTGTGGAAGGCATGAAGGTAGGCGGGTCACGCACGCTGACTATTCCATCAGCGATGGGCTACGGCTCGCGCGGCGCGGGTGGCGTGATTCCGGCCAATGCAACGCTGGTGTTCGACGTGGAATTGCTGGGCGTAAACTAATAATTGCTCCGTGCCTTTGGTTAGGCACGGATGTACAATTGACCCGAGATGTTTGTCAGGGGTATCCAAATGCAAGTCGCCAAACAACAGGTTGAAACATTGCTCCAGACGCTGTCTGATGATTGCTCGTTGGAAGATATTCAATATCACCTTTATGTGATTGAGAAGATAAGAAACGGGGTGTTGTGCGCGGATACCGATGGCGCGATTTCTCATGAGGCGGTTGAACGCCGCTTGAGCAAGTGGGTACGCGAGTAACCTGGTCACCCGAGGCAGTTGAGGATGTAGAGGCAATTGCCGCCTATATCGCTAAAGATTCGCCATATTACGCGTCATCGGTAGTCAAGAAAATTTTGGCTATCGGTGCCGCTCTTGACCAGTTTCCGCATATTGGTTCAATTGTCCCTGAAATAAGCGATCCGACAATCCGTGAACGTTTTGTTTACAGCTATCGCATCATTTATCGTGTTTTTGACAATGAAATCCTGATTGTTGCGGTAATTCATGGCAGGCGTCTTCTCGATCCAGTGATCAACCGACTCGAATAATTAACGGATAAAAGGCAACGTTTCGGCGTTTCACCAAACCGGCATAACTGCAACAACAGGAGGTTCGGATGTTCCAGATTCGTGTTCATGGACGTGGCGGGCAGGGGGTCGTGACCGCCGCAGAAATGTTGTCGGTCGCTTCATTCGAGGAGGGGCGCCATGCGCAGGCCTTTCCCAGCTTCGGCTCGGAGCGCACCGGAGCTCCTGTGGTTGCATTCTGCCGCATTTCCGATAAAGAGATCCGCTTGCGCGAGCCGATCATGGAGCCGGATGCGATCATCATCCAGGACCCCACCCTGTTGCATCAGATCGATGTGTTCGCCGGGTTGAAACTCGACGGCTATGTGCTGCTCAATTCGCGTCACAGTATTGCAGAACTCGGCCTCGGCGAACTCGTCAAGGGTCGCCGTGCGGAGCGGTTTTGCACGCTGCCGGCAACCGAGCTTGGGCTCAAGCATGTCGGCCGCCCTATCCCCAATGTACCACTGCTGGCCGGATTTGCCGCGCTGTCGGGCATAATCCGTCTGGAATCGGTGATTCTCGCGATCAACGAAAAATTCTCTGGAAAAGTAGCTGCGGGCAACATCGCGGCCGCGACAGAAGCCTATAATCTGGTCAAAGAAATGATGACTGGGGGCGCTCATGCTTAAACAGACCGAAGGTTCCAAGGCCGTCGCCGAAGCCATCGCGCTGTGCCGCCCTGAAGTGATCTGCGCCTACCCGATTTCGCCGCAGACGCACATCGTCGAGGCGCTGGGCGAGATGGTCAAATCAGGCAAGTTGACTCCCTGCGAATTCATCAACGTCGAGAGCGAATTCGCCGCGATGTCGGTCGCCATCGGCGCGTCTGCTGCGGGCGCGCGCGCCTATACCGCAACCGCATCTCAAGGCCTGCTGTTCATGGTCGAGGCGGTGTATAACGCATCGGGCCTGGGACTGCCGATCGTGATGACGGTGGCAAACCGCGCCATCGGCGCGCCGATCAATATCTGGAACGACCACTCCGATTCACTGTCGCAGCGCGACTCCGGCTGGATGCAGTTGTTCGCCGAGACCAATCAGGAAGCGGTGGATCTGCATATTCAGGCGTTCCGTCTGGCAGAAGAACTCTCCATGCCCATCATGGTGTGCATGGACGGCTTCATCCTGACTCACGCCTTCGAACGGGTGGATATTCCGTCACAACAGCAGGTCGATGCCTACTTGCCGCCATTCGACCCGCGCCAGGTACTCGATCCTTCAGCGCCGGTCTCCATCGGCGCGATGGTGGGGCCGGAAGCTTTCATGGAAGTGCGCTATCTGGCCCACGCCAAGCAGATGCAGGCGATAGCGCGAATCCCGCAACTGGCCGCTGAGTTCAAGCAAGCATTCGGGCGCGACAGCGGCGGCTTGGTCCGCACCTATTGCACCGAAGATGCTGAAACCATCATCATCGCGATGGGCTCGGTGCTCGGCACGATCAAGGATACGGTGGACGAGATGCGCGCCGAGGGTCACAAGATCGGCGTGCTCGGCATCATCAGCTATCGCCCCTTCCCGTTGGAACAGGTGTGCGCAGCACTGATAAACAGCCAACGTTTTCTGGTGTTGGAAAAAAGCCTGGCCGTCGGCATGGGCGGCATCGTTGCCACCGACGTGCGCATGGCCGTCACCGGCACCGGTCTCAAAGGCTTTACCGCCATTGCCGGTCTGGGCGGGCGGCCTATCACAAAGGCATCGCTGCACAAGCTGTTCCGTCAGGTTGAGAAGGAAGAACTGCCACCCGTCACTTTCCTCGATCTGGACTGGGATGCGGTCAACAAACAACTGGAGCGCGAACGCCAGACGCGCCATTCCGGCCCCATCGCCGAGAACATGCTGCACGACAAGGGCATCGTTTCGGCCAAGTTCGGTTAGGAGGTTAGGATGAATACGACCAGCACGGGATTTCAACCCGTAAAGTTTTACCAGACCGGCACCTATACCGTCGGAAACCGGCTGCTCGCACCGGACGAGCGAAGCGTGCAGGCAGGACAGACGCGCAGCAACTCGATCAATTCCGGGCACAGAGCATGCCAGGGTTGCGGCGAGGCGCTGGGTGCGCGTTATGCGATCGATGCGGCGATGGCCGAGAGCAATAACCAGCTGATCGCGGTGAATGCAACCGGCTGTCTGGAAGTGTTCTCCACGCCTTATCCTGAATCTTCCTGGCAGGTGCCATGGATCCATTCACTGTTCGGCAATGCGCCGGCAGTCGCCACCGGCGTCGCGGCGGCAATGAAGGTCAAGGGCAGGACTGATGTGCGCGTGGTGGCTCAGGGCGGCGACGGCGGCACGACCGACATCGGTTTCGGCTGCCTGTCCGGCATGTTCGAGCGCAACGACGATGTGCTGTACATCTGTTACGACAACGAGGCCTACATGAACACCGGCGTGCAGCGCTCAAGCGCCACGCCGCCTGCTGCGCGCACCGCGACCACGATGCCGGTCGGCCCCGAACCCGGCAATGCGTTCGGTCAGGGCAAGAATGTGCCGGAAATCGCGATGGCCCACGGCATACCCTACGTGGCCACCGCGACGGTCGCCGATCTGCGCGATCTGGAATACAAGGTCAGGAAAGCAATGCAGATGCATGGCGCGCGTTACATCCATCTGTTCGTACCCTGTCCGCTGGGCTGGGGTACCGCATCCAGCGACACCATCCGTATGGCGAGGCTTGCCAAGGAATCCGGCATGTTCCCGGTGTTCGAGGCCGAGCACGGCGAAGTCACCGGCGTGCTGAAGATACGCCGCCAGGTTCCGGTGGAAGAGTATATGAAGCCGCAGAAGCGTTTCGCGCATCTGTTCGGCGCGCACGCACACCCCGATATGGTGGCGCGCATCCAGGCTATCGCCGACCGCAACATCCGCAAGTACGGCTTGCTCGAAGAGGAGGGTAACTGACATGTCCAAGCCCTTTGCAATCACGCTGAAGCCCGGCACGTCGCTTGCCAACCTGACCGGCACCTGGCGCACCGAGCGCCCGGTGTATATCAATCGCTTGCCGCCGTGCAACAACGCCTGTCCTGCCGGTGAAAACATCCAGGGCTGGCTGTTCCACGCCGAATCGGGCGATTACGAGCAGGCATGGCGCGTGCTGGTGCAGGACAATCCGCTGCCGGCCGTGATGGGGCGTGTGTGTTATCACCCCTGCGAGGGCGCGTGCAATCGCGGACAACTGGACGAGTCGGTCGGCATTAACTCGGTGGAACGCTTCCTGGGCGACGAGGCGATCAAGCGGGGCTGGAAATTCGACGCGCCCGCCGCCTCTTCCGGCAAACGAGTTTTAGTCGTAGGCGCCGGGCCCTCCGGACTTTCAGCAGCCTACCATCTGGCGCGCATGGGACATAGCGTCGAAATACAGGAAGCAGGTCCGCTGGCAGGCGGCATGATGCGCTTCGGCATCCCGAAATACCGGCTGCCCCGCGAGGTGCTGGATGCGGAGGTTGCGCGCATCCTCGATCTGGGTGTTCGGCTTACGCTCAACACAAAAGTTGCGAACATCGAGCAGAGCATGAAACAGGGCGGTTTCGACGCGGCCTTTTTAGCGGTCGGCGCGCATATCGCCAAGCGCGCTTTCATACCCGCAGGGGATGCGGCGCATATCGTCGATGCGGTGTCGGTGCTGCGCTCGATGGAAGGTGAAGACAAGCCGATGCTGGGTCGCCGCGTCGTGGTGTATGGCGGCGGCAATACGGCGATCGATGTTGCGCGCACCGCAAAACGTCTGGGCGCGACGGAGGCGATCATCGTCTATCGCCGCACCCGCGAGAAGATGCCCGCACATGATTTCGAGGTGGAAGAGGCCTTGCAGGAAGGCGTGATGATCAAGTGGCTGTCCACCATCAAGCAGGCCGAGGAGGGTAGCCTCACGGTCGAAAAAATGGTGCTGGACGACAAGGGTGTGCCGCAGCCGACCGGCGAATTCGAGACGATGGAGGCTGACTCGCTGGTATTAGCGCTAGGGCAGGACGTGGACCTGTCGCTGCTGGAAGGGGTGGCCGGACTCGAAATCAGCAACGGTACGGTGCAGGTGTCGTCCGACATGATGACAGGTTTTCCCGGCATCTTCGCCGGCGGCGACATGGTGCCCTCCGAGCGCACCGTCACCGTGGCGGTCGGGCACGGCAAGAAGGCCGCGCGCAACATCGATGCGTGGCTGCAGGGCGCTGCGTATCAGCCCGCAGCGAAACATGAACTGGCAGGATTCGATAAACTCAACCCGTGGTATTACTCGGACGCCGATAAGACCGTGCGCCCGATGCTGGACATGATCCGCCGCCAGACCAGCTTCGACGAGGTACAGGGTGGCCTTAACGAGACCAACGCCTTGTTCGAAGCGCGCCGCTGTCTTTCCTGCGGCAACTGCTTCGAGTGCGACAACTGCTACGGCGTATGCCCGGACAATGCGGTGATCAAGCTGGGGCCGGGTAAAGGTTTTCAGTTCAACTACGACTACTGCAAGGGCTGCGGCCTGTGTGTGGCCGAGTGTCCATGCGGCGCGATTGTGATGGCGCCTGAAGAGACCTGATGGGACTGGTATCGCAACCGTTGCTGGTAACCGCATTGATGCTCGCCGTCTCCAACCTGTTTACGAAAAACTTTTGTCCGGGCACCCGCATGACCTTCGCGTGGTATGGTCACCTGAAAAATATGGCGGCATCGCCCTGGTATATTGCCGCGCTGGCAAGCTGGGGCATCGCGTTGTTCGAGTATCTGATCCAGGTTCCTGCCAATCGCATCGGCTATACCGAACTCAATCTCGGTCAGTTGAAGATCTTGCAGGAAGTCATCACGCTGCTGGTGTTCGTGCCGTTTGCGGTGATATACATGAACCAGCACTTGAAGTGGGATTACCTGTACGCCGCGCTGTGTATGATGGGCGCGGTGTATTTTATTTTTAGAACTTAAATCTTTCCCTCTCCTGCCCTGCCGGGCACCCTCTCCCGCTTGCGGGAGAGGGGACGGGGAGAGGGTGTAGTAGAAATGGACAAGAAATGCATATTCACATCCTCGGCATCTGCGGCACATTCATGGGCGGCATTGCTGCGATCGCCAAACAATCGGGTTTTCGCGTCACGGGGTGCGATGCCAACGTCTATCCGCCGATGAGCACGCAACTGGAGGCGCAGGGCATAGAACTTATTTCCGGCTTCGGCGCCGAGCAACTTGAGCTCAACCCTGATATGTATGTGATCGGCAACGTGGTCACACGCGGCAATCCTCTGATGGAGGAAATCCTCAACCGCAATCTGCCCTATGTCTCGGGCCCGCAGTGGCTGGCAGACACGCTGCTGCGAGACAAGTGGGTGCTGGGCGTGGCGGGCACACACGGCAAGACCACGACGGCCTCGATGCTGGCCTGGATACTGGAACATGCGGGACTGAATCCCGGCTTTCTGATCGGCGGCGTGCCGCAAAACTTCGATATTTCAGCGCGGATTACCGAATCGCCGTTCTTCGTCATCGAAGCCGACGAATACGACACTGCGTTCTTCGACAAACGCTCCAAATTCGTACATTACCGCCCGCGCACCGCGATTCTGAACAATCTGGAGTTCGATCACGCCGACATTTTTGCCGACCTCCCGGCGATTGAAACCCAGTTTCATCACCTGGTGCGCACCGTGCCGGGCAACGGACTGATCGTTGCCAACGGCCTCGAAGAATCGCTGGATCGCGTGTTGGCGCGGGGCTGCTGGACGCCGGTGGAACGCTTCGGCTCCCCTCTCCCGCTTGCGGGAGAGGGGTTGGGGGAGAGGGGTTGGAACATCGACGTCGACAATCGCGTGACCTTGAACGGCGAAGCGCAAGGCACGCTGCACTGGGAGCTGCTGGGCGAGCACAACCGGATGAATGCGTTAGCCGCCTTGGCCGCCGCGCGCCATGTTGGTGTGCCGGTTGCATTAGGCCTTGAGGCATTAGGTCTGTTCAAAAACGTCAAACGCCGCATGGAAGTGAAAGGCGTGGTGAACGGCATTACCGTTTACGACGACTTCGCACATCACCCCACGGCGATCGATACCACCGTGGCAGGGCTGCGCCACAAGGTGGGTTCAGCGCGCATACACGCGGTGCTGGAACCCCGCTCCAATACGATGAAGCTGGGGGTGATGAAAGATGCGCTGCCCGGCAGTCTGAAACACGCTGACCGGGTGTTCTGCTATTCAGGAAACCTCGGCTGGGATGCGCTGGGCGCGCTGGCGCCGATGGGTGACAAGGCAATTGTCATCGACGATCTCGATGCGCTGATCGAGGCCATTGCCGCTGCCGCACTACCCGGCGATCATATCCTGGTGATGAGCAACGGCGGTTTCGGCGGAATACACGACAAGCTACTGAAAAAATTGGCGTAGCGCCCGGATGGCACATTGACGGCCTGCTTCCGGGCAGGCATTTTGCTACCACGATGGGCCGGTTTTGAGACAAACCGGAATTTTAACGTTAAAGCTAACTGGCGCGTCCTTGTCGAGGAGTGATCGGTTTGGCCTAGATCTTGGAGTTCTTGCAAAGTCTCTGATCTGCTATTCCTTCTTGTTTTTTACTCTTGATTGTTTTGCATCAGCAAGTCCCTTGTGCTTGGACAGCTTTGTGCAGCCCTCTTCCATAAGCTGTATGAAGTCACGGGCATCTGAAAAATAATTTCTAAATGCAAGACGAACATCATCACTTGTATCGGCTCTTACCAATACGACATCGCTATCGGGGAACTCCTTTTCCAAGTCGAATAAGGCCCGCAGAGCGTCTGTCGCATCTCTAAAAGTTCGAACATCAAGTTCTCGGCTGCCTGAAAATATAAGAATCGCATTTTTGCGCTCAGTGACTGCTTTGTCTGCTGCGTTCAATCCGCGAAGAGTTTTTAGAAGTCTGAGCTCCTTGTCGAGTCTCAAAAATTCAGCGACGAGTACTCGATCATCAACCTCTGGCAAGGCGCCCTTTGTATTCTCAAAGGCTCTCGCCAGTATTTCGCTAGCGAGAGTCATTGCAGTCTCGTAACGAGTGTCGCCTTGTTGAAATTTTGGTTGGCTTTCTGTGATAAAGCCGATTACCTCTACCGCCGTTGCCCAAGCGTGTTGAACAAGTGTCCTGTACTGAATTTCAAGGTAAAGCCCGGCCAGCTCTTTACCAACCTCAGAATTTACGTTGTATTCATATACATCATGAATTCCTCTGTATCCAGTGGTTTTCGGTTTCTTTATGTAATCGTACTTGTCTAGTTCGTTGCGACGTTTGTGATTGAAATGAGCATTATGGAAATTTTCTCGAAATTTGAGGAGTGTCTGTAAGTCTTTGAAAATCAGCCGACATCCCGCTATATCGTCCATTCTTGATAGTTGCATGCCAGGCAGTCGTTCGAGCTTGTCGAATATCGTTCGCTTTCGCTTGTGTCGTTGCGCGACTGAGATTCCTGTCCCGCGCGTTCTAGTCCGAAGAATTGCTTGAAAAGTGTTCAGAACTGCACGATGGGCTGCTCGCCATTGTTCAATAACATGGAGGTCTTCTGCAGATTGCGTACCAGACCGTACGTTTTCGCCAGCACGGTTCACGCGTGATTTTGAGCCGCCAGGGAAGTAATGCTTATTTTGACTAGGCATTGGAAAGTAGGTTTTTTGTTATTATGTTCGTTGGAGGTATGCGAACGACTGTTAATGGCACATTGTAGCTTGTCGCGAGCATCCAGATGCGGGTCATTCTACTCCTCGATAGGCAGTAAATTGCATTGTGATACACCGCGATTAGACGCTACCGGCAAGCCTACGCCTCCTGCCCTTCCAGCCCCAGTTCTTGTATCTTGCGCGTCAGGGTATTGCGACCGATGCCGAGCAGCGTAGCCGCTTCGATGCGCCGGCCGTTGGTGTGGTGCAAGGATTGCAGGATCAGGGTGCGTTCAAACTGTGCGACGAAGCTGTCCATGATGCCCTCATCCCCGCGCTGCAAGGCTGTCTCAACCTGACTTGCCAGCGCAGAACTCCAGTCCGTTGCTGCTGAGCTCTCGGCTACACTGCGCCACTCAGGTGGGAGATCGGCGATCTCGATCACTTGCGAAGGCGTCATCACGGTCAGCCAGTGACACAAATTCTCCAGCTGCCGCACGTTACCGGGAAAATCCTGTGCACTTAAATGGTGCAAGGTCGCTTCACTGAATCGTTTTTGCTCGACTGCCAGGTCGACCGCGCTTTTTTGCAGAAAATATTTTGCCAGCAGCGGAATGTCCTCACGTCGTTCACGCAACGGCGGCAGGCGCAGCCGGATCACGTTCAGTCTGTGAAACAAATCTTCACGGAACAAACCCAGCTTGACGCGTTCTTCCAGATTTTGATGGGTTGCGGTAATGATACTCACGTTGGCCTTGATAGGTTGATGTCCGCCGACACGATAGAAGTTTCCATCGGACAGTACGCGCAGCAAACGAGTTTGCAGCTCGGACGGCATGTCGCCGATTTCATCGAGGAACAACGTACCACCCTCGGCCTGCTCGAAGCGTCCGTGCCTTGTCGCGGCGGCCCCTGTGAAAGCGCCGCGCTCATGTCCGAACAATTCGGATTCCAACAAATCTTTCGGAATGGCGGCGGTGTTGATCGCAATGAACGGTTTTTCTGAGCGCGGACTATGGCGGTGCAAGGCGCGCGCCACCAGCTCCTTTCCGGTTCCCGATTCGCCGTTGATCAGCACCGTTGCATGGGATTGCGACAGACGACCGATGGCGCGAAAAACATCCTGCATGGCAGGCGCCTGACCGAGAATGTCTGCTGCGACTTCAAGCTCTCCCACCTCTGCGGATTTGCGCCGACTCTGCTCCAGCGCGCGGCGTATCAGGTCTACCGCGTGGTTGATATCAAACGGTTTGGGCAGATATTCAAACGCACCGCCCTGAAACGCGGAGACGGCACTTTCCAGGTCGGAATAGGCGGTCATGATGATGACCGGAATGAGCGGATGACGCTGATGCAGCATCTGCAAAAATTCCAGCCCGGAACGGCCCGGCATCCGTATATCGCTCACCACGGCTTGCGGCTGATGGTGACTCAAGGCTTTGAGCGCATCATCCGCCGTGGCAAAACTCTCGAATTCGATGTCTGCACGGGCCAGCGATTTTTCCAGCACCCATCGTATCGAGCGGTCGTCGTCAATTATCCAGACTGGTTTCATAGCATACCCGATCAATGTCTTTGAATTTAGTTTAAAAAAGCGGGTAGCCAGTAGCGCGTAGCTGGTAGCAAACCCTCGCGTGGCTGTTCATCCTGGGCACTAGCTACAAGCTAGCCGGCAACGGCAACATCACCGTGAAACGGGTGCATCCTGGTTCGCTGTCGTACTCTATCGTGCCGTGATGCTGGCTGATAAAGTCCTGAGCCAGCGTGAGCCCCAGTCCATGTCCATCGGCTCGTCCGGACACCAAAGGATAAAAAATCTTGTCGCGCAATTCCGGTGCAATACCCGGCCCGTTGTCGATAATCTGTACCATCACAGCCAGGCGATGGCGTTGCTTGAACAGCGTTACTTGTCTGGCGATGCGGGTGCGCAGCATGATTTTTCCACGTCCATGCATCGCCTGCGCGGCATTGCGCACGATGTTGAGTATCACCTGGATTAACTGCTCCTTGTCGCCGATCAGTGCAGGCAGACTGATGTCATAATCGCGCTGAATTTTCAGGCCTTCCGGCATCTCGGCCAGCACAACCGAGCGCACGCGTTCCAGCACTTCGTGTATGTTAAGCGCGCTGTGCTGGGCATGGCTTTGTGGCGTGAGCAGCTTTTCCATCAGCGAGCGCAAGCGGTCAGCTTCCTGGATGATGACCTGGGTGTATTCGCGTAAAGCGGGTTTTTCCAGCTCCTGTTCAAGCAATTGCGCAGCCCCGCGTATGCCACCCAGCGGATTCTTGATTTCATGCGCGAGGTTGCGCAGCAGCAGGCGATTGGCCTGAGTCTGATCCAGCATCTGTTCTTCCCGTGCCAGCTTCAGCGGCCTGTCCATAGGATGAAATTCCAGCAGCAATTTGCCGTCCGGCAACGGTGTGACGGTGCAACGAACGTGCAGCTTGTTGTGCGTATGCGTCACCAGCATCAGATCATGCTCGATATAGCTGGCACCATTTTCTACGGCGCGCTGCATCGCACTGGCGAGCTGGCCGTTATCGGTGAAAACCTGCTGCAACGGATTGCCGAGCAGATTTTTCCCGCTCACCTCAAACAGGTTCTCCGCAGCAGGATTCAGATAGATGACGCGCAACCCGTCATCCAGCAGGATGACGGCGGTGGCGAGGTGGTCGAGGGTAAGATAGGTAAGATCAGGCATGGCAGTATATAAGCAACAATCATGCCCGGTCTTGGTTATTTCAGTTTGGATATTTCGATTTTGAGTGCGGCGATGTTACCCTGGTGCAAATCGACTTGCTTGGCCAGATCCTTGATCCTCTTGTCATCCCTCGGACGATGTTCTTCTCCTACTTGCAGGCTTTGTTTGGCCGTGCTCAGCAAACCCTCTTCTGTACTCAGCTCATCCTCCAGGATTTTTCGACGAGATCCATCTCTGCCTTTTTGAGTTTCTTCATTTATCTTAGGAAAGTCATGTGGAGAAGCGCTGGCGCGTGAACGCTCCGAAGTGGTCTGTGCGGGTGCCGTCAGTACGACGCGCTTGCCGCCTTTGATCGGTGCGCTGGAATAGGTCACATGACCGTCGGCGTCAACGGATTTGTATATATCGGCCAGTGCCAACGAGGGTATCAGACACAACAGTAAAATCCCGAGCTTCATAAAGGTTCTCCAGCAAAAAGGCTGAATGAGTATAGGGCAAGCTTCTGCCCGTGACAAACTTTTCGTGGCGCACGTTGAGATTTTCTGAATGAAAAAAACGGGGCGCCAGGCCCCGTTTTTCTTCACCACCTAATAATTACAACTTAGATGCTGTAATACATTTCAAACTCGACCGGATGAGTCGTCATGCGCAGACGCGTCACTTCTTCCATCTTCAATGTGATGTAAGCATCGAGGAAGTCGTTGGAGAACACGCCGCCACGGGTCAGGAACTCGCGATCCTTATCCAGTGCATTCAACGCTTCGTCCAGAGATGAACAGACGGTCGGGATCTTTGCATCTTCTTCAGGTGGCAAGTCATACAGATTCTTGTCAGCCGGGTCGCCAGGGTGGATCTTGTTGGCGATACCGTCCAGACCCGCCATCATCAGTGCCGCGAAGCACAGGTATGGGTTGGCGGTAGGATCCGGGAAGCGAGTCTCGATACGGCGTGCCTTGTCGCTGGCGACGTGAGGAATACGAATCGAAGCGGAACGGTTCTTGGCAGAATACGCAAGCTTGGTCGGTGCCTCGTAGTGAGGAACCAGACGCTTGTAGGAGTTGGTGCCCGGATTGGTAATCGCGTTCAGTGCCTTGGCGTGTTTGATGATACCGCCGATGTAGTACAGCGCGGTTTCGGACAGGCCTGCGTAGCCGTTACCTGCGAACAGGTTCTTGCCATCTTTCCAGATTGACTGATGCACGTGCATGCCGGAACCGTTGTCGCCAACGATAGGCTTGGGCATGAATGTCGCCGTCTTGCCATGCTGGTGGGCTACGTTGTGCACAACGTATTTCAGGTATTGGGTCTGATCGGCGCGACGCACCAGGGTATTGAACTTGGTGCCGATTTCGCATTGGCCGGCAGTCGCCACTTCGTGGTGATGGACTTCGACTTCGATGCCGATGTCTTCCAGGATCAGGCACATCGCTGCGCGGATGTCGTTCAGGCTGTCGACTGGAGGAACCGGGAAGTAACCGCCCTTGACCACCGGACGGTGGCCGGTATTGCCGCCATCGTACTTTTCATCGGAAGACCAGGCTGCCTCTTCGGAGTTGATCTTTACCGAACAACCGGACATGTCGATCTTCCAGTTTACCGAATCAAAGATGAAGAATTCCGGTTCAGGACCGAAGTAAGCGGTATCGCCCACGCCGGAGGATTGCAGATAGGCTTCCGCGCGCTTCGCGATGGAGCGTGGATCGCGGTCATAGCCCTTGCCGTCGGTAGGCTCGATAACGTCGCAGGTGATATTCAGCGTCACGTCTTCTGTGAACGGATCGAGGTAAGTCGTCGCAGGATCCGGCATCAACAGCATGTCGGAGGCTTGAATGCCCTTCCAGCCGGCGATCGAAGAGCCATCGAATGCATGACCTTCTTCAAATTTGTCCATGCCGACGTATTTTGCAGGCACGCCAACGTGCTGCTCTTTGCCGCGCGTATCGGTAAAACGGAAATCCACGAACTTGACGTCGTGGTCCTTAATCATTTGCAACACATCATTTGCCGACAACGACATAACTCTCTCCCAAAGTATCAATCAAACAGTGAATTACAACAAAAATTCCAGATGCAGAAGGCGTGACTACCCTGTCTGCGTACCAAGGCGGCATTGTGCCATAAGCCTGTGAAGTAACACAAAAATAAATCGCACCAAATACGGGCGAAGCGATGTCTTTTTCGCACTATTGTTGTGCGTTGTGAATGTGAATGGCACGGAACACCGGATCATCGCGAACCAGTTCGTTGCAGCGCGCCTGCAGAGCCTGGGCACGATCGTGAGCGCCTGCCGGCAGGTACAACTCCACGTCAACGCGGCCTTCCAGATAATGAAACACCACGCGATTATTCAGCAGGCTGGCGTCATCCAGTCGCTCGGCAAGCTGTGCCAGCAGGCCGGGCCTGCCGGGCAACTTGGCATTGTGACCGGCTTGCATATCGTCTTCCGGATCGATGTGTACCATCACATCCAGTACGTGGTGGTTCTTCAGTACCGCATTGCGCGCCGATTCGGCGATGTAATGCCCTTCCGAAACGCTGATCTTCGGATCGACTAGGATGTGCGCATCGACCAGCGCATTGTCCGCCATCTTGCGGGTGCGCAAATCATGCAGACCCCGCACTCCGTGGGTGTTCAGCAACGTTTGCCGGATGGCTTCCACTTCTTCAGCATCGAGGCCGGTATCGATCAGTTCTGACAGCGCCTCCAGCGCCAGCTTGCCGCCCATATGCGCGATCATCACGCCTACCACTGCCGCTGCGACCAGATCCAGGAAGGTGTATCCCAGCAAGTTACCGACAATGCCGACCACCACGACCAGAGACGAGGCGGCGTCAGAACGGGCGTGCCACGCGTTGGCCACCAGCATCTGCGAGCGCACCCGCAGGGCCACCGCCAGCATGTAGCGGAACATGCCTTCTTTGGCGATCAGTGCAAATACGGCGATGGCAAGACCCAGCGGACTCACCACCTGTAACGTGCCGGGATGTTGCAACCGCATCGCTGCGGCCACCAGTAATCCAACCCCCAGCGCCGCCAAAAAAACGCCCAGGATCAGGGTGGCTGCGGTTTCAACTCTGGCATGACCGTACGGATGATTGGCATCCGCATGGCGATTGCCATGCCGGTTGGCGTAAAGCACCAGTACATCGGACAGTAAATCCGACAGCGAATGCAGGCCATCGGCCATCAAAGCCTGTGAATGCGCGAAGAACCCGCCCGTGACCTGAAAAAATGTCAACAACAAATTGATAAAGATGCTCACCCAGGTGCTGCGCTGAGCGGCTGCGAAGCGCTCGGGGTTGGCCGGTTCAAAAACTTCTTTGTCGGTGTTTGAATGTTGCGTGTGATTTTTCATTTCGATTGGGCTAGTATGCAACTCTGATGCGCAGCATAGCGCATGATTCGCAAAACTGAAACCGGAGAGAACATCATGGGAAACATCACCGCCATTCTGCAAGCAGGTCAACAACGCGCCAAGGATAAAAATCTGCCCTATGAAGGCGCGCTGTATCCCGACGAGGCTTATGAAATATTGCAAACCGCACCCGGCGCGAAACTGGTGGACGTGCGTTGTCGTGCCGAGCTGGACTGGGTAGGACGCGTCCCGGAGGCGGTCGAGATTGAATGGATGAGTTATCCCGGTATGAAACCCAACCCGAACTTTACGGCTTCACTCGAGCAGCAAGTGGACAAGGAGGCGCTGGTGCTGTTCATCTGCCGCAGCGGCGCGCGCTCCAATGCTGCCGCCATCGCGGCCACCGAGGCCGGTTACCGCGATTGCTACAATGTACTGGAGGGTTTCGAAGGCGACAAGGATGGCAACGGGCATCGCAATACCACGGACGGCTGGCGTGTGGCCGGGTTGCCCTGGGTGCAAAGTTGATCCTATAAAAAGCATTTAGCCACAGAGAACACCGAGATCACCGAGTAAAGCGGGGTAAGCAGGGATGATGCCCTGCGGGCGTCAACTCGCAAAACAAATAGTTAGAATAAGTTTTTCAATCACCTTTTGGGTGAGTCAACAAAAATTGAAAACCCATGTAACTCTCTGTGTTCTCTGTGTTCTCTGTGTTCTCTGTGAGCTCTGTGGCTTGAACTGCGGTTTTCAAGTTGATCCGAAAATACCAGCTGTCAAAAAAATACTGACGAATCCGGCCGGAATGATGACTGCCCGGCATCATTTCCTGATCACTGCGACTTCCTCCCGCAAGCAATATTCCACAGCGCTTCTTCGGCGCTGTCAGTCTGAACAGCCGCCCATTTATCGGGCGTATTGTTGCTGTAAATTATATCTCCCGCTCCCATATTGCCCGCATGAGCTGACCTTGCGACTATTCTTGATTTTTTGTCGTGGCAGGCATATTCCCGCTGAATCATCATCGATAAATAGCTCATGTCGCTGACAGTGCGCGGGGCTTTCAAATCGAATAATCCCCACATTTTATTGTGCTTGCCGTGCTGAATGTTGGCAGCGTCAATGTAGGCGGTTTCAGTACCGTTTTCTCCGATGCTTTGCCATTCGGCCGAGGCATTTGCGGCCAGCAACGCAAGGATGAGTGTCAACAGATACTTTGGCATGATAAATAAAATCAGATGGTTGTGGTTTGTGGCGGCTATGCCGTCGTCAGCATAGGGAACAGGCCTCGCAAACCACTGGCCATCATCTCGACAGCCATCGCGGTAAGGATGAATCCCCCTACGCGCTCGACAACATCCAGTGTGGATTGGCGAATTTTCTTTTCCGCTTCGCAGGCCATATGGAAAGTGATCCAGCACGCGACGCCTACAATGAGTATGGGCGCCACGACATGGATCAGATCAGTATAGCTATGCCATGCGCTGTTACCCATGACATAACTGAATGCTGCCGGGCCTGCCAGCAGCGGGATCGCCAGCGGCACGATGGATGCTTTACGAACCCCGTTTTCGGTATTAACGGAGGGCGCGCCCTTGAAGGTTGACTCCTTGCCAAGCACCATCGCGATTGCCAGCAGCAAGACAATGACGCCGCCACCTACCTGCATCGCACCGAGCGAGACACCGAGCAATCCCAGAATAGGCATGCCCATAAACGTGGCCACCAGCAGCGCCAACGTAACGCTTGCGCCTATCGTCCTGGCAAAGCGCAGCTTGCCGGGCAGATCAAGACCTTCAGTGGCGGCGAGGAAAATGGGCACCATGGATACGGGTCCTACCAGCACCAAAAGGGCAATGGTTTTCTTGAGGGTCAGAGCCGAAATTGAAAGCATAATCTAATCCGTATTGTTGATTGGCCGGCTTGTTAAATGTAATCGATGGTCAGCGGGGCATGGTCGGAAAACCGTTGTTCCTTGTAAATGCTGGCCGAATGCGCCCGCTGTGCCAGTGCTGGCGTGGCGATCTGGTAATCGATGCGCCAGCCGACGTCTTTCGCCCAGGCTTGTCCACGGTTTGACCACCAGGTGTAAGCTTCCAGTTCAGGATGGACAGAGCGAAACACGTCGACGAAGCCTGCCTCATCGAATAAATGGGTCAGCCAGGCGCGCTCTTCAGGCAGAAACCCGGAATTTTTCTTGTTGCCGCGCCAGTTTTTCAGATCGATTTCTTTATGTGCAATGTTCCAGTCCCCGCACACCACCACTTCACGACCGGAAGCACGCAGCTCGCGCAGGTGCGGCATGAATGCCGCCATAAATTTAAACTTCACGGCTTGACGTTCTTCGCCGCTGGAGCCGGATGGCAAGTACAGTGATACCACGCTGTAATCTGCAAAATCCGCGCATAAATAACGCCCTTCCGCGTCAAATTCGGCTATCCCGAGGCCAACCGTGACTTGCTTTGGCAATTCGCGGCAATAGATGCCTACACCGCTGTAGCCTTTCTTTTCGGCATAATGAAAATAGCCGTGGTAGCCATCTGGCCTGAGCATTTGTTCAGTCATGTCGGCGGCTTGCGCCTTGAGTTCCTGCAAACAAATAACGTCGGCATCCTGAAGTGCCAGCCACTGATAAAAACCTTTGCTGGCGGCGGAACGGATACCGTTCAAATTAACCGAGATGATGCGCACAAAATTTCCAATGCAATGAAGGAGGGCACGCGATTATAATGATTCTCTCTGTCATATCCCACTCGGGTATCCACTATGTTCAATTTCAGACAAGATTTCATTCGTTTTGCCGTTCAGAAGCAAGTGTTGCGCTTCGGCGAATTTCAAACCAAGGCAGGACGCATGTCCCCGTATTTTTTCAACGCCGGATTGTTCAATGACGGCGATTCAATGCGTAACCTGTCGCAGTTTTACGCGCAAGCCATCCTGGCGGCCGAGATCCCGTTTGACATGATTTTCGGCCCGGCCTATAAAGGCATACCGCTGGCAACGGGCGTCGCCATTGCGCTGGCAGAACAAGGCCGCAATGTACCTTTTTGCTACAATCGCAAGGAAGCCAAGGACCACGGCGAAGGAGGCACAACGGTAGGTGCTGCGTTGCAAGGCCGGGTGCTCATTATTGACGATGTCATTTCTGCGGGCACATCGGTGCGTGAATCCATCGAACTGATACGCGCGGCGGGTGCGGAGCCCTGTGCGGTCGTGATTGCGCTGGATCGGATGGAACGAGGCTTGGGCGATTTATCTGCCGTACAGGAAGTCAGGGAAAGCTATGGCATTCCGGTGGTGGCGATTGCTACACTGAATGACCTGCTGGGTTTCTTGCAGGATGAGGCTGAAATGGTGGCAAACTTGAGCGCGGTACGCGCTTATCGTGATCTTTTTGGAGTGGAAAATGACTAAGACGACTGTTGGCTTTCAATCGGGTCTGTTAATCACGCTGCTTGCCGGTGTTGTCTTCAGCTTGCCGGCTGCCGCCAAGATGTACAAGTGGGTGGATGACAAGGGGACGACCCACTATGGCGAGACCATCCCGCCTGAATATGCGAATAAAGATCGCCAATTGCTTAACAAATCCGGGGTGGTTGTTAAAACCCAGGATATTCTGACCCCGGATGAGCGACGCGCCAAAGAGGCCGAGTCGGTGAAAATACAGGCTGAAGAAGCTACGATCAGGGACCAGAGGTTGCATGACAAATCGCTGACCGACACCTACAGCAGCGTTGGTGAAATTGAACTGTCCCGCAGCCGCAATCTCCAGCAAGTAGACGCACGTATCAACAGCATCAATTCTCAGCTCAAGATGACCAATGCCAACTTGCTCGGTTTGCAGAAGGATGCCGACAATCGAAGCAAATCCGGCGGAAAAGTGCCCGTTTCCTTGATGGAAGACATCAAGGTGGCGCAGGATAGCGTGAGTCGCTTGACGCAGGATCTGGAAAAACACAAGGCCGAAAAGCAGGCAGTAGACGCGCGTTTCAATGCAGATAAGGCGAGATACAAGGAGTTGACCGGAAAATAGCTACAGAGGCTCAAACTGGCCGGTTGTTGCGTTAAAACCCAGCAACTGTCCTTGTTTGATGTCGAAATACCAGCCGTGTATTCTGAGTGTTTTCGCGGTCACACGCTGTGCTATCCATGGAAATGTGAGCAAGTTTTCCAACGAAACGAGAATTGCACGCTGCTCGCACGCACGCCGACGTTGATCTTCACTCGCATCCGCATAATCTTGCTCCACGCTCACGCGTGCGGATTCAACCAGCTCCATCCAGTCATCGATGAACGAACCCGGGTTGGATATTCCCCCCCTTTGCAGCAAGGTTTGGATGCCGCCGCAATGCTCGTGTCCCAGCACCACGACGTGCTCCACCCCCAGATTGCAGACACCGTATTCAATTGCGGCGGTGGTTCCGTGATGACCGATGCGCGCTTCATTCGGAGGGACGATGTTGGCCACATTGCGAACCACAAACAGCTCGCCCGGCGCACAATCAAAAATGATGGCGGGATCAACACGGGAATCGCAGCAACCCACGATCAGAAATTTGGGCTTCTGTCCTTCCGCAAACAGGCGCAAATATTCAATGTCGTCGCTTGGAAAGCGATTATCGCGAAATCGTAAAAACCCCTCGATCAGTGGTTGCGGCCAGCTCATACGGCGCTCATGCAGCCATCAGGCGCTGTAGTGCTTCATGATACTTGTCCGCAGTCTTTTGCAGGACGTCTTGCGGCACATGAGGTGCCGGCGCCTGCTTGTCCCAGCCCGAGGACTCCAGCCAATCGCGCACGAATTGCTTGTCAAAACTGGGCGGGTTGCTGCCCACCTGATAGGCTTCGGCAGGCCAGAAGCGCGATGAATCCGGTGTCAGTGCTTCGTCGATCAGATACAGCGTGCCCGCTTCATCCACGCCGAATTCAAACTTGGTATCGGCGATGATGATGCCCTTGGTTGCAGCGTAGTTCGCGGCTTCCACATACAAAGCCACGGTGGCATCGCGAACTTCAACGGCACGGGCCTCTCCCAGCAATTCGACGGCTTGTGCAAAGGAAATATTCTCGTCGTGATCGCCTACCGCTGCCTTGGTAGAAGGGGTAAACAATGGTTGCGGCAGCTTCTCGGCTTCCCGCAAACCAGCCGGCAGAGCCAGCCCGCAGATCGTGCCGGTTTTCTGATAATCCTTCCAGCCTGAGCCGACCAGATAGCCGCGCACGATCGCCTCGATCGGCAGGGGCTTGAGTTTTCGGGTGACGAAGGAACGCCCGTGCACCTGCGCCTGTTCTGCCTCACCACTCACCACGGATTCAGGCGCAATGCCGGAGAGATGATTTGGAATGATGTGGCCTAATTTTTCGAACCAGAAATTCGACAAGGTGGTGAGCACTTCGCCTTTGCCGGGAATCGGGTCGGGCAAAATCACGTCGAACGCCGACAACCGGTCGGTCTGTACGATCAACAGGTGTTGCGCATCGACTTCGTAGAGATCGCGCACTTTGCCGCGATGCAGCAGAGGCAGGCTGGTTATTGTGGATTCGTGCAGTGCAGACATGGTGCTTCCTTGTTAAAACAATCAATAATTATCAATTATCAATTGATGGTTATGGCAACTCCGGCAATACAGTCTCGGCAATCGCAACCGCCTGTTTTTTGCGATACTCGGTCAGGCGCTGTGCTAACGGGGCGTCGTTCAAGGCCAGCATGGAAATGGCGAACAGACCAGCATTCGCCGCACCCGCTTCACCGATCGCAAACGTGGCAACCGGAATGCCCTTTGGCATCTGCACGATGGATAACAGTGAATCCATGCCTTTGAGGTACTTGGATGGAATCGGCACACCCAACACCGGCAGCGTGGTCTTGCCGGCAATCACACCCGCCAGATGCGCGGCCCCGCCGGCACCGGCGATAAAGCATTGTACGCCCAGTGCACTGACTTCCTTGATGTAATCGAATAGCAAATCGGGAGAGCGGTGTGCTGAAATGACGCGTGCGTCGTAAGCGACACCAAAATCTTTCAGCTGTTGTGCGGCCTGACTCATGACCTCCCAGTCATTACTGCTGCCCATGATAATTGATACGAGTGGTTTTGACATGGTGACTCCTCCCTCTCTACGGCCCCTCGCTTCGCTCTCCCCTCCCGCATGTGAAGAGGTAAGCGAATCGCAGGGCGCAATTTAGTTTATGCGGACGTGAAAATGCCCCCGTACCGGGGGTATTGCAGGGTATTACGCGCCCTTGTGGTATCCCACCAGACGATCGACTTCGTTCTTGGAACCCATGATGACAGGCACACGCTGATGCAAGCCGGTAGGTTGCAGTTCCATGATGCGTTCGCGCCCGGTAGAGCATACGCCGCCGGCTTGTTCGACGATGAACGACATCGGGTTAGCTTCGTACATCAGACGCAGCTTGCCTGCTTTGCCGGCTTCCTTGTTGTCGAACGGATACATGAAGATGCCGCCGCGTGTCAGGATGCGGTGAATTTCAGCCACCATGGACGCGACCCAACGCATGTTGAAATTCTTCTCACGGCCGCCGTCCTTGCCCTGGATGCACTCTTCAACGTAACGCTGAACTGGCTCTTCCCAGTAACGACGGTTGGACATGTTGATCGCGAATTCTTGCGTATCAACCGGAATCTGCATATCAGGATTAGTCAGGAAAAAATCGCCTACGTCGCGATCCAGCGTGAAGCCGTTCACGCCGTTGCCGGTTGTGATCACCATCATCGTATTCGGGCCGTACAGCGCATAACCGGCACACACCTGCTTGGTGCCGGGCTGCATGAAATCGGCTGCAGTAGGATTAGTCACGCCTTCAGGACAACGCAGAATCGAGAAAATCGTACCGACCGAGATATTCACGTCGATGTTGGATGAGCCATCCAATGGATCGAAAGTGATCAGGTATTTGCCGCGTGGATATTGTTTTGGAATTTCGTAGATGTCTTCCATCTCTTCGGACGCCATCGCAGCCAGGTGGCCGCCCCATTCGTTGGCTGCAATGAAAATTTCATTGGTGATGATGTCGAGCTTCTTTTGTGTTTCGCCCTGGATATTTTCGCTGCCTGCGCTGCCCAGCACACCGATCAGCGCGCCCTTGTTCACGTCATGAGCGATCTGCTTACATGCAGAAACGATGTCGCTCAGTAATCCGGTAAAATCGCCGCTGGCGTTAGGAATGTGGCGTTGTTCTTCAATGATGAATTGAATCAGACTCTTACTCATGTTTTCTCCTCAGTTATAAATGCTAAATTTTAGACCCGTAATTCTACCGTTTTCTGCTCTGCCCTGCTCTGCTGATCAACTTATTTCGTTAAGGAAATAAACAGAGCAGGTAGTTTTGCCGGCAACTGCGCGACTTTGTCGATAATGGTGTATTGCTTGCCGAAAATATCCTTCACGTATTCATCAGCCTTGGGATCAAGGTTGATGCAATACGCGTAAATGCCCTGTCTGTCCAACTCAGTGACGGCCTTGCGTGCATCCTCAATTAATATACGCCCGTCCTTGCTGTCAATGTCAGCTGGTTCGCCATCGGTCAGGATCAGCATCAGCTTTTTATCGGCTTGTTGCATGCCCAAATAATGCCCTGCGTGACGCATCGCAGCCCCCATCCGCGTGGAATAACTCGCATCCATCGCGGCTAATCTACCCTTCACTTCGTCGTCCCATTTTTCGCTGAAACCCTTGATGTGCATGAAGCGCACATCGTGACGTGTATTGGAATGAAAGCCCGCGATTGAGAACGGATCACCCAGCTGCTGCACCGCCCAGGCCAGCAATGACACGGCCTCCTGGCTCAATTCGAGAATAGTCTGGTCGCTGCCAGCCGCTTTTTCGTTGAGCGATTCCGACAAGTCCAGCAACACCGTCACCGCAATATTTCGACCGTCATTTCGATGGCTCATGTTGATGCGTGGATCGGGTGATGCCCCGCCCTTAAAATCAATCAGGGAGCGCAATGCCACATCCAGATCCAACTCGCTGCCTTCTTCCTGATAACGGATGCGCACTTTGTCCTGAGGCTTCAACAAATCGAGCATCTTCTTCAGACGTTTTGCCAAGCCTGCGTGTTTTTCCAGCAAACGGTCGATGTCAGACGCATTGCCTTTTGGATGCAGGCTTTCATACACGCTGACCCAATCGGGACGGTAACTCTGGCTGTTGTAATCCCACTCGTGGTAGTGGCGGGGCGGCAGACCCTCGGGTTCCTTGTTCGGCTCTATCTTGCGATGCTGATTGACGACCTCTCCCTCGTCGTCTTCCTCGATGAAATGCCACATCTGGCGATTGTCGTCGCGATAGTCGATCACCGTGTCCTTGAAGTGCGTCTTGGCCAGCTGATCGCCCTGGCGACGCGTTTTGGCCACGAAGGACACCGCCAAGTCAGCCATCTCCGGCGTGCTCGAA
Source organism: uncultured Nitrosomonadales bacterium (assembly GCA_947085835.1). Lineage (GTDB taxonomy): Bacteria > Pseudomonadota > Gammaproteobacteria > Burkholderiales > Gallionellaceae > Gallionella. Next base: position 50,095 of record CAMTXT010000011.1, on the reverse strand, counting down.
TCCCCTTGCTGCATCACTTCATGAAAACGCCGGGCAAACTCGATGACATGCGGATTCTTGTAGGGATGCTGCGGATCGAGAATGGCACACGATAACATCGCCAGACGATGACGCACGCCGGACTCTTTTTCGACATCACAGGCATCTTCGAGAGGCGCAGGATGCAGCGCCAGAAAGATGCGACGCAAACCCGGATATTCGCGCATCGCCAGATATTCCACACGACTGTCTTCCAGAAATTCCGCAGCCATACGCTGGAACGGGCTGAAGTTATCGGCAAAGATCGCCGTACTCCAACGCCGATGTCCGGCGATGTGCGCCAGTACGGCGCGATACCGGTCAATTCCCGATATTCCATGTAAATCGTTATACACATCCGGCAGACGTATCCCCAGCTTGTCGTAATAAGGAATCGGCTGACGCAGTTCATCGAACATATTGGAATAAGGGATCAGCAGGTCTTCTTGCTGCCACAAGCCGCGCAAATACATATCCAATTTGCGCTCATTGTCTGCCAGCAAGGTGCCGTGCCGTTCGCGCTGCAAAACCGCGCGACTGTCCGCCGATTGCAGGCTGAAATAATCACACTGGCGTTCAGGATGGTCGTTATAGAAACGCACGCCGTAATCCACCCAATTCTTCAGCCCCGACAAGGATAACTGATTGAGCAACACCGGCACTTGCCTGAAAAATTCAGGCAAGCCCGGGCTTGGGAAAGTCTGATGGATGCCGTGTATCGAGCCCGTGGTGCGCTCCATGAAATCCAGCACCAATTCGATATAGTCCGACATCTGTTCTTTTGAATGCAGACGGCGGGCAGCGGTCGGCAAAGATTGCAGGAACGGCGTGATCGACTTGCCGTTCGGTGACTTGTACATCCTGCGCACGCACTCTGCGATTGCCGGCAGTGCATCTTCGCCTAAGGATTTGCTTACGCTCGGCCATTCTTCCAAAAAAATCAGGATAGGTTCGGCGCCGCGTCCCATCTTGCCGAGAAAGCGCGCGTATTCGATGTAGGCGGCGATACCTTCGCTGGAAAGTGTCGCCAACGCTTCCCGCATGCAATCGGGAAACACCTCGGCCACGCGCGGAAAGCCGCAGTCGAGTCGCTGCCAGTAGAGTTTGAACTCCTCGGGTATGGTTGTGATTTCCATGATCTTTCAGTGCATATTATTTAAACCAGCTGGGTTCCCGCCTGCGCGGGAATGACTAGGCAAACACTGCATCAATCGCGTGGTCCAGCGTGTCGCGAATATCCGCGTCGTCGGTGATCGGACGCACCAGGGCCATGCGGCAAGCGGCTTTAGGATCGACGCCGCCCTTGATCAGCGTGGCTGCATACACCAGCAAACGCGTCGAAATACCTTCATCCAGGCCATGACCCTTCAGGTTGCGTGCGGCCGCCCCTATTTTCACCAACCTGGCGGTCAGTTCGCGATCCATGCCGGTTTCTTTGGAGAGAATTTCAGCCTCGACTGACGCGGTCGGATAATCGAAATCGAACGCGGTAAAGCGTTGCTTGGTAGACTGCTTCAAGTCCTTCAGCAGGCTCTGGTAGCCGGGATTATAGGAAATCACCAGCTGAAAATCGGGATGTGCATGAATCAGCTCACCTTTTTTATCTAGCGGCAGTGTGCGACGGTGGTCGGTCAGCGGATGAATCACCACCGTGGTGTCCTGGCGCGCTTCGACGATTTCATCGAGATAGCAGATCGCGCCGATGCGTGCAGCGGTAGTCAGCGGGCCATCCAGCCAACGCGTGCCATTGGCATCGAGCAGGTAACGTCCGACCAGATCGGAGGCCGTCATGTCTTCGTTGCACGCCACGGTGATCAGCGGTTTGTTCAGCTTCCACGCCATGTATTCGATGAAGCGTGATTTGCCACAACCGGTTGGGCCTTTGACCATCACCGGCAAGCGTGCGGCATAGGCTGCCTCATATAGTACGACTTCGTCGCCCTGTGCCTGATAGAACGGCTCGTTATGCACCTTGTATTGCTCAATGTTTGTCATGATTGCTCCAATGTTCGTCATGAAACCGCTCATGTCGAAAGGTTTTTATTTTAGGAAAAAAACGCCCCCATCGAGTGGGGGCGCATTTTCACAGCACAAGCAAAATTACTTTGCTTACTTGTGTGAGCCCAACTTGTCGCGCCAGCCTGGGAATATTTTGTCCGCATCTTTCGGGAATGACTCGAAGGCACGAGCAAATTCTTTGTGCTCCTTCGCGTATTCGATAGGATCAGAACCGGACTTCCAGCATTCGTACGCTTGACGCAAAGAAATCGCGCCGGCTGCCGGTGAGTCGATGTGGCCGTAAGAACCGCCGCCAGAGGTGTTGATCACGTTGCCGTGGCCCAGGTTCTCGAAGAAACCTGGCAGACGCAACGCGTTCATACCGCCGGAGATGATCGGCGTAGTTGGCTTCATGCCATGCCATTCCTGATGGTAGTAAGGGCCGGTAGCCGAATCACGCTCGATCATGTAAGCGATGTTGCGGTCGTCAGCGCCACCTTCCATCTTGCCGTAGCCCATTGTCCCTACGTGGATGCCGGAAGCACCTTGCAGACGAGACAATTTTGCCAGCACGAATGCTGTGTAACCACGAACTGCCGAAGGCGATGTGATCGCACCGTGACCGGCACGATGGTAGTGCAGGTATTGATTCGGGTATTGACGGCGTGCAGTCGTGATCATGCCAGGACCGCCAACATAACCGTCTACCAGGAATGCGACCTTGTTTGCATCCGGGCCGAACGTTTCCAGCAGGTAATCAGCACGAGCCAGCATTTCGTAGTGATCGTCAGCAGTGATGTTGGCTGAGAACAACTTGGCTTCGCCTGTTTCATCCATCGCACGCTTCATCGAATCGTAAACCAGCGGCATTACCTTCTTCATTGGACAGAAAGTTTGATTGCCTTGTGGCTCATCGTTCTTGATGAAGTCGCCGCCCAGCCAGAACTGGTAAGCCGCCTTGGCGAAAGGCTCAGGACGCAGACCCAGCTTAGGCTTGATGATCGTGCCGGAAATGTAACCGCCGTTGACGCGAGGGCGACCCAGAATGTCCCACATGTCGGTGATATCCTTGGAAGGGCCGTCGAACAGGCGCAACATGGACCATGGCACGTAGAAATCCTGCATCTGCAACTGCTTCACGTCGCCCATACCCTGGTTGTTACCAACTGCCAGCGTCAGGAAGGATACGATCATCGCACGGCCGTCGATCACGTTGCGATCGAACAATTCATTCGGGTAAGCTACCTTCATGACGCCTTTTGCTTCATCGATGAAATAAACCAGTGCGTCTACGCCCTTGGTGAAGTCATCGGTAGTTGAAACTTCCACATTGGTACCTGTAGAGGACTCGGCAGCGATATGCGCAGCCACTTCCAGGTAGCCATAGCCCGTTGCTGGTACCATGTGGTAAGCGACCAGAATGTGCTTGTCACCCTTGACCAGATCTTCTTCTTTTAATGACAGATCTGCATAACGATTAGATTGATCCATAACTTAGCTCTCCTGAGTGTTAACGAAAATATTTTCTAACTTCTTACTGCGTATTCGTGACTGCCTGCAACGGTTGTCACTATAGGCGGACGGTCTCATAAACGATAATCAATTGTTTTTATTAAAACCATAAGCAATGCTTATAGTTTGTTACAATCGCCCAATCCGAAACAGTTATCCTCGTCGCCAGACCATGCTCCACTTTACGCTGCGTCAATTACAGGTATTTGAGAAAGTGGCCAGCCACTTGAATTATTCACGCGCAGCCGAAGAACTATACCTCTCGCAACCGGCGGTGTCCATGCAAATCAAGCAGTTGGAGGGGCATGTCGGGCTGCCTTTATTCGAGCAAATGGGCAAGAAAATTTTTCTCACCGAAGCCGGGCGTGAGTTATTTCACTACGCACGCAACATCGCGCAGCAATTGACTGAAATGGAAGCGGTGTTCGACGAGATGAAAGGTTTGGGTCGCGGCAAGTTGACTCTGTCGGTGGTCAATACCGCCAACTATTTCACCCCGCAACTGCTGGCAAAATTTTGCCAGCGCCACCCCAACATCAACGTGATACTGCAAGTCGCCAACCGCGATGCCGTACTCAAACAGCTCGGTGATAACAGCACCGATCTAGCCATCATGGGGCAACCGCCTGAAGGCCTGGATATCAGCGCAGAATCCTTCATGGATAACCCGCTGGTGGTCATCGCCGCTCCCGGTCATCCATTGGCCACGCTCCCGCACATCAAATTTGCCCAGCTTGCCAGGGAAATCTTTTTGTCGCGGGAAAAAGGCTCAGGTACGCGCAGCGCGATGGAGCGGGTATTCGCCAAGCACGGTGTGCAGCCGCGCATCAGCATGGAAATGGAAACCAATGAAGCGATCAAACAGGCGGTGCAGGCGGGCATGGGGCTGGGCATTCTGTCGCTGCACAGCATTGAACTGGAGCTGGAAACACATCGCCTGGCGATACTCGACGTCGAGCATTTCCCGCTGCTGCGCCACTGGTTTGTCGCTCATCGCCGCAATAAACGTCTGTCCAGCGCGGCGCTTGCATTCAAGGAGTTCCTGCTGAAAGAAGCCGTAAATAGCAAGTAGGGAGTAGTGAGTAAAAAAAGGGCGCCCTTTGACAGGACGCCCTTTTCAACAGCTTACAAGATTTACAGATTAACGCAAGGTTTTGACAGCGCCACGGTTAGGCGCGCCACTGTTAGGCAATGAGCTGCCGGAGGCTGAGCCGCCGAGTGTAATACTGCATGTTACCCCTGACGCATTGCAGCCAGGTGCAGTGTAGGGCGTTCCATTGACGGTCACTGGGGTGCCAGCCGGCGCAGACAAACATGCTGTCACAGCACTCGTAACCTGAGGTTTTTGGCTCAATTTTGGCGCGGCGGAAACTTTAGTGTAATCATCGTTACCATGCCCATCATCCTGGTCTTCGCAGCGTCCGATGGTATCCATGTCGTGATTCCCGTGCCCGTGAGCCTTGAACCCGTTGATTTGATCGTCAGGAATATCGAGCGTGACTCTGGCGCCACCCATACGATGGCAGACCGTCAGTTTGCCGTCTACAGAAGATCCCATTCGCTGGCTCTGATCGACATGATGACTTCCATGCGAGTCGGAATAGTCGAAGTCCAAGGCATGCCCGGAAGAAGGTGGAGATATTTTGTCGTCATCCTTTCTGTGGTGACCGTGCCCATCGTCGGTATCGCGCCCGGCGTCATGGCCCTCGCTGTCATGATCCCGGTCGTCGTCGGTCTTGGCTGAAACGCCGCTCGAACAAACCGATTTGGCGATATTTACGCCGCAGGCGGTAATGTTACTCGTAACGCATCTCAATGTGCTTGCTGCACCTTCATGTTCATGATCGTTTTCACCCTTTTGGTGTCTGTCAGCCATGGCTGACGTAGCCATGGTAAGACTGCCCACGGCGATGAGGATGGACATAAGCAGTTTTGCTGGTTGTGCTGTTTTCATGATTTTTCCTTTTAAAATAAATAACAAAGTATCAAGTATCGAAGCATCAAATAAATCAGGTAGAAATCATTTCATTGGTGTCCCTCCGTTTTTAACAGCCGCATCCTATGGCATGACATCATCTTCTATCCCGGTGAAATACTGGGCTAGTCCGCTGGTATTTCTGGGGCCATTCACCTTTACAGTTACCCTGAAAAACAGCCGCCCCCTGCCAGGTTGCACTACCGAGTCAATTAAAAGTCCATTGTTGATCACCGCCATCGCCGCAGCACCCGATCCACCGCCACCGGCAATCGATATGACAGGTGCAGTGGCATATCCGGAACCTGCCGCTGTAACGGTGATCTTGCTGACCTGCCCGCCAAATACGGTTGCTGTTGCAGCTGCACCCGCACCGCCACCGCCACTGAGCGTTACCGTAGGTGCCGAGGTATAGCCTGAACCGCCAGATACAACCTGTGTACCGTAATAGACCGGCGTCACCGCACAGTTGGTGAACGTGGGAAGCGCATCCAGTCCGCCTGCTCCCGCATTATTGGTATTTGCACCACCCACGACCGGGCCGCACATCCTTTCGATGATGTACTGCACTGAATACCCGGTCGGCAGTGCCGGAATATCCGTATTAGTCAGCGCAGTACTCCAGGTGGGCGCGCAGGGCGCACTTGCCGTACATGGATTCGGCATCTTGGTGGCAGGATCCATGGGCAGAATGTCCGGGTAATAGTAACTCGGGCATGTGGCGCTGTTCCCCTGACAAGTGCTCGGGTTACTGGCCGGGTTGCGCATAATCCAGCTAAAGGCCGCTTCCACGCCCACATCTTCCATCTGGATCGCTGCCGCATTGAAGGCCATATTTCCTGAAATCACGTTGTTCGTATCGACCGTGCGCATCAGCGAAATTCCGGCAAGCGACATCGCAACCAGGGCGATCAGCGCAATGATCAGCACTACCCCTTTTTGCTTTTTCATAAGTTCCCCCAAATCACATTTCTGAGCGGGACGATGGTCTGATAAACTCGGTAGCGATAGCATGATGGCCAACTGTCGATTGCGCTCAGGTCAGGCGGAGGGCTGCTTCCCGCAGGCAACCCTGCGCTCGGCCATGCGGACACCGTTCCGGCTGTATCGGCGGTCGGTGCTCCCGGCGTCGCATCGCAGGTCGTGCCCGACTTGGGCTTCTCCTTCAGCGCGCTTCTGGCTACAACCGCTATCCTGATCGCCTTGATACGGGCAGCCGTCACGGGAGTCAGGGTGCTCCAGTTTCCGGGAGCGCAAGTGGCGCCGCTCGAGTTGGCTTCGGTCCAGCAATTGATTGTCTGGCTGCCTGCAGGCGCTACCCCGTACTGCGCCTTGATACTGACGATATTGGCAGCGAGCGGGGTCGGCGTTGTCGCCCCGTTGTCGGACTGAACCAGATTGCCGTCCGCAGAAACCGAATAGGTCGAAGTAACGAAAGGCATGGTCAGACCGAGATCGATGATGGTCGCATTGGCAATGGGTGACGGGATAGTAACCGTTCCCGCAGACCCTGCGACATTGGACTGAGCCACCACCGCAACAGGCGTGGTGCCGGTCACATACGTGCTCGCGATTTTGAACAGCGAACAAGCGCCGGCTTGGGCAATTAAAATGTATTCATTCGGTTTCAGCGCTTTTCCGGTATCCACCGTGATGGACGTGGTTGTGGTGGGAATCAAAACCTGTGCTCGCCCGCCACCCGTCGCAAATCCTCCTGTATCCGAATCGAGCCTCGTTGTAATCAACTGGTCGGATCCTGAACCTCCATCAACAATCTGGATTGGAGTGCTCTGGAATGAGGCATTAATAGTGGAACAGGGCATGGCGCCGTTGTCGATCAAGCCGAACCCGCCCAGACGGATATCCTGCTCCAGCGTATGTAGCGCCGAAAGTCCGGTTTGCTGCATGTCGACCGCAGCGCCCGTAGTTCGCCGTTGCGACTCGAACAGGGCGAGCGTCTGGAATATCGCCAGCGTCGAAAACATGCCGATCACGAGCGCGACGAGTATTTCGACGAGACTGAAGCCCCCCTGATTTTTTATAGGCTTATACATTGATCTGTGCCATCGTTACGTAGTTATGGGTCGCACCTGTTGCACCGGCCTGAGGCGATTTCCAGTTCAGCGTTACCGTCACCTGATAACCCGTCAGCAGGCCTGTCGCGTCTAACACCTGTACCATTGCGATTACGGGTTGGTTTGCAACATCTGTAACTCCCGGAAGATAGGCGCTCTGGCTGGTTGTGTTCTGAATCTGGGTCACCCATGCCTGGGTAGTTGGATTGCCGTTGCCCGTCTTCTTACAAGGATTGCAGGCATAGCTTGCAAGCGCAGCGGGAGCCCTGTCCACCCACATTTGCGACAGAATCTGATCTGCCAGGAATGAGGCATCCACCCGGTAGCGTGCATCCATTGTCACGCCGATGGATCTCGCCTGCATACCGATCACGGCCAGAATCCCCATCGCAAAAATTAACATCGCAATCAGCGCTTCAATAAGCATAATGCCTTGCTGTTTGTGTTTGTAATTGCATCGCTGATAAATAATATTCAATTTATCCTCCTCAGGCACAGCCTTGCGGAGTCGTCGTCAGGCTGAGCGCAGGATCGCAAAGCCGGATAAGTCCGAAAGGTGAAATGATAATGACTAGCCTCCTCGCACCGCTGGCGCCCGTGACATCGATTCGGGTGATGTCCGTCCCGGCGTTGGCCACGGGGACGCGACCCAACGAGTTGAAAGTCACCGATGCCGGCAATCCCGTTCCTGAACTCAGCACTACGCTGTAATTCTGAGTCGCTGCAGCACTCGCTCCGAACTGGGCATTCTGTGCCTGATCTTTATTCCAGCTTTGCGTGGCCACGGTCAGTGAAACACCCGCGACAGTCGGGTCATCCGTCAGAACTTGCCAGTCAAAAGCTCCGCCATTAGCATTTACCTGGAACTTGGCCTGCGAATTTCGACGCACCGCTTCGCCTCTGGCCAGTTGCAAACCGTTCACGACAGACTCTGCTGAAGCTCTCACTTGGTTATTCTGAACCCAGCTGGAGAGGTTCGGAATCGCGATCGCACTCATGAACCCCAGGATGGCAAGCCCTATCATGAGTTCGATCAATGTGAGCCCCGTTTGCTTTAGCATGAATCGCCTTCCTTGGTGATCCAGCAGTTGAACGGAGCTGAGCCTGTTGGAAATGCCGTCGTTTTCTGATTGTTGTCTGAATCGATAGAATAAGTATAGGCGCCGCCGTTACCAAGTCCGACTCCTGCCTTGCTGGTCGCAAACGCGGTAAAGCTGTCGGTCGTCGCTCCCGGGGTGCACGTATAAGTGAAGTATTTTCCTGTCGGAACCGCCACACCGCACGGATTGCCGTAACTGCGGTTATCCTGGTAGTACTGTTCCATCTGTACTTTGTAGGAGCCAAGCGTCGACGATGACTCAACCAATTTTCCCCGAATCATATATTTAGCGTACATCGGCATCGCGATAGCAGAAATAATACCGATGATGGCCACGGTTATCATCAGTTCTATCAGCGTAAACCCTTTGCTTGGCTTCATTTCAATATTCCTTTTAGTTGGATGAATTTAAACAAACTTTGCCTGGGGCGGCAAACACATTCCGGCCAGCGGATATTTTTTTTGCTCGAGCGGTAGTTTAGTTGGCTAGATGTCTCTCGCAAAGGCAATCGCATCCCGGTGAACGGTCGATTTTTTCGAATGAACGGTCGAAAAGTCGCGAAGCTTCTCGTCACCGCCTACTATGCCTCGTCTACATGACGTTTTACACAGCAACAGTCACATTGATAACAAAAGCGACCCGAAGGTCGCTTTTGTTTTACCTGCTTTGCTTTGATTACTTGATGATGGCGTTCAGTTCGCCCTTCGCGTAACGGTTTGCCATGGCTTCCAGCGAGATCGGCTTGATCTTGCCGGCCTGACCTGCGCAACCGAATGCTTCGTAACGCGCCTTGCAGATGCCCTTCATCGCCTTGGTTGTTTCTGCCATGAACTTGCGTGGATCGAAGTCCTTGGTGTTTTGTGCCAGATAGCGACGGGTCGCGCCTGTGGATGCCATGCGCAGATCGGTGTCGATATTGACCTTGCGCACGCCGTTCTTGATGCCTTCGACGATCTCTTCAACCGGAACGCCATAGGTTTCGCCCATGGTGCCGCCGAATTCGTTGATGATCTTCAGCCATTCCTGCGGCACGCTCGATGAACCGTGCATTACCAGGTGGGTGTTCGGCAGACGTGCGTGGATTTCACGGATGCGGTCGATACGCAATACCGCGCCGGTAGGTGGGCGGGTAAATTTGTACGCGCCGTGGGATGTGCCGATGGCAATAGCCAGAGCATCCACGCCAGTCAGGCGCACGAATTCAGCCGCTTCTTCAGGATCGGTCAGCAGCTGATCGTGGCTCAAAACGCCTACAGCGCCCTGACCGTCTTCCTGCTCGCCTTCGCCGGATTCCAAAGAACCCAGGCAACCCAGTTCACCCTCAACGGATACGCCCACGGCGTGGGACATTTCAACCACACGACGGGAGATATTGACGTTGTATTCGAAGGAAGAGGGCGTTTTGGCATCGGCCAGCAATGAACCGTCCATCATCACGCTGGAGAAGCCGGAGCGGATCGCGTTGATGCAAACAGCTTCGGACGCGCCGTGATCCTGGTGCATGACGACTGGAATATGCGGGTACATTTCAACTGCGGCTTCGATCAAATGACGCAGGAATGGTTCGCCCGCATATTTACGTGCACCGGCAGAACCTTGCATGATGACAGGGCTGTTGGTTTCGTCAGCCGCTTCCATGATCGCCTTGACCTGTTCCAGGTTGTTGACGTTGAATGCCGGTAAACCGTAGCTGTGTTCTGCTGCGTGATCGAGAAGTTGACGCAAGGATACTAATGCCATTTTTATCTCCTGATTGGTTAGATTACAAACTGCTATTTAGATACTGTTTTTGTGGTGATCGCCGATGCGCACGATTTTCATGGTGTTGGTATGACCCGACTGACCGACAGCTTCGCCAACGGTAACCACGATCAGATCGCCGTCGTGAACACAGCCCATCTCAACCAGTTTTTGCTCGGCGTCGATCAGTTCCTGCGCCGGATTTTTTTCGTTACGGCTTGGGAATAACACCGGATGCACGCCGCTGAACAAGGTCACCTTGGTCAGGGTTTGTTCAACCGGCGTCAACGCAAAAATAGGCACGCCGGCATTCGAGCGCGACATCCACAAGGCCGTTGAACCGGATTGCGTCAGTGCCACGATCGCCTTGACCTTGAAGTGTGAAGCGGCATACAAAGCAGACATCGCGATGGATTGGTCGATGCGGGTAAACTTATGTACCAGTGCACGCTGATCGATCGCATGGTCTTCGAACTGGTGTTCCGCATTCAGACAAATGCGTGCCATCGCTTCGATCGTCTCAACGGGGTAGTCGCCTACCGCGGTTTCCGCAGACAACATCACCGCATCGGTGCCATCCAGTACCGCATTCGCCACGTCGGATACTTCGGCGCGGGTCGGGATCGGGTTGGTGATCATCGATTCCATCATCTGCGTCGCCGTGATGACAAGGCGATTCTTGGCGCGCGCCATCTTGATCATGCGCTTTTGCAGTCCGGGTACGGCTGCATCGCCGACTTCCACGCTCAAATCGCCACGTGCCACCATGATGGCATCGGAGGCATCGATGATGTCAGCCAAAGCCGGAATGGCTTCTGCGCGTTCGATCTTGGCCATCAGCAGGCTCTGGCCGCCCGCTTCGTGCATCAACTTGCGCGCAAAACGCATGTCGTCGCCGCTGCGGGGGAAGGAGATCGCCAGATAGTCCGCCTTGATCAGCGCGGCTGTCTTGATGTCCTCCATGTCCTTTTCGGTCAGCGCGGGTGCCGTCAAGCCTCCGCCCTTGCGATTGATACCCTTGTTGTTGGATAACACACCGCCGCGTACGACCGTACAAAAGACCTTGGAACCTTCAACCTTTAGTACGTCGAATTCCAGCATGCCGTCATTGAGCAACAAGACCGAGCCGGTGCTGACGTCGTTAGGCAATTCCTTGTAGTCAAGCCCTACGCATTGTTGATTACCCAGGCCTTCAAGTTCGGCATCGAGAACAAACGTATCGCCTTTATTCAGCACGATCTTGTCATTCTCAAATTTACCTACGCGGATTTTCGGCCCTTGCAAATCAGCCAGAATACCCACGGTGCGACCGACGGCTTTTGCCGCCGCACGCACGACTTCTGCACGTTTCACGTGATCAGCAGCCGAACCATGCGAGAAATTCATGCGCACCAGATCGACTCCGGCACGGATCATGCTCTCAAGGACTTTTTGATCGCTGGAGGCGGGCCCCAGCGTTGCAACTATTTTGGTTCTACGCAGCATATGTACCTTATATTGTTTGGCTTGTAGCCTGTAGCTTGTAGCAAAACCGGTTTGGCTAACCGCTACGAGCTACTTACTATTTTTAGCGCGTTCTTCGAGAATCGCTACCGCAGGCAAAGTTTTGCCTTCGAGGAATTCCAGAAATGCACCGCCTGCGGTTGAGATGTAGGAAACCTTGTCGAAGATGTCGTACTTCTGGATTGCTGCAATCGTGTCGCCGCCACCGGCCAGTGTAAAGGCTTTGGTTTCGGCAATTGCTTTCGCAATAGCCTTGGTGCCTTCACCGAACTGGTCGTATTCAAACACGCCGACCGGGCCATTCCAGACCACTGTTCCGGCATTCATGATGATGTCGACGATTTCCTGAGCCGACTTGGGGCCGATATCGAAAATCATTTCGTCATCAGCCACATCGTTGGACGACTTCAGGATTGCAGGGGTGTTTTCGTTGCCCGGAATGAACGGTGCTGCGGTGCCGACCACGACATCAGTCGCGATTGGAATGATAGCGCCCCTTTGTTTCATTTTTTCGATCAACGCTTGCGCTGTCGGAACCAGATCGTTCTCGCACAGCGATTTGCCGACCGGATGTCCGGTCGCTTTCAGGAAGGTGTTGGCGATACCGCCGCCGACCACCAGTTGCTCGCATTTTTCAGACAAGGATTCCAGCACGGTCAGCTTGGTTGAAACCTTGGAGCCGCCAACGATGGCTACCATCGGGCGTGCCGGGGAGAGCAACGCCTTGGTCAGCGCTTCCAACTCGGCTGTCAGCAAAATGCCGGCAGCGGCGACGGGTGCGAACTTTGCCACGCCGTGAGTCGACGCCTCGGCTCGGTGAGCCGTACCAAATGCATCCATGACGAACACATCGCACAGAGCCGCATATTTCTTCGCCAGTTCGTCGGTGCTTTTCTTCTCGCCCTTGTTGAAGCGGCAGTTTTCCAGCAAGACCAGTTCACCTTCTGCGACGTCAAAACCACCATTTGTCCAGTCGCGGATTAAGCGAACCGGTTTGCCCAGTTTGTCAGCAATTACATCGGCAACCGGCTTGAGTGAATTTTCTTCGGAATATTCGCCTTCAACCGGGCGACCCAGGTGAGAGGTCACCATTACGCGCGCACCCGCTTTGAGGGCGGCATTGATCGTCGACATGGAGGCGGTGATGCGGGCATCGGAGGTGACTTTACCGTCTTTGACGGGCACATTCAAATCAGAACGGATCAGGACACGACGGCCCTTGAGATCCAGATCAGTCATCTTAATTACGGACATTATTTTCCCTTTGCATAGAACTATAAAGGCAAAAGGGCTGGCACCCGGCCAGCCCTTTTTCAAACGTATTACTTGGCGATGTGACGAACCATGCGCATCAGGTTACAGGTGTAACCGTATTCATTGTCATACCAGGCCACTACCTTGACGAAGGTAGGGTCGAGTGCGATACCGGCTTCGGCATCGAACACGGACGGGCAAGTGTAACCACGGAAGTCAGTGGAAACCACTTTTTCTGTCGTGAAACCCAGCACGCCCTTCAGCGGACCGTTTTCCGATGCCGCCTTCATTGCAGCGACGATTTCTGCGTAGGAGGCTTCCTTGTTCAGTTCAACGGTCAGATCGACCACAGACACGTCAGAAGTCGGTACGCGGAAAGCCATGCCGGTCAACTTGCCCTTCAGTGCAGGCAATACCACGCCTACCGCCTTGGCAGCGCCCGTCGAAGAAGGAATGATGTTTTCCAGAATACCGCGACCACCACGCCAGTCCTTCATGGAAGGGCCGTCAACGGTCTTTTGAGTGGCCGTAGCTGCGTGTACGGTCGTCATCAGGCCGCGCTTGATACCCCAGTTGTCATTCAGTACCTTTGCAACAGGAGCTAACGCATTAGTTGTGCATGACGCAGCGGATACGATCGCTTCGCCCTTGTATGTTTCATGGTTGACGCCGTACACGAACATCGGTGTAGTGTCCTTGCAAGGAGCCGACATAACCACTTTTTTCGCACCAGCTTGAATGTGCTTCTGGCAGGTTTCATCGTCTAGGAAGAAGCCGGTACATTCGATAACGATGTCCACGCCTACTTCATTCCACTTCAAATTTGCAGGGTCGCGTTCCGCTGTCAGGCGGATATTTTTGCCGTTGACCACCAGATTGCTGCCGTTAACGCCAACATCGCCGTTGAAACGGCCATGCACGGAGTCATACTTCAACATGTAGGCCAGGTAGTCAGGCTCCAGCAAGTCGTTGATTGCAACGATTTCAATTTCAGGAAAGTCGCGGGTTGCTGCGCGGAATACCATGCGACCGATACGACCAAAACCATTGATGCCAACTTTAATTGCCATGTCTACTTCTCCCGTTATAGTTATTAAAATAAATTTACTAAGGCATTAACCACTGCTCAGACTATGTTGACCGCAGTCGAACACAGCCTTCGCCAAAACGTGGTTTCGTCCTAATTAAGCTAAAACCTTTTTTACTGTCGCAACCACATTTTCAACGGTGAAACCGAAGTGCTTGAACAGTTCAGGAGCAGGAGCTGATTCGCCGAAGCAATCCATACCCACTACCGCGCCTTCCAGGCCGACATATTTGTACCAGCTGCCTGTCACGCCGGCTTCGACTGCAACGCGTTTCACGCCGCGAGGCAATACGCTGTCCTTGTAAGCCTGGTCTTGCTTGTCAAATACGTTGGTCGAAGGCATGGACACCACGCGCACGTTGATGCCCTCTGCTGCCAGAGCCGCTTGCGATTTCATCGCCAGATCAACTTCTGAACCCGTTGCGATGATCACAGCTTGTGGCTTGCCACCTGCGGCTTCGGACAGAATGTAAGCACCCTTGCGGATGTTGGCGATTTGCGCCGCATCACGCTTCTGGAATTGCAGGTTCTGGCGACTGAAGATCAGGCTGGATGGACCGTCATTGCGTTCAACTGCGGCAACCCAGCATACGATCGATTCAACGGTGTCGCATGGACGCCATGTTTCCATGTTGGGAATGTGGCGCAATGTTGCGGTTTGTTCAACAGGCTGGTGAGTCGGGCCGTCTTCGCCCAGACCGATGGAGTCATGGGTGTAAACGAAAATCACGCGCTGCTTCATCAATGCGGCCATGCGCAAGGCATTGCGTGCATATTCCGAGAACATCAGGAAAGTGCCGCCGAATGGCAGCAAGCCGCCATGCAACGCCATGCCGTTCATGATGTGCGACATACCGAATTCGCGCACGCCGTAGCTGATGTAATTGCCGGTGCTCTTGCCGTGAACGTGCTTGCAACCTGTCCAGTTGGTCAGATTGGAGCCGGTCAGATCGGCCGAGCCGCCCAAAAATTCAGGCAATGCCGGTGCCAGTGCGTTGATCGCGTTTTGCGAAGCCTTGCGGGTGGCGATGGTTTCGCCCTTTGCATTGGTCGCTTCGATTGCAGCGGCTGCGTGTGCCGCCCAGTTAGCAGGCAGTTCGCTCTTGGTGCGACGTGTGAACTCCGCTGCTTCAGCAGGGTAAGCTGCGCTGTATTCGGCGAACTTGTTGTTCCACAACTTTTCCAGACCGGCGCCTTTGGTGCGCGCATCCCATGCGTCATAGACATGCTTAGGAATTTCGAACGGAGGGTAGTTCCAGTTGATGTGCGCGCGCGTTGCGGCGACTTCAGCGTCGCCCAGGGCTGCGCCATGCACGTCGTGAGTACCTTCCTTGTTAGGGGAGCCTGCACCGATGACGGTCTTGCAGCAGATCAGAGTAGGCTTGTCGGTAACCGCCTTGCCTTCTTCGATCGCAGCATTGATTGCTTCCGGATCGTGGCCTTCGACATTCGCGACTACATGCCAGCCGTACGCTTCAAAGCGCTTGGCGGTGTCGTCAGTGAACCAGCCGTTGGTATGGCCGTCGATCGAGATTTCGTTGTCGTCCCAGAATGCCATCAGCTTGCCCAGACCCCAGGTGCCTGCCAGTGCGCAGGCTTCATGGGAAATGCCTTCCATCATGCAGCCGTCGCCCATGAATACGTAAGTGTTGTGGTCGACGATTTCATGGCCCGGCTTGTTGAATTCTGCCGCCAGCAATTTTTCCGCCATCGCCATACCAACTGCATTGGTGATGCCCTGGCCTAATGGACCACCGGTCGTTTCCACGCCGGCTGTGTAACCGTATTCAGGATGGCCCGGTGTCTTGGAATGCATCTGACGGAAGCGTTTGAGTTCTTCGATCGGCAAATCGTAACCTGACAGATGCAGCAATGCGTAAACCAGCATCGAACCATGACCGTTTGACATCATGAAACGATCGCGACCAGGCCACTTAGGGTTGGCCGGATTGTGGCGCAGATGATGATTCCACAGCACATCAGCGATCTCTGCCATGCCCATAGGCGCGCCCGGATGGCCGGAGTTGGCTTTCTGCACGGCATCGACTGCCAGCATGCGGATTGCGCCGGTTATGTCATTGAACTTTGGTGGTGTAATGGTACGATTTGCTGTCATTTACTGACTCCTCCGAAATATCCCATAGTGATGGGTTTATGTTTAACGCCTAATTTTAATAGGCGGAATTATGCCGCACACCCCGCAATACATCAACAATCTTGCCAATTTAATGTCAAGGCTTCTGTTGATAAACCGGAAAAATGTGCTGATAAACCGCGTTATGACTCATGTTCACCGCTCTTTTTGGCGATTTTTATACCTAGTTGTTTAAGCTTGCGATGCAGATGCGTGCGTTCCAAACCTATTTTCTCCGCCACTCGCGACACATTGCCGTCTTCCATTTGCAAATGGTAGTCAAAATAGATGGCGTCAAAATGCTCGCGTGCTTCGCGTAACGGCAAGTCCAAAGACAGCGGGAAATGTCTGGTCGCGCCATCAATCTCGACGGTCAGGTTTTGCATGGTATCTGCAACGATCGGCTGCGGCCTGGCGGCTCCTTCCTTGAGCGCTTTTGCCACCGTGTTCAGCAATTTCTGCATCGAAATCGGCTTTTCCAGAAAATCCACCGCACCGATACGCGTTGCATCGACGGCCGTCTCTATCGTGCCGTGACCCGACATCATCACCACGGGCATGGTCAGCAAATCCTGCTCGACCCACTCCTTCAATAGTGTCACGCCGTCGGTGTCCGGCATCCAGATATCCAGCAACACCAGATCGGGTTCGCTCTCGTGCCTGAATTTACGGGCCTGTTCGGCATTTTCGGCAAGCTGAACCTGATAACCCTCATCAAAGAGTATCTCCGCCAGCAATTCACGTATGCCCACTTCATCATCCACTACCAGAATCTGTTTGCTCATACTTGTTCCTCAATATCTTGTAATTCGCGCAGCGAGACCTTATCACTCTCTCCCGTTTGCGGGGGAGAGGTAGAAGAGAGGGGGGGCGGCCATTGTTACATTTTCCATGTCCGCGAGCGGCAAACTGATATTGACACGCGCGCCGCCATTTGCATCATTTTCAACCGTTATCCGACCGCCATGCTCTTCGATGATTTTCTTCACAATCGCCAGTCCCAGGCCGGTGCCTTTGGACTTCGTCGTCATGTAAGGCTCGAACAGTCGCGACAATGCGTTTTCGGAAAAACCGCTGCCATTGTCCTGTACGCGCAAATGAATCTCGCCCGGCACCATTTCGCTGCTCAGCGTTATGGCCGGTGCAGCTACGCCGACCAAGGCATCTTGTGCATTCTGTAACAAGTTGTGCAACACCTGACGCAGTCGTGTTGCATCTCCCTTGATCTCGGCGCGGGCAGCCTGCAAGTTCAGCGTGATTGGTACAGCGTTTGCCTCGTACAGCCCCAGCACCTCTTTAATCAGCCTGTGCAGATCCAGCTTGGTCAATTTCAACACCGGACCGCGTGCGTAATCGGCAAAATCGCTGACCATGTTTTTCATCGCCGAAACCTGGCTGACGATGGTTTGCGTGGCGCGCTGCAACAGCTTGGCATCGGCCTCATCCAGCTTAGCACTTAACTTGTATTGCAGCCGCTCGGCAGATAATTGAATAGGGGTGAGCGGATTCTTGATTTCATGAGCCAGGCGCCGAGCCACCTCGCCCCAGGCAGCCTGACGCTCCGCTTGCAGCAAGTGGCTGATGTCATCGAAAACCACCACATATCCCGCCTCGGCGGCGTGTGGCAGGCTCGTGCCGCGCATCAGCAAAATCTGTGTGCCGTTGCGGCTTAACCGTTCAATCTGGCGCTGCCACTCACCATTGTTGGTTTGTGCGAACGCTTCCGTGATGGTCTGACAGAACGAATTTAACAGGCTGTATTTTTCCGCGATCTGCTGCAATGAGATGCGCTGCAACTCCTGCAAGGGCGCCCCCAGAATATGTGCGGCACTGGTGTTTACCGAGCGCAGGCGAAATTCATCATCGAGCGCCAATACCCCGGAGGATAAATGCGTCAACACACTTTCCAGATAACCCTTTGCGCTTTCAACCTCGCGTTGTTGCTGCTCGCTGGCCCGCCTGGCATCCGCCAACTGGCGTGTCATCTGATTGAACAAGCCGGTCAGCGAACCCAGTTCATCACTGCTGCGAATAGGATGTTGACCGGTAAAATCGCCCTGCGCGACCGCGCGCGTGCCTTCAGCCAGTGCCTCGAGTGAGTACCCTATTCGTTCGCTGATGAAGAACGCAGCCGATATGGCTGTCAGCAATACCACCAGCAAGGACAGCGTCAGCGTGATGCCATACAGCCGCTTCAAGCCGAGGCGGGACAGCGTCAACTCCTGATAATCCCGGTAAACCGATTGTACCGTTTCCGCATCGGCCTCGATCTGCTTGGGAACTGCCTGGTTAAATTGCAGGATGTAACTTATCTTCGAGTAGCTGTTTGCATTCACCGGCGCCAATACGCGCAGACTCATCGCCTTGTTGGGCGTCGCCTCGATGGCCGCATATTGCCCTTTTTCACGGGCCTGCTGCATCAGCTTGTCGCTCGGAATGTCGGGTAACAACGCATTGTCGCTGGCGGCAAAGGCAAGCACTTTGCCATTGGGGGCGAACAGCGCAGCTTCCTGCGCCACCCCTTCATCGATCAACTGCTCCAGTGTATTTTGAAACTGGGCAGGATTTTTTTCAGACAGCAACAGTGCGATGAATTGGGTCTTCTTCGATAATTCCTTCAGACTGTTGTCCAGCCCGCTGCGGCCTAGATTAAGACCGCCTTCCAGCGCCTTTTCCACGCGCACATCGAACCATGACTCAATGCTTTTTGACAAAAAATTGACCGATACGGTATAGACCAGGATGCCGGGCAAAACAGCAATCAGCGTAAAAAACATCACCAGACGCAGCGTGAGCTTGGCGCCAAAAACTTTATTTTTCAGCTTTGAGCGCAAGCGCCATATCTGAAAAACCACCAGACCCAATAAACCTGTGGCGAGCAAGCCCATCAGTCCGAGCAGTCCGTAAAACTTCATGGAAAATACGTCGGTGTTCACGCTGTTGCTCGATAGCAGATACAGCAAGGCAGCGCCAGCGATGACACTCAGGATGATCAGGTATTTCAACGCTCCATCACTCCGTTTTGCCGCGCAAAGCCGCGTCCAGGGGGCGTATCACCCAGCGATACCAGCCCGAGTCCAGATCCCAGTCTTTGCTGGTCAGCACATTCACCTGCATCAATTTAGGCAGTTGTTTGGTATCCAGGCGCAGGCGAACGGATGCAATATAGCTGCCATCCTTCTTCATCGCCTCCGCCGGAATATAGCTTGAGTTTTGCCTGGACAGAATGCGCATCATTTCTTCGAGGTTGGCAAAATTCTGAAACAGCGAACCGCGTGAAATCCGGTATTGGCGGGTCAGAACGTTATAGGACAGCTTGACGGATTGTTCGCTTTGAAACACTTGTTCATCCAGCCAATACCAGCGCGAACGCGTCAGCGTAAACTCGCCCACGAAATAAAGCGGCACGCCCAATGACAAGGCCTGCTGTACAACATAATTTAAGCTGACATCGAAATCAGCCGCGAGCTGATACCCGTCCTCAGAGAGCCGCATCTCCGCCTTGTTTACGTCTATGCCATCCGCATGCGCCGATGCGCTAAACAGCCACAGGGGTAAAACCAGCCACAGCAGGACTTTAAGCAGTTTTTTGCAGCAGGGCATAGAAGAATCCATCATGCTGATTGTTCGGCAATAACTGTCCGCCGGGCAGCTCGGTAACCCGTTGTTGTGCCACCGGATTTTTTGCCAGGAATTTGTCTATAACCTCCTGGTTTTCCTGTTTAAATACCGAGCAGGTGGCGTAGAGAAGCAGGCCGTCCTGCGCCAGCAGCGGCCACAATGCCTGCAGGATATCCGACTGCTGGGCGGCGAAAGAGGCAATGTCCTTCTTGCGGCGCAGCCATTTTATATCGGGATGGCGGCGTGCCACGCCGGTGGCTGAGCAAGGCACATCGGCCAGAATGCGCTCGAACGGTTTGCCGTCCCACCACCGGTCGGGGGTGGCGGCATCGCCTGTCAGCAGCGTTGCAGATAATTCCAGGCGCTGCAAATTCTCATTGACGCGCAGCAAGCGTTTTTCATCCTTGTCCAGCGCCACCATTTCAACGTCTGCCAGCTCCAGCATGTGCGCGGTCTTGCCGCCGGGGGCAGCACAGGCATCCAGCACGCGCATGCCGGCCTTCACATCCAGCAGACGTGCGGCATACTGCGCGCCCGCATCCTGCACAGAGACTAAGCCGTCAAAAAATCCGGGCAATTTGTCTACCGACACCGGTTTGTCCAGTTGCAGCGCATCGGGTGCGATAAGTCTGGCTGGTATATCTTGTTCGATCAATTTCGCCAGGTACTCGCCGGTGGTGCCGCGACGCTGGTTGACCCTCAGCGTCATCGGCGGGTGTCCGTTTCCTGCCTCGAGTATCGACTCAGCTGCCTCACCATACTGTGCGCGAAGCTCATCTATCCACCATTGCGGATGACTGTATCGTCCTTCGTCATTCATGGCGGCTTGCGCAATCAAATCGGCCTGATTTCGCAAAAAATTGCGCAAAATCGCATTCACCAAGCCTCTTATTTTCGGATTCAGTATGTCAGCCGAGCGCACGGCGTGATCGACCACCGCATGCTGCGCGGCACGGCTGTATTGCAGCTGATATAAGGCGACCAGCAGCAAATAGGTGATGCGGTTATCCGTCATGTGCTTGTGCAGCAGTAAATCGAGTATCGAATTTAACTGCCCGTAAAAACGCAACGTGCCATAGCTCAAGTCTTGCAACGCGGCGCGCTGTGCCGGTGTCCACACCGATTTTCTGCGCAGCGATTCATCCAGTACCTGATTGAGGTTGCGCCCGTCCACCAGCACTTGCTGGACGATCTGGGTTGCTGCGAGTTGAATATTATGCATTTAGGGAACCTGGAAATTATCGCCGGGATGAACCGGCGTCGCTTGCAGAAATTGCACAGCGGGTTGTGCCCGGCCTCCCGGGCGTTGCAACACTTGCAGTTGCAGTGCGCCTTTGCCGCAGGCGACGACAATGCCTTGTTTATCCACGGCCAGAACTTCGCCCGGACGGCCTTGTCGATCTGAACAAACCTCGGCCTGCCAAATTTTCAGCACCACGTCGTGCAGCCTGGCCTGGCACACCGGAAAAGGATTGTAGGCGCGCACCGCCCGTGCAATCTTCTCTGCATCGTGCCGCCAGTCGATTACAGCTTCGCCCTTGAGCAGTTTGGCGGCATAACACGCAGCCTCGTTATCCTGCACAACCGGCGACAGCCGATCTTCTTCGAGCAAGCGCAGCGCCTCGATTATGCTGGCGGCGCCCAACTCGGCCAGCCTGTCGTGCAAGGTCTGCGCGTTGTCATTGTCTTCAATCGGGCAGCTGTTTTGCAGCAGCATGTCACCCGTATCCAGTCCAGCATCCATCTGCATGATGGTGATCCCCGTCTCGCGATCCACCGCCAGAATCGCGCGCTGTATCGGCGCGGCACCCCGCCAGCGCGGCAACAGCGAGGCATGAATATTCAGGCAGCCGAAACGCGGCAGTTCCAGCACCGCCTTGGGCAGGATCAGCCCGTATGCGGCCACCACCATCACGTCCGCTTCAAATTCCGCAATCTGATGTTGCGCCTGTTCTGTCCTCAAGCTGTCCGGCTGTAATACGGTTAAGCCGTGTTGCAGGGCAAGCTGCTTTACCGGGCTGGCGGTGAGTTGCATGCCGCGCCCGGCGGGCCTGTCCGGTTGGGTCAGCACAGCGACGACTTGATGCTCGCGGAGCAGCGCTTCCAGCGCGCTGGCTGCAAAGTGCGGGGTGCCGGCAAAGATTATTTTCACGTTGGATATGGCCTTAAAGTGCTTCGCGCCGCCGCTTCTTCAGCTTGGCGCGCAACCTTGTTTGTTTGAGTTGCGAGAGGTATTCGACGAATACTTTACCTTGCAAGTGATCCATTTCGTGCTGGATGCAAACCGCCAGAAAACCCTCCGCTTCCAGCGTAAAAGTCTCGCCATGCTGGTCAAGTGCGCGAACCGTCACCTTGTCAGCCCGGCGCACATTCTCATAGATGCCCGGCACAGACAGGCAGCCTTCTTCGCCTTCCTGTTCGCCGCTACGGCATAATATTTCCGGGTTGATGAACACCCGCAACTCGTCGTGCGTCTCGGATACGTCCACCACGATGATCTGCTCGTGCACATCCACCTGGGTCGCCGCCAAACCGACTCCCGGTGCGGCATACATGGTTTGTGCCATATTTTTCACCAACTTGCGGGTGACGTCATTCACCTGCACGACCTTTTTGGCGATCGTGTGCAGGCGCTCATCGGGATATTGCAAAATTTGTAAGATTGCCATAATGCTTGCTAATTTAATTGACTGGATGCAGAATTTGACGCGCCACGGTAAGCCGTGCGCCTTTGTCATTGATTCTTTCGGGGTTCCCCATGCGCAAGATTATATCGCTGATTTGCTTTTTATTGCCTGTTTTGGCATATGCTGCTCAAACTGAATCGACGCCACAGATACGCAGCGACGCCCCGGACCAATACATCGTCGTCAAAGGCGACACCTTATGGGGCATCTCCGGCAAGTTCTTCAAAGACCCGTGGAGATGGCCTTTTATCTGGGGCATGAACAAAGATGCGATCAAGGATCCTCACTGGATTTATCCGGGTGCCAGCATCTTTCTGGATCGCGCCAACGGCACCCTGAGCATGGGGCGACGCGCCGATACGGGTGCGGTCATCAAGCTGTCACCGCAAGCGCGTTCGGAAGAAGGCACACAAAATGCCATTCCCAGCATTCCATCCAACGCGATCGAGCCCTTTCTGAGTCAGCCTTTGGTGGTGACGGAAGCGCTGCTGGCTGGTGCGCCAACTTTGGTGGGATTGCCAGAGGAACGGGTTATTGTCGGCACCGGTGATGTTGTCTACGCAAAAGGGTTGGCTGAAGGCATGGGTACGAAGTGGCAGGTGTATCGCCCTGGCAAGACCTTTGTCGATCCGGACACCAATGAAATCCTGGGTCACGAAGCCATCTATCTGGGCGGAGTTGAGGTCAGGAAATTCGGCGACATAAGCACAGCCGTTGTGACGGATGCCAAACAGGAAATCAATATCGGTGATCGCCTGGTCGTACCCGCTGCGGTAACCGCTCGCAGCTACCTGCCGCGCGCGCCTGAAAGCCAGATTAACGCCCGTGTAATTTCAATCTATGGCGGCGTTACTCAAGGGGGGCAGAATACCGTCATCACCCTCAACAAGGGTGAGCGCGATGGTTTGCAAAGCGGTCATGTGCTGGCATTGAGCAGCAAAGGCCGCGCCGTTAAAAGCGAGGGCAAAGACATTGCGCTGCCCGACGAGCGTTACGGTTTACTGTTCGTGTTCCGTGTGTTCGATAAAGTCTCCTACGCGCTGGTGATGCAGGCACGTCTGCCTGTGCAAGTCCTGGATCGCGCACAAACTCCGTAACCATGTCTGTTGACCCCTCGATCAAAGCCTGGCTGACACTCAGCCTGATACGGGGGCTGGGAGGCGAGGGCGCGCGCCACCTGTTGCGCGAATTCGGCTCACCTGAAGCGGTTTTGGCAGCACCTGTGCGTGCACTCAGCCCGTTCGTCAAACCCGTGGCCGCTGCCGCAGTCGCCAAAGGCATCGCGGATGATGAGTTAGCGCCAACACTTGCCTGGCTTGTCGACAGCCAAAATCATATCGTCACGCTGGGCGATCGCGATTATCCGCAATCCCTGCTCAACATCGCTGACCCGCCGCTGTTGCTGTACGTCAAAGGACGTCTCGATTTGTTAAATGCAACGGCGATCGCCATCGTCGGCAGCCGGCACGCCACACCGCAGGGCATCAACAACGCCGAGGAGTTTGCAAACTCATTGAGCGATGCAGGGCTGTGCATCATCAGCGGCATGGCGCACGGCATAGACGCGGCGGCCCATCGCGGTGCATTGCGCGGGCAGGGCAGCAGCATCGCGGTGGTCGGAACGGGGCTGGACAAGGTTTATCCTGCGGCCAATCGCGATCTGGCTCATCTGCTTGCCAAACAAGGCGCGTTAATTTCAGAGTTTCCGCTGGGCACGCCGCCTGTCGGCAGCAACTTTCCGCGCCGCAACCGCCTGATCAGCGGCATGAGTATCGGTTGTTTAGTGGCGGAAGCCTCGCTGCAAAGCGGCTCGCTGATCACGGCACGGCAGGCTATGGAGCAGGGGCGTGATGTATTCGCGATACCCGGCTCGATCCATTCGCCGCAAAGCCGCGGCTGCCACAAACTGATCAAGCAGGGTGCAAAACTTGTCGAAACGGCGCAGGACATACTCGAAGAGTTGGCAGGCCAGCTGGTATCTGTGCCCGGCAATGCCAAAACAACAGATGAAGACAACGGTTTTCTTGATCAAATAGGCTTCGATCCGGTGAGCATCGATGAGCTTTGTCTGCGCAGCGGCTTGACGGTTAGCCAGCTATCCGCCATGCTGTTGACGCTTGAACTGGAAGGTCGCATTGCGACACTTCCCGGCGGTTTGTTCCAACGCATACACTAAATGACGCTAAAATTATGTTCGAAATTCTGATGTACTTGTTTGAAAGCTATATCGATGCGGGCAGTTACCCGGCACCGGACAAGCTGTCGCGCAAACTTTCTGCCGCCGGTTTCGAAGGCGAAGACATAGACGAGGCGTTGACCTGGTTGTCGGCGTTACGCCTGCAAAATTCAGACAGCTATCCTGCCATCCTGGAACATTCCGGGATGCGTTTTTTCGCCGATCTGGAATTTGCCCGTATCGGCGCCGAGGCACGTCAATTCCTGTTGTTCGCCGAACAGCAGAAGATGATTTCCGCGATCGAACGCGAGATCATCATCGACCGGGCTCTCGCGCTGCAACAAAAAGACTTGGGACTGGACAAGCTTAAACTGATCATGCTGATCGTACTGTGGGATCGCCATCAGGATCTCAGCCCGTTGCTGATCGAAGAGCTGCTCGTCCCGATAACTTCAACTCAATTACATTAAACATCACGCATGGCAAT
The DNA here is from genome assembly GCA_947085835.1 of uncultured Nitrosomonadales bacterium. Classification (GTDB taxonomy): domain Bacteria; phylum Pseudomonadota; class Gammaproteobacteria; order Burkholderiales; family Gallionellaceae; genus Gallionella. The sequence continues at coordinate 24,728 of CAMTXT010000011.1, read as the reverse complement.
CAATCTTCTCATCGTAGAATCTCCGGCCAAGGCCAAAACGCTCAAGAAATATCTGGGCAATGATTACGAGGTGCTGGCCTCCTACGGGCATGTGCGCGATCTCGTTCCCAAGAGTGGCGCGGTGGATACCGAAAACGGTTTCGCGATGAACTACGAGTCCATCGCGCGCAACAGCAAGCACATGGATGCGATTGCGAAAGCTGCCGCCTCAGCTGAAAATATCCTGCTGGCACCCGATCCCGACCGCGAAGGGGAGGCTATCGCCTGGCACATCGCCGAGCTGCTGAAGGCCAAGAGAGGGTTTAAAGGGAAGAACATGAAGCGCGTGGTGTTCTATGAAATCACGCAGTCTGCGGTTCAGGCAGCGGTCGCCAACCCGCGCGAAATCGCCATGCCGCTGGTCAATGCGCAACAGGCGCGGCGCGCGTTGGACTATCTGGTCGGCTTTAATCTGTCGCCGCTGTTGTGGCGAAAAATTCGCCCCGGCTTATCGGCCGGTCGCGTGCAGAGTCCCGCATTGCGCCTGATCGTCGAGCGCGAACTGCAAATCGAGGCCTTCACCAGCCAGGAATACTGGACTGTGCATCTGGACAGCCACAAGGATCACCAGCCGTTTTCAGCACGTCTGATCCAGTATCAGGGCAAGAAGCTCGAACAGCTTTCTATCGCCAATCAGAGTGAGTACGACGCGATCTTTGCGAAGTTGAACGACGCCAAACTGCCGCCCAAAGTGGTTCGGGTTGAAAAGAAGGCCAAGCAGCGTTATGCAGCTGCGCCGTTCACCACCTCGACCTTGCAACAGGAAGCCGTGCGTAAGCTGGGCATGTCCGCTGAACGCACCATGCGCACCGCGCAATCGCTCTATGAAGGGGTGGACGTCGGCGGTCAGACGGTCGGTCTGATTTCCTATATGCGTACCGACTCGGTGACGCTGGCGAAAGAAGCGGTACAGGAAATCCGCGATTACATCAGCGATAATTTTGCCAGTGATTATCTGCCTGGCACGCCGCCCACCTACAAGAGCAAGACCAAGAATGCGCAGGAGTCGCATGAGGCGATACGGCCGACTTCGATTGCGCGCACCCCGGACAGTCTGCGCGACCGCCTGACGGTCGATCAGGCCCGGCTTTACGAAATGATCTGGAAACGCACGCTCGCCTGCCAGATGACGCCGGCGCGCTATGACACCGTCAGTGCCGACATTCGCTTGGGCGGCGATGACACGCTGTTCCGCGCAAACGGTCAGGTGCTGGTATTCCCGGGCTTCATCGGCGTTTACATGGAAGATGTGGACGACGCCGAAGAAGAGCAGGGCAGCCGTCTGCCGCCGCTGGCTGAAGGCGATATTTTGCCGGTAGACAAGCTGTCAGGCGAACAGCACTTCACCCAGCCGCCGCCGCGCTTCACGGAAGCCAGTCTGGTCAAGTCGCTGGAAGAATACGGCATCGGTCGGCCTTCGACCTATGCGACCATCATCTCCACGCTGCAAACCCGTGAATACGCCATTCTCGACAAGAAGCGCTTCATGCCCACCGATGTGGGTCGTGTCGTCACGCGCTTTTTGACAGATCATTTCACGCGCTATGTCGATTACAACTTTACCGCGTCGCTCGAAGATGAGCTGGATGAAGTCTCCGACGGTCGTCGCGACTGGATAGGCGTGCTGGATGAATTCTGGAAAGGATTTTCAGCCCTTATCAAGGAAAAAACCAATATCGAGCGTCCGCAGGAATTGCTGGACGAGGCCTGTCCGGAATGCGGCAAGCCGCTGGCCAAGAAATTGAGCCGTTACGGCAGCTTCATCAGTTGCACCAACTATCCTGAATGTAAATATAAGCGCAGCGTCAGCGGCGAGACGCAGGAGGATGTTCGCGTTGAGTTGGGCGTTCATCCCGACACCCAGCAGGCCGTGTTGCTGCTGCGCGGCCCCTATGGCCACTACGTGCAGCTGGGCGAAGTGATCGAGGGCGAGAAAGCGAAACCGAAGCGCGTCTCATGGCCCAAGGAAATGCCAGTCGACCAGGCCGATCTGGCCAGTGCCTTGCAACTGCTCTCCTTGCCGCGCGATCTGGGTTTACATCCTGAAACGAACAAAAAAGTCATCGTCAATATCGGCCGCTTCGGCCCTTACATCGGGCATGACGGCAAGTTCAAATCGATCCCGCGCACCGACAGCATTTTCGACGTGAGCCTTGATCGTGCCGTCGAGTTGCTGGCACAGGCCAAGGATGGCAATAACGTGTTGCGCACGCTGGGCGATCATCCGGTGGATAAGACCACGGTGGAAATATGCAGCGGTCGCTATGGTCCTTACGCGCGTCACGGCAAGATCAACGCCACTTTGCCCAAGGATATGTCACCGGACGAAATCACGCTGGAACAGGCGCTCGAGCTGATTGCAGCCAAGGCCGCGAAGGGCGATACGGGGAAAAAACCGGCAAGAAAAGCGGCCGCTAAACCCAAAGCCGCAGCAAAGCCCAAAGCCGCAGCAAAGCCCAAGGCTGCGGCAAAGCCTAAAGCAGCAGCGAAACCTAAGGCTGCGGCAAAGCCTAAAGCAGCAGCGAAACCCAAGGCCGCAGCTAAGCCCAAGGCCTGATGGGCGGCAATCCCTAGAGGATTGCCGCTATGGCAGAACCATGCGGAATCGGCCTCCGGTGCCGGATTCGCCGTTGCTCAGCTCGATATGCCCGTGCTGATCGTCCAGTTTATGCAGTCCGGCTATTCTGTGTGCCAGGTACAGGCCCAGTCCCGTGCCCGTGCTGCTCACCGCAGCCGGCAATTCTCCCCCTGACATCAGCACGCTTTCGGGAAAGCCCGGCCCGTCATCGCACACTTCCAGAACCAGCATGCCGTCCTGCTCAAAGGCCGCAAGTTGAACGCGGGATTGCGCGTATCGGCAGGCGTTGTGCAACGCATTGCCGAGCGCCATACGCACCAGCGCATCGTCAAAGAAAGCGCAGGCGGGCGCTCGTTCAACGTCAACGTTAATCGCTACATCCGGAAACAATTCGGCATATTCGGCAGCCAGTATTTCCAGGAAGTCCGCCGGACTGATTGTGTCGGCATTGACCCACACGCTGTCTTCACGGCTTAACAGCAGCATCTCGGTCAAACGGCGCGACGCATTCATCGCAATCTCCATCTCAACCTGAGCGTCGCCGCGTTTGCGCAAACGCAACGCCAGTTCGGCAAGCTGGTTCTTCACGTCGTGCATGACGGCGGCATACAGATCATTCATTATGGATCTCCCGGTCGTTACGACTTCATTTGTTTGAGCATGCCATCTATTTGCTCAAGCTTGGGATGGTTGGGCGATTTTTTGATCAAAGAGTCGCGATAGCCCAGACACAGCGCCAGTTTTTTCGGGTCTTTCCCATTGCGCACCAGATCAAGCGCAATCACCAGCGCTGCATTGCTGAGTATCTGCAAGTTGTTCGGCAAGCGGTTGGCCGCCTCGCTTAGCAATTCAATCGCCTCGGCTAACTGGCCAGATTGCGCTTTGAGCACGCCTTCATTGTTCAGTTTGATAACCTCGGCCGCGCTGGCTTCAATCAGCGCAGTGGCTTCAGAGGCATTTTTCCCGGCCGCGACCATAACCGCATGTACTTTATTCTTGATGCTTGCATCTTCAGGGTTGTTTTGCACGGCTTGGTTCAACAGCCGGGTAGCGTCTTCTTCACGGCCCAGCGCAAAACAGGCGTCTGCCATCGCTACCAGCGCATCCGCAGAAAAACTTGCCATGTCTCCGGTCGACATGGCTTTTTCCAGCGCCGCATTGGCGAGATCATCATTTCCCGCCGCGTGATGGACGGTGCTTTCGGTCACGGCAAGCACGACATTGCTGTTGTTGTCAGTGAAGCTTTTTCTTGCATCCTGCACCACGCTCAACGCTTCTTTTGTCTTGCCCTGATCGACCAGCGCACGCGACAGCACAGCGTAGTCATTGGCCTGGCGAACCGGTGAGTGCTTATGTTTGATCAGGGTCTCGCGCATGATCTGCTCGGCGATCTCGGGCTGTCCTGTGCTCACTGCCAGGGTGCTCAACTCGCGTATGCGGTTCATCGTGCCGGGCGCGATTTCCCGGGCCTTCAATAAAACCTCCAAAGCGCCCTTTTTGTTGTCCGATTCGGTCAGTAACTTGCCAAGAAAATCATATGCCGCCATGAATTGCGGCGTTTCAAGCAGAATTTCGTTCGCCAATTGCTCTGCCTCGGCTTTTTTATCGAGCTGCGCCAATGCCCGCGCCAGTCCCAATTTAGCCCAGCCGAGCGGGCGCATTGAAATGACTTCACGGTATATCGCCTCAGCCTGCTGCAGCTGATTATCATGCATCAGGGCTACGCCCTTTATCTTGCACAGGTCAAAGTAATACTTGTCGCGGTTGGCCAGCAACTTGTCGCATTCGGCTACCATCTTGGGCCAATTTTTTTTATCTGATGCCTGATCTATCCCGGCAAAATATTCCTGCCTGTTCAACAGTTTTTCAAAACGAATCGTGAATTCTGCTGACGTAAAAGGTTTGAGTAAATAGTCGTCCGGCGCACACTCGGAAGCGGCGACCACCTTCGCATAGGATTGCTCGGCGGTGATCATGACGAAAACGGTATTGCGATTGATCAAATCGGCAGTGCGCAAGTACTCGAGGAATTGCTGCCCGTTGGTACTGTCGCCCAGCGAATAATCGCACAGAATAGCGTCATAATGGTTGGCGGCCAGGCGCTCAAGCGCCTCCCTGATATTAGCCACCACATGCAACTTGGCAAAACCTGAACTCGATAATGACATGCGCAACTGTGAACGCATGCCTTCCATATCGTCAATAATCAATATCCACTTGTCTGATACTTTGCTGACTGTAGCCAAATCAACTGCTCCGGTTTAGGTAATCACTGCGAGCAGAACTCGATGTTAATGCCCGCCCATTTTCTGCAAAATGGGTGAGGCCCGCGAATAAACATCATACACTATTAGACAAAATCAGCTTGTCGTGCGAGTTTCGGCGGCGGGGGCTAACCCATGACGGGCAGCTCTTCGCGGGGCAGGTCGATAACCAGCGACTTAGTGGGCGTTCCTTGCCAGCTTAGTCGAATGGCTAGTCGTTCCATCAGTGCCTCCAGTACTTTCAGGGCCGCGTAGGCGTCGTTTGCCGCGTAGAGCAATTGCTGCGGGCTGAGCCGGGGCAGCGACCAGTTGGAGGTGGTGGCCTTCCTCGACTTGGCAAAGCGTTGCTTAAACACCAGCCCCACTGCCGCCCGGACGCCCATTTCTTTGTGGTAGCCGTCCATGCTGAACACCGTATTGAGATCGACCACCGCGCCCAATTTGACGCCCAGTTTCGCGAGGATTTGCCCGCTATCCGATTGAAGGCCGAAGCCTGCCTTGATGAGCTTATCCGATTGCAGCAACTCGATCAGGAACGGATGCCCTTCCGCATGGTGCAGCTGAAACAGGTAGGCTTTGTCGTGCAGCGCAAACTGCACCACGTGCGGTCCTTTGCTGACATCGCCCGTGACAAACGTCGGCTTCGATTCGGTATCGAAACCAACTATGCCCGCAGCCATGATCTCGGCAGTGGCGGACGCAAATTCTTCAGTGGTTGAGGGAACATAGATCTGCGCAAGCGTGAGGCCTGCGAAGGGTTGCAGCAGTGCGATCTCATTCCTGGTCGGGGCAATTTTTTTCATATAGGTAGATATGTGTTTTACAGCAAAATAATCCATTATGCCGTCATTCCGGCGAAGGCCGGAATCCAGTCGAAAAAAAGATTCCGCGAAGCGGACAAGCCGCTGGCGGCGAGTTTCGAGGTGGGGCCAAATCATGGCGTTGTCCCACTTGCGTGGGGATTTGTTAATTATCTGGATTCCGGCCTTCGCCGGAATGACGTTGTGTTTTCTAACAGATTGTCCGGTTTGAATTGAGAGGCTCATGCTTTGACAGCTCTTGCGCGTAACTGCCCGCACGCCCCTTCGATCTCCTGGCCTGCCGAATCGCGTATCCGGGCCAGGATGCCATGAGCATGCAGGGTTTTCACCATAGCCGCAGTCCGTTCGGAGGAGGGGCGGCGATAGCTCAGTCCGTCGACTTCGTTGAACGGGATGAAGTTCATCACGGCGTATTTTCCGGCGAGTAGCTGAGCGATCCTCTCCATCTCGGCATCGCTGTCGTTCACATCCTCGATCAGCGTCCATTGATATTGAACCGGATAGCTGGTGGCGCGCGCATAGATTTCACAGCGTTCGACCAGCTCTTCGACTGCGATATGCGGCGCATTAGGCAACAACCTGGCGCGAAGTTGAGCGTCGGTGGTGTGCAGGGACAAGGCCAGCGCAGGTTTGACAGATTCCTGGGGCAGGCGCTCGAACACGCGCAGGTCGCCGACGGTTGAGAGGACCAGATTCTTGTGGCCGATGTTGCCCTGGAGCCCGAGCAGATCAATCGCTTCAAGCACGTTGTCGAGATTGTGGGCAGGTTCCCCCATGCCCATGAATACCACCTTGGATACTGCGCGGCGGCGGCGCGCGAGTACCACTTGCGCGACGATCTCGGCGCTGCCGAGCTGACGAATCAGGCCGCCTCTTCCGCTCATGCAGAAGACACAGCCCACGGCACAACCGACCTGCGTCGATATGCAAAGACCGCCACGCGGCAGCAGCACGCTCTCCACCATCTGACCATCGGCAAGTTCCACCAGCAGCCGTGCGACGCCACCACCTGCGGGATGTTCACTGCGAAGGTTCGCCAGTCCATTCAATTCCGCCTCGATGGCGGGCAGCTCATTGCGGATTGCCGCCGGAAAGAAATTATCTGCCGGACTGTGCTTCCTGTCGTACGAGGCGACCTGACTCCAGCCGCGCAGCAGACGATCTTCGTGGCACGGCTTGGCGCCTAGATCGCGCAGGCGCTGACGGAGGTGGGAAATACGCATAATCGGGAATCGTGTTCGCAAGGGGCGCTGATTTTAACTCAGGAAGAGACTCAAGTTCCGCTGGAAATTCTGTTGAAAACGATTATAAAGCTCCCCCATTCCGGTCAGCGCATGCCCGGCGCGTTCGAGAAGGCGCTGAACGGACTGATATTATTTTTTGCACCGAAATTTCACATTTCTGCTAACATCCGTTCATGAACTGGCGAATAATTTACTTCTCTGAACGTGTTCGATCTGATGTATTAGCATTGCCTCCCGGCATTCGTGCTGACTATCTACGCTTGACTGAACTGATGGTGGAGCATGGTGCAAACTTGAGAATGCCTCACTCGAAAGCAATGGGGAGTGGTTTGTTCGAATTGCGTCCAAAAAGTCCAGAGGGAATAGCCCGTGTGTTTTACTGTACGCAAGTGGGGCAAACGATTGTGGTGCTCCATTCGTTCGTGAAAAAAACACCAAAAACACCAAATTGTGAATTGGAAATTGCGATTCGTCGCTTGAAGGAGGTTAAAAATGCAAAATGAACGATTTAATCCGGTTGCTCATGATGATGCGTTTGTTGTCAAAATACTGAGCAATCCCGAAACCAAACTTGCTTATGACGAGCTTGAGGAAGAGTATGCCGCTCTTAATGCGGTGTTATGCGCCCGCCGTGAGGCGGGTTTAACTCAATCCCAGATTGCGCAACGCATGGGTACAACGACAAGTGCAGTATCGCGCCTGGAATCTTCCCTTGTCAGCCAAAAGCACTCCCCCAGCTTTGCGACGTTGAAAAAATACGCCCATGCCTGCGGGAAAAAATTAGTGGTTAGTCTGGCGTAATTTTTTCAGTGTAGCTTAAGCTACACTGACATCAGGTTAATTTCCGGCATGAATTATGAACAACTGAAAGCCGCAGCGCTGCAAAATTCCGCCGTGCGCGCCGAATACGAGCGTCAGGAAAAATTGCATCGCGCAGCAGTTGCAGCGCAAGCCTGGAATGCCTTTAACGACAACGCCGGTTCGTTTGCCGACGAACACTCGACACTGTAACAGCGCAGTTTGACGTTCACCGCAATCCCGGAAAACAGCGCGACGCTATCCGTCGACGGATTTGTTGAAAGGCAGGATGACTGAAGTTAATACCGCTCTTACTGCTGTTCCATGGCATCAACTCCGCGGGGCCATGAAACTCGACCAATACGCGGCACAGGGAAGCGTCAGGGTGAGGAACACCCGCTTCGGCGGAGACGAAATAGCCAACGTCGCGCACTTTTAGGTTCTTCAAAATCAAACGGTGATTGCAATAAAAGTACACTCCGTAATTTTCTGTTTCCGGGTTTCGGTCGAGAATGAGCCCCCCAGTCAGTGTGACATCTAGGAGCTTGCCACTTTCAGGCACGATCGTGAACTTGGCTTGTTTTGGCAGATAGTCTGGCGGATATGCCCAAGCATCGAACGTTATCGGCGAGATAGGGGTGCCGTTTAGTTCAATTACACATCCCTGATTGATGAACCAACTGTAAGTCTCTGAAACGTGCTGTCGGAAGTGTTCGACGTCATCACTGTCGAATCCTTGCCGAACTTTTGTGATATCGACGGTTGTGCTTCCTGGGGCGATTTCTGGCACCTCATAGATATCAAGATCCCAGCTTGGAGATTCAATCCACTCATTGGTGAGATCGATTTGAATGCTCTTGCCATTCTTGTGGCGGGTTCGAATCTCGACCAACTCCCCAAGTGCGATGCCTGCTCGCTTTCCTCCAACACCGAATACGCCTATAAGTGCATCACCCACATCGTTGCGACTGGCGCCCGGGGCGATGAGTAGTTCGACCTGATCCTCGCGCACGCCGCCAGCGTTGTCACTCACACGGATAAATTGCCGATCCGGATCGAGTACGACGCTGACTTTCAGCGGACCTTCCTTTCCATTCGACATCCAGAAATCAAGTGCATTGTCGATAAGCTCACAAAGGCCTGTTTTAAGATCGTAGTCACTGATGATTGATAAAAACAGACGTTTCTTCGGCGTACCGTCAATCGTCGTCAGTGCTGTTTTTTTAAATACTTTCATCAGGCGTTCTCCAAGTTCTGGCGTTCCGGTTGTTTGAACTATAGGAATTAAAGAGAGCAGGTTCGAATTATTTTTCTGCCGTCGAGTATACCGCCCCTTGCATGTTTAATTCTTACTTCTGTCGCGGCTTTCCTTGGAGCAATCGGGTGCAGGCCACGGTTTCCTGCTAATACACCATATCATGGTCACCGACATTCACAGGGATGATCTCTTCATCCTGAATCAGCAACTCCAGCGTGATGCGGTAAGAAATATTGATGGAAACTGAATGCAGCCCTTGCAGCCTGCCGCTCAGGGCATGCAAGCGCAGCGAGGGATGATGTGGATTCAACTCCAGCAGTTGAAGCGTCTTGAGGTATTGCTTTTCCAGCTCCGGATGGCGTTTTATAAAACGAGCGGCTCGTTTTTCGTATTGCGCGGTGAAGATCAGCTGGAAGTTCATGCAGCGGGCTTCTTCACACGCTTGACGTGCTCCGCTGGCGACCCCTTAACAAAGCGTCCCGCCGAAATATCGGCACGCGTTTCGGCCAGCGCGGCTTCCAGTTCGCACTCGCGCAAGTAGTGATATTGCGCAATGTCCATCACCACAAAACGATCCTTGCCGCGCACCGAAACGATCGCTTCCGGTCGTTCCGCCAACACGGCCTCGATGGCGGCAATTCCTTTTGTTTTCAGATCATTGGCTGTCAGGCTGTGCATGGCTTATTTCCTTATTTAGCTATTAAGGGTGCGCTAAATAGTACGCTTTAAAGCACTATTAATCAACGACGGAAATCGGGGGCAGACCACGGTTTCTTGTTCGGAATTACGCCTCCAACTTCAATTCGACCGTCTTTCCTGCCCTTGTCGGGTGATCAGCATCTCCAGACTGAAGACGTTTTTTACGCCAGCATCTCAAGTAAAACCGGATGCCATTTTTGCATTTCGATCTCGCCCATCTTCCCGGCCAGACGACGCTTGTCAACGGAACGTATTTGATCGAGCAGGATGCGCGCCGGCTTGCCCGCAAATTCGATTTCCGGGCGGCAACCGAGGGACTGGCCTTTACTGGTAAGCGGTGCGATGATGACGCGAGGCAATGCTTCGTTCATGTCATCGGGAGAGACGATCAGAGCCGGGCGCGTCTTTTTGATTTCGGTGCCGATGGCAGGATCGAGGTTGACCCAATACACTTCGCCCCGCTTTACCACACCCATTCCTCGTCACCTTCATCTGCAGGCAAGGCTGCAAGCGGTTCAACATCGGCTTCAGCCTGATATCCCGCGAACCAGTCGGCACGGGGCGCTTTGACAGGGGAAATCAGCAAGCACTTTCCCTCCCGTCGAATTTCCACTTCATCAGCCATTTCGCATGCAGCCAGAAGCACCGCAGGAATGATGATCCCACGGGAATTTCCAACTTTTCTTAAACTGGTACGCATGAATTTCTCCCGGCAATATGTGGTAACCATGTTATAACATACCGCACCTTCAATGCAAGAATTTGTCCCACCTTCTCGCAATGCGCCAGCACGAATGTCGCAGAATGTCGGGGGCAGATCTAGCTGTATAGCATGGCGTGGCAATTGGGGCGGCTTGAATAATTTTTCAACAGTTCAGAATCACGCTGCCAGCTTGAGTTCTTCCTTCTTCACCGCCCTTGTCGGGTAATCAGCGGTGAATTAAACGGGCAGACTCGAATTATTTTTCGCCGCCGAGTATCACGCCCCTTGTTTAATCCTTCATTCCGAAACGGCTTTATTTGATCGCGCTGCGGCGGCTGGCAGCCCTTCCAATCAGGAACAGCCAGACCCGATTTCGTGTTTTGCTCCCCGTGTTTTGCCTGGTTGTCGATCTTTGACGGATGGCTATAAGCAAAGAATTGTCCGGCGTCTTGTGCCGGTTGAGTCAGATGGCTGGTAGTCGTATCAGGAGTTTTACCAGATAGTTTTCGCGGGATTTCATCTTGCTTGCTATCATGGCAAACAATCTAGTCAGGAGTTGATGAAGCAAATTTCATTGCGCGGCTCTGTCGCTGCTATCCTGGTGCTGTGCGGGCTGATGGCCTCACCCGTGCGCGCGGGTGAGGTCAACGTTGCGGTGGCATCGAATTTCGCCGCGCCGATGGAGCGCATCGTGGCGCTGTTCCGAAAGGAAAGCGGGCACACGGTGAAGGTCAGTCTCGGCGCCAGCGGCAAGTTGTATGCGCAGATCAAGGGCGGCGCTTCGTTCGATGCTTTTCTCTGTGCAGACGAAGAACTGCCGAGGCTTTTGATGCAGGACGGGTTGGCGAGTTCGCGCTTTGTCTATGCCACAGGCCGCCTGGTGTTGTGGAGTGCGCAGCCCGGTCTTGTGGATAACAAAGGTGCGGTGCTCAACAAGGGCAACTTCAATACATTGGCTATCGCTAATCCCAGGTTTTCGCCGTACGGTGTGGCAGCGAAAGAGACACTGGGGAAATTGACGATGTGGAATGCGATCCAGGAAAAGCTGGATAAGGGCGAGGACGTCACGCAGACTTACCAGTTAGCTGCGGCCGAGAAGGCCGATCTGGCTTTCATCGCGCTGTCGCAGGTCATGCGCGACGGCCATGTGACCGAGGGTTCCTGGTGGCTGGTGCCGCCCGAACTGCATAAACCCATCCGGCAGAGCGCGGTGCTGCTGTCCGGCGCGAAAGATCAGACAGCGGCCAAGGCGTTCCTGGCATATCTTACGAGTGAGCAAGCGCGATCTGTGATGCTCGGTTTCGGTTACGAGTTGCCTTAAGGAATGCCACGCGATGACCGTCACTATACTTGCACCTGCTTATATCGAACCGTCACAACTTGCCGATGCGCTGAAGTCTCAGGGCTATGGCGTATTGAGTCCGGCGGGTGTTGCGGCTTTCGTCGGACAGCCCGATTTCGGGTCGATCAAGGCCGACTGGAACGATCTGCCGCTGGATAATTTCCTGAAAGACGGCGGGCGTTATCGTCGCCGACGGCATTCCTGTTTTATCGTGAACGGCAGCTCTGTGACCCAGGTGCCCCATCGCGCGCATTACCAGCCGCTGGCCTATAACGCGCTGCACGGCGGCATGCACCGCTTGTTCGAGCCGATAGCCTCGCACACGCTGCAACAGCCGATATGGCCGGCGTTGTTGCTGGCGATTGGCAGCATCTGTTCTGCGATCAAGGGGGAACAAACCTGGTATGTTGAAGCACATCAGTTCCGCATCGATACCCTGAACGGCATCGGTCGACCAACCCCGGAAGGCGCGCATCGCGACGGCGTGGATTTCGTGGCTATCCTGCTGGTTGCGCGTCATAACGTCAGCGGCGGTGAAAGCCGTATCTTCGAGGCAGAGGGGCCAAACGGGCAGCGCTTTACGCTGAGCGAACCGTGGACGCTGCTGTTGCTCGACGACCAGCGCGTCATTCATGAATCCACACCGATTCAGCCCGCTGCTACAGGCGGATACCGCGACACGCTGGTGCTGACATTTCGCGCAGGCGGCTTTCTGGAACAGAATTGAGTCAACGGAGGGTTGAAAAATGAAAATCGGCGTTCCAAGAGAGATCAAGACCAATGAAAGCCGCGTGGCACTGGTGCCGTCAGGCGTGGCTGCATTGATAGCAGTCGGGCACGAGGTAAGTGTGGAATGCGGGGCGGGTGAGGGCAGCGGATTCAGCGACGAGCAATACCGGACTGCCGGTGCGCACCTGATCGTCGATGCCGGTGCGATCTGGGCGGCGGCCGAACTGATCGTCAAGGTCAAGGAGCCGGTCCGCTCTGAATGGCCGCACATGCGCGCCGGGCAAATCATCTTTACCTATTTTCATTTTGCGGCTGACCGCGAACTGACTCAGGCGCATCTCGATTCCTGCGCGATCTGCATCGCTTATGAGACCGTGGCGCAGCCCGGCGGCGAACTGCCTTTGCTGATGCCGATGTCGGAAGTGGCAGGGCGGATGGCAGTGCAGGAAGGCGCCAAATACCTGGAGAAACTGTATGGCGGACGCGGCGTGCTGCTCAGTGGCGTGCCCGGTGTCGCAGCGGCGCATGTGGTAATCATAGGCGGCGGGGTGGTGGGCAGCAATGCGGCCCGTCTGGCGGCAGGCATGGGCGCGCGCGTCACGCTGCTGGATGTGTCGCTGGAGCGTCTGCGGCATCTGTCCGAGGTGCTGCCGGCCAACGTTCAGACGCTGTTCTCCAACCGACACAATCTGCTGGAGCAGATTGCCAGCGCCGACCTGGTCATCGGTGGCGTGCTGATTACAGGGGCCGCAGCACCCAGACTGATACGCCGGGAAGATCTGAAACTGATGCTGCCAGGATCTGTCATCGTCGATGTCGCGGTGGATCAGGGCGGCTGTGCGGAGACGACTCATCCGACCACGCATGAAAACCCGATCTATGTCGTCGATGGCGTGATTCACTATGCTGTGGCGAACATGCCGGGCGGCGTGCCGCGCACCTCCACGCTGGCGCTGACCAATGCCACCTTTCCTTACTTGCTGCAACTGGCGAACAAGGGCTGGAAGCTGGCGCTGCAGGGCAGCCTGCCGTTGCGTCAGGGCTTGAATATGGCGGAGGGAAAGGTCACCTATCGCGCGGTGGCCAATACCTTCGATCTGCCGTACACGGCACCGGAAAATTTCCTCTGACTGGCAACGCTATTGGCACCCTTCAGGAACCCGCCGCGGTTAACGGTGTCTCTAACGGACATGGCAAATGGCCACCCCTGAAAATGAAACTTGCCAAGCCCGTTCCCTCTCCTCAATCCTCTCCCGCATGCGGGCGATGAGGCGAACGTAACGCTACGCGAGTTTCACGTTAACCCCGTCAGGCAGAAAAGCTTCGGGTTGAAGCGGTTTGAAAGATATAATTTAAACAACGAGTTCCGGGCATGAAAATGAAAAATAAAATACTGTGGATAGTGCTGGCGTTACTTACGCTCAATACCACGCTGGCCGCGCCTGAGTTGGCTCCGCTGCCGCAGCAGTCTCAGGCTGCGCTGTTATCCGCTGAAGTGCTGTCCCGATATCATTACAAACGCATACCGCTTGACGATGCCGCCTCCGCGAAAATATTCGACAACTATCTGAAATCGCTGGATGGTGAAAAGCTGTTTTTTTTGCAGGCTGACATCGATCAGTTCTCCGATGCGCGAACCAAACTCGATGACGCCATACTCAAGGAAGACCTGAGCATTCCTTTCGCCATTTACAATCTTTATCAGCAGCGCATCGCTGAACGCATCTCCTTCGCGCGTACCCTGTTGCGCAAAGACTTTGATTTTGAACGCAAGGAAAACTATCAATACACCCGCAAGAATGCGACATGGTCGAAATCTGCCGATGAGCTGAACGAGTTGTGGCGCCGCCGCGTTAAAAATGACTGGCTGCGTCTCAAGCTGGCCGGCAAGGACGACAAAAGCATAGGCGATACGCTGAACAAGCGCTATGACAAGACCTTGAGCAGCCTGGTCAAGGTCAATAGCGACGATGTGTTTCAGCGTTTTATGAGCGCTTATGCGATGGCGATTGACCCGCATACCGATTATCTGGGGATGCGCGCCTCGGAAGATTTCGATATTTCGATGAAGCTGTCCCTCGTCGGCATTGGTGCGGTGCTGCAAGACAAGGATGAATACACCACCATCAGGGAGCTGGTGGCCGGCGGCCCTGCGGCGCTGTCAGGCAAGTTGAAAGTCGGGGATCGTATCGTGGGCGTCGGGCAGGGCGGTGCGAGTATTCCTGTCGACGTGATGGGCTGGCGCCTCGATGATACGGTGGCTCTGATACGAGGCACCGAGAATACAGCGGTGCGTCTCGATGTGCTGCCTGCACAAGCGGGTCCAGACGGCAAACACAATCTCATTTCACTGGTTCGAAAAAAGATCAGCCTGGATAAACAGGCGGCTCAAAAAACCATCATCGAGGTGAAGGACGGGGGCGCTACGCGACACATCGGCGTAATCACCTTGCCCGGATTTTATCTGGATTTTGCTGCACGCCAGCGGGGTGACAAGAATTTCAAAAGCGCGACCCGGGATGTGTCGCACCTGCTGGAGGAGTTCAAAAAAGACCAGGTGGACAGCGTGCTGATTGATCTGCGCAACAATGGCGGCGGTTCACTGGATGAAGCCATCGAGCTGACGGGCCTGTTTATAAACAAAGGTCCTGTCGTGCAGCAACGCGACTCCAAAGGGCAGGTAACGGTCTCGAGCGACCTTAACGCCGGTGTTGCCTGGAATGGCCCGCTGGGCATACTGATCAACCGGGGCTCGGCATCCGCGTCAGAAATTTTCGCGGCCGCCATACAGGATTATGGTCGTGGCGTCGTCATCGGCGAGACCAGCTTCGGCAAGGGCACGGTGCAGTCCGTGATCAACCTGGATCAACTGGTGAAAAACGAAAAACCCAAATACGGCGAGCTGAAGATGACCATTGCGCAATTTTTTCGCATCAATGGCGGTACCACCCAGTTGCGCGGTGTGACACCGGATATCAGCCTGCCTGCGATGACCGATGAGGAAGATTTTGGTGAGTCCAGCTATGACAATGCCTTGCCCTGGGCGCAGATAAAGGCGGCTGACTATACGCGATCCGGCGATTTGACGGGCATCGTACCCAGGCTGATTGCGAAGCACGACCTGCGCGTGTCAACTGACAAAGACTTTCAGTATCTGAGGGAAGATATTGCCGAATTCAACGCAAGGCGTCGCCAAAATGCAATCTCGCTCAATGAAGTTGACCGTCGCCGAGAGCGCGCAGTGCAGGAGACAAGGGTCAAGTTGCATGAAAAAAGTCAGGGTATAGCGGTTGAGGTCGGCAGTTCAGCACTTCAGGATGATGGCTTGCAAGCCAACGAACGCAACCTCGACGCTGATCTTGCAATGGAAAAAAACAGGAAAAATGCCAAGGATGTATTGCTGGATGAAGCCGTGCATATACTCAGCGATGAGGTCGGCCTGCTGAAAAGCAATGCCAGGCTGGCCGCCAGTGTGCTGCCGAAATTGCACTGACGCCGCCCTTGCGAGTCGGTTTTTGCATCCGGATTGCGAAAGAACCGCTGTCGCTACACCTTGTTTGACGCGATCACGCTGGGCCGGGCACTGACGCGTGCAAACCACGCAGCCAGATTTTGATGCGCGCTGCGCCAATCCCGATCTGGCTGGCGCAGGTCCAGATAAATTAACGCGCTCACCAGCGCCAGGTCGGCCAGTGTGATCGCGTCATTCTCGCACCATGCCCCTGTTCCCAGCAAAGCTGCGGCATATTCCAGCGCGTGAGTGACCGCCTGATTGTGTAAATCGAGTGTGGCGGGATTCTGTTGCTCGATTGGACGCAAGCTCTCGTTGCGCGCCACGATGGCCGAATCCATGATGCCATCGGCCAGCGCTTCCCAACGCTTCACCCGTAGTCGTGCCAGTGGATCAGCGCGCGGAATCAGGATGGGTGCATCGTTCAGCGTATCGGCATAGTCCGCGATCACCGTGGAATCGAACACGCAGAAACCATCGTCCAGGATCAGCGCAGGAATGCGGCCCAGCGGATTGACGCGCAGGCTGCCCGGCTCCTGCGGCGGGTTGATCACGTATTCATGGGGGATGTTCTTCTCCAGCAAGACCAGACGCGCCTTGCGCACGTAGGGGCTGGTTTGGGTGCCGAGCAGTTTCATGGTGGTTTCCTGTTGTAAGCAGCGGTGCGAATTATCAAACCCGCCGTGATTTGGCGCAACTCATTTAAATGTCACGAAGCAGGCTGCGGCACGCAATCGTTCAGCCAGTTCGAGAACGGCCGGTTGGTATCGCTGCGCCCGCAACCGTGACAGTTCGCTTGCAACGCTCACGTTGTTGGTTGCCGGTAGGGCTGATTAGATGTAAGATTCCAGCCCTTTCGCTTTTGTATTTGAGTGTAGGTAGTAGGCATGGCGACGTGTGTCGTCATTTTTTTGCATTAACAGCGTGTTAAAACAGACCGCAGACAGGTGTGCCGTACAGGCTCGCCCGCGTCGTTTTCAACACCCAGTTTGATTTGATTGAGGAATGCCGTGGTTAACTCTTCTTTGCCGATGCAACAAGGTTTGTATGACCCGCGCCAGGAGCGCGATGCCTGTGGAGTGGGGTTTGTTGCCCATATTAAGGGCAAAAAAAGCCATGACATGGTTAGTCAGGGTTTGCAGATACTGGAAAACCTGACTCATCGCGGGGCGACGGGTGCTGATCCGTTAGCGGGTGACGGTGCAGGTATTTTGTTGCAGATTCCCGATGCGTTCTTCCGTGCGCAAGGTGCAATGCTGGGTTTGCTGTTGCCGGAAGCAGGTCGCTATGGCGTGGGTATGTTATTCCTGCCTCGCGACGCAGTAGCGCGCGCCGCAGTTGAGCAAATCATCGCAGACAAGATCGTGGCTGAAGGCCAGCAACTGTTGGGCTGGCGCGATGTGCCGGTGGCTAGCTCCATTCTGGGCGAGAGCGTCAAGCTGGTCGAGCCTATTGTTCGTCAGGTGTTCATCGAGTGCGGAGCAAACTGCACTGATACGGACGCCTTTGAGCGCAAGCTGTTTGTGATTCGCAAGACGGCTGAGCATGCCGTAAACAGCCTGCCAAATGTACAGGGCAAGGGTTTTTACATTCCTTCGCTGTCCGCCCGCACAATAGTTTATAAGGGGATGTTGCTGGCCGACCAGGTGGGCAAGTATTACCCTGATTTGCAGGACAGCACGGTGATCAGCGCGCTGGCGCTGGTGCATCAACGTTTTTCCACCAATACTTTTCCGAGTTGGGATCTGGCACACCCGTTCCGGATGATTGCGCATAACGGCGAAATCAATACCGTGCGCGGCAACGTGAACTGGATGGCGGCACGCCATGCGGCGATGTCTTCCAATTTGCTGGGCGAAGATCTGGAAAAGCTCTGGCCGCTGATCGTGGATGGTCAGTCCGACTCGGCCTGTTTCGACAATGCGCTGGAGTTGCTGGTGGCGGGCGGTTACTCGTTGCCGCACGCGATGATGCTGCTGATTCCGGAAGCGTGGGCCGGCAATCCATTGATGGACGAAGAGCGCCGTGCCTTCTATGAATATCATGCCGCGCTGATGGAGCCGTGGGATGGCCCCGCTGCCGTGGCGTTTACCGATGGTCGCATGATCGGCGCTACGCTCGATCGTAACGGTCTGCGTCCCGCACGTTACCTGATTACCGACGACGACGTGGTGTTGCTGGCCTCCGAGATGGGCGTGCTGAATATTCCCCAGCACAAAGTCGTCAAGAAATGGCGTTTGCAGCCGGGCCGGATGTTCCTGATCGACATGGAAGCTGGTCGCATCATCGACGATGCCGAACTGAAGAATCAGCTCGCTACGGCCAAGCCATACGGCAAGTGGATCGAAGAATCGCGTTTTTTCCTGGGTGATCTGCCGGCGGCGGTCAGTGAAAACAAGTTGAACGCATCGTTGCTGGATACCCAGCAGGCGTTTGGCTATTCACAGGAAGACGTGAAGTTTATCTTGGCGCCGATGATCAGTGCGGGCGAAGAGCCGACAGGTTCGATGGGTACGGATGCCGCGCTTGCGGTGTTGTCGAACAAGAATCGCTCGTTCTACGATTATTTCCAGCAGCTGTTTGCGCAGGTGACCAATCCGCCGATCGATCCGATCCGCGAAGAAATCGTCATGTCGCTGACGTCGTTCATCGGCCCCAAGCCCAATCTGCTCGGCATTGATGAAACCGTGCCCATGCTGCGTCTGGAAGTGCATCAGCCGGTGTTGTCGAATGACGACATCGCTCGCCTGCGCAACATAGATCAACTCACACAAGGGCGTTACCGCTCGCTTGTGCTGGATATCACTTACCCGGCAAGTGAGGGCGCTCCTGGATGCGAGGCATCCGTTAAGGCGCTGTGCGCCGCAGCCGATAAGGCTGTTGCCGATGGTTATAACGTGCTGATCTTGTCTGATCGCGCTATGTCGGCTGAGCGTGTCGCTATCCCGGCACTGGTTGCGTGTTCACGTGTGCATCAGCATCTGGTGCGTGCAGGTCTGCGTACCAGCACAGGGCTGGTGGTCGATACCGGTTCGGCTCGCGAGGTGCATCACTTCGCCTTGCTGGCAGGTTACGGTGCAGAAGCCGTTTGTCCATGGCTGGCTTTTGAAACGATCACGGCGATGAGCGTGTCTTCGGGCACAGATGCAAAAGAAGCCAAGAAGCGCTTCATCAAGGCGATCGACAAGGGCCTGATGAAGGTCATGTCCAAGATGGGTATTTCCACCTATCAGTCCTACTGCGGCGCGCAGATATTCGAGGCGATCGGCCTGGATTCATCCTTTGTGGCTCAGTACTTCACCGGCACGGCGACCCAGATCGAAGGTATCGGTCTGAATGAGGTTGCTGAAGAGGCCTTGCGTACCCATAAAGACGCATTCGGCAATGATCCGGTTCTGACAAATGCGCTGGAAGCGGGTGGCGAATACGCTTACCGCGTGCGCGGCGAAGAGCACATGTGGACGCCGGATTCCATCGCCAAGTTGCAGATGGCCACGCGCACCAACAATGCATCGACTTACAAGGAATACGCCAAGCTGATCAATGAGCAGAGCACCAAGCTGAAAACCTTGCGCGGGCTGTTCGAGATCAAGCCTGCGGGCGCTGCGGTGCCGCTGGATGAAGTCGAGCCGGCACGCGAAATCGTCAAGCGTTTCGTTACCGGCGCGATGTCGTTGGGTTCCATTTCGACGGAAGCACACACCACGCTTGCCATCGCGATGAACCGCATCGGCGGCAAGTCGAATACCGGCGAAGGTGGCGAGGATGCGGCGCGTTTTGCGGTTTTGAAGGGCGGCGAGATGCTCTCCGACATCATCGGCAAGAGTCGTATCGAATCAGATCGTGTAATGAAGGCAGGCGATTCGTTGCGTTCGAAGATCAAACAGGTCGCTTCCGGCCGTTTCGGTGTGACGGCTGAATATCTGGCCAGTGCGGATCAGATTCAGATCAAGATGGCGCAGGGGGCGAAGCCCGGCGAAGGCGGTCAGCTGCCCGGTCACAAGGTGTCCGAGTACATCGCCAAGTTGCGTTTCTCGGTACCCGGCGTGGGGCTGATTTCGCCACCGCCGCACCATGACATCTACTCCATCGAAGATCTGGCTCAGCTGATCCATGATCTGAAGAATTCCAATCCCGCCGCATCGATTTCGGTGAAGCTGGTATCCGAAGTCGGCGTAGGGACGGTTGCCGCCGGCGTGTCCAAGGCCAAGGCCGATCACATCGTTGTGTCCGGTTTCGATGGCGGCACGGGTGCGTCCCCGCTGTCTTCGATCAAGCATGCGGGTACGCCGTGGGAATTGGGTCTGGCCGAGGCGCAGCAAACGCTGGTGCTCAACCATTTGCGTGGCCGCGTTGCGTTGCAGGTGGATGGTCAGCTCAAGACCGGCCGCGATGTGCTGATCGGTGCGCTGTTGGGCGCGGATGAATTCGGTTTCGCCACGGCACCGCTGGTGGTCGAAGGCTGCATCATGATGCGCAAGTGCCATCTCAACACCTGTCCTGTCGGCGTTGCCACACAGGATCCTGAGTTGCGCCGCAAATTCACCGGTCAGCCGGAACATGTGGTGAATTATTTCTTCTTCGTTGCAGAAGAGTTGCGCGAACTGATGGCGCAGATGGGCATACGCCGCTTCGTCGATCTGATCGGCCGTTCCGATCTGCTGGATGTAAAACACAGCATCGCGCACTGGAAGTCGCAAGGGCTGGATTTCTCCCGTGTCTTCCATCAACCTCTGGTGCCGGCCAATGTAGCGCGTCAACATGCCGAACAGCAGGATCACGAGCTGGATCGTGCGCTGGACAACACGCTGATCGCCAAGGCTAAAAATGCGATTGATAATCAAGTGCCTGTAGTGATAGACAGCAAGATTCGCAACGTCAATCGCACTGTCGGCACGATGTTGTCGCATGAAGTCGCCAAGCGTTACGGGAATGCAGGCTTGCCTGCCGACACGATACAGGTGAAATTTTCCGGTACGGCAGGGCAGAGCTTTGGCGCGTTCCTGTCGCACGGCATCTCGTTCGAATTGCGCGGCGAAGGCAACGATTACGTGGGCAAGGGTTTGTGCGGCGGACGCATCAGCATCATGCCGCCTGACGACGCGAATCTGATTGCGCATGAGAACATCATCGTCGGCAATACCGTGCTGTACGGTGCGACGTCCGGCGAATGTTATTTCAACGGCGTGGCGGGCGAACGCTTCGCGGTGCGCAATTCCGGCGCGATCGCGGTCGTCGAAGGACTGGGCGATCACGGTTGCGAATACATGACCGGCGGCATCGTGGTCGTGCTGGGGCAAACCGGTCGCAACTTCGCGGCGGGTATGTCCGGCGGCGTGGCTTACGTGCTGGATGAGACAGGCGATTTCGAAAAACGCTGCAATCTGACCATGGTGGCGCTGGAGCCTGTTGAAGAAGAATTGGCAGCACTGGACGGCACCGAAGATTTGCCGGCCAGTCACGGTCGCGTACATTTCAATCATCTGAACAAGGCCGACGAACAGGCTTTGCGTGAACAGATCGAAAAGCATCTGCTGTATACCGGCAGCGAACGCGCAAGGTTGATCCTGGAGAGCTGGTCGGACTATCTGCCCAAGTTCACCAAGGTCATGCCGACCGATTATCGCCGTGCGTTGCAGGAGCAGGCCGCGCAAAATATTAAGCAAGGGGAGGCTGCATAATGGGTAAGCCAACTGGATTCATGGAGTATGACCGTCTGTCTGAGGCAAGTCTGCCAGTCGCGGAACGGCTCACCAACTATAAAGAGTTCGTGCTGCATCTGAGCGACGACCAGGCCAAGATACAAGGCGCGCGCTGCATGGATTGCGGCATTCCGTTCTGCACCTCCGGTTGCCCGGTCAACAACATCATTCCCGACTGGAATGATCTGGTGTATCGCGGCAACTGGGCGCAGGCGCTTGACGTGCTGCATTCCACCAACAACTTCCCGGAATTTACCGGTCGCCTGTGCCCCGCGCCATGTGAAGCGGCCTGTACGCTGAACATCAATGACGACGCGGTGGGCATCAAGTCCATCGAGCACGCGATCATCGACAAGGGCTGGGAGATGGGCTGGGTCGTGCCTCAGGTTAATACCGTGAAGACCGGCAAGAAAGTTGCCGTCGTGGGTTCCGGCCCCGCCGGTATGGCGTGCGCTCAACAGCTGGCGCGTGCCGGACACGATGTGACTTTGTTCGAGAAGAACAGCCGCATCGGCGGTCTGATGCGCTACGGTATTCCTGACTTCAAGATGGAAAAGTCGCACATCGACCGTCGCGTTGCACAGATGGAGTTGGAGGGCGTGACGTTTAAAACTTCGGTGTTTATCGGCACGGATGGCGACATCGGCGTGGAAAACATGGCTACCGAAACCATTTCGCCTGAAGCGCTGCTGGCACAGTTCGATGCGGTGGTACTGTCAGGCGGCGCTGAAACGCCGCGTGATTTGACCGTTCCCGGTCGCGAATTGAGTGGCATTTACAACGCGATGCAGTTTCTGCCGCAGCAAAATCGCGTCAACGCAGGCGATGAATTGCCGGAACAGCTCCGTGCTACCGGCAAACATGTGGTGGTGATCGGCGGCGGTGATACCGGCTCCGATTGCGTCGGCACCTCGAATCGTCACGGCGCGTTATCGGTCACCCAGATCGAAGTGATGCCCCGTGCGCCGGAACAAGAGGACAAGCCGCTGACCTGGCCTAACTGGCCGATGAAGTTGCGCACTTCCAGCTCGCACGAAGAGGGTTGCAGTCGTGACTGGGCCATCGCCACTAAGGGTTTTACCGGCAGCAAGGGTAAAGTCGAAAAGCTGAGTGCAGTTCGTGTCGAATGGAAAGATGGCAAGATGGTTGAAGTCGCGGGCAGCGAATTCGAACTGAAGGCTGATCTGGTGTTTCTCGCGATGGGCTTCGTCAGTCCGGTACAAAAAATATTGGATGCGTTTGGCGTTGAAAAGGATGGTCGCGGCAACGTCCGTGCCAATACCGACGACTATCGCACCAGCATCGACCGCGTTTTCACAGCAGGCGATATGCGCCGCGGCCAGTCGCTGATCGTCTGGGCAATTCGCGAAGGCCGCCAGTGCGCTCGTTCCGTGGACGAGTTTCTGATGGGATCGTCAGTTTTACCGCGTTAATTTACGGGAGGCGGGGCATATCCGCCGATATAACAATAAAGGCTATACATGAACTTCAAACTAAAGAATGACACCTTCCTGCGCGCACTGTTGCGTCAGCCTACCGAATACACCCCGCTGTGGATGATGCGCCAGGCCGGACGTTTCTTGCCCGAGTACCGTGCAACGCGTGCGCGTGCCGGCAGTTTTCTTGGGCTTTGCAAGAATCCTGATTACGCAACCGAAGTCACGATGCAGCCGCTGGAGCGTTATCCACTGGATGCGGCGATTCTGTTTTCAGATATTCTGACCGTTCCCGATGCGATGGGCCTCGGGCTGTATTTTGCGGATGGCGAAGGCCCGAAGTTCGAGCGTCCGTTGCGCGACGAGGCGGCTATCATGGCGCTGCAAGTGCCGGATATCGACAAGACGCTGCGCTATGTGACCGATGCGGTATCGCAAATTCGCAAGACACTGGACGGCAGCGTTCCGCTGATCGGTTTTTCAGGCAGCCCGTTCACGCTGTCATGCTATATGGTTGAAGGCGGCGGCAGCGACGATTACGCTCGTGTGAAGACGCTGATGTACAACGAGCCCAAGCTGATGCACCACATTCTGGAAGTGACCACGCAGGCGGTGATCGCCTACCTGAATGCGCAGATCGAAGCGGGTGCACAAGCCGTGATGATTTTCGATTCATGGGGTGGTGTATTGTCGCATTCTGCTTACCATGAATTCTCCCTTCCTTATACTCAGCGTATCGTCGAGGGACTGATCAAGGAAAAAGACGGCGTGCGCATTCCAAATGTGGTGTTCACCAAGGGTGGCGGGCTGTGGATAGATAGCATCGCTGCGACGGGTTGCGATGCAATCGGTCTGGACTGGACGATGGATATTGGTGTCGCACGCCAGAAGGTTGGCCACAAAGTCGCGCTGCAAGGCAATCTCGATCCTGCGGTGTTGTTTGCAAATCCTAATGCGATTCGCACCGAAGTCGAAAAAGTGCTGAGCAGCTACGGTTACGGCAGCGGTCATGTGTTCAATCTCGGTCACGGCATTTCGCAGCACACCAACCCTGAGCATGTGGCGGCGATGGTGGAAGCGGTGCATGAGTTGAGCCGCAAGTACCACTAAGCTGTCGTCATTGATGAAACAACTAGCCATTCGACTAAGCCAGCAAGCTGGCAAGTCGCTGGTTATTCCGCGCATAAGTAGTGACTTTGCAATCGTTTCTTGATTGCTTAGTCAATACTTAGTTGTTTTATCAGGCGGGAATCCAGCCCTTAATAAAAACCGCAGGCATCCCCTGCGGTTTTTTTATTATGCAGATCAGAAGTGCCGGTCTGTAACATGCCGCTGTTCGTTGCGGGCATCCTCAGTTACAGATAATAGTGTGCATAAACAGAGGTGCAGAAAGTTATTACAGTAATATTTCCGAAATGTGTTGACGTGGGGTTTTGGATCTCTATAATGCGCACCTCCTCGCCGGAACGGAAGTTGAAACGAAGCGGCTCTGGAAACAGAAAGTGCTTAATAATCAATAAAATGGTTTCGTTTCCTCACGTTCTGGTGAGGTGGAAATAAAGGTTTTAAATTGTAGTTGACACGATGTTGTAAGTCTCTATAAT
>CAMTXT010000010.1:0-88436 GCA_947085835.1 uncultured Nitrosomonadales bacterium | reverse complement strand
TGCGCCCTGAAAACAGAAAACAGGAGGAATAATGCAAAAAATGCCGCAATTCAGACCAAAATCGCCAAATTTAACCAAAAAACCCGAAAGCTGCACGCCGGGCTTCGCTGCGCGGTGAATTATTCAGCGTTTCCTTAGATTTTGCTTAACAACATCAGGAAGAGGTGCAACCCCGTGGAAAAACGCTTCGAATATTTCGCTCAGCTTGCCGTCATGTTTACTCTGGTGGCAGGTTGCTTTCTGGTGCTGAGACCGTTTCTGGCCGCGATGATGCTCGCCGCTGTGGTGTGTGTATCGACCTGGCCCCTTTATCTTTGGTTGTTGCGAAGGATGAGGGGCAGACAAAACATAGCCGCGTTTACCATGACGCTCTCGCTGATGCTCGTGGTGATCCTGCCGCTGGCACTGGCGGCATACAGCCTGACCGATAACGTTACCGCTTTATACGATGCGATCAAACAGGCCGTCGAGGCAGGATCGATAGCGCCCCCGGCCTGGCTTGGCAAGATACCCGTAGCCGGCGCGTCACTCGATGAATATTGGCACTTGATTGCCACCAACAGGAGCGAAATGCTGGCGCTGGCCAAACGTTTGCTGGAAGCTGCCAGGGGATTTCTGCTTGCGGGTGGAATCCTGCTCGGACAAGGTGTCATGCAAATGAGCCTGGCCGCCTTCGTCTGTTTCTTCTTCTATCGCGATGGCGTGGCGTTGATGCGTTTTATCAATGTGGCGACGGACCGATTGCTCGGAACCGCTGCGGCGAACGTACTCGGCATCATCAATAACACCGTGCGGGGTGTCATGTACGGACTGCTGGGTACCGCTTTGGCGCAGGGTTTCGTGGCCACAATCGGTTTCGCCATTGCAGGCGTGCCGGCAGCATTGCTGCTTGGCGTGGCGACTTTCCTGTTTTCATTGATTCCTGTCGGGCCTCCCTTGGTATGGGGCGCTGCTGCCATCTGGCTGTTCTATCAGGGCAGCGTGGGGTGGGGTGTTTTCATGCTGTTGTGGGGTTTGTTCCTGATCAGCGGCGTGGACAATGTGGTGAAACCGTTGCTGATCAGTCGCAGCAGCAACATGCCGTTTATCCTGATTTTGTTCGGTGTGATGGGAGGCGTGCTCACCTTCGGCTTCGTTGGCGTTTTCATCGGCCCGACGTTGCTGGCAGTCGGGTTCAGTCTGATACAAGAGTGGTCAGCGTGCGATAAAGCGGGGGATCTAAAATACAAATGTCCATCAGGCGCTATGTTAGAATCCGCACATGAAACTCGCCCTTAATAAGCCGATGGTTAAGCAACGCACCTTGAAATCTTCCGTCAGCGTAACTGGCGTCGGCTTGCACAGCGGTGAGAAAGTCACGTTGTCTTTGCGTCCGGCTCAGGCCAATAGCGGCATCGTGTTTCGCCGCGTGGATGTCAAGCCGGTCGAGGAAATTCAGGCGCGTGCCGATCTGGTGCATGACACCAGGTTATCGACTTGTATGGAGCAGAACGGGGTGCGGATTGCCACGATCGAGCACCTGATGTCGGCGCTGGCGGGCCTTGGGGTTGATAACGCCATTATCGAAATGGATGGCGCAGAAGTGCCGATCATGGATGGTAGTGCAGGGACGTTCATTTTTCTGCTGCAATCTGCGGGTATAGTCGAGCAATCTGCGCCTAAGAAATTCATCCGCATCAAAAAAACCGTTGAGGTGAAGCAGGACGATAAATGGGTCAGATTTGAGCCTTACAACGGCTATAAATTGACCTTCACCATCAATTTCGCCCACCCGGTCTTTGCCAATACCAAACAGCATGTCACGGTCGATCTCGACGAGCATTCCTATATTCGCGACATCAGCCGCGCACGCACCTTCGGCTTCATGCAGGATGTGGAAAATATGCGCGCACAGGGCCTGGCGCTGGGCGGCAGTCTGGACAATGCGATTGTCATGGACGAATACCGTGTGCTCAATGCCGATGGCCTGCGTTTCGAAGACGAGTTCGTCAAGCACAAAGTGCTTGATGCGATCGGCGATTTGTATCTGCTGGGCCACGCGGTGATCGGGGCTTTTTCAGGCTTCAAATCGGGTCATGCACTGAACAATGCCTTGCTGCGTGAACTGCTCGCCGATGACGAGGCGTGGGAATTTGTTATGTTTGACAACGTGGACGATGCACCGGAATTTTTACGCCTGCAAGCCGCATAATCACTAAAATAGCCGGTATGGAGGATTGCCTGTGTTGATCATGCGCCTGGTTCTCGTTCTGGTCACACTGATGCTGGTGATCTCCTTCGGCATGTACATCTTCACGCGCAACCGGCGCTACCTCAAGTTCGCCTGGCAAACCGTGCGGCTCACGGTGCTGTTGCTGCTGGTGTTCGGCTTGCTGTTTGTGTTGGAGCGCTATGTGCTGGTGGCGTGGCGGGTATTCTTATAGCTACCAGCTACCAGCTACCAGCTACCCGTTATTAGTCTTTTTTCTTCGAAAATTTCTCCAGCGCCAGTTTCAGGGGTGAATCAGCCAGGCTCTGACTGAGTGCTTGCAGCTGGTGTTGCGCCGTATTGGTCAGGATGCGCGGGGTGCGTTTGGGTATGACAGGAGCGTAGCCAACTTGCACCTTGACCCTGATTCCGCTAACCTCGCAACCCCTGTCTTGCAGCTTGTTGACCAGTTCCGGGGCAAGCTGGCGCAATTTTGCTGCAAGCGTGCCGTTGGTGACAGCGATGCTCAGGGTGCCCTGGCGCAGCCCCAGCACCTGGCTTGATTGCGCGAAATAGGGCGGCGCTACCTGGGCGAAATGCCGCTGCAACGCCGACAGCGTTTGTACAGTGTCGAGCAAAGAGCGCATTTCCAGGCTGCCGCTGATCAAGGATTTTAAACGTTGGGGCACAGGCCAATGATCACTTAAGGATAGGGAGAAACATGAATATTATTCTAGTTTCCAATAAATGGGCAGAATCTCGCAGTATTTATTTGGGCGGCAAGCAGATCGCCATGCTGCTGGCGCTGTTGTCATGCCTCGTTATCATCGCCGCGCTCGGTGTGCGGTCGCTGCGCGTGTCGGCGGAGGGCGCAGGCCTGATCCTGGCAGGCGGCACGCAAGTTCAGCCCAATCAGTATGAACGCAGCAGCCTGGATACGCTGGCCGTAAAATTAGGCGAGATGCAGGCTCGCGTACAGCGCCTGGACGCGCTGGGTGGTCGCCTGGTCAAGCTGACGGGCATGAAGCCGTCGGAATTTCAGTTCGATCAACCTCCGGCGCAGGGCGGGCCGCTGGTCGCAGCAGGTTCGCTGTCCGCTGCCAACCTGGCTCAGCAACTCGATTCCATGACGCGGTTAATCGACGACAGAACCGACAAGTTGACAGCGCTCAATACACTGCTGATGCAGGATCAGTTGAGCCGCGGGTTATTGTCTTCGGCAGATCCGGTTGATAACGGCGTCTATACGTCGAATTTCGGCTGGCGTGTCGATCCCTTCACAGGCCGAAGTGCGATGCATGAAGGGGTCGATTTCATGGCGGAGGCAGGCACTGCTATACATGCCTCGGCAGGAGGGGTGGTGGTGTATGCGGATACTCATGCTCAGTATGGTAATATGATCGAAGTCGATCATGGCAATGATATTGTGACGCGTTACGCGCACGCGTCGAAGTTGCTGGTCAGGGTGGGGCAGGTGGTTCGGCGCGGCGATAAAATTGCCGAGGTGGGCAGTACCGGGCGTTCCACAGGCAATCATTTGCATTTTGAAGTTCGATATAAGGGCATCGCCCAGAATCCCGTGCGCTTCCTGCAAGCCGGTTAGCTTAATTAAGTAATTGATTTTTATAATTTATATGGGTTGTATGGTTTAGAGTCGTCTGCCCTGTGGTTGAGAAAACATGATTTCAAAAGCGCTTAAAAGTATTTTCGGTAGTCGTAACGATCGCTTGCTCAAGCAATATCGCGTTACAGTCAAAGAAATTAACAAACTGGAAGCCGACATCGCAAAACTCTCCGATGAGCAGTTGCGCGAAAAAACCGACAGCTTCAGGCAGCGGTATGCCAAGGGTGAGACGCTGGAAGCGATGTTGCCGGAGGCTTTTGCCGTGGTGCGCGAAGCCGGTACGCGCGCGCTGGGGATGCGCCACTATGATGTGCAGATGATAGGCGGGATGGTACTGCATTACGGCAAGATCGCCGAAATGCGTACCGGCGAAGGCAAGACGCTGATGGCCACCCTGCCGGTTTATCTGAATGCGATCAGCGGACTCGGCGTGCATGTGGTCACGGTGAACGATTATCTGGCGTCTCGCGATGCCGCCTGGATGGGCAAGCTCTACCGCTTTCTGGGTCTGTCGGTCGGTGTGATCGTGTCGCAGATGCCGTCGGACGAGAAGCAGACGGCCTATGCGGCGGACATCACTTACGGCACCAACAACGAATTCGGTTTTGATTACCTGCGCGACAATATGGCAGGCCAGATGGGTGAGCGTTTTCAGCGCAAACTCAACTACGCCATCGTGGACGAGGTGGACTCCATCCTGATTGACGAAGCGCGTACCCCGTTGATCATTTCCGGGCAGGCTGAAGGCGATGTCAATGTCTATGTGAAGATCAACGAATTAGTGCAGCAGCTGGTGCGCCAGACCGAGGAGGATGGCCCGGGCGATTACTCGGTTGATGAAAAGAATCATCAGATTCTGCTGTCCGAGATCGGCCACGAACACGCCGAAAATATCCTGACTGAAGCAGGACTGTTGCCGCCCAATGGCAGCTTGTATGACGCCGCAAATATCAGTCTGATCCATCATCTGTATGCGGCTTTGCGCGCACATTCGCTGTACCACATCGATCAAAATTATGTGGTGCAGGATGGCGAAGTGGTCATCGTGGATGAACATACCGGCCGGCTGATGTCAGGCCGACGCTGGTCGGACGGGCTGCATCAGGCCGTCGAGGCCAAAGAAGGTGTCGAGATCAAGAAGGAAAATCAGACGCTAGCCTCGATCACCTTCCAGAATTATTTCCGCATGTACAACAAGCTGGGCGGCATGACGGGAACCGCAGATACCGAGGCTTATGAGTTCCAGCAAATTTACAATCTGGAAACGGTCATCATCCCGCCCAATCGCCCGACTGTTCGCCGCGATATGATGGATAAGGTGTATCTGACCGCGATGGAAAAATATCGCGCGGTGATCGTCGACATCAAGGACTGTTACGAGCGTGGTCAGCCTGTGCTGGTGGGTACGACCTCCATCGAAAATTCCGAGTTGTTGTCCAGTCTGCTTGAGAAGGAAAAGCTGCCGCATCAGGTGCTCAATGCCAAACAGCATGCGCGCGAGGCGGAAATCGTAGCCCAGGCCGGACAGCCAAAAATGGTGACGATCGCGACCAACATGGCAGGACGCGGCACGGATATCGTGCTGGGCGGCAGTATCGAGAAACAGGTTGAGCTGATAAGGAATGACGAGACGCTGGATGAAGCTGCTAAAGATGCGCGCATCGAACAGCTCAAAGCCGAATGGAAACTGGTGCACGAGCAGGTGCTGAAAAGTGGCGGTCTGCACATTATCGGCACCGAACGCCATGAGTCGCGCCGCGTGGATAACCAGTTGCGCGGCCGCTCCGGTCGTCAGGGTGATCCGGGGTCGAGCCGTTTCTATCTGTCGCTGGAAGATCCGTTGCTGCGCATCTTCGCTTCGGATCGTGTCGCTGCGATCATGAACAAGTTCAAGTTGCCCGAGGGTGAGGCGATCGAGCACACCTGGGTTACGCGAGCGATCGAAAATGCACAGCGCAAGGTCGAAGCGCGCAACTTCGATATGCGCAAGCAAATCCTTGAATACGACGATGTGGCGAATGATCAGCGCAAGGTGATCTACCAGCAGCGCACCGAATTGCTGGAAAGCGACGACATTTCCGAGACGATTGCAGGGATGCGCGACAGCGTGCTGGATGACACAATCAGCCAGTACATCGCGCCGCACAGCATGGAAGAGCAGTGGGATGTGGCAGGCCTTGAAAAAGTGCTCGCCGCCGATTTTCATCTGGAGTTGCCGCTGGCGCAGTGGCTGGAAGAAGACAGTCACCTGAACGAAGCAGGTTTGCGTACACGTGTTTTCGAATCTGCCCGGCAGTTATATCAGGCCAAGGTGGAAGTGGTGGGAGCGGAGCCCATGCATCACTACGAGCGCGCCATCATGTTGCAGAATGTGGACGTGCACTGGCGTGAGCACCTGGCAGCCCTGGATCATTTGCGCCAGGGAATACACCTGCGCGGTTATGCACAGAAGAATCCGAAGCAGGAATACAAGCGCGAGGCATTCGAGCTGTTCTCCACGATGCTGGATATTATCAAGCGAGAAGTAACCCAGGTGTTGATGACCGTGCAGGTGCGCAGCGAAGCGGAAGCAGAAATGGTTGAAGCTGCCCCCCAAGCTGAAAATGTGCAGTATCATCATGCCGATTATGAAGAAGCGCTCGCACAGTCCGGCGAGGCTGTATCAACTGAAGAAGAGCAGCAAACGTTTGTGCGTAGCGGCAAAAAGACCGGGCGCAATGACCCTTGTCCGTGCGGTTCGGGCAAGAAATTCAAGCAGTGTCATGGGCAATTAACCTAGGGAGAAGGCAATGTCATTAGTACTTGAAACGCTGCGCACCTCACCGGTGACGGAAGAGTTGAGCGAAGCCGAAGTGGAAATTCTGGCAGATTTGTTTGTGGTTCAGGACTTTAAAGCGGGCGAGATCATTGTTCAGCCCAAAGATGAACAACCCGACAATTTGTACATATTGGCTTCCGGCGAAGTCGACGTAAAGATTGAAAGCGGCGGGGATGAATCGACCGTTCACGTGCTCAAGCCGGGCGATCTGGCGGGCATGATCACGTTCGCCGGCGGTGCCGCAACTCAGATCAGTGCGACGCTTTATGCGGTCGGTCCGACTAAAGTGTTGAGTATGGAGCGCGCACGATTTGAAACGCTGATCAATACACACCCGATGCTGGTCTATCGCGTCATGCGCGGCATCATCCGCAATATGCACGGTATCGTGCGCCGCGTGAATATCGAATCCGCAGAATTGACGAATTACATTTACAAAACGGGTGGGCGTTACTAAACGCCGGAGAAAATCTGATGCCGGTTAATCTGAATCCGCCCGTGGCGGCGCAACTGTTGCCCGTCTCGGGCGTATCTCTGGGTATCGCAGAGGCAAACATCAAGCGTGAAAATCGTAAGGATTTGCTTGTGATCCAGCTGTGTGACGGTGCAAGGGTTGCCGGCGTATTCACAAAAAATCGATTTTGTGCGGCGCCTGTCATTGTGGCGAAGGAGCATCTGGCAACGGCTGATGGCATACGCGCGCTGGTGGTCAATACCGGTAACGCCAATGCGGGAACCGGCGAGCAGGGCTTGCAAGACGCGCGCAGTACTTGTGCTGCGCTGGCCGGTTTGCTGGGCTGCAAGTCCAGTCAGATTCTGCCCTTCTCCACCGGTGTGATCATGGAGAATTTGCCGGTCTCGAAAATTGTCGCAGGTCTGCCTGCCGCAGTTGCCAACATGAGTAGCGACAACTGGTTTGATGCGTCGGCCGCGATCATGACCACCGACATCGTCGCCAAGGCGATCTCCAAACGGGTCATTGTCGACGGGGTGGCTGTCACTATTACCGGCATCGCCAAAGGTTCCGGCATGATACACCCCAACATGGCGACCATGCTGGGCTACATCGCTACCGATGCGTGCATTGCCCAGCCTCTGTTGCAGGAGTTGGTGACGCAGGCGGCAAACCGTTCGTTCAATTGCATCACCGTGGATGGCGACACGTCCACCAATGACGCGCTGATGCTGATCGCCACAGGGAAATCCGCGCTGCCCGAAGTCACGGTGGCAGACAGCCATGCTTATGGCATCTTGCTGGATGCCATCACCGAGGTGGCGCTCTTCCTGGCACAAGCTATCGTACGTGACGGCGAGGGTGCGACCAAATTCATCACAGTCAAAATTGAAGGCGGCCGCGATGAAGATGAATGCAAGAAAATCGGCTATGCCATCGCTCATTCGCCGCTGGTCAAGACCGCATTTTTTGCATCCGACCCTAATCTCGGTCGTATCCTCGCCGCGATAGGATATGCGGGCGTCGACGATCTGGATGTGGCGGCAATCCGGCTTTATCTGGACGATGTGCTGGTCGCCGAGAATGGCGGCAGAGCTGCTGCTTACCGGGAAGAAGACGGCCAGTGCGTGATGCAGCAGTCCGACATTACCATCCGCGTCGTGCTGGGACGCGGGGTTGTGAATGCAACGCTGTGGACTTGTGATTTTTCTTACGATTACGTGAAGATTAACGCCAGTTACCGCAGTTAATTTGCGCGTGTAGATGTTACTTGTTCGTTTTTTAAAAACCATAATTCAAGCCACAGAGATCACAGAGCGCACTGAGAAAACCCTGTTTGGCTGTTTTTCTCTGTGATCTCTGTGTCCTCTGTGGCTATATGTTTTTGACCTATGAATAAACTCGATCAATTCCTCTCCCGCGCCGAAGGGTTGCTAGCCCGTCTGGAAAACGTGATGCCGGGTTCGCAGGTTCCTGCGCCGGACTGGCAGGCAGCGGCAGCCTTCCGTTGGGATCACCGGCAGCGCACTTTACATCCCGTTGCTAATTTCCAGCGCATCTCGCTTGCCGATCTGCTCGGCATCGACGATCAGAAAAAGCGCATCGGGCAAAACACCCTGCAATTTGTCAAAGGCGGCACGGCGAACAATGTGCTTTTATCCGGTGCGCGCGGCACCGGCAAGTCGTCGCTGGTGAAAGCCTTGTTGAATGAATATGCCGAGTCTGGTTTACGGGTGATTCAGATCGACAAGCAGGGACTGGTTGATCTGCCGCTGATCGTGGGGCTGGTAGAGGGACGCACTGAGCGCTTCATTCTTTACTGCGACGACCTGTCATTCAATGCGAATGAGGACGGCTACCAGACGTTGAAAGCTGCGCTTGACGGCGATCTGGTTGCTTTCTCAGACAATCTGCTGATCTATGCCACCTCGAACCGCCGCCACCTGATGCCGGACTATATGTCGGACAATCTGGCGACCAAATATGCAGGCGATGAAATACATCCGGCGGAGAGCGTCGAAGAAAAAGTCTCCTTGTCCGAGCGTTTCGGTCTGTGGATTTCCTTCTACCCGTTCAGCCAGGACGAGTATTTGTCTATTGCGGCGCACTGGTTACAACACCACGGTTGGCAGGATGGTCTTGCCGATGAAGTCCGGCGTGCCGCATTGCAATGGTCGTTGTCGCGCGGCTCGCGCAGCGGACGCGTGGCAGGCCAGTTTGCAAAGGATTGGTGCGGACGGCAAGAGTGAGTCGCGTTCGCTCCCGGTCGCAGGTCATGAGCTTAGCTTCAGCAGCGCATATTCCAATCTGTCCGAAAGAGCAAACCTGTCTTCTAGCTTGGTTCCTGTATGACCTCAAAATCATGTGTCACGACGGCAGTGGCGCCCAGCATGATGGAGGCGGAGCAATATTTTTCAGCGGACAGTTTTATTGCCTTTTCAACCGCTTCCGGTTTGATGTCGCGGCCTTTTACTACAAAATGCATGTGTATTTTGGTAAATACCTTCGGGTCGGTCTCGGCGCGTTCCGCCTCCAGTTCCACATAGCAGTCGGTAACAGCCTGGCGACTCTTTTTCAGGATGGAGATCACATCGAAGCTGGTGCAGCCCCCCGCGCCCAGCAGCAGCATCTCCATCGGACGCGGCCCCAGATTGCGACCGCCTGCGGCGGGAGCGCCGTCCATCAGTACCGCGTGATTGCTTTCGGTTTCACCTAAAAAGGCGACATTTTCTACCCATTTGACGCGTGCTTTCATGTTATTTCCTTACATTGATTAAAGTAAAATCGCGTAGCGAGTCATTGTCCCTCTCGCCCGCTGGCGGGAGAGAGTTGGGGGAGAGGGAAGCGGGCATGATGTGTTTCATTATCAGGATGGTAGTCATGCCCGTTTATTGAGAAAGTAGTGATTTTGCCTGATACCAGAGCATGCCGATTACTTCGTGGATAAATATTTTGCTGTCGCGCAAGGCTTCCGCGCGCGGAATGAAGGCCAGCAGGTCAGTCCGGTAACGCGTGGTAAAGGCGGTAGGCGCTTCGATTACCTCAAATCCGGCGCGGCGAAAAACGGCCGCAGCGCGCGGCATGTGCCATGCATGTGTGACCAGATATATTTTCCGGATCCCGGATTTTTGCAGAATTTGATATGAGTTGCGCGCATTTTCAAGGGTGTTGTCAGAGGTGTCTTCAATCCATTGCACAGGAACCCTGAAATCCTGTTCCAGTACGGCGCGCATCTGTTGTGCTTCAGAAGTGCTGTTGCCGACTGGCTTGCCGCCGCTCACCAGGATGGGTAATTTAGATGAGCGCTGCAGGCTTGCAGCATAGCGCAAGCGCAATAAGGTATCCTCGCTGGCCGTGTCCTGGTTCGCATATTCCGGCGCATGGAAGTAGCTGCCGCCGCCCAGTACTACGATCGCCCCGGCTGCGTGAGCGTCTGGTTTTAATGGCTGCGCTTCCAGCAGGTGCAGCGCACCCTCGGCTATATAGGGTGTGGAGGCCAGCCAGAGCAATGCAAATGCGGCAACGAGCAGCCTGCGTGCGGCCTTGGGATAACGATGCAGCAGCACAATGCCGAGCAGCAGCACGAACAGCAGACTCAGCGGAGGCAGCAGGAACGTGCTGATAAGGTTGGTTGCGAACCAGGACATGAACATGAGTTAAGTGTGTAGTTAAGCCGCTATCTTATTACACATGGTCGCCGGTTGGTAACGGGTATTTGCGTTGTTATGCCGGTAGGCGGCTCGGTTATCCGAACCCGATGAGCCGGGAAATAAAAATATCGTTTGACATGGATTGGCCGGATGAACTACCATTCGCGCCCTTCGAGGTTTCAATATAGAATTTTAGGAATAGTGGCTATGAAAACATTTTCCGCAAAAGCACATGAAGTCCAGCACGAATGGCTTCTGGTTGATGCTGCTGATCAAGTGCTAGGCCGTCTGGCAGCACAAATTGCTTCGCGTCTGCGCGGCAAGCATAAAGCAATTTACACCCCACACGTGGATACCGGCGATTTCGTCGTAGTCATCAATGCGGATAAGTTGCGAGTAACAGGTAACAAGGCTGAAGCCAAACTGTACCATCGCCACACAGGTTATCCTGGTGGTCTGTACACGACTAACTTCACCAAGATGCAAGGCCGTCATCCTGCCCGCGTTTTGGAAAAAGCCGTCAAGGGCATGTTGCCAAAAGGCCCTTTGGGCTACGCGATGTTGCGCAAAATGAAGGTGTACGCAGGTTCTGCTCATCCACATGAAGCGCAGCAACCGACACTCATTAACTTGTTGAAAGCTTAATCATGACTGTCTCTTATAACTACGGAACGGGTCGTCGCAAGAGTGCGGTGGCGCGTGTATTCATCAAGGCTGGTAAAGGCGATATCGTTGTAAACGACAAGCCGCTTGATGTGTTTTTCTCACGTGAAACCGGCCGCATGATCGTGCGTCAACCGTTGAACCTGACCGAAACACTGGGTCAGTTCGACATCATGGTTAACGTATCCGGTGGCGGCGAAACTGGCCAGGCTGGTGCGGTTCGTCACGGCATTACTCGCGCATTGATCGACTACAACGCAGACTTCAAGCCAGTGTTGAAGGCAGCGGGTCTGGTTACTCGCGATGCACGTGAAGTTGAGCGTAAGAAAGTCGGTCTGCGTAAAGCTCGCCGCAGGAAGCAATTCTCCAAGCGTTAATCGTTTGGTTGAATCACAAAAACCGCCTTCGGGCGGTTTTTGCATTATCATGACGTGCGTTTAATAAGGGGCTGCGATGATTAAAGTTGGCATAGTGGGCGGAACGGGTTACACAGGAGTTGAATTGTTGCGCCTGTTGGCGCAGCATCCTCGTGTATCGTTGCAGGTGATTACCTCGCGCGCCGATGCCGGCACGCGCGTTGATCAGATGTTTCCCAGTCTGCGCGGTTTTGTCGATTTGTTGTTCGTTCATCCGGATCAGGCGCATCTTGAGCAGTGTGATCTGGTGTTTTTCGCGACCCCCAATGGTATTGCGATGCAGCAGACGCGCGCGCTGCTGGATGCGGGCGTGAAGGTGATTGATCTGGCAGCAGACTTCCGCTTGCAGGACATTGCATCGTGGGAAAAATGGTATGGCATGCAGCATGCCTGCCCCGACCTGGTTCTAGATGCTGTGTACGGTCTGCCTGAAATCAATCGCGAAAAAATAAAATCAGCCCGGTTGATTGCCAATCCGGGTTGTTACCCGACTGCCGTTCAGCTGGGGTTCATTCCTTTGCTGGAAGCGGGCGTGATCGAGACGGGTAATCTGATTGCGGATGCAAAATCAGGCGTGTCCGGTGCCGGTCGTAAGGCGGAAATTCCGGCGCTGTTTGCAGAGGCAGGCGATAACTTCAAAGCCTATGGCGTAGCCGGTCACCGTCATTTGCCTGAAATCAGGCAGGGGCTGGCGGGTGTGACGGGCGTTGAGGTCGGACTGACCTTCGTGCCGCATCTGACTCCGTTGATACGCGGTATCCATGCCACGCTTTATGGAAAACTGACTCGGGATGTGGATTTGCAGTCCTTGTTCGAGCGGCGCTATGCGAATGAGGCCTTCGTTGACGTGATGCCGGCCGGCAGTCATCCTGAAACACGCTCGGTTCGCGGTTCAAACCGTTGCCGAATCGCCGTGCACCGGCCGCAAGGAGGCGATACGGTCGTGGTGTTGTCCGTGATCGATAATCTGGTCAAGGGGGCGGCAGGGCAGGCTGTGCAGAACATGAATATCATGTTCGATTTCCCGGAAAATACGGCATTGAATATCGTGCCGTTGCTGCCATAGCATGAAATTCGCGCAGCGATTCGTTTGTCCGGCTACGCCCCCCTCGCTGCGCTCTCCCCGCTTGCGGGAGATAACCAGCGACTTGGCTGGTGTTGTTTGCCAGCTTAGTCGAATGGCTAGTTGTTTCAGCAGGGTTGGGGAGAGGGGTTATCTGTGCCAATTTGCAATGTATTGAGAGGCCTTTATTAAAGTCTGGCGGCGGGCAAAACGTGGATTCAGCATCGCGGCACCCCGTTTGTCCGTGCGGCCGCATATCGCCTGGTATTTGCGCTGGGGCATGATTTTGCCGTTTGTGCTGGCGGCACTTGGGCTGGTCTGGTTTGCGTATGACAGCGGGATGGAGTTCGCCGGTTTTCGCCGTGTCGAGACCGAACGTGAACTGACAGGCTTGCAGGCAAAACTTGCCGCTCTCACGGATACGAATAGCCAGCTTGGCAGGCAGGTCGCACAATCTCAGCAGCAAATCCAGATGGAGCAGGGGCGCAGCCAGGAGATGGCGAGGCAGATAAAGAGTCTGACTGACGACAATGCTCGTTTGCAGGATGATCTGGCTTTTTTTCAAAACCTGACGGCGACCGCAGGTAAGGAAGGCGAGCTGGCAATTCATCGTCTGAGCCTGGAACACGACAAGATTCCCGGTGAATACCGCGTGCGCATGTTGTTGGTGCAGAGCGGTCAGCGCGTCAAGGAGTTTGCCGGCAGCTATCAACTTGTCGCATCGCTTGTGCAGAATGGGCGAAAAACGACCCAATTATTCCCATCTGATGAGTCCGGACATGACCATTTTCTGCTTAAATTCAAGTATTATCAGCGCCTGGAGCAAAATCTCCGACTTCCCTCCGGTGCGCAATTGCAAAGCGTACAGGTAAGGTTGTTCGAACAAGGAGCGCACGAACCCCGCGTGCGGCAAAACGTCAATATTTAATGTCAGGAATCAATTTGTTCAGTAAAAAGCACAGCAAGCCGCAAGGCCGGATCGAAACCCTGATAGGCGCTGGAACGGTCATTGAGGGGGATGTCAATTTCAGTGCTGGCATGCGCATTGACGGACAGGTGAACGGTAACGTGATCGCCACACCGGGAAAGCCCTCGACCCTGGTGCTGAGCGAGCAGGGGTGCGTGAAGGGTGAGGTCAATGTCACGCATCTGGTGGTCAATGGTTCTATCTTCGGTGCGGTGACCGCAAGTGAATATCTTGAACTTCATGCCAAGGCTCGTGTCACAGGCGACGTGAATTACAAAATATTGGAAATTCAGGTGGGCGCGATTCTTGAGGGGCGCCTGCTGCACATTGACTCTGTCGACCATGAAAAAGTGGTGGCGTTTAAAACAAGTAATACCCATTAATCTCTAGGAGAAATCATGAATGCAATGACTGAAGTATCGCAGGATCTGCTGGTGTTCACCGACAATGCGGCTGCCAAGGTGAAGCAACTGATCGAGGAAGAAGGGAATGCCGAACTCAAGCTGCGCGTGTTCGTCAGCGGCGGTGGCTGCTCCGGCTTCCAGTACGGTTTTACTTTCGACGAAATCACCAACGAAGATGACACCGTGCTGGACAAGGATGGCGTGCAGTTGCTGATCGATCCGATGAGTTATCAATATCTGGTTGGCGCAGAAATCGACTACACGGAAGGCCTGGAAGGTTCGCAATTCGTCATCAAGAATCCGAACGCCACCACCACCTGCGGCTGCGGATCCTCGTTCTCGGTATAGCGTTGCGCTGAACGATACCTCGGGTTCGTTGTCGTCCAAAAGCAGTGTTATTCCCGCCTGCGACCAGTCCTTCCGGGGGGGGCTACGGCGGGAGTCCGGTTTATTAAAAACCGCAAAGCGGATCAAATGCAAGGTTATATTGATTACGTGGATTATTTTTCGCCGGATGACCGTTAAGATAAAGTTGTTTTTGTTGCTGCTCATGACCAGCAATGTTGTCTGGTCTGATGCTTTCAACCACGGATTGCAGGTGGATGTAAAAAGAGAGGGTCGGATATACGCCTATAGCGCCCGTTTTGAGACGTCCTTAACAAAATGTGCCGCCTACCATTTTTTGACTGATTATGCAGCCAAGAAAGAACTGCCCGGCGTGGTTGAGTTATTGGTATATCGTCAATCCGCCGGCAAAGTGAAGGTTGAGCTGACGGCTGATGAACCTGTCTTGTTCTTTAATGTTCGGATCAACTCCGTCCTGGAGTACACGGAAAAACCTTTTGCTGGCATCGCCTTCAGGCAACTGTCGGGTAATTCTAAAATGTTTCAGGGAAGCTGGGATATTGAACCGAATCCACAAGGCAGCACGTTCAGGTATCAGGGATTGTGGGAGCCCGACACCATTGTTCCTTTGATTATCCTCGATCAATTCGCTAAAAATATCCTAAATGACAAATTCGTTGCAATCGCAGGCCTGGCAGAAAAGCACAAAGTCCTGCGAACAGCCAATTGTGTGGAATGACAGCATCGGGTTTGGAACGATAAATTCGAGTGGATGAGGAGTCCACTTGTGATAAACTCGCCCGGATATTTTTCATAGCCGGGTTCGTCATGGTCATCAGTAAAAATGGATTGCGTTTCGCGGTAGGTCTTTTATTGTCGTTGAGTCTTTCGAATGCATGGTCGGCGGGTTTGGGAGACTTGAGCGCTGCTCAGGGAATGAATGCTGGAATGTCGGCCTCATCTATGCTTTCAAATTCATCAAATCAAGCAGCGATTCAGACCAATACTCCAGCTGCGAATTTTTCTGATACATCAGCGACAGATGGCCGCAGCGATATGGCAGTAAAATCGCTGGAAAAAGGAGCTAAACAGCTGGGGGCGTCCGACAATAATACAAAGAAACAGGATGCGTCTGAGAAAGACTTGAAGAAGCAGGATGCCCCAGACAAGCAGGATCAGCTTGCTAAACCAGACCCTTCCGTATTTCAGAGTGAATTTCAGACCTTCGTTGCACAATCGGTTGGCCACATCTTGCCGATGTACGGGTTTAGCCTGTTCCAAAACGCGCCTACCACCTTCGCTCCAGTAGATAACGTTCCGGTTACGCCCGATTACGTGGTGGGTCCGGGAGATGAGTTAATTGTTCATGTCTGGGGGCAGGTTGAAGCGAATCAAAGCTTGACGGTCGATCGCAACGGGCTGATTAACTTGCCAAAAATAGGTTCAATCAGCGTCGCCGGGGTGAGCTACCAGAAATTGTCTGAACATATCGGGGATGCCATCAGCCGCAAGTTCAGCAATTTTGAAATCGATGTTTCGATGGGGAAATTGCGCTCCATTCAGATTTTTGTGGTCGGTCAGGCTGCGCGTCCTGGCAATTACACCGTCAGTTCGTTGAGCACGCTGGTCAATGCGCTGTTTGCTTCAGGCGGGCCGTCGGCAAAAGGGTCGATGCGACATATCCAGTTGAAGCGCGCCAACAAGGTGATCTCCGATTTTGACCTGTACGACCTGCTGCTCAAGGGCGATAAATCCAAAGATGTAAAACTATTGCCTGGTGACGTGATCTATATTCCGCCCGCAGGGGCCATGATAGCCATATCCGGTAGCGTAAATACCCAGGCGATTTTTGAATTGAAGGGTAGCGAGACTTTAACGGATGTTCTTGATCTGGCAGGCGGTCTGACTACTGTTGCAGCCGGACAAAAGGTCTCTGTGGAACGCATCCATGAGCGCGAGACGCGCAGAGTCGATGAATTTCAATTGGACAGGGAAGGCTTGAGCAAGTCTATGCACGATGGCGATGTGGTGACGGTGTTTTCCATTTCGCCGCGCTTCGATAATGCGGTCAAGTTGCAGGGTAATGTTGCAGCACCAATGCGTTACATCTGGAAGGAAGGAATGCGCATCACCGATCTGCTTAAGGATAAGAATTCGGTAATTCCCGGCGCGTATTGGGCGAAACAAAATAGCGGTGCCATAAACGACCGCTATAACAAGAAAGAAGTAAATTGGGATTACGCGGTTGTGCAACGCCTGGACGAGGAAAAGCTTACCACCAGACTGGTTGCATTCAATTTGGGTAAGGCGATCAAGGCTGATCCGGTTGAAAACATGCTGCTCAAGCCGGGCGATGTGGTCAGCATTTTCTCATCTGAAGAAGCATTGCCGAAAACGGAAAATGATGTAGTACTGAAAGGCAGTATCTTCTCTCCTTCTGACAGGCGTTTCGTTTGGCGTGAAGGAATGAGGATCAACGATCTGATCCCGAGTGCAGCGTGGTTGACCGATTATTATGATTATTGGGCCAATCTTCACGGCGATAAATTGAAGTCAGGCATCAACTGGGGATATGCAAATATCGTCAGGTTGCAGCATCAGAATCTCACGCGAACCATGCTGCCATTTAATCTTGGCAAGGCGGTGCTTGAAAAAGATGCGACTCAAAACCTGCTATTGCTACCTGGTGATGAAGTGTCGGTTTTCACCAATAACGAAATAAAAGAGTCCGGTGAAAAGGAAGTTAAATACGTAACCCTTGAAGGAGAAGTTAAAACGCCTGGCATATATCCGGTGCTGCCTGGCGAAACGCTGCGACAGTTGGTAGCAAGGGTAGGTGGCGTCACACCGCAAGCCAATTTGTTCAGCAGTGAATTTACACGCGAATCTACACGTAAGATGCAGCAAAAACGGTTGGATGAGATGGCTGATCGCATGGAGGAGAGTGTGCAACGCAATGCCGGAAAGGCTGCGACTGGCGCGCTTTCTGCTCAGGATATCGATGCCGCAAAAGCGCAAGCATTATCGCAGCAGGCGCTGATCGCCAAGATGCGACAAGTCAAGGCTGTTGGGCGAATTGTAATGGAAATGCCGGAGCAAAGCAGTCAAGTCAAGGATCTGCCGGATATCGCGCTTGAAGACGGTGACCGTTTCTATGTGCCAGCGCCCAGTTCAACCGTCAGCGTGATGGGCATGGTTTACAACCAGAATGCCTTCCTCTACAGGCAAGGTCAGAGCGTCAGCGATTATCTCGGCAAGGCGGGCGGGCCGACGCGTGACGGCGACGAAGATGATATCTATCTGGTTCGCGCCGACGGTACGGTGTTGAGCAAGCGTCAGGGCGGCTCCATATTCAGCGGTTTCGCCGGGCGCTCTGCGATGCCGGGCGACACGATCGTCGTAGCGGAAAAGTTGGAGCGGTTTAACTTCACCAAGGAACTGAAGGACTGGACGCAGATCATCTATCAGTTCGCACTGGCGGCAGCCGGCGGCAAAGCCGCCAAGCTGTGGTAATGAGCATGGACGCTAATCAAACTACAGCGCAGCAAATGCAGCATCAAGCGGACGACGAAATCAACCTGATGGACTTGTTGCTGGTCATCGCCAAACACAACCGTTTCATTCTCAAGTTGACGCTGGGTGCTGCGGTGCTTGCGGTGGTTTATGCGTTATTGCAGCCGAATATATACACGGCCAAAACTGTCATGATGCCGCCGCAGCAGCCATCATCTTCAGCCAGCGCATTGCTGGGGCAGTTGGGTGGCTTGGCTGGGGTGGCCGGCGGCGCGCTGGGGGTTAAAAATCCCGGCGACCTGTTTATCGGCATGCTGAAAAGCCATGTGGTGGCGGATGCACTGATACAGCGCTTCAAACTGATGGAATTGTACGAAGCGAAAACTATGACATCCGCAAGAACTGAGCTGGAGTCTGCTACGGTTTTAGCGGCAGGCAAGGACGGCTTTATCACTGTCGAGTATTCGGACAAAGATCCCAAACTGGCTGCATCCATCGCCAATGCTTATGTCGAAGAGCTCGATAGTCTGGTGCGTGCGCAAGCTGCCAAGGAAGCGTTGGGCCGGAAACAGTTTTACGAGAAGCAGCTGGGCGATGTGCGCGCGAACCTGGGTCGTGCCGAGCTTGAGATGAAGGTGTTTCAGGAACAGAACAGGGTGTTTCAGCTGGGCGGCGGTGCAGGAATATCGCTCGGCGCATCCGGTGGTATTCCGAAGGCGGAGTTGGAATACGTGCGTATCGCGCGCGACGTCAAATACAATGAAATGTTGCTGGCTGCGATGGCTCAGCAGGTTACTTCTGCGACGATAGACGCCGCGAAAAATTTGCCGACCGTTCAGGTTCTGGACAAAGCCTCGATCCCTGAGAAAAAATCCAAGCCCAAGCGTGCGTTGATCGTGATGTTGGCTACCTTCCTGGCATTCTTTGTCGGCATCATCTGGGCGTTTATCAGGGAAGCCGGGGAGCGCGCCCAACAAAATCCTGAGCAGTCCGAACGCATGAACTTGCTGCGTCGCTATTTCCGCCAGGGGAAGTAAGGCAGAAGCAAGGCAGGTAGCGAGGCGCAGCCGACGTGGTAAT
This sequence comes from uncultured Nitrosomonadales bacterium, assembly GCA_947085835.1. Taxonomy (GTDB): domain Bacteria; phylum Pseudomonadota; class Gammaproteobacteria; order Burkholderiales; family Gallionellaceae; genus Gallionella. Next base: position 69,251 of record CAMTXT010000010.1, on the reverse strand, counting down.
TCATAACGCCCTTTCCCTGTAGAGGGCCGTGTGTTAAATACAAGCTGTAGTCAAATGAAGATGCAAACAGCGACGGAAAAATCTATTGCGTCGTAATGCCCGTCGAACGAAGGGAATGCTATGCGTATCTATCTTGATCTTTGCTGCTTCAATCGTCCGTATGATGACCAAATGCAGGCAAGAATTCGCCTGGAGACGGAAGCGAAGGTGCTCATTCAGCAAAAGATCGAAGCAGCTGAATGTGAACTCATATGGTCTGCAGCACTTGACTTCGAGTGTACAAACAATCCATTTGATGAGCGGCGTCACGCCATCATGCAGTGGCGGAGGCTGGCTGTTTGCATGGTTATGTCTAATGCGGAAGTTACAGTAAAGGCGCATCAGTTAGTTGAGCAAGGTTTAGGCGTGTATGATGCTTTTCATGCTGCATCGGCTATTGCAGGCAAGGCAGATGTATTTGTAACTACTGACGACAGGCTGTTAAAGCGGTTGCGAAAAATTGAAAATCTATTTGTCATGTTTCCCGGCGAAGCCCTCGCATTTATGGAGAAATGGTATGAAGACTGAAACCGAAATACGCATGGAAGGCATGCGAGCATTGATTGGCACGCTTGGTTTGGTAGAGGCGGAACGATTTCTTATCGCCATATCGCGGGACAGATTTGACTATACCGAATGGCGCAGGCACGGCTTGAGCCAGATGAGCGTTGAGCAGTTCGCTTTGGCTGCCAACAAAATTGCTGAACAATTAAACGCAGAGCAGCTGCACTAGAATTACAGTGGAAAGGTGCAAGGTGCAAGATTGCACCTTGTCGCTTCATTGATGAATAGGCGATTTCACTCAGAAACAGGAGCTTTCATTCGGCAACAGCAGTCTTGGCTGCGTTGTTGTGTGGGAAGCCCCGTGCGGGCTTAGCTCCGTTGTTTCGTGGGATAAACAGAATGCGCGCCATTGATTGACATAACAGTTTAAGAAAATCCGAATTTCATGACGTTGATTCCAACTATTCTGTGTGGCGGAGCGGGTTCCAGACTCTGGCCGGTTTCCCGTGAGTTGCACCCCAAGCCTTTCATCCGCCTTGCCGACGGGCAAAGCCTGCTGCAAAAAGCGTGGCTGCGCGGAGCCGTTTTACCGGATGTCGCAGAGACTCTCACCGTCACCAACCGCGAACTATTCTTCAAGACTGAAGATGAATATCGTGAAGTGGCCGCCATCCCCGGAAGTAGAATCAACCGCTTTATTCTTGAACCGTTCGGACGTAATACCGCGCCCGCCATCGCGGCGGCTGCATTGCAAGTCGCGGCCACACACGGCGAAGAGGCCTGCCTGCTGGTGCTGGCAGCCGACCACCTCATCGCTGATCAGACCGCATTTGCATTTGCCGTGACGCAAGCCATGCAGTTGGCGACACAAGGTAAGCTGGTCACGTTCGGCATTCAGCCCGATATGCCCGAAACTGGCTACGGCTATATCGAAGCAGATATTGATTCCCCTCTTCTGGCTGGCGGGATAACCAGCGACTCAGCGGCTTTGCCGCCTAGTCGAATGGCTAGTAGTTTTTCAGAGGGGCTAGGGGGGAGGGCGGGTTATCCTGTTCTGCGATTTGTCGAAAAACCGAATCTGGAAAAAGCTAAGGAATACCTCGCATCCGGTCGTTATTTATGGAACTCCGGCATGTTCTGCTTTCAGGCAGGCTTCATGCTGCGTGAGATGGAACAACACTGCCCTGCCATCCTCGAAGCAACGAGAGCATGCATGGCGCAATCTCGCATCGCGGAAGGCAAAGGTTTTAGTCAGCTCGACCTCGATGCCACAACGTTCAGGCTCGTGCCGGACGAATCCATCGACTATGCCGTCATGGAAAAGTCCCGGAATGTGGCTGTCGTCCCCTGCAATATCGGCTGGAGCGACATCGGTTCATGGACTGCGCTGGGAGACCTCACCGCACCGGATGCCCAGGGCAACCGCATCGAAGGCGAAGTTGTCCTGCATGATGTCAGCAACTGCTACATCCAGAGCAACCAGCGCATGGTCGGCGCTGTGGGTGTCAAAGACCTGGTGATCATCGATACGCCCGATGCAGTCTTGATCGCCGACCGTAGTTGCGCCCAGGACGTCAAGCATCTCTACGCGCGTCTCAAGGCCGATGGTCATGAAGCGCACCGCCTGCATTGCACCGTGCATCGTCCATGGGGTACTTACACTGTGCTGGAAGAAGGCAAACAGTTCAAGATCAAACGCATCGAAGTCAAACCAGGCGCCAGCTTAAGCCTGCAGATGCATCACCATCGCAGCGAACACTGGATCGTCGTCAGCGGCATGGCTCGCGTGGTCAATGGACAGCAGGAATTGTTTGTTAACACGAACGAATCGACTTACATCCCGGCTGGGCACAAGCATCGACTGGAAAACCCCGGTCTGCTCAATTTGGTGATGATCGAAGTGCAGAGCGGTGAATATCTCGGCGAGGACGACATTGTCAGATTCGAAGACATATACGGCAGAACAGAAAAATAACAAGACCATAAAGCATGGTTATCCAGCGCTCGGCTACTACGAATAGAACAGAGGCAAGGCAAAAAATACAAGATTTAAGCGAAATAATTGGCTTCTCGATATCCCCGCTCCTTGAGCATCGTGCGCTGATTTCAATTTATAATGCCTTATGAAAATGTTTGGATAGGGATACGCAATGGATGCGGTTACTCAACTTCACCCGACTATCGATGCCCAGCTGAGGGCTGTGCTGGCACACTTTCCTAAGATCGTTTTGGCGGTGTTGTTTGGTTCCGTTGCGTCGGGTCGTCAGCGTGCGGATAGTGATTTGGATATAGCGGTTTCCGCTAAACAGGCACTGGCTGCCCATGAAAAAATGGCGCTGATCGGCGCGTTTGCTGAATATATCGGACGGCCCGTCGATTTGATCGATTTGAATGGCGTATCTGAGCCATTGCTGGGGCAAATATTGCGTCATGGCAGACGAGTGTTGGGTAGCGATACCTTGTATGGCGAGTTGATTAGCCGCCATTTGTTTGAGCAGGCAGATTTCATGCCGTATCGAACCAGGCTTCTTGCGGAAAGGCGTATGGCATGGATCGGGAAGTAGTAGAGCAAAAACTGGAATCGTTACGTCGTTGCTTGTGGCGCATACAAACAAAATGCCCGGAGGATGCCGCCACGTTAGTGGCGGATATTGACCTGCAAGATATCATCTCGCTCAACCTCAGTCGTGCGGTGCAAATATCGGTTGATATTGGTGCGCATCTGATCGCTGGTATGGAGGTGCCGCCGCCCGATACCATGGGGCAGACTTTTGATCTGTTGGCGCAATCGGGCGTGTTGAATAACGGGTTGGCAAGCCGACTTAGAAAGGCTGTAGGCTTTCGCAATATTGCGGTGCACAACTATGAAAGCATCAACTGGGAGATTGTGTATAGTATTGTGAAGTACCACCTTGCGGATTTTTCAGAATTTGCCAAGCTGGTCGCATTAGAACTTGAGAAATAAACCTTGAACCTGATTTTTACTTGAAACTTGAACTATAAAAGACGAAAAATGACCCAAAATAGTCCTCAGTCCTCAGTCCTTCATTCAGGAACAGGCGATTCCATTCAAAAACAAAGAGCGCATAGCGCGACTATGTTATGTGGGAAGACCCCTGCGGTTTTATCGCCTAATATTCCGAGGGAAGACCCTTGCGGTCTCAGTCCTCAGTCCTGCTTGTCCAAGGTCGCATTGATCACCGGTATAACAGGCCAGGATGGCGCTTATCTGGCTGAATTGCTGCTGAGCAAAGGTTACGAAGTGCATGGCGTCAAGCGCCGTTCCTCCTTGTTTAATACCGACAGAATTGACCATCTGTACCAGGATCCGCATGTCAAAGGTGGGCGTTTCAAATTGCACTATGGTGATTTGACAGATTCGACCAACCTGATTCGTATCATCCAGCAAGTGCAACCGGACGAGATCTACAACCTCGCCGCGATGAGCCATGTTGCGGTATCATTTGAAACGCCTGAATACACCGCCAATGCGGATGGTATCGGCACGTTGCGCATTCTCGAAGCGATTCGCATCCTTGGACTGGAAAAAAAGACGCGTTTTTACCAGGCTTCCACCTCCGAGCTGTACGGGCTGGTGCAAGAGACCCCGCAAAATGAAACTACACCTTTCTACCCGCGCAGCCCCTATGCAGTAGCCAAGCTTTACGCTTACTGGATCACGGTAAATTACCGCGAGGCCTATGGCATGTATGCGTGTAACGGAATCTTGTTCAACCACGAATCGCCGATACGTGGCGAAACCTTTGTCACCCGCAAGATCACCCGCGCGTTGGCGCGTATCAAACTCAACCTGCAAGACTGCCTGTACCTGGGCAACATGGATTCGCTGCGCGACTGGGGTCACGCCAAGGATTACGTCGAAATGCAATGGTTGATGCTGCAACAAGATCAAGCCGAAGACTTCGTGATTGCCACCGGTGTGCAATACAGCGTGCGCGATTTTGTGAATGTTGCCGCCCAGGAACTCGGTATGAACATTCGCTGGGAGGGTACTGGAGTTGACGAAAAAGGGTACTGGTGTCATTCCCGCGAAAGCGGGAATCCAGGTAAAGAAGACACGCTGATCGTTTCGGTTGACCCGCGCTATTTCCGCCCCACCGAAGTTGAAACTCTGCTGGGCGATCCGACCAAGGCACATCAGAAGCTCGGCTGGAAACCCAGGATCACCTTCCATGAGCTGGTTGCTGAGATGGTGCGCGAAGACCTCAAGAGCGCCGAGCGCGATGAGCTGGTCAAGAAGCATGGCTATGCAGCTTACGATTACAACGAATAAAGGCAGTCAGATACAAGGTTTAAGGTGAAAGATACAAGATACGGGCGAAACCCTTGGTCATCCTTTGAATTTTGCCCGAAAAAAATGTTGTAAGTACGCGAGTTAATAAGCTCAATGGAGAGGCTGAAGTGAGCGACATGGTGAAGATTGAAAATCTGAAAGAAATGATTCTCGAAGTCAGGGGGCAGAGTGTGCTTCTTGATAGCGATGTCGCTAATATCTATGGCGTAGAGACCAAGCGGATCAATGAGGCGGTAAAGAATAATACTGACAAATTCCCGCAAGACTACATGTTTGCAATTAGCGAAGATGAATTTGCGGATTTGCGGTCGAAAACTTCGACCGCAAAATTCTCAAAGACAAGAGTTGCGCCGAAGGCATTTACTGAAAAAGGCTTATACATGCTTGCTACCATATTGCATAGCAAGCAGGCTGTTAATGCCACCTTTGTCATCATCGAGACTTTTACAAAAATTCGCGAACTGTCGAGAAGCGTAAAAGAACTCTCGACAATACAAGATAAAACACAGCAGAAAGCATTGATGCAACGTAGCGGTGAATTGATTGCCGAAATCTTTGATGAAGATTTGCAAACAAGCGACACAGAGACAACGATCGAACTGAACTTCGCTGTTTTGAAGTTCAAACACACGATAAAGAAGAAAAGCAAATGATTACGTGCTTTATACTTGCTCCTTGCTCCTTGCTCCTTGCTCCTTGCTCCTTGCTCCTTGCTCCTTGCTCCTTGCTCCTTGAATATTGAAGTGAACAGAAAATGAACGCTCGTACAATACTACCAAGGCCGACTGCTGTAGCGTCAGCTGATGACTACACTTTAAGGATAACTTTCAATAACGGTGAAATTCGTTTATTTAACGTCACACCTTATTTGGTATATCCGGCGTTTGAAGTCTTGAAAACTATCGGCCTGTTTATGCAGGCGAGGGTGGCGCACAACACAGTGGTGTGGAATGAAGAAGTTGATATGGCGCCAGAAAGTTTGTACCTGGAAAGTACGCCAGTCTGATGGACGAGAAGAACGCAATACTTTGTTCCGCTTTTAACTTTTTCCTTGAACCTTTTGCCTTGAGCCTGATTAAATATGAACCTTGCATCTGAAGCTGGCTTGAACCTGTCTTCTAAAATTTATATCGCCGGTCATCGCGGCCTAGCCGGCGGCGCTATCGTGCGAGAGTTGCAGCGTCAAGGCTACAGCAATCTGGTGGTGCGCACTCATGCCGAGCTGGATCTGGAAGATGCGACGGCGACGCAGCAGTTTTTCGAACAGGAGCGGCCCGATTTGGTGTTTCTGGCTGCGGCCAAAGTTGGCGGTATTCATGCCAACAACACTTGTCCGGTGGACTTTTTGATGAGCAATTTGCTGATCGAAGCCAATATTTGCCGTGCCGCACATGCGGTGAATGTTAAACGGCTGATCTTTCTGGGTAGTTCATGTATCTACCCGCGCGACTGTCCACAGCCGATCAAGGAGGAATATCTGCTTACCGGTCCGCTGGAAGCCACTAACCGTCCTTATGCCTTGGCGAAGATCGCCGGCGTCGAAATGTGCTGGTCGTACAACCGCCAATATGGTACCAAATGGTTGGCAGCGATGCCCACCAACCTGTATGGACCCGGCGACAATTACGACCTGAATAATTCTCATGTGTTGCCCGCCCTGATCCGCAAACTTCATCTGGCTAAACTCGCCCAGGCAGGTGACATCGAAGGCATTAACCGCGACGAAGCCACTCACGGAAAAATTCCCGCTGAACTGCGTGCAGTGCTCGGCCTCAGTCCTCAGTCCTTCACGCAACAACTTGGGGCGCAGCCCCTTGGTTGTGCGGGGAATGCCCCTGCGGCATCAATCCTCAGTCCTGCTTCTACGTCCTCAGTTGTTCTGTGGGGCTCTGGTACGCCGCGCCGTGAATTTCTGTATGTGGATGATCTGGCAGGTGCACTGGTATTTTTGGCTAGCCTGGATGACGAACGCTATAACATTCTGGTCGATCCTACACATTGTCCGCTCATCAATGTCGGTTCAGGCGAAGACCTGACTATTCGTGAATTGGCTGAAACCGTCGCTGAAGTTGTGGGCTACAAGGGAAAATTCGTGCAAGACACCAGCAAGCCGGATGGTACAATGCGCAAAATTTTGGACGTGTCGCGCATCAACAAGCTGGGCTGGGCACCAGAAATCGATTTGTGCAGAGGCATAGAACTTGCCTACAGTAATTATTTAAAAGGCATAGCGCGATGAAAATCGCTATCGCCGGCACCGGCTATGTACGTCTCCCCAACGCCATCTTACTGGCACAGCACAATGAGAACCATAAAGCGGAATTTGACCCCACCTCTTTATTGCTGGTTCATTTCTTCAGAAAAGAGAAGTAAAAATGAAAATATTGGTATTAGGTGCTAGCGGTATGCTCGGAAATGCAATGATCCGGGTGCTGAGTGAGAAAACTGATTGGCAGGTATATGGGACCGTTCGCGCGGAAAGTTCCAAGCGTTTCTTTCGGGCGGATATCGCTGAACGTTTGATTGCAGGTGTAGATGTTGATAATTACGACTCGCTGTTGCAAACATTCATTCAAGTTCGGCACGATGTGGTGATTAATTGTGTTGGTCTGATTAAGCAATTGGCTGAGGCGGAAGATCCGTTGCAGGCGATCCCTATCAATGCTCTGTTGCCGCATAAATTGGCTAGGTTGTGCGAATTGTCAGGCGCACGGCTGGTGCATATGAGCACGGACTGTGTATTCGCCGGTGACAAGGGCGGTTATCGTGAGTCTGACTCATCGGATGCCAAGGACCTTTACGGCAGGTCGAAGTTTCTAGGTGAGGTGGCCTATCCGCACACGATTACATTGCGTACATCCATCATCGGGCATGAGTTGCAGAGTGCGCATGGTTTGGTTGGATGGTTCTTATCGCAGCAGGAGCGTTGCAATGGATATACGCAGGCGATATTTTCAGGACTACCCACAGTTGCGTTGGCGCAGATTGTTCGTGATGCAGTTATCCCTCACACTGATTTATCCGGTGTATACCATGTCGCCGCGCAACCCATCTCAAAATACGATCTGCTGACGTTAATCGCCGACGTATATGGCAAGTCGATTAAAATTATTCCCAGTGACAAGTTGGTAATTGACCGCTCGCTAAATGCAGAAAGGTTTCAGGATGCAACAGGCTATGTTGTTCCAAGCTGGCCTGCATTAATCAAATTGATGTATTCCTACAAATAGGCTTAACCCATTATGTTTAATAATAAAGTTTTGATGATTACTGGTGGTACGGGCTCTTTCGGGAATACTGTGCTCAAACGTTTCCTTTCGACCGATGTGCGCGAGATTCGAATCTTCAGTCGTGATGAGAAGAAGCAGGAAGAGATGCGCATCGCACTGAATAATCCCAAGTTGAAGTTCTATATTGGCGATGTTCGTAATTACACCAGCATCTATCAAGCCATGAAAGGCGTGGACTATGTGTTTCATGCGGCAGCCCTGAAGCAGGTTCCCTCTTGCGAGTTCTATCCGATGGAGGCAGTGTGCACGAATGTCCTGGGCTCGGAGAATGTGATGCAGGCAGCGATTGAGCGAGGTGTGTCGCGCGTAGTCATGTTGAGTACCGACAAAGCGGTCTATCCCATCAACGCGATGGGCATCTCCAAAGCGATGATGGAAAAATTTATGGTTTCCAAGGCGCGGATGCAGAACGCCGGTGAGACAGTATTGTGCGCGACCCGATATGGCAATGTGATGGCCTCGCGCGGCTCGGTCATTCCGTTGTTTGTGTCGCAGCTCAAAGAGGGCAAACCAATCACCGTTACCGACCCAAACATGACGCGGTTCCTGATGTCGCTGGAGGATTCCGTGGATCTGGTGCTGTATGCATTCCAACATGGCAAGCAGGGAGATATTTTTGTGCAGAAGGCGCCTGCCTCAACGGTGGGCGATCTGGCGCAGGCGCTGAGCGAGCTGTTCAAAAAGGATAATCCGATCTGTATCATCGGCACACGACATGGAGAAAAAATATATGAATCGTTGATTTCGCGTGAAGAGATGGCGAAAGCCCAAGATATGGGTGACTATTACCGCATCCCGGCAGATAATCGCGATCTTAATTACGCACAATACCTCAGCGAGGGCGAAGAAAATATCACCAATCAGGAAGACTATACTTCGCATAACACCAACCGATTGAATGTGAAAGAAATACAAGAGTTACTATGTACTTTGCAATACATCAAAGATGAATTGGGAGCATAAAGATTGTGATGAGTGCTGAAATCCTTGCGTTACAGGATCACTAGGTAAGTCTGATGTCAATTCTGCGGGTTAACATTGCGGCCAACATGGCAGGGAAAATTGTACTGTCATTGTTGACTTTCCTTTTTGTCCCTTATTATTTAAAGCTATTGGGGGCGGAGGCTTATGGCCTGATTGGATTCTTTACTGTTCTGCAAGCCATTTTTCTGTTGGCTGACGGTGGCCTGTCAAGTGCTTATACACGAGAAGTCGCACGTGCCTCTGTGTTATCAGGCAGGACTCAGCACCTGCTTGATCTCACAATCACACTAGAGAGGCTCGTATTGTTGATTGGTGTGGTCACCATGATTGTGATTGTTGCCCTGTCTCATACAATGGCGCAGCATTGGTTTCAATCAACCATGTTGACAATGGATACCAAAACAAACTGCGTGATGCTGATGGGTTTGATCATAGGCTTGCAGCTTCCATTTTTGGTGCATCAGGGAGGGCTTGCTGGCTTGCAAGTGCACTTGCGCCTGAATGGCTTGTTGGTTGGTGTTGCGTTAGTCCGAGGTGTTGGTGCCATTGCAATATTGACGTTTATTTCGCCAAAAGTAGAATGGTTTTTTATCTGGCAGGCATTTGTCAGCTTGGTACAGTTTGTTTGCGCTCGTATTTTGTTGCTAAGATCCATCACTAATCAAGGAAGCGAGCAGGGGGTTTTTCAACTCAAACTCACTCGGCCATTATGGAGATTTTCACTCGGTGTTTTCGGAACAACCGTAACTGGGATTATCCTTATGCAAATTGATAAAGTTATTTTGAGCAAAACCCTGCCGCTGGAAATGTTCGGTTCCTATACTATAGCAGCAATGCTTGCTAGCATTCCCTTAATGGTTGGCCTGCCAATCAATGCTTCGGTTTATCCGCGTTTGGCTCAGCTTGTTGCTTCAAATAACACAGTCAACCTGATTCGCTTATATCACCGCGTATGCCAAATTGTTTCGGTTGCTGTTATTCCGCTAGGTTTAACAATAGCGGCATTCCCAGAAACGATAATGTATTTGTGGACGGGGAGCCTGCAGACTGCACAGAATACATCCATGATCGTCAAATTACTTTCTGTTGGTTATACACTAATGGCGTTATTGCTCATCCCATACTCATTGCAATTAGCTTACTCTTGGACAAAATTAGGCCTTTATCTCAATTTATTTGCGATAGTAATAATAGTTCCTTTGATTTTTTTGCTTATAAATTACTTTGGAGTTCCCGGCGCAGCCATGGTGCTCATAATGGTTTACGCTGTGCAAATGATAGTGATGATTCACGTAATGCATACGCGTCTTATCCGGCAAGAAAAATGGCGTTGGTATCTTGACGATGTTGGCAAGCCTTTTCTGATTGCTTCAGTAATGGTTGTAGCGGGTAGGCTAGTTACTCCAGTTGGGCTGACAAACTACGGTTTTCTGATAGCAATATTCATCGTATGGCTTGTGGCTGTCTGCACAACAGCAATGAGCCTTTCTTTTGTTCGTGAGTATTTGTTTTCTACATATTCACGTAAATAACTTTATAGCATACAAGTTAATCTATGTGAGCCATGCATTTCGTATGCGAAAGCATGTTGAGGGATATTTTTTTGAGGTTTTGAAATGGATGCAAAAATTTTTTTTACGAAGGCAATAAACAAAATTCTCAAACCGGCTAAATTGCATTTGCGATCAACAAATGATTATGGCTCTCTTGATATTTATCCAGAAAAATCAAGGCCGGAAGTTCCAAAGTATATAAACATTGGGGCTGGCGGTTTCTTTCATCCTTACTGGCATAATGTTGACACGCCTAATGATTATTACAGAAAAAGCCAGCGCGGCAATTTGCATATTTCGTATAATCTTACATCGCATGCACCATTACCGTTTGAGACAAACTCGCTAGACGTTGCTTATACATCACACGTTGTCGAGCATATCAGCGATAGTGATGTTTTATATCTGTTTAAAGAGGTTTATAGGTGTTTGCAGCCAGGTGGAATATTTCGAATCACTTGCCCAGATATTGATTTGGAGTACGAGGCATATCAACGAGGGGACGCAAGTTTTTGGCGTTGGAAAAATGCGTATGGTGTATTTAATACAAGTACGGAGCAAAATTTCCTAGATCATTTTGCGACGATATTAACCAAAACTCATCCAGACAAGACTGTTCGAAAGTATTCAGATGAAGAAATTCGCGATGTGTTCGATAAATATAAGAAAGAAGATGCGTTAAATTATTTTATTGGACAGATACCGCTTATAAAAGACAAAACTTACCCCGGTGATCACGTTAACTGGTTCAATATGTCCAAGCTGAACTCTATGCTAAAAGCAACTAATTTTAATACTATTATCGATTCCAGATATGGCCAGTCCGTCTGTCCTATGTTGCGCAATACCTTGATTTTTGACAATACTGTTCCTGAGTTATCGCTGTACATCGAATGCCTAAAGTAATAATTAATTTGAAGTGTTATGGATAAAATAAAGAGTCAAATACCCCTTCTTTCTATTGTCATTCCGACAAAGAACAGAATGCGATATATGACGCACTCGATACGGAGCATTCTTTCCATACAAGACCCGGAGCTTGAGTTAGTCATATCGGACAACAGCGAAACAGATGAGCTGAGCTCCTGGGTATCTTCGCATATATCTGATTCTCGAGTTCGCTATCGTTATATCCCAGAGCAGATATCAATGACCGAGAATTACAATATGGCGATGAGTATGGCATCGGGAATTTATGTCTGCACCCTTGGGGATGATGACAGTGTAAACCCGGAAATTATGAATGCTGTGCGATGGGCAAAATCAAGAGACATTGATGCTTTATCATCCAAAAGCAATTCAGGAATGGTATATTTTTGGCCTGATTTTCTCTCGCGAACCCGAGGGAGCGGCTTGTCCGGAAAATTATTTATTGAAGAATTTACAGGGGCTGTTTCTAAAATCGATGTGGAGGCCGAGCTACTCAGGTGCTTTTCAAATGCAGGTCAAGGTTCTTTGGGATTGCCTCGTGTTTATCACGGAATAATCAAACGAGCATGTCTGCTTGCAGTGCTTTCAGCTACCGGCACTTATTTTAAGGGGGTGAGTCCTGACGTTTATGGTGCAATCGTTGTTTCAAAATATTTAAAGAATGCATTCACTATTGATTATCCTTTAACCATAGGGGGGAGCTCTGGGGGAAGCAATGCAGGGCGTGCGGCTCAAGGCACGCACAAAGGGAGTCTCAAAGATGATCCGCATATGAAACCTTACCGGGATTTGATTTGGCCTGAGGGTGTGCCAGATTTTTTTTGCGTTGAGACTGTTTGGGCTTCGGCTTCAATTGAGGCAATTAACTCCTCTGGCCGGAAAGATTTACTGACTTCCTTCGAGTACGCACAGCTTCATGCAATATGCGCAATTCGTCATCCCGATTATCTCTCGTTGACATTAAAGAACTATAAAAATTTGTTAATTTCGCAAAGCAAGAATCTCCTTCTTGGTTATTTGCAATTAGTACACGGATTAATGGTTGTTGGTTTCCGTTTCGGGATGCGTGTTCTGGAGAGGCTATTGCCAAGGCTATTTAATAAACCGAAACGCATTGAACATGGTCATCTTCAGAACATTGAAGAAGCCACTCAATGCGCATTAAAATATCTGAGCGAGAAGGGGTTTTCGTTTGACTTTGCCTAGTGGTGATTTGAAATGCCTCTCGCCATGGATAAAACATATGGCGTATGCATCGGTTATTTTATCTTTTTTTGTTCTAGATGACTTTTCACCATGGGCGGACAAATTTTTGTTGTTCATGCTTGCGATAATGGCTTTTCTGGGTATATTAGGCAGATTAACTCTGAAGAAAGTGGATGCAACACTTATCGCAGCAAGTTTTGGTTGTTTTCTTCTGCTTATTACATGTGCTTTTTGTTCTGCGGAATATTTCGGAGTGCAATCGTTCACAGGTTTATATGAATTGTGGCGTGCTCACATTTCATTAATTTTGGGTTTGATTTTGTCAGGATATATTTCGCTGAAGCAAAAGGACAATTTCTTTTTCGGATTGATGCTTGCTCTCCAATTGAATATCTTATTCTCCTTGCTACAAGCAGTCAGCGGTGGTTATATAGTTGAACTTATGCTGAAGCTTTCCCAGTTCGAGGGGGAGATATTGGAGTATCGCAGCGGCATTGTGAGAACAGTGGGTTTTTTCACAAATGCGAATACTAATGGCTGGTTTATTGCTTTGTACTTATATTATTTAGCGTCACAATTTAAATCAAATAAACTCTGGATCGTTTTGAGTTTGGTTGCTTTATTTTCTACCGGTTCGAGGGCGGTTCTTTTTACTTCATTGATAATTATTGCATTCCAGCTTGCACAAAATAATGGCATTTCGCTGTTTAAACTTCTCCGGAAATATGTCTTGTCCATTGTATTGGGAGTTTTTGCGGTTTTGCTGCTTAACTCTTTTAATGATAAATCATCTGCGATAGGCTACAGCTTAATTCCGGATGTCGAGGTGATTACATCGGTTAAAGAGGGGGAGGTCGCGGACAGTTACTTTAGGGCGTTCGCTTTAAAAACTAGTATTGATCGTTTTCTCGAGTCTCCGATCGTTGGATGGGGCCCCGGTAATTATGGAACGCCGTCTTCCTTCCGTTCGCATTCAAAGTATCTTTCAGAAGATGGGTACGACTTTTATATTGATAGAGGGATGACGCAATTGGATTTGCTTATTCCATTGTTGCTACCCGAAACAGGAATAATCGGATTGATTTCATGGGTGATATTAATGATTTATATTTTAAGGGAATTGAGGTGGAGAGAGCCTGGCTCCCTAAGATCCCAGGTTATATATTTGTGGTGCTTGCTACTTATTGTTAATGCATTTATTGGTCCTGGAATAACACATCCTTTAATCGTTGCCATATTACCTATTATTGTTGCTTGTTCAGTTCATGAGCGTGATCCACTTTTGCCAAGTAGTACATAATTTGGATCGTGATCAATTTATTTTTTGTATTATTTTTCGTTCGTTGGAGTAAAAATGACTAAGATTCTTGGTATTCATGATGGACACAACGCCTCCGTATCTTTGCTTGTAGACGGCAAAGTTAAATGGCTTATTCAAGAAGAAAGAATGCGCAGAGAAAAGAATTTCGATGGTTTTCCGGAAATGTCTTTGAAGAAGGTGTTGGCGTTAGAGGAACTCACACCCAACGACATCGATTATGTGGCGATGAATGGGCTGTATATGCCAAGCCCAATGAATCGAACTCAGTTACTTTCTTCATTCAAAAAACTTGGAGGATTTAGCAGTACGGTAAAGAATCACTTGAAGTCTATTCCCTTTGTTGATGGAATAAAACAATCGAAAAATCGGAACAATAGGCTATCAAGACTAAAAGATTTTGGTTTTGAAGAGACGAAGATTCGATTTGTTGATCATCATACTTGCCATGCTTCAAGTGCATATTTCGGCAATGGCAACTTCGAAGAACCAGTCTTGGTGCTTACGAATGATGGCGCAGGCGACAGAATATGTGCCAGTGTCAGTATCGGGCAGGGCGGAGTTCTCAAGAGGTTGGCTGCTGTAGATGAAAATCATTCAATCGGGTTGCTCTATGCGATGTTCACATTTTTGACTGGCATGGTGCCGTTGGAACACGAGTACAAGCTAATGGGGATGGCGCCTTATGCGGATAGCAAGGGTGTGCGTAAAGTCGCAGACGAATTTCACCAGATGTTTCAATTTAGTGAGGACGGGCTGACTTGGGAGTTCACCAAAGGATTCTCAATTTATTCTTCTTTGGAATACTTCAAGGAATTTATCTATTTGAAACGCTTCGATCATTTGATGGGTGGATTGCAACTCTTCACCGAGGAGTTTTTATCTGCTTGGGCAAAGAACGCCATAAAGAAAACGGGTATTCGTAAGCTCGCGCTTGCGGGCGGAACATTTATGAATGTGAAAGCCAACCAAAAATTGATGGAATTGGATGAGGTTGACGAGATATTCGTTTTTCCATCCTGTGGTGATGAGTCAAACGCTTTCGGAGCAGCGTGTAATGTTTATTCAACGGTAGGCGATTTCAAAAAAATCGAACAATTAGGCACTGTTTATTGGGGTATCGACTGGACTGATGATGTAATCAAGGCGGCATATCAAAATTACAAGTTTGACCAACAATACACCATCGAACATTTCGATGATATTGAGCTGAAAGTGGCTTCAGTCCTCGCTGAAGGGGATGTGGTAGCGCGTTTCAAAGGTAGGGAGGAGTTTGGTGCTCGCAGCCTTGGTAATAGGGCTATTATTGCGAACCCATCAAAACCCGAGGTGATCAAAGAAATTAATGAACTGATCAAATGCCGTGATTTCTGGATGCCATTTGCCAGTTCGGTTTTGGCAGAAAGCATGGACGATTACGTGAAATGGGATGCAAAGAAAAATAATCCTTATTACATGATTATGACTTATGACACGAAGCCGCTTGCACATACCCAAATGTCGGGTGGTATTCACCCTTATGACAAGACTGTGCGGCCTCAGTGTGTAATGCGTGAACACAATGAAGATTACTGGCGATTAATTAATCGCTTCAAGGAATTAACAGGCATTGGCGGAATATTGAATACCTCGCTTAACTTGCATGGGCTGCCGCTGGTTTATGCGCCGGAAGATGCGTTTGAGGTGCTGGAGAAGTCTGGGCTGAAACATCTGGCGATAGGGAATTATTTTGTAAGCAAGACGAAGAATGTTTGATTTTTTTTATAAGCTTTCTAAACACGATTATGTCGGTCGGGCAGTGTTTTGGCTTGGATATTTGTATTTGGGTATCTTGAATCATATTTTCAATAAAATTCCCGTGTTTTCGTTTAGGTATGTGGTGTACAAGTATCTTTATGGGATGAAGATTGGTGATTCATCCATACACATGGGAGTCATAGCGTTTTCTCCATGGAAAATAACTATTGGAAGTAATTCGATAATCCATTTTGATTGCCTGCTTGATGGGCGTGGCGGTATCTCAATTGCAGATAACGTAGATGTTTCGTTTGGTGTGAAAATCTTCACCGAACAGCATGATCTAAATTCGGATGAATACGGAACAGTAGCTAAATCAGTTAGTATCGGAAATTACGCAGTTATTGGCGCTTATTCAATTCTTCTTCCAGGTGTAATCGTCGGAGAGGGGAGCGTTGTGGCTGCAGGAAGTGTGGTTACAAAAAGTATCGAACCATATACTGTGGTCGGGGGCAATCCTGCAAAAATAATTAAGCGGCGAGACTGCACGCCTAAATACAGGCTCACGTTTCGCCGACCTTTTCACTAACAACTCATGAATATTTTAATTGTAACAAACATGTACCCATCTTTTGGTGATGAAAGTTGGAGGGGGGTGTTTATAAAAGAACAGATTGATACCCTATCTGAGTTGTTCCCTGATATTCGTTTCGATATTCTTCATATTAAAGGAAAAATTTCAAAAGGCGGTAGTAATTTTAATTATTTATCGGGGCTGTGGCGCTATATCACCATGCAGCACAGAACACACTATGACATAGTCTGGGCTCATCACAGTTTTTGCGTATTTTTAGCGGCAATCCATAAAAAGGTTCCACTGGTGTATACGGTGCATGAAGGGGTGTATACCAAAAGTATTAAGTTTTCGCTTGTAAGCCGTGCCGTGAAATTATCGGATAATACTTTGTATGTTAACAAAGTATTATTTGATGCTTCTGAACAGCCAAATAAATACTTTCTACCTTCCGGAGTTGATACTGAGAAATTTTGCTGCCTTGGATATGAAGATTATCGCGCGCAGTTAGGGCTGGACATAAATAAGTTCTACGTTTTATTTCCTGCCTCTCCCCAGCGCCCTGAAAAAAATGCAGCTTTCGCATATTCTTTTATTGAGACGTATGTATCTTGGCTGGCTAGTGAAAATATTGAGTTTGTATTCGGTGGCAGCATTGAGTATGAATTGATGCCGATTTGGATGAATGCGGTAGATTGCATGGTAGCATTCTCAAACTTTGAATCAGACGGCATGGTGTTTAAGGAGGCTATGGCGTGCAATTTGCCGGTGATTACTTTTGATGTAGGCAATGCTCAAATTTATTTTAAGGATGAATTGGCGGGGTCAATCATTAACAGAGATCACGATGCGTTGAAGGAAAAAATTGCATATTGGAAGAGTGTAGGACGCTCTCAAGGGCGAGACTATTTATTAACCTTGGGGATGGACAAGTATTCAGTTGCCCACCAGCTAAAGAAAATATTTGAAGAGATTACCGATGGAAAAAATTAATTTCATGAACTTGGTGTTTAGCGGGCTAACTAGAGAGAGTTTATTAAGAGATAGTCCTAAGCTAAAAATAGTTGTAACGGTCAATGCAGAATTTATCGTGCTGGCGAATGAGGATGAAACATTTAGAAAAATTATATGTGACAACTACTCTACTTTTGATGGGCAGATTCCATTTGCGTTGGCGAGACGCAAATTCCCTCACGTAAAGATTGAGAAAATCTCTGGTTCTAATTTTATTTATGACATATGTGCCAATGCAAAGCAATTCAACAAAAGAGTTTTTTTGTTAGGTGGATACACCGCCTCTAACCAAGGCGCAATTTCTGTAATTCGGGAAAAGTACGGAATTGAGGTTGAAGGGTTTTCGCCTGATTATCAACCGTATCCTTTCAACGCAGGACACAACCAAATAATTATTGAGCAGATTCAGAAGTTTAAACCCCATTTTCTTCTTGTTGGTTTTGGAGCAAAAAAGCAAGAGTTATGGATAAATGAAAATAAGGATTTTCTTGATGATATTGGCGTGAAATTGGCTGTAGGTGTGGGTGGCACATTTGAGTTTGTTTCCAATACAATCAAACGGGCTCCCTTGTGGGTGCAGAGCATTGGAATGGAGGGGGTGTATAGGTTCGCAAAGGAACCAAACTTACTTCGTTTTAAAAGACTAATGACTAGCATCAAAATATTCAAATATTACTTTACCTAGATTTCCAGAGGAGTTAGCTGCGGAAATTGTCAACCTAGTTGTCGCCTGACTGCCGTTTCTTGCTACAATTCTTTCATGACTGAATTTATTCACCTTGATATTCTCGGATTAGTGTTTTTTACTGCACTTTTCCTCTCATTATTTATCGTCCCCGCTACTATCGTGTTGGCTCGCAAAGTGGGGGCGGTGGATGTTCCCAAAGGTCGCAGCTCTCACTCTACTCCGACTACGCGTCTGGGTGGCTTGGGTATTGCGTCCAGTCTGGTTTTATCCTGTCTGATGTTTTTGCCGTTCAACACATTCGCGTGGGCTTTTCTGGCTGGTTTGCTGGCAATCATCGCAACGGGTCTGATCGATGATATTGCCGATATCGGCGCGCGCTGGAAGTTCGTCGGACAGATTGTGGCGGCGGGTTCTTTCGTCTTGTTGGGCGGCGGTTCGCTGGTGAACCTGGGCGATTTTGTGGGAAATGGTGAAATTACGCTGAAGTGGTTTGCCGTGCCGTTCACAATTTTTTGTATGGTCGGGGGAATGAATGCATTCAATTTGTCCGATGGTTTGGATGGTTTGGCTGCCGGCCTGTCGGCCATTGCTGCGGTGTTTCTTGCCTATTTCTCATGGCATACGGGTGCGTCGGATTTGCTGCTGGTATGTGTGACGCTGCTGGGCGCTCTGATGGGTTTTTTGCGCTACAACAGTTATCCCGCCAGATTGTTCATGGGCGATTGCGGCAGCCTGACGCTGGGATATGTGTTGGTGGCGGTGCTGGTGAGCGGCAGTCAACGGTCTGTGCATCACATCTCGCTGGTGGTCTGGGCGATGGTGCTGGCGTTGCCGTTGCTGGACACCCTGCTGGTGATGGCAAGACGCATGTACCATGGTCACGGCCCGTTTTTGCCTGACCGCACGCATCTGCATCATCGGTTGATGACGCTCGGTTTGGCGCATCCGGGGGTGGTGGCGGTGATGTATGCTGCAATGGCGTGTTTTGGCGCGCTGGCTTTGGCGTTACATAATTACCCCGACTGGTCGGTGTTTGTTTCCATTCTGTCGGCGGGCGCTGTTTTGTTTGGCGGCGTTTCAAGTTTGCAGCATGCGGGGTTTTCGTTCAATGTCGGGCGGCAGAACCGGCCTTATTCAAGGGTGCGGCAATGGCCGATATTCAGGCGGTATTCAAAATCAATTGTGGCGAGTGTGGTTCCCGTCAGCGTTTTGTTGCTGACGCTGTTGTGTTTGCCTGCGTTGTTTCTTCCCTTGCCGGCATTGAATCGGAACGAGGTATTTGCGCTGCTGATGTTGGCAGGCGTGGTGGTATTCTACAGCCTGCATCTGACGCATAACTATAAAGGGATGCTGCACGGGTCGGTTTATGTGTCGATTTTTGCGTTGTTTTTTTTGTATAACTGGGGGGCTGTTGGAGATGGCTGCTGCTCAGATGTCTATCTGACGACGATTTCTGTGTTGGCGGTGGCGTGGGTGTTGTTCAAGATGGTTTTTCGTGAAAATTCGGTAATCTTGATGATGTCGAGCTTCGAGTTGTTGATGGTGCTATTGTCCTGGTTTTTGCCGTTTGTGGTGTTCCAGGAGTTGCACTTGCCTGCAAATATCGTCGATGCGGGACGCTTTGCCTGTTTGCAATCGCTTCCTTTCATGCTGGCAACCAAGATTTATTTCAAGGTGCAGCCTCAGGGTAACAAGTGGGTGGTCGGCGTGTTGGCGGGATCCATGGTGATCCTCGCATTGCGCGGACTGGCCTGGTAGCTGTTGTCGGCTGCGCCTGCTGGCAATGACGGGCATGCCAGGGTCTCATTGCGAGTAATCACAGGCGCCCAGATTAAATAGTTTGCATAAATCCCTGTAATCAGGATAATCGCAATAGCTTTGGATATTAATAACTGATTTTCGAAATTTAAAAAAGGGGAACTAAAATGAATAAATTAAGCGCGTTGGCTTTGGCCTTGGTAATGGCAGTTTCCGGTAATGTGTTCGCAGCGCCAAGTGCAACAGGTGTAACATCAAGTGGTGGTCAAGCTGGCGGAACTGCAAGTGGTGGCGCTTCAGGCGGAACTGCAAGTGGTGGCGCAGCAGGTGGTGCGGCAAGTGGTGGCGCAGCAGGTGGTGCGGCAAGTGGTGGTGCAGCAGGTGGTGCCGCCGCAGGTACTACAGCGGCCGCGACGGGCGCAGCAGGCGGCGCAGCAGCAGTCGGCGGCGCAGTTGCAGGGATGACTACGCTGGCTGTTGTAGGAACGGTTGCGGCTGTTGCAGCGGTGGCAGTGGTCGCTTCGAGCAGCAATACAACGGCTGTAACTGCCACACGGTAAGTGTAGTCAGTTTGCCCGGTCTAAGAAAAGTCCCTGAGGGGACTTTTCTAGTTTATGCGTTTTATTTCCATTGTCTGCCGAGCGATTTTTTAGAAGCAGCTCGGCATGCTTTCGGTTCACCGATTCCATATTGTGGGAACTTCCCGTATTTATAAATTTTCTCTATGCTGAACCTTGCCCGCCTCTGTAGTCTGGCTGTACTGCTTGCCTGTCTGGGCGGCTGCGCGGTCGAACCCGCTTCGCAGGCGGTGCTGGATGCCTATCGATTGATACACTCTGAGGGCGCCGCAGATTCTTCTGGTCGCGGGCTGAATCCGGATTTAAAGTATTTGCGTGTTCAAATCGACGAGCGCGAGGTATTCATGGCGCTGGGCTATGTCGATCCGACACCCGACGGCCCGGTTGAGGTCTGGTACAGTGCCGATGCCGATGTGCTGCGCCTGCGCGATGGACGAGTCGTCAGTGCGATCATGAAAACAGGCACGAATTGGCTGTCCGTATCTTTTTCGCATCTGCCGGACTGGGACAGGGTGGGGGAGCAGGCCGAATTCGAACGGACCCGCGACGTAAGTCCGGGCTATCGATATGGCATCCATGAAAAGATGCTGATCCGCCGCATTGAGCCGCCCAAAGATGCTCAGCTGAAAACCATTCCCTTATCATCGCTTACCTGGTTTGAGGAAACCGTTCAGGGTGAAGCTGCTGCTCGTCCGGCGCGTTACGCGGTCAGGCTGGATAGCCCGGGCGCTCATCAAGTCGTTTATGCGGAACAGTGTTTGTCCGGCGAGTATTGCTTCTCCTGGCAGGACTGGCCATATTCCAGCAAAGGTACGCATTGAGTTCAAAATATCATCACAGGTTTTCACGCAAGCTGATCACAGGTTTGTTGCTGGCGGCATTGTCGAGCCAGCAGGCATGTGCCGGAACTGCCGCAGCGATAGAGACGGAAATGCGCCTGAGCAAGTGGCTCAGCACGGCAGGCTTGCAGTCGCAGGTAAGCGCCGGGATGCCCTATCTGCCGGGTCTTGTCTGGATGGTGCCGGAAGAGGCGCAAGTTCAGGAACGAATAAAGACTCGGTTGCTGGATCAGATCCGTTCCGCCGGGATTGCCCCGGAAGTTACACGCGCCGACGCGAACAGCCTCGCGGGGTTTGTCTCATCGCTCTCAACGACTGGGCGGGTGGTCGTCGAGAAAATAGATCCACGCTGGCTGGAAGTCAATCCGCAGCAAGATCCCCTGTTGAAAAAAGGCCAGCATATACTGATTCCGTCGCGCCCGACTTCGGTGACGGTCGTTAAAGGGGATGGCAGCACCTGTCAGGTGACGCATTCGGTTGATTTGTATGCGCTCGATTACGCCCGAAAATGCAATCCCGCAGGGAGCACGCAGTTAGTCTGGGTGGTGCAGCCGGATGGGCTGATCCAGCGCCGTGGTGTGGCAAGCTGGAACGAAGACGGGCAGGACCCGCCGGCACCCGGTGCGTGGATCGTCGTGGACAATCCGTATATTCCCTGGCCGGCCACGATCCTGGAGCAACTGGCGCGGTTGTTGGCGACTCAGGGCGCAGCCGGCGACAAAGATGTTTCGCAGATACTTCCGCAGCCTGCCGTTCACCGTGAAGTCATCACCGGACAACCGTATCGACCGCAAAGCCCGAAATTTTCGACCAGCCTTATGCAAACGCCCACCGCGCGCATGGGAGATGTCGGTGAGGCCGCACTGAACGTGAACCATGCCTGGCCCTACACCGATTACAATGCGGATATTCAGCCCTTTGACTGGTTAAAGGTGAGTTTCGGGTATTCCGATTTTGCAAACCAGTTGTACGGGCCCGCCAGTTTTTCAGGCAATCAGACGTATAAAGATAAATCTTTTGATGCCAAATTAAAATTATCGGAGGAAAGCGCCTTCTTGCCTCAGGTGTCGGCAGGGGGGGTGGACATACTTGGAACTGCACTGAGGGCGGGCGAATACGTGGTGGCCAGCAAGCGCACGGGCAATCTGGACTGGTCGCTGGGCTTGGGCTGGGGTTATCTGGGCGCGCGGGGTAACCTGGGCAATCCGCTGTCGCTGCTTAGTCCGGCATTTGCTGTTCGCCCGGCTGTCAGTGTCGGGCAGGGCGGTACGGTGCACAGTTCCGGCATGTTCAAAGGGCCGACCGCGCTGTTCGGCGGCGTGCAGTACCAGACGCCGTGGGATGCGCTGCTGCTCAAGCTCGAATACGAAGGCAATAACTACCAGCACGAGCCATTTGGCCATAACCTGAAACAGAACAGCCCTGTTAACGTCGGCATGGTTTATCGCTTGAATCCCGGCCTCGACCTTGCCGTGAGCTGGGAGCGGGGCAATACCTTGGCGACGGGTTTCAGTTTTCACGGCGACTTGAGCAAATTTTCGGTGCCCAAACTCAATGATACGGAGAGCGAGCCGGTCAGCGCCCTTTATCCCGATCAGGAGCCGGACTGGAATCAGGTCAGCGCGTTGCTTGAAGAAAAGACATCCTGGCATGTGCTGCAGATCAGGCGTGCGGGCAGCGAGGTGATCGTGCGTTTTCAGAACGCCGATGCCGAATACTGGAACGGCTATGTCGACCGCATCGTGTCGGTGCTGCACCGCTATGTGCCGAACAAAAATATCCTGGTATTCCGCATCCAGTCAAGCGAATACGGCCTGGGCATGCATGAATTCCAGATCGATCGGCGCGCCTGGGTCGAGGCGAAGACAGGTTACATTCCCGCTCATCACAAACAAAGCGCGGTATTCGAGCGAGCGGCCTTCGACGGTTTCGATTATTCCCGGTCGGAGACGCTGGTAGACAGACCTTCGGATAAATTTTCCGGTAACACCGGTATTTATCTTGACCACTCGTTCGGCGGTCCTGAAGGGCTGTTGTACAAAATAGGCCTGGGAGCGCGAGGCACTTTCAACTTTAACGACGCTACATGGTGGACAGGATCGCTGCAATACGGGCTGATCGACAACTATAACAAGTTCGTCTATCCGGCCTCCAACAGCACGTTGCCCAGGGTGCGCACGCAGATACAACGCTATATAAATACCTCGCCGGTGACCATGCCGGTATTTCAGTTCACCCATGTGGACAAATTGAATGCCGATAATTTCTTCAGCGTTTACGGCGGGATGCTGGAGTCCATGTACGGCGGTGTCGGCGGAGAATGGCTATACCGGCCCTGGCATAGTCCGGTGGCGGTAGGCTTCGATCTGAATGCCGTGCAGCAGCGCGGGTTTGGACAGGATTTCAGCTTCCTGCCCTACCGGACGATGACGGGTCACGCCAGCTTGTACTGGGAAACCGGCTTTCAGGATATCAATGCCACCTTGCATGCGGGACAATACCTCGCACGGGATCGAGGCG
The DNA here is from genome assembly GCA_947085835.1 of uncultured Nitrosomonadales bacterium. Taxonomy (GTDB): domain Bacteria; phylum Pseudomonadota; class Gammaproteobacteria; order Burkholderiales; family Gallionellaceae; genus Gallionella. The sequence continues at coordinate 45,404 of CAMTXT010000010.1, read as the reverse complement.
TGACGCTGGATCTGTCGCGTTCGTTCAAAAACGGCGTGAAGATGGGGGCGTTCGCGACCAAGACCAATGTTTCTGCTGCCCAGTTTGGCGAGGGCAGCTTCGATAAGGGGGTTTATGTCAATATCCCGTTCGACGCGCTGCTCACCCGTTCCAGCACCAACATGGCCAGCTTGAATTACCATCCGCTGCTGCGCGATGGCGGCGCCATGCTCAATCGCGAATTCAGGCTGTTCGATCTGACCAAAAGCCAGGGCGGCGATCTGCTCAAAACAAGTCCCTGGACAAATGACAGAACGACACAGTTTGGCGATGCCGCAGACACTTTTACCAATCTCAGCCCGCGCAGGTCTGTCTATGCTGCGGCTAAAAATGATCTGATGAATGTGGGGCGGCTGACGATGACTTCTCAGTTCTGGGAATCGATGCTGTGGATGGGCGGCATCACGCTGGCATCCTCCGTGATGGATAAGCCGGCGGACAAACTGGCCGTTAACTACGGCGCGCGCCCGACTGCTAAAGCTGCTGAGTCGTTCGGCAATATGTTGCCGTTCGTGGCGCTGGGCGCATCGGGCATGGCGTTTTTCGGCGGCGAGCCTGACAGCCGGTTGTCCACAACGGCCTACAGTTCGCTGGCAGCAGGCGGCATAGGTCTTGCCAGCACGCTGGGATTGAAGTATGTCATCGGACGCGACCGGCCCCTTGTCGGCACGGGCCCCGCCAGCTTTAACTTCATGAACGTCAACAACGGCAACGCCTCGATGCCGTCGGGGCACACCACGATCATGTGGGCTGCCATCACCCCTTATGCCAAGGAATACGATGCGCCGTGGCTGTACGGGCTGGCAGCGGTGACCAATCTGGCCCGTATCGGCGGACGCAATCACTGGCTCTCAGATACGGTTGCAGGTTCCTTGTTCGGCTATGCGATAGGCGACTTCGTGTATCAATCCCATCGCAATACCGAAAAGCGCGGGATGGAATGGCAGATATCGCCCGGCGGCGTCTCAGCCTACTGGAAAATGGATTAACACCCGAACCTGACTTGCCTTGTTGTCATTCCCGCGCGTGCGGGAATCCAACGAAAAAACATTCCGCGTAGCGGGCAAGACCCGGGTTTTGTTTAGCTACGCGGAATGTTTTTAATGCCGGATGGCTGTTCCTCGAAATGGCGGTCTCCGGTCCCGTTTTCGCATTTTCAGGGGAATGACATTGTTTTATCGATCTATTTTCTGGCCGAATCAATGGTAATAAAGACCTTGATATGAAAAGTCCACATAAACATCAGCCTGGATTGACGCATGTATGGCGGGCAATGGGCGTTGCGTTGCAAGGCATGCGCGCAGCATGGCAGCATGAAGATGCATATCGTCAGGAAGTGCTGGTAGCCGTAATTGCCATTCCTGTTGCGCTGTTGTCGAACACCAGTGTGATCGGCAAGGCCTTGCTGGTGAGCAGCATTATTCTGGTACTGATCGTGGAGTTGCTAAACTCCGCACTGGAGGCGGCCGTTGACCATACTTCCATGGCGCACCATCCGCTGGCTAAGCGCGCGAAGGATATTGCCAGTGCGGCTGTGTTGATGAGCATCTTGAATGCTGTCGCGATATGGGGGCTGATATTTTTGCTTTGATGCTCGAGTGGGTATTTCTGCTTCGAATAAATCCGCAACAGACGCCATAAGCTGCCAATCCGTGTCTGTTGTGTCATAATCGCGCGCTCTAAAAACTGTGTTTCAGTCAGGCGAAATAAAATGAGCGCACAAACTCTTTACGACAAACTCTGGAATTCTCACGTGGTGCGGCAGGACGCGGACGGCACGGCGTTGATCTATATCGACCGTCAACTGGTGCATGAAGTGACCAGCCCGCAGGCATTCGAGGGATTGAGGCTGGCGAAGCGTAAACCCTGGCGCGTCAGTTCGATGCTGGCGGTGCCCGATCACAACGTGCCGACCAAAAACCGCGCGGCAGGCATTTCCGACCCGATTTCGCGCATTCAGGTGGAAACACTGGATGCAAATTGCGCCGAATTTGGTATCGCCGAATTCAAGATGGGCGACATCCGTCAGGGCGTCGTGCACGTGATGGGTCCGGAACAAGGGGCGACTTTGCCCGGTATGACCGTGGTATGCGGCGATTCTCACACCAGCACGCACGGCGCGTTTGCCGCTCTTGCGCACGGCATCGGCACCTCCGAAGTCGAGCATGTGATGGCGACCCAGTGTCTGGTTGCCAAAAAATCCCGTGCGATGGAAGTGCGTGTCGAAGGCGTATTGGGGCGTGGCGTGACGGCTAAGGACGTCGCGTTGGCGGTGATCGGCAAGATCGGCACGGCAGGCGGCACCGGCTACGCGATCGAATTCACCGGCAGCACCGTGCGCGCCTTGAGCATGGAAGGACGCATGACCTTGTGCAACATGGCGATCGAAGCGGGTGCGCGCGCCGGCATGATTGCGGCAGACGACACGACCATCGACTACCTGAAGGGCCGCCCCTTTGCGCCTCATGGAGCGCAGTGGGATCTGGCTGTTGCCCAGTGGCGCAACTTGCACAGCGATGCAGGGGCTGTGTATGACGCGACGATTGCGCTGGATGCTTCGAGCATCCGTCCGCAAGTGACCTGGGGTACTTCTCCCGAAATGGTCGTTGCAGTCGATGGCTGCGTGCCTGACCCTCTGGCCATGAGCCAGGATAAGCGCGAAGGCGCCGAGCGTGCGCTGGTCTATATGGGCTTGACGGCAAATACACCGATCACCGATATTGCGATCGACAAGGTGTTCATCGGCTCCTGCACCAACGGACGCATCGAAGACATGCGTGCGGCGGCTGCCGTGGCAAAAGGTAAAAAAGTCGCCGCCAACGTGAAGCTGGCGATGGTGGTTCCAGGTTCCGGTCTGGTCAAGGCGCAGGCCGAGCAGGAAGGGCTGGACAAGATTTTTATCGAGGCGGGTTTCGAGTGGCGCGATCCGGGCTGTTCGATGTGTCTGGCGATGAACGACGACAGGCTGTCCCCGGGCGAACGCTGCGCTGCGACGTCCAATCGCAATTTCGAAGGGCGGCAGGGGCAGGGCGGTCGCACGCATCTGGTCAGTCCTGAAATGGCGGCAGCGGCGGCGATTGCCGGTCATTTCGTGGATGTGAGCAAATTGTGAAAGGATCGGTCATGAAAAAAATATCGGTTTTGCTGATGACGCTGGCTGTGCTTGCGGGGTGCCATAGCTTTGCCGGGGACAGCGTCCCGGAACGGGCCGGAAACGGTATTAGGAAAGGTGGCGAAGCCGCTGCCCGGGGTATTGAGAAGGGTGCCGAAGCCGCAGGCCGTGGCATTCAAAAGGGCGGCAAAGCAACGTCTGAAGGTTTAACAACAGCCGGTGAATGGGTGGGCAGGAAGACGCATTCGGGTGATAAAAAATCAGAAAAGGCGCCGGAATCAAAATGAAAAAATTCACGTTACTTCAAGGGTTGGTCGCGCCTCTGGATCGCGCCAATGTGGACACGGATGCGATTATCCCGAAGCAGTTCCTCAAATCCATCAAGCGCTCAGGCTTCGGCCCGAATGCGTTCGACGAATGGCGCTATCTGGATCACGGCGAGCCGGGAATGGATAATTCAACTCGCGAGGTTAATCCGGAATTCGTGCTGAATCAGCCGCGCTATCAGGGCGCGCAGATTCTGCTGACACGCGAGAATTTCGGTTGCGGCTCGTCCCGCGAGCATGCGCCCTGGGCGCTGGAAGATTACGGCTTTCGGGTTATCATTGCGCCAAGCTTCGCCGACATCTTCTATAACAACTGTTTCAAGAACGGCCTGTTGCCGATCAGGCTGGATTCGGAAAAAGTAGACGCGCTGTTCAAGGCTGTGGATGCCAATGCCGGTTACCGGCTTGCGATCGACCTCGAAACACAGACCATCACCGCGCCGGACGGCACTGTGTATCCCTTTGAAGTGGATGCGTTTCGCAAGCATTGTCTGCTGAACGGACTGGACGACATCGGCCTGACGTTGCAGCATGTGGGTGAGATCGCGGCTTTCGAGGCGCGCCATCACGCAGAACAGCCATGGCTATAACATGAGGCTTACGCAGGACGAACAAACGGTCATCAAGCGCATCGTCGCCGATGTCTTTGGCGAAGATGCCGTCTTGTGGCTGTTCGGCTCCCGCGTGGATGATGCCAAGCGCGGCGGGGATGTGGACTTGTATGTGATCCCCGTGCAGCACGATGACTTGTTTATGAAGCGGGTTACTTGTCTGGGGCGACTGGAAGCGGCGTTACCCTATCCTGTTGACCTGGTGGTGAATGAGCCGGGTCGTGATTTGCCGATTTACCGTATCGCGCAGGCAGAAGGAGTCAGGTTATGAATGATAATGTGATTGAGGCATTACGAGATAAGTTAAAGCAATTGCAGAAAATGCGCCGCCATCTTGTTTATTCTCACGATAAAGTGGCAAGTTGGTGGCGGATTGATGCCGATTTTGATGGCTGGAATGAAGATCAGCTCGAATCTCTGGCCGCGTTCAAGGGGCGTTTTGCCGAGTTTCAGGATCACCTGGCATCGGCGATGAAGCTCATCGCAAATATCGAAGGCGAAGATACACGCATGTTCACCTATGTGCTCAATTACATGGTGCAGTTGGGTATTATTTCCGATATGAATGACTGGCTGGCGGTGAGAGGATTGAGAAACACTGCAACGCATGACTATTCCGAGTCGGAAGCGACCAAAGCAAAGCACTTCGACAGTTTGCTGCAACACACGAATTATCTTTATCAAACACTGGAGAACATGGCGAGTTTTACGGCTCAAACTTATCCAAAAAAGTGACGTGAGTTATTAAATAAGGGGAATGATATGGGAGTCGGTTTGAAATTGGTTGGAGTAGTGTTGGTTTGTATTGTGTTGACTGCTTGCGGAAAGTCGGTTGAGGAAAAAACGGTGGTTGAAGCCGTTAACAATAAGGATGTAAATCCAAGCCGACAAAGTGCACCGAAGTGTGAAAAGCGGGACAGCAAGGGCTTCTACATCGTTCCAGGTGGTTGTACAAAAGCTGAATTTAGAGCATGGAAAGAGCGGGGAAGCCCAAATGAAATGTAGCTTAAATTGTTTCTGTTAACGTTGAACGTGCTCAAAAGCTAAGTGAAACAATTTATGGATGCTTCTGTTAAGAATAGATGGTTCAAGCTGCTTGGCATGATTGTTGTTTTCATTTGGCTAACCGCTCACGTTGCTGGTGCACAGTTTCTCGTTGAGCATGCCAAAAGCGATATGGACAGCAAATCGGCTGTTTCGGCGGTGATGCAGTATTTTTTTCTTTCTCTTCAGTTCTTGGTTGGAGGAATTACATGGGATGTGTTGAAGAAAATAAAGAGTGCTGAAATAGCCTGGGCTAACGTGCTTGTGACTGTTAAAAATATGGGCAAACTATTTTTGTGCATGTTGGCATTCCTAATTGCTGCACGCGCTGTTTCATCTGGATGGTTTAGTGCAATTTTCTTTCTCGCATTTCTCGGTTGTGACTGGAAGTTTGTAAAAGAGTATTTATATTTTATGAAACAAATAAAAGAAGGTGTTGTTAAATTATGAAAATTGCAGTTTTGCCGGGTGACGGCATAGGACCTGAGATCGTGGCGCAAGCCGCGAAAGTGTTGGACGTGTTGCGCAGCGACGGTTTGCCGATCGAAACGGAGTATGCCCATATCGGCGGTGCGGGTTATGATGCAGCGGGTGATCCGTTTCCTGCTGCGACTGAAAAACTGGCGCAAGAATGCGATGCGGTATTGCTGGGGGCTGTGGGCGGCTATCAATACGATGGCTTGCCGCGTGCAATGCGCCCCGAACAAGGTCTGCTTCGCATTCGTAAAATCTTGAATTTATTTGCAAATTTACGGCCCGCTTTGGTTTATCCGGAACTGGTGAATGCGTCGAGTTTAAAGCCTGAACTGGTGTCGGGTCTGGATATCATGATTTTGCGCGAACTGACCGGCGACATTTATTTCGGCCAGCCGCGCGGTATCCGCACACTGGAGAACGGCGAACGCCAGGGTTTCGATACCATGCACTACAGCGAGTCGGAAATTCGCCGCGTGGCGCATGTCGGATTCAAGAGTGCGATGAAGCGCAGTTTCAAACTGTGTTCCGTCGATAAAGCTAACGTGCTGGATACCAGCATGCTGTGGCGCGAAATTGTCACCGATGTGGCTAACGAATATCCTGAAGTCGTGTTGTCGCATATGTATGTGGATAATGCGGCGATGCAACTGGTGCGCGCGCCCAAGCAGTTCGATGTGATTCTGACCGGAAATATTTTCGGCGATATCTTGTCCGACGAAGCATCGATGTTGACCGGCTCGATCGGCATGTTGCCGTCGGCATCGCTGGATGAAAACAACAAGGGGCTGTATGAGCCTTGCCACGGTTCTGCCCCCGACATCGCAGGCCAGGACATTGCTAATCCGCTCGCGACGATTTTGTCGGTGGCGATGATGATGCGCTACACGTTTGCACGCGAAGATGTTGCCGTGCGTATCGAAGGCGCGGTGCGCCGTGTGTTGCAGCAAGGACTGCGTACCGGAGATATTTTTGAAGCCGACATGCAGAAAGTCGGCTGTGCGGCGATGGGCGATGCGGTGGTCGCTGCGCTTTGAGCTTGTAGCGCATAGCTTGTAGCTTGTAGCAAAAACGGTTTGGCTACTCGCTACCTGCCACCCGCTTAATTTATTTGATTTTTAAGGAATAAGAAACATGAGCAAGCAAGATGAAGAACTTTTATCCCGGCACCGGTACGACGTATGTATCCTGGGTGCAACCGGCGCGGTAGGCGAAGCGATGTTGGCGATTCTGGAACAGCGCAAGTTTCCGGTGCGCAACCTTTACCTGTTGGCTTCCAGCCGTTCGGCAGGCACAGAAATCATGTTTCGCGGCGAGGAACTCACCGTGCTGGATGTGGAGGGCTTTGACTTCTCAAAGGCGCAGATCGGTCTGTTCTCAGCAGGCGGCAGCGTATCGGAAAAATATGCGCCGATAGCCGCAGCCGCCGGTTGCGTGGTGATCGACAACACCGCGCATTTCCGCTACGACCGCGATATTCCGCTGGTGGTGCCGGAAGTCAATCCGCACGCCATCGCGCAATACAAGAATCGCGGCATCATTGCCAATCCGAACTGTTCTACCATCCAGATGATGGTGGCATTGAAACCGATCAAGGATGCGGTGGGTATCTCGCGTATCAACGTGGCGACTTATCAGGCCGTTTCCGGTACCGGCAAGGAAGCGATCGAGGAGCTGGCCGCACAGACCCGTGCACTATTCAGCTCTCAGGATGTAGAGGTGGAAGTCTATCCTAAGCGCATCGCCTTTAACGTGTTGCCGCAGATCGATGTGTTCATGGATAACGGCTATACCAAGGAAGAGATGAAGATGGTCTGGGAAACCCAGAAGATCATGGAAGATGATTCCATCAAGGTAAACGCGACTGCGGTGCGTGTGCCGGTGTTCTACGGACATTCCGAAGCGCTGCACATTGAAACCAAGATGAAAATTACCGCAGCTGAAGCGCGCGCGCTGCTTGAAAAAGCGCCCGGCGTGGTGGTGATGGATGAGCGTGTAGCGGGCGGCTGGCCGACTGCGGTGGATGCTGCGGGCAAGGATGCGACCTATGTAGGGCGTATTCGCGAGGACATATCGCATCCGTTAGGTCTGGATCTTTGGGTGGTGAGCGATAATGTGCGCAAAGGGGCAGCCCTGAATAGCGTGCAAATCGCCGAAATACTGATCGAAAAGTATCTGAATTAGATGTCGACTATCTGAATTTAATATTAGTAAGAGGGGCGTCTCTTGTTTTGAACGCTCCTTGATGTTACTTTTGCAGCTCAATACACAAAGCGAGGCAATTCCGTGCGAAAACCACTGATGCAACTACTAGCCATTCGACTAAGCGAGCAAACAGCGCCAACCCAGTCGCTGGTCAGGGTGAAACGACCTGATTTACCGATAGCTCCAATAGCTGCATCTGACCATTCGACGGGCGGAACGGCAGGTAAACTCAGGAATTCTCCTGTGCCTCGCAAGCTGATGCTGCAACTGCTCGGCATCACGGCCGGTTTGACACTGAGCGCATGGGGTCACGCCGTGGGCCTGGGCGGAATCAATGTGGTTTCAGGTTTGGGGCAACCGTTAAAAGCAGAAATCGAGTTGGTGGCGGTGAGCCGAACCGACAAACCCGGTCTGGTCGCGCGTCTGGCATCCCCTGATGCCTACAAAGGGGCGGGGCTCGATTATCCGTCCGGTGTCAAATACAGCTTTGAGGTGGGCAGCCGTGCAAATGGTGAACCCTATCTGAAGCTCACCAGCAACCGGGAAATCAACGATCCCTTCGTCAGTTTGCTGGTCGAATTGTCCTGGTCATCCGGCAAGTTGATGCGGGAATATACCTTTTTGCTCGATCCGCCGGGCTATGTTCCAGCCCAGCCTGCGGCCGCAGCGGTACAGGCAGTCGCACCTGAAGTGGTGCAATCTGCGCCATTGAATGCGCCTGTTGAAAATCCGGAACAAGTCCGGCAGCTTGCCAGGCCTGTTGAGAGTGCTGCCAAACCAGTTGAGCGGCCAATTGCAAAGCCAGTTGAAAAGCCGTCGGTCAGGGCGGAAAGATCCGCTTCTGTGTCAACAGGGGCGATTACCGTCAAACAAGGAGATACCCTTAATGTGCTTGCTGCCGGCATCAAGCCGGATGACGTCAGTCTGGAGCGCATGCTGGTCGCGTTGTATCGCGCCAATGCCGAGCAGTTTGATGGCAAAAACATGAATCGCATCAGAACCGGAAAAATTTTGCGGGTGCCGGATCACGATGAAGTCATCAACGTGACGCAAGTCGAAGCATCTCAGGAGATCCATGCTCAGACAGCTGACTGGAACGCCTATCGCCAGAAGCTGGCGGGAGCCGCAACTGCAAGCCGTCAGACCGAGGATGCGCGGCACGTCGCCACTGGAAAAATCACGGCGCCGGTTGCCGATAAGACGCCTGTCGCGAGCGAATCGGCCAAGGAAGTACTGCGTTTATCCAAAGGCGGCACACCCGGAGACAAGGCCGGTGCAGCCGGTCGATCCAGAGCCGAACAGCGGAATGCTGCTGCAGAAGATGCAATTGCAAAAGCCAAGGCGGTCGAGGAAGGAAAGACCCGGGCCGCGTTGCTGGAAAGTAACCTGAAGGATATGCAACGACTGGCGCAGCTCAAGTCCGAGGCGGCAGCGCTGGTTGCCAGTGCAGCGGCCTCCAAAGTGGCGGACATACCTGCAAGCGCGGTTGTTGCGGCCAGTTCTGTAGCCGCCGCCAGCGAAGCGGTGAGCCCGGTAGTGGCCAGCCAGGTTGCGGCTGCGAGCGCGGTCAAGCCGGCAGATGCGGAAGAGGCATCGCTGCCCGATCGGCTCATGCAGTTGCTGGATAAACTGTTGGCCTCGCCTGTCGCGCTGGCCTTGGGCGCTGCCGCGTTGCTCGCCCTGGCTGGCTTGGGTCTTGTTCTCAAGAGACGCCGCAAGGCACCTGAGAGTGCGGCCAAACCTGCCGGCGATGAGTTCGATTCGACAACGGGGCATCTGGCTACGCCTGTGACGCCCTCTCCGGATACGGGCGATTTTACTGCCATTCAGGCAGAGGAAGCTGCCCCCCATCCTGATGACGTTGACCCGATCAGCGAAGCCGACTTGTTCCTGAATTTTGGTCGTGATGAGCAGGCAGAAGAAGTGTTGAAAGATGCGTTGCTGCACTCGCCTGGCAATCATCAGGTGCATTTGAAGTTGCTGGGCATATACGCCAACCGTCAGGATGCAGATGCTTTCGCCAAGGTGGCTGATCTGTTGGAGAAAACAGGCGATGTCGACGCGATACGACAAGCTGAAGTGCTGGCTCGGAAAATGCAGCCAGTCAAAGCGAGTATTGAAGATGCCGCCAGCGCCACGACGCTGATTGCGGCGGTCAATCCGGATGCGGAGCCGGACATGGCGTCCGATGAAGCATCGATTGCGCAGGATCTGTCTGATTCGGAAGCTGCCGGGGAAGAGTTGCCGGCTCCGGTCGAAGCGATTGATTTTGATGTGACTTCAACTGTGCCAGCTCTGTCGGAGGCCGTGGATTTCGACGTGACCTCAGTGCTACCCGAAGAATCGGATGAGGTGGATTTCGATGTGACCTCGACCAGTCCAGTGCTGGTTGTGCCGGAGGCGCTTGATTTCGATATCGCTGCTAAGGAACCGGCGACTGCCGATCAGCAGGAAGAGGAAGCGTTGCCCAGCCTCGATGATTTGATCTTCGATGTGATGCCGGCTGCTGCATCGGAGGCCAAGGCTGAAGTGGTAGCCGAGTCATCCGCCGAGAAAACGTCAGAAGAAGATGACGGAATGGAATTTACGCTGGATTTCCCGTTGGATGACGTGACCGAGAAATTCACTCCCCCGGCGCCTGCAATCAATCTGTCGGATATCAGTCTGGATATGGATGATGTCAGTGCACCTGCAGCCGAACCCGCTGCCGTTGAGAAGAGTGAACATTGGCACGAAGTTGCGACCAAACTCGACTTGGCCAAGGCCTATCAGGAAATGGGAGATGAGGTCGGTGCACGTGAAATTCTCGAAGAAGTCATGCGAGAGGGCGACGAGGCGCAGCAGCAGGAGGCGCAGTTGTTCATCAAGCAACTGGGCTGATCGGGCTTCTAACGCGACGGCAGCTCATACAGAGCTGCCGTTTTTTATTGGAGTAAAAAATGAGGCTACACCCCGCCACGCAAATATTGACCTGGTGTGTGCTGGTTGCTGCAATGCAATTTTTGCCGCCGTCACGCCTGCTGATCGCGGGGGCTGTGGTTTTGTCGTCGGCCTTCGTGCTGTCACACCATAAGTTTGTCCAGTTGCTTCGCCGCACGCGCTGGATCATGTTTTCATTGTGGCTGATTTACGCTTACAGCACGCCCGGACAGTCGATATATGAAGCGTTTTCCCCATTCAGTCCCAGCCTCGAAGGCTTGCAGGATGGCGGGTTGCAACTGATGCGCCTGCTGGCAGCGTTAGCCGGATTGGCGATATTGCTGGATCGCCTGCACAGGCAGCAACTGATTGCAGGACTTTACGCGCTATTCGCGCCGCTGCAATGGCTGGGGTTGTCGCGTGAGCGGCTGGCGGTGCGCCTGGCGTTAACGCTGCATTATGCCGAGGTCGCCATGTTGCGCACGCAATCCTGGCAGGACAGTTTGCGCAGCCTGACAACGGAAAACATAGAACAGCAAACAGGTAACCGGCAGATAGAATTGCCTGTTTATCATTTTGCGCGTTTTGATGCGTTGCTGCTGGCGGGTGCGGTGCTGTTGTTATGGCTGTCCATGCGATGAGGATTGCGCTGGGAGTGGAGTACGACGGCAGGCCTTATTGCGGCTGGCAAAGCCAGGCTGAAGGTCTTACCGTACAGGATACGTTGCAGCAGGCTTTGAGTCAGATTGCTGCTGCGCCCATTTCGGTTATCGCCGCAGGGCGCACCGATACAGGTGTACATGCGCTGGAGCAGGTAGTGCATTTCGACACTGAGGCCGTGCGCCCGCTGACCGCCTGGGTGCGCGGCGTGAACGCGCTGTTGCCGGGCAGTATTGCGGTGCGCTGGGCGCATCCGGTGCCCGATGAATTTCATGCGCGATTTTCGGCACAGGGACGCAGTTACCGTTATCTGCTGATCAATCGACAGGTTCGCTCCGCGATTCACGCCGGCAAAGCGGGCTGGTTTCACGCGCCGCTGGATATAGCCTTGATGCGGGAAGCTGCACAATGTTTACTGGGCGAGCATGATTTCAGCGCGTTCCGCGCTGCGGAATGCCAGGCGAAATCACCTGTCAAGCATCTGAATAATCTCGATATTTGTCAGGATGGGGAAAGGCTGATATTCGATCTTTCCGCGAATGCATTTTTGCACCACATGGTGCGCAATCTGGTAGGCGCGCTGGTATATGTCGGCAAAGGAAAGTATCCGCCAGAATGGCTCGCGGAAATATTGGAGGGGCGCGAACGCCACCTCGCCGCGCCAACCTTTTCACCGGATGGTTTATACTTGCGCCGCATTCAATATGACGCGAAGTGGGGGTTGCCACAAATTCAGGAGTCAGGATTTAGGATTCAGGAGTCAGGAGTCAGGAGTCAGGAGTCAGGAGCAACAAATCAAAAATGAGATTGCACATGAATGAACGTGGAGGTTGTGGTGGTTTGCCGTGCGTGGAAGCGGGCATAGGGTTTTCTGAATCCCGAATCCTGCATCCTGCATCCTGTCGTGTGAAGATGTGCGGTATCACCCGTATCGAGGATGCGCTGGCAGTGGCGGGTAGCGGTGCGGATGCAATCGGTCTGGTGTTTTATGGGAAGAGTCCGCGCCATGTCAGCATCGAACAGGCTGCAAAGCTTGTGGCGGTGCTGCCGCCGTTCGTCACGATGGTCGGTTTGTTCGTGAATGCCGGCGCCGAGTCGGTGCGCGAAGTGCTGGCGTCCGTATCGCTGGATGTGCTGCAATTTCACGGCGATGAAACGCCCGAATATTGCGAGCAATTCCATAAGCCCTATCTGAAAGCAATCCGCGTCAAGCCTGGCGTGGATTTGTTACAATGCGCGGCGCGTTTTCACGCAGCCCAGGGTTTGTTGCTCGACGCTCATGTGGAAGGAATCCCGGGCGGTACGGGCGCCGTCTTCGACTGGACCTTGATTCCTGAGGATTTACCGTTGCCTTTGATTTTATCCGGTGGTCTCGACGTGGAAAATGTGGCGGCTGCAATCCGACAAGTGCGGCCCTATGCGGTGGATGTATCGAGCGGTATAGAGGCTGGCAAAGGAGCCCTGAAGGGTATAAAAGACGCGGCGAAAATCGCCCGTTTCATGCAAGAGGTAAGGAATGTATAACTATCCAGACAGCACCGGTCATTTCGGCCAGTTCGGCGGCATCTACATGGCAGAAACGTTGATTCCCGCCGTGGAAGAATTGCGCGAGCAATACCTGCGTTATCAACATGATCCAGAATTCAAAGCCGAGTTCGCCTACGAATTGAAACACTACGTCGGGCGTCCCAGCCCGATTTATCACGCCAAAAACTGGTCGGATCGACTGGGCGGCGCGCAGATTTATCTCAAACGGGAAGATCTCAATCACACCGGCGCGCACAAGATCAACAACGCGATTGGACAAGCCTTGCTGGCCCGTCGCATGGGCAAGAAGCGCGTGATCGCCGAAACCGGCGCCGGCATGCACGGCGTGGCGACCGCAACGGTGGCCGCGCGTTATGGCATGGAGTGCGTGGTTTACATGGGCGCGGAGGATATTCAGCGCCAGTCGCCCAACGTTTACCGGATGAAATTGCTGGGGGCGACCGTGGTGCCGGTCGAGAGCGGTTCGAGGACGCTGAAAGACGCCTGTAACGAAGCGATCCGCGACTGGGTTGCCAACGTCGAGAGCACCTTCTATATTTTCGGCACGGCGGCAGGGCCGCATCCTTATCCGATGATGGTGCGCGACTTTCAGTGCGTCATCGGCAATGAAGCCAAAATTCAGATGCCCGAGATGATCGGTCGCCAGCCTGATGCGGTGATCGCCTGTGTCGGCGGCGGGTCCAACGCCATCGGCCTGTTCCATCCTTATATCGAAGAAAAGGACGTGCAGATCATCGGCGTGGAGGCGGGCGGGCACGGCATCGCTTCTGGCCGTCACGCAGCACCCTTGACCTCCAACAGCAAAGTCGGCGTGCTGCATGGCAATAAAGTGTATCTGATACAGGATGAAAACGGCCAGATCATCGAGACGCATTCCATCTCGGCAGGGCTTGATTACCCCGGTGTCGGCCCGGAACATTGCTGGTTAAGAGACATAGGCCGTGCGCAATATGTGGCGATCAATGACGATGAGGCGCTGCAGGCCTTTCATGACCTGTGCCGTTTCGAAGGGATCATTCCCGCGCTGGAATCCAGTCACGCACTCGCGCACGCCGCGAAGATCGCGCCGGGCATGAGTAAAGATAAAGTGTTGCTGGTCAATCTGTCCGGTCGCGGCGACAAGGACATCAATACCGTGGCACGTCTGTCGGGAATTACGCTTTAGCGATGGGTAAGATAGAGCTGCTTTGTCATTCCCGCGCAGGCGGGAATCCAGCAAAAATACATACTCCGCAAAGCGGACAAAACCTAGAAGTTGTCTCGCTGTGCGGAAAGTTATTTAATTGCCTGGATTCCCGCCTGCGCGGGAATGACGAGCTCGAAAAGGATCTCTGATGGAACACTATGAAATCATCCTGTATTGGAGCGAAGAAGATGTAGCCTTTGTTGCGGAAGCTCCTGAGCTTCCCGGATGTATGGCGCACGGCGATAGCCATGAGGCCGCATTGAGTCACATTAAGGAAGCAATGCTCCTGTGGCTGGAAGTGGCGCAAGATCGCGGCTTGCCCGTACCCGCCCCAAAAGGCGGACGCTTGATGTACGCATAAGTTAAAACACGGAAATCAATATGTCACGAATTCAAGCAACATTCGATAAACTCAAACAACAAAACCGCCGCGCGCTGATTCCGTTCTTCACGGCGGGCGACCCCAGTCCTGCGCTCACAGTGCCGCTGATGCATGCGATGGCAGCTTCAGGTGCGGATGTGATCGAGCTGGGTGTGCCTTTTTCCGATCCAATGGCGGACGGTCCGACCATACAGCGTGCATCCGAGCGCTCGCTCAAGCAAGGCACGTCGCTGCGCGGGGTGCTGGACATGGTGGCCGATTTTCGCCGTCAGGACAACGCCACTCCGGTGGTGCTGATGGGCTACGGCAACCCGATTGAAGCGATGGGCTGGGAAGTATTTGCCAGGCGTTGTGAAGAAGTCGGCGTGGATGGCGTGCTGACGGTGGATTTTCCGCCTGAAGAGAGTCATGAAGCATTCGAGCATCTGCAGGGTCACGGTATCGACCCGATCTTTCTGCTGGCGCCTACAACGCTGGAGGCGAGAATTGAGCAGGTCGCCAAGCTGGCGCGCGGCTATGTGTATTACGTGTCGCTCAAGGGCGTGACGGGTGCGGGCAATCTCGACCTGTCGGCCATCGAACAGAAGCTGCCGCAGTTGCGCAAACACATCAAGTTGCCCATCGGCGTGGGCTTCGGCATTCGCGACGCGGCAACCGCGCGTGCGGTGGCAAAGCTGTGCGATGGCGTGGTAGTGGGCAGCCGCATCGTGCAACAAATCGAGGATTCAACAGAGGCTACCGTGATCGCCAATGTAAGCGCATTGATTAAAGAATTAAGGCTGGCTGTAGATCAGGCCTAAATCCCTCTCCCCCAACCCCTCTCCCGTTTTAGGGAGAGGGGGCTGAAAGCCGGGAGAGGGGGCTTGAAAATGCAGCGTACTGTCAGGTAAGCCGTTAAAAAAGGAGTATTTATGAGCTGGTTTCAAAAATTATTGCCCCCGAAGATCAATCGCCGCGAAGGCGATGCCAAGAAAACCGTGCCGGAAGGCCTGTGGAGCAAGTGCCCCTCTTGTGAGACGGTGCTGTATCACTCCGACCTGGAAAAAAATCTGGGCGTATGTCCCAAGTGCAGTCACCACCACCGGGCCGCTGCGCGCACCCGTCTGGACTGGTTGCTCGATGGCGAAGGTCGATTTGAGATCGGCGCTGAAGTGCTGCCGGTGGATACGCTCAAGTTCCGTGACAGCCGTAAGTATTCCGAGCGCCTGATTGCCTCGAAGAAGAGCACCGATGAAGATGATGCGCTGGTGGTGATGCAGGGCAGCATACGTGCCGTGCCGGTCGTGGTGGCCGCATTCGAATTCGCCTTTATGGGCGGTTCGATGGGTTCGGTGGTGGGCGAGCGTTTCGTGCGCGGCGTACAAGTGGCGCTTGAGCAAAAATGCCCGTTTGTCTGCTTCGCCGCCAGCGGCGGCGCACGCATGCAGGAAGGCCTGCTGTCCCTGATGCAGATGGCGAAAACCTGTGCGGCGCTGACCCAGTTGTCCGAAGAAAAGCTGCCGTTCATTTCCGTGCTGACCGATCCTACGATGGGTGGCGTGTCCGCCAGCTTTGCCTTCATGGGTGATGTGGTGATCGCCGAGCCCGGCGCCCTGATCGGCTTTGCCGGCGCGCGCGTCATCCAGCAGACCGTGCGTGAAACGCTGCCGGACGGCTTTCAGCGCGCAGAATTCCTGCTCGAACACGGCGCGGTAGATATGATCATCGACCGGCGCGAAATGCGTAACCAGCTGGCGACGTTGATCACGCTCTTGACTCGTCAACCGGCTGTGGTGGAGCTGGAAGCGGCTTAATCGCCGGGTTTATACTCACTCAATGCCCAATACTCTAGCCGGCTGGCTCACCTACCTCGAATCACTGCATCCCAAGACCATCGCGTTAGGCCTCGATCGCGTGGACATAGTGCGGCAGCGGCTGAATCTCGATCCTGAATTTCCGGTCATCGTGGTGGGCGGCACCAACGGCAAAGGCTCGGTGTGCGCGATGCTGGAATCTATCCTGTATGCGGCAGGCTACAAGGTGGGCTGCTACACCTCGCCGCACCTGTT
Organism: uncultured Nitrosomonadales bacterium; assembly: GCA_947085835.1. Taxonomy (GTDB): domain Bacteria; phylum Pseudomonadota; class Gammaproteobacteria; order Burkholderiales; family Gallionellaceae; genus Gallionella. The sequence goes on along the minus strand of CAMTXT010000010.1, from coordinate 28,850 downwards.
GCATTACAACGAACGCGTGCGCATCGGCAAGCTGCAGGCGAGTGACGAAGAGCTGTGTGCTTCATTTGCGGAAATTGAACAAGTTCGCAAAAAAGTGCCGCTGGATTCCGGCCTTCGCCGGAATGACGAGCATTCTGAAATTCCTTTAACGTATTTTGAATTCGGCACGCTGGCCGCGATGCAGTTGTTCACCCGGCATAAGGTGGATGTAGCGATTATGGAAGTCGGGCTGGGCGGCAGGCTGGATGCGGTCAACGTGTTCGACGCCGATTGCTCTGTCGTGACCTCAGTGGATATCGACCATACCGATTACCTGGGCGATACGCGTGAGGCGATCGCGTTCGAGAAGGCTGGTATCTTCCGTCAGGGGCGCGCGGCTATTTTTGCGGACAGCGATGTGCCACAGGCGATTGTCGATCATGCCGGAAAAATTGGCGCCGAGCTGTGGTGCATAGGTCGGGAGTTCGGCTTCACGCTGCATCAGGGGCAATGGGACTATCGCAGCAAGTCGGGGCCGCGTTCTGCGCTGCCGCATCCGGCTTTGCGCGGCGCGTTCCAGCTGAATAATGCCAGCGCGGTATTGGCGGCGCTGGATGCGCTCCGGGAGCGCCTGCCGGTGAGCATGGCGGCGATACGTCGCGGATTGACTGAAGTGCAACTTGCCGGGCGTTTCCAGTTTGTTCCGGGCAAGCCGCAGCTGATCCTGGATGTGGCGCATAACCCGCATGCGGCGCGTTCACTGGCACAAAACCTGGCTGGTCTGCCGCCCTGTCCGCACACCTGGGCGGTATTTGGGATGTTAAAAGACAAGGACATGGCGGGCGTGGTGGCGTCATTGAAACCTTACATCGACACCTGGCTGGTGGCGGGTATCGCAGCACCGCGCGGCGCGAGTTCCGACGAACTATCCCGCGTGCTGCAAGAGGCCGACGTCAGAGGCGAGGTTATTTCTTTTTCGGATATTGCACATGCCATCGAACATGCCTGTAACGTGGCGGGTGAAAATGATAGAATCGTCGCCTTTGGATCGTTCTATACCGTGGCGGAAGCGATGGCTTCCAGATCCATGTGCGTGTTATAGCATGTGCGGAATTTATATTGGAAGCATGGCACGCTTCCTGAAGCTATTTCCAGGCAATTAAAGGTTTCAATCAATGGCAAAGCAACCCGACGAACAGATTATCAAAAGCCGAGCACGTCGACGACTGATCGGTGCGATTGCGCTCGCGCTCGCGGTGGTGGTGATCTTGCCGATGGTGTTGGACAGTGAGCCCAGAATAACCGGACAGGATATCGAATTACGCATTCCTGCATCAGACAAAGCAGGTGAATTCGTACCCGGTGTCGCGCTCTCCGAAGTGCTGGAGGCGGCCTCACAGGCCGAATCTGCCGTCAGTCTGCCAGCGGCGTCCGGCGTGCCAGTTGCGCCTGTTCCGCAGGCCGCTGCATCGGGCAAGATAACCGTCGCTGAGGCAAAACCGGAAGGATCGAATCAGGCAAGCAAACAGCCTGAAGCCATTCAGGCAGAAGTCAAGAAGCCTGAAGTCAAACAAGCCGAAGTAAAGAAACCTGAAGCCGTGCAAACTGAAGCAAAGAAGCCTGAAGCCAGGCCAGCAGAAATCAAGAAGCCTGAAACCAAACAAGCCGATGTCAAGAAACCTGAATCCAAGCCGGTTGAAGTCAAACCTGTGGAAAAAGGCGCTTATATTGTTCAAGTCGGGGCATTCGCTAATGCCGATACTGCCACGCAGGAAGCGGAAAAACTGAAAGCATGGGGCTTCAAGGCTTATACAGAGCTGATCGCGGGCACGACCCGGGTACGGGTCGGGCCTTATGTGGATCACAACAAGGCGGACGAAGTACGACAGCTTTTGGAGAAACACGGTTTGCATCCTGTCATCACGGCAGTTAAATGACCGGATTTGATTACGCGATCATAGGCATCATGCTGGTGTCGCTGTCGCTGGGATTGTGGCGCGGCCTGGTTTATGAAGTGTTATCGTTGCTGGGTTGGCCGCTGGCATTTATGTTGAGTCGTCAATTTGCCGGCAACCTGGCTCCGCTGTTGCCTGTCAGTCAGGAGGCCGCCCGTGTTGCGTTGGCTTACGCGCTGGTGTTCATCGCGGCGTTGATTGTGTGGGCCATGCTGGTCTGGCTGCTGGCAAGGCTGATCAGGGCGGCAGGACTGGGTGTGCTGGATAGTCTGCTGGGCAGTCTGTTTGGGTTGCTGCGCGGTGTATTGATAATACTGATACTGGTGTGGCTGGCCGGGGCGTCGAGCATACCGGAGCAGCGCTTTTGGCGTGATGCGAAATTCAGCAAATCAGCAGAGGATGTTGCTCTGTTGACCAAGGCAGGGTTGCCGGACAGTATCGGCCAGCGCATCCATTACAGAAATAGAAATTAACAAAGGATAAAAACATGTGTGGCATTCTCGGAGTGGTATCGCATACGCCAGCTAACCAGCTTTTGTATGATGGTTTGCAGGTTTTACAACATCGAGGTCAGGATGCCGCCGGTATTGCGACGATGGATGGCGATACCATCCATTTGCATAAAGGCAATGGTCTGGTGCGCGATGTGTTTCGCACACGCAATATGCGAACCTTGCAGGGCAATACCGGCATCGCGCATGTACGTTATCCGACTGCCGGTTCTGCGGTGGATCACAATGAGGCGCAGCCGTTTTATGTGAATTCGCCGTTCGGTATTGTGCTGGGACACAACGGCAATCTGACCAACGCCGAAGAACTCAAAAAACAACTGTTCGTGCAGGACTTGCGCCACGTCAATACCAATTCCGATTCGGAAGTGCTGCTGAATGTGCTGGCGCATGAGTTGCAGGCGAAATCCAAGGGGCTGCGTCTGGATGCGGCCACCATTTTTTCAGCTGTGTCGGGCGTGCATCAGCGTTGTCGCGGCGCCTATGCGGTGGTGGCGATCATTGCCGGCTATGGCTTGCTGGCGTTTCGCGATATTTACGGTATTCGCCCGCTGGTTATCGGTGTGAACGAAACCGCGCATGGCACGGAATACCTGGTTGCGTCGGAAAGCGTAGCGCTGGATACCCTGGGGTTCAAGTTTTTGCGCGATATCGCCCCCGGAGAGGCTGTGTTCGTGAACTTCGAGGGTAAGCTGCACAGTCACCAGTGCAGCAATGCTCCAAAGTTAAGTCCTTGTATCTTCGAATATGTTTATTTTTCTCGCCCGGACTCGGTGCTCGATGGCGTGTCGGTGCATGAGTCGCGTCTGTATATGGGCGAGTATCTTGCCGATAAGCTGGCGCGCACCTGGCCGGAAGTGAAAATAGACGTGGTGATCCCGATTCCCGATTCCAGCCGCCCGAGTGCCCTGCAATTGGCCAACCGTCTGAATATTCCGTTTCGCGAAGGCTTTGTCAAAAATCGCTATATCGGCCGCACCTTCATCATGCCGGGGCAGGCAATGCGCAAAAAATCGGTTCGTCAAAAACTGAACGCCATCGGGCTGGAGTTCAATGGCAAGAACGTGCTGCTGGTGGACGACTCCATCGTGCGCGGGACGACCAGCCGCGAGATCGTGCAAATGGCGCGGGATGCCGGCGCGCTGAAGGTGTATTTTGCCTCCGCAGCCCCGCCGGTGCGTTTCCCCAATGTCTATGGCATCGACATGCCCAGCCGTGCCGAGCTGATTGCAACGGGTCGCACCGATGAAGAAATCTGCCGCGAGATCGGTGCGGATGCGCTGATCTATCAGGATCTGGACGATTTGAAAGCCTCGGTGCGCAAGGCAAATCCGGCCATCGTGGACTTCGATGCGTCCTGTTTCGACGGGAACTACATCACCGGTGACATCACGCCGGCGTATCTGGACAAAGTTGAACGGGGGCGTGCAGCCGGCAAGGCCAATAAAACCACCGATGATGATCAGATGGAACTGGAATTGGCGATGAGTGCCAGTTCAATGTGATAAAAAGCTAGTAGCTAGTAGCTAGTGGGAAGTGGCAAAACCGTAAACGGTAAACAGGAAACGGTATGATGCCGCAAGGGCATTCCCACGAAACAACGGAGCTAAACCCGCAGGGGGCTTCCCACAAAACATAGTCGCGCTATGCGCTCGTTGTTTTTGAATGAAAGCTCCTGTTTCTGATCAATGATGGCTTAGGTCAGTTTTTGCCTTAGTCCAGAATTGAGTTGTTTTATCAGTGAAGGATCAAGATGAACGAAGAAAATTATCAACCTGAAACGCTGGCGGTGCGCGCGGGCACGGTGCGCAGCCAGTTCGGCGAGCACTCCGAGGCGATGTTTCTGACCTCCAGCTTCGTATTCGAGAGCGCAGCGCAAGCCGCCGCCCGTTTTATCGGCGAGGAGCCGGGCAATATCTACGCGCGCTTCACCAATCCGACCGTCACGATGTTCGAAGAGCGTCTGGCCGCAATGGAAGGGGCGGAGCAATGCGTTGCCACGGCCTCCGGCATGGCGGCGATCCTGGCGTGCGTGATGGGCGTGCTCAAAGCCGGCGATCACATCGTCGCCTCCCGCAGCCTGTTCGGTGCGACGGTCAACCTGTTCAACAACATCATCAAGAAGTTTGGCGTCGAGACGACTTACGTTTCAGCGACCGATGTGTCTGAATGGCAAGCGGCGGTGCGCCCCGAAACACGACTGTTCTTTCTGGAAACACCGTCCAATCCGCTCACCGAGATTTCCGATATCGCAGCAATCTCGGTCGTGGCGAAGGGCTGCGGTGCATTGCTTGCGGTAGATAACTGCTTCTGCACGCCGATATTGCAACGCCCGCTTGAACTGGGTGCGGACTTCGTTATTCACTCCGCGACCAAGTATCTGGACGGGCAGGGGCGCGTGCTGGGCGGCGCGGTTCTGGGCAGCCGCAAGAACCTGGAAGGGGTGTACGGTTTTCTGCGTACCGCCGGCCCCACGATGAGCGCTTTTAACGCCTGGATATTTTTGAAGGGCATGGAGACGCTGAAAATACGCATGGATGCGCACTCGGCGTCCGCCCTGGAACTGGCGACCTGGCTGGAAGCGCAGCCCAATGTCGCGCGGGTTTTCTACCCCGGCTTGCCCTCCCATCCGCAACATGAATTGGCGATGCGCCAGCAGAAGTCCGGCGGCGGCATCGTGGCTTTCGAGGTTAGTGGCGGCAAGGAAGCGGCCTGGCGCGTGATCGACGGCACCCGGATGTTGTCCATTACGGCGAATCTGGGCGACACACGCACGACCATTTGTCATTCGGCCAGCACCACCCATGCGCGCATCAGCCCGGAGGCACGCGCGGCGGCGGGCATCACGGACGGCCTGATCCGGATCGCGGTGGGTTTGGAAGCGATTGTTGATATTCAGAACGATCTGGCGCGCGGTTTGCAGTAGTCATGGATATTCTTGCGGCTCAGGCAGGCGGATTGCTCAAGTCACATGGCTTGATGCTGGCAACGGCAGAATCCTGTACCGGCGGCGGTGTGGCGCAGGCGGTGACCAGCATCGCAGGCAGCTCGGCGTGGTTCGAGCGCGGTTTCGTGACGTATTCCAATCTGTCCAAGCAGCAATTGCTGGGTGTGGATGAGGCGACTCTCGCTAGATACGGAGCGGTATCCGAAGCTGTCGTGCGCGAGATGGTGTCGGGTGCGCTGGCCAACAGCGCGGCTAAAGTGGCTTTGGCGGTCAGTGGCATCGCAGGTCCTGATGGCGGCACACCGGACAAGCCGGTTGGCACCGTGTGGTTTGCCTGGGGTGTAAAAAATTCGATTATTCATACGCATACGCAGCACAATCTGCTGGCTGGTAATCGCACTGAAATTCGCGCGCAGGCGGTGCGCATCGCACTTCAGGGCGTGATCGACATGCTGAACCAACGTACCGAGACCGCATAATCACATAAAAAGAACGATCGTTCTGTTCAGATGCGAATTGGTATGCCATAATCCGCGCACAATTTTTGAAGGGAATCACGATGGATGAGAACAAAAGCCGTGCACTAGCAGCAGCGCTGGGTCAGATCGAGAAGCAATTCGGCAAAGGATCGATCATGCGCCTCGGTGAAAACGAAGTGGCGCAAGATATACAGGTGGTGTCTACCGGTTCGCTCGGGCTGGATATCGCGCTGGGTGTGGGCGGATTGCCGCGTGGTCGTGTCGTCGAAATCTACGGGCCTGAATCCTCCGGCAAGACGACGCTGGCCTTGCAAGTCATCGCTGAAATGCAGAAATTGGGCGGCACGGCAGCCTTCATCGATGCGGAACACGCGCTGGATCCGCAATATGCGCAAAAGCTCGGCGTAAAGGTTGAAGACCTGCTGATCTCGCAGCCGGACAACGGCGAACAGGCGCTGGAAATCACCGATATGCTGGTGCGTTCCGCATCGGTAGACGTGGTGGTGATCGACTCGGTTGCCGCATTGACCCCCAAGGCTGAAATCGAAGGCGAGATGGGCGATGCGCAGATGGGCTTGCATGCGCGCCTGATGTCGCAGGCCTTGCGCAAACTGACCGCCAACATCAAGCGTTCCAACACGCTGGTGATATTCATCAACCAGCTGCGCATGAAAATCGGTGTGATGTTCGGCAATCCGGAAACGACCACTGGCGGAAACGCGCTCAAGTTCTACGCATCGGTGCGCCTGGATATTCGCCGCATCGGCGCGATCAAGAAGGGCGACGAAGTGATCGGCAACGAGACACGCGTCAAGGTGGTGAAGAACAAGGTTGCACCTCCTTTCCGTGAAGCGCTGTTCGATATATTGTACGGCGAAGGCATCTCCCGCGAAGGCGAAATCATCGACTTGGGCGTGCTGCACAAGCTGATCGAAAAAGCCGGCTCGTGGTACAGCTACAACGGCGAAAAGATCGGCCAGGGCAAAGACAATGTGCGCGAATTATTGCGCTCACGTCCTGAAATGGCGCGTGAAATTGAGAACAAGATCCGCACGATCGTCGGTGTGGCACTGATCGATGCAGGTGAGCAGCCCAAAGCCGCTGCAAAGGCGAAAAACGGTGAGGAAAAGGCCTGAGCCTAGTCTTCGCACGCGGGCCTTGCAGTATCTGGCTCGCCGCGAATACAGCCGCGCCGAGCTGGCGGCCAAACTGCGACCTTATGCTCAGGTGGAGGACGAATTCGAGCAGCTGCAGCCGGTTGATCTGGATGCGCTGCTCGATGATCTGACTGAACGCGGCTGGTTATCCGATGCCCGTGCCGCCACGCAACTGCTGCACGCCAGGCGGCCCCGCTTCGGCACGCAGCGAATTACCCATGAAATGCGCCAAAAGGGCATCAGCGACGAGCTGATCGAGCAGGCTTTGCCCGAGTTGAAAGACAGCGAACTGGCAACTGCCCGCGATGTGTGGCAAAGAAAGTTCGGCACGCTGCCTCAGGATGCCAAGGACAAAGCGCGTCAGATGCGCTTTCTTCAATCGCGCGGCTTCACGCTGGACGTGATTTTCAAGGTGCTGCGCAGTGAGCCTGACGTTGAATAGTGGTGAGTTTCTATCATGAATCCATTCCTTGCGGCACTTGGCATTTCGAGTGAATTGATAGCGGTTCGTGGCTTACGCGAGTGCGGGGAGGCTACCGATCTTGAAGTTGCTGAAGTCGGAGCTGGCGGAAGAAATCATTTGCTTATCCCCGCCGCTGCGGAGAGTTGGCGCACTCTCAAGGAAGCGGCTCTCGATGATGGCATCTCGCTGTTTATTGTCTCGGCCTTTCGCAGCATCGACCGTCAAACAGAAATTGTTCGTCAAAAGCTTGAAGCCGGAATGGCTATCGAGGAAATTCTCACTGCATGCGCCCCGCCTGGCTACAGTGAACACCACACCGGCCGCGCCATCGACCTGTCAACTCCCGGCAGCCGTGCGGTTGAGGTCGAGTTCGACCAAACCGCTGCTTTTGCTTGGCTCAATTTGCACGCAGCAAAATTCCGTTTCTATCTCTCTTATCCCGTTGGCAATCAGTGTGGTTACCAATATGAGCCTTGGCACTGGTGTTTCAATGATGTTCACCCCATCACTACACAGGATGCTTTGCGGTAAACGGTGTAATACCCGCTGGTTGTCGCACCTAAGCAGACTGCCTTCCTTCCCGTTCGTGGTATGGCTGCCGAGGCCGTGCGTGGTATGATGCGCACCTTGTCCGGTGTGCCCAGAATATGCTTCGAGAGCCGCCTGTATCAACGATATTTGCAATGGATGCCAAAAATGAAAAGCAGTGAAATCCGCCAGAAATTCCTGGATTACTTCGCCTCAAAAGGCCATACCGTAGTCCCTTCCAGTTCGCTGGTGCCGCATGAAGACCCGACGCTGTTGTTCACCAACGCGGGGATGAACCAGTTCAAGGACGTGTTCCTGGGCTTCGACAAGCGCCCTTATACCCGTGCGACATCGAGCCAGAAATGCGTGCGCGCAGGCGGCAAGCATAACGATCTGGAAAACGTCGGCTACACCGCGCGACATCACACCTTCTTCGAGATGCTGGGCAACTTCAGCTTCGGCGATTACTTCAAGCGCGATGCTATTTTCTACGCATGGGAGTTGCTCACCGAAGTATTCAAACTGCCCAAAGACCGTCTCTACGTCACGGTATATGCCGAGGACGACGAGGCTTACGATATTTGGACCAAAGAGATGGGGTTGGCAGCGGATCGCGTGATCCGCATCGGCGACAACAAGGGTGCGCGCTACGCGTCGGACAATTTCTGGATGATGGGCGACACCGGCCCTTGCGGCCCCTGCACCGAGATTTTCTACGATCACGGCGAGCATATTCCGGGCGGCCTGCCGGGAACGCCCGAGGAAGACGGCGACCGCTATATCGAAATCTGGAACAACGTGTTCATGCAGTTCAACCGCGACGAAGCAGGCGTGCTGCATCCGCTGCCCAAGCCATCGGTGGATACCGGCATGGGCTTAGAGCGCATTTCAGCCGTGTTGCAGCATGTGCATGCCAACTACGAGATCGACCTGTTTCAGGCGCTGATTGCAGCGGCGGCGCGCGAAACGCGTTGCGAGAATCTTGATTCTCCTTCTCTGAAGGTGCTGGCCGATCATATCCGTGCCTGCTCGTTCCTGATCTCTGACGGCGTGATTCCCGGCAACGAAGGGCGCGGCTTCGTGCTGCGCCGCATCATCCGTCGCGCGATACGCCACGGCTACAAGCTGGGCGCAAGAGATGCGTTCTTCTACAAGATGGTGCCCGATCTGGTCGAACAGATGGGTGTGGCCTTCCCGGAACTTGCTGAGGCGCAAGTGCGCGTGAAGGGCATCCTCAAGCTGGAGGAGGAGCGCTTCTTCGCCACGATTGAGAACGGCATGGCGATACTGGATGCCGAACTGGACGACATGGATAAGGCAGGCTGCAAGGTCTTCAACGGCGAGACCGCATTCAAACTGCACGATACCTTCGGTTTTCCGGTCGATCTGACCGCTGATGTGTGTCGCGAACATGGGGTGACGGTTGATGTGGCCGCATTCGACGCGGCGATGGCGCAGCAAAAGCAACAGGCGCGCGCGGCCGGTAAGTTTAAAATGGCCGCGAACCTCGAATACACCGGGCCTGCGACCACTTTCCACGGTTACGACACGCTGGAGCACAAGGGTAATGTGCTGGCCTTGTACAAGGATGGCGTGCTGGTGAATGAACTGAATGAGGGCGACACGGGTATCGTAGTGCTGGACGACACGCCATTTTATGCGGAGTCCGGCGGTCAGGTCGGCGACAGTGGTGAACTACGCAGCGTGCACGGCATCTTTTCGGTGGAAGATACGCAGAAGATTCAGGCTGCCGTGTTCGGTCATCACGGTGTGCTGAAAACCGGCAAGCTGACCGTTGGCAACGGCGTTCAGGCGCGCGTGAATATGGCCGCGCGCTGTAGTACCGAACGCAATCACTCGGTCACTCACCTGATGCACAAGGCGTTAAGTTGCGTGCTGGGCTCTCACGTGCAGCAGAAGGGATCGCAGGTCGATCCTGACAAGACGCGTTTCGACTTCGTGCACAGCCAGCCGATGACTGACGCCGAGATCCTTGAGGTCGAAGCCATCGTGAATGCCGAGATTCTGACCAATGCGGCGACCCAATCGCGCGTGATGGGCATCGAGGACGCGCAGAAGACCGGTGCGATGATGCTGTTCGGCGAGAAGTACGGCGACGAAGTGCGGGTGCTGGATATTGGTTCATCGCGCGAGTTGTGCGGTGGCACGCATGTGAAGCGCACAGGTGACATCGGCCTGTTCAAGATCGTTGCGGAAAGCGGCGTTGCGGCAGGCGTGCGACGCATCGAGGCCGTGACGGGAGAGGGTGCGCTGGATCTGATTCAGATTCAAGAAAGGCAACTGCGTCAGGTGGCCGATGCGGTGAAGGCTCAACCTCATGAAGCCGCCGCTCGCATAGTACAGATCCTCGACAACCAGAGGTCGCTGGAAAAGGAACTGGCAACACTGAAATCAAAACTGGCATCCGCTCAGGGCGACGAGTTGATAAGTCAAGCGCAGGACGTTGACGGTGTTAAGGTGCTGGCAGCGCTGTTGCCAGGTGCCGATGCGGCTATCTTGCGCGAGACGCTGGACAAGCTCAAAGACAAACTCAAGTCTGCGGCGATTGTGCTGGCATCGGTCAATGACGGCAAGGTAAGCCTGATCGCAGGTGTCACGGCGGATCAGACGGCTAAGGTCAAGGCAGGCGAACTGGTGAACATGGTAGCACTGCAGGTCGGCGGCAAGGGCGGCGGCAGGCCGGACATGGCGCAGGCAGGCGGGACGCAACCCGAGCACCTCGCGGCGGCATTAGCTTCCGTTTCGGATTGGGTTAAGGGCAAATTACAGTAGGACGTGCTTTGCACACCAAGGTGGTTCGTCATTCCGGCGGAGGCCGGAATCCAGTGATCAAACAAGACCCGTGTAGTGGACAAGTCACAATGTTGACTCGTTACGCGGGCGTCTTACGGATTGGCTGGATTCCGGCCTCCGCCGGAATGACGATATTGAATAACCTGAATGAAGACGGCAGGCCGCAGCAGCGGCTTCCGTTCCGTCCGAATAGGGTTGCGGGATAGTTATAGGCTTGTAAGTCAGGTCTGCAAGCTGGTTTTAATCCGTGCGTACTTTAACCAGTTATCTTTGCAGCGGCTATGCGGGGTAAACGGCGCCCAGTATGCGTGGGTGACGGGCGCCGGTGACCAGCGGCAGGTTGGCGGGAATGCCATGCAGGTTTTGCTGTGCCAGCCAGGCAAAGGCGATGGCTTCCAGGAAGTCGCTGTCGATTCCAAGCGCATTGGTGGTTTGCACGATGCAGTCTGGCAGCAGTGCGGCCAGACGGCTTCGTAAGGTCTGGTTATGCGCGCCACCGCCGCACAGGTAGATTTCACGGACACCGTTACATTGTTCCAGAATCGCGTCTGCGATGGTCCGGCAAGTCAGCTCCAGCAGGGTGGCCTGCACATCCTCGTTCGATTCATCCCCTTGCAGTTTGCTGTGCAACCACGCCATGTTAAACAGGTCGCGTCCGCTGCTCTTGGGTGGGGGGAGCGCGAAGAACGGCTCGCTCAGCATGCGATCCAGCAGTTCAGGCAGTACTTTGCCGGTCGCGGCCCAATCGCCGTTGGCATCAAAGGATTTTCCCAAGTGCTGCATGCACCACGCGTCCATCAGCAAATTGCCGGGGCCGCAGTCGAATCCGGAAGTATTAATGCCTGGCGCCAGATTGGTCAGATTGCTGATGCCGCCAATGTTGACGATCACGCGGTGGATATCAGGGTGGCGCAGCAGCTTGTCATGAAAGGCGGGAACCAGCGGCGCACCTTGCCCGCCGGCCGCGATGTCGCGGCTGCGGAAATCGCTGACCACCGTGATGCCGGTCAATTCGGCGAGCAGTGCTGCATTGCCGATTTGCAGCGTATAGCCGTGTTCGGGGCAGTGACGGATGGTTTGGCCGTGACACCCTGCGGCTCGTATTTGTTCGGGTATATATCCGGTTTGAGCCAGCAGCGAGTTGACGGCCTGTGCGTACAGACGTGCCAGTTGATTGCCGATCAGTTGAGTCTGGTGCAGTTCGTTGTGGGCCGGTTGATGCAAGTCCAGCACGGCCAGTTTGAGCGCACCGTCAAATGGCAGGAAAAATTTGCCCAGAAGCAAAGAATTGGACTGGCCGAAATCAACAAGGACGGCATCGATGCCGTCCAGGCTGGTTCCCGACATCAACCCGATATACAGCTCGGGTTGATTGTGTGCGTTAACTTCAGTCAAGTTTTGCGAGGTTGGTGTTGCGCAACTGAACCAGGCTGGCTACAAATTTATCGGCCATCGCCTTGAATGCAGTCCTGTTGGCGCCATTGACAGGCAGCGCGTTGGGCAGTGCGACACGCAGCGGATCTCGTTGTTGACCGTCAATCTTGAATTCGTAATGCAGATGCGGGCCGCTCGCCAGACCCGTCATGCCGACATAGCCGATTACATCGCCTTGCCGGACGCGTTCGCCGGTGTGCAGACCCTTGGCAAAACGTGACAAGTGACCATACACCGTGGATAAATTGCTTTGGTGTTTCAAATTGATGACATTGCCATAACCGTTCTGCTGGCCGACAAAAGAGACGATGCCGTCCGATGTGGCCTTGACCGGTGTGCCCATCGCAGCGGCAAAATCCACACCCTTGTGAGCGCGCCACTTGTTCAGCACCGGATGAAAGCGCGACATGCTAAAGCCTGAACTGACGCGTGAAAATGCGATAGGCGAGCGCAAAAAGGCTTTTTTCAGGCTCTTGCCTTCAGGCGTGTAATAGTCGCTGTGGCTGCTGTCGCTCTGGAAGCGCACGGCACGGTACACCTGGCCCTGGTTGATGAATTCGGCAGCCTGGATTTGACCCGCCTTGACCAGTGCGCCGTTGCTGTAGGTCATTTCATAAACTGCGGTGAAACGGTCGCCGCGCTTCAGGTCGTGATGGAAGTCCACGTCGCCGCTGAAAATCTCGGTCAACTGGTTGGCTGCGGATTCCGGCATGCCGGCGGCATCCGTCGCGGCATACAGGCTGGTCTTGATTTCGCCGGTGCGCACAAATAAGCGCTTTTCGAGTTGTGCGGCGGTCGCCTTGGAACTAAATGTGTCGCCTTGTTTCCTGATGACGATTTTAGCACCCTGCTCGCCCAGATAGCTCAGGGATACGAGTGCGCCTGTCGGATCCGTTTCGGCTTGCACTTCGTTGCCTACCGATAATTTCCGGAAAGCCTTCGCGTCAGCGCTGTTGCGCAGATAGTCGCTGGCGGCCGCATCCTTGATATTCAGTCGCAGCAGTAGTTCGGCTACGGTATCGCCGCGCTGCAAGCGCTCGGTGTGCCAGAAGGTGGCAGCAACAGTGTCGGCAGGTGCTGTGATTGGCAGGGCGAGTTGTTCGATGGCAATTTTGCCGGTGTTCAGGCCGAGATTGCTGGTTGGCACCAGTCCGAAAGCGGTTACGACGCCTAATAAAGGCATGGTGGATACAGTGATAAACCAGCGCAATTTCTTTTTGCGTTCTTGATTGAGCTTGTTTTGCGTTAACATTCGCGTCTCCGTGAGCGGCCAGCGTTTTTGTTGATGGCGGCTGCAATTTACAATGTGCGCGACTCTAACAGAAACACGCTATTCCTTAAAGGGTTAACTGATAAATAGTGTGAAAATTAACTGGAAGGCGCGGCATGCTCGACAGGCGGCATGAAATCCTGACGAGCGGTAGCTAATTCCCTGAACTTGAATTGAAAGAATGAAATGAATCTGGATTTGATAAAACGTGGCGCGGATGAGCTTTTGATAGAGGCGGAACTCAAACAAAAACTTGCGCTGGGCAGGCCATTGCGCATCAAGGCGGGCTTTGACCCGACTGCACCGGATTTGCATCTGGGCCATACCGTGTTGCTTAACAAGATGCGACAGTTGCAGGATCTCGGCCATCACGCGCTCTTTTTGATAGGCGACTTTACCGGCATGATAGGCGATCCGACCGGCAAGAATGCGACACGCCCGCCGTTGTCGCGTGAACAGGTGCTGGAAAATGCACAGTCTTATCGCGATCAGGTATTCAAGGTGCTGGATCCGGACAAGACTGAAATCGTTTTTAATTCGACCTGGATGGATAAATTCAGCGCGGTCGATTTGATCCGGCTGGCAGCGACGCATACGGTCGCGCAAATGCTTGAGCGCGATGATTTTGCCAAGCGTTACAAGAGCAGTCAGCCGATCGCGATACATGAATTCATCTATCCGCTGGTGCAGGGCTATGATTCTGTTGCTTTGAAGGCAGATATTGAGCTGGGCGGCACGGATCAGAAGTTTAACCTGCTGATGGGGCGCGAGATGCAACGGCATTACGGTCAGCCGGCGCAGTGCATATTGACCATGCCATTGCTGGAAGGGCTGGATGGCGTCAATAAAATGTCCAAGTCGCTGGGTAATTACATCGGAATTACCGATACGCCGCAAGATATGTTCGGCAAGCTGATGTCGATTTCGGATGTGTTGATGTGGCGGTATCTGGAATTGCTGTCTTTCCGCAGCCTGGGTGAGATTGCAGCCTGGCGCACAGAAACCGAGGGCGGGCGCAATCCGCGCGACATCAAGGTGCTGCTGGCGCAGGAAATCGTTGCGCGCTTTCATAGTCAGCGTGACGCCGAAACGGCTTTGGAGGAATTCGAGGCGCGCTTCCGTCGCGGCGTGTTGCCTGACGATATGCCTGAAATCAATGTGTCGGCGCCGGATGGAAGCATTGCTGTGCCGCAATTGCTCAAATCTGCCGACCTGGTGAGCAGCACATCAGAAGCGATCCGCATGATTGCTCAGGGAGCCGTCAAGCTGGACGGCGAGCGTGTCAACGATAAGGCCGATGTGGTCGACGCAGGCAGGGTGGTCGTGGCGCAGGTAGGCAAGCGAAAATTCGCCAGAATCACCGTTCTGTAGGTGCATATCAAGTTTATTTGTATGCCGGGATGAAATAGCAGTTGTTATGCGAGGATGGTTTTGCTAGAATCGCGCCCTCAATTTTTTGGTAAAAGGTAGTTCGCAGATGACAACAGTACGTGTTAAAGAGAATGAGCCGTTTGAAGTCGCAATGCGTCGTTTCAAGCGTTCTGTAGAAAAGACCGGTCTGTTGACCGATTTGCGTGCGCGTGAATTTTACGAAAAGCCAACTGCTGAACGCAAGCGCAAGCTCGCGGCAGCTGTTAAGCGTCATTACAAGCGTCTGCGCAGTCAGACTCTGCCACCTAAGCTTTACTAAGCTTCGGATATCATAATCCGAGTGGCGATGAGTTTAAGGCAACAAATTACCGACGATATGAAAACCGCGATGCGCGCCAAAGATACGGCACGCCTTTCGGCCATTCGTCTATTGCTCGCTGCCATCAAGCAGCGCGAGGTAGACGAGCGTATCGAACTATCGGATGCAGACGTGGTGGCGATCATCGAAAAGATGAATAAGCAGCGGCGCGATTCCATCAGTCAGTATGAAGCGGCTGGCCGTCAGGATCTGGCGGATGTCGAAAAGGCTGAGATGGGCGTGTTGGCAGCTTATATGCCGCAGCAACTAGGCGATGACGAAGTGTTGTCTGCCGTCGTTGAGGCGATTTCGGCTGCCGGTGCTGTTGGTCCTCAGGATATGGGTAAAGTCATGGGTGTTCTCAAGCCTAAGTTGGCCGGTTTGGCTGATATGGGTAAAGTGTCTGCCCTGATCAAGGCACAGCTATCTAAGTAGTTTTCTTGTTGTCAGGGTGTTCTGTAATGCGAAGCCCCGGCATCTCGCCGGCCTGTTGGTTTAGCTGAAAAGGGCGCTGCTGGCATGATTCCAAAAAGTTTCATTCAGGACCTGCTTAATCGTCTGGACATTGTCGACGTGATTGAGCGCTATCTGCCGCTTAAAAAAGCAGGTGGTAATTACGTCGCCTGCTGTCCGTTTCACAACGAAAAGTCCCCCTCATTTACGGTTAGTCAGTCCAAGCAGTTTTACCATTGCTTTGGCTGTGGTGTGCATGGCACGGCTGTCGGCTTTGTCATGGAGCACCTGGGGCTGGGTTTTGTCGAGGCGATTGAAGATCTGGCGCAGAGTGTGGGAATGGAAGTTCCGCATGAGCGACAGGCTTCCGGCGAGCCATTCAAGAAAGTCGCTCCCGATTTGTATGAGGTGATGCAAGTCGCTACGCGCTATTACCGCGATCAGCTCAAGCTCTCTGAGCGTGCGATCAGCTATCTCAAGCAGCGCGGGTTGAGCGGCGAGATTGCCGCTAAATTTGCTATCGGCTTCGCGCCGGACGGCTGGCAAAACCTGGCAGCAGCTTTTCCTGATTACCAGAGCGCAACACTGAGTGAGACCGGTCTGGTGATTACGGGCGAAGGTGACAAGCGTTACGACCGGTTTCGCGACCGCATCATGTTCCCCATCATCAATGTGCGCGCGCAGGTCATCGGTTTTGGCGGGCGCGTGCTGGATAAAGGCGAGCCGAAGTATCTGAATTCGCCGGAGACGCCGCTGTTTGAGAAGGGCCATGAGTTATATGGCTTATATCAGGCGCAAAAAGCCATACGCGCAAGCGGGCGCGTGCTGGTCGTTGAAGGTTACATGGATGTGGTCGCGCTGGCCCAGCATGGTGTCGATTATGCTGTTGCGACCCTGGGCACGGCCACCACGCCTTATCACATCCAGAAATTATTGCGCCTCTCCGAGCAAATCGTATTCTGTTTTGACGGCGATAAGGCGGGTCAAAAGGCCGCATGGCGAGCGCTGGAAAACGCGCTGCCGCATTTGCAGGACGGCAAGCTGATCAGTTTTCTGTTCTTGCCTGCTGAACATG
Organism: uncultured Nitrosomonadales bacterium; assembly: GCA_947085835.1. Classification (GTDB taxonomy): domain Bacteria; phylum Pseudomonadota; class Gammaproteobacteria; order Burkholderiales; family Gallionellaceae; genus Gallionella. The sequence goes on along the minus strand of CAMTXT010000010.1, from coordinate 12,058 downwards.
ATCCCGACAGCTTTATTCGTGAGTTCGGCAAAGAAATTTTTGAGCAGCGAGTAGCTGAGGCGATGCCTTTGTCCGGCTACCTGTTGCGTGAAATCAGCGTCGATCTGGATTTGAAGAGTCAGGAAGGGCGCAATCAATTGTTGCATCGCGCACGCCCCTTGTTGTCGGCGATTGCGTCCCCTGTCACCTCGTTGCTGCTGCGCAAGGAAGTGGCGGCGCTCTCGGGGGTCAGTCAGGCGGAGCTGGAGGCGCTGTATGAAATCAAACCGATTGCACATGCGCCGCGCCCCTTCTTGAAAAAAGCTGCACGCACCCCATTTCCGGTTCAGCGATTGTTGTTGCAGTGTCTGATTGCGCAGCCTGAACTGGCGGCAAAGATGCCGGCCGACTGGCACGGTGAAGGTGCGGATGCCGAGGCGATTGTTGCGGTGCTGTCTGTGTTGCGCGAAGCGGATTATGCGATGAGCAGTCCTGCGCTGATGCAGATGTTTGAAGGCACGAGCTATGCAAGGGCGCTTGCGCAGGCGGAGGCTGAAATGCTGGCATGGGGAGAGAGCTTCGATGTTGCGGCTGAATTCGCAGGGCTGATTAGTCGTCTTGATGAAGGGCAGCGCCGCGAGCAATTTCAGGCTTTGCAAGGTAAGTCGGCGCAGGGTGGGTTGTCCAGTCTGAGTGTTGATGAACGTGAGCAGTATTTGCGCTTGCTGCAGCGCGGTAAGGCGGGCGCTGCAAGTGAGTAAGATGGTCTGCGACGGCCAGTTGCCCACAAAGGTTAAAAAACGTTAGCGTATTTCGGGTATAATAGTGCGCTTTTCTGCGGTCCTAGGCGGGCATGGTGTTTCATTTTTTCTTATGAAGCTGTCAAGCCCGCTTCCCTCGCCCCTCCCTCTCCCGCCAGCGGGCGAGGGAGGCAAGGAATCGCTACGCGAACCTCTCTTTAAAGTAGGTCTTACGCAATTGGAAACAAGATTATGGTAACGGTTAAAAAAAGCAAGAAAAAAACTGACAAGAAGGATGACGTCATCGCGTTGCCGCTTGCCGAGTTGCAGCAGGATATTGACGCGCGTCGTACCAGTCTGAAGGCGCTGATCGTGCTGGGCAAGGAGCGCGGCTATCTGACCTATGCCGAGATCAACGACCATCTGCCCGATATGCTCGAAGTCGAGCAGATCGAAAGCGTGGCCAGCATGATCAACGACATGGGTATCCGAGTGTGCGATGTCGCGCCCGATGCTGAAGCGCTGATCATGACCGATTCCGCGCCTACTGCTGCCGACGAAGATGCGGCCGAAGAGGCCGAAGCGGCTTTGTCTACGGTGGATTCAGAGTTTGGTCGTACCACGGATCCTGTGCGCATGTACATGCGCGAGATGGGTACGGTTGATCTGTTGACACGCGAAAAAGAAATCGAGATCGCCAAGCGTATCGAAGAAGGTCAGCGCAACATGATTCAGGCAATTTCGGCCTGCCCTGTGACCATTGCAGAAATTCTGTCGTTGGCTGCCAAGATCGAAATCGACGAGATCCGTGTCAACGAACTGATCGACGGCTTCGTGGATGTCGAGCTCGAGGATGAGCCCGGTATGAATGCGGGCGAGGATCAGGATGAGAGCGGCGACGAAGAGGAAGAGGAATCCTCCGGTGACTCGGATGCTGAAGAAGATGAAGAAGACGAAGAGGCGATGGCTGCTGCCAGTGCCGCTGCCGCTGCCGCCGATCTGGCGCAACTGAAAGCCGATGCGCTGGCCCGATTTGCCGTGATTGCCGATCTGTTCAGTAAAATGGGCAAGGCCTATGAGAAATACGGCTATCTCAGCGAACAATACAATACGCATCAGGCCGGCATCACCGAAGAGTTGATGGCTTTCCGTTTTACGGCCAAGCAGGTGGAAGCGCTGTGCAATACCATGCGCGGTCTGGTTGAAGAAATACGCACCAACGAACGCGGCATCCAGGAAATATGCGTGACGAAGAGCAAAATGCCCCGTCCGCATTTTATCAAGAGCTTTATCGGCCATGAAGTTGATATGGACTGGCTGGCGCAGGAAGTCAAAGCGAACAAGCCTTACAGCGAGTTACTGGTACGCTATCAGCACGCAATTCTTGAGAAGCAGCAAAATCTCATCAATATGCAAAAGCGTGTGGGTCTGCCGATTACCGACTTGAAGGAAATCAACCGCCGCATGACGAATGGCGAAGCCCGTTCACACCGCGCCAAGCGCGACATGATTGAGGCCAACCTGCGTCTGGTGATTTCGATTGCCAAGAAATATACCAATCGCGGTTTGCAATTCCTTGATTTGATTCAGGAAGGCAACATCGGCCTGATGAAGGCGGTCGATAAGTTCGAATACCGTCGCGGTTACAAGTTCTCGACTTATGCCACCTGGTGGATACGTCAGGCGATCACGCGTTCCATCGCGGATCAGGCGCGCACCATCCGTATTCCGGTGCACATGATCGAAACCATCAACAAGATGAATCGTATCTCGCGTCAGATTTTGCAGGAAACGGGTCAGGAAGCGGACGCAGCAACGCTGGCCGCCAAGATGGAAATGACGGAAGACAAGATCCACAAGATCCTGAAAATCGCCAAAGAACCCATTTCCATGGAAACCCCGGTCGGCGATGACGATGATTCGCATCTGGGCGACTTCATCGAAGACTCGAATACCACTGTGCCTATCGATGCTGCGGTTTATGAGAGCTTGCGCAGTGCAACGTCGGATATACTCGACAGCCTGACCCAGCGCGAAGCGAAAGTGCTGCGCATGCGTTTCGGTATCGAGATGAACACCGACCACACGCTCGAAGAAGTGGGCAAGCAGTTCGATGTGACGCGTGAACGTATCCGTCAGATCGAAGCCAAGGCATTGCGCAAGTTGCGTCATCCCTCGCGTTCTGAGAAGCTCAAGAGTTTCCTGGATAGCGAAGGTTAATAGTTTACGGGTCGTTAGCTCAGTTGGTTAGAGCAGAGGACTCATAATCCTTTGGTCCACGGTTCAAGTCCGTGACGACCCACCATATAAAAACCCGCTAATTCATAAAGTTAGCGGGTTTTTTATTGAGCAAAGCATTGCAGGATTTAGCAAGATTTAGCATGTTCTGGCACGCCAGGTGTGCCAGAATTGTGCCAGACCTTGTTATTTATTGCTTTCTATTGTGCCGAGGTTGGCACAATTCATCATAGGAGAAGAATTGATCTGGATGTAGGTCACAAGGGCTGCCATTGCATCCTCTTGCGCCTGAGGATCGGCTTTCCAACGTAGTACGTTCATTTCGAGTTCGGCTAACTCTTCCAGAGTTAGGCCACGCCTCCACTGCATGGAGGACAGTGGCCCTAGACGCTCTTGTGCCGCTTCTAACGCTCCCCCTCGACCGAGCAAACCGAGTGCGATAGCTTTTTCGTGGGCCACCTTTAGGCTGGAAGCATTTGGTGCATGCGTCCCCGACTTATATTTCAACCAAGAGCAGTAATCAATCCCTAGCCTTTGGGCTAATCGTCTGTCAGGATCGTCCTTTTTCCCTCTCCCGCCCTTGCCGGGCTCGACGCCAGCACGGCGCGATATTTTCAGAGTCCAAGCACGCGTCCAGGAGTGCAGGTATTCGTCATAGCTTTTCATTCAGTCCATCCCCGCCAAAATAATACGCTCAACTCTACTTCTTTGGTTGCTCCGATGAGTAATCTTATGCCATCGCATGTTAAACGATGAAAGGAATTGTGGAATGAATCAGCTAAAAAATCAAGTAATCGTGGCCAACAGTACCCTGGCTGAAAGTCATTTTTCTAAGTAACGGTGGTGCAAAAGTGGACAATTCAGAACTTTTAGATATCGTTGCTCTAGCTCGCATCCTTCCATTTTCAGAGGCAACGATCCGGGCAGACGTAAGCCGCCGCCCTCACCTGCTCCCACCCTTCATAAAGGTTGGAACACGCACGGTTTGGCTGCGAGAGACAGTCTTTCAATGGCTTAAGAACGGGGAAAGGACATTCCCATTCCCAGCGCCACCGCCTCAACTTCCCTCAAAGCGCCGCGGCGCACCGACCAAGGCAGAACGCCTCGCCAAGCGTCAGGCCGTCAAGAATGTAACGGGTAACGACTCATGAGCGACACTCGCCCTGTGCCGACCAATCTTGACACCCAAGTGGGTGTCACTGATCTCAACATCATTTATAAGCACTTGCTGCATGTACTCTGGTCGTCACCATCAAACCTTGTGTCTGTCATTGGAGTTGGCCAAGCAGGCACCATCGAGCACCTGACCGGGGCCTCACGCTCTGATGAGCCTGTAGTCCTTGAGGCGCTGAGAGAGTTGCATCGCCGCGGCCTCGTAGTGCTGGATGAACAAACGCGCGAGGTTGCCATTCGCCGCTGGTGCAAGTACCACAAGTTCCCTGGTCGCTGGGCAGCGCAGGCAAAAATCGCCTACGATCGCATCGAGTCGGCCGCTATCAAGAGTGTGCTAGTGAGGCATGAGGGGGTAAATGCAATTTTCCCTGAAAAATCAAAAGCCGCAGACCCCAACAGCAACAACAACAGCAACTGCAACTGCAACATAGAAGCAGCAGCACCACGCGCGCATGCGCGTGGCCCTGCAAGTGCTGCTGCTATCTCTAAAGTCGAAGAAAAGCGTCGTCACCCACACCGCTCCCAGAGCGGCATTGAGTGCTGGTATTTAGTTGAAGACGGGGCGGCGGTTGCCATTGAGGACTCAGCGCCGCCAGAACAGATCATAAAAGCAGTCGCGGCCGTCAAAGCCAGAAACAACTCAGCCGGAAAGCCGCAGTCGCCAGTTCCAGCGCTTGTCAGTGCTGAACTTGAGCGCACACATCGTGAGCGTGAAGCTGCTGAGCGAAGAACTTCAACCGCTCAACGCGTGGCTGTGGTGGATGCACTGGCCATTGATCCCCTTGCCGCCGCCCGTGGCGAACAAATCCTTGCCGGCATCAGGCGCAAATCAAAAACTCAAAGCGAGGTGACCACCCATGACTGATCCGACCACGGCAGAGATCGAAAAACTGCGCGCCAAAGAAGCGCAGATAAAAAAACGCATTCGTGAAATTCAGACCCGTTCCAAATCCTCTGATCGTAAACAACGTACTTCTCGACTTATCAGGTGGGGCATTGTGGTGGAGGCCTTGTTAAAAAGCGGGGAAATGGGGGGGCAGGAATGGGCTGATGTGTGCAAACGGATGCTTAAAAGTGGCCGCGATGTAGAAATTGCGACAGCGGAACTGCTTACCTCGTTGCCAAACGAGGCGCACTTACCTGTTTCTCCTTCGGAGAAACAGTGCGCACCTGCCGTGGGCGAAAACAGCCAAAGCTAAACGACATTTTTGCCATGAGCATTTTTCATCTCACCGTCAAGCGCGGCAGCCGATCAGAAAATCGGCTTTCCGTCGACAAGCATGATTACATCATGCGGCTTGGCCGTTTTGCCGAACGGCATGATGGCGAACTCGCTTTTGGTGAAAGTGGAAATATGCCTTCGTGGGCAGTCGATGATCCACGCAAATTTTGGGTAGAGACGGATGAGTGCGAGCGTGCGAATGGCACACTTTACCATGAGGTGGAATTCGCTTTGCCGCTCGAATTATCTTTTGAACAACAGATATCTGCCACGCGGGAAAACGTGCGTCTGATCTGTGGCGATGAGCATCCATATTCTTGGGGATTGCACTTCAAGGAAGGTAATCCACATGTCCATTTGGAGTTCAGCGGCCGCATGCTTGATGACATTGATCGTGATGCCGATCAATTTTTCAAACGTTACAACGCAAAAAATCCTGAGCGTGGCGGTTGCCGAAAGGAGTCCAGCGGCGATGCGCGCGGCCCTGATTGGGTGAAGCAGGTCAGGAAGGACTGGCAAGACACCGCCAATCGTCACCTGGCAGCAGCAGGCCAAGACGCCAGAATCGACCACCGGAGCAATAAAGATCGTGGCCTCGATGAAGCACCCGGCGTCCATCTTGGTCGCCATGCCACACGCCTGGAAATGCGCGGCAAGAGCACATGGCGCGGCAACAAAAACCGGGGGGCGTTGCACCTCAATGCCTCACTTCGTGAAATTAGATCGCAACTCAAGGAGAAAGAATATGAGCAGCATCCTGGACGAAATGGAAAGCCTCACAACCAGCGCCGGGCCGACGGCCGCGCTGCAACCGCCGCCCCAAAGCGCGCCTTCACCGCTTGGCGCGACCGTGCAGAAGATCGTGAAGGCCTGCGGACTAGCCGACGCGCTGGGCCAGAGCGTATGCCTGTCCTGCGCCAGCCGCGTCCTGGCAATGGACAACAAGAAGCACGCAACTCTATATTGCAAATCGCTGTATCGGGACCTGGAAGTCTCGATCGAGGAATGCACGGCGTTCGAGCCGGAGGACTCTACTGCGTCGAAAACCTAGATCGTCGCCAGCAATTCAAGTGCCAGCTGCTGACGCAGCAGTACAACGCCCAGGTATCCGACCAGCTGGCCAACCGACTTTTATTCATCGATCGCCAGCCCGGCCAGACCATCAACACCTTGCGCGACCGCGCCGGCGCGGTGGGCGGCCGAGTGATCGACAAAGGCGACCGCTTGACCTGTGGTCATCGCGGGACAGACGCGGAGATCCTCGCCATGGTTGATCTTGCCAAGGTCAAAAATTTTAAGCAGATCCACATCACCGGAACCGAGTCTTTCAAGGCTCGTGCCTACATCGAGGCCGCTCGCGCCGGCCTCACCGTCGTCGGTTATGAACCGTCGCCGGAACTTCGCGCGCAACTTGAAAAGGAAAAAAACATGACTTTTGGACAAGCCGGTGCCGGTGCAATGACCCTCACCCCTGATGCAGCCGATGCAGCCGTCGGACAGTCTTCGCCAGCGTCCCGCTGGCTCGATCCGCTTCGCGTCGCACGGGAAAAACTTGAAGTTGAGCGCCGGGCAGCTAAAGAAAAACTGTCTGCCTTGCCCTTGCAGGAAACTAATCTTGAAAAACTGGAGCTGGAGTTGGCAGCTGCTCACGGAGGTACGCCGTACCGTGAAGCGCTGCACAATTTCAAATCGGCAGCTGCAACTGAGAAAGACGCTGGCGTTTTCACGCGCAGACGGGCCGAGGCGCAGAAGGAAAAGGCTTGGCAGGTTTATCAGCAAGCTCATGCCAGAGCGCTGGTCGTGCCAGCCGCCGCTCAGCGTCTCGCAGCCGCAACCAAGCAGAACCAGGAGCGTGAACAACTCACAGCTGCGCTCATCCCTCTTCACCTCGGCGTCGGCGAGATGCAATACCTTGAGCGCGAAATCGAAAAAGGCCGAGATCCAGAGGCTGAATTCTTGAAAGCATGGAAGAGCCGCAAGTTCAACCCGCTGAAACAGTGGCAGGAGCTTGTCATTGCTCCCGTATTCGAGGCGGATGTCGCTAATGAGAAGGCGCGCCTGCAGGCCGAATCCGACGCCGTTCACTTGACCAAGCAGGCACAGCGTCAGGAACAGATCCAGAGCGAAATCGCCGCGCAGCAGCAGGCCGATGCAATCCAGGATCAGCTTGGACAGCCGGGGTTAACCGCCAAGCATCAAGAGTTGCTCGAACAGCAACAGCGCTATTTCCAGGCCTTGGCGGATGGTCACGACGAAGATGAAGCAAAGGAGCGTGCCTCAAAAAAATCTAATGCCCCACGTCCTTAATTTACGTCCTGACGTGGGGCGTTTTTTCGATCGGCCAGTGCCGGGCTGACACCCGGTACCGACCTAACCACACTCAACCTGCAACGGAGGTATGACCATGGCTACTGCCATTTTATCAAACAAAAGTAATGTGATCGATCAAGCAATTTTGGAGGATTTGGCGGCCGAAATTACGCTTGAGGCAAATCCTGGGGTCATGGATCGCCCCAGAATCTTCGATGCCTTCACCATGGCAAATGCAGCCTTGATTCAGCCAGTATTGGAATCGCTGGTGCAGGCTTATATCCAAGCATGCGCCACCACCACCGGGCGCGCAGCAGCGCGTCTGTTCATGCAAAACCTACTTGATGCGGAGTCTTAAAATGGAACAACTAGAACAGAAAAAAAGTGGAATTGTGCGGCGTGCCGTCGGTGGCGTGGGCAAGGCCTGGGCCTATTCCCTGGGCCTCACCAGTCTTTACCGTGAAGGCCAGCGGATTGTTGGCACTCTGGGCGCTCTGGGGGCACACGTGCGCCGAAAGCTCAGCGATTCGCCGGCAAATTACCGTCATGAGGACTTTGATGATGCAGTCGAGCGACTTGACCTCGATGAAGCGCACTTGATAAAGCAGGCACACATTTTTCAAAATAGATCCATGTCCTGGCTGGCTGCCTTACTTCTAGCCACGGTGTGGCTTGCCTGGTTGCCGCGCTCAGACTCACCTTTGCAGCACGTCATCCTTTGCTTCGGTCTTATGTTCATGACCGGCGCAAAATCAATCACCTGGCGATTCCGTTTTTGCCAGATCCGCGACCAGGAACTGTATAGCTTTGGCCCCTGGTTTCGCAACCCTGGAAGGTGGTAATCATGCGCTGGATACTTATTTTGATGGTCATGCTGGCACTGCCAGCGTGGGCCGCTGACACGGTGACTGCCAACAACCTTCACGCCTTTACACCGCCGCCAGGTGATATTAGCGTGGACTTCTTACACCAGATTTTCGGGACGGCCCCCGATGGGATCGGCGCTGGCGGTAATGGCACTGTGATCGGTGCAATGATGGGGGTATTCAATAGCGCCGTGCTGTTTCTAGCCATGATTTTCGTGGTGTACATCACGGTTAAAGGAACAATGGACAGCGCGCACGACGGCGTGCTTCTGGGCAAGAAAATGAGCGAAATCTGGGTGCCAATCCGCACAGTCGGCGGCACGGGGATGCTGCTCCCGATGGTCTCCGGTTTTTCCCTGATCCAGATTGGTGTTTTGTGGCTTGCTATACAAGGCGTCGGCGTGGCCGATGCCGCCTGGACAGCTGCCATGAGCCAGTTCGCTACCAACGGCACCCTGGGCCGCGTTAGCGTACCAAACGCACGACCGCTGGCGGCGAATATCTTCCGATCCGAGGTGTGCGCCGCCGCGATGAACAAACAGTACACAGATTCTGGGCGAGCCACCCGGATCACACTGTCGATGCCATCGCCTCAGCAACTGCCAAACGGTGACCTGGTCACCACATGGGGTTGGGGTTCACCAGAGTTCATTAACCCGACCGTGTGCGGCTCGCTCAGCTGGCAGCAGTCCTCGCAGAGCGCACTAACTGCGGACGCGACACGTGCAGCGGCCATACCGATTCTGCAAGCACAGGCCATCGCGGTCGCGCAGATGATCGCAGAGCTGCAACCCACCGCACAAATGATTGTGGCATGGCAACATCCGGCACCGGGTGCTTTGGATATTGCTGCCAAACACTATGAAGACGCAATCGCCGTAGCGGCAAAGGCCGCCGTCGATGCCTCTCCGGATGTGGCGAAGCGGGCTTTTATTGAGAAGGCTCAAACAGGCGGCTGGATTTTGGCCGGGTCATGGTTCAACCAGATGATCAGGCTGAACGACAGCATCCAGGCGGCTACCAACATGGTGCCAGTGTCGAAGCCGATCAATATCGATTCGTTGGAAGTGCAAGATGCGCTAATCACATACCGCGATGCGATGCAGTTCACCGATGAATACGAAAAAAATAGAAGTGCCGCACCACGTGATGCGTATGAGGAATCCGTTCAGGATGCCAAATCGATCCGATCATCGGACGATGTGTGGCGCTTGCTATCAGTTCCTGCGATGCATTCGATGGATGCAATCACACAGCGGATCGCCGGCGCAAACACTTCGCCCCTGATGCAATTGCGAGCCATCGGCAACGACATTATCGACGCCGGTGTCGTGATTAAAGCCGCCATGTTCATACTCGCCGGCACATCAGAATCGCGAATATCGAGCTGGACGATCGGAAACTTCTTTAACGTTGGCGAGGCACTCAAAACGATATCAGGCACAGTGGAGTGGATCAGCTCAAGCCTGTGGGCGATCGGTGCTGTTCTTGCCTATTATTTGCCCGCAGTACCTACTATTTTTTGGCTGACTTCTGTGATCCGCTGGCTGGCCAGCGTTGCCGAAGCAGTCATGGCAGCACCACTCATGGCGGCGATGGCGATACACCCTAGTGGCGATGACGTGGTAGGTAGATCCGGCCCAGGCATGATGCTCATCTTAGCCATGGTCATGCAACCAGTACTGCTGGTGATCGGTTTTGTCTTGGCGGCGCTCATGACGTACCCGGCTGGCCAGCTTGTAAATATGATGTTTATCGGCATGGTGTCGGGCGCGACGGCTGGATCGTTCGTCGGTTTCATCTCATTAATCTCTTATTGCTGCCTGTATGTCGCCATGATGGTTCTCTCGATGCATGCATGCTTCGCTCTGATCTCCGCCGTGCCGGACAACGTGATGAAATTCGTGGGCAGTCAAGCCGGCGCGCAAGGCATTGGTACGCAGCAAGCCCAGGAGGGAATCGGCGGACTGAAAGGCGGGGCTGCAGGAGCTGGTGCAGCAGCGGCAAAACCGACCATGGGTAAGCCTGACTCTTCAAGTTCCAAATCCAAATCTGGCAGCGACGCAGAGAGTAGTAATGGCTTCACCAACGCAGACCACATCGGAGGATAAAACATGGCACTGCTTAGTTTAAGCGTAGCGGCAAAAATAACTTTGGTTGCAATGGTCATCGCATCGGCATCTGCATCTGCAGCGTGCTCAACGACCACAATAAACAACGTTATGGCCAGCGCCATTCCAAGCGGTTCGTCAGTATTAAGCGTGTCTGGACTTTTGGGTTGTACACCAGACCAAATGCCGACGCTAAACAGTGCCTCATCAACATTAACATGGAGCGTTGTGAGTTACACAAAGCAGCAGATCGTTGTCAATTTTGCCGGTGCCGGTTCGGTATCAGCACGCTACCAGGAAATCCCGCTATCGGCTGGCATGAACGGTGGCAACAGCAACAGCAACACCAACACGCAAGATGCGGTCGCCGTAGCGGCGATAATTGCTTTCGGTGCATTCAGAGATGGTCAAATGTCTATCGGCAGCCCTGCCGCGAGCGGTTGCACGCCTGCGACCATTAATCCTGGAGCGGTTTTACGAATCAGACCACACACCTCAATTGAAACAGTGATCGCGATGTTGGGCTGCAAACCCACGGAGACATTTTTTGCCGACAAAGTTGGGGTAACAAAATACAGCTTTCTTGTGCCGGTATTGAATGTTGAACTCGACGTTTTTTCAGACTCAATGGGCGTTTCCTTTGCTCTGTACTCTGATCGCACAAATCCGTTGGAAACTTCGTACAACAGCGGATTTCGGGCCGAGCAACCTCTGACACCAAACTGGATGCCAAGCGCTGGTGTCATTCCTACTGTCCCATGATGGTGAATATTTATGGGGAGGAATTGGGCGTCCCGGCTGTGCCGGCCGGGCTTTCATCGCAAGCGACCGAGCCTATGTCTCGGCCCTTCGGGTTTCAATCCCTGACGCAAAGTCAAAGGCGGCTTTGTCGCGCCTGGCGGCGCGAGTTTTTTGTTTTGTCTCACGGTGCAGCACTCCGCAAATCTACTTCACTCCTGAATTTCGCCCTAACGCGAATCTTCCCACAGCCGGTAAACAAACGCACTTCGTGCTTGCAAGGGGCCGAGGCAGTGCTCGGACGATGAGGCCGTCCTGTGCGCTGGCCGCACCAACCCCTTGCATTGTTTCCTAATCGGCTGTGGGCTGATGTCGCAGGGCGAAACAACTCAGGAGCGAAGCAGATAGAACGAGCGAAAGTCTGCAACGCGAGGAAATCAAGAGCGGGCTCTCAATCTAGGAGTGATGCATTTAACGACCAACCGGAGGCAATGATGGATGAGATTTTTTTAAGCTTGGCAAGAATGCGGGAACTGGTGAAAGAACCTGGTCTGGCAGTGGTAATGAAGAACGGAAGATGGCTTTACAGCTTTTACGTAAATCGGAGGTAATCATGGAAAAAATAGAACAAACAGCAGACATCGCTGAATACGCAGTCATGTACGGGATACCGTTCGATGC
>CAMTXT010000009.1:0-124901 GCA_947085835.1 uncultured Nitrosomonadales bacterium | reverse complement strand
GTGTTTGACGCTTCTTTGCAGCATATTCCAGCTCAGAAAAACTCGCTTGCATCGCTTTATTCTCTATTATCAAGTAGATAGCATTTTATCAAATTTCAGGCATTTAAGCTGAATCATCGGAATAAATCAGCGTTTCCTTAACTGGTTGTCGGTAAGGATCAGCCAGCGCAGAGCGCGAGGCAGCGAGGCAGCTGACAGGTGGCGAATCTGGTTAGCCTTGAAACCTGTCATCTCCAGTTTCGGACATTGCCCCAGCACCTCGGGCACATGGGTGAACTGATTGTCGGAACAGAAGATCACCCGCAACTTGTGCAAGCGAGGCAGATCATCCGGCAGGTTTGATAAGGCATTGCCGGAAAGATTGAGGATTTCCAGTGTATCTGCAAGATCGTAAATCTCGGCGGGGAAGTGCGTTAAGCCGCACGACAAATCCAGCCGCTGACTGCCCGCAAGCTGGCCGCTGCGCAACAAGGAAAGTGTATGCATATTCAGGATTCAGGATTCGGGAAGGGTTGAACAGACACCCCAGCAAGCCATTGCGTGCAGAGCCGCGCTGCGACCTGGTGCAAACGCGGGAGGTTGTGCTGTTTTTGCATCTCGGCTGCCGACTGCACCGCAGGACTGTTGCGGCCGGCAGCAATTTCAGCCGCGCCCGCTTCGCACCAGACAGCAATCATCCCGCCAGTCATTTCGATATGGCATTGCAAGGCCAAATGACGGCCGATAGCATAGCCCTGATTGACACAATGCATGCCGGATAACAGGCGGGTCGCGCCATCCGGCAGCGTGAAGGTTTCGCCGTGCCAATGGAAAGCGGCAAAGGCTTGCGTATCGCCAAACCAGCGCCGAGCAGTTTCGTTATCATCCACCTCGACTTCGCCCCAACCGATTTCCACAACCGGATTTTGCGACACCACGCCGCCCAATGCTTTTGACATGAGCTGCCCGCCAAGACACAGCCCCATCACAGGAATGTCGCGCGCAACGGCGTCCCTTATCAGGTTCAGTTCCTGCGCTATCCACGGCAAATCGTCGTTCACACTCATCGGCCCGCCCATGAACACCAGCCCGGAATAGGCATCTGCACTCGGTGGCACGGCAGCGCCCGCGTCAATGGCGATCAGCTGCCAGGGGATTTGCCGATCATCGAGCAACCCGGCCAGAAAACCGGGCCCCTCCAAGGCGGCGTGACGAAAAATGGCGATGGGGAGCATAGGGCAATGGACAATTATCAATTAACGACTGTCAATTGTTCTTCGTTTTATCTCTTTCGATCAATGCGTAGGCCGAGTGATTGTGGATGGACTCGAAATTCTCAGACTCAACCATATAGGCGTCGACCCGCGTATCTGCATTCAGCACGGCGGCCACGTCGCGCACCATATCCTCGACGAATTTTGGATTATCGTAAGCGCGCTCGGTGACGTATTTCTCATCGGGGCGTTTGAGCAAGCCATACAGCTCGCAAGACGCCTGTTCCTCGGCGATACGCACCACGTCTTCGATCCAGACAAAGCTGTTGGTGCGCAGCGTGATGGTCACATGGGAGCGCTGGTTGTGCGCACCGCGATCGGAAATTTTCTTCGAGCAAGGGCACAGGCTGGTCACAGGCACCAGCACTTTCATCGTGATGCTGGCATGGCCGTCCTTCATTTCACCGATCAGCGTCACGTCGTAATCGAGCAGACTTTGCACGCCGGATACGGGCGCGGTCTTGTTGACGAAATACGGGAAACTCATCTCGATGTAGCCGGATTCCGCTTCAAGCAACACCACCATCTCGCGCAGGATAGTCTCATACGACTCCACGGAAATCTCGCGTTCATGCCGGTTGAGTATCTCGACAAAGCGCGACATGTGCGTGCCCTTGAAATTATGCGGCAGATGCACGTACATGTTGAAGGTGGCGATGGTGTGTTGCACGCCAACGCTCTTGTCCTGAACCTTGACCGGATGACGGATGCCTTTGATGCCGACGCGATTGATCGCGATCTGGCGCAAATCAGCCGAACTTTGCACGTCAGGAATAAGCTTCGGAGTATTCATAGCAACTTTCTATCAGATTACAGTCAGGCAGGATTATAACCAATCCCGACAAAATTACTTGGTCAATTTACTGCTTATCGCGGCGACAAGGCCTGCGGCATCCAGACCGCAGTCGATCAGCATTTGCGCGGGTTCGCCCTGTTCGATGAAGCTGTCCGGCAACCCCAGATGCAGCAGCGGGATCTCAATGCCGTGTTGCACCAGACATTCCGCAACGGCACTGCCCGCCCCACCCTGCACGGTGTTCTCTTCCACGGTGACCAGCAGTTCATGCTCCTCTGCCAACCGCTGCACCAGTTCCGCATCCAGCGGTTTGACGAAGCGCATGTTCACCACCGTCGCATCCAGTTGCTCGCCCGCGATCAAGGCGGGAGATAACATCGAACCGAAGGCCAGAATCGCGACCCGTTTTCCCTCACGGCGCACCTCGCCCCGACCGACGGGCAAGGCCTGCATCTCGAAGGCAACAGCCACACCCGGCCCCACGCCGCGCGGGTAGCGCACGGCAGTCGGCGTATCCAGCGTTATCGCGGTGTACAGCATAGCCCGGCATTCTTTTTCGTCGGACGGCGCCATCACCGTCATGTTCGGGATGCAGCGCAAGAAGGACAGATCGAAACTCCCGGCATGGGTCGCGCCATCCGCACCGACCAGACCGCCGCGATCGATCGCCAGCACCACCGGCAGTTTCTGGATCGCGATGTCGTGTATCAGCTGATCATAGGCGCGTTGCAAAAAGGTCGAGTAAATCGCCACTACCGGCTTGTAACCATCGCAGGCAAGACCAGCGGCAAAAGTCAGCGCGTGCTGCTCGGCGATGCCCACATCGAAATAACGTGCAGGGAATTTTTCGGCGAACGCAGGCATGCCCGAGCCTTCGCACATCGCAGGCGTGATACCGATCACCCGCTCATCAACAGCCGCAATATCGCACAACCATTGCCCGAATACCTCGGTATAAGTCGGTTTACCGGCCTGCCCGCAGGCACTGCTCAGAACAGGCTTTGCAACGATGCCCTGCTTGCGATCGAATTTACCGACGCCGTGATACAGCAGGCAATCCTCTTCGGCCAGCGCGTAACCACGGCCCTTTTGCGTGACGACATGCAGGAACTGCGGGCCTTCGAGTTTGCGTATGTTGCTCAGCGTATCTTGCAAGGTATCCAGATCATGACCGTCGATCGGTCCGATGTAGTTGAAGCCGAATTCCTCGAACATCGTGCCGGGGATCACCATGCCTTTGACGTGTTCTTCGGCGCGCTTGGCGAATTCCAGCACCGGCGGCATGCCCTTGAGCACCTTTTCGCTGCCGCGCCGCATCGCCGCGTAGAAACGCCCCGACATCAACTTAGCCAGATAATTGTTCAACGCGCCGACCGGGCGCGAAATGGACATATCGTTATCGTTGAGGATCACCAGCAGATTGGCATTCATCGCACCCGCATTGTTGAGCGCCTCGAAAGCCATGCCGCCGGTCATCGCACCGTCGCCGATAATCGCTACGCAACGCCGCTCCGAGCCTGACAATTGCGCCGCCACGGCCATGCCCAGTGCCGCCGAGATCGATGTGCTGGAATGCCCGGTGCCGAAAGTGTCGTAAGGACTCTCGTCGCGCTTGGGAAATCCGGCTATGCCGCCCTTCATGCGCAAGGTGCTCATCGCATTGCGGCGTCCGGTGAGAATTTTATGTACGTAGGTCTGGTGGCCGACATCCCACACCAGCTTGTCATCCGGCGTGTTGAACACCGTATGCAGTGCGATGGTCAGTTCGACGGTGCCGAGATTGGAAGACAAATGTCCGCCTGTCTTGCTGACCGATTCGACCAGAAACTCGCGCAACTCCCGTGCCAGCTGCGGCAATTGCTCGCGCGACAGTTTGCGCAATTCTTCCGGTGAGTTGACGGTATCGAGCAATGAGTACATCAAAACGACCGCAACACAATGAAATCGGCGAGTTCGCGCAGGCGCTGCGCTTCATCGCCAAATTCGGCCAGGCTATTCAGCGCTTCCGCGTGCAGATTCCGTGCCATGTCGCGTGCGGCCGGAGCACCCAGCAGCGTGACATAAGTCGGCTTGTCGTTATCGGCATCCTTGCCTGCGGTCTTGCCCAGCGTCGCGGTATCGGCACAGGCATCGAGCACATCGTCCACCACCTGAAATGCCAATCCGACACATTTACCGAAATGATCGAGGCGGGCCAGTTGCTGCGCTGAAACGGTTCCGCACTGAGCGCCCAGCAACACGGCTGCACGTATCAGCGCGCCGGTCTTGTGAATATGCATGTTCTCCAGCTCAGGAAGGCTTAACGACTTGCCGATGCTGTCAAGATCGATCGCCTGTCCGCCAGCCATGCCGCGCGAACCGGAAGCCACCGCCAGCAACCTGATCATCGCCATCTGCTGCTGCGGGCCGTCGCTTAAGCGATGCTCAGCCAGCAATTGAAAAGCCAGCGTTTGCAGGCTGTCTCCCACCAGCAGCGCAGTCGGCTCATCGTATTGCACGTGACAAGTCGGCTTGCCACGGCGCAACACATCGTCATCCATGCACGGCATATCGTCATGCACCAATGAATAGGCATGGATCAGTTCGACTGCCGCAGCCACGATGTTGACGCGCGCCACATCCGCCCCTGCCAGCTCTCCCGCCGCGAACGCCAGCAAAGGGCGCACACGCTTGCCCCCATCGAGCACGGCGTAACGCATCGCTTGGTGCAGTCGCTGCGGTGCAATCTCAGCTTGCGGCAACAAACCGCGCAACACCTCTTCGAATGCGGATTGGTGGGTGGTAGCCCAGCTTGTGAAATCGGTATTCATCATGGAACCTCGCTCACGGGCAACTCTTTCAACACGCCCTCTTCCAGCACGCGCACCTGCTGTTGTGCGTCTTCCAGGCGACTGCGACAGAATGTCAGCAATTCGGCACCGCGTTTATAGGCTGCCAGCGAATCTTCCAGCGACAGGCGGCCCGCCTCCATGTCCGCGACGATTTCTTCGAGCTCGGCCATTGCCGATTCGTAGCCCAGTGGTTTTTGAGATTTTCCGGCCATTTCAGTCTTCTGCGTGGGAAAGAGTAGCATTTTACCCAACGCACCCTGTCTGAGCCAATTTTTGTTGCCCTCCCCCCTGATTTAAGCGAAAATCGCATTCTTTCCCGTAACTGCTTACTACATTCAAGGATGATGTGGGTTTGTCCAATATTGCTACCATAAATCAACTCAACCCCTCCCAGGTTCAACCGCCGCTCGGCTGGTATTTCGACCCCAGGATATTGGAGGTGGAACAGCGCGTGCTTTTCGAACATGGCCCCAATTATGTCGGCCATGAGTTGATGGTCCCCAGCCTGGGCGACTATCAGGTGCTGCGCGATGAGGCGCAAATGCTGGTGCGCAACCCGAACGGCGTGGAGCTGCTGTCCAACATCTGCCGCCACCGCCAGGCCACCATGCTGCAAGGCCGGGGCAACGCGCAACACATAATTTGCCCGCTGCATCGCTGGACTTACAAGACTGATGGCGAATTGCTGGGCGCGCCGCATTTCCCGGAAAACCCCTGCTTGCATCTGAACAAATCGCCGCTGCAAAACTGGAACGGCATGCTGTTCTCGGGCGAACGCGACATCGCGAAGGATCTGGCCCGCGTGGGCGTGATGGAGGATCTGGATTTTTCAGGCTATATGCTCGATCGCGTGCAGGTGGACGAATACGCATTCAACTGGAAGACCTTCATCGAGGTGTATCTGGAGGATTACCACGTCGTGCCGTTCCATCCTGGACTGGGAAATTTCGTCGACTGCGACGATCTTAAATGGGAATTCGGCGAACAATACAGCGTACAGACAGTCGGCATCAAGAACGCGCTGAAGAAGGTCGGCAGCGCGGCCTATGGCGACTGGCAGGAACAGGTGCTGCGCTATCACGGCGGCAAGCTGCCCAAATACGGTGCGATCTGGCTGACTTACTACCCGAACATCATGGTCGAGTGGTATCCGGGCACGCTGGTCATCAGCACGCTGGTGCCGCGCGGTGCGGAAGCCTGCACCAATATCGTCGAATTCTATTATCTGGAAGACATCGTGATGTTCGAGCGCAAATACGTCGAGGCTGAGCAAAAAGCCTACAACGAAACGGCCGTCGAAGACGATATCATCTGCGTGCGGATGAACCAGGGACGCAAGTCGCTCTATCAGCGCGGCATCGAAGAGCACGGCCCATATCAGTCGCCCACCGAGGACGGCATGCTGCACTTCCACGAGTATCTGCGCCGCAACCTTGCCCCGCACCTTTGACACCGTCATTCCGGCGCAGGCCGGAATCCAGCAAAAACGAACATCCCGCGAAGCGGACAAAACTTCGGCTCTGTCCCGCTACGCTGGGATTATTCCATCAACTGGATTCCGGCCTGCGCCGGAATGACAGCAAAGCGTATGGGCTCTTTGTGGATGCTGGTGGCCGGCTTTTTGTTCGCCTGCATGGGCGTATTCGTCAAACTCGGCTCAGCCCGGTTTTCGTACATCGAACTGGTGTTCTACCGCTCAGCTTTAGGCCTGCTGATTGTGTATCTGATCATGCGAACACAGCGCGTGAGCCTTGCCACACCGCACTGGCGCCGCCATATGTTGCGCGGCATCTCGGGCACGGTGGCACTGGCGCTGTTCTTCTACTGCATCACCGTGCTGCCGCTGGCCACCGCCATCACGCTCAACTACACCGCCCCGATGTTCCTGACCCTGCTCACCATGCTGGTTTTCAAGGATAAATTTCATCTGCCGCTGACTATTGCAATCACGCTGGGATTTTGCGGCGTCGTGCTGCTGCTGCACCCGATACTGGCACGCGACCAGCTGACAACCGGCCTGCTCGGGCTGATTTCCGGATTCCTAGCCGGCGTCGCCTATCTCAACGTCAAACAACTAGGATCGCTTGGCGAACCGGACACGCGCACGGTGTTCTATTTCAGCCTGACCGCAACGATAGTCAGCGGCGCCTGGATGCTGTTCGATATGGTTCATGCCATCACGGTGCATGGTTTTTTGATTCTGTCAGGATTGGCCCTCACCGCCACCCTGGCGCAACTCGCCATGACCCGCGCCTACCGGGTCGGCCGCACACTGGTGGTCGGCAGCCTGGCTTACAGCACCATTGTGTTCGCGAGTCTGTTCGGCATATTGCTGTGGAATGAAACCCTGCCGCTATCAAGTTGGTCAGGCGTGGCGCTCATCATCGCCAGCGGTGTGCTAAGCTTGAGCCTGTCACCAAAGCATCCATCATCCAAATAAAAAGGCCTCACTATGATTACCATCGAACAATCCGACAACCTCGTCAACGCCGCCGTGCTGGGCGAATTCACGATCGCCGATTTCAAGGCGTTCGAAGAGCAATCATTAGACAAACTCAAATCGTCCGACTCGCTGAATCTTTTGTTCGATCTGCGCGCCATGCTCGACTACACGGTGGATGTCGCGTGGGAAGAAATCAAATTTTTCAGCCGCGAACACCAGCATGATTTCAGTAAGATCGCCGTCGTCACCGACAACCAGTGGATCACCTGGCAAGCCTGGCTGTCACGTATTTTCGTCGATGCCGAAATCTGCGTGTTCACCGATTACGATGAAGCCATGGCGTGGGTTCAAGGTTAGAGACGGGAAAAAACATGCACACCGTAAATAAAAGAGTCGGTCTTGCACGGGTTCAGATGTTGGCGCCCAGTGCGATGTTGCTGATAGCGTAGTGCAGGATCAGGGCATCGTTTTGAGCGACAGCTACAAAGCCGACGCCGATACGAAACCCTGAGCCGTCTTCTGGATGGATGTTGCGAACGATTACTGAGCGTTTCAGGTTGGTCGCATTTCCTTCAAAGTCCACCGAAAATTCGATTCCTGGATGGCAACCAAGCGAACCTAATGAGACGAGCAATCGAGCATGGAAGGTATGGCAACGGCCACAGAGCTGCTGCCCTGCAGCCAGTGCGACCTCCACACAGCGATCTGCGCACCAGATGACAGTCAACTTCGCGCGACCAGGAAAAGTGTATATAGGTGACTGGATGAACACGAGCGCGAATTACCTGCGCGCTAAAAACGTAGGCATACCTACCGTTGAAATAGCCTCCCCTGCCTGCATCCGCATCCCGTTGTTATTTTCAAAAGTCAACGTAACAAGCAGACTCTTGTTTTTTATAAAACCGATGAAATTCACCTTGTGACACCGGGGGGAGAGCGCCCAGCCAATCGCATCGCTCAATACCTCATTCACCGGTAAAAAAACACATGCCATCCCGACCCGCTTCTTTGGCTGCGTACAGGGCGATGTCCGCCTTTTTCATCAGAATTTCAGCCTCACCGCCATCAAACGGATAGACTGCAATGCCGATGCTGGTGGTGACACAATTATTCTGGCCGCCGATCATGATGGGCTGTTTTACGGTATGGATGATCTTTTCTGCAATGACCGATGCATCTTCGATGCGTTTTATTTCACCCAACAGCACGATGAACTCATCGCCCCCCAGTCGGGATACCGTATCGCCTTCTCGCATGCATTTGAGCAAGCGAGATGAAATATTGACCAACAATTCATCGCCCGCAGCATGCCCCTGCGTATCGTTGATCGCCTTGAATCCGTCCAGATCCAAAAACAGCACGGCAAATTGTCTGTTATAGCGCTTCGCCTGGGACAAGGTGACATTGATCCGCTCCATCAACAATCTTCTGTTCGGCAGATTCGTCAACACATCGTAGTGGGCAAGATGACGAATGTGCGCCTCAGCCAGCCTGCGTTCGGAGATATCCCTGACAGAGGCAAGCCCGTAAGGCTGCCCGTTCATTTCAAAAACACGCAGATTAACCTCGACCGGTATTTGTTCGCCTATCCTGGTGGTGTGCTCAGTGATGAAAAGCGCTTGTTTCTCGGCAAGCAACCTCTCCATCTTTTCAGGGAAGTCGCCCATCTCGCGGGTAGCATCGATATCTCGCGGGGATAACTGCAACAACGCTTCCCGACTGTAGCCCAATCGACGACAAGCCTCATCATTGACCTCGACGAATCGACCGTCACTTTCCGGCAACAGGGGATAAACAAAGATGGCGTCATCATTGCTGTGGAACAGCCGGTGGTAGCGTTGCTCGCTTTCCAGCATCGCTTCCATGGCGCGCTTCTGTTCGGTGACATCGGTAAAAGTGGCGGTATAGTTGATAATAGTTCCTGCCGCATCACTGACCGCGCTGATGGATAGCCACTTGGGATAGGTTTCGCCATTTTTTCGCTTGTCCCATATTTCACCCTGCCAATGCCCCGAAACTTTCAGGGTATCCCACATTTTCTGGTAAAACTCCGGGCCATGCCGTCCCGATTTCAATACACTCGATTTTTTGCCGATGACTTCTTCGGCTGTAAATCCGGTAATTTTCGTAAACGCCGGATTCACTGACTGAATGACAGTGTCGGCATCCGTGATCGCAATGGCTTCGGCGGCCGTTTCGAATACCTTTTTGGCAACGAAAAGATGGTGATCTGCCTGTTGCAGTTTGTATTCGTAATCCTTTAATGTCTGGCGCAGCTCGTCTACATAATCATGCTCAATACTGGCCAAAATGTCGGTATAACTGACGAGGCCGACGAACTGGCCCTGGTCGTCCGTTACACCCAAATGACGCAAGCCCTTCTCGGCGAACAAATTGAGGACATGGTGCAGGCTGGTGGAATCTTCCCGGCAGATGAGTGGCCTGCTGGCGATTTCGGCGACGCTGCCATTGACCTGCCCGCCGCCTATCATGCGAACCACATCACGTTCGGTCAAAACCCCAAGTTCACCACCAAAATCCACCACTACGGCATCCTGCCTGGATTGGCTCATTTTATGCATCGCCGCCGACAACAAGGTATCGGACGGAATGATAAGCGGCAAATGCTTTACCAGTGATTTCAATACCCTCAGTCGGACGGAGAGTTCAACACCCGAATTCTTGACAACATCGCTCTGGGAAATAATACCCAGAGGCGCCCCTTCATCATTGATGACCAGAAAGTGGCGCACCCCCTGCGCAATGAACATCTGTGCGGCCTCCCCGATCGTGGAGTTATGAGACAAGGTCAGGATAGGTGAACTCATCACGCCGGATATGGGCTGACTTAAGATGGTCGGATCAGAGAAATCAACGTTCAGCGCATCCCGTTCGGTCCATATCCCGGCAATCACATCGTCGCACGTGACCAGAATAGAGCTGCAGCGTGCATCAGCCATCAGCCTGGCAGCCTCCATGATCGTCGTGTGAGGAAGGCACTCGAGGACTTCATGGCGTGTGACGTTGGTGATAGGTAAGTTATATGACATGTCTGTTTGTGTTTGGATTGAAACTGCACGGCTTGATACGGCCCCTGCTCTTTTTATATCGCGCATTCAAATTCGAAGTGCGACAACCGAGGGTTGCTTGGTGTAGCGTATTGCCACCCCGAAGAATACCTCGTGAGGGGATCGGAGTCCAAGCACTTTGCGAGGCCGGTGGTTAAGTTTTTGTACCGCTGCCAGCACTTGCGCCTCAGCAATGTCGGTCAGCTCCATACACTTGGGGAAGCGCTGCCGTAACAGACCGTTGCGGTTCTCGTTCAGCTCCCGTCCCCGGGAATGGCGGGGGGAGCAAAGTTGATGTCCGCCTTCAGTTTGGCCGCCATTGTCTGGCGCTCCGCAAACTTTTTATCATAGGGCGAATTCAAACAGCAACTGCAACAGTTAATGTTTGGTAGCAGTTTTGGCAAGTTCCATGTTGATCAAGAGCTCGCTATAAACCTCTACCGGCGTTCAAAATCCGAACGATTTCCTCGGGCATGTATTCAAACTCCAGGCAATTGCATCCAACTGTTCTTGCGTGTACACCGACAGGCCTGAACCCTACTGCCGGAGCAGGCCGTTAGTGTTCTCGTTCAAGCCCCGCTGCCATGGACTGTGCGGGTCACAGAAGCACACCGCCACGCCGGTTCGCTCAGTCAGTTGCGCGTGTTTGCTCATCTCCCGCCCCTGGTCATCAGTGAAGGTTTTGCGCAGCAAAAGCGGTATCGCACTGAGCGACTCACTAAATCCATCCAGAGCCGATTGCGCCTTGCAGTTATATTATTGCCAGAAACGCGATAGCATTTTAAATATTGCCGGACATCGGCAATGAACCCAAACCACCCGTTAACACGACAAACAAAACAATCAACGCCAAAACAGCAAACCCGACGCGCCCCAGGTTTTTGTCGAATTCATGCTGTTTATTTCTCCGTTGAAGATTTTCCTGTTCCATCTCACTCAGGCGATGCTGACGCGTCTGCTCAAGCTGTTTTCCCCTTAGCTGCTCCCTTACGTGATCAGGATAAGCGCTGCCGAGCATTTCAGCCTTTTGCGCCTCGGTAAAAAAATTATCAGTTAAAAATTTCATATCGCGCTCCACTCCGAAAGTTAACAATATTGCGGCCCGGTAAAACCTGTACGAGCAGAATACAAACTGAGTATTACAATGAGATTGCGAAAATATTTACGAAGCACGGCTAGCACGGAAATTTTCCTCAGGACAACAAAAAACCCGCCGAAGCGGGTTTCTTATTGAAGCCAGTCTGAATTACTTCAGCTTGGTTTCTTTGTACATGACATGCTTGCGAACCACGGGATCGTACTTCTTCATCTCGATCTTGCCCGGAGTGGTGCGTTTGTTCTTGTCCGTAGTGTAAAAATGGCCGGTGCCGGCACTGGATTCAAGTTTGATTTTTTCGCGCATTTTCTAGCTCCTTAGATTTTTTCGCCGCGTGCGCGCATGTCTGACAATACAGACTCGATACCATTCTTGTCGATGGTACGCAAACCCGCATTGGTCAAGCGCAGGCTGACCCAGCGATTTTCCGCTTCGACCCAAAAACGACGACGTTGCAGATTAGGCAAGAAGCGACGCTTGGTTCTGTTATTCGCATGTGAAACATTGTTACCGCTCATCGGGCCTTTGCCCGTCACTTGACATACTCGCGCCATGCTTCTACTCCAACCGATTTTCAAAAGAGGGCGGATTTTACAGTCGGAATCAAAAATATTCAACCTTAATTTTACTTATCGCGCGACTCGACACCGAATGGAACCCAGAGCGCATCCATCCGGCATGAAATCTACCCCTCATTCCTTACAAATTTACGCGTCATTTAGGCTAGAATCTCGGCAAATTCACGAACGGGCTGAATCATGCTAAATATGGACAACAAAGAAGAGCAGGCCGCCACACAAAAAAACCTGTGGCAGGTCAACCGACTGCTCCACAAGCATAAACTGATCGAAACCCTCGCACACAAACAAAATCTGGTGGAATTGCAGGGCCGGCTGGAGCAACTCGATGCTCAGGCTGTCGCGCGCATTATGGAAGCCATGCCGGCCGATGACCGTGAAATCATCTGGCAGTTAATTACAGAAGAACGAAAAGAGGAGATTCTGCTGGTCATCTCGGACGATGTGCGCACCGAACTGGTCGCAGAGGCCAAACCCCAGAACCACAGCATGACAATACGGGTGTTCGACCTGTTTGAGGGTCGCTTGCGCCAGATCCCGATAAGCAACCGTGAAGACCTGGCCAAAGCCAATCCCATCTGGATTGATCTGGTCGCGCCCGACGATGAGCAAATCGCCTGGGCCCGCGAACTGTTTGAAGTGGACCTGCCCAATCCGAAGGAATTGACCGATCTTGAGACCAGCGCACGTTTCTATGTGGATGAGGGGGGGGCGGTACATCTGCACTCGGACTTTCTGCTCGACCGTGAGGACGCATCGCGCAACGTGGCGGTTGCGTTCATCTTGCACAAAGGAACGTTGTTCTCGGTGCGCAGCGAAGAGCTACCGGTTTTCCGCTTGCAGCGTTTACGCGCAAGAGCGCAATCCAACTACGTATCCGAAGCCAAAGATGTGCTGCTCGATCTGTATGCGGCTGACGTGGAATATTCGGCGAATGCGCTGGAGGATGTTTACGCCGATCTGGGTGCAGTCGGCAAACAAGTGCTCAGATCCCATATCACCGACGATGAAGCGACCGTCATACTCGCCTCCATCGCCGAAGAAGAAGACCTCAACGGGCGCATACGCCGCAATGTGCTGGATACCCGGCGCGCCCTGTCATTTTTGATGCGCGCCAAATTTCTGTCGGAAGCGCAACATGAGGACGTGCGCGAGATTTTGCGCGACATCGAATCTCTGGACGGACACACGGCCTTCCTGTTCAACAAGATCAACTTCCTGATGGACGCCACAGACAGCTCGATCAATATCAACCAGAACAAGGACATCAAACGTCTGACCATCATCAGCGTGGTATTCATGCCGCTCAATGTACTGGCCGGCATCGGCGGCATGTCCGAATATTCGATGATGACCCAGGGCATCCCCTGGCCTGTCTCCTACGCGGCTTTCACCATCGGACTGTTTATCGTCGGCTGGCTGACTTTTGTCGGTTTGCGTTATGCAGAACAGCGAAAATCAAGAAACAGCCTGACCGCACACCGGAAACCCAATTGACAAACTACAATTCACGGTTAATGTAATAATACTGTCATATAAGTTACATAATATCTGCGTCGGGTCGAAGCGCAGTTGCCTACAATGGCATTGACGACTGAAACCGCAAAAATCAACCCATCCATCAGGAGACACCATGAATCGCAAGTTCAAGCAACTCATCATCGCACTCGCAGCGACATCTGCATTCGCTTACGCAAGCGTAAGCTCCGCGACCGACATCACCGGCGCAGGCGCCACTTTCCCGTACCCGGTTTATGCCAAATGGGCTGAAGCCTACAAGGCGCAATCCGGCACCAACATGAATTATCAATCCATCGGTTCCGGCGGCGGCATCAAGCAGATCACCGCAAAAACCGTGGATTTCGGTGCATCCGACATGCCGCTCAAACCAGAAGAACTGGACAAGAACGGCATGATGCAATTTCCGACCGTGATTGGCGGCGTGGTTCCGGTCATCAACGTGCTCGGCATCGAAAACGGCAAGTTGCATCTGGATGGCAAGACGCTGGCTGACATCTACCTGGGCAAGATCACCAAGTGGAATGATGCTGCGATTGTGGCATTGAACAAAGACCTCAAGCTGCCAGACGACATCATCACTGTCGTGCATCGTTCCGATGGCTCCGGCACCAGCTTCATTTTCACCAACTACCTGTCCAAAGTCAGCGCTGACTGGAAAGCCACTGTAGGCGAAGGCACGGCTGTTTCCTGGAAAGCCGGCACCGGCGGCAAGGGCAACGAAGGCGTCGCGTCTTACGTTCAACGCATCAAAGGCTCTATCGGTTATGTTGAATATGCTTATGCCTTGCAAAACAAGATGGCCGCTGTGCAAATGAAGAACCGCGCCGGCAACTACGTTACCGCAGATGAAAACAGCTTCAAGGCCGCTGCTGGGGGGGCTGACTGGAAAAAAGCACCTGGTTTCTACGAGATCCTGACTGACGAACCAGGCAAGGCAACATGGCCTATCAGTGGCGCAACCTTCATCCTGATGCACAAGCTGCAAGACAAGCCTGAATCCGCTCTGGCTTCCCTGAAGTTCTTCGACTGGGCTTACGCTCACGGCGACAAGCTGGCTGGCGATCTGGACTACGTGACACTGCCTGAGGAAGTAAAAAATCTGATCCGCAGCACATGGAAATCACAGATCAAGGATGCACAAGGCCGTGCTATCTGGAAGTAAGTAAATGAAGCGTGGCTGATACAGCACGATCACGAGGGGCGACTGCCCCTCGTGTTTTAACTTTAAGCCGACTGTTTATCTAACCAAAATCAAATCACTATGTCGATGTTTTTACACGAAGCACGCCTTAAACGGCAATCCATCTTCGACGCACTATTTCGCAATCTGACGCGCCTGGCAGCATTCGGCGTACTCGCATTGCTGGCCGCGATCTTAGCCTCGCTGGTCATAGGCAGCATGCCCGCAATTCACGCTTTTGGCTTCGGCTTTCTGACCAGTCCCGAGTGGGATCCGGTCAACGATAAATTTGGTGCGCTGATTCCCATTGTCGGCACACTCATCACCTCCGTCATCGCGCTGATCATCGCCATCCCGGTGAGCTTCGGCATCGCCCTGTTTCTGACGGAACTCTCCCCGCGCGTATTGCGCCGCCCACTAGGGGTCGCAATTGAGCTGCTGGCGGGCATTCCCAGCATCATCTACGGCATGTGGGGTCTGTTTGTATTCGCACCGCTGTTTGCCGACCATGTCGAACCGTGGCTCAACCAGCATATCGGCACCCTGCCCTACATCGGCCCGTTCTTCTCCGGCCCGCCGATGGGGATCGGCATCCTGACCGCCAGCATCATTCTCGCCATCATGGTGATCCCGTTCATCGCCTCCGTGATGCGCGACGTATTCGATGTCGTCCCCACCATGCTCAAGGAATCGGCTTACGGTCTGGGCTCGACCACCTGGGAAGTCATGCTCTCCATCGTACTGCCCTACACCAAGGTAGGTGTTGCGGGCGGCATCATGCTGGGTCTGGGGCGCGCGCTGGGCGAGACGATGGCGGTCACCTTCGTCATCGGCAATTCCCACGAACTGACCAAATCGTTGCTCAATCCGGGCAACAGCATTTCATCTGCGCTGGCCAACGAATTCACCGAAGCGTTCGGCGAGCTCTACACCGCCTCGCTAATCGAACTCGGTCTGATCCTGTTCTTTATCACTTTTGTGGTGTTATCACTCGCACGTTACATGCTCTACAAGCTTGGACAACGCGAAGGAAAGGTCGCATAAATCATGATTGATCTCTACACAAGACGCCGACTCGCCAACGCAGCCGGACTGTCCGTCGCGGTATTTGCCATGGGTTTCGGCCTGTTCTGGTTATGCTGGATTTTATGGACTTTGCTCGATCATGGTCTGCCCGCACTCACCTCGGCCGTGTTTACGAAGATGACCCCGCCGCCAGGCAGCACAGGCGGCCTGTTCAATGCGATCTTCGGCAGCCTGATGATGACGGTCATCGGCACGCTGATCGGCACGCCGATTGGCATTCTGGCCGGCACCTATCTGGCTGAATTCGGCCAGCGCGGCTGGCTGGCGCCGGTCACGCGCTTCATCAACGACATCCTGCTGTCGGCGCCTTCCATCGTCATCGGCCTGTTTGTCTATGAAGTGTATGTCGTTCATGTCAGGCACTTCTCCGGCTGGGCAGGAACCATTGCCTTGGCCATCATCGTGATTCCGATTGTGATACGCACCACCGAAAACATGTTGCGACTGGTGCCCTCAACCCTGCGCGAAGCCGCAGCAGCGCTCGGTGCGCCGCAATGGAAGATCATCAGCTTTGTGACCCTGCGTGCTGCCCGCGCCGGTATCATCACCGGCATCATGCTGGCCATCGCACGCATCAGTGGCGAAACCGCACCGCTGCTGTTCACCGCGCTCAACAATCAGTTCTGGAGTGACAACATGAATCAGCCGATGGCCAATTTACCGGTCGTCATCTTCCAGTTTGCCATGAGCCCCTATACCGACTGGCAGAATCTGGCCTGGGCGGGCGCGCTGCTGATTACCTTTAGTGTACTGACGCTCAATATCCTGGCGCGTGTACTGTTCCGTCAAAGTGCTTCTGCACATTAACAAGGCTTAGCTTATGAACGCTGAAACCAAACCAAGAGTCACTGTCAAAGACCTCAACTTCTTTTACGGAAAATATCGCGCACTCAAAGACATCAATCTGGATATCGCCGAAAAGAAGGTAACGGCTTTCATCGGCCCGTCCGGCTGCGGAAAATCCACGCTGCTGCGCACCTTTAACCGCATGTACCAGCTCTACCCGCAGCAGACGGCCACAGGCTCCATCATGCTCGATGGCGACAATATTCTCGATAAGCATCAGGATCTTAACAAGCTGCGCGCAAAAGTCGGCATGGTATTCCAGAAGCCCACTCCGTTCCCGATGTCCATTTATGACAACATCGCGTTTGGCGTGAAGCTCTACCAGAACCTTTCCAAGAACGACATGGACGAACGCGTTGAATGGGCGTTAAAAAAAGCCGCCCTCTGGGGTGAAGTCAAAGACAAGTTGAAGCAAAGCGGCATGGGACTCTCAGGCGGTCAGCAGCAGCGCCTGTGCATCGCACGCGCGATCGCCGTCAAACCGGAAGTGCTGTTGCTGGATGAACCGACTTCGGCGCTGGATCCAATTTCCACGGCTCATATCGAAAAGCTGATCGACGAGCTAAAGGAAGACTTCACGATCGTTATCGTCACCCACAACATGCAGCAGGCCGCGCGCGTATCCGATTACACCGCCTATATGTATCTGGGTGATCTGATCGAATTCGGCGACACCAGCACGGTGTTCACCAACCCAAAACGCAAAGAAACTGAAGATTACATTACAGGTCGTTTTGGCTAAACGACCTGTAATGTAACAGCGAAAACAGCAAGCCTGCGGCTTGTTGCGGCGAAGCCGCTAACGCGGAGCGCGACTGTTGAAGCTACTACACACGGGTCGTTTCGGCTAACCCAAAATAAAATCCCGGAAAGCCGCAAGCCCCTCTTGTAACGTTTAGAGAAATCAGCTTGCAGGTGGCTTTCAAATCCCTGTTAGGAAACTGGCAGGAATTTTGCCACTATCTAACGTATCGGAAAATGCGAACTATCGGCTATTTGCCCGGCTCGGCTTTAGTTGCTGCTTTAGGCTTCGCCAGTGCCTTAGCCTTTTCTGTGGCTTTAGCCTTTTCTGTGGCTTTAGGCTTTTCTGTGGTCTTAGCCTTTGGTGTGGTCTTCGCTTCTTCCTTTTTCTTCGCTCCTTCCTTCTCCTTCAGCAACCGCATCATTTTCCGCCATTCCTGGAGTTGTTCATCCTCCAACTCCATCTGTATAGCCAACGCATCTGTTTGGCTTAACTTGCCCTTTCCCAGTCGGCGAGGTAGCTTGCCAACCATTCTGGATAACAAGCGTTCGGTTTCTTCCTTGGTCAAATGCTCAACTTTGGCCAGGTACTCTGGTTTACTGATATTTGTCATTATTTCCTCCTTGGTATTTCGGCAACTTTCCGCATATTTTCGAAACGTAACTAACTGTTGACATTCGTCCTAAGATAGTTCCGCTTGTAAAGGCTAGCTTTTCTGTAAATTACGCGCAAGTGTAATATGCACCGTTGCGTGCGTTGTCCGCTTAGCGCGATTAATTATGTGAAGCTAGCCGAGGACAGAGGTTGCGCCGGAAATTTGAGTTGTTATAGCGTCCTGCCTGAAATCCTGCAAATCGATAATCTGGGTTATTTAACCATTCACATTACCGTCATATATTTCCTTTAAAATTTTCCAGTCCTGTGGTGTAAAAAGTATAAAAGAGAAAGTATGCAAATAAATATAGAAGATATTATCAGCCAACAAATTTCAGCCGCCATTGATGCTCTCAGTCGCGCAAAGGCGAGGCTTGCAAGCGAGGAAGTCGATCTGCACCTGGATATTGCCGCTTCTTTTATCCACGATATTCAGTTCAATCTCCTAGCTCTAAGGGCAGACTAACAATTGCTATATCGAGTAGTCATGTTATGGCAATGACAAGGTCGCAAACCGCACCGGCAGTAACAAAATTTGTGTCAAGGTAGGGGTTGTATTCAACTATTTCCATCGCCAGGAAGTTCGGATTGGCTTTTAATGTGCTGAGCATTTCGACCAGACTGTTTTTGAGAACGCCACCGGGTTCCGGGCTGCCAACTCCAGCCTCTTCCAACGGATCAAGCACATCAAGATCAAGACTTATCCCGAAGCCTGTGGTTTGGTACTGCACGATAGCCAGCGCTTCGTTCCACACCACCTCCATCCCCCGCAGCATAATTTCCTCCATAAAGAAAATACGCACCCCCAATTGTTGTAACAGTCTCGCCTCGCCTTCCTCAAAACTACGTGTGCCGATAAGGCAAACATTTTCAGGAAATAATTTTGGCAGTGGCGAGATAATGTGGGTCAGGCGTTCTTCACCATGCCCCAGCAGGCATGCCAATGGCATTCCATGAATTGCACTGCTGTGGGTTGTTGCATATGTATGGCTATCCATGTGGGCATCTATCCATAGCAGTCCAAGCTTGCCATGTTCGGGCATGGCGCTCTTGACCCCTGACCATGTGCCTATCGCGCAGGAATGATCCCCGCCCAGTACAAGTGGGAAATTACCACTTAAAATATTCTTGCCGACCTTGAATGCCAGCCCTTCGCAAAAAATTGATACTGATGACAACGGCGTCCGATAATGATCTTCAGGTAAATGCAGGATCTCATCCCAGTGATATTTAATTCCAGCTTTATTGAGTTGATCCAGGAAGCCAAATGATTGCAGCACATCGGGGCCATCCTGGCAGCCATGATTTTGCGCACCGTATCCACTGGCAGCTCCGATAATGGCAATATTTCGCATATTCACGGCTCTCATTGGATGATATTCTGAATTACGTGCATGGCGGATTCAACTTGAAACTCAAGGCGTTATTACGCTTTAACGCCGCCTCGCACTCAATTAACATCTGTGCGATGTGTAATCGTGAGCGTTTGATCTATCTGCCACATGTTGATCTCTGTAGCTTCACACAGCGCAGATGCTTGCATCTGCGCTGGTCATGCCTTGGATATTTCCACCGACAGTGGCGGCACGTGCCATATTTCCTCGTTGTATTCGCGAATGGAGCGGTCTGACGAGAAATGCCCGGATCGCGCCACATTCAGCAGTGACATGCGCGACCACTGTTCCTGATTTTGGTAAGCCTGACTCACCCGGGCTTGGCAGTCGATGTAGTCCTGGAAGTCGGCGCACACCAGGTAAGGGTCATTATTCAGAAGATTGTCGGTCAGCGGTCGAAACAGGCCGCCGTCGCCATGGGAAAAATGCCCCGAGTTGATCAGGTCAATGACATTGCGCAGGTTTTCGTTGTGATGATAGATATCCCGAGGCTGATAGCCCGCCGCCCAAACCTCATTCACCTGCTGCATGGTCTTGCCGAACAGGAAGAAGTTGTCTTCGCCCACGGCTGCGCGGATCTCCAAGTTGGCGCCGTCCAGCGTGCCGATGGTCAGCGCACCGTTCATGGTGAACTTCATGTTTCCGGTACCGGATGCCTCCTTGCCGGCAGTGGATATCTGCTCCGAGAGGTCCGCAGCAGGATAGATGAGCTGGCCTATCTTGACGCTGAAGTCGGGCACGAACACTACTTTCAGTACCTTGTTGACCTGCGGGTCGCGGTTAATGACGTCTGCCACCGAGTTGATGAGTTTGATGATCAGCTTCGCCATGTGATACCCGGGTGCCGCCTTGCCGCCGAAAATGAAGGTGCGCGGCGTTATCTCCAGCGACGGGTTTTGCTTCAGACGATTGTAGAGGCTGACGATGTGGAGCACATTGAGATGCTGGCGCTTGTATTCGTGGATGCGCTTGACCTGGATATCGAAAAGCGTGTCTGGATTCAAGGTAATGCCGCAGTATTGATGAATGTGTTTCGCCAGGCGTTCCTTGGCCAGGCGCTTGATCCCGCGCCAACGAGATCGGAAATCGCTGTCGTCAGCGTATCGTTCTAATTGGTTGAGTTTCTTCAGATGGCGCAGCCAGTCGCCGCCAATGACCTCCCCGATGAGGGCGGCCAGCGGTGGATTGGCCAGCGCGATGAAGCGCCGAGGCGTTACGCCATTGGTCTTGTTCTGGAACTTCTCCGGCCACATGTCGTAAAAGTCTTTCAGCACCGTTTGTTTGAGCAGTTCGCTATGCATTTCCGCTACACCGTTGATTACCATGCTGCCGACGCAGGCCAGATTGGCCATGCGAACGCGCCGAATCCCATCACCAGCACCTTCGTCGATCAGCGACATGCGAGCCAGGCGGGCGTTGTCGTCGATGAAGCGGATGCGCACGTCATCCAGAAAGCGGTTGTTGATCTCGTAGATGATGTCGATATGGCGCGGCAGGTTGCGCTGGAATAGTTCCAGAGGCCAGGTTTCCAGCGCTTCCGGCAGCAGGGTGTGGTTGGTATAGGCGAAACTTCGCAGGGTGAGAGCCCAAGCCCGATCCCAGTCCATCTGGTGCTCATCGATAAGCAAACGCATGAATTCGGCAATCGCAATGGCAGGGTGGGTGTCGTTGAGTTGAACCACAAAGCTGTCTGGAAAATGATCCAGACTGCCTTTGCCACTCAGTGTCATGCGTATCATGTCCTGCAGGGAGCAGGAAACAAAGAAATACTGCTGCCGCAAGCGCAGGGCTTTGCCAGCCTCCGGTTCGTCGTTGGGGTAGAGCACTTTGCTGATGTTCTGGGCCACAATCATGTTGTCCACGGCACCATAGTAGTCGCCGGTGTTAAAGGTCTGCAAGTCGAATGACTCACGGGCCTCCGATTTCCACAGGCGCAGCAGGTTCACGTTGAGCACGCCGTAGCCAAGAATGCGCGTGTCATAGGCGACGCCATGGATGATGGACTCCGGCACCCAGCGACTGCGCTGGCGACCCTCGTCGTCACGGTAATGCTCGATGTCGCCGCCAAACTTCACCGGATATCTCAGTTGGGTCGGCAGCTCCCATGGGTTGCCGTTGCGTAGCCACGCATCCGCCACCTCCACCTGCCAGCCGTCCTTGATGGATTGCTCAAAAATTCCGTATTCGTAGCGTATGCCATAACCGATGGCGGGGATTTCCAGCGTCGCCAGCGAGTCCATGTAACAGGCCACAAGACGACCGAGGCCACCGTTCCCGAGTCCCGGCTCCTCCTCGGCCTCCAGGATGGTATCCAAGTCAAGACCCAGTTCGGCCATGGCCTGGCGGACGTGATCCCAAAGATCCAGGTTAAGCAGGTTGTTTCCCAGATGGGGGCCGGGAAGGTATTCGGCAGACAGGTAGGCCACCGTCTTCACGTCCCTGCGCTTGTAGCGTTCGTCCGTCGCGACGATTCGCGCCAGCAGACGGTCGCGGATGGTGTAGGCCAGCGCAGTGTAATGGTCGAGGGTAGTGGCGTTGTCAAAAGTTCTGACAGTGACATAAAACAGATTGTCGACGAACGACCGTCTGATGGCATCGACCGAGCGTGCGATGCGGGTGTGCAGGGATCTTTCGGCAATATCGGACATGCTGGTAATTTCCTACAGGGCTATTTTTTCCATTTCTTCGATTGATATGTGGCGCACGTCTTGCCCCTTAACCATAAATATCACGTATTCCGATATGTTTTTGGCATGGTCGCCTATGCGTTCAATTGCCTTAACCACAAAAAGAAAGTCCAGTACTGCAGAAAGGCGTCGCGTGTCTTCCAGCATGTGGCATATCAGGTTGCGCGTGATGAAGCTGTATTCTTCGTTAACCTGCTTATCTTGCCGAATTACCTGGGTGGCGATGCTCACATCTGACCGGGCAAATGCTTCCATTGCGTTATCCGTCATGCTTGATGCCAGGCTGGCGCAGTGGCTTATATCTAAGAAACGGGGGTGGTTGAGCTCCCCCAGCTGAAAGAGCATTTCTGCCCTCCGTACTATCAGTTCCGCCTGGTCGCCCATCCGTTCAAGATCGGTAGTGATTTTTAATACCGTCAGTATCGTCCGCAGGTCAACCGCTTCGGGTTGGCGCTGTGCGAGAATCAGGTTGCACTTCCGGTCTATCTCGACTTCCAGGCTGTTGACCTGGTGACCCAAATCCAACACCTGCCGTATCAAGGCAGTGTCACCGTTATTCAAGCTTTCTATGGCGAGCCGAAACTGCTCCCCTACCAGCCGACCCATTTGCATGACGCTGTCTCTTACCACATCAAGCTCAATATCAAACCGCTTGGATGTATGTTCGCTATTTGTCATCACAATATGTCCTTTAAGTTGGATGCCGACTGGGTTTAAATATTTTTGTATCACCTGCAATTTGTATCACCTGCAATAATGACTATGTTTCCGAACGACAGTCAGTCTTCAACAGTCCTGGCATCTCGCTATATTATGGCAGCGATCAGATCGCAAACG
The DNA here is from genome assembly GCA_947085835.1 of uncultured Nitrosomonadales bacterium. Classification (GTDB taxonomy): domain Bacteria; phylum Pseudomonadota; class Gammaproteobacteria; order Burkholderiales; family Gallionellaceae; genus Gallionella. The sequence continues at coordinate 101,889 of CAMTXT010000009.1, read as the reverse complement.
GCATTGGCAGTGACGAACTGTGTGTCAAGGATCGAGTACATCGAGATCAAGGCTTATACCGAATCCTGAGGTTGGTTCTGAACGATGGACATGGCTTCATTCCACACTGCCTCCATCCCCCCGCTGCATAAGGAAGAGCTATCCCTAATTTAGCGTGCTAATGTGTCAGTTTGTTTACGATAGCGTTTCTCTTAATTTTGAGAAGACGGGGATCTGTCATATTTATTTCATCTAACTTTCTTAGAATTTAGGATATGTTTTTATAAAATGGCTTAAAACCTTCAATGAGCAAATCTGGTTCGCATATTCCTGAAGAGTTGCATCCATATGCCGGTTTGCTGCATGAACTGGAAGGGTTGCAGCGTGAGTTGAAAGAGCTCGAACAGTTGGAGGCAACAACACTGCAACAAGTAAATCCTCTCCATCTTGCCAGCGCTATTAATCTGGTTCACTACCTTGTCCTGAGGCGACATGACATGAGGTCGCTACAGGAAAGACTATCAGCAGTCGGTCTTTCATCGTTAGGTCGTATGGAATCGCATGTCTTGACCAATCTTAATGCCATCACTGAACTTTTGTGTTGCGCATTAGGCAAGAATTCAGCTGACAAAATATTATCTAACTCAGAAACAACGGGCGCAGCGCAGCTTGAAACCAATACTGATAATTTGTTTGGCAAGCCACCAATGCATCGCCGGGTTCGCATTATGGTCACGATGCCCAGTGAAGCGGCAGACGATTATGCATTAATCAAAGACCTGCTCACCCATGGTATGGATTGTGCGCGCATCAATTGTGCACATGACGCCCCTGAAATATGGGCGCGCATGATCGAACAAATCAATCTGGCGCGTCGTGAAACGGGCAGGCATTGCCGTATTCTGATGGATCTGGGCGGCCCCAAATTGCGCACAGGAGAAATCAATCGAGGACCTGCTGTACTCAAATGGAAACCACAGCGAGATAGCTACGGCAATGTGGTTGCCCCCGCGCGAATATGGCTGCATCCCGAAGACGATGCCTCTCCCAGTCCCGCCCCCGCCGATGCCTGCCTGCCTGTGCATGGGGACTGGCTAACAAAAGTATCGCCGCACGATATTATTGAATTGACTGACGCAAGGGGTTCAGTGCGCATCCTGCAAGTTGTCAAGCAGGCTGGCACAGGCTTTTGGGCAGAATCAAAACAAACCACCTATGTCACGCCTGGCACCGAACTCAAGCTGATCAGAGTATTGGCCAACGGACACACGCGCCGTGCAAGCCGCACCGGTAATGTAGGCGCATTAGCTCAAGTACCAGAATCAATTCGCCTGCAGATTGGAGATAATTTAACCATCACTCGCGAAGCATTACCAGGCATGCCTGCCCAGTTCGATGAAAAAGGACGTTTATTGCGCGCAGCCAGCATTGCCTGTTCCCTGCCTGAAGTGTTCCTTTCTGTCCTGCCGGGTGAACGCATTCTGATCGACGATGGCAGAATCGAAGGCGTAATCCGTAATGTCAGCAAAAGCAAAATAGTGGTCGAAATCACGCAGGCCCGCGAAGGCGGGGAAAAGCTGCTGGCGAATAAAGGCATCAATCTGCCGGATAGTCGGCTTGAACTGAATGGCCTGACAACACAGGACATCGAGCATCTGGAATTTATCATGCAACATGCCGATATGGTTGGTCTTTCATTTGTCCGGAATCCAGCCGACATCAAATTATTGCAAAAACATCTGCAACGCCTTGATGCCGGGAAGCTTGGCATCGTGCTGAAAATCGAAACACGTGCCGCATTTGAGAATTTGCCGGAACTGCTGTTTACATTAATGCATTCACCAACCGTAGGTGTCATGATTGCTCGCGGTGATCTGGCAGTGGAGTGCGGCTATGAAAGATTGGCGGAGTTACAGGAAGAAATTCTTTGGCTGGCTGAGGCGGCACATTTGCCGGTCATATGGGCGACTCAGGTACTGGAGGGATTATCCAAGAGCGGCAAGCCCAGCCGTGCAGAAATTACCGATGCCGCGATGGGTGTGCGTGCCGAATGTGTCATGCTGAACAAGGGAACGCATATTATCGAGGCCATCAAAACATTAGATGATATCCTGCATCGCATGCAATCTCACCAGCATAAAAAGAGTTCACTGCTGCGACGCCTTCACTGGTGAACCCACACTGAGTAAATATTGAATGAAGCGAATGATGCTGCTCATGCCTCATCACACGGCTACGCGATATTCATACCTCAAAACTCACTTCGTTCATTTTCCCGCCACAGCCTGCCCCAGAGTGGGGTGGTCGGGGCGGGGTTGACGCATTACCTTTTTATCTGAGCAGAATGAAGCAATGGCTAGTTGCGCTCGCCTTGACGATAACGCCTGTCATCCTGCCTGTATTGCCTGTCCTGGTTGCGGTTCTGTTGTGCCGACGACGGGTCTTCGATCAGGCCGACCCCCACCTTGACCGTATCTCCCGGCTGATAAGACAATGTCGACGTGATATCCCGACCGTTGTAACGGTAGGTCACGTTATAGCCTTTGATGACTTCGCGGCTGTTCTCCACCTCACGGCAGCGCTCGACCTGTTCGCTGCGCGGCTGGTCAGGATTGGCGATGCGGTCCCCGACCAACACACCGGCTATCGCTCCCGCAGCCGTCGCAGCGGTATTGCCATGCCCTCCACCGACCTGACTGCCCAGCAGACCACCGGCAACACCTCCGACGATCGCGCCCCCCATCGAACGCTCCTTAGGAGCGCTCTGCACGCTTTCATTCCAGCACTCGCGCCGCGGCTCATTGACGCGTTCATAAATCGGCGTGCTGGAGACGACTCTCGCGGTATCTACAAAATCAGCCGCATTGGCCAGGCCATATGCGGACAAGATACACAATATCAACAGACTCTTTTTCATTTTCATTGCTCCTCGAATGTCCGTATGTCCGGAACGGCATTATGACTATACTTTTGCCGATGTGTTCAACAAATCATGAAAATGGAGAGTGGTAAACAGGGAGTAGCAAGTGGGAAAGCCAAAATCAGCGACGAGCTTTTTTCCACCCACAACACACGATCCTGAATCCTTCACGCAACAACTTGGGGGCGTAGCCCCTTAGTTGTGCGGGGAATGCTCTTGCAGCATGAATCCTAAGCTGACCGCTGGCGATGTCGGATAAATTGGACCAGTGCGGGAAGGAAAGACAACAGAATCACGCCGAGAATAATCAGGGTGAGGTTATTTTTAACCACAGGAATGTTGCCGAAGAAGTAACCCGCCAGCGTCAGGCTGCCTATCCACGCGAAGCTGCCCAGCGCGCTATACAGCACGAACAAACGGTAGCGCATCAGGCCGATCCCGGCGACAAAGGGGGCAAACGTGCGGATGATGGGCATGAAACGCGCAAATAGGATCGTCTTGCCGCCGTGCTTTTCATAGAAAGCATGCGTCTTGTCCAGGTGTTCGCGCTTGAGAAAATTACCCTCAAGGCGCAGGAACAAACGCATGCCGATCAGGCGACCGACCCAGTAGTTGGTGTTGTCGCCGCTGAATGCGGCCAGCATCAACAAAGGCATCAGCAAGCAAAGTTGCAACGCATCCATGCCGCACAACGCGCCCGCGACAAAAAGCAATGAATCGCCGGGCAGGAAAGGCGCGAACACCAGCCCTGTCTCGGCGAAAATGATCATAAACAGAATGGCATAGACCCACACGCCATAGTCTTGCACCAAAGCCATCAGGTGGGTGTCCAGATGCAGGACGAGGTCAATCAGGGTAGTGAGCAATTCCAAAGCAGGGGTCCAGTTCTATGAGCTTGTAGCTTGTAGCTTGTAGCTTGTAGCTTGTAGCCGTTAGCTACTCGCTACCAGCTACCGGCTGTTTTTATGGCAACACTTCTTCGGCCTCGACTTTTTCAGGCTTGATGAAGTCTTCGCGCGACACGCCCAGCCACATCAAAATCGGGCTGGCGACCAGCACCGAAGAATAGATGCTGAACAGGATCCCGATCGTCAGTGCCATCGCAAAATAATGCAGCGTCTCACCGCCCAGGAACAACATCGCGCCCACCATCATCTGGGTGCAACCGTGGGTGATGATGGTGCGTGACATCGTGCGCGTGATCGCGTTGTCGATGATCTCGGTCACTTCCGCGCGGCGCATCTTGCGGAAATTTTCACGGATACGGTCGAACACGACCACCGATTCGTTCACCGAATAACCCAGCACCGCCAGTACTGCCGCCAGCACCGACAACGAGAATTCCCACTGAAAGAAGGCGAAGAAACCCAGGATGATCACCACGTCGTGCAAATTGGCGATGATCGCGGACAGGCCGAACTTCCACTCAAAGCGTATCCACAGGTAACCTACGATGCCTAAACTGACCAGCAACAGCGCCATCGCACCGTTCTCGATCAGATCACGACCCACCTGAGGACCTACGAATTCCACGCGGCGCATTTCCACGCCGGCATCCTGCTGGCGCAATGCCGCCATCACCTGATCGCTCAACTTTGCACCGGCAACGTTCTGTTTCAACGGCACCTGAATCAACACGTCATGGCTGGAGCCGAAGTTCTGCACCAGCACATCCGGCAGACTGGCAAGCGCCAGTTGTTCACGAACCTTGACCAGATCGGCAGGTTGCGCGTAATGCACTTCCATCACCGTACCGCCTGTGAAGTCCACCCCGAAATTCAGCCCTTTTGTGGCCAGAAAAAACACCGCAAACAGGAACGTCACCAGCGAAATTGCCGTGGTGTAACGTCCATAGCTCATGAACGGGATATCGCGCTTGATCTTGAAGAATTCCATTTTTTTCCCTTAACCGTACGGGCATGACAAAGTTGTCGCCCTTGATGCTAAAACGAGCCATGCCCGTTTCCCTCACCTCAACCCTCTCCCGCAAGCGGGCGAGGGAGCAAACGTCTCGCTACGCGAATTTTACCCTATGGACACGTTAGTCAGTCTTGCGCGGCGTCCGTAAACCAGATTCACGATGCCGCGTGACACCAGCACAGAGCTGAACATCGAGGTCAGAATACCCAGACACAACACCACCGCAAAACCCTTGATCGGGCCAGAACCGAACAGGAACAGCGCGATACCGGCGATCAGATTGGTAATATTCGAGTCGACGATGGTGGCGAACGCGTTTTCATACCCCGCATGGATCGCCGCCTGCGGCGAAATCCCGTTGCGCAGCTCTTCGCGAATACGCTCGTTGATCAACACGTTGGAGTCAATCGCCATACCGAGGGTCAGCGCGATACCCGCCATACCCGGCAGCGTCAGCGTGGCTTGCAGCATGGACAGCAACGCGATCAGCAACAGCAAGTTCGCCGCCAGCGCCAGCACGGAGATCGTGCCGAACATCAGGTAGTAGGCAACCATGAACACTGCGATCATCATGAAACCGATCTTGGTGGAATTGAAGCCGCGCGAGATATTGTCCGCACCCAGACTAGGTCCCACGGTACGCTCTTCGACGATTTCCATCGGCGCCGCCAGCGCACCGGCGCGCAGCAGCAGCGCGGTATCCTGCGCTTCTTCGGTGCTCATCTTGCCGCTGATCTGCACACGGCCTCCGCCGATTTCTTCGCGTATCACAGGCGCCGTGACGATTTCGCCCCTGCCTTTTTCAAACAGGATGATCGCCATGCGTTTGCCGACATTTTCACGGGTCGCATCCTTGAACTTACGCGCGCCCACCCCGTCCAGATTGATGTGCACGGCCGCTTCATTGGAACGGTTATCGAAACCGGGCTGCGCATCATTGATGCGCTCGCCGGTCAGCATCACCTGCTTTTTCACCAGCAAGGTGTTGCCTTCGCGATCCTTGAACATCTCGGTACCGAACGGAGCCACCCCGCCGGCTGACACCTGGTGTTCATCATCCACCATGCGCACTTCCAAGGTCGCTGTGCGCCCCAGAATATCCTTGGCACGCGCCGTATCCTGCACGCCGGGCAACTGCACGACGATGCGATCCACACCCTGCTGCTGAATCACAGGTTCGGCCACACCCAGTTCATTGACGCGGTTGCGCAGCGTCAGCAGATTCTGCTGCACCGCCGATTCCTGAATGCGGTGTTCGGCTTCTGGTTTTAACGCGGCTTGCAACAGGAATTCGCCACCCAGCTCTTTTTCGGTCAACGCGTAATCGGTGAAACGCTGTTTGAGCTGTTCTTCGCCCTTAGCTCTGGATGCCGCATCGCGGAATTTCACCAGCAACAGATTACCCTCACGATTCACGCCGGAATAGGCGACATTTTCTTCACGCAACGCACTGCGAATATCGCCGGTGGCCGCATCCAGCGCCTTGTCCAGCGCCGCTTTCATGTCTACCTGCAACAGAAAATGCACCCCGCCGCGCAAGTCCAGGCCGAGATACATCGGCAAAGCATGCATATTGGTCAACCACTGCGGCGAACGCGGCAGCAAATTCAGCGCCACCACGTAGTCTTCACCCAACTGGGCTTTGAGCAGATCTTTGGCTTTAAGCTGCAAATCCGTATCGGCAAAACGCGCCTTGATGCTGGTGCCATCCAGCGAGACCATTTCAGCGTTGAGGTTGGCTGCCTTGAGCGCAGCTTCCACACGCCCCAGCAAGGCAATATCCGCTTTCATGCTGGCACGCAACGGCAAAATTTGCACGGCGGGCGATTCACCAAAAAAATTCGGCAAGGTGTAAATCAGGCCAGCCAGCAACACGACCAGAATCAGCAGATATTTCCACAGCGGGTAACGGTTCATAACGACCTCTAAAGTATGGCGTGCGACACGGCGATCAGCGCGTGCTTACTTGATGGATTTAATGGTGCCCTTAGGCAATACGGCCTGAATCGCGGTTTTTTGCACGGTCACTTCCAGATTCTCAGCCAGCGACACATTGACATAGGCTTCAAAAACCTTGGTCACGCTTCCCAATTCACCACCGATCGTCACGACTTCATCGCCGCGCTGCAAGGCTTCGACCATGCCCTTGTGCTCTTTGGCACGCGTCTGTTGCGGACGCAAAACCAGGAAGTAAAATACCGCGACCAGCGCCACCAGCGGCAAATATTGCATGAATCCTTCTTGCACTGATCCTGTTGCTGCCGCTTCTGCATATGCATTACTAATAAACATAGTTATAACTCCACGAATCAATCAAAGGGCGCGCATTCTAGCACGAAGCCTGTTACCGCTTCATGATAAGCGGGCACGGCGCTCTGCAAAACGCACGGCAAATTCCGCGAACGCATCGGCCTCGATCGAGGTGCGTATCTCGCTCATCAGCTGCTGGTAGTAGTGCAGGTTGTGTATCGTATTGAGCCTGGCGCTTAAAATCTCCTTCAGGCGATACAGGTGGTGCAGATAGCCGCGACTGAAATTTTGGCAGGTATAACAACTGCATTCCTCATCCAGCGGGCGGGTATCCAGGCGATATTGCGCATTCTTGATCTTGATGTCGCCGTTCTGAGTGAACAGCATGCCGTTGCGCGCGTTGCGGGTCGGCATCACGCAGTCGAACATGTCGATGCCTTGTGCGACCGACGCGACAAGATCTTCGGGCGTGCCCACGCCCATCAGGTAACGCGGCTTGTCTTCCGGCAGCTTCGGTGCAGTGTGTTCAAGAATGCGCCGCATGTCCTCTTTGGGCTCGCCCACCGACAACCCGCCGATCGCATAGCCGTCAAAGCCAATCCGGGTCAATTCGGACAGCGACTCGTCGCGCAGCGCTTCATACATGCCGCCCTGTACGATACCGAACAGCGCGTTTGGATTCCCTTCATGCGCAGCCTTGGAGCGCGCCGCCCAGCGCAACGACAGACGCATCGAATCGGCCGCTTCCCGTTCAGTCGCAGGATAAGGTGTGCATTCGTCGAATATCATCGCGATGTCAGAATTTAAAACGCGCTGGATGCGCATGGACTCTTCCGGCGTCAAAAACAGCTTATCGCCATTGACCGGCGACTGAAACTTCACCCCTTCTTCGGTGATCTTGCGCAATGCACCGAGGCTGAATACCTGAAAGCCGCCGGAATCGGTGAGTATCGGGCCATCCCAGCCCATGAAGCCATGCAAGCCGCCGTGCGCCTCGATGACCTCCAGACCGGGACGCAACCACAGGTGAAAGGTGTTACCCAGCACGATATGCGCGCCGATCTCGTGCAGTTCGAGCGGGCTCATCGCCTTCACCGTGCCGTAGGTGCCGACCGGCATGAACGCAGGGGTTTGTACTGTGCCGTGCGCCAGCGTCAATTGCCCGCGCCGCGCCAGCCCTGATGTCTTGTATAACGTAAATTCCATGATATGTCGTCTTGAAGGATATGTTTAATTCAAAAATATGTAAGTAGAGAGTGGTGAGTAGAAAGTATCACCCGTGCCGCACTCACTACTCACTACTTGCTATTCACGGCTTTCTTTCTATCAGCATCGCATCGCCATAGCTGAAGAAGCGATATTGCTGCTCCACCGCGTGGCGATAGGCTTCACGCATCTCATCCATCCCGCCGAACGCGCTCACCAGCATCAGCAGCGTGGATTTGGGCAGGTGAAAGTTGGTCAGCAACACATCCACCACGCGGAATCGATAGCCCGGCGTGATGAAAATTCGCGTCTCGCCGCTACCCGAGCGCAATTCTCCCTGCTGCGCAGCACTCTCCAGCGCACGCAAACTGGTGGTTCCCACCGCGACGACACGCCCGCCCTGCGCATGCGCCGCATCGATTGCATCCACCGTCGCCTGCGGGATTTCGTAGCATTCGCTGTGCATGGCATGCTCGGAAAGGAACTCTGCGCGCACCGGCTGAAAAGTGCCTGCCCCGACATGCAAGGTCACGTATGCAATTTTCACACCCTTGTCCGTCAACGCTTGCAGCATCGCATCGTCGAAATGCAGGCCTGCGGTAGGAGCCGCCACGGCTCCCGAGGCGCGAGAAAACACCGTCTGGTAGCGCTCCTCGTCTTCATCCTCCGCCGCATGCGTAATATAGGGCGGCAAAGGAAGCCTGCCAAAACGCTCAAGCAACTCAAGCACAGGCTCTTCAGCGCAGAAGCGCAAATGGAAGAATTCTCCCGCGCGCCCCAGCACCTCGACGCTCAGCTCGCCGGCCAGCAACAGATAACTGCCCGCGACAGGCGACTTGCTGGCGCGCACCTGTGCCAGCACCTCATGATCGTTCAGCACGCGCTCGACCAGCACTTCAATCTTGCCGCCGCTGCGCTTGATGCCAAACAACCGCGCCTTGATCACGCGCGTGTCATTGAGCACCAGCACATCGCCCTGCTTAACCTTCTGTAATAAATCAATAAACTGGCGATCTTCCAGAATGCCGTCGTTTACGCACAGCAGGCGGCTGGCACCGCGCCGTTCGGGCGGATGCTGCGCAATCAGCCCGTCTGGCAGGGCAAAATCAAATTCATCGGTACGCATCAACAGAGCAGCCATTTTTACAAAGGCGCGATTGTAGTTGATCTGAGAAACTGTTTCATGGATAATGCGCAGCTCGTTGCCGGGGTGATGGAACTGGTAGACGTGCCGGACTCAAAATCCGGTGCCAGAAATGGCGTGGGGGTTCGATTCCCCCCCCCGGCACCAAGTTATTGTTTTAAGCAGTTCTGAAATGTACTTTAAGCCCTTACAGCATATAGCTTTAAGGGCTTTTTGTTGTCCTGAGCATTCCAGTCAATACCTATACCAGCGCACACAAAATGCAGTAACATTTGCAGTAACTCGACTTTTTGCACGTTCGCAGGAAGAAAGTTACTGCATTTCCGAAAGGAGTTACTGCAATGGCTGCGATCAACTTACTCGACGACACAAAAATCAAGGCGAAGAAGCCCGACCCTGTAAAATCCATACGCCTGAAGGATGGCGGCGGCCTTTATGTGCTGGTTAATCCAGACGGCGCGAAGTGGTGGCGACTTGATTACACTATCGGCGGCAAGCGCAAAACTTTGTCACTGGGCGTTTATCCTTCGACGACATTGAAAGCTGCGCGGCTTAAAGCCGTGAAAGCCCGCGAACTGATTGAAGACGGCACAGACCCCAGCGACCTACGCAAAGCAGCAAAACAGGTTCAGGTGCAGCAACTCGCAGAAGAGCGCCGCGCTGACGATGGCCTGCCAGCTCCCGGCTCTTTCCAATTCGTTGCGCTGGAATGGGCTGCGGTACCAACGGACAAACGATCCAACGAGCAGACCGATAGAATCATGCGATGGATGGTCAAGGACGTTTTCCCGTGGCTAGGTCGTAGTCAGATAAATAAAATCACATCACCCGAAGTCAACGGCGTTATTCAGCGCATCGTAGACAGGGGCGCGCTGGATATTGCCAGACGGGTGCTGTTCAATTGTGGACGGGTTTTTAAATATGCCAAGTCCAAAGGCTACTGTCACGACGACCCGACCGCATGTTTGGGCGAGTTCCTACCAGCCAGCAAGGAAAAGAACCATGCCGCCATTACCGACCCAAGAGCCGTGGGCGAACTGCTGCGCGCCATTGATGGCTATACAGGCGAGTTCGTGACCAAGTGCGCTATGCGGCTTGCACCGCTGCTGTTTGTGCGACCGGGTGAGTTACGCATGGCTGAGTGGTCAGAGATCAACCTTGATGATGCGCTGTGGAGCATACCTGCTGGCAAAATGAAAATGAGAATCGCTCATCTTGTGCCATTGTCCATGCAAGCACTGGAGATACTGCGCGAACTGCAACCGCTGACCGGTTCGGGAAAATACGTGTTCACCGGCGCTCGGTCAGACTCACGGCCTATGAGTGAAAACACGGTTAATGCGGCATTGCGGCGACTGGATTACACCAACGACCAAATGACCGGACACGGGTTTAGGGCGATGGCGAGAACGATCCTTGATGAAGTGCTGGGGGTGCGGCCGGACTACATCGAGCACCAGTTAGCCCACGCCGTCAGAGACGCGAACGGACGCGCATATAACCGGACTTCACATCTGCCTGCGCGCCGGGAGATGATGGAGTTGTGGGCGACATATCTGAACAAACTCAAGGCGGGGGCGGTCGTGATACCGTTCAATAAGGCTGTGGCATAAATAACCGTTCGTCTGCCAAAAAATACCGTTCGTCGGATTTTGATTATAAATCCATTCCGAACCTGTGCAGAACAGTGTTACATTGCAAGCAGCAAAGAGAACGATTGTTCTGAAAGTACAATTGTCAGCTTGATGCAAATTATCCGTCGTGTGACGCTAATAGCTAATATAGGAAAAGACCATGAGTAAAGCCACGTCCGCAAGTTCATCACCGTCCGCAATACTTCGCCGCACCAAAATCGAAGAATTATTCGGTATCAGTCGCAGTACGATATATGCTCGACTTGATCCGAAATCTTCGCAATTCGACCCCGACTTCCCAAAACCATTTAAGCTAAACCCAAATGCCGGGAGTGCTGGCGCTATCGGCTGGCTTCATTCTGAATGCCAAGCATACATCGCGCATCTTGTAGCTGCTAGCCGTCCTGCTGCATAGGGGTTCGACCGCACCAAATACCGACAACGATTCATCAATTCATCCGCCGTGATGGCGCTGAAAGGCAAATATGAAAGCCAAGCAAAAAGAAACCGCCCGGTCAGGGGCGGCAGGTACTTCACACGCGCATTATAACGCGATAATCCAAAAATGGAGCATGTTGACACTGCTCGAAAAGCTGAATTTTCTGGCAATCGCCGCTTGCATGATTGGGGGCTTGCTATGAGTGCCAAGCCCATCAAGACCAGCGGCAAGCATCCTTACGCGGCTATTGAATGGCGCGTTATTGATTGTTCAGCCTATGCCGACCTGACGTTTTCCGCACGAGCCTTGCTTGTGCAGATAGTCCGTCAACTGACCAAAACAAATAACGGGCATTTGCAAGCCACGTTCTCTGACATGGAGCGGTTCGGGTTTAGCGTCAACACGCTGAGCCGCGCCACGCATGAACTGATAGGGCACGGATTCATCTACAAAACCAAGGTAGGCGGATTCCATCAAGGGGCTGCTCAGTTCGCTGTGACCTGGCTATCTGTAACAAATACTCACGGCATTTTTATGCAGGGCTTTAAGTCCTGTGCATGGCGTGACTGGCAGCCGGAGAAAAAAACCCGTGCCCCAAAAGTGAACACGCACAGCATCAAAAATGGTGAACAGACACCCCCTATAGACCCCAAAAGTGATGCTATCCCGTGCCCCAAAAGTGAACATATTGTAGTAGTACCAATAGGGGGCAATGTTTCTGCCTGTCCAGCGGTAGACATTCCAGAATTAGCACAGCCACAGCCAGACGATCAGCCGGGCGGCTATCAACTTTCCAAGCCGCCATTGGTGGACGGGATTAAACCAGACGATCAGCCAGCCGACTACACCCGCAACAACGACGACGACCTGACCGCCGAACAATGGGATTCAGAGCGCGGTGAGATGATGCGATCCCCACCACCCAGGACGCGCATGGCTGGCGCTGCAATCGACCTGACCCGCTCACAGCTTGCAGGGCTGCAAAGGCGGTCAGCATGAAGATCACCGATTTCCACGTAGACCTTGCCCGTAGTCAGACCCCGGCACTCTATGCAGCGTACTGGGGCGCGGTAAACAAACGTTTTCCTGAAGCTGACGCAATCACCACAGCCGATATTGACGACGACAAAAAAGGCACGGACTACTGGATAGACTTCGCAAACGGTAAGCGCGAATCGTTGGACGTGAAGTTCAGGGCTGTAGACTGGCTCTACAAGGATAAGCAACACCGCACAGCCTTTATCGAGCTGGTGGCGAATACCGCGACAGGTAAACTTGGGTGGAGCATAGACCTGATGAAACAAACAGACTGGGTGATGTTTTATTACGCTGATACAGGCCGGTTCGTTTTTTACAATGCCCGCGAATTAAGAGCTGCTGTTATCGCTTACCTGCCGTATCTGCAAAGCGTAGGGAAGGCGGAGACCACGACGACGAAATCATACAACGGCAGTTATGGGAGTTCAGGATTGATCGTGTCGCACAGTGACCTGATGAAGTGCATCACCGCTAACAGCCACAGCAAGGCGATTGCCGCATGAGTTGATGCGCCAACCGCACCCAGCCTGCGAAATCGCTTTAAGGGCGGCTTAACGGGATGGGTGCAAACGTTTGCACTATGGAAAGCTGACTTGTCCAACACCGCCACGTGGCGGAGTTGAGAGTTCACGACTTCGACAGGGAGTTTTGCAGGCATTGATTAACTGTGACAAGTCACAATAATCTGATTGTGATATAGTGTGACAAGTCACAATAAATCAGGGGTGCGAAATGAGCGAAGAGAAAACGAAACGCGGCAGACCGGCGACAGATAGCGCAATGACACCAGCACAGCGGCAACGTGCAAGCCGGGCGGCAAGGAAGCAAGAAAGATTCGAGACTTGCCCGGCTATGCAGATCAGCATGATGCTATCCGCTGAAGCAACACAGGCTTTGCAGCAACTCGCATATTGTCGGAAAGTGTCGCAAAAATTGATTATCGAAGAGCTGCTGATTGAAGCCTACCGCAAATCATAAAAAGTGACTTGTCACATTTAAACCATGAAAAAACTCACTTCGAAATCATCGCAAGGTATTGACGGCGAATACATACCGGCCAGACCCCCTTTGCTTGCGCGTAAGCCGGTCAAATTGGCGACTGTTCGCGACTGCCGCAGAGAGACCGCCAAACTGTACAACGAATGCAGGCAAGGCACTGTAGAGACTGCCGATTTAAGCCGTCTCGTCTTCGCGCTGACTTCACTATCAAAAATGATCGAGCTAGAAACATTTGAGACCCGCTTGATTGAACTGGAGAAAAAATAATGGCAACACTTGCACAACGAATCGAAGCACTGGAGCAGGCACAGAAAAAACACATCGCGCATGATCCGCAACGTGAAGCTGACGTTCAGACAGCATGCCAATACTTCTTTGGAAATGGCGGCAGCTACGACATGTTACCGCCTAGCCACTTCACAGAAAGCGAATGCGCAGCACTGGAGATGGTTATTTTTCTGGATTCTTCAGTCTGATGGCGATCAATATGGGAACCCGTTTAGCGAAGCTGGAGACAGCTACCCAAAAGAATGAGTTCAGACCTTTGCCGCTGAGCTGTTTATATGGCGACCCACTGCCGGATGATTTTCACACGAACCCTAAATATATCCGTCCCGTGGATGGGGTTCTGAGTGACTTTTACAGTTCAGAGCAATTCTAGTGGCAGGAAAATTTACCCGCTACCGGCGTGACGCGGAAACGGCGACACCTTGCACGGCGGAAATGCAGAAAGATGTTGAAGTTTCCAACAAAAGCCGTGGCGGAAAATTCCGCTGACGTCTCGCCCGGCTGAATTTTCAGCCAGTCACTTGCGCCTGATATTCGGCTCTACTCACGTCCTGGCTGAAGTCCGCCACTGGCGTACATCGCAACAATCCTGACCCCTAATGGTGGACGGACGCGCCAAAACTGGCGAGTCGTGACCTGCCGGATTTTCGGCTGGGCAGGTTTACACAATCGGTGAACACCTGCACAGCATTACCGTAACTGATACCCGACTAGATTACTTGGTTATTCGGGGTTATTCTGGGTTGATGATCCTGAGCAGCGAATCGAAAATGCAGTAACATTTACAGTAACTTTTCAGAAACTGCAATCCATGCCCCGTAAAATGTAGGTTTTCGATTCCCCCCCCCCACCAAAATATTAAAGACTGCTCAGGCAGTCTTTTTTTGTCGGGGTAAGCGAAGCGCCTGCGCGCTTCGCCGGGGGAATCGAAGGGCATCCGATGCAGTGGATGCCGGGGTCGCACCTGTGTGACCGATTCCCTCCCCGGCACCAAAATTAAAAAAGCCACTTTAATCAGTGGCTTTTTTCTTGTCTACACAAACAAAAAATATCGTTTAATCGATTACTTATAATTTAATGCGGGCACCAAAAGCAGCTTCGAGACGTTTAAGCATCGCCCCTCCTTAGCTGTGCGTTGTCAACCAGTCTAACAAACAGTTCGTTGTATGCCTCGACACAGGTGTGTCGGCAAGAGCCTAAATCAACTGAATTGGAGTTCACAATGAGCAAACTGTTATCTGTATTGATCGCTGCTGTATTCGCTGCTGCATCCTTCTCCGCTGTTGCTGCTGACGCCGCCCCTGCCAAGGCTGCACCTGCTGCTGCAAGTGCAGTTCCTGCCAAAGCCGAAAGCCGAGCTGAAGAAAAGAAAGAATCCAAGGCTACAGAAGCGAAGGAAGAAAAGAAGGAAGCCGCTGCCAAGAAGCCGGCAAAGAAGCACAAAAAGGCAGCACCTAAAGCTGAAGCCGCACCTGTCGCACCTGCCGCCAAGTAATAAGTTCACCGTATCAATGAAGGCAGGGGCAACCCTGTCTTTTTTTTTGCACTTGTTAAGTGATACCATTCGCCCACCTGTTACACCACCCGTCTTGAAATGATCTGGAAACCCAACGTAACTGTAGCCGCCGTCATCGAACACGATGGAAAATTTTTGCTGGTCGAAGAAGAAACCAGGCAAGGCCTGCGCTTCAACCAGCCCGCCGGACACTGGGAGCCGAACGAAACCCTGACCGCCGGCACAATACGCGAAGCACTGGAAGAATCAGCCTGTGATTTCGAACCGCAATACCTGATCGGAATTTATCGGTGGCATGCCAGTGAATCCGACACCACCTTTCTGCGTTTCGCGTTTAGTGGAGTTGCAACTGCCCACCATCCCGAACTGACTCTGGACAAGGGCATCGTACGCGCCGTGTGGCTTTCAATAGATGAAATTCGCGCCAATCAGGCGCTCCACCGCAGTCCGCTGGTGCTGCGCTGCTGCGAGGATTATCTGGCTGGCAAACGCTATCCGCTCGATATACTGGTGCACTATGAATAAAGAACACAAAAATAAACGTGTAGTGGTTGGCATGTCGGGCGGGGTGGATTCTTCGGTCACCGCGCTGTTGCTCAAAGAACAAGGTTATGACGTGATCGGCCTGTTCATGAAGAACTGGGAAGACGACGACAACAGCGAATATTGCTCCTCGCGTCAGGATCTGCTCGACGCCGTATCCGTCGCTGACACCATCGGCATTCCGATCGAGGCGGTCAATTTCGCCAAAGAATACAAGGATCGCGTATTCAGCTCTTTCCTGAGCGAATACCAGGCCGGACGCACGCCAAATCCCGACATCCTGTGCAACGCCGAGATCAAGTTCAAGGCCTTCCTGGATCACGCCATCGCACTGGGCGCTGACACCATCGCCACCGGGCATTATGCGCAGGTGCGCGAGGTGGACGGACTGTTCCAGCTGCTCAAAGCTGCCGACAGCAGCAAGGATCAGAGCTACTTTTTGCATCGCCTGAATCAGGCGCAACTGAGCCGCGCGATGTTCCCGCTGGGAAAACTGCTTAAATCCGAAATCCGTGTGATCGCCGAACAGCATGGCTTGTGCAACTTTGCCAAGAAAGACAGCACCGGCATCTGCTTCATCGGCGAGCGCCCGTTCCGCGAATTCTTAAGCGGCTACCTGCCCACCCAACCGGGCGAAATGCGCACCCCTGAAGGCCGTCTGGTCGGTCGTCACATCGGGCTTTCGTTCTACACCCTCGGCCAGCGCCAAGGCCTGGGGATAGGCGGCGTCAAGGAGCAAGTGAATCGCAAACAGCAGACCGTAAACAGTCAACCGGAAACGGGAAACTCGGGTATTCACGAGCCGTGGTTTGTCGCGGCCAAAGACATGGAGCACAACCGCCTGATCGTGGTGCAAGGCCACGACCATCCGGCGCTGTTAAGCGCCAGCCTGACCGCGCTCGATGCCCACTGGATCAGCGGCGCAGCACCGTTGCTCGATCATCGCTACGCTGCCAAGACCCGCTATCGTCAGGCGGATGCGCCCTGCCGGATCACGCAGATCGCCGGCGATCATTGCGCAGTTTCGTTCGAGCAGCCGCAATGGGCCGTCACACCCGGACAATCCGTGGTGCTCTACGACGGCGAAGTCTGCCTGGGTGGCGCAATCATCGAGGGTGGCATTTAGTTTTTTCGCAGGAGCGTATCGCATACGCACATATGCCGGTGGCAGACCGAAAGTCTGGCGGGGTGCGGCCCCGCCGCCGGTTGCTTTCTTTGCACGGCCAAAGAAAGCAACTAAAGAAACGCCGCCCCGATCCGCCATCCCTATGGGATTCCCTGCGTTGCTCGTCTGGTCAGGCGGCTGTGCAACTCGCCCTGGCAGTGCGCACACTTCGCGCATTGCTGCGGAGCTCAAACAGTGCGCGCCGGAATCCCCTGACCATCCTGCGCTACTCGGTGGCGGATAAGGGGTTGAATGCGGAACTTAAAGAGTACATGCAACGACTGTAGATTCAGATACGCTACATGCGACAAATCTGGACACTGGAAGGAAATTATATCGCTGCTTTGAACATCAGCTTTATGGCTGTGATTTAACAAAAGCAAAGTGCAGTTGACGAGACTAACCGGACAGTGAAGGTTAAACAATTGACCGACAGCTTTGCTGCTACTGCGCCCCTTCGTACTTCGTATTACAACGCCACAGCAACAATGAATATTATTTTCCTCTAACCACTTTTTGCACATGAAAATTCGCAAGTTCCTTTAGATCAAATGCCTCGTTATTCTTTAATACCTCTTCAAGGTCACCATGATCTTTAAACCAAGATTCATTTATCGGATAGAAAGTATAAATAAATTCTGCGTTTTTTTGAATAACAACCCTGACATTACGATCACCATAATCAGGCAAACTGGCAAGAAAGTGGGTACCAGTGTCATCTTCTTTAATCTTTCCGTTTTTCTTCAGCCTAATGGTAGTCGCAGGAACGTAACGAATCTCATCTTTCTCTGGATTTCTTTTCTTTTCGCCGCCACGGGCGTAATACCAAAACTCAATCACTTCTTTTTTTTGATTTACTACTCCATATCTAAGAGCTAGTGTTCTGTTGGGATGTCCAACACATTCATATTGATAGGGAGTTGTTTGAAAATCTGCATCTCTATGTGCGATGCGTTTATTCTCTTGGAGTTCCCATTCATTATTTTCGCGCTTCAATCTCTCTTTGCACTCATTGTTAAATTCATCGCGCTTTGCTATTCTTTCAGGGTCAAATTTATCATAAAGCATCCACAATCCAATAATAAGTAAAATACCAAGAATAGGAGATGCAATTAGAATTCCAATTAACAATATCACCGGAATAGCAACGATTAAAAAACTTTTCATATCATTTTTTCATTAAAATTGATCGGAATAAGGCATGCAGTTCTCCATGTGTATCATCGGTAAAAGTGCGCTGCATGTTTACTCCGTTTGGTAATTATTATATTTTTAGCTTGCAATGCTTGATTTCGACTAACGATTGAAGGCATTTCCCTGATGGCTGGCTTCCATAATAAAACCGCCAGTAACCTGAAATTCAATCATTTCGTTCCTGCAATTTTTCAGCCTGCTGGATTGGAGGCTGTCATGCCTAGCCGATCACACACCGCGCTCTATGAGACGCTATCAGCGACACGAACGATTGATACGAGCTGTAAAGTGGATATTAATGTCAAGCTGAGGGCTGGCGTAGAGAATCCCTCTATAATAAAACGTCAAGAAACTTCATACACAATACAATGAGGTATCTATACAAGAATGTAGCATAAAACTTCTAAAGGTTACTTTTAAACACTTTGTTTTGGAAGTTCTGTCCTTTTTCTACAGCCTTTACTTCAGAAGCTGATTCAATAATTATCCGTCCTTTATTAATCTCGTCGTAAATCGAATATATAGTTATCCTAGTGCCTCGTTGATCGATCCAAATAAATACTTTCTTGTCAAATTTTGCGCCTAAATTATTTGAAATCTGCGTTTCTTTAACGACCGGCTTCCCATATTTATCACTCAACAGAGAGGCGAGTTCAAGCATTTCACTACTAGACCCTGGGGCATTAAAAGTTAGTAAAGAACCATCGCTGGCTACAGTAGTATCTGAGGTGTTATTTTGTAAATTTCCATAACTAAAGTTTGGTATAGAAATTCGCCCATCTTTGAGTAAGTGGCACCATCGTGAATTACTATCCTTAAGCTCTTCAAGTGTGTAATATTTAGTTGAAGTTAAGCAAAGGCTAATAACTGCATTGGTTGCATCTGGTGTATCGAAAGGAATACCCTTTAAAGTAATTAACTCTAGTGCCGTCACGGAATCTTTTCCTGATGTTGACTGCGAGGATTTGGCGCGGCCAAGGCGAGTTATTGCCTCAAAGCAACTGGCGCGCTGAACAGAGCTATTTAATATCTGACAAGCTTCACTAAGTATTTTTCTATCCTGATCGGATGCATTACCTCTGGCACTTGCGACCGGAGAAACTACTGTTGTGGAAATTGCCAATATTACAGTCGCCAATTTAATTTGAATTTTCATTTACATTTTCACCTTTGTTGTTTAGGTTTTAGCCTCGACCAAAAAAATATTTTCAGTGCTGAAAAAATAGCAAATATGGAATATTAGTCCCCTAGTAGCCCTTTTCTCTTGGCATCCGTGAGTATATTTCGAAATAGCCTGAGCGCAGTAATTTCAGTGTTTGATCCACCTACCTGAGTTGACTTTGTACCATAGGAGGACGTGACCTTAACCATCTTCAATGCGATGACGTAGCTTCCTTTATACTCCCTGCCATCAATCACACATGTCACATCATACGGAAATGGCGCATTCTTCAAAATTGGTGATTCCTTATGTTATCAAGAGGCCTATTACTACATTACTAATTGCGAGCGTCGGCTTTGTTACGGGATATTTTACAGCTTGAAAGTCGGCAATTGGCACATTGTGACACATCGCCAACGACCGCTATTTGGCAGTGTAAATGATCTAATTTTGAAATCATATTTATATCCGACATGCTTCAAAAATCGGCTGAGCTCGAATATCCGGATATTTTCATAACGCGACCTGTGAGTTCCACCGCCTTAACCGCTTGGCTCTCGGGCTGCCCCCGATGACGACACTGTAATCACCAAGAACCGGCCTGATTCGCGTAAAATGCGCGTTTTACGATTCAAGGCACTGCCATGACCACGCTTACCAAACTCACCGCACTCTCCCCGCTGGACGGACGCTATCACGGCAAAGTAGACGCTTTGCGCGGCTATTTCAGCGAATTCGGCCTGATCCGTTTCCGCGTGCAGATTGAAATCGAATGGCTCAAATCCCTGGCAGCCCAGGCTGACATTGCGGAAGTCGGCCCGTTCTCAGCGGCGACCATTGCACAGCTGGATGCGTTGAACGCAAATTTCAGCGAGTCCGACGCCCAGGCGATCAAAACCATCGAAAAAACCACCAACCACGATGTAAAAGCCATCGAATACTGGTTGCGCGACCAGCTGTCCGGCAACCCGGAAACCGCCCGCGTTCTCGAGTTCATCCACTTTGCCTGCACCTCGGAAGACATCAACAACCTGTCTCACGCGCTGATGCTCAAGAATGGCAGAGATGCGGTGATGTTGCCTGCGTTAAAGCTGATCGTCTCCCGCCTGACTGAGTTATCTCACCAGTTGGCCGACCTGCCGATGCTGTGCCGCACCCACGGCCAGACCGCCACGCCGAGCACACTGGGCAAGGAAATGGCCAACGTGGTGTATCGACTGCAGCGCGCCACACAGCGCCTGGAAGCCGTGGAAATACTGGGCAAGATCAACGGTGCCGTCGGCAATTACAACGCGCATTTATCCGCCTATCCCGATGTCGACTGGGAAGCCTTTGCAGAGCGCTTTGTAACAGCGCGCGGCATTACCTTCAACCCGTACACCATCCAGATCGAACCGCATGATTACATGGCAGAATTGTTCGATGCGTTTGCGCGCATCAACACCATTCTGATCGATCTGAACCGCGACATCTGGGGCTATATCTCGCTGGGTTATTTCAAGCAGAAAGTGATCAAGGGCGAAGTCGGTTCATCGACGATGCCGCACAAGGTCAACCCGATCGACTTCGAAAATTCGGAAGGCAATCTCGGTCTGGCCAACGCCTTGCTCCGTCACCTGTCCGAAAAGCTGCCGGTCTCACGCTGGCAGCGCGACCTGACCGATTCCACCGTGTTGCGCAACATGGGCGTCGCGTTGGGCTACACCTTGCTCGCCTATGAATCCTGCCTGAAGGGCTTGAACAAGCTCGAGGTCAATGCACAACGCGTCACCGACGATCTGAATTCAAGCTGGGAAGTCATGGCTGAACCGATCCAGACCGTGATGCGCCGTTACAACATCGAGAACGCTTACGACAAGCTGAAAGAGCTGACGCGGGGCATGAGCGGCATCAACCGCGATTCGCTGCAAGCCTTCATCGCCACGCTGGATATTCCTGAAGCAGAAAAGCAGCGCCTGTTGCAACTCTCGCCCGACACCTACATCGGCAAGGCAGCGGAACTGGCGAAACGGATTTAGAAACCTCTTTCGCCACCACAAAGCACAAGCCCCGCGATGCGGGGCTTGTGCTTTGTGCTGTTTAAACGGATCAGCGGTGGAACGCAGCGACACCGGAAATGACCGTCGCACCCGCTCCGCCCAGACCGGTTCCCAGCGAGTAAATCATGCCCGCGCCGGTCGCCCCCGCTCCGGTGAATCCGCCGTTAATCGCTCCGCCGTGAGTACCTGCAGCGCCACAAGTTCCGCTACAAGTCACCGTCACCGTATTGCCCATGTTAGCCCCCGCACCAAACGCGGCACCCTGCAAGATCGGCAGGTTTGTCGCTAAGGCGCCCAGGGTGGTCGTCCCAACTGTGGCGTTCACACCGACATCCACTGTTTGTGTGTTGAAGTTAGCGACCAGCGAGGTTCCGAGTGCATTCAGCGTGCCGATCGTACCCAGATTATTCGTCGGCAAAGTGCCGCCTGCCAGCGTATAGGTATAGATGCCGCTTACCGGCAGGCTCACCGGCCCGGTCATGGCCGGACCGGCGATCCAGTGTGCACTGCCAGGCAGCGTTATCGGCGTCACGACTCCGGTGGCACGGTCGGTAACATTGACCACCCCACCCTGCCAGCGTCCCCAGCTGATGTTGGTAAGCGGGTCGCTGCCGAAATTAGCCGGGGTGCTGGTATTTTTCGCGGCACTTAAGGATGCATTGCCACCCCCCATAGGCGAGAAGTCAAACTGGGTCAGGTTGCCCGCCAGATCGGAGACCACGCCAGTTCCCGGCAAGCCTGCCACGCCGTTCGCCGCATTGTACAGGCCTGCCGTAAACGGCATCGGCACCGCCGCCTTGGGATCGGTCATTGACATCCCCACCATACGGTAAGGTATCGCAATATTGCTGGCTGGCGCGACAAACGCTGCCGCACCGTTGATGTAATCAATCACCGGAGTAGCGAGCGCGACTACCGGCACATCCCCGTTCAAGTTGTAACTCAACACCGCACCGGTCAGGCCAGTGCCGCTGAGATTGCCGCCCACCCAGCCGTTGGCCGCCAGCGTACCATTCGCATTGGACACGCTGACCGTCAAGGTTCCCGGCCCACTGCCCCCGCTCCAGGCACTGAATTGCGTCTTGCTCAGAGCAGATGAGTAGTGCAGCGGCATCTCGTTGCCCGGCGACGTGCTGGCATTCCAGGTATTGCCCGCCACTGTGGCATTGAGACTGATGCCCACCACCTGCTTGGTAAAGTTTGCCGTCAAGGTGGCGCTATTCAAAGTGCCCAGGACGCCCGCCTTATTGGTCGGTGCAGTGCCGCCATCCAGCGCATACGTCACAGTACCGGTCAGCACCTCAGGCAGATAGACAGGCCCGGCCTCCGGACCCTGTGCCCAGTGGAATTGCCCCGGGCTGATACCATTTCCCCAGGTATTAGTCCAACTGCCGGCCTGCCAGGTACCGTAATAGATGCCGGTGGCGCCGGTCACTGCGGTGCCCGCAGCCGTGGTAGTACAGGTGGTGCAGGTCACGGTGGTGGAGCCGTATCCATTGGCGGGAAGCGTGGGGCTACCCCAACTATAGGCAGTCAGCAAATTGCCTGTCGCGGTGATGGCATTGACCAGATTCAGCGAGCCGCCATAATCGGCGACCAGCCAACTGGCAGGCACGACCGGCGCACCGTTGGTTACCGCCGGATTACCGGCCACACCCGAACGCGTCAAAGCCGCGTTGCCGCCTATTTTGCCGCTACCGGCATTGTCGTACAGTTGATAGGACAGCATAGCACCTGCATAATTCTGACCGGTGAAGCCTCCCGCCAGACTGCCGCCGCAAGTCGGACAAGTAAGAGCATTGCGGGTGACCGCCATGTTATTGCCTACGCCGCCCGGACTGGCATTAGCCCAGAACTGATTGCCCATGAAAGGCACACTAGTCGCACTGGCTGCCCAGGTCTCGCCCGGCATACTCAGCCCCAGTGCCGCACTTACTGTCATCGCCGTGAAATTGGCAGTGATGGATGCGCTGGTCAACGTCCCCTTCAGCCCAGTAGCCTGGTCAGACGGCGCATTGGCACCATCCAGCGCATAGTTGAAGGTTGCGGCCATCACGCTGACCGGCACACCATTAACCCCCGTATAGGCCGCATCCAGATAGCCCTGCGGACCATACATCCAGCTATCCGGCGGCCCGCGCAGCAGCCCCAGCGGAGCAACGTAAGTATTTTCGACGGCCGTCGAAGTCGTCCAGCGACCAAACTGGATGCCGGTGATCGCATTTGAAGTCGCCAAGCCTGTGACAGGCGTCGTTGCACCCAGCACGTTGGTAGTGCCGCTCTCACCGCAGCCAGGGCAGCCCCAGCGGTTGATGAAGCTCGTCGGCATACCGGCAATGTCGGCCGATGACACAATAAAACTATCCATGAATCCACCCGAAACAGGCGTTGACATCGCCACTGCGACACCCTTCGTCACATATGCCGAGAACGGGCCACCCGCTAACACGGTCGGTGCGACGGCGGTGTTGAACCCGACCAGTCCGCTGATGATAGCCGCTGGCGGATTAATGGTCGGCGTGGCATAGATACCATAGCCGAGTACGGCATCATTCGCCGTTGCGCCGGAAAATGTTCCGCGCACATCCGCGCTGAAAGCGCCCCCGGCGCAAGATCCTGCGCTGCATGTCACCGCAGCTGAGCCGCCCGGATTGACGGTCTTGAAACCGTTCTGATCAGTTGCCAGCAATGCATTAACCGGCATGACCGCATTGACGTTGAATATGTCACTGGCATACACACCGGTATTCATCGTCAGGTTCAACGCGGCATTCACCATTTGATTGGCGAAATTTGCGGTCAGGCTCGCGCTGTTCAGCACGCCCATGCCGCCCACCGAATCAAATGGCGTGGTATTGCCTGTCTTGATATAGCTCGTTGTACTCACCAGCGACTGTGCATAGTTGTTTGGCGCAGCAACGCCGTAAGCCCACACGCTGCTGGTCGGCCCGACCATGGCTCCGGTCTGCGCCAGGCTGAGTGTGAACGGCGCAACCGGTACGCTGGGCACTGGAGCAGTGACAGCGAGATCAGTCACCTTCACATTGCCGCCTTGATAGCGGCCGAAAGTGATGTTGCCGTCGGCAGATTGAAAATAGTCTGCGGCCGTTCCCCCGCTCCAGGTTATATTGGCGCTCGCAATTGAAACCAATGGGGTTGCGCCGTTTGGTTCTTGATATGAAGTTCCAAGCAGCTTGACCAGATTGCCTGATGCATCAAGCTGGATAGTGGTGTTGGCTACCGGCGGCGTGTGTATCTGCCGCCCTGTCGTGTAGCCCCCGCCGGTAATGGCGACCGGAACGATGAAACCGACGTTGTAGTTTCCCGCAGCAGGATACACGGGGCCTGTGGGCGGTGTCGCGGTGGTGAACGCCACCAAGCCTTGTACCGAATTGCTTGCCGGCAAAGTTGCCGCCACAGTCGGCCAGATGTTGTAAGACATGCCCGCGCTGGCTGCACCTGTCCCGGCAAAGCTGCCGCCGAGATCGGCGCTGTAACCCGTCGGCCCGGCGGCACAGGTGCCGAGTGTACAGTTGGTTGCCAGCGCGGCGGCATTAGCAACACCGAAACTGCCGAGTGCATCAATCGTCAGGGCGGTTCCGCTCACATTAAAAGTACCTGCCATCGGGCCTGTGCCCATAGTCAGATTGACCGCAGCATTAACCAATTGACTAGTGAAGTCGGCGGCAAGCGTCGCGCTGTTCAGCACCCCAAGGTTGCCGGAAGCATCGACCGGCGTAGTATTACCGGCTTTGGTGTAAGTAGTCGTTCCCACCAGAGATTGCACATAACCGGTGGGTGGCGGCAACAGTACCGCCCACAGGCTGGCGGCAGGCGTGTAGGTATATACATTGGCGGGTAAAGCGTTATCCTTCACGGTAACCGTCGCACCCATCCAGCGCCCTGCGTAAATACTGTTGTCGGCGAGCTTGAATGTATCCGCCGCCGTCCCGCCGCTCCACGTAATATCTGCACCAGTGGTGCCGGTGATGACCGGGGTCAGCACCGTGCCATTTTGGTTGGCCTGCACCTGAAACGGCATGTTGCGCGCCTCGACCAGATTGCCGCTGCCGTTCAGCACGTACATGGTGTTGAGTTGCAGCGGATTAGTCGGCGCAAAGGCTTCATTAAATCCGCCAACCGTTGCTACCGGGAACATCGCTACCCCGATGAAATTGCCGGAAACCGCCGGATTGTTGTAGGCAGCGATCGGCTTATTGGTCGCTACGATAGCTGCTTGCGTCTGCACGGTGTTCGCCGGTGTTCCGGTAGTTGCCACAACGGTCTGCGCCAGCGCGGAACCGGCATTGGCGGCGGCGGTCTGCGCAGCGGACGCATAGGTCTGAGCGCCAGTGGCGCCCGTACCGGCATTGGCTGCGGCACTATTGGCCGAGTTAACAGCCGCTGAGACAGCGTTGCCTGCATTGGTTTGCGCAGTCGTTGCAATAGCCAATTGACTGGCCAAGGTAGTGCTGGCGGTTTGCGCAATGGCCTGTTGCTGTTGTGCTGCGGTCAGCTTCTGCTGGGCAATGACCAGTTGCGCTGCGGCATTGGTAAAGTCCCCCGCCGCCTGGAAAGAGGCCGCCTGGGTCGCTGCCGTCTGCGCCGCTGCGGCATCCGCCTGCGCCGCGCTTACCGCAGTTTGGGCTTGCGCGACCAACCCCGCCACGGCTCCTTGGGCTGTGGTGATGGCGGTGTTGCTGGAGTTGGCGGTATTCAGCGAGTTATTGGCTGCCGTCAGGTTAGTGCTGGCGCCTGCCAGGGCGGTGCTCGCCGCCATCTGCGCTGCCGTGAGTGCAGTATTTTGCGCAGTCACCGTCCCGGCGGCTGTTTGTACGCTGGTATTGGCGCTTTGCACGAGCGCATTGGCTCCCATTGTCGGGGTATTGATCAGACTATCCGCCGTTACCGCTGTGCTGTCGGCAAAGACGCCATTCGCGATGAACGCAGCATGCGCCGCACTCGCCTGACTGGCCGAGGTCGTCGCTGCAATTTGCGCGCTGGCGGCGTTGCTTGCCGCAGCGGTGGCATTTGCCGGCGTCAGCGCCGTTACGCTGGTCACCAACGGCGAGGCAGTTGTAATCGTGCTATTTGCTGTTCCGATTGCATTAGTTGCGGGCGTCGTGGTCACCGTGGTAAGCGCAGCCAGTTGCGTATTAGCCAATACAGCCGCCGTTGCGGCTGAATTGGCTGCATTGTATGCCGCCTGCGCCGCATCGGCTGCCGCCTGCGCCTGGGTTGCCGCCATGCTTTGCGTCACAGGTATGACTTGCCCAGTGCTGGTCGTGGCCGTTCCAGTGGTAAGGTTCGCTGTCGTACCGCCTGTGACAGGCGCCGTATTTATAATTGTTGTTGGTGCCGGCGGTGGCGCAATTACCGGTGCAACCACTGCGGGAGTCGGCGCTATCAGCGAAACTGCGCCTGGTATAAGCCCTGCACTGGGTGCAACGGCATCTACAACAGCTGTTGATCGGATGGGAGCTACGGGTTCTTGCTGAGCTGCTGCGACGACAGGAGTCTTTTCTGTGCTTGTCGAAGCGGCTTGTTTAGTGCCGGCCGGCTTGGATTCTGTCGCAGCGCTTTCCTGCTTGCTTTTTTCGCCGCCCTCTTTTTTCTCTTCGCTCTTGGCGGATTTCTGCTCTTGTTTTGCTTCAGCCTTCTCTTCTTTCTTTTCAACCTTGGCTGCTGCCGCCGTCGGCGCTGCCGCCACGGTAAAAATGTTGGTGTTAAGAGGTTGCAATTTCGGCGCCTGATCTATGCCGCCCGCGAAACCCATTTGGTTAGGCATCACGTTGATCGTGCCTTTGTCGGTGGTCAACGTGGTTTCTCCCACGTTCACCTTGCTGTAAACGCCTGTAGGCGCGACCAGCGCCATCGGGCTGCCGGGGGTAATCAACATGGTTTCATGGTCGGTGCCGCGAATACCGATGGTCGCCGCCGGTGTGGTGATCTTGTAATTCTGCTTGTTGACCTGCCCGATCAAACCGGTGACGGCGCGGAAACCACCCTTGAACAGCGAGAAGAAGCTTTTTTCACTGCCATCCTGTTTGCCGGCAAAGACGAACTGGTCGAATTTCAGTTTTGTATCCGGGCGCATCGCAACGAAGCCGCCATCCTGCATCTTGATTTGTGCGGAAGCGGCAGGCGCAGAAGTCAGGGTATCACCTTCGTTGACCGCATCGCCCTTCAGAATTTTGTGGATCTGCCCTGCCGCCGTTGTCAGTTGCACATCCCCGTTGACGAACTGCACATGCCCGGCCACGGATGCGTAGGCCGCCGGGGAGATGCCTGCAAAGCAAGCAACCGTTACAGCCAGACAAGCGAGTAGTTTGTTAACGTTTTTCATGATGCACCTCACACGAAAAGAATTATTTAAAATCGCGGCGGATAGTCAGCGAAACATCCGTGCGATCAAAGCTGTACAGCGCGATATTGGAACTCTTCCTGGAAAACGCAAGTTGCGGCTTGACCGTCCAGAGTTTGTCCAGATGCCAGTTCGCCGCTACAGTCAAGTCATACAGTTTTTCATTACGGTTAGCCATAATCAAACTGTTCAGTTTGCCGTAGTTCGCCGATTGCCAGCCCAGACTGGCAATACCGTCCAGCTGCTCCATCAGGGCGGCCTGTCCACCGATACGAAAGCCTTCAAAGCGTTTCTTGCCATCGACGCGACCACCGTTGGGCAGGCCTGGAGAAATCACCGGTGCGACATCCGACTCCTTGCCTGCATAAATACTGCCGAACAGCGCTTGCTTGCCGTCCGCCAGAACATGCACCCACCCTGCACCCACCACCAGCTGATCGGTGTTTCCTTCGATGCGCGCATCGGTGCCCGGCGACATAGCCGGAAAACCGCTCGCACGATTCTGTCCATATTGCGCAAACGCACTCAACTGGTTGGAGGGACTGAAGACATGCTGCCATTCCCCGCTCACACCTTTTGAATCGCGCCGCATGGAGTTTGCGGTATAAAATTGTCCAAGGGTCAACGACAGCTTGTACACGTTTTTCTCTTCCCCATACATCACGCCAACCCGACCGTCAGCGCTGCTCGTGTCGTAGGCGGTCTGCGACATATTGCCGTGCTGGCGCAAATCCGCGCCCGCGTACACCCCCCAATTGGCATTCAGGCTGTGGCTGATTTCAGCCCCGGCATTGACGGCCTCATAGTCACCCGCAAGCTTGGCAGCCGGCGGCAGCTGGTTGTTCGGAAACAAGCCGCCCCATGGAGAGTTGGGCGCAAACGTAAACATTTGCGTGCTGCTGTTGGCGATGTTGCTGTCGTGACCCGCCACGCCTTCGGCATACCCTGTAATCCGGGTTTGCTTGACCCGCTCATACGCGGCGATGGCATCCAGATACTTTTTGATGGTGACGCGGGCAACTTCCGGCGGGTTTTGTTTCAGCACGTCCTCGAACTCGGTCTTGGCACGCGGCAGGTCGCCGAGCTGATAGTAGGCACGCGCCATATCCAGACGCGCGCCGGCAAAGTTTGGATCCACGGCCAGCACCCGCTCAAAGGCGAGTGTCGCCTTGTCCGGTTTACCGCTGTCCAGTGCACTGATGCCGAGCAGATAGTCGAAGCGCACTTCGCCGGAACGTTCAAACTCAAGCGGTTCGAGCAGCGCATAAGCTTCGGCAGGTTTGCCGCTTTTGATCAACGCATCGGCGTCAAGCAGCGGCTTTTCGCGTGCTTCAACCTCGGACTGTTTCCTGGCTTCAGCTTCGGCGCGCTGTCGCGCTTGCTGTTCGGCTTCGCGCTGCACCTGAACGGACGGCACCCCCTGCTCCACAGTTTTTCGGGTGACCGGCTTGACCTCTTTGACTGCAACCTTCTTGGCCTTAGCCCCTCGCGTTTCCGCACCTTGTGCAACAGTGCCTCCCAGCACTAAAGCACCGAATACGCCATAACATACAAACTGTTTGAGTGTCATTTTCCTGCTCCCCTGTTATACGCAGACATAGTATGCCTCCGCTGCAACACGGTCAATAAACCGGAGCGCCTATTTACAGCAGCCCTCTTTCCGCAAACGACAGGGTCTGCCCTGCGGACACCACGAAGTGATCGAGCACGGTCACATCGACCAGCGCCAGCGCCTGTTTCAGCGCGCAGGTCAATAACTGGTCGGCCTGGCTGGGTTCAGTGCTACCTGACGGGTGATTGTGCGCAAAAATCACCGCAGCAGCGTTGTGCGCCAGCGCGCGCTTGACCACTTCGCGCGGATAAACGCTGGTCTGGCTTAGCGTGCCGTGAAACAGCTCTTCAGAGGCAATCACGCGATGCTGGGTGTCCAGAAACAGTACCAGAAAAACTTCCTGTGACCTGCCCGCCAACAGCAGCTTCAAATAGTCGCGCACCACGCGCGGCGAATTGAGCGTATCGCCATGCTGCAATTCCTCCTGCAAGGCGCGCCGCGACATTTCCAGCACCGCCTGCAATTGCACAAACTTGGCGGGTCCCATGCCCACCACCTTGCAGAAATCCTGCCGGCTGGCTGCAAAAATCCCGGTCAAGCTGCCGTATTTTGTGAGCAACTCGCGCGCCAGATCAACCGCGCTCTTGCCCGTCACACCGGTGCGCAGAAAAATCGCCAGCAATTCGGCATCTGACAAGGCCGCAGCCCCTCGCGCCAAAAGCTTCTCGCGCGGACGCTCTCCCTCAGGCCAATCGACAATACTCACGTGCCACCTCCTCAGTGTCTGGAAAGAACGTCCATGGAAACGCGGCTGATTTTGACAGGATTTCCACCTGACAGGAGCAGTTTGTTGCAGATTGCCGCACACTCCCCTATGCTGCCTGCCACCTTCAATACTTTTGCTGCCACGTGCCCAACTTCAACCTTGTCATACAGCTTTTACTGATCGCCCTGACCGCAGGCTGTGCCAGCACGCCTGAACCAGCCGCGCCGCCACCGGCGAGCCCTCTTCCCGCCAAGCCTGTACAAGTAAAACCCGCTGCCATTCCTGCCAAAGCGCCCGCCAGGCCGCCTGTCGCTGCGCCCGCGCCCGTCGCGTTATCCGACCGGGAAGTTCACGAGCTCGTTATGAAACTCCTGCCCGGCCACCTCAAGGACAAGGAAGGCTGGGCGGTTGATTTGCAAACCGCCTTCAAGTCGCTGCAAATTCCACCCGCAGCCTCGAACTTTTGCGCCACGATTGCCCTCATCGAGCAGGAATCGAGCTTTCAGGCCGACCCGGTGGTTCCGGGGCTGCCCGCCATCATCCGGCGCGAGATTGAGCAGCGACGTGAAAAATATAGCATTCCGCAAACTGTAATTGACTGGATGTTGACGACGAACTCACGCGACGGTCGCAGTTTCAATCAACGCATCAACGCGCTCAGGACTGAAAAGGAACTGAGCGACCTGATCGAAGAAATCATCGCCATGGTGCCTGCGGGCCGTGATTTATTTCCCAACTACAACCCGGTGCACACCGGAGGCCCGATGCAGGTGTCCGTCGAATTTGCCGAAAGCCATGTGCGTGCGCGGCCTTACCCGTACACCATCAACGGCAACCTGCGCAATGAGGTTTTCAGCCGTCGCGGCGGCATTTATTTTGGCAGCGCCATTTTGCTTGACTACCCCGCCCCTTACACCGACATGCTGTATCGTTTTGCCGACTTCAACGCGGGTCGCTACAGCAGCCGTAACGCCGCATTCCAACAGGCCCTGTCACACCTGACTGGCCGCGCACTGGCATCGGACGGTGATCTGCTGCGCTACAAAAACGGCAGCCCCGGCACAGAACCCAGCGCCACTTTGAACGCCCTGCTTAGCATCAGCAAGACGCTGCAAATGAGCGAAGCCGAGATACAGCGTGACTTGCGCCTTGAAAAACTCTCGAGTTTCAGCAAATCACCCCTTTATAACCGCCTGTTTACGCTGGCTGACCGCACCGGGGCACAGCCGCGTGTATCCATGCCGGAAATCGACCTGAAAAGCCCGAAAATAAAACGCAAACTCACCACCGAGTGGTTCGCCAATCGGGTCAACAGTCGCTACAGGAGCTGCCAGCAGCAGACGGGCTCGGTAAATGCGGACACAAAACCGGTTAGTCGCAAGTAGTCAGCAGTGATTCCGATGCTGTAAGATACGCGGCATGAATAATCGACACATCGTTCTTGGCATCACCGGCGGCATCGCGGCCTACAAGTCGGCTGAACTGGTGCGCCTGTTAGTCAAACAAGGCTATTCGGTGCAAGTGGCAATGACCGGGGCTGCCTGCCATTTCATCACGCCAACCACGCTGCAAGCCCTGTCCGGCAAACCGGTGTACACAGACCAGTGGGATGCGCGCGTGGAAAACAGCATGGCCCACATCAACCTGAGCCGGGATGCCGATGCGATTGTGATCGCCCCCGCAAGCGCCGATTTCATTGCCAAACTATCCCATGGCCTGGCAGATGACCTGCTGTCCACGCTGTGCCTGGCGCGCAACTGCCCGTTGCTGATCGCCCCCGCGATGAACCGCGAGATGTGGCTCAATCCCGCAACACAGCGCAACATCGCACGGCTGATTAGCGACGGCGTGCAGGTCATGGGGCCTGACAGCGGAATTCAGGCCTGCGGAGAGACAGGCATGGGGCGAATGCTGGAACCCGAGCAGCTGACTGAACACATTAAGGCTGCGTTCCAGCCCCAGCTGCTTGCAGGAAAAAAAATTCTGATGACCGCAGGGCCTACCTATGAGGCGATCGATGCGGTGCGCGGCATCACCAATAAAAGTTCCGGCAAAATGGGCTATGCCATCTGTCAGGCAGCCCTTGAGATGGGCGCCGAGGTGACGCTGGTATCGGGCCCGACCGCGCTGACTGCACCGCACGGGGCGCTGCGGATCGACGTGCAAAGCGCAGCGCAAATGTACGACGCGGTCAGAAAACAGGTTGCCGCTTGCGATATTTTCATCGCGGTGGCGGCCGTGGCGGATTATCGTGTCGCCCATGTAAGCGCCCAGAAGATCAAGAAAAGCGCCGCCCCGCTGACGCTGGAACTCATCCCCAACCCGGATATTCTGGCCTACGTTGCGGCACTCGCGAATCCCCCCTACTGCGTGGGTTTCGCCGCTGAAAGCGAGAATCTGGCAGAATATGCCGAACAGAAACGGCAGGCAAAAAGATTGCCGCTGCTGGTGGGCAATGTCGCACAGCAGGCGATCGGCAGCGACGACAACGAACTGATGTTATTCGATGACAACGGCATTCATGCCCTGCCGCGCGCCGACAAGCTCACGCTGGCAAGGCAACTGATGCACCATATTGCACAACGTTATGAAGGAATAATTATATGAAGCATCCTAATGTAGACGTCAAAATTTTGGATCCTCGCTTGCATGACAACATGCCGGCTTACGCGACCGGCGGTTCGGCGGGCATAGACCTGCGCGCCTGCATCGAACACAATCTGGTGATTCAGCCCAAGCAATGCGAACTGATCCCCAGCGGTATCGCGATCCATCTGGCCAACCCGGGCTATGCCGCGATGATCTTGCCGCGCTCAGGCTTAGGACACAAGCACGGCATCGTACTGGGCAACCTGGTCGGGCTGATCGACTCTGACTATCAGGGTCAGATTTTCGTCTCGTTGTGGAACCGCAGCCAGATCCCCTTCACGCTGATGCCGATGGAACGCATGGCGCAACTGGTGATCGTTCCTGTCATGCAGGCCAAATTCAACATCGTCGAGGAATTTCCGTTGAGCGAGCGCGGCACCGGCGGCTTTGGCAGCACCGGCAAACACTAAGAATACAATTGATAATTGATAGTTGATGCCAATAAAAAACCCGCCGAAGCGGGTTTTTTATTTGCTGCATTAGCTACAAGCTGTTTTTAGTGTTCCAGATTCAGTTCAATCTCGGTGTTATCGCCACGGCGTACCGACACCTTTTCAGTGACCATATTGTAGCCTGCCAGCTTCACGCTGATCGCATGGATGCCGGGCTCCATTTCCAGGCGCAGCGGCGACATGCCGTAATACACGCCATCCAGATACACCTTGGCGCGCGGCGGATTGGTATTCACCAGCAACAAGCCGTTCGCATCGCTGGCATGGGGACGGTAAGTCGATACAGGAACATCACTACCCGGTTGCACGCCATAGTTCGGCACTGCGACAGGTGCAGCAGGCTTAGGCAAGGACGGTGCGACATAAACCGTCACGCCAGGGATAGGCTTGGTACCCGGAGTCAGATTAAACAACTCTGGATGAGACGCCATCAGCGAAGCACTGATCGCCTCGACGGTCTTGGTGCTGGCAACCCGCAATTCCTTGTTCAGATAGGCCATCACATCGTCTTTATTGTTACCGCCTACACCCGCGAACCGGTTATTTTTCTCGGTCACGAGACCCGACCACACCACTTTCCCGGTCGCGACATCCTTCAGCGTCGTCTCAATCGCAATGGTAATGTCATCGCGCTCCTTGATGTTCAGGGTCAGTTCCTTCACCACGCCCGACACTTCGAACACCGCATTGGCAGCACTGGCGCCTTCCATTACCTGAAAACCTTCGGTATCGAAACGCTTCTTGATGGCGCCTGTCGCAATGCTTGCAACATCCTGATCCATCAGCAATTCATTGCCGCTCAGCCCGCTTACCCGTGCAGTCAATTGCCCGAGGTAACGCGGATTACTCACCTTGCGCTGATCGACATAATTATTAACCCGCAAAGTCGCCGCATATTTTAGCTGCGAAGCGGAACCGCTGGCAGCCGGTGTCTTGGCAGTCTCAAGCGTACCGCTGCCGCCACCTACCCAGCCGCTGACGGTATCTTTTGCATCATTGATGGTGGAACATCCGGCAACAGCCGACAACAAAACAAGCAGCACAACACGTTGCAATAATGAACTCATTAACTTATACCTCAGTATTCTTTAAATTCAATCAACACGGCAATTCGAACACCGTAAAAACAACTTTGGCATCATTTTCTGATGCCAGGGCGGAGCGTATTCAGACAACCTTCAGAAATTAACCGTGCGCAATAGCGGCTTCAATTTCTGCGAACGTGCGCGCCAACTCGAAGCTCTGCACCTGAGCGCCCAATTGACGTGCAATTTGAGTGATCGAGAACAGACCGCACACAGTCTGACGCCCATCAGCGCCTTCAGTGACCACCAGCGCGTGCTGCCGGTTGGCTTTCTTCAGGCTGGCGACGATTTCACCGACTTTAGCGTGTTGCACGTCTTCAAATGAAAGCGCGCTCAGTTCACGCTGCGTGCTCATGATATCGCGCACCATGATGTCCGCGTGGGTTCCGCCCATATTCTGCAAGAAGCGCAACGGCTTCTCACCCAACACGTCCGATGCGGTCAGCAATCCTGCCACCTGTTCGTTGTCATCGAGCACCAGCAACATCCGAATACCGTAACGAATCATCTTGGCGTTGGCCCTGTCCATCGACGTCCTGGCGCGCACACTGACCACAGAAACCTTCGTTAAATCGGTCATCACGGTCAATGCCGGATCGCTCAGTTTGACGCGTTCAGGAAAAACCTGCACCGGACGCACAAAAGACGAACCTGTTTTCAGGGGATGAGATTGCAGTTCGGTATATTCTTTAATCATGTTTGCACTCCTAAAAATTCACAAAAATCATCTGTGCACATGCAACGAAAAATCATGCGCGTGCGGCGGACAGACACACCTATTCCTGTTCTCAGGAAGATAGCGAACCAACTCGTTCAGCGCCTTGGTATAAACTTCACGCTTGAATTCGATCACCGCATGAATATCCAGCCAGTAATCGTTCCAGCGCCATGCATCAAACTCGGGATGCGCGCATGCACGCAAACAGACATCACAATCACGTCCAACTAAACGCAACAAAAACCAAATCTGCTTCTGCCCGCGATAACCGCCTCGCGACTCTCGTCGGCTCCAGCTTTGCGGTACTTCGTAGCGCATCCATTCGCGGGTGCGCCCCAGTATCTCCACATGTTCAGGCATCAGACCGACTTCTTCGTACAACTCGCGATACATCGCCTGCTCGGGATTCTCTCCGTGCTGTATGCCACCCTGCGGGAACTGCCAGGCATGTTGCCGTATCCGCTTACCCCAGAATACTTGATTTTTGTCATTCGTGATAATGATGCCGACATTCGGGCGGTAGCCGTCTCGGTCTATCATTTGTCACTCTTATCAGGTTAATTTCAATATGCGGATTCTTTCACATTTCACCTTTATTGAAAAGCGAATATGCGCCATATCCTTAATACTTTGAGCAAATCCCCGCCATGCCTGAAATAAAAGCTGACGTGAGGGAATGCGCAGCCTGCCCCTTTCCATGTTGAATACAGCAATGATGGCAGACGCAGCCTGCCCATTCCCTGTAAAATCACGGCTTCAACCCAACTTCTATTTTTCAAATCATCATGCGCGTCTCACAATTTTTCATCTCCACCCTCAAAGAAGCCCCATCCGAGGCGGAACTGCCCAGCCACATACTGATGATGCGCGCAGGCTACATCAAGAAGCTCGCCAGCGGCCTGTATACCTGGATGCCGCTGGGATTGCGCGCGTTGCGCAAGGTGGAAGCCATTGTGCGCGAAGAGATGAATGCCAGCGGCGCCATCGAATTGCTGATGCCAGCCGTGCAGCCCGCCGAACTCTGGGATGAAACCGGCCGATGGGAAGTATTCGGCCCGCAGATGCTGAAAATAAAAGACCGCCACAACAACCAATTCTGTTTCGGGCCGACCCACGAAGAAGTCATCACCGACATCGCGCGCCGCGAAATTCGCAGCTACCGACAGCTGCCGGTCAATTTTTACCAGATTCAGACCAAGTTCCGCGACGAAGTGCGTCCGCGCTTCGGCGTGATGCGTGCGCGCGAATTCCTGATGAAGGACGCGTATTCGTTCCACGCCGATTTTGCCAGCCTCGAAAAAACATACGCCGTCATGTACGAGACCTACAGCCGCATCTTCACGCGCCTGGGGCTGAAGTTCCGCGCGGTGGCAGCCGACACCGGCGCCATCGGCGGCAGCGGCTCGCACGAATTTCACGTGCTGGCTGATTCGGGCGAGGATGCGCTGGCCTATTGCCCGACATCGGATTACGCCGCCAACGTGGAACTGGCCGAAGCGATAACGCGCGACACAGTACGCGCTGCACCATCGGAGGCCATGCACAACGTCGACACGCCCAGGCAGACCACCTGCGAACAGGTCGCCCAGCTGCTGAATATACCGCTGCTGCGCACAGTCAAGCTGCTGGCGCTGATCGCATCCGGCCAACTGCATATCTTGTTGCTGCGCGGCGACCATAGTCTGAACGAAATCAAGACAGCCAAACTGCCGGGCCTGGCCGATTTCCGCTTTGCCAGAGAAGATGAAATCCGCGCCTTTTTCAACTGCCCGGCCGGCTTCTTAGGTCCTGTCGGCATCGACAGGACTCAGGTGCGCGTGATCGCCGACCATGCCGTGTCGGTCATGAGCGATTTCGTCGCAGGGGCAAACGTCGCCAAATTCCACACGGCCGGCATCAACTGGGGCCGCGACTTGCCGGAACCTGATCTGGTCGCCGACATCCGCAACGTAGTCACCGGAGATGTCTCACCTGACGGCTGTGGCACGCTCGAAATATGCAGAGGCATCGAAGTCGGCCACATCTTCCAGTTGCGCACCAAGTATGCGGAAAGCATGAAAGCAACGTTCCTGGATGCGCAGGGCAAATCGCAGATTCTGGAAATGGGCTGCTACGGCATCGGCGTGTCGCGCATCGTCGCCGCCGCGATCGAACAGAATTACGACGAGCGCGGCATCGCCCTGCCGGCTGCCAT
The DNA here is from genome assembly GCA_947085835.1 of uncultured Nitrosomonadales bacterium. Lineage (GTDB taxonomy): Bacteria > Pseudomonadota > Gammaproteobacteria > Burkholderiales > Gallionellaceae > Gallionella. The sequence goes on along the minus strand of CAMTXT010000009.1, from coordinate 64,673 downwards.
CGCACCGTTCCAGGTAGCGCTGGTGCCGATCGGCATGAACAAGAGCGAAGCGGTGAAGAATGCCGTGGAACAACTGTACGCCCAGATGCGTGCCGCCGGCATCGAAGTGTTGCTCGATGACCGCGACGAGCGCCCCGGCGTGATGTTTGCCGACATGGAACTGATCGGAATCCCGCATCGCATCGTCATCGGTGACCGCGGTCTGAAGGATGGCATGCTGGAATATCAGGGACGACGCGACGCTGCCGCACAATCTATCCCCTTGCAAAGCGCGCTGGAGTTTGTACAATCCAAACTATGAAAAAATCAGTTACAAGGGGCAAGGTGCAAGGGGCAAGGAAAATCCGCCGCTCCGGCTTTAACTTGTCCCTTGTTCCTTGTTCCTTGCTCCTCGCTGTTGGGGTGTTGTTCGCCTCCAATGCCTTTGCCGGTGCGCAAAGTGCCGCGCCGCTCTCCGCCAGCGTGCGTGCGGTATTGCAGCGCAGCGTGTCGGATCAGGCCGCACCCAAACCTGCCTTTGCCACGCAATATGAGGCTGATTCCTGGCTCAATGAAATGTCGCGTCGCCTGGAAAAACGTCTGCCGGACAAGAACTACCGTACGGATTTTTTGAGTACCGTGCATTACGAAGCCACCCGCGCAGGACTCGACCCTCAATTGGTTTTAGGGTTGATCGAAGTGGAAAGCGGCTTCAAGAAGTACGCCGTATCCTCAGCCGGTGCGCGCGGTTACATGCAGGTGATGCCGTTCTGGGTACGCGAAATCGGCACAAATGAGCAGGACCTGTTTCATCTGCGCATCAACCTGCGCTACGGTTGCACGATACTGCGTCACTATCTGGATATAGAAAAAGGCGACCTGTTTCGCGCGCTGGGGCGTTACAACGGCAGCCTGGGTCGCCCGGAATACCCTAACATGGTGCGTGCCGCCTGGCACGGACACTGGGTATTGCCTCAGCGCACCGCCGGCAACGGCTACGCACCCGCCAGCTAAACAGCGACTAGCGACTAGCGACTAGCGCAATTATTTTATCTGCTTGTTTTTGATGTAAGTCTCGACGGATTCCCGCGTCACTTCGCCCGCCTGAGAACTGACTTGCTCGCCAGCCGGGCTATACAGGTAACTGGTAGGGAGCACGTCCAGATCGCCGATTTGCGCTGCGATTTTGCGGTTACCCAGCACAACCGGATAGCTGATGCCATGTTTTTTGGCGAAATCGGCGACGGCACGGCCGGAACTGTAGTCCATCGCAATACCGATCACCACCAGGTCTTTGTGAGAATTGTGCAACGCAGTCAACTCAGGAATCTCACTAAGACAAGGCGGGCACCAGGTCGCCCAGAAATTCACCAGCACCCACTTGCCGCGATAGTCTGACAAACGGTGCGTCTTGCCTTGCAGATCTTCCAGCGTAAAGTCCGCAGCCATACCTGCCAGCGGCAGACACAACAACACCAACAGCAACCAGCCGCGCTTTATCATGGTCACGGGATTAATGACCGTGTTTCTCAGATTCGTCGGTCGCCGTGTCACTCTGAACGGTACCGTGTTCAGCCGCGTGGCTGAAATACAGCGCCAGCGCGATCAGCGTGATGCTGCCACCCAGATAGACCAGATCCAGAGGAGTCTGAAGCTTCATATTCAACGCCTCTTCGAACAACGTGACGATCAGAATCATCAGAATCACCTTGGCCAGGCGGCCTTTCAGATCGTCCAGGTTATTGATCACCAGAATCTTGCTGGAAGCCTTGCTGCCATGCGCCTGATCGATGTCGCTGATGAACAGTTCATACAAGCCGAGCGAAAAAATCAGCATCACGGTCGCCAGCAGATAACCATCCACCACTTCCACGATATGCGAAACCGTGCTGTCGTGTAACGCCTTGCGCGCCTCATCGGAGAGACTGGCATCGGCGTAATGGATCGCATGCTGGAACAGAAAATACACATCGACGGTCGCCATGTAAAAAATCACAAAGCCCGCCACCAGACTACCGATTACGGCGGCCAGAATGACAAAACGGCTATTCCACAGGGTTCCTTCAAACAGTCCTTCAAGAAATTTCATGTTATGTTTACGGCGGTTAAAAACGAGGCGTATTAAAGCGCAAATAGCCGCATCGGGCAAGCGACTGACAACGATATAGTTTGGCCGATATATCGTTTTGTCGATTGACACCAGCGAAACAGCGGGCATACGATGCGCCATGTCTTCACTCTATCTGGATCACTTCGGCTTAAATTCGCCACCTTTTTCAATCACCCCCGACCCCGGCTTTTTCTTTGAGGGGGGAGACAGGGGCATGTTCATCGCCGGCTTGTTGCACGCGGCCTTGCAAAATGAGGGCATCGTGCTCGTGATCGGCGAAGTCGGCAGCGGCAAGACCCTGATGAGCCGCATGCTGCTCACGCAACTACCCGACAATGTCGATACCGTATACCTGCCCAATCCGGCTTTTTCGCGCGACGAAATCATCGATGTGATCGCACGCGATCTGGGCATTTCCAGTCACGGCATGGGCCTTGATGCACTCCAGCAGGAACTGATAAAACGCCATGAACAGGGCCGTCATGTGGTCGTGCTGATAGACGAGGCGCACGCCATGCCCGGCGAATCCATCGAAGAGGTCAGGCGGCTCTCCAATCTGGAGACCGATGATCGAAAACTGGTTCAGTTGATTCTTTGCGGACAGCCTGAACTCGACACACTGCTCGCCAAACCTTCTCTGCGTCAGGTGCGTGACCGGGTGGTTTACCGGCTGATGCTGCGCAACTTGTCGCGGGATGACGCAAGCAGCTATCTGGATTACTGGCTGCGCATGGCAGGATGGCGCGGCGGACGCATGTTTTCAGCCTTAGGCGAACTGCTGTTGCTGAATGACGCCCGGGGACGCGCCCGCCGCCTCAATCTGATCGCCGACAAATCCCTGCTTGCCGCGTTCGCCGAAGGCCATCGGCAGGTCGGCGCACGCCATGTATGGCGGGCAATTCGGGATGCCGGTGCCAATTTCTCCTCTGCCGGCCTTAAATCGGGCGGCGTCCGTTTATTCCTCTCGGCACTGACCGTCATCGCGGTCATCTGGCTGGTTATCAAATTCCGCTAGGCTCCGTATTCTCCCTGAGCGTAGCGGTCATAGGTTTACCTATGGGAACCGCACGGCCCACCCCTTCATTCAGGAGCAGGCACTTCAGTGCCTCTTGCTCTGTGGGAAGACCCTTGCGGTTTTGCGGGTGTCTCCCTTCTAAACGTGACTAGGCCAAATTGCCTATGCATTTAGGTATATTGCCCTTACCCATGTGAAATGAAAGAATGCACACCAGCCTGACAAAAGCCAAACCGAATAGTCGCACTTGGGAGGAACTGGCAATGCACCTTAGGTCTAATAATAAAAAACAAAAAAGGCTGCTGCTGATGGTAGCCGCCTTATGTTCCCCGCTTGGGGCATGCACGAATCTCCCCAAGGCGATAACGCCCTCCGATCAACACATTGCACTACCCCAGGCATCCACTCCCGGCACAATCCCGCCTCTGAGTGAGACTGCCCCGCTGCCGCCGCCCCCCAAAGCCACCCGTGCCGCCGAGCGATACAGCATCGTGGTCAACAACGTGCTGGCGCAGGAAATCCTGTTTGCGCTGGCCCGCGACGCGAAGCTCAACATCGAGATCCACCCCAGCATCACCGGAACCGTGACGATGAATCTGCTGGACCGCACGCTGCCTGAAATCCTGGATGCGATTTCCCGGCAGGTAGATATGCGCTATGAGCTCAATGGCGGAAACCTGGCCATCATGCCGGACAGTCCGTTTCTGAAGAGCTACCAGATCGAATATCCCAACGTGGCGCGGGATGCCAAAAACAGCATCAACATGTCCACCAGCATTGCGGTGATCGGCAAAAGTGAGGGTGGAGGCGGCAGCAATGGCTCCAATTCCAACATCGACAACATCTCCAACAACCGCTTCTGGGAAACACTGACCGAGAACATCAAGGATCTGTTGCGGGAAACAGACAAAAAGCTGCCTGAAGGGGTAAACGAGACCGAACAAAGCACGCCGCAGCCGATAGCGGCTCAGCCCGCAACACCGACAGGACAAGGCGCGGTAGCCGCCCTACCCGCCCAGATTCAGCCCCAGAATACCAGCCGTGCGCGCCGCGTGACCTATCGCGAAGCCGCCTATGTGATCGCCAACCCGGAAACTGGCATCATCAGCGTGCGCGCCACGTCGCGCCAACATGCCAGCGTGCGTGAATTCATCGACAAGGTGATCAACAACGCGCGCCGCCAGGTACTGATCGAGGCCACGATAGTCGAAGTTTCGTTGTCAGATCAATACCAGCAAGGCATAGACTGGTCGCTGCTGCGCACCTTAGGCCTCAGCCTTACTCAGGTGTCCCCTGCGGGAGCTTTGGCAACGATGGGAACCATCAGTTACACCAACAACGGCAGGGCCAGGGGCATGTTTGACCTGAGCGGCTCGATCAAATTGCTTGAAACCTTCGGCAAGCTGCACGTGCTGTCCAGCCCGAAACTGTCGGTGCTCAACAACCAGACCGGTCTGGTGAAAGTAGTGGATGAATCGGTCTATTTCACCATTACCGTGACGCAAGGAACGATTAACCCGACCACCGGCCTGCCAACCACACTCCCGACCTATACCACCACGGTACACACCGTACCGGTCGGTTTCATGATGTATGTCACGCCGCAGATCGGCAGCGATGCCGAGGTCACGCTCAATCTGAGGCCGACAATCACCCGAATATTGAGCTATGCGAACGACCCGAATCCCGCGCTGATCGATCCCGTTACGCACATCGCGACACTTAATCGCATCCCGCAAATCCAGACGCGTGAAATGGAATCCATCCTGCGGGTGCGCAATGGCGACATCGCCGTGCTGGGCGGCCTGATGCAGGACACGCGTTCCGGCAATACCAGTCAGATACCCGGCCTGGGCAGCATTCCGGCCTTAGGTGAATTGTTCAAGGCGCGCAGTGACACCAACGGCAAATCTGAACTGGTCATTTTTCTGCGCCCTATCATCCTGAATCAGGAAAGCCAGTACGATCTGGTGCGCCAGTTCAAAGAGCCGACTGCCACGCCTGAGTGGCAGAAGGCTACACAAAAAGCCGAGGTGACGCCATGAGTCTGCTGTTCGATGCGTTAAAACGCGCTCAGGGAGATGATGCCAAGCCTGTTCCGGATGCATCGTCGCGTGCCGACAGGAAGGAAGAATCGCAAGCGAAGGCGATCCTGACTGCTACCAGCCGGCCAAAATCCGCCATCCTGCCTTACGCCGCAGCCGGACTGCTACTGCTGACCGGAGGGGCTGCCTGGTATATTTACCAGCACAATCAATCTGCTCCAATACCCGCTCAGCAACCTGCACCGCTGATAGCGGCGATTGAACCCGCATCAGGACCTGCGGCCACATCCGGCATCGCGCAAATGAGCACGCAACTGGCATCGCTGCCCGCCACGGCAGGCGGAACTGGTGTGTCCGTCCAAACTGATGCATCCGCCAATAAGGCATGGACTCGCCCGCTCACGGCCAAAAAACACCCGAAACGTAAATCCGGTAAAAAACCAATCAGACAGGGCGTCCTGGCCGGCGCTGACCACGACCCGCTCAAAGCAGCTTATCTGGCCCTGTCCCGGGGGAATCTCGATCTGGCGGAACAGAGGTATCTTGAAGTGCTGGCCCAACGTCCGCATGAAAAAGACGCACTGCTGGGACTGGCGGTGATTGCCCAGCGCAAGCTGCAAACAGAACGCGCGACTGACCTGTACCGCCAGGTGTTGCATGAAGACATGGGCAACGCCGCAGCAGCCGCAGGTCTGGTCAGCCTGTCGGCGCAGGCGGACCCTGTGGCCGCCGAAAGCCAACTCCGTGAACTGCTCGACATCAAGCCTGCCGCACCCGAATTGCACTATGCCATAGGCTGCGTATTAGCCCGCCAGCTTCGCTGGGGAGAAGCGCAGCAGGCGTTTTTCCGCGCCTACAGCCTGAAACCTGGCAACGCGCTCTACGCTTACAACCTGGCCGTCTCTCTCGACCGCTTGCACCAGCCTGCTGCGGCCCTGCCCTATTACGAGAAGGCGGCGCAACTGGCAAAACCCGATGATCCGACGCTCGACCAGGACGCCATCGGACGCCGGATACAGGAACTGAGCAGTAGTCAGTAGTCAGTAGTCAGTAGCTGGTAGCTGGTAGCTGGTAGCTGGTAGCTGGTAAATTTTTCATTTTTATTTGTTGGACTGCACTTATAACCGGCGATGAATACTCAATATCCACAAGTCGTTCACCAGCGTATCGGCGAGGTACTGATTTCACGCGGCCAGATCAACGAAGATCAGCTGCACATCGCCTTGCAACGCCAGAAAACCGACAACAAGCCGCTCGGCGAGGAACTGCTCGATTTGCATTTCATCAGCGAAGATGCCATGCGGGAAGCCGTATCCGAAGCTGCCGGCTATAAATCCATCGCGCTGTCAGGCCTTGTGACCAATGCGGCCGCACTGGCACTGATCCCCAAGTCCATCGCCCTCAAACACACCTTGTTTCCGGTCAGCTTCGACCAGACCACCGCCGATCTGGTGATCGTCGCGGCGAACCCGGACGACATCCTGGCGCGGGATGCGATTGCCCCTTTGCTGCTTCAGGCAAGCACAGGACGGCGCATCATTCCTTCATGGCGTGTCGCGCCCAGCGCGGACGTGCTGGCCACGATCGACAAGTTCTACAACCATGAGTTATCCATCGAAGGCATTCTGTTTGAACTGGAGAGCGGCGAACTTGATCTTCACGCGCTGACTCAGGCCGGGGTCTCATACAGCCATCCGATCGTCCGCCTGACCGATGCGTTAATCGCCGATGCGGTCAGCCGCAGCGCATCGGACATTCATTTCGAGCCTGAAGAACAGTTTTTGCGCATCCGTTACCGCATCGACGGGGTGTTGCGGCCGGTTCGCTCTCTGGGAAAATCACACTGGATGGCGATACTGGTGCGCCTGAAAGTCATGTCCGGTATGAACATCGCCGAAACGCGAGCCCCGCAGGACGGACGTATTTCGCTCTCCCTGTTTGGCCGCCAGATCGACTTTCGCGCAGCGTCCCACCCGACCATACACGGCGAGAATTTCGTGTTGCGGATACTCGACCGCAAGTTCGGCATCGTCAGTCTGGACAAGCTGGGCATGACCGATGTTCAGCTTACGCTGCTCAAACGCATGCTGGAGCGGCCCGAGGGCATCCTGCTGGTCACGGGGCCGACAGGATCGGGCAAGACCACGACCCTGTATTCGATACTCAACCATCTGAACAACGATGCCGTGAACATCATGACGCTGGAAGATCCGGTGGAATATCCGCTGCCGCTCACCCGTCAAACTTCCATCGCAGAAACCATCAAGCTGGACTTCTCGAACGGCATTCGCTCCCTGATGCGTCAGGATCCCGACATTATTCTGGTCGGCGAAATACGCGACCACGACACCGCCGAAATGGCACTGCGCGCCGCGATGACCGGGCATCAGGTATTCTCGACACTGCATACCAATTCGGCGTTGGGTTCAATTTCCAGGCTGCACGACTTAGGGATCATCGACGACGTGTTTGCGGCCAACATCATCGGCATCATCGCACAAAGACTGGTGCGCCGCCTCTGCCCGCTCTGCAAGGCAGGCTACACACCCGATGCAACCGAGCGCCTGATAATGGGCATCGGCCATGATGTGGAAATCATGATATACCGCCCGACCGGCTGCCCGGACTGTGAGAATCAAGGCTACAAGGGCCGATTGGCCATCATGGAAATTTTGCGCTTTGACCAGGGCCTGATCGAACTGGTCGCTCGCCACGCCAGCCTGAAAGAATTAACCGATTGCGCGATGTTACAGCAGTTCACGCCCCTCATCGATGATGGCATCAGGCGCGTAAAGGAAGGACTCACTTCATTGCATGAAGTACGTCGCGTCGTCGATTTCAGCGAACGGAAATCAGAATAATGGCACTCTACCGCTACCGGGCCGTTGACGCCGCAGGCAAAGTCGCCAAAGGGGATGCCGATGCCCTCAACGAATTTGATCTGGAGGCGCAACTGAAGAAAAACGGCCTTGAGTTGATCCGCTCGCGTCCGGTAAAAAGCCGTGAGCATGCAATCCGCAAACTGTCCCGCCGCGACCTGATTCAATTTTTGTTTCAGCTGGAAATGTTGCTCCGCGCAGGCGTGCCGATTCAGGCCATTCTGTCCGATTTGCGCGAAACGTCGGAAACGCCGAAGATTAAAACGCTGTGCGCCAATCTGTATGAAAAGATCGATTCCGGTTCGAACGTCTCGGAAGCGCTCGCCGCCAATCCCGGCATTTTTCCTGAACTGGTGGTCAATCTGGTGCGCGCAGGAGAGGGGACCGGACAATTACCTTACGTGTTGCAGGAAATCGTCAATTCACTGAAATGGCAGGACGAGCTCGCCGTCAAGACCCGTCAGCTATTGACCTACCCGGCATTCGTGACGGTCGTGGTAGGCTCCGTGGTGGTTTTCCTGATGACCTACCTGGTGCCGCAAATCCTGGGATTCGTCGCCAACATGGGCGGCCAGATCCCGTTGCAAACCAAAGTTTTGCTCTGGGTATCGAATGTGTTTGTCGATTACTGGTGGATCATCGTGCCGGCCCCATTCGCGCTGTTATTATCATCGCTTGCGCTGTCAAAAATCAACCACCGCTTCAGACGCATGATGCATGCTGCCCAGTTGCGCATCCCCTATGTCGGCACCATCCTCAAGAAAATTATTCTTGCCCGCATCAGCGACACGTTGGGACTGACCTATCGCACCGGCATTCCGGTACTGGACGGTCTGGTCTATTGCCGCAACATCTCCGGCAACCTCATCGTGCAGGAAGCGCTGGATCATGTACGCACCGACATTGCCAACGGCGCGCCGATCAGCAAAGCTTTTTCTGACCAGAAGTTATTCCCCCCGCTGGTCATCCGCATGATCAAGGTGGGCGAGGAAACCGGCGACCTGGCAGGCTCGCTAAAAAACATCTCCTACTTTTACAACCGCGACATCAACGACTCCATCAGCCGCGTACAAGCCCTGATCGAACCGACACTCACCATCGTGTTAGGCCTGATCCTGGGCTGGATCATGATGGCCGTGCTGGGGCCGATCTACGACACCGTTGCGAAGCTGAAACTGACATGAAAACCGTCATGCTCATCAGTTCTTCAGGTGCGCGCTATTTCAGACGCGATCAGGGCTTATGGCGGCTCATCGAAAAGCCCGATCGCGAGGACAAGCTCTGGGTGATCGCCAATCTACCCGAGGAAATGCTGGAGGAATTCAAATTGCCGCTGTTGTTCGGGCGGGATCGCAGCTCTTTTCTGGAACGACACCTTGTCGCCACTTTCCCGCGCAGCGAATATCGCGCCGCACCCGTGATTTCGGGCAGCCTGCTCAAACCCAGCACCGCCGTGCTCACCGGATTGACCACGGTCGAGGCTGTTACCGGCAAGCTCAGCAAACTGGATGTGCCTGTCGCGGGTGTCTGGGGCATCTCCCTGCTGCTGACCCTGCTGCTCAAGCGTCTGGCTATCGCCAATGCCATGCTGGTGGTTCCAAGCGAGCGTCACTTGCGCATCCTGGTGCTCAAAGACGGCATTCCCATACTGACCCGGTGCGTACACCGCTACAGCGAAGAGAACGACAAGGACAGCGATGCGAATGAAATCCTGCGCACCCGCCAGCATCTCGAAAATCGCCGGTTTTTCGAGCACGATGCGATGCCGCCCATCCTCTATCTGGGGGACTCCGCGTCTACCGGCAAGAACCTGACCGATGCCGGGCTTAAGCTGTCGCCTTTGCCCGACGCACTCTCAGCCAAAGGGGATGCGGCTTACCTGCATCCATTGTTTGAGCTGGTCGCCTCTTCACCGCGCGGGCAGATGGCCCCGCTGCAATTGCGTGCCACTCACCTGGCGGAGAGTCTGCGTCGTGCGTCCTACGCGGGCATAGCGCTAAGCCTGCTTGCCGCGATCCTGTTCGGTCAGCAAGATTTCCGCGCGCTGATAGCCTTGCATGGCCGCGAACAAACCTTGAATGCCAATCTGCAACAGACAATCCGGGAACGAGATCTGCTGGCGGGTCGCATCAGCGCCAGCGGAAACGACCCGGCTCTGGTGCGCCAGGCGACTACATTTGCGGCGCTGGAAATGGAGGCAGCACCTACCCCTGAAGCCATTCTTCAGTTTACCGCCGTCGCCATTGCCGACTTGCCCCAGGTGCGCATCAAGAGTCTGACTTACCGTTTTCCCAAGCAGGGCGAGCGCTACTGTCAGGGACAAAGCGCCATCCCACTATTCAGCGGCAGCACGCCATCCGATTCGGGCAACGCGGCGGCACCGCAGCGTTTTACCGAATTTCAATTCAGCATTTTACTGACTGAAAATCTGGCTCCTGCCGCACAAATCGACATTCGCAAGCGCATCTCAGCCGCACTCAAGGCACGCAACGGCGTCCAGCTGATGCAGGATCCGGCCGCCTTCTCGCTGATCAACACCCTCAAGGGCGGATTTGGCATGGAGACCGCGAGCGCGGACAATCTCTGGTGCATGAGCATCCCCTGGAGCACCACGCCGCTTAAGGAGTTGCCATGAACGCAAAAAAAACAATTTGCCACAGAGAACACCGAGAAAAAGCAACGATTGAAAAAAAATGTCTCTTCTCCTTTGTGAACAATCCACAGAAAGTTGATAAACATTGGCCCACTCTGTGTTCTCTGAGAACTCTGTGGCTTGAACTGAGGTTTTTAAGATGAATGCCTATGCAATCGTGCTTAAACCGGCCAGAGTCGCCCTGATTCTGTTTGCGTTATCCGTGGCGATCGCCTTTGCCGTCGTGGCCGGCCTCGCCGAATACCGCACCGGAAAAGAGCAGGCCATCAAACAAACCGATCAACAGCTGGCGGCCACGCGCGAAGAAATCAGGAAGCTCACTTTCGACCTGGATTCAATCAACAGGCTGGCGGCAAAATACAAGCAACTGACCCGGCTGGGTTTCATCGGCGAAGCGGATCGTGACGGCTGGGTACAGCGTCTGGAAGCCCTCTACCGCGACACGCACCTGCCGCCCACCTTGCGCTACACGCTGGCACCGCCTCAATTGCTCAATCCACAGGCCGTCGCCGCCGAAGCCCCGAACGCCTACCAGAACAACGTATCGCACCATGACCTTGGGCTGGAGCTGTCCGGCATCCACGATGGCGAACTGCTTGATTTTATGGGAAAACTTGGCACAGACTGGCAAGCGCCGTACCGGGTGGAGACTTGCCTGATAGCGCGCGGCGAGGCCAGCGAACCGATAGCCGGGCTGCAAATAAAATGCACCGTGCAACTGTATTCGCTGCCGGGGAAAGCAGGAAATGCAGTCGTTAGTCATTAGTCGGCAGCACGTCATTCCGGCGAAGGCCGGAATCCAGTTGTAAGTCGGGTTTCAACCCGACTGGTTGGCGTAGCTCACCCTATGGGAGTTATATTATGCACATAAAATTGTTTGTTTTTATCAGCCTGCTGCTTGGCGGCACTGCGCAGGCCAACTCGATCGGCACGGTGTTTTACTCGCCTGCCGAGCGCTCGGCGCTGGTCGCCGCACGCAGCGGGGTCACGCAGAGCGCTATCTACACCTTAAACGGCATCACGCTGCGCGGGGCAGGTAAAAGCGTGGCATGGATCAACGGTCGTGCCGTCACCCAGGTGCCGCAGGATGCGGCCATCCCGACCCTCGTCATCGCCCGTGACCATGTTCTGATCGAGGGAAAAGTCATCAAAGTGGGCGAGTCGCTCGACATCATTTCCGGCCAGCGCACCTTGCGCCTGCCCGAAAAATCCGTGCAGGTGAAGCCATGAAAAAACTTTCAAAACAACAGGGTTTCGCGCTATTTCTGTTAGCCATCCTGCTGGCAACCGTCGCCGCAACCGTGACTGTCAAAGCACTGAAACACCGCAGCGGAAACATCCAGATCGCACGCGACCAGATCACGGCAGACGCATTGGCACAGGCCAGGGATGCGCTGATCGGACGTACCGTCTCGCAGCTGTCGGTGGTGACACAGACCGGTTATCTGAACCTGCCGGATCTCGGACCAGGCATGAACCCTGATGGAAACGCAACTAGCAATTTTTCAGAAAACAATAAGGATTACTCTGTGATCGGAAAAGTACCATGGAAAAGCCTGAAAATTTCGCCGTCGCATGACGGGCAAGGCGAGTGCCTCTGGTACGTGATTTCCGGACGCTTCAAGAATACGCCACCAACTGATGTATTCAACTGGGACACCCAGGGACAGATCGACGTAATCGACAGCAACAACAATCCCATCGCAAGCAATGTCGCCGCTTTGCTCGTGGCACCCGGCAGACCTCTGGCTGGACAAAACCGTGCGCAGTCCGATCCGGCTTTTACGTCTTGCGGCGGAAACTACGATGCGAGCAACTACCTCAATTCTTACTTCACCGGCAGCACGAATAATCGCGTCGCGCTCAATACCAATAACAAGCCATTCACAATGACGAATAACGACCGCTTCCTATTCATCACCGTCGATGACATCTTCCGGCCGATTATCCAGCGCAGAGACTTTTCCACACAAATATCTGCGCTATTGGATGATCCCGACTTGCGTTTGCAAGTTGAAACCTCACATGCACAGACCGTCACTATCGCTGGCCAAAAAGGCACCAACAACGTTAATTGCAATGCCATCGGCGACGTTAACAACCAGACGTTTTGCACCAACTGGAAGGAAATGCTGCTGCTCACCAAACTGCCCACAGGGCCATCGCACATCACCATTGATGCCACAACATACACCACCTGTACCCGTGTATTGATCTTTGGCGGGCAGAAAACCACTGGTCAAGCACGCACCACCAACACCGACAAGAATAATCCGGACAACTATCTCGAAGCTCCAAACCGGGCCGCCTTCGACACACCGACCGCTCACTCCAACAGCTTCAGCGGCGCCTCGACCTTCATTGCAAGCAATCCAGGTGCAGACCTGTTGAGGTGCCTACCATGAACTCCGCTCACTATTTCAGAACTGAAGGTTTTACCCTCGTCGAAATGGCCATCGTGCTGGCCATCGTCGCACTTATTCTCGGCACCGGGCTGACGCTGCTCTCCGCCCAGCAGGATCAGCGGCGGATCGAAGATACCAATGCTGCGCTCAGCGATGCGAGCGAAGCGCTGATTGGTTTCGCACTCACCAAGACCCCCCCCTACTTGCCCTGCCCAGACAGTACGGCTATAGTTTCTGGAAGCAATGCAGTAAACGATGGTCAGGAAGATCGTAACGCTATCACTTTGGCTTGCGATGCACTAAACGGAGAAGGCAACCTGCCCTGGGTTACGCTTGGCCTAACACCCTCAACAGATGCCTGGTCAAACCGTCTGCGCTACCGGGTTACTCCCGCATTTTCCAACGGCAATACCGGAATGCTGCTTACTTCCACAGGCGACATAGATGTGCGTGACGCCGTAGCGGGCAATTTAATTGCCTCCAACGTATCGGCCGTCATCATTTCGCACGGCAGGAACGGCTTGGGCGCGATCAATGCGACCGGCCATGCCAACCCGTTACCTCTGGCTGCCAGCCCTGACGAACTGGCAAATACCGACGGCAACCCAAACTTTGTCAGCCACCCCCCCACTCCGGCGGGGGCGGTTAGTCAGACAGGGGCGGCTGTCGGCTATTTCGACGATCAGCTCACCTGGATTTCACCCAACATCCTGTTCAACCGCATGGTTCAGGCGGGCAAACTGCCATGACCGTCCAACATCATCCGACAGGCGCATTTCACGCGGCACTCGCGCAGGGAATTCCGGCGCTGCTGATTGTCGAGGACGACGAAGCGCTTGCCAGCTATCTTGCCAGTGTCATGAGCGACGAGGGTTATCGCGTGGTCTGTGCGCGCAGCCGAACGGAGGCGCTGAAAATCCATCCACAACCCTTGCTGGCACTGGTGGATCTGGGGCTGCCGCCGGCAGAAAACCGTATCTCTGAGGGCATGTTTCTGATCGACGCGCTGCTGGCCAATGAGCCGCACAGCAAGATCATCGTCATCACCGGACAAGACGAGGAATCAGCCGCCTTCGAGGCGGTGCGCCGGGGCGCTTTTGACTTCCTGAGCAAGCCTGCCGCGATGAATGATGTCAAGGCCGCGATCAAGCGCGCCTGCTTGTTTTTGCATCATGAAGAACACTTGTCCGAATCCGGGGAAGCGCGCCTGCACATCACGGTAAAACTCTCCAACGGCCCGAAGGACAGCGCCGATGCGGTCGAGGAACAAATGGTACGCGGCGCACTGGCCGACACCCACGGCAACGTCACCGAAGCCGCACGCCGACTGGGCCTGGTACGCGAGAACCTGTACTACTACCTGAAAAAATACGGCATCCAGCTTAACCGGACGTAACAGATAGCAGGGAGTTGGGGTCGGCGTGTAAGCTCGGTTCATGTACCCTCATCCAAACCTCTTCCGTAAACAAAAGGTGTCTACACAACGCCCCTCTCCCACTTGCGGGAGAGGGGGCCGGGGGAGAGGGTAATGATCGCAGAAAAAGTGCTGAGCAATGCCAGGATTCTACGTTCCCACCAAACTGAAGCTGAACAACGGCTGAGGTATCACCTGCGTGCCCATCGTTTTATGGGTTTGAAGTTTAAGCGGCAAAAGCCCATTGGGTGCTACATCGTAGACTTTGTGTGCGTGGAGCGACGGTTAATTATTGAGATTGACGGTGGACAACATGCCGAACAGGCTGAATATGACCAGCATCGAGATACGTGGTTGCGTAGCCAAGGTTATACGGTATTGCGTTTTTGGAACAACGAAATCATGCAACAGCTGGGGGCGGTACTGGAGCAAATACGCATTACAAGCACCCTCTCCCCTGGCCCCTCTCCCACCAGTGGGCGAGGGGAACCTGAACTAGCCTCACAAGTTTTAGGATAACCAACCCGACATGACACCCTATATTAGTTTATCTCTGATCTTCGTCGCGGCGGGTGTGGCCTTGCTGGCCACGGTTGCGTATCTCGCGCGGCTGGTCAGGCGGCATCGCCGCTCTCTGTCCAGGCTGCTGGAACTGGCCAAAACCAGCCTTGACCCGTTGCAACTCCCCGCAGTCGCGTGGCCTGCCCTCGCCGAGGGCGGCATCGTCAGACTCGAATATTCAGGCATCTGGTTTGCTCAGCCGGTGCAGGCAAGTTTTGGCGCGACACAAAATAACGGCATTCCGTTTGCCTTCAAAGTCGTTGCCGTTGACGATGTCAGTCTCGAATTCCGACTCTACGCACGGGCAAATCGCGGCGAGACGCGCCTGTTCGCCGAAAATCTGGCCGGGGTATTTCGTCTGCTGCTGGAAACCGCTGTTCACAGCAAAATGGAAGCCCTGTCAGCCGCGCTGACCGAACAGGCGAGGCTTGCCCTCTACCTGCAACATGATTTGCGCAACCTCGCGCAGTGGGTGGAATGGCTTGCAGCGGATTTAGCCAGCGCACAAGATGACGACGCCTTGCTTGCCGTCGCACAGCGCCTCAGCACCGGCGCACCCCATGCCGCCGCACGCGCAAGACGCATTCTCGATGCCACCTGCAAGACCCGCACGCCGCCCGTGCCGCAAGCTGTCGCACTGGGCGACGCGCTCCGCGAGGCGGCCGAACACGCAGGCATTGCCGTGAGCATAGACCTGGATAGCAGCGAGCCGGACACTTTCGTTTTGCTGCGCCGCGACCTGCTCGACCGCACCCTGGATAATCTCTTCACCAATGTCGCCCCGCTGCTGCGTTTGCACACCGACCTGAGCATTCGCATTGCCATCGAGCATGAGGCGGACAAGGTCGTCGCCAGAATCCAGATACCGCGCCTGCCAGGAGTGGCAAACCCGGAGAAGCTGTTCGAGCCTTTTGCCAGTGGCCGCCCCGGCGGGCTGGGGTTGGGGCTGTATCAGGCACACAAGAGTTTGCTTGAGGCAGGGGGCGAGCTGGCAGCCGAGATATGCGAGCAGCACATTTGCTTCACCCTGAGCTTGCCGGGCGCAGAAACGGCACAGGTGTAAAACTTTTTTACTTCACCCAAAGCCTCGCAGCACTTAAATTTCGCACCGTACTAACAACTATTCCAACCGCAACCAATTCATACTTTTCAAGGAGAATGTCATGTGGAAATACAACAGACCTCCCGGTCGCCAGTCGGGTTTCACGCTGGTTGAACTAGCCATCGTACTGGTGATCATCGGCCTGATCCTCGCTGCCGTGCTCAAGGGCCAGGAAATGATTCAAAATGCCAAAACCAAGAATGTAATCAATGATCTGCGGGGTGTTTCCACCGCGTATTACGCTTATCAGGATCGCTACAAGGCTGTCCCCGGCGACGACAACGCCGCCAATATGCATTTCGCCTCGGGCGTCAACGGTGACGGAGACGGTTTTATCAGCGGACTATTTGCGGCGTCAGATGCGCTGGTTGCCGGCCCCACCACAGAGAGCAATAAATTCTGGCAACATTCCCGCCTGAGCGGTTTCATGACCGGCGTTGCCACCGCCACCGCTGCTATCCCACCCAATAATGCGCTGGGTGGCGTGCTTGGCGTCCAGTCGCAAATCTCGGCCGGGGCATCAACCTATGGCATGACCGGCAATGTGGTCTGCGCCGGCAGCATTCCCTGGAAAATAGCCCTGGCGGTTGACACTATGATAGATGATGGCAACAGCGATACGGGTACTGTACGTGCTGGACTTAACGGTGCAAATCTGGCAACCACTCCGGGTACGTCTGCCGCATATGGCGTCAATGCTGCACCGGCCAACACCGATACGATACATACCGTTTGCATGAAAATCTGACGGCGTCCTTGTTGTTCGACTAAAGCCCGCTCCGGCGGGCTTTTTATTGCCGGATCGGCAGAGCACCAGTGTAAAACTTTTTTACTTCCCTGCCTGCCGCATCGCGCCTACATTGCGATTCATCTATCTGCGCTTCATGTTGATTTATTAAGGAGAACATCATGCGGAACTATCTGAAAAACCATCAGTCCGGCTTCACGCTGGTTGAACTCGCCATCGTACTGGTCATCATCGGCCTCTTGCTCGGCGGCGTGCTGAAGGGGCAGGAAATGATCGAAAACGGCAAGATCAAGAATGTAAAGAATGACGTGGTGGGCATGACGGCCGCCTACTACTCCTACCGGGATCGCTACAACGCCTTGCCCGGTGACGATCGCAATGCGGTGGCTCGCTGGCCAGCCGCCGCACCCGCCCACATGGCCGTCGCTGCGACTACCGGGGACGGCGTCGTCGGTACAGTTGACACCTGGGCAGCCTGCACATCTGCCGCCGCCGTTGAAGAAAGATGTGCGTTCATACAGGACTTGCGCCTGGCCGGCCTGATCACAGGACTACAGACCCCTGCCGACCCGATCAATGCCTATGGCGGAGCGATCCGGGTCATCCAGAATAGCAATGCAGTCCCCGGGAATACCGGTTACGCGGTCGGTTTGAACCTGTGCTTTAGCAATCTGCCCGCCAAGGCGGCGGAATCGATAGACGCCAATTTCGACGACGGCAATCCCGTCACGGGAAGCGTGCGTGCGGTATCAGGTGCCAACCTCAACGTTTCTCCTGTCGCGGCAGCCGCCGGAAGTTACTCGGAAGCAGCAGTATTTTACACGGTGTGCAGACTGCTCTGAAAATCGCTCAGTTTGCCGTTTTGAGTTGTCGACATAAGCCCGCTGACGCGGGCTTTGTTATGCCGGATATAACTACAGCATTAATTACACACGCCGCCAGTTGGTGCCGGCGGCACTGTCTTCCAGCACGATACCGTCGGCCAGCAGCGCCTTGCGGATACGATCGGCTTCCGAATAATTCTTCGCCTGTTTGGCTTCGTTGCGTGCAATGATTTGCGCGGCGATCAATGCGTCGTCAGAACCTGCACCTTGCAGAAATTCTGTCGGGTCGCGTTGCAGCAGCCCCAGCACGGCGCCCAGGGATTTCAGCTGTTCAGCAGATTCTGGCGACGGGCGTCGGTTCACTTCATTCGCCAGCTCGAACAGCACCGCCAGCGCTTCCGGCGTGTTGAAGTCGTCGTCCATCGCCGCCTTGAAGCGCTGCGCATAGGGTTCGTTCCAGTCTATGAAACCCTCTCCCCTGGCCCCTCTCCCGTTAACGGGAGAGGGTATGCTTTTGAGTGCCGTGTACAGTCGATCAAGCGCTTTCTTGGTGTCATCCAGATGCGCGTCGGAATAGTTCAGCGGGCTGCGGTAATGGGCGCGCAGGATGAAGAAGCGCACCACTTCAGGGTCATATTGCTTGAGCACCTCGCGTATCGTGAAAAAGTTGCCCAGACTCTTGGACATCTTCTCGTTGTCCAGGCGCACAAAACCGTTGTGCATCCAGTAATTCACGTAACTGCACTGGTGCGCGCCTTCCGATTGGGCGATTTCGTTCTCGTGATGCGGGAACTGCAAATCCGCGCCGCCGCCGTGGATGTCGAAATGCTCACCCAGCAATTTGGAACCCATCGCCGAACATTCGATATGCCAGCCCGGACGACCTTTTCCCCACTTCGAATCCCACTTTACTTCTTCGAATTCATCGTCGCGGGCGTGCTTCCACAGCACGAAGTCGAGCGGATCATGCTTGTCTGAAGCCACCTCGACGCGCTCCCCCGCGCGCAAATCTTCCAGCGATTTGCCGGACAATTTTCCGTAACCGTCAAACTTGCGCACCGCGAAATTCACATCGCCATCCGCCGCTTGGTAGGCCAGCCCGTTTGCT
The DNA here is from genome assembly GCA_947085835.1 of uncultured Nitrosomonadales bacterium. GTDB lineage: Bacteria > Pseudomonadota > Gammaproteobacteria > Burkholderiales > Gallionellaceae > Gallionella. The sequence goes on along the minus strand of CAMTXT010000009.1, from coordinate 45,830 downwards.
TCCAGCTTCGCAATCATCTGTAGCATTTCCGGTACAAATTGAGTTGCGCGCGGCTCATGGTCGGGACGCTGTACCCCCAGCGCATCGGCATCCTCGTGCATCGCATCGACAAAGCGCTGCGTAAGAACATGAATAGACTCGTTATTTTCCGCAGCACGACGGATGATCTTGTCGTCGATGTCGGTGATGTTGCGCACGTAGGTCACGTTGTAGCCGGAAGCCTTGAACCAGCGATACACCATGTCGAACACCACCATGACACGTGCATGTCCCAGATGGCAATAGTCGTACACCGTCATGCCGCACACATACATGCGCACCTTGTTCGCTTCGATGGGTTTGAATTCCTGCTTGTCGCGGGCTAACGTATTGTATATTTTTAACATTTGCAGCCTTCAATGAGCCGTCATACCGGCGAAAGCCGGTATCCAGCGATTTTAATCAATTTTTTGCTGTCATTCCGGCGCAAGCCGGAATCCAGCAAAATTTGAAAGTTTCTCCGCGAAGCGGAGGCAAAGCCTTGGTATTGTCCCGCTACGCGGGAAGAAATGCGAGTTGGGCAAACCCCGCCCATCCCTGCCAGGCCCTATTCAATCAACTGGATACCGGCTTTCGCCGGTATGACATGTTAGGCATATGAAATATGCCTTCAACAATTAACGATGACATAGCCATTTTTTAATGGCTGAATACCGGCCGCAGCCTGCCCCCGAAATGGTTAATCAGGGGCCGGTATGACGAACCCGTGACTTAACACACGCTTTCATACAAGTCCTTCCAGTCAGGATTGAATTCTTCAATCAGTTTCAATTTCCATGCTCGATGCCATTCCTTGATTGCTTTCTCTCGCCCAATGGCGGATTCCATCGTTTCATGCACCTCGTACCAAACTAGCTGATCAACCCCATACTGTTTGGTGAAGCCATCGGCAACGTGATTCTTATGCTCCCACACCCGTTTAACCAAATCCGAGGTTACGCCAACATACAAGGTGCCGTTACGTTTACTGGCCAGCAAATATACACACGGCAGCTTGCTCATCGAGGGGCCTCCTGAGTTTTCCGTCATATTGTCCCACTTACGTGGGAATCTGTTACTCAACTGGATACCGGCTTTCGCCGGTATGACGATCCCGGTATGACGATCAGTCGAATATCATGGGTTTCTTGTCGTTGAGGTTGAGCCAGCCTTTGACGATGCGATAGATGATCCAGCAGAAATTGGCGAACAAAATCGCCATGCCGATCAAAATGAAAAGCGTTGCGACACCGATCACCGCCCACAGCAAGCCGAACCAGAAGGTGCGTATCTGCCAGCGAAAATGGCTTTCAAGCCAGGTGCCGGCAACATCCTCCATTTTGACGTAATTGATGATGATGCCGACGATGGCGGTAATGCCCGCGAAGTAAGACAGCGCGTACAGCAGGTACACCAGCTGCGTCAGGCTTCGCAGCGATTTCATCTTCGTCTCGTCGGGCACAAGCTCACTCATGACTGTTCTTTCGTCCAGGAATCCTTCAGCGTCACGGTGCGGTTGAACACCAGCTTGCCGCCCGGTTGATGGTCGCGGCGGTCGGTACAAAAATAGCCCAGGCGCTCGAACTGATAGTGCGTTTCCGGCGCTGCATGCTGCACAGCGGCTTCGACCCAACCCTGCACCACGGTGAGCGAATCCGGATTCAGCCAGGTGCAGAAATCGACATCCTTGTCCGCATCAGGTGTAGCTACCGTGAACAGACGATCGTACAGACGAATCTCGGCGGGCAGCGCGTGCTCAACTGACAAAAAGTGAATCACGCCACGGACCTTGCGACCTTCCGGATTCTTGCCCAGCGTGGCATGATCGATGCTGCAACGCAGCTCGATGACTTTGCCATTTTCATCCTTCACCGCCTCGTCGCAGCGCATCACATAGCTGTGGCGCAGGCGCACTTCGCCGCCCAGCGTGAGGCGTTTCCAGCCGGCTGGCGGCACTTCTGCGAAATCGTCGGCTTCGATAACCAGCGTTGAACTGAAAGCGACAAAGCGGCTGCCGAATTCGGGATGATTGGGATGGAAATCCGCCTCGCGGGTTGACGCACCCTCGTAATTGGTGATCGTCACCTTGAGGGGATTGATCACCGCCACTATGCGCGGCGCGCGGGCTTCAAGATCTTCGCGGATCGCGCCTTCCATGATCGCCATGTCCACGCTGTTGCCGCTCCTGGACACGCCGATGCGTTTTGAAAATTCGCGGATGCCAGCCGCTGTATAACCGCGACGGCGCATGCCGCTGATGGTGGGCATGCGCGGGTCATCCCACCCTTTTACAAGCCCGGCGTTCACCAGCTGCAACAGCTTGCGCTTGCTGGTGATGGTGTAATGCAATTCGAGGCGCGAGAATTCATACTGGCGCGGATGGCAAGCGATGGAGAGGTTGTCCAGCACCCAGTCGTACAGCGGGCGGTGATCCTCGAATTCCAGCGTGCAGATGGAATGCGTGATGCCTTCCAGCGCATCGGAGATGCAATGCGTGTAATCGTACATCGGGTAGATGCACCACTTGTCGCCGGTACGGATGTGGTGCGCGCGGCGGATGCGGTAGATCGCAGGATCGCGCATATTGATGTTCGGGGACGCCATATCGATTTTGGCGCGCAGCACTTTCGCGCCATCGGCAAACTCACCGTTCTTCATGCGTGCAAACAGGTCGATATTTTCAGCTACCGAACGGTCGCGATACGGACTGTTGCGGCCGGCCTGAGTCAGCGTGCCGCGATATTCGCGCATTTCCTCGGGCGTCAGGTCGTCCACATAAGCCAGCCCCTTGTTGATCAGCTCGACTGCAAAATTATACAAGTCATCGAAATAATCCGACGCCCAGTGCACCTCGCCATCCCACTGAAAACCCAGCCAGCGCACATCTTCCTGAATCGACAGCGCATATTCCTCACTCTCCTTCTCAGGGTTGGTGTCGTCGAAGCGCAGATTGCACTTGCCCTGATAATCCTGTGCCAGCCCGAAATTCAGACAGATGGATTTGGCGTGACCGACATGCAGATAACCGTTCGGCTCAGGGGGAAAGCGCGTGACGATGCTCTGATGTTTACCGCTGGCCAGATCGCCGTCGATGATGGTGCGGATAAAATTGGAAACTGCGGGTGCGGCAGGTGAATGCGAACTGCTCATACTGGACTTTCTTGTATCTTGATTGGATTATCGAAAATTATCGGCTGATTTTACCCGAAAATACGCAGCCTATCCCCATTCCGGCAGAGCTGTATGCATCAACTATGTGAAAACACGCTGGTTATTTGGTAGAATTCGAGACTAGCTATATCAGCGCGAGTCATGGCGCACCCACAGGATCTGAATTACCGATGAATATATTGAACCGCTTCCATCTTCCCGCCGCGCTGTTAATTGGCCTGTTAAGCGTCAGCCAGGCCCTGCATGCAGATGAGCTGCAAGATGCCACACAGCTGTTCAAACAAGGTCAGCACGCCCCGGCATTGAACAAGGTAAATAATTTTTTGACCGGCAAGCCCAGAGACGCGCAGGGCCGCTTTCTCAAGGGTCTGATCCTGACCGAACAGGGCAAAACAGCTGAAGCCATCAAGATGTTTTCAGATTTGACGCAAGACTACCCGGAACTGCCTGAGCCTTACAACAACCTCGCCGTGCTGTATGCCAGCCAGAACCAGTATGACAAGGCCAAATCATCGCTGGAAATGGCGATACGCACCCATCCAAGCTACGCGACCGCGCACGAAAATCTGGGCGACATCTACGCCAAGATGGCCAGCAAGGCCTACGATCGCGCGTTGCAGCTGGACAGCAGCAATACCGCAACACAGACCAAACTGGCGATGATCCAGGATTTGTTTTCCGACAAACCGCGCAACAAACCGTCTGCGCAGCGCAATCTTGCAGGCGTGATGACCGGCAGACCTCAGATGCTTGCAGAAATACCAGTCGCCAGGCCGGTCGCAAAACCCGTCGTGCCGGCAGCCGCAGCGCCGGTCGCAGCGGCACCTGTCGCAAAACCCGTCGTGCCGGTCGCAGCAGCGCCGGTCGCAAAACCTGTCGTCGCAGTCGCAAAGCACGCGGTCGTGACGCCGGTGACCACGGCAAAAGCATCCGCAAAACCGCCGGCCGAAGCCGCAGCATCCGACAAGGCGCGCCCTGTCCGGGAGGCCGTCGAGGCCTGGGCCGATGCCTGGGCCGACCAGAACGTAAAGAAATATCTGTCGCACTATGCAGCCGACTTTAAAACCCCGGATGGCGAAAGTCGCGCGGCCTGGGCTGCGACGCGTCGCGATCGCATCAGCGCACCCAAGCACATCGACGTCAAGGTGAACCATGTAATGGTTGATTTCACCGACAGCACCCACGCGGTCGTCAAGTTCCGCCAGGATTACCGCGCCAGCAATTTCAAGGCGGCTGGCGGCAAGACCATGCTGATGGTTAAATCAGGCGGCAACTGGCTGATTCAGGAAGAGCGTACCCATTGATGCGCCTACTTGCACTAGCCCTGTGCAGTTTGCTGATCGGCACGGCGCACGCCGAACCCGACTCGCGCGCCACCGAAATCAAGCTGGCCAAAAGCCTGATGGCCATCAAGAACAACCGGCTGGACATCGCGATGAACGAGGTGGATAGCCTGCTGCGCGTCAATCCCAATTACAAACTGGCGCAACTGGTTAAAGGCGACTTGCTGATGGCCAAGGCCGGCGCGATTACCAGTTTCGGCAGCGCCGCCCACGCATCGGGGGACAAAATCCAGGACTTGCGCGATGAAGCGCGCGTGCGCATCCAGCGCGCACAAGCCCAGCCACAAACGTTGCACACGCCGCAGTACCTGTGGCAACTCAATGCGCAGCAAAAATACGCGCTGGTCGTGGACACCAGTCGCTCCACGCTGTATGTGTACGAAAACGTCAAGGGTGAGCCGCGCTATGTGACCGACTTTTATGTCACGATCGGCAAGCTGGGCACCGAAAAAGTGGCCACCGGCGACCAGCGCACGCCGATAGGGGTGTACTTCATTCAGGCCAATCTGCCCAAAAACCAGCTGGCCGACATGTATGGCAGCGGCGCATTCCCGCTCAGCTACCCGAACGAATGGGACAAGAAAAACAACCGCACCGGCAGCGGCATCTGGCTGCACGGCACGCCCAGCGATACCTACAGCCGTCCGCCGCGCGCCAGCAATGGCTGTGTGGTGCTTAACAATGACGACCTGACCAAACTGGCGCCTTACCTGCAAGTGGGCATCACCCCGGTCATCATCACCAACAAGATGGCCTGGAGCAGCGCTCAGGATCAGACCGACCGTGCCGCGCTGCTGCATGAAATAGAACAGTGGCGCCGCGACTGGATCAGCATGGACAGCGATGCCTATCTGAAACATTACGCGCGCAATTTCAACAGCGAAAATACCAATTTAGCCGCCTGGATAAAACAGAAGCAAAATGTCAATGCCGGCAAATCCTGGATCAAGGTCAATCTCATCGATGTCAGCCTGTTTAACTACCCTGAGCAACCCGGCATGGTGGTGGTCAATTTCGAGCAAGACTACAGCAGCAGCAACTTATCGAACCGCATGAAGAAGCGCCAGTACTGGATCAAGCAAAATAATCGCTGGCAAATTCTCTACGAGGGCTCGGCATGAACATGAAAACACTTTTTAACGCGCTGCTCGCACTGATGTTGTGCGGCGCGATGCAATCCACTTATTCTTTAACTCAAGGCAAACAAAAAATGGTCAAGTTACACACCAACCACGGCTCAATCACGCTGCAACTGGACGCTGAAAAAGCACCCGTCACGGTCAAGAATTTCCTCGACTATGTGAATGCCGGCTTCTATGACAACACTATATTTCATCGCGTGATTTCAGGCTTCATGATTCAGGGCGGCGGCTTCGAACCCGGCATGACTCAGAAAAAGGTCAACGCACCGATCAAGAACGAGGCCGCCAACGGCCTGAAGAACGACAAATACACCATTGCGATGGCGCGCACCGGCGATCCTCATTCCGCCACCGCGCAATTCTTCATCAACACCGGTGACGACAACAGCTTCCTTGACTATCCGGGCCAGGACGGCTGGGGCTATTGCGTGTTTGGCAAGGTAATCGAAGGCATGGATGTCGTTGATGCCATCCGCCGCGTTAAGACCGGCAGCAAGTCAGGTCATCAGGACGTGCCGAAAGATGATGTCATCATCACCAAGGCAGAAGTAGTAAAGAACTAGAATTGACAATTGACAATTGGTAATTATCCATTATCAATTATCAAATGCCGCACTCTCTATTCATCTCCGATTTACACCTGAGCGCTGACCATCCGCACAGTATGGCGGCGTTCCGGCGCTTCATCGCAACGTCTGCACCGAAGGCTGAAGCCCTGTACATTCTGGGCGACCTGTTCGAATACTGGGCAGGCGACGATGATCTGCATGACCCGTTTCATCAGGAAATTATCGGTGCATTGCGCAGCCTGTCCGCGCCCCGGGTATACCTGATGCACGGCAATCGTGACTTGCTGATGGGCAAGGCACTGGCTGAGGCTTGCGGTGCAATGTTGCTGTCTGATCCGACCCTGATCGATTTGTACGGCACACCCACGTTGCTCAGTCATGGCGATACGCTCTGCACGGATGACGTCGAATACCAGCGTTTCCGGACACATGTCCATTCACTTGATTTTACGAGGCAATTTCTTGCCCGGCCACTGGCAGAGCGCAAGGCCTACATCGCACAATTGCGTACCCGCAGCGACACTGAAAAGCGAAGCAAAAGCAGCGCGATCATGGACGTAAACGACGATGCGGTAGCTCACCTGCTGCGAGAATATAACTATCCCCGCCTGATCCACGGCCACACCCATCGCCCAAAACGACACGAGCATCTGGTGGACGGGCATCTTTGCGAACGCTGGGTACTGGGCGACTGGGACAGCTGCGCGAATGCACTGCGCGTTGATGCCGGCGGCACAGGATGGGAAACCATCCCCGATTAACGCCTGATTCACATTACTGAAACAAGCCTGTCATAACAGCGAAATACTGCCATGCCATCCTGCCGGCATGATCGCAGTCCGCTCAATCTTCCTCTCGGATATACACCTGGGCACCAAGGCTTGTCAGGCTGACCAGTTGCTCGAATTCCTGAAAGCCTATACGTCTGAAAACCTGTTTTTACTCGGCGATATCGTAGACCTGTGGGCGATGAAGCGCGGCGGGGTACATTGGTCGCCTGACCAGAATACCTTTGTGCAAAAAATACTGCGCCGTGCGCGCCACGGTGAAAAAGTATTCTTCATTCCCGGCAATCATGACGAGGCGATGCGTGAATATGTCGGCACCTCCTTTGGCGATGTCATGGTGATGTCTGAACACATCCATACCGCCAATGACGGACGCCGCTATTTACTGATCCACGGCGACGAATTCGACCAGGTCACGCTCCATCACCGCTGGGTCGCCATCCTGGGAGATATCGCCTATAACCTGCTGGTACGTCTTAACATTTACCTGTCCTGGCTGCGACGCACCTTAAAACGTCCCGGTTACTGGTCACTGGCAGGTTATGCCAAGCGTAAGATAAAAACAGCGCTGACTTTCATTTTTGATTTTGAGGACTCCGTGATTCGTCACGCTCGCGAGCTCGGTCTGGACGGTGCGATTTGCGGCCACATCCATTGGCCGATGATCAAGGAAGTCGACGGCCTGACCTATATCAATTGCGGAGACTGGGTGGATAGCTGCACCGCCATCGTGGAACACCTGGACGGGCGCATGGAACTGATCCGCTGGAACAACCACGCTCATACCGAAATCGCATTGAGCAGTTAACTGGTAACTGGTAACTGGTAACTGGTAACTTTAAGAGAGTTATTCAGGCTGCCCGAATAAAATCACTGCATGTGCGGCGCAAACATACGGTAATCGTTACGCCCGTCACGCTTGGCGTGATACATCGCGATGTCGGCGTTGAGCAACAACAGCTTTTCCTCTTCGCCGTGCTCCGGGTAAACAGCAATACCGATACTGCCGGAAATACTGATTTCATGATCCGCCACGTTGAAAGGCTGATTGAGCGCTTGCAGAATCTTTTCGGCAACCACGGTCGCATCCCGTTCGTGTTCGATGGAGGGCAGCATCACGACAAATTCATCACCGCCGATGCGCGCCACACTATCAGACGCACGCACGCACGCTTGCAAGCGCTGTGCGACCTGTTTCAACAGCCCATCGCCGACGTCGTGCCCCAGGTTGTCGTTGACCGGCTTGAACCGGTCCAGATCGAGGAACATCACCGCCATGTGCGTCTTGTCGCGTCGCGCCTTGATCACCGCCTGTTGCAGCCGCTCACTGATGAGTGCGCGATTGGGCAGCCCGGTGAGCAGATCGTAATGCGCCATGCGGCGCATGCGATCTTCCATATTCTTGCGTTCGGTAATATCCGCGTGCGTGCCTATCATCCGCTGCGGTTTGCCATCATGAGTATGTGAGACGATCATGCCGCGCGCCAGCACCCACTTGACGCTGCCGTCCCGGCACAACACGCGATGCTCGTTGCAATAGGTGGGGGTGCGCCCCTCAAGGTAGGCGTGTATGTCCTTGTCTACCTGTGCCCGGTCATCCGGATGAATGCGTTGACGCCATACCTCTTCGTTGGCGGCGATTTCCTCGTCGGTGTAGCCCACCATCTCCTTGTAGCGCGTCGAAAAAACGACGGTATCGAGTTGCACATTCCAATCCCAGACGCCGTCACCTGCACCTTCGAGGGCGAATTTCCAGCGCTCTTCACTTTCGCGAAGTGCGCGCGTGAGTCGCATGAAACGCCATGCGACAAAACTGGTGAGCAAGGCGCACGCCATGGCGAATGCCAGCGCAAGGTTTAACCAACTCATCTGCCAGCACCTCCGTGCAGTCCGCAAGCATCGTGCATGCGACTGAACATGTGGTATGGCGAGAGGAAGGAGTCGAATACGATCAAAAGATTTTCATGCATTTTTGGGGAGGAGGATATTGCACTGATAGTCAGATTTTTTCAACTGGCACAGACATTTGTCGGTGCAACTGTCGCAGCCTGCATGAACAATTTTATCTGCCTTACGGAATTGATTTAATTGCCGATAATATCGATAACAGTGGAGAAAATCATGGACTTGATCGGCAGCATCAAATATCTCGGCAACAAACTTAGCGGACAAAAATCCAGCCAGGGCAATAAAAAACCTGCGCATAAAAACGGTGAAAAGAAAAATCCGGCGAACGCTGTTCATTGCCCGGATGACACCCGACTCGGTCAAAAACTGGACACGACCGCATAAAATTCACAGCAGGATGCTTTTGATTGCCGCCATGCACAACAGCGCGTAACCCGCTGCCAGCAGATCATCGAACATCACGCCAAAACCACCATGCCAGTTGCTGTCGAAATAACGTATCGGCGGCGGCTTGACGATGTCGAAGAAGCGGAACAGCGCGAAAGCCAGCAACGACCACTGCCACCCGGATGGCGTGAAGAACAGCACCAGCAACATCGCCACAATCTCGTCCCAGACCATGCCGCCGTGATCCGCCACGCCCAGCGCGCGACCCGTGATGTCGCAGACCCATACGCCGATGGCAAATGCCCAGATCAACACGAAGATAAACAGCGCATCCGACAGACGCGGCGCGAGATACCAGTACATCGGAAAAGCGACCAGCGTGCCGAATGTGCCGGGTGCGTGACGCGCCAGGCCGCTGCCGAAGCCGAACGACAAAAAATGGGCCGGATGGCTGAACAGGAAACGCCAGTCGGGCTGGATTTTTAAATCACCTTCCGGCAAGTTATTGGAAGTGGTCATAGCCTGCGCTCTCTATAGTGATCGGATTACCTGACATATCGCGAACCGTGCAGCCCTGCCCCGCGACAATCTTGCCGATACAGGACAACGGCAAACCCAGTCGTTCACTGATGAACAGCACCTCGTTGCGGCGATGGGCAGGCACGGTAAAACACAATTCATAGTCATCGCCACCGGACAGCGCGCATTGTTTTCCCAGCGGTTGATCAAGAAATCTGCGCAAGCTCGCCGATACGGGCAGTTCATCGAAATTTACATGTGCGCCCACTTTTGATGCTTCGAGTATATGACCGAGATCACCCAGCAATCCGTCCGAAATATCGATCGCACTGCTGGCGACGCCGCACAGCAAAAGCCCTAACGCCACGCGCGGCTGCGGCTGATAGAGCGCCGTCGTACAGGCGGCAAAGTCGCTCGCAGACAAGGCCACGCGACCTTGCAGATGAGTCAGTGCCAGGGCTGCATCGCCCAGATGCCCGGACACCCAGATTTCATCACCTGCCTGTGCGCCGCTGCGCCTCAGCGCCTGCGTTGCGTCTACCTCACCCATGATCGTCACGCACAGATTGAGTGGCCCGCGCGTGGTATCTCCGCCGACCAGCTCAACGCCATGCGCGTCCGCCAACGCAAAAAAACCCGCAGAAAATTTCGCAAGCCAGGCTTCATCAGCCGCAGGCATCGCAATCGCCAGTGTTGCCCAGCGCGGTGTCGCACCCATCGCGGCCAGATCAGACAGATTGACCGCCAGCGTCTTGTGCCCCAACAAAAATGGGGCCGTATCGGCAAAAAAATGCGTGCCGCACACCAGCATGTCGCTGGATACTGCCAGCACTTTGCCAGGATTCACCTGAAGCAAGGCAGCGTCATCCCCCACGCCCAGCAGCGCGCCGGGTGTCGCGCGAGTAAAGTATCGGCGGATAAGGTCGAATTCGGACATGGTTTGACTAGTAAGTAGCAAGTAGAATGGCACCTCGTGCCTCAGTGGAGAGTGGTAAACCCCACTTTCTACTTACCACTTACCACTCTCTATTTATTGGCAAACTCCACTGCGCGAACTTTCGGTGCCAGCTTGTCCAGCACCCCGTTGACGTACTTGTGGCCGTCGGTACCGCCGAAGGTCTTGGCCAGCTCGACCGCTTCGTTGATGACGACTTTGTAAGGCACATCCAGTTGCTCTGAGAGTTCGAAAGACGCCAGCAACAACACCGAAAATTCGACCGTACTCAGTTCATCGAGCGCACGGTCAAGATAAGGCGTCAACAAGGTTTCCAGCGCTTCGTGCTGGGCAAGAACGCCGCGCAGCAGTTTGGCGTACATGGGCTTGTCGTAGCGGCCCAGATTCTTTTCGCCTTGCAGGTGATTTTCAATATCAGACGCATCCGTGCCCGACACGCGCCACTGGTAAATGCCTTGCAGCGCCAGTTCCCGTGCGCGATGGCGCGGGCTTTTCTGCTGGGAATTTTTAACCGGCGTTAACTCAGTCGGCGCGCTCATGCCAGATCCCGCAACAAATTGGCCATTTCGATCGCGGCCTGGGCGGCTTCGCTGCCCTTGACACTGACGCGCGCAAGCGCCTGATCGTCGTTGTCCGTGGTCAGAATCGCATTGGCAATCGGCACGCCGCAAGCCAACTGCACGTCATTCACGCCGCGAGCCGATTCATTGGACACCACCTCGAAATGATAGGTGTCGCCGCGTATCACCGCACCCAGCGCAATCAGCGCATCGTATTTTTCGCTGTCAGCCATGTGCAGCAGCACGACGGGTATTTCCAGCGCGCCCGGCACGGTCGCCAGGGTGATGTCATCGTCGGAAACACCCAGCTTCACCAGTTCCGCGCGGCACGATGCCAGCAGGCCTTCGCAAACTTGCCTGTTAAAGCGGCTTTGCACGATACCGATACGCAGGCCTTTGCCGTCCAGATTCTTTTCTACTTCCTTCATTGTCCTGCTCCTTTAATTCTTAAAACCCGGATCTAAACCGCAGATTACGCAGATACACACAGATTCTGCATACACCCGCTCTCTGTGATCTCTGTGTTCTCTGTGGCTTGTTTTTATTCAGTTTTATTCGTGACTGGCGTAGCCTGTCACTTCCAATCCAAAACCGGCCATGCTCGGCATCTTGTGCGGGGTCGCCAGCAGACGCATCTTGCCCACCTTCAGATCGCGCAATATCTGCGCGCCGATACCGTAGCTGCGCGAATCCCACTGCGCGTGGTGTTGAGCGCTGGCATCCAGCGTTGCGCGCGCCAGCAGATCCTTTGGGGTCTCACCGCGATGCAGCAACACCAGCACTCCGGCTCTCGCCCCGGCTATCTTCTGCATGGCTTCATGTACACTGGTCGACTGATCCGGCGATTTCTGTTCGAGAAAATCCATCACCGACAACGGCTCGTGCACCCGTACCAGCGTTTCTTCCAGCGGGTTGATCTCGCCCTTCACCAGCGCCAGATGGGTGCGCTGCGTGGTCTTGTCCACATAAGTTGCCAGATCGAATTCGCCGTATGCGGTCTGTACTTTCCGCATCGCGACGCGTTCGACCAGTTTTTCATGCTGGCTGCGATGTTGGATCAGATCGGCGATGGTGCCGATCTTGAGCCCGTGCAGCTTGGCGTATTCGATCAGATCAGGCAGGCGCGCCATCTCGCCGTCGTCCTTGAGTATCTCGCAGATCACCGAGGCCGGGGTCAGCCCTGCCATTTGAGCCAGATCGCAGCCGGCTTCAGTGTGTCCTGCACGCACCAGCACGCCGCCATTTTGCGCGCGCAGCGGGAAGATATGACCCGGCTGCACGATGTCGGCAGGTTTGGCGTTCTTGTCAGCGGCCGCCAGCACGGTACGCGCGCGATCCCCTGCCGAAATACCGGTGGTGACACCGGTTGCCGCCTCAATCGACATCGTAAAATTGGTCGCCAGTTGCAGCCCGTTTTCCTGCACCATCAGCGGCAGATTGATCTGCCGGCAATGCGCCTCGGTCAGCGTCAGGCAGATCAGGCCGCGACCGTGTTTTGCCATGAAGTTGATCTTCTCGGGCGTGGCGAATTCGGCGGCAAACACAAGGTCGCCCTCGTTTTCGCGGTCTTCCTCATCCACCAGGATGACCATGTTGCCGGCGCGAATCTCTTCGATAATTTCCAGTATTGGTGCGATATCTGTCATGCGAAACCTCAAAAATGGCAGGGCGGTTCAGCATGCATCGCATGCGCCGCCCAGAAGATGTGCGATTATACCATTTCCATACACCGCCCAACCCTTCCCTGACCATGGATCACAGGCAATGACACCGACATCCGGCCACTGGTCCGCCAGGGTGACCCGCGAAAGTTATGCGCTCGAACTGGAACAAGGCGTCTTCACGTGGGACGACCCGACCCGAATCGCGCAGTCGCTCAAGCGCTCGGCAGACACCAGCTTACGCCGCAAGGCGCCGCCGTTCCGCTCAGCAATGTCCATGCTGTCGTTCTATATCAATCGAGCCGGCAAACATCTGGATGAAAACCAGAAGCGCATTCTTGAACAAGCCAAGGACGAATTGCGGACGCTGTACGGCAAGGAGCTGGATAAATTGCCGGATTGACTCAGACGCACGCAGGAGGGAGGGAGCAGAACCGCGTTATTGCAAATTAAGCTTTATCGGTCGTCAGCATCCGCTCGACATAGCGGGCGATCAGGTCGATTTCCAGATTTACCTTTGATCCTGCCTTCAGTTCATTGAGCGTCGTCACATCCAGCGTGTGCGGGATCAGATTCACCTCGAACTCCGAGCCTGCGACCTGATTCACGGTAAGACTCACGCCGTTGATGGTAATCGAGCCTTTTACCGCGATAAACCTGGCAAGTTGCTGAGGCGCGCGCACCACCAGGCGCCAGCTCTCGCCGATGTCGTTGAACGCCACCACCTCACCCACGCCATCCACATGACCGCTGACCAGATGACCGCCCAGCCGATCCGACAGACGCAGGGCTTTTTCCAGATTCACATGTTTGCCCTGATGCTCCAATCCAACCGTACAATTTAACGTCTCGCGCGAAACATCCACGGTAAATTCGCGGCCGTTTATTTCCACCACGGTAAGACACACACCATTCACCGCGATGCTGTCGCCTATCTGCACGTCATCCATACCCAGCACCTCGCCCTCGACCGAGAGGCGCAAACCGCCCTCGCGATCCGCAGCCCTTGTGATGATGCCGACATCTGCAATGATTCCACTAAACACGCTTAAACTCCTTATCTCGTCATCCCCGCGCAGGCGGGGATCCAGCAAAACAACAAAACGCGCAGCGACAAAATGACACTCATTTCTTTGCAATCCGCGCCACTATGCGCAAATCGCATCCGACCTGACGCACATCCTGCCACACAAGATCAACGCGCTGATCAAGCGAGCTCAGTTCGCCCAGGCGAGCCATGCCGCGCGCCATGTCACCCAATAGCTGAGGCGCCATATACAGCACCAACTCATCCACCAGACCCGCACGCAACAAGGCGCCATTCAGAACCGCGCCCGCTTCTGCCAGCACTTCATTGCAGCCCCGCTGCGCCAAATCGCGCAACATGGCGCTCAAATCCACCCGTCCATTACCGTCCGGCAAGAGCACCACCGTGGCACCTGCCTGTTCCAGCGCGGCGATTCTGGTCACATCGTGCACGGCAGCGTAAATCAATACGTTGCCGCCCTGCAAGATGCGCGCGGTAAGCGGCATGCGCAAGGTGCTGTCCAGCATCACCCGCAATGGCTGCCGCTCAGTCGCTATCTCGCGCACATTCAATTGTGCATCGTCGGACAAAATCGTGTTGATGCCGGTCAGCACCGCACAGGAACGCGCCCGCCAATGTTGCACATCCAGCCTCGCATCTGAACCGGTAATCCACTGACTGACCCCGTTGGATAACGCCGTGCGCCCGTCCAGACTCATGCCGATTTTGCTTCTAACCTGCGGCATGCCGCGTGTCATACGTGAAACGAATCCGGCATTCAATTCCCTTGCAGCCGATTCCATCAAGCCGCATTCGACTTCAATTCCGGCCGCACGCAGTTTTGCAATACCATTTCCTGACACCAGCGGATTCGGGTCCGTCATTGCCACCACCACGCGCGCCACACCCGATTCGATCAGCGCATCGGCGCAGGGTGGCGTTCTGCCATGGTGACTGCAAGGCTCCAGCGTGACGTAAGCGGTGCCGCCATGGGCCAATGCACCGGCTTCCTGTAGCGCATAGATTTCGGCATGCGGTTCGCCTGCTCGTTGGTGCCAGCCGCTGCCCACAAGCTTTTCGTCCCGCACCAGCACGCAGCCTACGCGCGGATTCGGACTGGTGGTGTACAGCCCGCGTTCTGCCAGCCGCAGCGCCTCTGCCATCCATTTATTGTCCGCTGCGCTGAACATCAAATATCGCCAGCGCGTGAGGGCGTGCGGCGCACGGCTTTGACCGCATCGGCAAAATCACCCACATCCTGAAAGCTCTTGTAAACGGAGGCGAAACGGATGTAGGCGACCTTGTCCAGCTTCAACAATTCCTGCATCACCAGCGCGCCGACTTGCTGTGAATCAACCTCACGCTCGCCCAGTGCATAAATTTTTTGCGTGACGCTGTCTATCGCCGCATCCACCATTTCGGTGGAGACCGGGCGTTTGTGCAAGGCACGCTTGAAACTGGTGCGCAACTTCTCCGCATCGAATTCGCAGCGAATGCCGTTCTGCTTGACCACCTGGGGCATGCGCAGCTCCACCGTTTCATAGGTAGTGAAGCGTTTATCGCAAGACACGCAGCGGCGGCGACGACGTATGCTGTCGCCTTCCTCGCTCTCGCGAGTATCCACCACCTGGGTTTCGTGACCTTTACAGAACGGGCATTTCATAGCAGGTAGCGGGTAGCGGGTAGCCTGTAGCGGGTAGCAAAACAATCTGTTCTTGCTACGAGCCACCAGCTACGAGCCACCAGCTTACTTTCCGTACACCGGGAACTTCGCGGTCAGCTTCTTCACTTCAACCACGACGCTGGCGATCACGGCATCGTCGTTCGGCGCATCGAGTACGTCGGCGATCAGATTCGCGAGCAGTTCCGCCTCCAGCTCCCCGAATCCGCGTGTGGTCATCGCCGGGCTGCCGATACGGATGCCGGAGGTGACGAACGGCTTTTGCGGATCGTTCGGGATGGCGTTCTTGTTGACGGTGATGTGCGCGCGCCCCAGAGCCGCTTCAGCATCCTTGCCGGTCAGATTCTTGGCCTGCAGATCGACCAGGAACACGTGGCTGTCGGTGCGTCCTGAGACGATGCGCAAGCCGCGCTCCTTCAACACACGCGTCATCACGCGCGCATTCTCGACCACCTGACGCTGGTACACCTTGAATTCAGGGCTTGCCGCTTCCTTGAATGCAACTGCCTTGGCTGCGATCACGTGCATCAGCGGGCCGCCTTGCAACGCCGGGAAGATCGCCGAATTCAGCGCCTTCTCGTGACAGGCTTTGGCCAGAATCAGGCCGCCGCGCGGGCCGCGCAAGGTCTTGTGGGTCGTGGTGGTGACAAAATCGGCGATACCGACCGGGCTGGGGTAAACACCCGCCGCGATCAGACCTGCGTAATGCGCCATGTCCACGAACAGGTAAGCGCCGACACTGTCGGCGATTTCGCGGAAACGCTTCCAGTCGATCACCAGCGCATAGGCAGAAGCGCCTGCCACGATCATCTTCGGCTTGTGCTCAAGAGCCAGCGCCTGCACCTGGTCGTAGTCGATCTCTTCCTTGTCGTTCAGCCCGTACTGGATCGCGTTGTACAGCTTGCCGCTGATATTCACCGAGGCGCCGTGGGTCAGATGGCCGCCATGCGCCAGCGACATGCCCAGGATCGTGTCGCCCGGCTTGAGCACGGAGACATACACAGCCTGGTTGGCCTGCGAGCCGGAATGCGGCTGCACGTTGGCGTATTCCGCGCCGAACAGCGATTTTGCGCGATCGATCGCCAGCTGCTCGGCCACGTCCACATATTCACAGCCGCCGTAGTAACGCTTGCCGGGATAGCCTTCTGCGTATTTGTTGGTCAGCTTGCTGCCCTGCGCTTCCATCACTGCCGGGCTGGTGTAATTTTCAGACGCGATCAGCTCGATGTGATCTTCCTGACGCTGGTTTTCATGGACAATTGCGCCCCACAATTCCGGATCCGTGACGGCGATGGTGTTTTTGCTGGAGAACATGACAGATATTCCTGATAGAAAATTTTAGGTCGCGAATTCTACCATGTGCCGACCATTTTCTGGCCGGGACTAGCCCTGTGGCTGGTTACTTTTTCTTGTACATGCAAGAAAAAGCAGTTTGGCGCAGACAAACTTCTGATTGTTACGGAGCCAAAAAGTAACCGGCTGCGGGGCAGCACCCCGCGCAAGTTCTAGCACCCTGCAACCGTCATGCCTTCCAGCAATATCGAGCCGCATTGCCTTGAGCCTTGCACCAGCACATCGGAGCCGACTGCGACGATATTGCGATACATGTCCTTGAGATTGCCCGCGATGGTGACTTCATGCACCGGATACTGAATCTCGCCGTTTTCCACCCAGAAGCCTGCGGCACCCCGCGAATAATCGCCCGTGATGGAATTGACGCCCTGCCCTAACAGCTCAGTCACCAGCAGGCCGCGCGTCATGGTCTTGAGCAGCCCGGCCAGATTAAGGTCGCCGCTGCCTGAGGGTTGCAGGATCAGGTTGTGGTTGCCGCCCGAATTTCCGGTTGAACGCAACCCTAGCTTGCGCGCCGAATAGCTGCCCAGAAAGTAGCCGCGCAGCACACCGTTTTCGACAATATTGCGTCGCTGTGTTTTGACGCCTTCGTCATCGAACGGGCTGGAGGCCAGACCTTTTTTGATATCCGGTATATCGGCAATCTGAATGTGAGAAGAAAAAACCGACTTATCGAGCTGATCCAGCAAAAAAGACGATTTTCGATACAGACTGCCGCCACTCACCGCACCAACGAAATGACCCAACAGACTGCTG
Source organism: uncultured Nitrosomonadales bacterium (assembly GCA_947085835.1). GTDB lineage: Bacteria > Pseudomonadota > Gammaproteobacteria > Burkholderiales > Gallionellaceae > Gallionella. The sequence goes on along the minus strand of CAMTXT010000009.1, from coordinate 27,992 downwards.
GCTACCGACGCTTCGAGCAGCACCGGCACCTGCATCGTCGCAATCTGCCGCGCACCTAAGCGTCGCACGGTACGCTCTGCGGCGATACGCCCCACCTGTTGCGCCCCCAGCAAATCGCCGGAATTCCGCGCCACGCTGTACCAGTAATCGCGCTCCATCGCATCGTCCTGCTCGGCGATGACCGAACAGCTCAGGCTGTGCCGTGAAGTCGGATAGCCACCGACAAACCCCAGGCTGTTGGCGAAAACGAACTGCGCTTCATGCACGCTGACCGTCGCCCCTTCGGAATTCTGGATGCGTGCATCCGCATCAAGCGCTGCCTGTTCGCACTCCGTCGCCTTCGCAATGGCATCCTCCACCGATAAATCCCAGGGATGATACAAATCCAAATCGGGGAATTCCCGTGCCAGACTGTCTTGTTCCGGCAAGCCTGAGCAATCGTCGATTGCCGTATAGCGTGCGATGGACAAGGCGGCATCCACCGTGTCGCGCACGGCTTGCGGGGAAAAATCCGATGTGCTGGCGTTACCGCGTCGCTGACCGAAATAAACCGTGACCCCCAATCCTTTGTCGCGATTGTATTCTATGGTTTCCACCTCGCCCTGGCGCACCGTAACCGCCTGGCCGAAACCTTCAGAAACTTCAGCGGACGCCGCCGTAGCCCCCTGCTTTTTGGCGTAATCGAGCATGTCCTGCGCGATGTTGCGCAGACTGTCAGCCGAGTTTGAAAATCGCTCCTGGACTAGTGGCTTTGGCGCAGACGACATAGGTTTGTTCATAACTTCAAGCTGTAAAATGACGAAAGGCGCTATCATAGCAGCATCTCATAGCCACATTGCATACCATGAACCCGCACGACGATTCAGAAGACAAAAAAAACCCTTTATCTAACAAAGAGTTAGACTCAATTTATCCGAATATACAGGATGACGACACCGAAGACGAACAGGACGAAATTCAAGACGACCTGGACGACGAGGACGAAAGCGACGACGATGTGAAACCCGCGCAAGCGAAGCCGCAAGGTCGCGGCCTGCGCAGCCTGCCCGTCGCTGAAGAGGAAGAAGAACTCCCGCCCAGCAAGACCAAGATAAAGAAACAGATGCACGACTTGCAGGATCTTGGCGAAGAACTGGTGGGTCTGGGCAAGGATCAGCTCGCGCAACTCGATATTCCCGAGTCGTTACGTGACGCGATAAAAGAAATACACCGCATCAAAAAATTCGGCGCGATACGCCGCCAGATGCAATACATCGGCAAACTGATGCGCGATATTGATACCGCACCCATCATCGCAAAGCTGAACACCTGGAAAGGCACGTCACAACAGCATATCGGCTATATGCATCAGCTGGAACGCTGGCGCGAACGTCTGCTGGAAGGTGATGCCGCGCTCACCGAACTGTTGGCCGCCTATCCGCAAACCGATGTGCAACGCCTGCGCACATTGATACGCAATACGCTCAAGGAACGCGAAGCCGGGAAACCTGCCAAGAATTACCGCGAAATCTTTCAGGTGCTGCGCGAGACGATAGCCGAACCGACATAGAGAAATCGCCATTAGACAGGGCGCATAGCGCGTGCGCCCTTAAATCGTATTGATATTTCAGGGGTTGAATCCGGTTTCCCGGTTTCGGCCCCTTTACACGTTGACGTTACGATCCATCAGGGGTCAGCAATTTTCCTTGCGGCAGTAGCAATAGACAAACTGCTGAACTGCGCCGGACGGCGTGTGGTGCGCTTCCTTTTCATGCGCGACCAGCCTGAAAGCGTCGCCGAATTGAGCATGCAGCGTTTCAGGCTGGTATTTCATCACGGGCAAACCACTGCATTTTTCCGGCCCGTCTTCGGCAAAGGTGGCAACAATGACATGACCACCCGGGCGAACCGAACGCATCACCTGCTCGACATAAGCATGACGGTCAGCCGGATCGGTCAAAAAATGAAATACGGCACGATCATGCCAAATGTCGAATCGGTGTACCGGGAATTCTGCACAGGTAATGTCGCCTTCCATCCAGTGCACAGTCTCGGCAAGTTTCCCCAGACGCTGCCTGGCAACCGCCATCGCCGCCGATGACAGGTCGAGCACTGTCAGGTCGGTATAGCCTTCTGCGACCAGATCATCCACCAGCCTCGATGCCCCGCCGCCCACATCGATAATGGCCGCTTCCCTGCCCAGCCCGGTGCCGTGAATGAGCCGCAGAGACTGATCGGCATGTTCCTGAAACCAGCTAACCGAGTCAGATGCCTTGCTGGTGTATACCTGCTCCCAATGTTGCTTGTGATCCATGCCTTAAATCTCCGGCAATTGACGAATATTTTTAATGTCGCGCTGCCTGATCCGGGTGCTTCTCAGCCACCATGCGGTTGAGCACTTGCATCACGTCGATACTGTTTGCCTCGACCGTCGCCATCTCGGAGATAATTTTTTCCTGAATTTTTTCATCGCGCTCCCAGCCGCTATCGAGCAAAGCCAATGTCTTATGCACACCGCTATGCACCTTGGCATGCGGATCAAGCAGTGTACGATAGGCGGACAGATCACCGAACATCTCCTTACCTTGCCCGGCATACCACTTGCCCAGACGACAATTCTGATGATCGACACCGACGGCCCTGCGTAAATCACCATCGTCCATGCTGTTGATCAGTGCATATGCGCGTTGTTTATAGATCACATGATCCACCTTGATCAGCGACGCATAGCTCAAGTCCTGCGCATACTGCGCGCTGTTCAAGGTTATTTTAGCGGATTCATTAAACCTGCCGAATTTTTCCTCCAGACGGGAAATCACACTCTGCGATGCATTGGCAATTTCGTGCATTTCCTCTGAATCCGTCAGCATCATGGCCGCCTCGCCCTGCAGCATTTGCATCACGCGCCCGATGGATTCGGAGGCATTTTTGGTATTCTCGGCAAGCTTGCGCACTTCATCCGCTACCACCGCAAAACCCCGACCCGCTTCGCCGGCACGTGCCGCCTCGATCGCCGCATTCAATGCCAGCAAGTTGGTCTGATCGGCAATCGACGTAATCAGCCCGACCGCCTTGTTGATTTCCGCGCTGCGTGCATTCAACTGAGTGATGGCGGCATTGGAATTTTTTACGCGCTCGGCGATACCGGAGAGACGTTCAACCACATCCTGAACAGAATGCTGACTGGCTTCCGCGTCCTCGCTGGTGCGTTGCGCAAGCTTCGCGAGCGCTTCCATACTATCGGTGATGATCTGCAAATCTTCCTGATTGAACGCCAGATTGCTCAACAAATTCTGGGTATTCAAGTGGTGCGCCTTGGACGACAGGTTATCGCGCATCGCCCCCTTTTTCTGGCTCGCCATCCCTTCCAGCAAAATATTCTGATTGGCCAATCCCGTCCTGAAGCCGCCATGCATGCCGCCGTTCATCGCGATCCGATTGAAATGGCCTGCCAGATTGGCGCGAAAACTGGTTTCCTGCTCACGGAAAAACGCACTCAGCTGATCCAGCATGTCGTTCACATTCCAGCACACCATGCCGATTTCGTCTGTATCTGAAACATCGACGATGCGGCTATTGAAGCGCCCTTGTGCGACGTCACTGATCACCGCATTCAGCTGCGTGAGCGGCGCCAGCCAGCGCCTTACCTGCCACTGCCCGAAGGCGGAAAGTGCAACGCCTGCCGCCAGGAATACCAGCATGAATGCATCCACTCCGTGTAATGCGAAGCTGGTCAGCACGACAGCCAGGATTGCGATGGAAAATGACCAAAGCAATACTGAGAATCTAGATTGCAAGGACAAGTTCATCATAGCTGAGACCCTTTTCATTCAATAAATCGACTAACATTTTGGTGGAGGCGGCAATCGCGTTTGCCGCGCCGACTTTTTTCTCTTCCGCCAGCATCGCGGCATATAACCCGGTTACGGTCTGAATCCCGCTCATCTTGGGCTTGCGGCGCACCGAAAAATATCCTGTGATTTTGCCATTTGGATCGAACATAGGCGTCACATTGGTAAACACCCAATAAAACCCGCCGTCCTTGGACATATTTTTGACATAGGCAAAACATTCATCGCCAGCCTGTATCTTGTTCCAAAGCAGCTGAAACACACCGCGCGGCATGTCCGGATGGCGGACGATGTTATGTTGGGTGCCGATCAGTTCGCTCTCGCTGTAGCCTGAAAATTCGACAAAAATTCTGTTTCCATAGGTGATGCGCCCTTTGAGATCAGTCATGGAAACGATAAAATCGTCCTCCCGCATCACTCTTTCAACCGAAGTTGGTGTTATTGACCTTTTCATTTCTTCCCCTGCCCTGTATTTTGTGACTCTTATTGTTCTGATCCGCAGTTTTCAGCTATCGGCAAAATTGTATGTATTTTTAATTTTATCCGAATTCACAGCATAACAGCGGGTTAAAACTGTCAAAGCCATGAACAGGAGTACTACATGACCGCAATTCTTTCACACATCGCGATAGAATCAGGGAAAAATCCGCATTACAGCATCGTCTGGCTGCATGGACTGGGCGCAGATGGGCAGGACTTTGTGCCGATGGTTGACGAGCTGAAGCTGCCCGTCGCGGTTCGCTACATTTTCCCTCACGCACCCCAACGCCCTGTCACCATCAACGGCGGGTTGGTCATGCGCGCCTGGTATGACATCAACAGCGACCGCATCGACGCTCAACAGGATGCGGCAGGCATACGCCATTCGCAAACGGCAATCGAGGCGCTCATCGCACAGGAAGTATCGCGCGGCATTGCGCCAGATCATATTTTTCTGGCCGGTTTTTCCCAGGGCGGCGCTGTGGCACTCCATACCGGCTTGCGCCAGAGTGTGCCGCTGTGCGGAATGCTGATACTCTCGGCTTATTTACCGCTGGCTGACACGGCTCAGGCAGAAGCCTCGTCAGGTTCGCGGCAAACGCCCATCTTCATGGCCCATGGCCGCAACGACACCATAGTACCCTGCGCGCTGGGTGTCGCATCAAGAGAGCATTTGAAATCGCTGGGCTATACCGTTGCCTGGCATGACTACCCGATGCAACACTCGGTGAACGACCAGGAATTGCGCGACATCGAGGCGTGGCTCAAAAGCAGGATTCAATAAGCTGGTAGCTGGTAGCTGGTAGCTGGTAGCGAGTAAAAATCATTTTTCAATATTCGTACTCAAGCTGCATCCTGACCGTGTGATTGGGCGCAGCGGCACTGGCGCCGAATAACCAGGCGGCGTTGTACTTGATTGCCTGCCCGTTACCGAGCGGAAGTTTGCCGAAAACCGCCGGACCCACGCGGTGACTCTGCTCGGCCTGCGGATACCAGTTATTCCATTTGCCCACCTCGCCCATTCCCTGCAAGCCAAATTCAAAAACGGGTTGCCAGCGGTATTTCGCCTGCCACTGGTAAGCCAGATTGGTACTGAATGGCACCCCGGTTTCATCCATTTTTCCGAACGCGCGCACAAACAACAGATTAGCATTCAGTTGTAACTTGCCAAACTCTTTCTGGAACAAGGGCCCCAACCTGAACTCCCAGGGAACATGGCTTACGAGCGGCGCTTCCAACTCGGTGACCAGGCCGATGTCCACCGGGTATTCGCCTGCTTCAGTGAGCTGAAATTTGTTTTCCCACTCGGCCAGTGTCGCATTCTGGGTGCCGTTGCGCTCCTGCTTCAAATAAACTTCGGTGAACCAGGACTGTGTCGCGCCATAACCGAATCCCAGGCTGAAGGCTTGCGCGCCGCTCCCGGCCAACGGACTTGCCGTGCCGTATTTGAAGTCAATTTCACGCTCACCTTGCGCCACAGCGGGGGTATATACATAATCGGCGGGGCTAGCGAAAACAGGCTGGGTAAAAATACCCAAAATAAATAATGCGTTAAGAAGCTTTGGATTTTTTTTCATGATTGTGTGTTGATCCGTTGAGGGCGTGCAGCCCATTTCATTCCAAGCGTGATGGTAAGCAGTACCGCGACGAAAAATACCAACTGCATGACGGCCGGGCGGTCGTCATAACCTACCAGGCTGTGCAACAACATCCCGGGCAAACCGTTCTGCGGCAGCATCGCCGAACTGTCCCACAAAGGCGCGCCAAGACTGGGCAGCAAGTCAGCCTGAATCAGAAAATGCGCGGCCTGGGATGCCATGCCTGCTGCCAGCATCAGCACTAAAATACTGGTGGCGGAGAAAAACCAGCGCAACGATACGCGCAGCAGTCCGGCATAAATCGTGTAGCCTGTCGCGATACCAAGCAACATGCCAACCATACCGCCCAGCATCATAGAGGAGCGTCCACCGCCCTCCGATGCAGCGATGCCGTAAATAAACAGCACGGTTTCCGATCCTTCGCGCAACACAGCAAGACCTACGATTAAAAACAGCACCGAGCATGCACGGCGTCCGTCGCGTATTTCATAGCCTGCCGAGCGAGCGTTGGCGGCCAGCGCGGCACCGTGCGACGACATCCAGATGTTATGCCATGCCAGCATCAGCACAGCAATGCCGAGCACGGAGGCGTTCAGAATTTCCTGGCCCAGACCACTGGCCAACGCGCCGATGACCTCAGTGAACAAGGCGATAATGCCGGCACCGAATAGCCCTGCCAGCAGACCTGCAAACAGCCAGCGCCTGCTGCCTGCAACATTGCGCGTGGCCGCAGCGATGATGCCGATAATGATGGATGCCTCGAGTACTTCTCTGAAAACAATGATGGCGGTTGCAAACATGACAATTTCTCCTATCGTGCGATGATGGTGCCCTGTGCGGTGGCTTCATGAAATTCGCCGACAAACGGGTAGCGGCCTGAATCGAGCGGCCCGATATAGAGCTTAATGCTGCCATTCGCGGCAATCATTTTTTCCCGGTTCAACGCGTGGCTGTCGAATTCTTCAGGCGTTGTGTCCTGATTCACGATCAGCAACGTTATTTTTTTGCCTGATGGAACGATCAGCTCCGATGGCGAAAAGCGATGGTCCTTAAGCACCAACGTATAGTCGGCATCAGCCGCCAGCACTGCGAACGGAAACAGCAATGTGATAAATAAAATGTTTTTCATGTCTGCCCTTTGTCGATTGATGCTGCGAATGATAATCGTTCTCATTTGTAATTGCAATCGTTTTCAGGCATGATTGGCCACAGTTAATCAGGAGACGTTGCATGCACCAACCAGAACATCTGAAAAATGCCGGCCTTAAATCCACCGTGCCGCGACTCAAGATCTTGAGCCTGTTTGAATCCGGCCGTGAGCGCCACATGAGTGCGGAGGATGTGTACAAGCTGTTGTTGGCAAGCGGCGATGACGTGGGACTGGCCACGGTTTACCGCGTGCTGACCCAGTTCGAGCAGGCAGGATTATTGGTGCGCCACTATTTTGAAGGAGGAAAGTCGGTTTTTGAACTCAATCAGGGCACGCACCATGACCACATCGTCTGCCTGCAATGCGGTCATGTAGAGGAATTCTTTGACGCGGCCATCGAAGCGCACCAGGAACAAGCCGCCATCGAGCGCGGTTTCCAGATTCGCGATCATTCGCTTTATATTTATGCCGATTGCACCAAGGAATCTTGTCCGAACAGGTGATTCACCGGTCAATCTGTTAACGCGTCATTCCGCCTCTTCGCGCTCGATGACGCGGAAACTGGCCAGGTCATAATCCAAACCCTTTTCCAGCAGTTGTACTGGAATCAGCAGATAATTCTTGCCCTCAAAACAGGTTTTCAGGCTGCGCTTCATGACAAACGCATCGGGCTGCATCAATAGCCTTGTCGTTCCGTCTTCAATTTCGGAATGCAACCAGAGCGCGGACAGGTCATGTTCGAATCCACCTGCCGCACTCTGGTGTAAAGTCACTTCAGAAACCCGGTTAGCCAACGTCTCCACGCCAATTTGCAGGCGCGCCTCTGCATCGCGCAACATACGCCGCACGATAGCCACGCCCGGCTTTTGACCCGTTGCCGTTTGTATGCCCAACAGATTGCCTATGCGCAGCCTCTCTGCGTTGCGATTCGGCAAGACGGCACAAAAACCGCTGGAACTGACATTTTCAAGCACCCATTGCATGGATGGATGGTCGCCCGCTGATTGTCCGCTGCAAAATCCGAGCACGTTCTCGAAGCCTGCCACCACATCGATGACCGTACTCAGCTCCAGCCGTTTATTCTGTCGAACCGGCGGATCGATAAGATAGGTCAGGATATGCTGTGCGGCATCGAGCACCGATTCCGCCGCAAAAGCGCCGCCCAAATTGAGTTCCTTGGGAACAATATTTTTTTTCAGTGTTTTAATCAACGCCTCCAGCCTGTCCTGCATATCTGCCGTGCAGATATAGCGCATCGACGTCTGCACGGCCGCATCCGAACTCATTCGCGCCGGCGTTGACGGATAAGCCAGATCAATGCCAAACAACACTTGCCCGGTCAGATGGGCACTTGTTTCGAGCGTATTGCCGTATTGAGCAATGATGCGTTCGGCAAGGTGCATGCTCTGCGGGCTCAGGGAATTTATCCCGCAGGCATACCACGCCAGCAACTGCCCTGCCTCACTTTTCACGGTGGTCGTGGATGACAAGGTGGGGTAGAGCTTAAGGGAAACATCCAGATACTGCTGCTGCTCGGCATTTGAATAGAGCTGTGCGAGATGATGCCAAATCTTGCTATCATAAGGGCCGTAATGAGCTGCTGCATATTTCACCTGTTCACGCATTGCGCTCACCGCGCGCGCCGCCATCAGCGGCAAGTGCACTTTTAGGGCAGCAGCACCTTTATCGGCTTGGCAATACCGGTTGAACAATGTCAGATAAGCAGTAACGGTATTGTGGTAAAAATCACCCATAGCCTGACACAGGCGCCTTCCATGATAGGCATTCAGGTCAGGCAGCGTAAAATATTCATACGCCAATTTTCTCGCATAAGGCTGAGCCGTTTCATCCAGCAGACACAACACCGCAAACTGGTCGCCCAAGCTGAATTCTTCACTGAATGCAACCGACTCAATCCAGGCCGTCAACTCGGCCACCAATTTGAATGCATCGCTCCTTGACAGATCATTGAGCAACGCCTGAGTCCGTTTGACATCCTTCATGGGATGATCGCTTTTCTTGCCAAACAATTTCGCAAACATTCTGTGGCCTTTGTCTGTTTTACTTGATCCGAACCGTGTGACTATCATCGACCCGTGGCAATATAACCACAAATACACTCTTCATGCACATACTTGGCAACCTATGATTCCCTGGCTAACCGATAACGCGCCCTTTCCGCCTGTCGCACAGGCCTTGCACGAACCCAATGGACTGCTGGCAGCGGGCGGCGATCTGACCAGTGAGCGTTTGCTGGATGCCTATCGTCACGGCATTTTTCCGTGGTTCAGCCCCGGCGATCCAGTCTTGTGGTGGAGTCCTGATCCGCGCATGGTATTGCTTCCTGACGAATTCAAGTTATCCGGCTCGCTCGCCAAAATTTTGCGCAGCGGTGCTTTTGAAGTGCGCACCGACACCGCCTTCGAACAGGTCATGCGCGCCTGCGCCGCGCCGCGCGGTGAACAACCAGGCACCTGGATCAATGAGCCGATGATAGCGGCATATTGCGCGCTGCACCAACTGGGCTACGCTCATTCGGTTGAAACCTGGCTGGATGGCAGACTGGTCGGCGGCTTGTATGGCGTTGCGATCGGCCAGATGTTCTATGGCGAGTCCATGTTCAGCCATGTTTCCAACGCCTCTAAAATTGCGCTCGCGCACCTGGCCCGTGAATCCGGCTGCCTGATGATAGACTGCCAGATGTATACGCCGCACCTGGCCTCATTGGGAGCACGACTGATGCCGCGCGACGAATTCATCGCAAAACTGGAAGAATTGGTAGATATGAATGGATAATTGAAAATTGAAAATTGAAAATTGAAAATTGAAAATCACTACAACAAATGATCCTGAATCCTGAATCCTGAATCCTGACTTTAAGATGAGTTCATTCAACGACATCCCGATCTCCGCGCTGCATTTTTACCTGACCGCACCCTATCCGTGCAGTTATTTTCCCGACTTGCAGGCGCGCTCACAGGTCGCCTCACCCGGTTTCCTGATCAACACGCCGCTCTACTCTCAACTGGTGCGGCACGGCTTCAGGCGCAGCAGCTCCTACATCTACCGGCCGCGCTGCGACGATTGTTGCGCCTGCGTGCAAATGCGCGTGCTGGCTGCGCAATTCACATCGAACCGCTCACAACGCCGCGCCTGGACGCAACATTCGCAACTGGAAGCCACGCTGCACCCGTTGCAGGACAAGCCTGAATATTACGATCTGTATCAACGCTATCAGCATGCGCGCCACCCTGATGGAGGCATGGACAATGACGATCACGATGCCTATCAAACTTTTCTTTTACAAAGCCATATCGATACACTGCTGGTAGAATTCCGCGATGAAGGCATATTGCGCATGGTCAGCGTGATCGATCTGCTGGGCGACGGTCTGTCTTCGGTGTACACTTTTTTTGATCCGAATTTACCGCGCGCAAGATTTGGCGTGTACAACGTGCTGTGGCAAATCGAACTGTGCCGCAAGCTTGATCTGGATTATGTCTACCTGGGGTACTGGATTAAAAATAACCGCAAAATGTCCTATAAAACCCAATACCAGCCGGCCGAAGGTTTACAAAATGGCCTGTGGCAGCTGCTCACTGACGAATCAAAACCGATAACCGAAAACGAATAACTGGAAATATATGAAAACACGTCTGGGGATTTTTATCGCAACGCTGCTGCTCATGCCGCTGGCCGGCCTTTTTTTGAGCGGTGCCCAATGGAGCGATCTTACCAGCGCATCGTCTGCGAATGAGGGAAGTATTGCCGCCACGCTGCGCACCAGCATAATGCTGCTGGTCTACGTGCTGCTGATCAATCTCTTTATCAAACGGATCACCGGCAACAGCCCATTTAACGCACAAAAAAATTATTATATAGGTGTGAGCATCGCCAGTATCGTGCTGTGTTGGCTGCTCAGTTACCTGAATCTGTTTGTGGCAAGCTGGACGGTACAACAAGACAATTCGCTGATAGTGCAGATATTGCTCTATACGCCCTTGTTCGCCCTGTTAGCCCCCGCCGTATTGGTCACCCGAGCCCTGCTGGGCAGCTTCCCCGGCCTGCTGAAATCCCTCACCTTTCGTGTCACATTTCCCGCTGCCAGCGGCGAGACACTGGCGCGCATCCTGGTCGCCACAGCGGTATTCGGCTTGGCAGGCGGCGCCGCATGGCCGGCCAAATTATTCTGGTTGCTGTGGATTTCACCGCTGTTGCTGCTGGTTGCCATGCAATTTATGTGGCATGAGAGTTCGATATTCGCAAGAGTAAAATCGGGTGACTGGGGTCGCATCGTTTGCACGGCGCTGTCAGGCATCGTTGTCGGCAACCTCGCCGTCATCAGTTATCAGGCAAATGCCAGCCTGGACATTAATCTGCCTAATATATGGGTGGCACAAGCAGGCTTAGCCCTGTTCGGCCTGACCTGCCTGCAACTTTCCGACGTAATCGCGGAAAACTGGCGCGGCAAGTCGCGCACTGCGATGTTTCAACAGAAGAAAAAATTTCCTATCCCAGTCGTTGTCAAGAAAAGTTAAAGGACAGACGTTAGTCGTTAGTTCGAAAACTGAAAACTGAAAACTTAATAAACATGACCATGTATTCATTGCTCCGCCCGGCCATCTTCCGGCTTGATCCGGAAACGGCTCACCATCTCACCTTAAATGGTCTGCAAGCCGCATATTCATTGGGTTTGAGCGGCCTGATTGCGCCTTTTATACCGGATGATCCGCGTAACGTGATGGGACTGTCTTTCCCCAATCCTGTCGGCCTGGCTGCCGGACTGGACAAGAACGGGGACTGCATCGACGGTCTTGCCGCGCTGGGCTTCGGCTTTATCGAGATTGGCACCATCACGCCGCTGCCGCAGCCCGGCAACCCCAAGCCGCGCCTGTTCCGTCTGCCCGAGGCGTCCGCCATCATCAATCGCATGGGCTTCAACAATGAGGGCGTGGACGCGCTGATAGCGAACGTACAACGTGCGAACTACCGGGGAATCCTGGGTATCAATATCGGCAAAAATGCCGCAACACCGATTGAAAGTGCCGCAGACGATTATCTGATCTGCTTGCGCCGCGTGTATGCGCACGCCAGTTATATTACCGTCAACATCTCGTCCCCCAACACCAAAAATCTGCGCCAGTTACAGGACGAAGCGGCGCTGGACGGCTTGCTCGCGCAGCTGAAGGCGGAGCAACAAAAACTGGCCGACCTGCATGGCAAATATGTGCCCATCGCGCTGAAGATCGCACCTGACATGGAAGACGAACAAATCACACAAATCGCGCGCCTGTTGATGCAGCATTCGCTGGACGGCGTGATCGCCACCAACACCACACTGTCGCGCGAAGGGGTAGAAAACCTGCCGCACGGCAATGAGACCGGCGGGCTGTCCGGTGCGCCGGTGAAGGACAAGTCAACTTATGTGATCCGCCAACTAGCCGCCGAACTGCAAGGCGCGCTGCCGATCATCGGCGTGGGCGGAATTCTGAACGGCGCAGATGCCGCCGAGAAAATTGTGGCGGGCGCAGCCCTGGTGCAAATTTACAGCGGCCTGATTTATAAAGGCCCGGCACTAATCAGCGACTGCTGTGCTGCGATACACGGCATTTAACGTTAGAGACACGTCTAAATAACTTACCTTCATATAGTTATGCCAACAAAGCGGTTGAAGCAGCGCATAAATCGTCGGATAATCCGCTCCTGATTTCGAAAGCACAATAATGACTGAATATCTGCTGATCTTGCTGGGCGCGGTGTTTGTAAACAACATCGTGATGGTCAAGATTCTCGGGCTATGCCCGTTCATGGGCGTTTCCAAGAAACTGGAGGCCGCCGTCGGCATGGGCGCGGCCACCACTTTCGTGCTGACGCTGGGTTCCGGCTCCAGCTACCTGATCAATCAGTACCTGCTCGGGCCAGACTTGGCCTATCTCACCACGCTGTCGTTCATCGTGGTGATCGCCGGAATCGTGCAGTTCACTGAAATGGTCGTGCAGAAGACCAGCCCGGAGCTGTACCAGACACTGGGCATTTACCTGCCGCTGATCACCACCAACTGCGCGGTGCTGGGCATTCCGCTGCTCAACGTGCAAGCCAAACACAATTTCATGGAATCGCTGATCTTCGGCATGGGCGGCGCACTGGGCTTCACGCTGGTGATGATCCTGTTTGCCGGCCTGCGTGAACGCATGGAAGGTGCGGACGTACCCGGCATATTCAAAGGTTCGGCGATCGCGATGGTCACAGCAGGACTGATGAGTCTGTCCTTCATGGGCTTTTCCGGGTTGATCAAATAATGCTGAACGCGTTGCTGGCTATGGCGGCCATCGCCATCGCGCTGGGCGCGGTGTTAGGCTTTGCCGCAATCAAATTCCGCGTCGAAGGCAACCCGCTGGTGGACAAGATCGACGCGGTATTGCCGCAGACTCAGTGCGGCCAGTGCGGCTATCCGGGCTGCAAACCCTATGCGACGGCGATCGCTGCGGGAGAAGCCGACATCAATAAATGCCCGCCCGGCGGCGAAGAAGGCATCCACAAACTGGCCGATCTGCTCGGCATGGAGTTCAAACCTTTCGGCGGCGAGACCATTCCAAAACCCAAAGCCGTGGCGATCATCGACGAGTCCACCTGCATCGGCTGCACCTTGTGCATTCAGGCCTGCCCGGTCGATGCAATCGTGGGTGCGGCGAAACAGATGCACACCATCATTGCATCGGAGTGCACCGGTTGCGAATTATGCATCGCACCTTGCCCTGTGGACTGCATCAGCATGGTGCCGATCACTGATAGCGTCACCAACTGGAAGTGGAAATATCCCGTATACGCGCTGACTGCGTCCAAATGAACACAATGAGAACACTCTACCAATTCCACGGCGGGATCCATCCTCCCACCAACAAGACGCAATCAAACCTGACACCGATAAAACAGGCAACGCTTCCTGCAAAACTGATCATTCCGCTGCACCAGCATGTCGGCAACAGCGCGAAGCCCGTGGTTGAAGCAGGACAACGTGTGCTCAAAGGCCAGCTCATCGGCAGCCCCGAAGGACACTTGTCCAGCGCGGTGCACGCCTCGACTTCCGGCACGATTGCCGCCATCGACATGCAGCTGGTCGCGCACCCCTCCGGCATCCCGGATCTGTGCGTCACGCTGATCCCGGATGGCCTGGATGAATGGATTGCGCGTGAGACTTGCTGCGACTGGCAGTCGCTTACGCACGTCGAGTTGCGCCACCGGCTGCGCCGGGCCGGCGTGGTCGGCTTAGGCGGCGCAGTGTTCCCGAGCGACATGAAGCTGTATGCGCACAAGCACAAGATCAAGACGCTGGTGCTCAACGGCGCCGAATGCGAACCCTACATTACCTGCGACGACTTATTGATGCGCGAACGCGCAGCCGAAATATTGCTGGGCGCCGAGATGATGCGCGCCCTGCTGTACGCCGAGGAAGTGCTGATCGGCATCGAGGACAACAAGCCGGAGGCGATCGCTGCAATGCGCGCTGCCGTGTCAGATGGACGCCACGAGCGCATGGAAGTGATCGCCGTGCCGACGATCTATCCGGGCGGCGGCGCCAAGCAGCTGATCCGTGTCCTCACCGGCATCGAAGTCGCAGCCGGCGTGCGCTCGACCAATCTGGGCGTGCAATGCTTCAACGTGGGCACCGCCTACAGTGCATGGCGCGCCATCCGTCACGGTGAGCCGCTGATCTCGCGCATCGTCACCATCACAGGTAACGTCGGCCACCCGCAGAATTTCGAGGCGTTAATCGGCACACCGATGGATGAGCTGGTGACCCAGGCTGATCAGCTGCCTGGCACAACCGGCTACATCATGGGCGGGCCGATGATGGGCGTGCTTATACCATCAAGGCAGGTCGGCGTCATCAAGGCGACCAACTGCGTCATCGCGGCCTCAGACAATCTCTTCCCGCCCGCACTGCCCGCGCTGCCCTGCATCCGCTGCACGCGTTGCGCCGATGTCTGTCCGGCAGAGTTGCAGCCGCAAGAGCTGTACTGGTTTTCAAAGGCCAAAAATCTGGACAAGGCCGAGGATTACCACCTGTTCGATTGTATCGAATGCGGCGCTTGCAGCTATGTATGTCCCAGCAACATTCCGCTGGTACAGTATTACCGTTTTGCCAAGAGCGAGATATGGGCTCAGGAGGCCAGCAAAAAAGCCGCCGATGCTGCACGCGAACGACATGAGTTTCGCGAGAGTCGCATCGAACGCGAGAAACGTGAAAAGGCCGAGAAACTGGCCGCCCGGGAAAAGGCGGCTGTCGAGGCAAAGTCTCAGGCACCGCTGCAACCGGCAGTCGCGGCAAGCAATCCGGACGCCGATCCGGAGAACACCATGCAGCTGAAGATTCAGACGGCGATCGACCATGCCAAAGAGCAGGCCGCCGCCATCAAGCCAAAAAATACCGAACAACTGACGCCACAACAGCTTGCGGAAATAGCCGATATCGAGGCGCGACGCGCACGTATCCGTGAACTTGCAAAAGACACCGCTGTTGAGCAAACCGAGGAATAATATGTCCGGATTTTTTTCGCCCTTCATCACCCGCCCGGTCAGCGTGTCCCGGATCATGCTCAACGTGCTGTTAGCGCTGATTCCGGGCATTTCGCTGTACGTGTGGTTTTATGGCCCGGCCATTCTGGTGTCACTGACCCTGGCCAGCATTACCGCACTTGCCACCGAGGCGCTGATGCTGAGCATCCAGAACAAGCCGGTGGCGCCGTACCTCAAGGACAACACCGCAATGCTCACCGCATGGCTGCTCGCGCTGTCTATCCCGCCGCTAGCCCCTTGGTGGATGGTCGTGGTCGGCACGGCTTTCGCCATCAGCGTATCCAAACATCTGTACGGGGGACTGGGCAACAATCCGTTCAATCCGGCGATGATAGGCTATGCGGTGCTGATCATCTCGTTTCCGGTGCACATGACACACTGGCTATCTCCCAACGGCCTGGGCGACGTTTCACTGAGCTTCCTCGAACAGCTGCACTATATTTTTCAGGGCGTGCTGCCCGATGGCGTCAAGCTGGATGCCATCACCATGGCCACCCCGCTGGATACGCTCAAAACCCAGCTGCATCTGAACGGACAGGTCAAAGAAATCCTCGACATGCCGATCTATGGCCGTCTGGCAGGTCAGGGCAGCGAATGGGTTGCGGCAGGGTTCCTGCTGGGCGGCTGTTATCTGCTCGCCCGCCGCATCATCAGCTGGCACATACCCGCAGCTTATCTCGCCACCTTGTTCATCGCGGCCGGCATCTTCCATCTGCTGGATCCTGCACACTACGTCGAACCAATGTTCCACTGGTTTTCCGGTGCTGCAATGCTGGGTGCATTCTTCATCCTGACCGATCCTGTGACCTCGCCTACCACGCCACGCGGCAAATTAATATTTGCGGTGGGTGCAGGACTGCTGACCTACCTGATACGCGCATTCGGCGGCTTCCCGGATGGCATGGCGTTTGCCACGCTGCTGATGAACATCTGCGTGCCGCTGATCGATGCTTATACGCAGCCCAAGGTGTTCGGCAAGAAGGAGAAACAATCATGAGGCGCACGATGGCACGCGCCTCGTTCCACACTGCCGTGAACCTGCTGGCTTTCGCGCTGATTGGCACGGCCATCCTGGCCTTCACTTATGCGCAGACGTTTGAGCGGATCGCACAAAGCGTGGAAGCCGAAAAGCTGAAACTGATCTCGCAGATCGTGCCGCAAAATTTGTTCGATAACGATATCATCAAGGACACACTGGATATCAAAGCTGACCCCTTGCTGGGTAATGAAGGTACTACCACGGCCTACCGCGCGCGTCTCGGAACCGCGCCCTCAGCGTTAGTGCTGGAAGCAGTCGCCCCCGATGGCTACAGCGGGAAGATTTCATTGCTGATCGCGATCAAGGATAGCGGCGAACTTGCCGGCGTGCGTGTGGTCGCACACAAGGAAACACCGGGACTGGGCGATTACATCGAAATCGCACGCAGCAACTGGATTGTTCAGTTTGACGGAGCATCGCGTGCGAAATACAAGGATGGTGACTGGAAAGTCAAAAAGGACGGCGGTCAATTTGACTACATGGCAGGCGCGACCATCACGCCGCGCGCAGTGGTGAAAGCCGTACACAAAGCCATGCAATATTTTGAGCTGCACCATGACGCCTTGTTTGCGCCATCCGAACCGATCAAAGGGGAAAAGCCATGAACTATCAGGAATTCAAGGATATTCTGCACAACGGCGTGTGGAAACAGAATACCGGGGTGGTGCAACTGCTCGGCATGTGCCCCATCCTGGCTGTCAGCAGCTCGGTGGTTAACGGCGTAAGCCTTGGCCTGGCAACCTCGGTGGTGATGGCGCTGTCAGGCGCTGCAATCGCGCCGATCAGAACGGTCGTCCCCAATGAGGCGCGCATCCCGGTATTCATTTTGATCATCGCCGTGCTGGTCACGGTGATCCAGTACCTGATGAACGCGTACATGTATTCGCTGTATGTGGTGCTGGGTATCTTCATTCCGCTGATCGTCACCAACTGTATTGTGCTTGCCCGCATCGAGGCGTTTGCCGCCAAAAACCCGCCGATGCAATCCGCCGTCGATGGCCTGGCCATGGGGCTGGGGCTGACCGCTGTACTGGCGGTGCTGGGGGCAGTGCGCGAAATAGTAGGCCACGGCACCCTGCTGTCCGGCATCGACATGGCACTGGGTGAATCCGCCAAGTCGCTGGTCATCACGGTGGTGCCGAATTACCACGGCTTCCTGCTAGCCATCCTGCCACCCGGCGCATTCATCGCGCTGGGGCTGCTGATCGCCGGCAAGAACTGGCTGAATCTGCGCGCGGAAGCCAAAGCACGCTCAGCGGCCATCCAAGCGGTTCAGACACAGGCGGCATGAACGCAGCAAAGCGCCGCGAGATATTTCAGCGCCTGGCTGCGGCCAATCCGCACCCGACTACCGAACTGGAATACCACTCCCCGTTTGAACTGCTGGTGGCCGTGATGCTGTCCGCGCAGGCCACCGATATCAGCGTCAATGCCGCCACCCGGCATCTGTATCCGGTTGCAAACACACCCGAGGCAATACTCGAGCTCGGCGAAGAAAAACTTCGCGAATACATCCAGCGCATCGGGCTATACAAGACCAAAGCGAAACATGTGATTCAGACCTGCCGCATGCTGCTCGAGCAACACGATGGCTGTGTGCCGACGACGCGCGAGGCACTCGAAGCCCTGCCCGGCGTGGGGCGCAAGACCGCCAACGTGATCCTCAACACGGCATTCGGTCAGCCTACCATCGCCGTGGACACGCACATCTTCCGCATCAGCAATCGCATCGGCCTGGCACCGGGAAAAACTGTGCTGGAAGTGGAAAAGAAACTGCTCAAGGTGATACCGGCTGAATTCCTGCACGACGCCCATCACTGGCTGATCTTGCACGGCCGCTATATCTGCCAAGCTCGCAAGCCTAAATGCGCCGAGTGCCTCATCTACGATTTATGCGAATATAAGGCCAAGTCAAATGTTCTTTAATCCATCACGCGATGAAGCGCGCAACTTTCTTTTTGAATCATGGCGCAAACGCCGCGCCAAAGAATTGCTGACGCCACTGGAAGATCTGGCAGCCCAATTGATCGAAAAACATCCCGAATATTTTACGATGTTCGAAAACCCGGAACGCTATCTGGATCGCGACTACCTGCCAGAACAGGGCGAGGCGAATCCCTTCCTGCATCTGATGATGCACCTGACCATCGAAGAGCAAATCTCCATTGATCAACCGCCGGGAATACGCGCGCATTTCGTGCGTCTGACACGTCAATTCGAATCCGAGCACGATGCGCAGCACCGCATGATGGAATGTTTGAGCGAAATGATCTGGCAGGCGCAACGCAACCGCACCCAGCCTGATGCGGCCGTCTATCTGGAATGTTTGTCTGCCAGCTAAGATTCACCCCGATAACGTCCCGCCTGGTCATCCGGACGCATACAGGACAGGATGTTATAGGCGATATTTCGCAAATCCTGATCGCTGCCAAGCTGCCCATAGGGCGGATTCAAATATCAACAGCACTCAATTATCTGAAATTGGTCGATGCGCAACATCACATACCTGAAAATAGCTGTCGAAGCTCTGCGCGGTTTATATTGAAAAATCACTGGCTGGCAACGAAATTTCGTGGCGGGCGAAGGCGATACGATTTTTCTTGAGATGGGTAAGAAATGCCAGCGACGAACAGTCTGCCTCCAGCCCCTCCACATCAGCGGGCAACAAAAAAAAGGAAATATCACGCGCCACAATCTGCAAGCCACACTGTGACACCGTTTCGATGATGTACTGAATTTTGTCGATGAACTCCTCTTCCGGTGGTGTATAAGGCACCAAAATCCAGAAATCAACCCCGTCACGCGCCACCAGATCAGTCTTGCGAAAAGCCTGGCGCAAAGAATGCGCAACCTCGTCCAGCCTTTCCGAGGCATCCTGTGCACCGTAAGCCTCGCCGAGAATTCTGGAACTTTCATAATCAATATGGGCGAGTCCAAATCGAACACAATCGGTATGGCGCTTTGTAACAGCCAGCAGCCATCCCAGCGTAAAAAGAAATTTATCGCGTGCCTCTGTATCTTCAGGATGCATGTTTACCCCCTAATCGACTGTGCTTTAAATTAACGCCGGCCAGAATGCAATATTATCATTGAACCCGGCCCGGGGTAGGCGTCGCTGGCCGCTGTTCAGATGCAGGCTTATATGTCGATGCCTTTGTACACAACTTGCATCAGACAGCCTTTTTGCGCTCAACCAGCAAGGTATACAACCTGCGACTGTCCACGCGCAGCACGGTGAAAATGAGTTCACCGAGATGAAGTTGATCGCCACATTTTGGGAGTTGCCCGGCAGCTTTGAGCACCAGTCCACCCACCGTATCGCAATCTTCATCGCTGAAATCCGTGCCCAGCGCGGCGTTGAAATCGGCAATCTCGGTATCCGCTTTGACACGGTACTGTCCGGTGCCATCGGCAATGATGTTGTCCTCGTCCGCATCGAAGTCATATTCATCCTCGATATCGCCGACGATTTGTTCCAGCACATCCTCTATGGTCACCATGCCAGACACGCCACCGTATTCATTCACTACCAGCGCAATGTGGTTGCGATTGCTGCGAAATTCGCGCAGCAGCACGTTGACTCGCTTCGCCTCCGGCACAAATACCACCGGACGGAGCATGTCGCGCACATCGAACTCTTCACCGGCATAGTAACGTAACAAATCCTTAGCCAGCAGAATGCCGATGATATTGTCCTTGTCACCCTCGAACACCGGGAAGCGCGAGTGCGCCGTTTCGATGACGAAAGGGATGAATTCCTCGGGGGGCTGGCTGATATCGATGACATCCATCTGCGCGCGGGGAATCATGATTTCACGCACCTGGCGTTCGGAGACTTGCAACACGCCCTCCATCATCGACAGCGCATCTGCATCCAGCAGATTATTATCGTAAGCGCCGTGCAGCAACTTAACCAGTTGCTCACGGTCTTCGGGTTCGCGCAACAACAGCGCGGATAAGCGTTCCAGCAGGGTGGGTTTGTGACTCTCAGGCTCGTCCATTTTGGGGGTGTCAGGTTTCTTTATAAGGATCAGGATAGCGTAATTTTAACATCAACGCAGTTTCCAATGCTTCCATCTCTTCAGCTTCGGCGTCGATTTCATGGTCATAGCCTTGCAAATGCAGCGCAGCGTGAATTGCAAGATGAGCATAATGAGTCATCAATTCCTTGCCCTGCTCGGCGGCTTCTCTTGCCACCACCGGCGCGCAGATGACCACATCGCCCGACAGCGGCTCAGTATCGTCGTAAACGAAGGTCAGCACGTTAGTCGCGTAATCACGACCGCGATAAGACTTGTTCAACTCGCGCCCCTCGGCCTCATCCACGATGCGCAGCGTCATGCTGACATCGCGCTGCAGTGCAGCCTTGATCCATCTGCGCCATGCTGACCGAGCCGGCAAAGGCGCAGAGGCGCTGGCATACTGCACGGTCAGCGACAGACTGGGTTTACTCGCCGTCGGAATCATTCGACGCGCCCTGCCAGTTCGCCGCGCAGCGTGTGGCGGACGACTTGGGTCACATTCACATCCACGAATCGTCCTATCATGCCGGTCGAACCACGGAAATTAATCACGCGGTTGTTGTCGGTGCGCCCGGCCATTTCCAGCACGTCTTTCCTGGAGACGCCTTCCACCAGCACGCGCTGTACCGAACCCAGCATGGACTGCCCCACCGCGTCCTCCTGAGAGGAAAGCCTGTCTTGCAGGCGTTTCAAGCGCGCGGCCTTCACATCCAGTGGTGTGGCATCCGTCATCTCGGCAGCAGGCGTACCGGGACGCGGGCTATACAGATAACTGAAGCTGTTATCGAAACCTATTTCATCGATCAGCTTCAGGGTCAATTCGAAATCCTGCTCGGTCTCCCCGGGAAATCCGACGATGAAATCCGAGGTGATACAGATATCAGGACGCACGGCGCGCACCCGGCGGATGACGGACTTGTATTCCAGCACGGTATGCCCGCGCTTCATCGCTGCCAGCACGCGATCCGAACCTGACTGCACCGGCAGATGCAAATGGCTGACCAGCTTCGGCGTGCTGGCGTAAACATCGATCAGGCGTTGGCTCATATCCCGGGGATGCGAAGTCGTATATCGGATGCGGGCTATTTCCGGCAGTTCGGCGATAGCTTGCAACAGGTAGGCGAAATCCACCGTATCGTCATCATCGACAGCACCAACGTAGGCATTCACGTTTTGTCCGATCAGCGTCACCTCCTTCACGCCCTGCTCTGTCAGCGCCTTAACATCATGCATCACATCGGCAAAGGGGCGCGACACTTCTTCGCCGCGCGTGTAAGGCACCACGCAGAACGTACAGTATTTGCTGCAACCTTCCATGATGGCAACAAAGGCAGAAGCCGACGTGGTTTGGGGCGTTGGCAGATGATCGAATTTTTCGATTTCTGGAAAACTGATGTCTACTTGCGAACGACCCGTATCACGGCGGGCCTTGATCAGATTCGGCAGACGGTGCAGCGTCTGCGGCCCGAATACCACGTCAACATAAGGCGCACGTTTGATGATTACGTCACCTTCCTGACTGGCAACGCAGCCACCCACGCCGATGATCAGATTGGGATTAGCCAATTTTAGCGAGCGCACCCGCCCCAGATCGGAGAACACCTTCTCTTCCGCCTTCTCGCGTATCGAACAGGTATTGAACAGAATGACATCAGCCTCTTCGATCTTGTCTGTCGACACCATTCCGTCGCCGGCACGCAACACATCCGCCATCTTGTCCGAGTCATACTCGTTCATTTGGCAGCCATAAGTTTTTATATAGAGTTTTTTCATCGCGACGTGATGATACCCGCATATCCTAAAAACATTAATTCAATTCGAACCCAGTTTAAAAAAATTGATTAACCACAACACGATTGCGTGTATTCTTGACTGTTTTGCTTATATAATACGAACAGGATCAGTCAACTATTCAATCGGTAGTTGAATTATATAATTCTAAGGGAAGGTAAAATAAAAATGGCCATCATCGCTACTGTAGCTTCTATAGGAACTGCAATCCTGTTTGTAGGTTTTGCTACTTGGCTGGTCTCTCAAGTCGTCAAAAGCAACTAAGCACTCGCGAAAAAGGGGGAGTTTATAAAGCAACTCCCCCTGAATTACCCTCTCACATACACACTTTGCCTACGTATAACGTCGTCGGGCTGGCAAAGCTATTCACAAACATATTTTACTTAAAAAAGAATTGTGCTACGATTCGTGCGGTTGTTTCGAATGTTCAATTTAAGCATCTCTCGGGAGGAGAAAACTATGTCGATTATCGCTACTGTAGCATCCGTAGGTACAGCAATCCTGGCAACAGGTTTTGCATTGTGGATGGTTGCGCAACTGTTCAAAAAAGACTAAGCATCATACGAATAAAAAACCGGCTCAGGCCGGTTTTTTATTTTCAACCTCGCATTTCTGAAAACACATGTTTTCATGGACTGGCGGGTTGAAAATAGTACACGTGTCAAACATTGCATCAGCCAGCCCGACATCATCTCGCTCGTGTCTACTGAAATTACAAATTGATTGAAAGCAACAACCTGCCCCGACACCTGTTTTCAGTGTTCCCAGTTAACGCGCAACAAATTCTGCTCAGGGTTGTAGTGGTACTCCAGTTCGCCCTGATAGGCGTGATGCAACGCTTCGCCCATGCCGCGCGCCAAATGAATATCGGTGGTTGTCACCAGTGTTTCACCCGGCTTTTCTTCAACAGTCATGATGCGCTTGAGAGGGTGTTCCGCCCGTTCGCGTTTTTCATGGTTATGCAGCAGATGCATGATTTCGTCGCGATGAGATTGAATAAATTCTCCCTTCATGCTCAGAAAACCGGCAGGAAATTGATCGTGTATGCGGTGACAGGCAGGGCAGGTTTCACTATGCGCACCTTCTGGCGCGGTCAGCCACTGCCAGCGCCCGTCATGAAATACCGCGCCGCATTGGGGGCAGACGGTTGGTTCATGCGGCTTGGCACGTGCTTTGTAGGCATCGTGCACACGCTCCTGAAACAGGTTGTCGTGCCGGGAAATTTTTTGGAATCCTGATGTCGCGTGACTCATGATATTCTCCTCAAGACAATCGCAGACTCACCTGAACCTGCGGCTAAATCCACATAACCCCACTACTTGATAGGCTTACCAGCCTGACACGAGTTATGCGGCGTTCAAAAATGGGGTATACGTATTTGCGTTACGTTCAGCAATCTCCCGGTTCATTATGATCACTTAATTTTCGGTTAAATCAAGTTTCCTGCTCATGTAACTCTCACAACTGCACTTCACCGCTGTCGCTTCAAAAGTCTCATCGCAACCATATGACTGCGGCGCGTCCTCCTCCATATGATGCGCCATCCAAACCTGATCAATCTCTTCAGGCTGAGTAAGGTGGTGACTCATGGCTTCTCCTTTCAAAGGCGAATTACGTGGAAATGAGTACGAAACATACGCTCAATATTTTGATATTCATATATGCCAAATTGCCTATGCATTTCGGCCTAGCAGCATCGCTATTTTGTTATCGGGCAGGCCATCGTTTGCGAGTCGCACCGACCGATGGCAGCGGACTGGCGCGCGCAATCGACTATAGTCCGCATTGCTGGCCGAGTCTGATTCACTATGTGTCAAACAGCGTGCATCACTTTCCCGATTAAGGGTGGAAACAGCGTCCAATAGTTTCCTCCTCAGTATGTAACCATCCGGCTTTTGAGCCGGGAGTATCTGGAGTGTTTTATATGGACATCATTTATGAAATCCGCCGACGACATTCGGTGCAAAAGCAAACTATCACAGCAATCGCCCGCGACATGGGCATATCCCGACCAACGGTGCGCAAGCATCTCAATACCGTTGAAGAACCCAAATGGCTGTTCACGCCACTGGCACGCTTTACCTCCTTGACCGAGCTGAATGACTGGCTTGCCACCCGTTGCAAGGAACTGGCGCAGTGCAGCGGTAATCGCCCCGTTCCAGATGCTCCGGCAAGGTCTGGCGACCTGCACGACTTCTCGGTGTTGCAGCAGTCGCGGGCAGTTCGGCTTCCACGGCGGCGATATCCTGAATCACATCGTCTTCAAACAATGACCGTTGTTCTGAACTCATCGCTTCGTTCTTGACCTCGTAACGCATGCGGCGCAGGTATCTACCGGTTCTGCGTGCAAAAACACCTGCTCCGGCCGAATCATTTGCCCCATTCTCCCAGCCATTGGCCACATGCTTTGGCCTGATGACCGGACCAGCGAATGCTGATACGGGTGCGGTTCTTCTGGATGTTGATTTCGATGGCATCATCGACCGGCGCTTCTACCGGCAAATCCACCCGAACCGCCACCAGCTTCGCGGGTGCCGGCATCACTTGCGATGGCTGCTAACCAGAATACCGATGGATCCAGCGACGCAGCAGATTCGCATTCACGCCATGCGCCAAGGCGACCGCCGAAACAGATACGCCGGGCTGGCAAAGCGCCACAAGACCTTGCTTAAATTCCGGCGCATGTCGGCGACGGCGGTGGTCAATTACAGGAGAAATGTTCATGATAGTGTCCACTAAAGTTAAGTGGACACCATGCTCTTATCTTTCGCTTACTCAATCAAGATGGTACGGCTGGACGCTTACCGTCTACCTCGTCGCGCGTTGGACCTGTATCTGGATTCACGTCAATCGCCGCGGGTGTTTCAGGGCTGCTTGAAGTTGATGGAATCGAGCCCGCTGATGTGGCTTTTGGCATTTGGCGCCGCCTAATCTGGCTGATCAGTTGCGAATCCCGGGTTTAAACCCAGACCAATCAATCGCGGTACGTTGGGTGTGTGGTTTTTAACAATCAGGTCGCTTTTCAGATACTGCTCAACCACGTCCCACACCGGCTCACCCTCGGCTTGCACGCTGCCCACACCCCAGCGCGCCACTTTGTAGGACTTGTCGGCGTGTATCAGCTGTCCGTGCAAGGTCATGTCGCTGATGCGCGAATTGATTTTGGCTGCAGGTTCACATGCATAAACAAGTCCGCCGGTGCGCACCATGTCGCCCCCCTGATGCTGATAGGGATCGTCGCTGAAAATTTTGTCGCACAGTTTTTCCAGGTGCTGTTTGATTTCGGCACCTGTCATCTGCACCACGGAGGTGTCGGGATAGGTGATGGCCGTCTGCTCCATCAAGTTTTCGCGGGTGATCGTTTGTCCGGGCAATAACGTGGTCCCCCAACGAAAGCCGGGAGAGAAGGCAATCTCTGCGCCCTTGACCTGCATCAGAGCTTCAACAATCATCTGGTCCCAAGAGCCATTAAAGTTGCCACGCCGATAGAGCAATTCCTGACTGACCGCAATCGGTTCACTAAGACGCGACATGAACGGCGCACGCACCCGATCTATGGTTGCCTGCATGTTGGGATCGGCAGGCAGCAGTTCCGAAAAGACCGGCAACAGGTGGTATCTGTAATCGGCCACGCGGCCATGCTTGATGTCAAAATCGATCACGGCAAGAAACTTTCCGTGTGAGCCGGCGTTGGTGACGATGGTTGTTCCGCCGCGGTTTTTAACCACGCTCGGCACCGGGACGCCGTCGTGAGTGTGCCCACCCAGTATCATGTCGATCCCGCAAATACGCGTAGCCAATTTAAGGTCGATGTCCATGCCATTGTGCGAAAGCAATATGACAACTTGTGCACCTTTTTTACGCACCTCGTTGACTATCGCCTGAAGGCGCGCTTCATCGATACCAAATTCCCAGTCTGGAGTGAATTGCGCGCCGTTGGCCTTGGGCGTGTAAGGAAACGCCTGACCGATAATGGCGACCGGGATACCGTTCTGTTCGCGGATGACATATGCATCAAACACCGGGGCTTCACTATCATGGCGCACGATGTTCTGGGCAATAAAGGCGACCTTGTCCTTGAAGTCATTACGCACGACATGCAAGACGCGCTCGGCCCCGTGGGTAAATTCCCAATGCCCGGTCATTACGTCGACACCTAACTCAAGCGAAGCCTCCACCATATCCTGCCCAGCGGTCCAAAGCGCCGTGGCCGAGCCTTGCCAACTGTCTCCTCCATCCAACAGCAAAGCCTTGGGACGGATGGCTTTAATGCGCTTCACCAGACTGGCGAGATGCGCGAAACCGCCTACTTTGCCGTAGGCTGTGGCCGCAGCAACAAAATCGAGATGGGAAAACGCGTAGGCCTGACGACTGCCCCGCTTGATGCCAAATCTGTCCAGCAGAGGTACGCCGACCAGATGCGGCACTTTACCCTCAGCGCTGCCTACGCCAAGGTTGATGCTGGGTTCACGATAATAAATAGGCAGCAATTGGGCGTGACAATCGGTGAAATGCAAAAGGCTGACGTTGCCGAAAGCAGGGATATCGTAGAACTGGTCTGCGCTATTTAGGCTATTCGCATCGGTGGGTAGATAAATTTCCATGTAGTCTCCTTATCCTCGTAGATATGTAGCAAACCATGGCACGTTGATTAAGTCCGTAAACTGCTGTAAATCCGGGGGCTGGTAGCCACCGCTTCGATTCGGTAAATTAACGTTGCGAGACGATTAATAACTGAAGGAGAAGAAGCGATGGCTGGATATGAGATTAACGTAGGTTCGGAGTTATTGCCAGGCCTTTTGATCGGGCCAAACGGGCTGGCAAAACTGGTTGAAACGGTGCTCAATCAGATTCTGGAAGCGCAGATAACTGAGTCGGTTGGCGCGCAGCGCCATGAGCGATCCGAAGAGCGCCAGGGTTACCGCAACGACTATCGTGCCAGAACGCTTTATACGCGTGTCGGACCGGTGACCTTGCATCACCACACAAAGCAATGCGACCATCACAGTGACAAGGATGACGAGTCCGCGATCAGCACTGACGACATCCGACATCACATCGAAGAAACCGATATGAGTCTTCGCCGCAAGAAGCTCACTTGCGAGCGTCTTGTCACTGCGTTCAAGCAGGTCGGTTGTTAGAACTGCACTAAATAAAAAAGCCCAACACAAGGCTGGGCTTTTTTATTTATAAGGCGTCTGACGATGACCTACTTTAGCTCCAACCATGGAATTTGATTTATTCGGTGTCGCAACAAGGCCTGTGCAACCGGTATTGCACAGGCCTTGGCACTGCGTAAAAGTAGGTCAGGACGTTTTAAACCCACAAACAAAAAACCCGGCACTGGGCCGGGTATTTTGTTTGTAAGGCGTCTGACGATGACCTACTTTCACATGGGTAATCCACACTATCATTGGCGCGGAGTCGTTTCACTGTCCTGTTCGGGATGGGAAGGAGTGGGACCAACTCGCTATGGTCGTCAGACAAACTGGTAAGTTACTTGCG
>CAMTXT010000008.1:0-38702 GCA_947085835.1 uncultured Nitrosomonadales bacterium | reverse complement strand
GGTGTCATGATATTCTCCTTGAAAAAAGGGAAAATTCCCCAATAACAAGGGTTCACCTCAACAACCTCAAATGCAAGTCCGATGCAAAACAAAACGCGGTGACTGCGCGCTACAGCCACCGCGTCAGCGGTTTAGTTCAACAATCAATAGAATACTCTTCGCTAAGTAAAAATATTCGTCAACAAATGATAACTCAAGGTTATTTAGCGACTGTATTACATCGTAAAGGAGATTTGACCAGCGCATATAACTACTTTCACCAAGCCGAGAAGTTACAGCAAAAACAAGGGTATCAATATTTATACTCATTAAGTAGCTACTGGTATTGCTCCCTCTTATTGGATACAGTTATCGATAAAGCAGCTCTTCAAGAAATTATAATAAAAGCAAATTACGCCATTGATTTTAAAACAAAAACTCCATTAAATGATTTAGCTCTTAATTTACTTACACTTGCATGTACTTATTTTGCGTTAAATGAAGTTACCCAAGCAGAAAATACTTTTCAGCAAGCGATACAACGAATACAAAAATCAAACATGGCACACTATACCCCGCCATTTTACCTATACCGCGCCGACTTCTACCTCACCCAAAACCAACTCGACCCAGCCCAAGCCGATTTAAACAGCGCGTGGGAAATCATCGAACGCTGTGGCATGAAACTGTATGCAGTGGATTACTTACTTATTCACGGACGTTACAGCCTTGCCACCGCTGACTTTGACACCGCTTTAAACCACTACCAAGAAGCCAAGCAACTCATATCTGAAACCGGCTATCATCTGCGCGATGCGGAATTGGACTTATTCGCCGCGCAAATCTGCCAGCGAACAAAACAAGATTTGAACTCCAAAACAGTGGCTGATTACTTGCAAAAAACCAAGAGTCGTATTGCTGATATTGGGCAGTGGGGGCTATTACGGGTGATTGAGCGTGATTTTCCTGATGTGGCGATTTTAAATTAGGATAGATTTGCAAGGAAAATTGAAGTTCTGGTTTGTCTCGTCAACGGATATTGGCTGGCTGGAATTGATCGCCACATAGCTGCCATTCGCCCGTCGCGGTCGATGCGAAAACGACTGGATACGAATTGCACGACTTAAACCACAGCGCGAAACTGTGTTTGCGTTCCACCCCGCCTTGCAATCGCAGTCACCCGATGCAAGCATTGCTGCGCTATACTTACCCACGTTATGGAGGACATCATGGATACACTGACCCTGTCTCAAGCTGACACACGTCGTCTGGAAAAGCTCGCCCTTGAGGCGGGGCGCACGCCTGGAGACATTCTCAAACATGTGCTGCGCGATGGTTTTGATGCGACCGAATATGCGGTCAAAACGGTAAAGTCACGCATTCACAGTGTTGAGCGTGTGTCACATGCAGATGCCATGCAGCAACTCGATAACCTGATCGAAAATCGTGTCCGGAACGAAAAACAAGCGGCTTGATTGGCATCCCGAAGCAATCGAAGAACTGGCGGATTCTCTTGCCTGGTATGCCAGGCACAATTCCACCGCAGCCAGTCGGATGCGCAAGATCATTGATGAAGCGGCACATTCCCTGATTTCATCGC
Source organism: uncultured Nitrosomonadales bacterium (assembly GCA_947085835.1). Lineage (GTDB taxonomy): Bacteria > Pseudomonadota > Gammaproteobacteria > Burkholderiales > Gallionellaceae > Gallionella. Next base: position 37,123 of record CAMTXT010000008.1, on the reverse strand, counting down.
CCATTGCCGTGTCTGGACGTCTTGGAGCTGTCGCCGGCACGCGAGAACTACCGGTCGGCCAGCGCGTGCCTTTCACGCTGATTTTTGTGCGCCATAACCGCACCGGCGATTGCACCATCTTCCACTGTATGCACCAACGGCGTAATTATCCGGCAGATGAAAACGAATGCTAGTGTGCTTGAACAGAAACCACGAGAATGTCACATCAATTTTTCAATTGGTGTTTGAATGATTGAGTTTAGCCAAGTCAGTCGCAGCTTCTCTGTCGGCGGGCAGGAGGTTGCCGCGCTGCGCAACGTTAACCTTAACATCGCTGCGGGCGACTATGTCTCCATCATGGGGCCGTCCGGCTCCGGAAAATCCACGCTGCTCAATCTGATCGGCCTGCTCGACCGCCCCAGTTCCGGCATCTATAAACTGGACGGCGGCAATGTCACGGCCCTCAACGACGAACAACAGGCGCGCGTGCGCAGCGAAAAAATCGGCTTCGTGTTTCAGTCGTTCCATCTGGTGCCGCGCCTCACCGCAGCGATGAACATCGAGCTGCCGCTGATCCTGGCGGGCATCCCTGTTCCCGAACGACGGATGCGCGTCGCGCAGTTGCTGCAAAACTACGGCCTGACGGACCGCGCCGATCATCGTCCTGACCAGCTCTCTGGCGGACAGCGGCAACGCGTGGCGATCGCACGCGCCACCAGCATGCATCCTTCCGTGCTGCTGGCCGACGAGCCAACCGGCAACCTCGATCAGGCCACAGGCCGCGAGGTGATCAATCTGCTCGAACAACTGACCGAACAGAATGTTACGTTAATCCTCGTCACGCACGACCCGGCCATCGGCGGACGCGCCAAGCGCCAGTTGCACATGGTGGACGGGCAGATCACAGATGAACTGGGTTCCCGCCACAGCCTGCCCCCCAAAGGGGTAGTCGGGGGCGGGAATGACAAACAGTGAGATTCATCGATGTCGTGCAGTTTTCCGCCGCGAGTCTGCGCGGCAGCCGCGCGCGAACTTTGCTGATGATCCTCGCGATGTCCATCGGCGTGGCGGCGGTAGTGGTGCTGACAGCCCTGGGCGAAGGCGCGCGGCGTTATGTGATCAATCAGTTTTCCTCGCTGGGCACCAATCTGGTCATCGTGTTTCCCGGACGCACCGAAACTGCGGGCATCGGGCCTGGCATGTTGCTGGGCCAGATTCCGCGCGAACTCAGTCTTGACGATGCGCAAGCCCTGTTGCGCAGCCGTGCCATTTCGCGCATCGCGCCGCTGACCATAGGCTCGTCGCAAATCTCAAAAGATGCAAAGAACCGTGAAGTGGTCGTGTTGGGTTCCACCTCCCACCTGATGGAAATTCGCCACATGAGCCTGGCAAAAGGGCAATTCCTGCCCGCAGGCGATGTACATTCGAGCGAATCGGTGTGCGTGCTAGGGGCCAGGATCAACCGCGAATTGTTCGGCAAAGAGTCGGGGGTCGGTGCCTGGGTGCGACTGGGCGACCGGCGTTTTCGCGTGGTCGGCGTGATGTCCAGCCAGGGCGAATCGATGGGTTTCAATACCGACGAGATCGTCATCGTGCCGGTGGCATCCGCTCACATGCTGTTCAATACCTCCGGCCTGTTCCGCATACTGGTCGAGGCAAAAAGTCGCGACAGCATCGAACAGGCCAGGACAGACGCCGAGACTATCCTGTTCGCCCGCCACGACGGTGAAAAAGACGTGACGGTTGTCACGCAGGATGCCGTGCTGGCGACATTCGATCGCATCCTGCGCGCACTGACGCTGGCGGTGGGCGGCATCGCCGCGATCAGTCTGGCGGTAGCGGGGATACTGATCATGAATGTGATGCTGATCGCCGTCTCGCAACGCGTCCAGGAGATCGGCCTGCTCAAGGCGCTGGGCGCACCGGCCGCGCAAATCCGCACGTTGTTTTTTGCAGAAGCCGTTCTGTTGTCCGGCGTCGGCAGCGTAGTCGGCCTGCTCCTCGGTGAGGCGGGTGTGCTGGTGATATCGAAAATATATCCGTCACTGCCGGTGGCCGCCCCCTGGTGGGCGATACTGGCCGCGATAATCACATCGCTTGGCACCGGAATTTTATTCAGCGTCTGGCCCGCACGCCGCGCCGCAAGACTGGATCCTGTAACGGCGCTGGCAGGAAGATGATGAATACCACCGACAACCTGCTGCGCGATTCGATAGCTGCGTTGCGCGGTGCTCGCTCCTCGCCTACCTGTTTGGTATGGCTCGTTCGCTGCGCTCCGTGCGCCTTGCTCTCGAACCGCTCGCTACGGTTCTCAGGGATATTCAATGTTGTTTCCTGACCTGATCCGATTGACCACCTCCAGCTTCCTGGCCTACCGGATGCGCAGCTTCCTGACGGGTCTTGGAATTGCCATCGGCATCACGGCTGTGATCCTGCTCACCTCGATCGGCGAAGGGCTGCACCAGTTCGTGCTGGCCGAATTTTCCCAGTTCGGCACCAATCTGATCTCTATCCAGCCCGGCAAGACGCAGACACAGGGCGGCAACGTCGGCATCTTCGGTTCGGTCAAGACGATTTCCATCGAGGATGCACAGGCCTTGCGTCGCTTGCCGAATGTCGAGTATGCCGATCCCAGCGTGTCGGGCAATGCCGAGGTGAGCTTTAACGGCAAGACGCGCCGCACCATGGTAATCGGGGGCGGGCACGACCTGCCCAGGGTGATGGCCAGCCTTGTGCAGACCGGCAGTTTTCTGCCCGACGAGGATCCGACCCAGGCGCGCGCGCTGGTAGTGTTAGGCTCAAAGGTGCGTCAGGAATTGTTTGCCGGACAAAATCCGCTCGGCAGTTATTTGCGTATCGGCGGGCAACGCTATCGCGTAATCGGCGTGATGGAACCGAAGGGGCAGATGCTGGGCTTTGATATGGACGATACCGTGTATATTCCCGCCGCGCGCGCGCAGGAATTATTCAACCGTCCGGGGCTGATGGAAATCCATTTGAGCTACAAAGCCAGCGCCGATCTGCAAAGCGTGCTGCGCTCCATTACCGCGCTGCTCATCGCTCGCCACGGACGCGAAGACTTCACGCTGGTTCCGCAGGAAAAAGCCCTCGAAGTGCTGGGTTCTGTGCTCGATGTGATCACCTTTGCAGTCGGCGCACTGGGCGGAATATCGCTGCTGGTGGGCGGCGTCGGCATCCTGACCATCATGACCATGGCCGTCACCGAGCGCACGGCCGAAATCGGCCTGCTGCGAGCCCTTGGCGCGCGCGAGAGTCAGGTGCTGACGCTGTTCCTGGGCGAGGCGATGCTGCTGTCGGCGCTGGGGGGACTGGCAGGCCTCGCGTTAGGCGTGGGTATCGCCCAGGGCTTGCATCTGCTCATCCCGGCACTGCCGGTGCATACGCCCTGGCTGTTCGCCGTGCTGGCCGAACTGAGTGCGATCAGCATCGGCCTGGCTGCTGGCGTGATGCCCGCACGGCGCGCAGCAAGGCTGGATCCGGTCGAGGCGTTGCGAACAGAGTAGGGACGATTCATGAATCATCCCTACCGCAGCAAACTCGCCAGCGTCAGCATGAACAGTATGACCAGCATGAACACCACCGAACGCCACACCAGCCGGATCGCGCTGTGCAGCGCAGCGTCATTGCTCTTGTCGCTGACACCCAGCTCAGGGCGATCCAGACGCACACCGTCTTGCGTGATCGGCAGCCCCAGACGCACGCCGGAAGCACCCGCAGCGCTGGCCAATAAAACACCCAGTTCGCTGTCGGGCCAGAGAGCCGCCTGCGAGCGCCAGCAATACACCGTATCCTCGAAATTTCCCACCACGGCAAAGGTTACCGCAGTCAGGCGAATCGGCAACCATTCCAGGCGGGCGGACATTTTTCGCGCAAACCCGTCAAATTGCGCATCGTCCGACTCCTGCTCATTGAATTCATTCACCCAATGCGTACGCAATGCAAGACACAGGCAATAGAACAACGCGCCCGCAGCCCCACCCAATCCCAGCAGACTGAACAACACGAACCACATAATCACGCCAAACAGATGATGAAGCGCGGCCACCAATGACACTTCGATGGTGACACGCGCAACCTCTTCGGCGTTCAGCTCGTCTGACGCCCGTCCCCGCAGCGCAGATAAAAGTTCGCGAGCGCGATCCGTGTTGCCGCTGCTCAACGCCAGTTGAATATCGGTAAAGCAATGGCTGAACTGGCCAAACCCCAGGCTGAGGTACAACGCGATCACATTGAACGCCCAGGCGAGTATCGGGTGCAGGTAATACAAGCCCCAGAACACCAGCACGCCACCTGCGAGCATCGGCAATACGGCCAGCCACCAGGCGGTCTTGCCGTGACTGTATTGCCCCGAATTGAAGTGATGCTGAAAACATTCGACATAGCTGAACAGCCAGCCATACAGATACTTACGCGAAGACAGTGGCCGGAGTTGTTCAAGCAACAACGCGACGATCAGTGCAAACAGGCTCATGGCATTACGGCGACAGGAAAATGATATGTAAAGATAGCACAGCGCATTAAAAACTGCGCGGAGGTATTGATCGTAAACCTGATAACTGCAGTTGAAAAAAAACCGCACGATATGCGTCGTGCGGTTTTTTAATTTGGAGCATAAATCGCTAGCTGGCCAGCTTGTTTGCTATTTCGATCTCGGCTGCCGCCCAATGGTCGGTCGTACAACCTTGAAAACCAGAACGTTCGGCGATGTAGTAAGCGGCCGTTTCTACCATACGGTAACGTTCCTGCGCCGATGGCTGTGCCACTTTTTGTTTTTTAACAGACTTGGCCTCAGGAGCAGCAGCTTTTTTCGCTGCGACTTTCTTTGCCGGTGCTGCTACTTTTTCAGCTTCTGGAAAAGGCCACACTGCTGGCTTAACCGCTTTAGCTGCGGGCGCTTTCTTGGCAGCTGCTTTCGTGACCTTAACTTCGCTAGCTGTTGCAACTTTGCTGGCAACCGTTTTTTTGACGGCTGGTTTCTTCTTTTCTTCTACCATGATCGCAATCTCCCTGATGACAGTCCAAAAAACCCTTGCAACGATGCATGATATTGCGCCACGCCGCCACAGTCAACAAATACTCAAAACGCAAGCCATTGTTACCGGTTCGTGACAAATAATGTTCTTTTACATGAACTTAAGCAGGGATTTCCTTATGCAATATAATTCTCTGCCTAGTCCTGACGCTGCCGCAACTCGACCCGTTTAAGATACGCATCCCTGGCGATCTGCACGTCTTCCAGAAAGTAGGGCAACTCTTTCAACAACATGGCTTGCGGGCCATCCACCAAGGCGCTGGGCGGTGCAGGATGAAAGTCCACCAGCACCATGTTGGCGCCCGCCAAAACACCCTGAGCCGTGACATGCATCATGTCCATGATGCCGTCGGGCGATGCTGCGCGAGAGCCGACCGAATGCGACGGATCGACGCACACCGGCATCCGCGTCAAGCGTTTCACCACCGGCACATGCGCAAAATCGACAAAATTTCGGTGCGGATCAGCCATATTGGTCTTCATGCCGCGCAGGCAGAACACCACATTGCGATTGCCTTCGGACGCCAGATATTCCGCCGCATTCAGCGATTCGTCCAGCGTGATGCCAAAACCGCGCTTGAGCAGCACCGGCATCTTGGTCTGGCGTCCGACGATCTTCAGCAACTCGAAGTTCTGCGTGTTGCGCGTGCCGATTTGCAACATCACGCCGGTCGCCTCCCCTGTCTGATGCAGCGCCTCGTTGATTTCATCCAGATGCGATTCGTGGGTGATTTCCATCGCCATCACTTTGATGCCATATTTACCGGCCAATTCAAACACATAGGGCAGGCAATTCTTGCCGTGGCCCTGAAATGCATATGGACTGGTGCGCGGCTTGTAAGCGCCCATGCGGGTGCATACCTGACCGTTATCGCGCAGCGCGCGGAGCATGATCTCGACATGCTCGCGATTGTCCACCGCGCACAAACCGGCAAACACGTGCAAGGTGTCATGACCGAAGCGCACGCCGTTATATTCGAAATGGGTGGGACGCTGATCGTCGCGGTGACGCCCGAGTATGCGATATTCCTCCGAGACGCGCACCACGCGCTCGACGCAGGGCAGACTTTGCATATCCGCGATGTCCAGTTGCTTGGTGTTGCCGATCAGGTAGATTTCGGTGACCGTCAGCTCCTGACCGCGCTCAACATGCACGCGCGTCTGTATCCCCTGCATCAATGCCAGATGCGATCGCAAAGCCTGATATTCCTGGGGTTTTTCATCGACATTGCTGCTCAGAATCAAAATCATATGTGCTCCCTGGATTTGTTTAACACCCGGCGCATGACACCCGGCAACCGCATGATATCGCTTATCTTCACATCCACACAGGCCGGATACTTGTTGCCCGCATTCACCCAGACCGTGCGCATCCCCAGGCGTTTCGCCGCCAGCAGGTTTTCCAGGCTGTCTTCGACCATCACACACTGCGAAGCCGTGACGCGATGCCGCCTCATCACATGCCTGAAACCTGCTAAATCCGGTTTGGGACGATAGCGCGTCTGCTCCACCGCCACCACGTCATCGAACAAGTCCGCCACTTTCAACAGCTTCAGCACGGCCAGCGCGTAGTGCTGGGGCGCGTTTGAGAACACGATCTTCTTGCCCGGCAAGGCGCGCAAAACATGGCGCAGGCGCGGGAAGCGCACCACCATCTGTTCCAGTTCAGGAAACTGATGGGTGTGCCACAAGAAATGATCGGGATCGGTGCCGTGATGGCGCATCATGCCGCTCAGGGTCGCGCCATACCGACGCCAGTAATGCTGGCGCAGCGCATTTGCGCTGGCCTCATCCAGTTGCAGATGTTCCTGCAAATAAGCAGTCATGCTTTGATTGATGTGAGGAAATATGTGCGGACTCGCGTCGTGCAGCGTGTTGTCCAGATCAAAAATCCACAGCGTCGAAGTCACTATTTGCTTTTGATGAGCGTACCCACGCCCTCGTCGGTGAGAATTTCCAGCAGCAGCGCGTGCTGCACCCGACCGTCGATGATGTGCACCGAGCGAACGCCGCTGCGCGCCGCATCCAGCGCGGAGCTGATTTTAGGCAGCATGCCGCCGGACAGTGTGCCGTCCGCAACCAACTCATCGATCTGTGCAGGCGTGAGGCCAGTCAGCAGCTTGCCGTCATGATCCAGCACGCCCGGCGTATTGGTCAGCAGCACCAGCTTTTCGGCATTCAGCACTTCGGCCAGCTTGCCGGAAACCACGTCAGCGTTAATATTCAAAGTTTCACCGTCAGGCCCCACGCCGATCGGCGCGATGACCGGGATGAAATCGCCGGAATCCAGGAAGGTGATGATGGACGGATCGATCTTGTTGATGTCGCCGACCAGTCCGATGTCAAGCATCTTGCCCGACTCAGTATCGCTTTCGAGCATCAGTTTCTTGGCGCGAATGAACGATCCGTCCTGCCCGGTCAGCCCGACCGCCTTGCCGCCGTGGCGGTTGATCAGATTGACGATATCCTTGTTGACCTTGCCCAGCACCATCTCGACCACATCCATGGTCTCTTCATCGGTTACGCGCATGCCCTGGATGAATTGGCCCTGCTTGCCGACCCGCTTGAGCATTTCATTGATTTGCGGCCCGCCGCCATGCACCACCACCGGATTCATGCCGACCAGCTTCAACAGCACCACATCGCGCGCAAAACTCTCCTGCAACGCCGGATCGGTCATCGCGTTGCCGCCGTATTTGATCACGATGGTCTTGTCGAAAAAGCGCTGGATATAAGGCAGCGCCTCGGATAACACGAGCGCTTTGAGCTCGGCGGATGCAATGGAATGCGACATATTTTTTCCTTAAAGAGGGGTGCGCAGGGATGAAGTCTTGTGAACTTCAACTCGCAAACGGTTCTAGCAGGGATGAAGTCCTGTGGACTTCAACTCGCAATTAATTTGCCGCGAATTTTACACCAGAAGAAAATTCACAGGGTCTGAAAAAAGGGTGTAGAGAATTTATAGAATAAAAAAGCAGATATCCGCGAAAAGCACAAAAGACACGAACATGTTCTGCACAACGGAACCTCCGATGAAACTAGGTATTGGACCCGTATTTTTAAGGCGCTCAGTGAACCAAATTTATCCCTCAGATTTTACAAAATGCGAGAACGAAAGCCCTGCATTCCATTCCTATAAAGTAAAACGCTGCCCCTCGCGTATTTTTTTGCGCTCAGCGTGAATTTATATATCTTGATTTACGCTTGTATATATTTGCTTTGCGAGCGCAGGATGCTCTTGTTTCCCTTTAACAAGTGAATCAACCTCTGCTTCAATATATTCATACAATGACCCTCCTCGCTCAGCAATCAATGTAGGCACATTTCCACGGCCCTTGGCGTGTTTGTATAGAGTTATGACAGCATATTTGTCAAATCTGTAAAAACTTGTGACTGGAGTTTCGTGGTGAACCCATATACTGAAGTCAAGCGTGTCATTACTTGCAGATAGAAAAAGTGATTTATATTCCTCTATAGCATGGCGTACTCTGTCTGCCATCATGACCTCATCAGCCACTTTAAAACGATGTGCAAGATCTTTCATTACACTGACATTATCCGGATCAGGGACGATTAACCGCATCCTTGCTCGCTTTTTCTTGGCAAGAAAACGAAGGTCTTCCTCATATGTAGCCCTCCAAGTATTTGCATAACATACAAATATATCCAATCTTTCTGCATTTCAGATCATTTTTGCAAAATCAGGGCCGCGAACTGGATTAATTGAGATGCCCAGAAGGCCCGTGCTGTGGATATCCTCAGCGAAACCAGTTTTTTCTAGCAGCTCATCTAAAAATGCACGCTTAGAAAAAAGCTCCCAAAGAATTGCAATTGATATAGTTGCAACCAATAAACCGCCAAGATTAGAAATTGATGATTTAACCCACAAGTAGCCCGTCACAAACGTTAATCTTTCGCTTAAAAACAGCAGAAGAACACCTACAAATAAGACGAAAATAGAAGCAAAGATGGTTTTTAAATTAGTTATTTTTTTAAAATACTTTGCCATAGTGGCCTCTTGGAATATGAGGAGTTGAACGAAGCCGCTATCGCGGAGAAATGATCCGTAGCGCGCCGGTGTCAGGTCTTTCGTTATCACATTTCAGGGCGTAACGTAGGCCAAGGCTACGGCCTTTGTCTTATGTTTTTTCATTTATGCGAGGCTGACATTCCAATCGTGCCACCCGAAAACCCTTTGGGAACACTACACCCATTTTAGATTTTATGTAAGTAACATTCTGTTACAGCAGGATCAGTGATGCGGGATCAAGAATCAATGCTGCTCACGTTTCATCGTGCCGCCGCTGCCGAATTCATCGAAATTAAAAATTTAAATACATCAGCCCACAACTGAATTTCGCTTGCCACTCTATTATTAAATGGATATCCTGCTATCTATTAAATTTACATGCAGGAGCAAAAATGGCATCGACTCTCGACACCATCGACCACGCAACGCTGACTCATTTAGTCGAGGCCGGGGCCGTTCGCGGAGCCGATGTGATCGGACAATCCGGCGGATGGAATGTGATCATCAAGTACGGCATGACCGAACGCGCACTGGCAGCACGGCGCGGCGCAGTTCGCAGCTTCAGGAAGTTCGAAACATTGGTTAACTACTTAAAAGGACTGGGTATTTCAGAATACCGCGTAAATGCTGCCAACTTCGATCCGGCTGCGCTCAAAGCCCACGCCACCCGACCCGATGCAACCGAGCGCATGAAGGCCGCTCATGAAGCCGCCGCCTACGACAAATGGTTTCGCGCACAGGTACAGGAAGCAATGGATGACCCGCGCCCGAATATCCCGCATGATGAAGTGGCAGCAGATTGGGCTGTGGAACGCGCCGAATTATTGCAACGCGCCGGGAAAGGCGGCTGATGCCAATCTGGAAACCGCTTGCAGTGGCTGACCGAAAGTCCATTGCAAAATATATTGCACGCGACAATCCGCTTGCCGCAGTCGAATTGGTGGATTTACTGATCAGACAGACATCCTTGCTGGATGCCAACCCGAAAATGGGACGCACAGGACGAATGGAAAATACCCGCGAGTGGGTGGTTCACCCCAATTACGTCATTGTGTACTGGGTTGGTGCAGAATCGGCAGAACCCATTCTCATTTTACGGGTGTTGCACGCAACGCAGTCTTGGCCTGCCTGACGAGTTCGCCCATCCACAAAAGGCGGATCAATGGAGCGCGCACTGTTCATTGATAAAACAACTCAATTCTCGCTAACGGCTACACCGTTGCAATCATTGATCAGAAATAAGGCGGTCTTCCCGCCTATATTTCGTGGGAATGCCCTTCACTCAGGAATAGGCGGTTTACCGCCTTATATTCCGTAGGAAGACCCTTGCGGTCTTGCGGAATTTGAGCTCCGAGCGATAGCAAGTTCGAGCAACCGAAAACCGGAAACTCGAAACTTCGCTTAGTGATGCATGTGGTGCATGTGTTCGCCTTGCTGCATCGCAGCGTCGGTCAGCGGTTTAACTTCCGCTTTGACCTCAACCTTCACCGTGGTTTTATCGGCCTGCTTGATGTTCAGCGTCAAAGGCACGCTGTCACCGGCCTTGAGTGGCGCTTTCAGGCCAATCAGCATCAGGTGATAGCCGCTCTCACTCAAACTGACGCGACGGCCGGCCAGCAGCTCAATTGACTTCACTTCGCGCATTTTCATCATGCCGTTGTCGTGCGTCATGCTGTGCATTTCCGCAGCTTTACAGGCAGTGCAGGAAAATCCTGTCAGACTCGCCTCTTTCGCACTGGTGATAACCAAATCCACCATCGCCGTATCCTGACCGGGGGCCGTGGCGCGCGCCCATGCGCCTTCAACCTGAATGTCGGCCGCATAAACACTGGCACTCAGCAACATCGCGCCCAACAAACCGCACAGTTTAATTAATTTGGTCATGATCAATTTCCGTCAAATTTAAAACGCGAATTATACCCGTGGAAAACCATCAGGTGGCTGCGTCAAAATGACGCACCCCGCCTGCCCCGCACTGCGATTACAATCGCGCTTATGAACATATTTTCTTCTCTGCCCGGCCACATCCAGTTGCGGCGTCTGGTTAATTTGCGCAGCCTGGCTGTCGCGGCACAGGCAATCACGCTGCTGGCCGTATGGAAAGTGCTTGAACTGGAGCTGGAATGGCTGCCGATGACAGCCTGTATCGCGATGCTTGCGGCGATCAATGCTCTCACGCTGTTGCGCCTGAAAAGCAGCCGGCCTGTGACCAACCTTGAATTATTCTCGCAGCTGGGCATCGATGTATTAGCGCTCAGCTTCCTGCTGTATTACGCGGGCGGTTCGACCAATCCGTTTGTATCCATCTATATGCTGCCGCTGGTCATCGCGGCCGCCACCCTGCCGGCCCGCTACACCTGGAGCATGGCCGCGCTCACCACCGCATGCTACAGCTGGTTGATGGTCTATCACATCCCGCTACCCCATAATCATCAGGACATGGACAACGCCTTCAATACCCATGTGATGGGCATGTGGACAGGCTTCGTGATCAGCGCGGTGGTGGTGGCGTATTTCGTGGTGAAGATGGCGCAGGCGGTGCGCGCCCGCGATGAACTGCTGGTGCAGGTGCGCGAAGAGATTCTGCGCAACGAGCGTATCGTCGCCCTGGGCACGCAGGCGGCGGGTGCGGCACATGAACTGGGCACCCCGCTGTCCACGATGGCGGTAATCATCGGCGAATTGCAACACGAAACCGAAGACGAACAGTTGCAAGACAACCTGAGCCTGCTCGACGAGCAGGTGCGCGCCTGCCGGCGCATTCTGGACAAGATCATGCTGAACGCGCAGGACAGCGGCACCAGCACAATTCAAGCCGCTGATGAGCTGATGACGGACGTGCTGGATGAATGGCAGTTGTTGCGCCCCACCGCACAGTACCGTTACGACGGCGACGAGCCTGCCCCGCTGATCAGCGTGGATGTCACGTTGCGCGCCGCGCTGATGAATCTGCTCAACAATGCGGCGGATGCCAGCGTGCAGGCCATCGAAATCAACACCCGCCGGGACAGCTCGAATTTCATACTGGAAATACGCGATTACGGTGCCGGCCTGAGCGAAGAAGTATTGCTCAAGGCAGGTTCCGCCTTCTTCACCACCAAGACAGAAGGACGGGGACTCGGGCTGTTCCTCGCCAACGCCACGATAGAGCGCTTAGGCGGCACGGTGCGCCTGTACAACCGGGAAGGCGGCGGGGCCGTCACCGAACTCACCTTGCCTGTTGCTCATGCCTTGCCTGTCGGGAGTACGGCATGAACCCGGCTAACGGGCATGCCCGATCCCCTCTCCCCAACTCTCTCCCGCAAGCGGGCGAGGAAACGAACGAATCGCTGCGCGAGCTTCAGGCTAACGAAGAATCCGCTTCGCTGCTGCTGGTGGATGACGATGCGACTTTCTGCCGGGTGCTGAGAGCCGCGCTGGTCAAACGCGGTTTTTGCGTGAACGTCGCGCACAGCGTGGAAGAAGCCATTCCCTTGGCCATAGCTAACCCGCCCGAATATGCAGTCGTGGATATGAAGATGGGCGGCGCACCGGGATTGGTGCTGGTCAAGGCATTGCACGAACTCGACCCGAACACGCGCATCGTCGTATTAACCGGCTATGCCAGCATTAATACGGCCGTTGAAGCCATCAAACTCGGTGCGACGCAATACTTGTCCAAACCGGCCAACGCCGATGAAATCGTCGCGGCCTTCAGCCACCAGGCGGATGGCAATGTTAACTTCAACGTGCAGGCGACCAATATCGAGAATCTGGAATGGGAACACATTCAGCGTGTACTGCATGAGCATGGCAACAATATCTCAGCCACCGCCCGTGCACTCAACATGCACCGCCGCACGCTGCAACGCAAACTGAACAAACCGCCTCCCGGCAGGCAAGACAAAAACCTGATCCACTCGCAGAATAGTTGAATCTCTCGTATATTAACGGTTTGCAGCTTCACCATTGCACCTGAAGAGAGCCAACATGATTACCGAACACGCCCGCCACTTGCTCACTCAATCCCTTGCCGACATCGATTCACTGCCGGCCATGCCGGCGATCGCCCTGAAACTGATGGCGCTGAAACTTGACACAGCCGAGGGTGAAGCTCAGTTGCTGACGCTGATCGAACAAGACCCGCAAATTTCTGCCAAGCTGATCAGCCTGTCTAACTCGCCCGCGCTGGGCGTGACACGCAAAGTCTGCAGCGTAAACGAAGCGGCGATGCTGCTGGGCCTGGATCGGGTCAAGACCGTGTCGCTCGGGATTGCGGTGTTATCAAATTTTCCCCAGTTGCCCGGTTCGCAGAACTTTGCTCCGCAGGATCTGTGGTTGCACAGCCTGACCATCGCCATCGCCATGCACACGCTTTCACTGTCCATGCCCAGACAACGCCGGCCTCGGCATGATCATATCTATCTGGCAGGATTGCTGCATGACATCGGCTATATGGCGATTCATTATCTGGACAACGCGGCGAGCAACGAGTTACATCATCAATTGCGCCTGCAACCCAAGCGTCCGGTCATGGAAATCGAACTGCAAATCCTGGGCGTCTCCCACTGTTATATTGGCGCACAACTGGCACGGCAATGGAACCTGCCTGAAGAAATCATCACGGTACTGGGCTACCATCACGAACCCTATGTCGATCAGGTTGCCGCCGACAATCCGCTGGTGCGCCTGCTCAATCTGACTGAAAAATTATTACCCAATTTTGGCATCAACGAATACTGCGGCACGGAGATCACCGATCAGGAATGGCATGAGTTGGGCATAGACCCCGGCAAAGCGGATGAATTGCGCGACAGTGTCAATGAACTTGCCATACAAGCCGCGCAGATCGCCGACATCTTTTAAGCATCCTGAATCCTTCACTGATAAAACTACTCAATTCTGGACTAAGGCAAAAAGCGCGCCTAAGGAGCCGCTGATTTATTCGTCTTCCCCGCAAAAGCGGGGAACCAGTGCCTTTATTTAACTGGATTCCCGCCTACGCGGGAATGACAAAACCGAATAAATCAGCGGCTCCCTAAGCCATCATTGATCAGAAACAAGAGCTTTCATTCAAAAACAACGAGCGCATAGCGCGACTATGTTTTGTGGGAAGCCCCCTGCGGGTTTAGCTCCGTTGTTTCGTGGGAAGACCCTGGCGGTCTGAATCCTGAATCTGCATCCGACTATCGCCAACAGTCGCGCAAAGACTATAATCGGACATCGTTACAACTCGCACAATCATGAAAGCTATCCTGTCCCTTTTGAGTTTGCTGCTATCCGCAGCAAGCTACGCTCTGCCCGTACAACTAGCGGAGCCACCTGTTCTTGGCGCACGCGCCTATGTGCTGTACGATTTTTCCAGCAATCAGGTTTTGCTGGGTCAAAATGCCCATGCACGCCTGGAACCCGCGTCATTAACCAAACTGATGACGGCCTACCTCACGTTCTCCGCCATCAAACAGGGCACGCTCAAGCTGGATCAGAGCATCGCCGTGCCGGTTGATGCAACGCGCAATAGCGGCGGCGAATCGCGCATGCTGCTCAAACCCGGACAATCCGTTACCGTCGACGAACTGTTGCACGGCCTGATCGTGCAATCCGGCAACGATGCGGCGAACACCCTTGCAGTCAATGTCGCAGGCTCGGAAGCTGCCTTTGTCGAATTGATGAACAAGGAAGCCGTGCGTCTGGGCATGAAAAACACGCACTTCACCAATCCAGTCGGCATGCCGGATGCACAGCATTACAGCAGCGCTTTCGACATCGCGATACTGGCAGCGGCGCTGGTGCGCGACTATCCCGAACGCTATCCGTTGTTTGGCCTGCGCGATTACACCTTCAACAATGTCACGCAAGCCAACCGCAACCGCCTGTTATGGCTTGATCCTTACGCCGACGGACTGAAGACCGGACACACTGAAACCGCCGGATTCTGCCTGGTGGGTTCCGCAAAACGCGACAAACGACGCCTGATTTCAGTGCTGCTGGGTGGCGAATCCGACACCCAGCGCGCTGCCGACAGCCAGAAGTTGCTCAACTATGGCTTCCAGAACTTCGATGCGGTGCGCCTCTATCAAAACAGCCAACCCGTCACCCTGGTTCGCATCTGGAAAGGCACGGAAAGCCACCTCAATCTGGGTTTCCGGCATGACGTGTTCCTGACGATACCCAAGGGACAGTTTACACAGCTCAAGGCCACCATCGAAACGCATCAGCCCATCCTGTCACCGATTACGTCAGGCCAGCAACTGGGTGTGCTCAAACTCTCCCTGGCGGGAAAACCCTACGCGGAATTTCCGCTGGTCGCGCTGGATAGCGTGACGCTGGCAAACGTGTTTTCGCGCGGCTGGGATAGCATACGATTGCTGGTACAGAAATACAGCCCCTGGTAAACGCGCATGGGAATCATATGACGATCTACCTGAACGGGCAATACCTGCCGATAGAGCAAGCCACGATTTCCGTGCTGGATCGCGGCTTCATCTTCGGTGACGGGGTGTATGAAGTCATCCCGGTTTATTCGCGTCGGGCTTTCCGCCTTGAAGAACACTTGCAGCGCCTGCAACACAGCCTGGACGGCATACGACTACTCAATCCGCACAGTGTTTCCGAGTGGACGGCGATCGTTGCCGAGCTGATCGCGCGCAACAAACCTGAAGACCAATACCTGTACCTGCACATCACGCGAGGTGCTACGAAACGCGACCACGCCTTTCCCAATCCGCCCGTCCCGTCCACGGTATTTGCGATGAGCAATCCCTTGCTCGCGCCGGCGCCCGAGTTGCTCGCCGGCGGTGTGTGCGCGGTCACAGCAGAGGACAACCGCTGGTTGCGCTGCGACATCAAAGCCATCTCGCTGCTGCCCAACGTGCTGTTGCGCCAGATGGCGGTGGATGCAGGTTGCGCCGAGACCATCCTGATCCGTCCCGCCGTAGCCTGCGATGATGCGTTTCTGACCGAAGGCGCGGCGAGCAACATATTTGTGGTCAAAAACGGCACGCTGCTGGCACCAATGAAAGACAATCTGATGCTGCCCGGCATCACCTATGACGTGATACTGGAAATCGCCGCAGCTAATAATATTCCACATCAGGTGCGAAAAATTACGGCCGCTGAAGTCTTCGCTGCCGACGAACTGCTGCTCACCTCCAGCACCCGTGAAGTGATGGCGATCACCCATCTCGACGGAAAACCAGTTGGAGCAGCGAAGCCTGGCCCGATGTACAATAAAATTTATCAGTTATATCAAGAATTTAAACGTGACGTGATGCGTGCCAAATGAAAAAAACACCCGAAACACCCGAAATGCCCGTGATTCCCGAGTCTGAGAGTTTAGTCGAATATCCTTCCGATTTTCCGCTCAAGATTTTCGGTTCCCAACACCCCGACTTTGCGCAATGCGTGCTGGAAGTCGTCACCCGGCACGACCCGGATTTTGTCGCCGCCAACATGGAGATGCGCGCCAGCAAAACCGCGAAATATATCAGCCTGACCTGCACGATACGCGCCACCTCGCGCAAACAACTCGATGCGGTTTATCAGGAGTTGTGCGATCACCCGCTGGTAAAAATGGTGCTATGAAAAAGCAGAAATCAGGAAGCAGGATGCAGGATGCAGACGTGGATATCAAAGCCGAGCAGCCCCTGAATCCTGAATCCCGAATCCCGCATCCTGTTCTTCACTCCCTGGGTCTGGTTGAGTATCAGCCGACCTGGGAGGCGATGAAGAAATTCACCGCAGAGCGCACAGCCGAGACGCGCGATGAAATCTGGCTGGTGCAGCACCCGCCCACTTACACTCAGGGGCTGGCGGGCTTACCGGAACATCTGCTCAATCCGACCGACATACCGGTAGTGAAGATCGATCGCGGCGGACAGATCACCTATCACGGCCCCGGCCAGATCGTCGCCTACCTGCTGCTCGATCTGCGCCGCTGGAAGATAAACGTGCGCGAACTGGTCACCCTGATGGAGCAGGCCGTGGTGGACTTGCTCGGCGAATACGGTGTGGCGGCTTACGGACGGGTGGACGCACCCGGCGTGTATGTCAACGATGCAAAAATCGCCTCGTTAGGCCTGAAAATCAAACACGGCTGCTGCTACCACGGGCTTGCGCTCAACGTCGACATGAACCTTACGCCGTACAGCTTCATCAACCCCTGCGGCTATGCCGGACTGCGCGTCACGCAATGCGTGGAACTGGGCATCACGGCGAGCATCAGCGAACTCCAGGCGGAACTGGCGCAGAACCTGATACACGGATTACAGCAACACTATCAAAGAAAGCAGACGCATGAGTGAAATATCCAGCAAGCAAACAGGCGCGGCCAAGACCGCGCGCAATCCGATCAAGATCGTGCCCTTGCTGCAACGCCTGCGCAAGCCGGAATGGATACGCGTCAAGACAGGCTCAGGCACAGGCTACAA
This sequence comes from uncultured Nitrosomonadales bacterium, assembly GCA_947085835.1. Lineage (GTDB taxonomy): Bacteria > Pseudomonadota > Gammaproteobacteria > Burkholderiales > Gallionellaceae > Gallionella. The sequence continues at coordinate 19,653 of CAMTXT010000008.1, read as the reverse complement.
CGATGTCAAAAAACTGCTGCGCGAACACAATCTGGTCACGGTCTGCGAAGAGGCTTCCTGCCCGAATATCGGCGAGTGTTTCAGCAAGGGTACGGCTACCTTCATGATTCTGGGCGACGTGTGCACGCGGCGCTGCCCGTTCTGCGACGTGGCGCACGGCAAGCCGCAGCCCCCCGATAGCGACGAGCCTGCCAACCTTGCGCGCTCCATCGGCCTGCTCAAGCTCAAATACGTGGTCATCACCAGCGTGGATCGCGATGACTTGAAGGACGGCGGCGCACAACATTTCACCGATTGCCTGACGGCGATTCGCGCAAGCTCACCAAATACCCGGCTTGAAATTCTGGTACCCGATTTCCGAGGCCGGCTCGACGTGGCGCTGGATGCGCTGGCGACCGGATTGCCCGATGTGCTGAATCACAATCTGGAAACCGTGCCGCGTCTGTACAAATTGGCGCGTCCCGGTGCCGATTATGCGCACTCGCTCAAACTGCTTGGGGATTTCAAGGCTCGCTTCCCCGATATTCCGACCAAATCCGGCGTGATGCTGGGCCTGGGAGAGACCGACGAGGAAGTGCTGGAAGTGATGCGGGATCTGCGCGCGCACGGCGTCAACATGCTGACCGTAGGCCAGTATCTGCAACCGTCCGACGGGCATTTGCCGGTGCTGCGCTACGCCCCGCTTGAATCGTTTGCGATGTTCGAGACTGAGGCCAAAAAAATGGGATTCGATCATGCAGCCTGCGGCCCTATGGTACGCAGCAGTTATTTCGCAGACGAACAGGCCCATCTGGCAGGCGTGGCGTAAACAACGTGGAACGGGTCTGATTATCCTAAATCCGCCCGTTCAGCAGAATGTGAATAGCGGTTGCTGAACGACAGTCGTTTTACGGCACGACGGGCGCTATCTCTTCCACAATGTTTGTCAGGGCGTTCATAAATTCACTGATCCTGATGGGTTTGGTGAGATAGCTGGAAAATCCGGCCGCGAGCCCATTTTCGATATCGTTCAGCATTGCATTGGCACTTAGGGCGATGATGGGGATGTGCTTCGTAGCCGGATCCTCGCGCAGAATAAGCATGGCTTCGATTCCGCTCATGTCGGGCAGATTGATGTCCATCAGGATTACATCGGGAAGATGCGTGCGTGCAAGCGCTATGCCTTGATGTCCATTCTGCGCGCTCAACATGCTTACATGCGAAAGATCTTCAATTATCTGCTCGACGAGCATCAGGTTGGCCGGATTATCTTCCACGTAGAGCAGGGTGCGCGGCGCCGGTTCCAGCGGCTTGTCATCCCGGCCTTGCAAAGTGGGCTGTACATTCACGCAATTTTCAACGGCCAGTTGCGGCGCAAATTCGCGGATCAATTCGATGCAGAATTCGCTGCCTGTTCCGACGCTGCTTACCACACTGACGGTGCCGCCCATCAGTTCGACCAGTTGCCGGGTAACCACCAGGCCGATGCCGGTTCCCTCAACGGCGCCGTTTTCCTGGCCGAGGCGATTGAACGGCTGGAATAGCTGCAACAGTTTCTCGGCAGACAATCCCATTCCGCTGTCTTTAATGCCGATGCGTATGCGTTCCGGGGTGCAGGTGCATTTCACCTCAACCGTTCCATGTTCGCGGTTATATTTGACCGCATTGGATAACAGGTTGATCAGAACCTGCTTCAATCGGGTACGGTCAGCTTTGACATGCCAGGCCGGGTCGATCAGGAGAAACTCGATCTTGATGCCACATTTTTGCGCCTGCGTTTCGATCATGGACTGGCATTCGAGCATGACTTCGGACAATGACACCGAACCCTGTGACAGCGCCAGCTTGCCGGATTCGATCAACGCGAGATCGAGGATTTCGTTAATCAGCTCCAGCAGATACCATCCTGCCTTGGTTATCTCGTTCAGCCTTGTAATCTGGTTGCCTGTCGGCTGAGGCGCCCCGGCCTCGAGCAATTGGGCGAAGCCTAAGATCGCATTCAGCGGGGTGCGCAGCTCATGGCTCATGCTGGAAAGAAAAGTTGATTTAGCCAGATTGGCTTTTTCCGCCACCGATGTGGCATGCTGCAGGGCGGCATTTTTTTCTTGCAGCACCTGCTCCAGATATTTTTTTTCAGTGATGTCCTGCACGATTCCGGACATGCGCGCCATCTGACCCCGTTCGTCGCGTTGCTGTCCGCCTGCGACCAATATCCATCGCACCTCGCCATCAGTGCGGCGAATGCGGCACTCGAAATTCAAATCGGCCTGTGCCGCGCGCGCCTCACGAAAATGATGATCCACTTCGACGCGCTCTTCTGGCAGCACATGCTCGATAAACCTGTCGTAGTTCCACTCCTGCTGGGTCTCTTCATACCCGAAGATGCGATCGTGTCCCGGCGTGCAATTCGCTGTGTGATCAAGCAAGCTGAGATGCCAGCCGCCCATATGGCTCAATTTCATGGTGAAGTCCAGCAGCCGCTGGCTCTCGAGTAGCGCCATCTCGGCCTGCTTGCGTTCGGTGATGTCGGTCAGTGCGATGCGCACCACAGGAGCATTGTCATCTCTTGCCATGCGCAGCGAATCTAACCGGACATACAAGTGAGATCCGTCGACACGATGGATACTCAGCTCGCAGACTTGTTTGCTGTCGTATTGCTGCGCGGTTAAAAAATATCGATGCCAGCGCTCTCTGTCCTCGGGAGCAACCAGGCTGGCAAAACGATGTTGCAAAAATTTGCGGCGTTCCCCTCCCAGCAGCGCAGCGCCGGTGAGATTGATTTCGGTGATAAGAGCTTCGCGGCTGAGCGTGATGTAACCTGAAGGAGCAAAGTCGTACAGGTCAACATAGCGGTCGCGCGACTCCTCAAGTGCGAGCTGGGATTGCCGTAATGTTTCGTTCTGCATTTCCAGCTCGATCTGATGTACCTGAAGTTCATGCAGAAGTTTTTCAGCGGGATGCATCTGCAAATCTGTCGGCTGAGCATGCGCAAGTTTAGTTTCGGCGGTTTTTCGCAACGGATTAAGCTCGTTCGTTTTTTTGCTCACGTTATTTCTTTCATGACCCGATGTTTTCAGCTTTGCTCGGCTTGCTTACAATGACAAGTGTATTGCTTAGCTCTGCGCATTTGGAGATTGACGGCGTGCCTGTGAAATTTCGCCATCGAATGATACTTTATCTATTCAGGAATTGTCTGTCCGAAAGCGTACATAACTTTTAAAGTTCTTACTTTATCATGAAAAAAGTCGATTCTTTAAACTTGGAGCGGCTATTCCATCAATCAGGATCTTACTCATGAACACCCGTCACGCCCTCAGCCAGAACCACCTGCTCGCCACTTTGCCGGCGGAAGACCGTGAGCGTCTGCTCACCGACCTGGAGCTGGTTTCGATGCCTCGCGGCCAAATTATCTTCGATTCAGACACGCAGATACGCCACGTCTTTTTTCCGACGACCGCCATCGTGTCGCTGCTCTACGAAATGGAGGATGGCTCATTGCTCGAAGTCGCCATGGTGGGCAACGAAGGAATCGTCGGCATTTCACTCTTCATGGGGGGCGAAGCTACGGTGAGCCGGGCCATCGTGCAAAGTGCCGGTCACGGCTATCGGTTGAACGGGCGGTCGCTGAAGAGCGAATTTCACCGCGCCGGCTTGTTGCAACGTCTGTTGCTGCGTTACACCCTGACGCTGATGACGGAAATTGCACAGACGCTTGTGTGCAACCGCTGCCACTCAATGGAACAGCAGCTGTGTCGCTGGCTGTTGCTGAGATTCGACCGTTTGCCCGCCAATAGTTTGCTCATAACGCAAGAGCAAATCGCCCGCTTGTTAGGGGTGCGTCGCGCGCTCATATCAAAGGTTGTCAGCAACTTGCGGGCAACCGGATTGATCAAGCTCGACCGTGGTCGCATTGCTGTGCTTGACCGGGAGGGTTTGGAAGCAAAAGCCTGCGAGTGTTACGCATTGATCAAAGACAGGCTCGATCTCCTGCTCCCGAAGGAAAACGTTCACAAATCTGCTCAGTAGCAAAAGTTGGAGGGGGTTTTGTTAGCCGGCCGAAATTTGAATAGCCAAATGCGCTATACAGCCTGATTAGACGACGGTTCCGAGCAGCAGCAATTGCACGCAGCGAACCGGCACACCTGGAACCAACTGCCCGAAACCTGCCCAAGCAAGGTTTATCATCCTATAAAAAGCATTTAGCCACAGAGAACACCGAGATCACCGAGTAAAAACAAATAGTTAGAATAAGTTTTTCAATCACCTTTTGTGTGAGTCAACAAAAAGTGAAAACCCCATGTAACTCTCTGTGTTCTCTGTGAACTCTGTGGCTTGAACTGCGGTTTTCAGGATGATCGTTTCCGGGATACTGCGGCCGGGAAATTCTTGTTGGAAGGAAAGCGGCCTGTCAGGTTTAAAGTGCGCAGCCGGCACATTGCTGCCTTTTGCCACTATCCGATTCGGAAGCTACAACGATCCGTTCGAAAACAGAAATAAATAATACAACGATCAATCACTTATGCACGCCTGCTGTTCAGGCTGATAACCAGCACCCCGGCCAGCACCAGCGACGACCCTAATATTTGCAGCAGCGAGATGCGCTCGTGCAAAAACAGATACGCCAGGTAAATCGTGCTGACAGGGCCGATGGAGCCGATCAGCGAGGCGCTGCCCGAGCCGATGCGGCGAATCGCGTAGGACAGCAGAAATACCGGCAACACCGTTGAAAAAATCGCCATCGCAATCGACAGTTCGTACACGCGGAACGGCAGATCGAGTGAACTCAGGGGGCGCATCACGACGAACTGCAACAAGCTGGCCACACTTGCCACGACCATCGCGTAGGCGGTGAATCGTGTCGTGCCGATGCGCTTCACCGCATGCCCCACGCCCACCAGATAAGATGAATAGGACAAGGTGCTCAAGAATACCAGCGCTGAACCCAGCACGATGCTGCCGCCCTGCTTCAGACCCGCGTCATGCAGCCCCAAGTCGTGTAAAAAGGCCAGCGCAATCCCGGCATAGCTCAACGCCATCGCCGCGATGACTTTTTTGCCGATGGGGCGCCTGTAGATCGATGCCGAGAGGATCACGGTCAGGGTCGGATAGAGGAACAGTATCAATCTTTCCAGACCAGCGGAGATGTATTGCAGCCCCAGAAAATCCAGAAAGCTGGACAGGTAGTAGCCGATCAAACCCAGCGCCAGCACCAGCAGCCGGTCATGCGTGTTGAGCGGTTCGGCATGCTGATGCCTGATCCAGATTGCCACACCGATAAAAAACGGCATCGAGAATGCCATGCGCAACGCCAGCAGCGTGATCGCATCCACGCCGCCTTGATAGGCCAGCTTGACCAGAATCGCCTTGACTGAGAAGCCTACTGCCGCGAGCAGCGCAAAGGAAACGCCAAGGAAGATATCGCGATTGATGGGTGATTTTTTGGCCGGAGACATCAAATAATTGGCCACAGCGTTTTAAAATCGAACGAGAGCTGACGGTGATGCTTGATCGACAGCAAATGAATAACATCGCCAAACTGTGCATACAACACCAGATAATCTGCGAACAGGTATTCGTGCAATTCACCGTCATTCAACGTTGCCTGCAAGCGTACGAGCGCATTCGCCACTTCCACAGAGCGCACTGGCCGTTCAAGAAAAGGCCGCCCTATCGCCGGGAACTTTTCAAGATTGGGAATCGAGGTATCGGTCAACTCATCCAGCAGGCGGTCATAAACCTGCCAGGCATCCACCTTGTCCAAAAACCCCTCAATCTCGTCGAGATTGCGCTCGAAGTTAGCCGTGAGTTTTACGGTGACTGCCATGTCCGCCCCGTCTTAAGCCACACGCCGACGCTTGAGCTGTATTATCGTCTGACGCGCATCCTTCACCCGCCCTGCGGCCACGTCATCCAGCCCCTTACCAGCTTCATCAATCAACAGCAGATGAATGCGCTCTCGCTCCAGGCGGTGGTAGTAATCAAGCCGATCCGAATCAATCAGTGCGACATAACTTTCGCCATTTCGGGTGATGATCTTCTCGGCTCCGGCCTTAACCTGCTCAGCCAGTTCAGAAAGATTGGCGCGTGCCTGCGAAAACGCCACCACATCGCGTACAGAGATTCCCATGATGCCTCCCGGTGTATCTGTTACAGAATTTTGTGCAATATGCCGTGCATCATACAAGCGTGACCAGGAACAGACAACGGCAATTAGATCACGGCAAAACCGCTTTCATCCGGTTAACGCCGCTCAGCAAAGCCTTGATGGCGGCGGTGACGATGTTCGCATCCATGCCGACCCCGTAATGGCTGACACCGGCATGAGCTATTTCGATGAAGGCGCAGGCACGCGCATTGCTGCCCTCGGCGCTCGTACTCATAGCAGACTCGTCATAGCCGCGCACCTGAACGTCGATTCCTGCGCTTTTAAGCGCGTGAACGGCGGCATCTATCGGGCCATTCCCCTCCCCGCCCAGCACCTTGGGTACGCCGTCGATTACAACATCGAGCCGGATCCCTTGCAAATTGCCGCATTCGACCAGATGATGCGCGAGGTAACGGACAGGCGATGCGCCATCGAGATACGTCGCGGCAAAAATCTCCCAGATATCGGCGGCGCTGATTTCCTTGCCCAGACTGTCGACACGTCGTTGCACTACGCCTGCGAATTCGACCTGCAGACGACGCGGCATGACCACGCCGTATTCGGTTTCCATCAAATAAGCGATGCCGCCTTTGCCCGACTGGCTGTTGACCCTGATCACCGAATCATAACTGCGTCCGGTGTCTTTCGGATCGACAGGCAAATACGGGACATTCCAGAGCGCATCCGGCTTTTGCGCGGCAAAACCCTTTTTGATCGCATCCTGATGGGAACCCGAGAAGGCGGTAAAAACCAGATCACCCGCATAAGGATGGCGCGGATGGATAGTCAACCGGGTGCAATGCTCGACCGTTCGCGCAATTCGGTTGATGTCGGACAAATCGAGGCCCGGCTCGACGCCCTGCGTATAAAGATTCATGGCAAGCGTCACGATATCGACATTGCCGGTGCGCTCGCCGTTGCCGAACAGACAACCCTCGACGCGGTCGGCCCCTGCCATTTGCCCCAGTTCGGCGGCCGCAACCGCAGTCCCTCTGTCGTTATGCATGTGGATGCTGAGAATCACGCTCTCACGCCTTGCAAGATGACGGTGCATCCATTCAATCTGGTCGGCGTAAACATTGGGCGTTGATACTTCAACGGTCGCCGGAAGATTGAGGATCACCTTATTGTCCGGCATCGCGCCCCATGCAGCGGTCACGGCATTGCAAATTTCGAGCGAAAAATCGAGTTCGGTCGCAGAAAAGGCTTCCGGGCTGTATTCGAGCACCCATTCGGTGTCCGGCTGTTCGGCCGCCAGTTGCTTGATCAGCTTCACCGCCGCGACCGCCATCTCGATCACTTCGGTCTTACTCATGCCGAAAACGATGTCGCGAAACGGCTTGGATGTCGCGTTGTAGACATGCACGATCGCACGACGTGCGCCACGCAGCGACTCCATCGTGCTGCGGATCAGATGCTCGCGCGCCGCCGTCAGCACGGCTATCGTGACGTCCTTGGGTATCTGATCAGCTTCGATCAGGCTGCGCACGAAGTCAAACTCAGTCTGAGAGGCGGAGGGGAACGCCACTTCAATCTCTTTGAAACCCACTTCGCAAAGCATCTTGAACATGCGCATCTTGCGCTCGATATTCATCGGCTCGAAAAGCGACTGATTGCCATCTCGCAAATCCGAACTCATCCAGATCGGATGTCGGGTGATGGTCCGGTCAGGCCATTGCCGGTCGATGAGATTGACCGGCGGGAACGGTCTGTATTTGGCAGCGTGCAACATGACGGCGACTCCTGAAAAAAGTTAACAACTCAACGGATGGAATCTTAAGCAAAACTCGCCGGCAGGTGCTTGCGTTTTACGGTCATTTTTTCCACCCAACAGCTACAATATTGCGCATATTTATTATATGTATTATATTTATTGCCAAATATAATAACCAACAGATATTTTATGCAACTTGACCAATACGACTTGCAGATGCTGCGTGTATTGCAGCAGGACGGACGAATCAGCAATCAGGATCTGGCTGAGCGTATCGGCCTGTCTGCGTCCCCCTGTCTGCGGCGGATGCGCACGCTGGAAGAATCAGGACTGATCACCGGCTACCGCGCGCTGCTCGACGCAAAAAAACTGGGCCTGTCGCTGATGGCGCTGATCCACATCTCCATGGATCTGCATACGCCCGAGCGTTTTGACAACTTCGAAACCAGGGTCGCAGAAATACCGGAGGTGCTCGAATGCCTGTTGATCACAGGGCAGGATGCGGACTACCAGCTCAAGGTGGTCGTCAGGGATATGGATGCCTACCAGGAATTGCTGCTTAACCGTCTGACCCGCATCACCGGCGTGAGCGGCGTGCATACCAGCTTTGTGCTGCGCCGGGTAGTCGACAAGACCGCGCTGCCACTCCCGTTATAGACGCGGCGTTTGATCTGCATCAATATGAGGTATCATCACGAAGCGTAGATTGCACGCATTACATTTACACAAGGAGACCTTCATGAACGTTCGTTATCTCATCGCGTTGACCGCTGCCCTGTCTTTTTCTGCTACCGCGTTCGCGGCAGATGATGGCGAGGCGTTATTCAAGAAGAGCGGCTGTGCTGCATGCCATAAAGTAGACGGAAAAGCCGTAGGCCCGTCTTTCAAGGATGTTGCTGCAAAATACAAGGAAGACAAGGGCGCTCAAGCCACGCTGGAATTGAAAGTGCGCAATGGCGGCAAAGGATCTTTTGGCGCGATGCCTATGCCGGCCACCGGCAAGTCTGTCAGCGATGAAAGCATCAAGACTATGGTAACGTGGGTACTTAACCAGAAATAAGGTTACCCGCCTGCACAACTAGCCGATGCAAGTCGGCTTTTTTGTTGCCTGCTGCAAAACACTTGAGCTGTTATAATCCGTGCCAATTTTTTTAGCACGCCTCCATGAATATCCTTTACGAAGAAGACGGCAGTTTCAAGGTCGGCAGCATCATGACCGACAACACCAGCTCGCTGCAGATCGAAAGCCTGTCCGGCAAACGCAGCAAGATTAAAGCTGCCAACGTAATGCTGCACTTTACCCAGCCTGACATGAGCGACTTCATCCATGAGGCGGAAGCGGCAGCGGCTGACATCGAGGTGGAATTCCTCTGGGAATGCTGCCCGCCGGAAGAATTCGGCTTCGAAGAAATCGCCACCGAGTATTTCGGCCACAAGCCAAGCTCTCTGGAAGCGGCTGCCGCGCTGATACGCCTGCACGGCGCGCCGATCTATTTCCACAAGAAGGGCCGCGGCCGCTATCGCGCGGCCCCGCCTGAAGTATTGAAAGCAGCGCTTGCTGGTGCCGAGAAGAAACGTCAGGCGCTGGCTTTGCAGGCGCACATGACAGCCCAGCTGATCCGCTTCGAATTGCCGGCAGAATTTGCCGACCATATCAACCAGTTGCTCTACAATCCGGACAGAAATACCCTGGAAGTCAAGGCGCTGGAAGCCGCCTGCGCGGCGACGCATTTGTCCGCCGTGCATCTGCTGCATAACTGCGGCGCGCTGCCATCCACGCAGGATTACCATCTGCAAAAGTTTTTGTTTGAAAACTTCCCCAAGGGCACCGGTTTCCCACCAGTCGAATTGTCCAGCTGGGACGAGTTGCCGATGGGGGCTGTCAACGCGTTCAGCATAGACGATGCGACCACCACCGAGATCGACGATGCGTTCTCGGTGGAAAAGCTGGCCAACGGCAACTGGCGTATCGGCGTGCATATCGCAGCCCCGGCGCTTGGCATGCCGCGCGACTCCGATGCCGACAAGCTGGCAGCATCCCGCCTGTCCACGGTGTATATGCCCGGATCGAAAATCACCATGCTGCCGGACAGCATAGTAGAAGCCTTTACGCTGACGGCGGATCGCGTCTGCCCCGCGCTGTCCATGTATATCGAAGTCGATGCCGAAACGCTGGCCATCCTGGGATATGAGAGTCGCGTCGAACGCGTGCATATCGCGGCGAATCTGCGCCACGACACGCTCGAACCGTTGTTCAACGAGGAAACGCTGGCGGCCGGAAAACTGGATTACCCCTATGCCGCCGAACTGACGCTGCTGTGGCATCTGGTGCAAAAGATGGAAGCCGGACGCGGCAAGGCCGACAACAACATGCAACTCGATTATAATTTTAACATTGAAAATAATCGCGTCAGCATCACCACACGCCGACGCGGCTCGCCGATCGACAAAGTGGTCTCCGAGCTGATGATACTGGTCAATTGCGAATGGGGCGGGCATCTGGCCTCCCACGGCTTCCCCGGCATCTATCGCACCCAGCAGGGCGGCAAGGTCAGGATGAGCACGATCGCAGCCCCCCACCAGGGCCTGGGCGTGGCGCAATACATGTGGTCCAGCTCGCCGCTGCGCCGCTACGTCGACATGGTGAATCAACGCCAGATCATCGCCATGCTGAGAGGCGAGGATGCGCCGTATCCGAAGAACGATACCGGGCTGTACGCCATCCTGCGCGACTTCGACACCATGTACACGATTTATAACGAGTTCCAGCGCAATATGGAACGTTACTGGTGCCTGCGCTCGCTGCAACAGGAAAAGATCGAGCTGATCGAGGCCACCGTGTTGAAGGAAAACCTGGTGAAGATGAGCGAGATTCCGCTGGTATTCCGGGTGCCGTCCCTGCCGGAACAGCTGCCGGCCAAAACCCGCGTGCAGATTGCGATCGTCTCGATTGACCTGCTCGATCTGTCCTTGCAGACACGCTATGTCGCCACGCTGGACACAGTCGATGCCGGCGAAACAGAAGAAGTGCCTGAAGAGCTGGCTGAGGAACTGACTGAAGCCACGACAGAGGAACCTGACGCAACGACAGCGCCGGGCGGAGAAGCGGCTTGCTGACAAAGCTCAAATCGGTCATTTCGCTGGCGATGATTTTTTCCATCGCGCTGCACGCGTTCGCCCTGTTCGGCGTTGCGCTGGTACTGCCCGTTCCAAACCAGGCGGCGGACGTCCTGCAACCGCTGCATGTGGTGCTGGTCAACAGCAAGTCCAAGTCCCGTCCGGTCAAAGCCGATGCGCTGGCGCAGGCCAATCTGGACGGCGGCGGCAATACCGAGGAGGACCGGCAGGCAAAGAGCATGCTGCCGAATATCGGCGACGACAGCCGGATCACGCCTGAACAAGCCGCCAGGCAGGTCGCGCATCTGGAAGAAGAATCGAATCGCATGCTGACCCGGCTCAAAAGCAGCTATAACCTGACCCTGCCGCAACCCAAAAAACAGCAAAAGGCCGATACTTCAAGCGCCGAAGATCTGGTGCAACGCAGCCTGGAAATCGCCAGACTGGAAGCGCAGATCAGCAAACAAAATGATTATTATCAAAAGCTGCCGCGCCGCAAGTTCATCGGCGCGCGCACCCAGGAGTACCGTTTCGCTCAATACATCGAGGACTGGCGCGTCAAGGTGGAACGCATCGGCAATTTGAACTACCCGGATCAGGCCCGCCGCGAACAAGTCTACGGAAAATTACAGCTCTCCGTGTCGATCAGGGCGGACGGCAGCGTCGAAAACATCGAAGTCAGCCGCTCCTCCGGGCACCGCATCCTCGATGCGGCGGCGATGCGCATCGTCAAACTCGCAAGCCCCTATTCCCCGCTGCCGCCTGACATTGCAAAGGACGTGGACATCCTGACCATCACCCGCACCTGGTCGTTTACGCCATCGGACAAGCTTGAGAGCGAATAAAATCCTTGTCCGATCTGGGCTTGTTGGTTAAAGTGCGCCCCATGCGCCACCCCCTGCTTGCCAGATTACTGCTGATTTTCGCCCTGCTGTTTGCGCAGATGGGCGGCCTCGTGCATGGCATTTCGCATGCAATGGCGGATCAGTCGCAGGACCAGTCACTGCCGCACAACTGTGACCTGTGTGCGGCTTACGCGCAACTGGGCAGCGCGATCGGCAGCAATACCGTTCACTTTGAACTGGCAACCTGCCACGACACCCCGCACCACGCACTTCTTGCCACGGCGACTTCTGCCAGCTTCGTCGCCTTCTCGGCGCGCGCCCCGCCCTGCTCCGCATAAACATCTCTTCCTACATGCTACGAGCGACAAGCCACGAGCCGAGATCTATTTTGTGGAGCAAAAATGTTCAAAAAAACGTACTTGAGCGTGGCGATTGCCGCGCTGCTATGCCATCCGCTGGCAGCCATAGCCGCCAGCGACGCCGATCTGCAAGCCATCCGTGAGCAGATCCAACAACTGAAACAGAACTACGAGCAGCGCATATTGCTGCTCGAACAACGCCTCGAACTGGCCGAAGCAAAACAAGCGGAAGCCGCAGCACCCCAAATGCAGCAGGCCAGCGTTGCACCCGCCGCAGTAGCAAGCGCTGGCGGCGAAGGGGCGTTCAACCCGGCCATTTCGCTGATACTCGCCGGCACCTACGGCAGCTTGCGACAAACCAGTCCGGCGACCGGCTTTGCGATGAGCAGCAACCCCGCTCACCAGCAGGGATTCAATCTCGGCGAATCCGAGTTAGGCATCTCGGCCAACATCGACCCTGACTATCGCGGCGTGGCAACCCTGGCGCTCGCCCCGGCAGGCGGCGTGACGGTAGAAAATGCCTTCGTGCAGACCTCAGCGCCGGGCGATGGCGTCAATCTCAAGTTCGGACGGTTCTTTTCAGGCTTGGGCTATCTGAACGAGCAACACGCCCACGCCTGGGATTTTGTGGATCAGCCGCTGGTCTACAGTACGCTGTGGAACAATCAACTGGGGGACGACGGCGTGCAACTCAAGTGGCTGGCACCGACCGATACCTTTATCGAACTGGGCGGCGAGCTCGGGCGCGGACGCGGCTTTCCCGGCACCGACCGCACCAAGAATGGCGCTGGGGCCGGCACACTGTTCGCCCATGTCGGCGATGACATCGGCATCGAACACAGCTGGCGTGCGGGGGTTTCGCTGCACCAGACCAAACGGATCGCGGCGATCAGCTCCGACCCTGCTAACCCGCCGATAAACAACAGTTTTTCCGGCGACAGCCAGACAACGGGCCTCGACTTCGTCTGGAAATACTCGCCCAACGGCAACACCGCCAACCGCTATTTCAAGCTGCAGGGCGAATATTTCCGGCGAAAAGAGAGCGGCCTGCTGACGTACAACCTGCTGACCACCGACAGTTTCAGCAACACGCAAAGCGGCTGGTATCTGCAAAGCGTGTATCAGTTCATGCCGCACTGGCGCACCGGCCTGCGCTACGACCTGCTCGATCCGGGTGTCGCCAGTGTAGGCGCACTGAACGCTGGTAACGTCATCGGCAACTACGCCTTCAACCCGTCGAGAGCAACCTGGATGCTGGACTACAGCCCCAGCGAATTCTCGCGCTTGAGAGTGCAACTGGCGCGCGACAATTCACGGCTGGGTCTGCCCGACAACCAGATTTTCGTGCAATACATCATGAGCATGGGCGCACACGGCGCACACCAATATTAAACCGTCATTCCCGCGAAAGCGGGAATCCAGTCAATCAAATAGTTCCCGCAATGCGGGACAATGCCAACAGCCCATTGATAAAACCGCTGGATTCCCGCTTCCGCGGGAATGACAAACTTAAAGGTACAATACAATGAAAAAAATAATTTATTCCATCCTGTTGTTGCTCGTCAGCACCTCCAGTCATGCCGCAATCAGCGTGTTCGCCTGCGAGCCGGAATGGGCCGCCCTCACGCTGCAGCTCGCCGGCGACAAAGCCAGCATCTACACCGCCACCGGCGCGCTGCAAGATCCACACCGCGTGGAGGCACGTCCCAGCCTGATCGCGAAAGCGCGCCGCGCCAATCTCGTCGTATGTACCGGCGCGGAACTGGAAACGGGCTGGCTGCCGGTGATCCTGCGCGAATCGGGCAACAGCGCGATACAGCCCGGCAACCCGGGCAATTTTGAAGCGGCACAATATGTACGCATGCTGGAAGTGCCCACTCGCCTTGATCGCAGCGACGGCGATGTACATGCCGCAGGCAATCCGCACATTCAGACCGATGCGCGCAACTTCCTGCCTGTTGCCGATGCACTGAGCCATCGCCTGATCCAGCTTGATCCGGCCAACACGGCCTATTACCAGCAGCAACTTGCGACCTTCGACGGGCAGTGGCGCGCAGCGATTGCCAAGTGGGAAAAACAGGCAGCCCCTCTCAGGGGCATTCCCATCGTCGTGCAGCACAGAGGCTTTCCGTATCTGAACAACTGGCTGGGACTGAAACAGGTCGCCGAGTTGGAACCCAAGCCCGGCATGGAACCCAGCGCCGCGCATCTGGGCCAGGTACTGAACGAATTACAGTTGCATCCGGCGAAAATGGTGCTGCGCGCCGCCTATCAGGACGGACGCCCGTCGGAATGGATCGCGGAACGTGCACACATCAAAGCGGTGGTCTTGCCCTACACGGTCGGCGGAACGGCCCAGGCGGTTAATCTGTTTGGATTATTCGACGACACCATCGCAAGTTTGCTGGCGGCTCTCAAATGAACGGCATCGAACTCGATATTCTGCTGCCGGCTTATCTGGCAGGCCTGCTGGTGCTGGCCACCCATATCCCGCTCGGCATGAAAGTGCTTGAGCGCGGCGTGATCTTCGCCGATCTGGCGGTGGCGCAAATCGCAGGCTTAGGCATCGTGCTGGCCGGTTTGCTGAATCTGACCGGTCAGCCGCTGCTGGTGCAAGTCATCGCTGCGTTGAGCGCGTTGTGCGGCGCGGCCCTGCTGAGCTGGATCGAACATCGCCTGCCCGACGTCAAGGAGGCCTGCATTGGCCTCACCTTCGTGCTCGCCGCCAGCGGCGGCATCCTCTTGATGAGCCGCGACGTGCACGCCGGCGAACATCTCAAGGACTTACTGGTCGGCCAGATACTCTGGGTAAGCTACAACCAGCTGATCGCCACCGCCTTGTTGAGCGCAGTGCTGCTGGCAATATGGCGCTGGCAACAGGACAGGCTCGGCCACCTGGGCTTCTACGCGCTGTTCGCGCTGGCGGTCACCGCCTCCGTGCAACTGGTCGGCGTGTATCTGGTGTTCGCCAGCCTGATCGTGCCGCCACTGTCCACTTACCGCATCGAAAAGCACCGCATGATCTATGCGTTCGGCATCGGCGTCACAGGTTATGCGGCAGGCCTGCTGCTCTCAGCCTTCTTCGATCTGCCCGGCGGCGCCGCGATTGTCTGGGCGATGGCGATAGTCGGCGGTGCAACTGCGATGCTGTTGAGCGTGCGCAAAACTGCGTGATTCATGGGCAGCGCGTCAGTTACAATGCGCGCCTTGGGTTTTTAGACTCACCACTTACTACGCACAAGAAACATGACTGACCGCTACGCCGTGATCGGCAATCCCATCTCACACAGCAAATCGCCGCTGATCCACAAACTGTTCGCGGAACAGACAGGACAGGACATTTCATACGAAGCCATCGAATCCCCGCTGGACGGCTTTAAAGCCACCATAGAACGGCTGCGCCAAGAAGGTTACAAGGGTTGCAACGTCACCGTACCGTTCAAATTCGAAGCGTTTAACTGCGCGACCGAACTTACCGAACGGGCGCAGGCAGCACAGGCCGTGAACACCCTCAGTTTTGAGGGTGACGTCATACGCGGCGACAACACCGATGGCGCAGGGCTGGTACGCGATATCGAACAGAATCGGGGCGTCACACTTAAGGATAAACGGGTGCTGCTGATGGGTGCCGGGGGCGCATCTTACGGGGTTGCACTGCCGCTGGTCACAGCAGGCGCTGTACTGACCATCGCCAACCGTACGGCCGACAAGGCTGTCGAACTGGCGGCTAAATTTCCCGGCACTGCCGGTGGCAGTTATGCTGAACTGGCAGGTTTTCAGTTCGATGTCATCATCAACGCCACCTCAGCAGGACTTACCGACAGCGAAGTCCCGCTGCCCTCCGGCATTTTCTCCAAAGGCGCACTGGCCTACGACATGATGTACGGACGCGAGACGCCGTTCATGAAATTTGCCCGTCAGCAAGGTGCGGCGGTGGCGGATGGCTTAGGGATGCTGGTCGAACAGGCGGCCGAGGCGTTCTACATCTGGCGCGGCGTGCGGCCTGAAACCGCACCGGTCATCGCCCAACTGCGTGAAACGGCATAAACCCATCGTCATTCCGGCGAAGGCCGGAATCCAGTCAATTAAAAATTTCCCGCGTAGCGGGACAAAATCTAAAAACATTTTTGATAAACCCTGCTGGATTCCGGCCTTCGCCGGAATGACGGAAGTGAATGGAAGTTACTAATTATGAAAAAACTCTGGGGCTGGCTGTGGCGCGGCGTGGCGATCTGTTTCGCGCTGATTTTACTCTATCAGTTGTGGATTTTCGCGCATGTCTGCTGGTGGATCAAATATAACCCGTCGACCAGCGCGTTCATGGAAACCCGGCTGGCAATCATGCAGGACAACAATCCGGATGCCGAACTTCAGTACAGATGGGTACCCTACGAGAAAATTTCCAACAATCTCAAGCGCGCACTGATCGCCTCGGAAGATGCGAACTTCGTCGATCACGAAGGCTTCGACTGGGAGGGCATCCAGAAGGCATACGAGAAGAACTTAAAGAAGGGCAGGATCGTCGCGGGCGGTTCCACCATCAGCCAGCAACTCGCCAAAAATCTGTTCCTCACCGGGAGCCGCTCGCCTTTTCGCAAGATTGAGGAAGCCGCGATCACCGTGATGATGGAGGCGGTGATGGACAAGCAGCGCATTTTCGAGATTTATCTCAACGTGATCGAATGGGGCAACGGCGTGTTCGGAGCCGAAGCCGCCGCGCGCCACTATTACCACATCAGCGCATCTCAGCTCTCCCCCGCTCAGGCCGCAAAACTGGCTGCGATGGTGCCCAATCCGCGCTATTACGACAAACACCGCGATGCTGCCGGCCTGCAACGCAAAACCGTCATCATCCTGGGTCGGATGAATTCTTCGGATATTCCCTGAACCGGTGTAATCAGTTCATCCGGATAAAACTGACTTTCTCCGTGTTCTCAGCGATCGTTTTTTCATGCCGCATGAAAAAGGCCGTCCGATGAAACTACTTATCGGACGGCCTTTTGCTTCACATTATTGCATTGATCACGGAGCGGGCTGGGTCACTGCATTCGCATCCAGCGTGACGGCCGTCTGCGCCAACAGCCGGCTGTTAGCCGATGCCCCGGTTCGCAGCGTGATTGACGTTTGCGACAAGATTACGCCTTCCATGTGCGCGGTCGTGCCAATATCCACTGCACCAAAGGACTGCCAGAAAACGTTCTTTGGCAGTGCACCGCCGGTCAATATCACTCGCGCAGCGGAAGCCTGGGTAATACCCTGTGCAATCTGGAATATCCAGACATCGTTAGGGCCGCCGTTAAGCGTAACATTGGTCGGAATAGTAACGCCGGTGCCCCATTTGTAGGTGCCGGCAGGAAGCGTCATACCGCCGATATTTCCGGCCCCCAGTTCGGTAAAATCAGCAGCACGTCCGGCTGCATCGGTGTAGGCCGTAAGCATATTGCCGACCGCCGTAGTCAGGTTGGCAGGGGTAGGAACCGCATAATTGGCCGCGAATACCTGCCCTGTCACCTGAGTCGATGTCGAAAATACATTGGTAGGATCAGCTGCCAGCGTAAAACCCGTGATGAAAGTCGCGGCAGCAGGACTCAGTCCAACGTTACCTGTAATGGCAGAGGCAGGAACGGTGGTGATGGCCGACTTTGCCAGAATCGCATAATTCCCGGCCGCGCCTAACACCACCGGTGCCGGTCCTTTACCCAAACCGCCCA
The DNA here is from genome assembly GCA_947085835.1 of uncultured Nitrosomonadales bacterium. Classification (GTDB taxonomy): domain Bacteria; phylum Pseudomonadota; class Gammaproteobacteria; order Burkholderiales; family Gallionellaceae; genus Gallionella. The sequence goes on along the minus strand of CAMTXT010000008.1, from coordinate 1,783 downwards.
AGCCAGTTCCCGCACCCGGAGAGGTCGGAACTGCGGTTGTCGTTGCTGCGACTCCCACGCCCCCTCCTCCTCCGCCACACCCGGAGACAACAACGGCCAGCAGCAATGCGCTCAACAAAGCGAGTGGTTTAAAGCTAATTTTGCAGTTATTCATTTTATCTTCTCCAGAAAATTCAAAGTACAAAGCCATTTAGTCAACTCGCGACAGAGGCTAGTCCTGACCTAGCGTCAGGATTGCGGCAACTATCGGCTTGTATCGCGCGCTACTCCGTTCGCTGCCGTACATACAGCAAAAAGTCATTGCTGTAATTTGCAAGATCGCTGGTTGCATCCATGAATTCAATACGCAGTGAACTACTCAGGAGTATCCAATGCCCCTTGTCTGTCAAGATGCAAACAACCTGCTCGCAGCCTTGCCTGGCAATGACTATCAGCGGGTACTTGCCCGTCTTGAGCCGGTCACGCTGCATTTCGGCGATGAGCTTTATCAGTTCGGCCAGGCCATTGACCATGTTTACTTCCCGACCAATTCGCAGATTTCCATCCTGACACTGTCAGAAGGCCATCAGTCGCTGGTAGTCAGCATGGTAGGCCATGAAGGCATGCTGGGTATTCCACTTGCGCTCGGCGTGAACGAGTCGCCCGTTAGCGCCCTGGTACAGGGTGCCGGAATGGCATGGCGCATGAGTGCCGCGCACTTCCACGACGAATTTCAGCTAAACACGCTGTTGCAGCGCAATGTGCACCGCTACATCCACGAACTGATGGTCGAATTGGCACAGACCGCTGCGTGCAACCGGTTTCACCACGTCGAGGCACGCCTCGCACGCTGGCTGCTGATGATGCGCGACCGCGTTCGATCAAATAAACTGCATCTGACGCAGGATCTGCTGGGGCATATGCTGGGTGTACGGCGGGTTGGCGTGACTCAGGCTGCAGGCGCATTGCGCGAACGAAAACTGATCAGTTACAGCCGTGGCGAAATCAGCATTCTCGACGGCCCCGGGCTCGAAGCCGCCGCCTGTTCGTGTTACCGGATCAGCAAGAACATACACGAGCAGCACCCAATCTGAATTCCATGTCGACTGATTCCAGAGCCAAAAAAAACCCGGAACGGGATTACCGAAACCGGGCATAAGCACTTCAGATGTTTACCAAAGGGGAAAGAATAAACACCTGCCGACATCGTGCCGCTTTGCTCGAACAGACTCTGTTCGATAACACACATAGCTTGCAAATCCACTTTAAAATTGCGATATCCGATGAAAATCACGCACGCAGTTATCCTGAAAATTTCTCTGTGCGCCAACGCACATAGCCACGCCAGATACTGTGTTATAAGGTACGGACGATATTTCTGTTACACGCGTACCCCTTGTAAATCTGCTGTTTCACCTGCCAATCGAATGCTCCCGGAACGAGAAAATGGTCGCTTTTATATCCTCAGAGCATGACCCCAGACAAAACCGGTTACTCGCCGCCCTGACTGCGGAAATATACGATCAAATTTCTCCCCATCTGGAACTGGTTGCGATGCCGCTCGGTGAAGTGCTCTACGAATCTGGCGGACAGTTGCAGCACGTCTACTTCCCGATTACCGCGATCGTATCGCTGCACTACATCCTGGAAAATGGCGCATCGGCCGAAATCGCCGGGGTGGGCAATGAGGGCGTGCTCGGAATTGCACTATTCATGGGGGGGGGGGGGGGGGGGGGGGCAAAACCCCGCCCCGCCCCGCCACCGGGCTAACCGGAGGTGACGGTTAAGGGCGGAAAGGGGGGTT